>JBCBRM010000059.1:0-50688 GCA_039819665.1 Bacteroidota bacterium
TGAAGATATTGCACTTGGCTCTCTTTCCTTTGAGGTGCCTGGCAATCCTAAGAAATTACAAGCATGGATAGATAGAGGTATCCCCTTCATTATCCTTGAAAACAAGTCCAAGTAATTAGGCGCTTCTTACTTTTTCCTCATATATCTCATCAATGATCCTGCAAAGTTCACGAAAGCCATCTGTAAGACAAGCGGGACCGGGCTGAAGAATTATGGCTGGATCCATTTCATAAATGTTTCCCTTTTTGATGGCTGGGATTTCTCTATAATCCTTACGATTCAGAACAGCTTCTTTATCCAAAGGCTTCCCACACCAACAACCAATAAAAATATCGGGTTGTCTATCAATCACCTCTTTATGCTTAATGTATCGTTCTTTAGAAGCTTTACCCTTGGCCCTATCCGCAAAAATGGGATCACCTCCTGCCATTTCTATCAATTCACTCACCCATTCTATCGCACTGATGGTTGGCTCATCCCATTCCTCAAAATATACTTTGGGCCTATAGCTCCTTTTTTTCCTCTGTTTTGCTTCCTGCTCAATATGATCCCGAAATTCTCTAAGGAGTCTATTTGATTTTTCCTCCGCTCCAATCATGCTACCCAGCATTTCCAGGACGCCAAATATATCCTCAATAGATCGTTGATTGGTGATCAGAACTTGCAAATTCTCTGTGATTAGTTCTCTGGCTAATTCCGCCTGTACATCCGAAAAGCCAATGACCAGATCGGGATGGAGGGCTTTGATTTTTTTGACACTGCCTCCGATATAGGCAGAAACAATAGGCTTTTCTTTTTTTGCCTGCACGGGTCTTTCCGTATAAGCACTGATTCCTACTAGCCGCTCTTGTTCTTCAAGGAGATAAAGCCATTCGGTGGTTTCTTCTGTTAGGGCTACAATTCTTTGAGGTCCTCGCACAATTCTTTCGCTTAAAGAGGCAAGTTAGTTCCCTCCTGGTCTAAAAGAAAAGCGATCTGATAAATACTACCAGATCGCTGTTTATTTCTGAGTGAATGTATTATTGCTTAAAGAGTTTTTTGTAATGCTCTTTCTCTTTGAGATAAATGTCCTCCCAATTTCCTCCCTTATCCCCAGAATATTTTCGGTTAATATAAGCTTTTGTTTCTACCGAAAGGTGATAGGTATATTGACCATAGTGAGCGGCATTTTTCTCAAGGCCGCTATAAAAGAAACGATGAATTTTATCTGGAGAAAAGTTGGCAAGTTCATGATTGGGAGTTCTTTTTCCGTTGAGCCAAAGTCCGTATTTCTCCGGATCCTGAAAATCTTTCAGTTGCTCTGGTGTCGGTTCTTTGACTGGAGGTAGCGGCCGAAAGGCCTGTGCTTTTGAGGCATCCAAATTCCAAAAGTGTTCCCGTTCTTGCTGACTCAAATCTTTGCAGATTTTTGTTACCCATTTTCCGGCCTTGTTTAGAAACTTTACTTTGACTCCTCCCTGGATCCATCCTAGTATATAGCGTCCTTTTCTACCCTCTACTTCCACATACAACATCATTCCTCCATCTTCCATGTTCAAATCCTTAAAAACTTCCTCGCTTTCTTCCACGTAGGAAATGCTTGGTTCCGGAGAAAGATTGTGCTGAGGGATCTTGTCTGTGAGAAGGATTTGCTCCTTGCCGAATAATTGGAAGGATGCGAGTATCAGTAAAAAGGAAAGGACTTGTTTAAGCGTATTCATGACTTTTTTATTAGAGGTGAATATCATTTCAAATCGTGCTTTGGTTTGTCCTATATGCATAGGGCTGACGAGTAGGGGATTCTTTAAGATCGATGCCTTTTCCAGGATCAGGTGGACATAAGGTTCTGGAGATAGCAAGTCTCGGGTGACAGCCTGATCTGCTAGAAATTCATGGTTTAGTCTCATGGCTCTTTTGAACAGGATGATTACAGGATTAAGCCAGGCCAGACAGTGCAGAAATTCTATCCAAAGAATATCGAGGCTATGTTTTTGTTTTACATGAGCCAATTCATGCTTTAAGAGTAAGGCTATATCCCCTGAGCCAGGAAGGAAAATGAAGTGGAGAAAACTAAAGGCCTCCTGTGTTTTAGGATGAAAAACTTGGGTGTAGCCCTTTTTGGGAGTCTGGTTTCCTTCTCGAATTAGGTTAACAATGGGATACAGCTTTTTCCCGAATCGAACCAACATGCAGACAAATCCTATGGCATATATACCCCAAAGTAAGTCTTCAATATGAATTTTTGGATCTTCTTGTAAGGATGCTATATACATCCAGCCTTCCGTTTCTGTGGTGGGAAGTGGGGAATTGCTAATACTTAGGTAGGTAGTCTGGCTGATCCAAAAGGGTATAATGAAAGAAACAGTTGCTGAAAAGAGAAGGAAAAATCGATTAAACATCAGTATTTTCTCTTGCCGTAAGATTAGCTGATAAAAGCCCCAGAAAAGGAAGCTAAGTAGGGTGGTTTTAAAGAGGTAAACAGCCATTACTTTTGAGATTTTAACTTTTCATCCAGTATTTTTTTTAGTTCCAGGATTTCCTCCTCACTCAAATCCGTCTCAGAAGTGAAAAAGGAGGCAAATTCCAGTTTCGATCCATCAAAGAATTTGTTGATAAATCCTTTAATCTTGCCTGAAAAGTATTCATCCCGGGAAATGAGTGGATAGTATTCTCTCACACTCCCATAGGTTTTGAAATCAACGGCCTCTTTTTGTTGAAGCCTTTTTAGATTGGTGGCCAATGTACTGGGAGAAGGCTTAGGCTCCGGATAAGCTTCCATCAAATCCTTCATAAAAGCTTTTTTGAGCTTCCATAGATAACTCATGACTTGTTCCTCTTTTTCTGGCAACTTCATTCTATTAATGTAAAAATAATTCTACAAATGTAGAAATACATCTACGAAAATAAAAATGAGGCTTGAGAAAGCAGTTCTTGAATTATTTCAAAAGGCTTACATAGCCTTTCTTTACAACTTCCTGAAAATCATTTCCTCCGAAACAGCGATACCTGAATACCCAATAGTAAACGCCTACGGGCAGATCTTTCCCCTTCCATTTTCCATCCCAGTGCTCTTCCCGATTATTGCTTCTAAATCGCATACGACCATAACTATCAAATATCTCGACCTTAAGATCTGAGATACCTTCTTTGAATTGAGGGATAAATTCGTCGTGGATGCCGTCTCCATTTGGACTAAAAACATTGGGGATAAAACTTTCACAGCCGCAGTCTTGTGTATTTAGCCTGAAATATTCTCGCGCCTGAAAACATTTTCCACTTATATCCACCCAATAGAGTCCTGCTTCTTTTGCCTGAAAGTTATTCTTGTCGCTGAGGTCAGACCAAAGATATTGACCATCTTCAAAGCTTGCCGTAAAGTTGACCGGTGAATTGAAACACACAAGGGTGTCTAATTCTTCTTGTCCCTTATAAAGGGCCTCATAGGTTATATTGATAGAATCACTATAGCTACAGCCTCCATCTACGATTTCTAATACATAGGTTCCTGCTTCAGCGATATCTCTTTTTAAGTCGGGATTCCGATCATTCCACCGAAAATCATCTACACTTCCATCCAGGCCAATTTCCAAAATATCTTGTGGGCAAAGGAGTGTATCAGCCCCCAAATCAAATACCGGAATATCGGCGGGATTGATTTGGATACTATCTTTCCAGACGCAGCCTCCTACTTTGATTTCCAATATATAGTTGCCGGTTTGAGAGACAGAAAAAATGCTATCTGTATTTCCATTTCCCCAGTTGTAGGTTGCACCCTTGAACGTTAGCGCCCTCAACTCAAGACTTTCATTGGGGCAAAGCAGACTGTCTTCTGCAAGGATAAGCTCTTCAGGAAGTACCGGACTACAGGGCTCAAGAATAACATTGTCGATGTAGAGATAGGTGCTTTCAAATCCCACATCCACATTTCTGCGGTCTACACTGGTATTGTCATGGTCCCAGAAATTCCCAATGACCAAGTGTTGTTCTCCCCCTTCTGCGCGAAAGTTCCCTTCAATCTTGGTCCAGGAAGTCATACTGCGCAAAAAGTTGTCCTGTGGATTTCTTACCTGTGGAGTATAGGGAAGTAAGTCCAGATTTGGGATGGTATCAGGAGAAACGAAGAGCCCTATGTCATCAGTCACAAATTTGGAGCTATCCCCGGGGCTTACAAAAAAAGCAGCTCTATACATTTTACCCGCTATAAGACTATCAATCAATCGTACAGCCAGGTATTCCCGATACATACGATTGTGAGAATCGCCATTGAGCCAGGTTCGTATTCCTGCATAGCCCTCTCCAATATAAGGGGACTGGAATCCCCAATGATTAATGGGCATACCGGCAAATCCCATACCTGCACAGGTATGTGCAAAGTCTGTGGTTTTAAAGTTTGGCGAATACCAGGGGAAGGCCTGTTCGATTTGTCCTCTATTCGAAGGGCATCTCACAAATTGACTAAAATCATGATTTGGGACGAGGTTCTGCCCTAATAGACATGTATTTCCCAGGCAGAAGCACAGGAAAATTCCCAAGCCGGTAAATAGCCGTTGATGATTGCTTATGAGCATAGGTAGCAGCTTTGGCTAAAGATCCAGTTAAAGGAAGTGGGGTGTGTAGTCTAAATATGGGAAGATTTTTAGACTTATGTTTTAATCTGCCCAAAATAAAGATATATTCCTACAACTATTTTCTGGCTAAAATGATGACTACAGAACTACAACAATGGAAAAAAGGGGGGAAATATCTTGAAATTGGGCCTTTCAACATAAAAGTATTTGTGCGGGACTTGACGAAAGAAGGCGCAAGTCCTGAGAAGACCCTTCTGCTTCTACACGGTTTTCCCGAGTCTTCTTATTCTTACCATAAAATTCTGCCCGGAATTTCCGCCTTTTTTGAAAGAGTAGTAGTCTTTGATATGCCCGGTTATGGATTGAGTGATAAACCCACGGAACATTATACCTATTCTCTCATTGAACAAGCAGATACCGCTTTGCAACTTTGGCAGGAACTTGGAATAGAGGGCGGTCATTTACTTTCGCATGACATGGGAGACAGCGTGGCTACAGAATTGGTAGCTAGACATGTGGCAGGATTATTACCTGCCTGGTTTTCCAAGGGTTTTCAATCTTTCACCTTTACCAATGGAAGTATGGTATTGGAGTTGGCGAAATTGAGGGTAACCCAAAAGATATTATTAGGGAGATATGGACATTTGATGAGTAAGCTTTCAACTTTCCGTATCTTTAATCAACAGGTAAAAAGTGCTCATGGGAATGATAAGCTTTCGGATAAAGATATTGAGTTGCTTTGGGATAATGTCATTCAGCAAGAAGGAAATTTGAAAAATCACCTGATGATAAAATATCTCAATGATCGCAAAAGATTTGAGAAAACCCGATGGTTACCGGCATTGAAAGAGGTAAAATTACCTGTCCATGTATGCTGGGGGGAGTCGGATGCAGTCGCGAGAGTAGAAATGGCACACTATCTGAAGGAAAATATCTGTAAAGATGCTGTTTTGAGCCTGATGCCTGGAGTGGGACATTTTTGTCAGCTAGGAAGCCCGGAAATTTGGGTAAAGAATGTATCCGCTTTTTATCGAGATACATTTGGGCTGGGATAAGAGATAAATTTAAGCGACTAAAGGAAGACTTGGATTAGATACACAATAAAAAGGATACTGTATGGATATGGACCGTATGGCTCAGGGCTTTAGCTTTATGAGTGCACTGATGGAGAACTTTGGAGAAGCACAGGATTTGAATGATAAAGATGCGAAAAAATACCTGGATGAAAATATTCTGAATGCATCTCTCTCTTCCGATACTTTTTATGCCCTTATGGATTTGAGAAAGATGGCTTTCACGTTCAGTCATGGTACCGAGTCCTTTTTTGGGATCAAAGAGTTGAGCTTTCCCTATTTTTTCTCCCAAATCAATGAAGCTTACAAGGAAATGTTTCTTACCTGGGGAGAAGCTGCATATACCGCCGCCTATGATCCTGAGAACCGCAAGATGTTGCAACCCTTGAAACAGGAATATAGAACCATGTTGCCTGTTAAGAATCGTGCGGGCGAATATTACTGGTTGACACAGATAGCCATTCCCCTTCAGTTTGATGCCGATCGAAATTTGTTGACCCATCTGAATATCTATCGGGTGGGTATTGCCTATGAAGCCTGGAAGAATTGGGCGATTAAAGGTGAAATACTAGAAAATAACCTTCCCAGAAAAGACTTTGCCTTCACCATGGAAGAATATGTGCGTGAATATGTAACCTCAACCTTTGGCAAAAGAAAATATCAGATGCTTAAATTGTATGCTTCTGGTACGAGTACAGATGATATTGCCGCTTCTTTCACCATAAGTAAGAAGACCCTTTATACTCACAATAAGGATATCCTGGCTAAAGCCAATAAGATTTTTCACCGAAATTTCTCCAATGTAAAAGAAGCGGCGAACAGTTTGCTGGAAAATGGTTATCTATAATGACCGTTTACTCCCTCCCAAATACAGTAGATGAGCAAAGCTGAGCGATTGACTCAGACAATACCTAATTTTCGATTTTTAGGTAGTTGGGGGGTGCTTTAATTTATGGAATTTTAAATATCATAAGAGTTTGGGGCAAAATCCATTAAACTCATATGATCGGGATTTAAAAAGGCCCGCTGAGAAAACACAATTTGAATGACAAGTTGAAATGTATCCAATTTCTTCTTGTCATTTTTGGTTTTTAAACGCTTTCTTTTTCTCAAAATGAATTTCAATTTCTCATATTGAGATTCCATGCCAAAACGGGAAACTTTATAAGTTGTTGATATACAGTCTGTTATTTCTATTTTGGCTCGGTGGCATTTTTCTTGGATTTATCGTAATACAGCCAACGCAGGCAACGTATAACGAAAAATCCTGACCCCCATGACTACTAAACAGGTATTTTACACACTTGCAATTTGCTTTTTCTTTAGCCTCAACCCAGTCCTTGTCTCTGCTCAAAATAATCCTGAAAGTGCCCGAAAGCCTATGAAGGAAAAGGCACCCATTAGCAAAGTCGCTGAGAACCTTGATCTTCCAGTGGAACAAATGCAATCCTATGAGGTTGCTCCATCTCAATCTATCAAATTGAAGAGGAATCCTACTCAAAACAAAAGACTTCGGATCACATCCAGGCGACTATCAAAGCCCTTTAACAATAAACAACAGGTATTTATTAAAAGGAAAGGGAAGAATGCCCTTGCCAATCCAGCCGCTAAATTAAAGCGATCTCTACCCTAAATCGAAAAGAGAAATTGCAGCAACTGCTGCATAAGAAATCGACGAAACCTTTTGTCGCATACTAAGTATGCCTTGCATGACCCGGGCCTTGCCCGGGTTTTTCTATTATTCGACTCTCATTTTCTCAGTCCTCTCTACCCCCCGATAGCGGAAACTCAAAAGATAGACACCGCTACTCAAAGTAGGTAAGTGTAGAGCTACTTCCTCTTTCCCCGCACTAAGGGACAATTCTTCCTTCCATATTTCTTTCCCTAGAATATCTAAAATTCTAACCATAGCAGTCCCACTTTCGGGTATGGTATAAATAAGGGAGGGATTTTCTCCTATTCCAATGGGATTTGGTTTTAATGCGATAGATATTCCAGCGAAGTCATCCAATAATAAGCTCAAAGGATTGCTATAGCTAATGCTTCCATCTCGGCGCATCAGTTTAAGTCGATAGATATTCTCGCCGGGATTGACAAGTCTGTCCAGAAATTGATTTCGGTTAGGGGAGAGGCGTGCAAGCAGACCAAAATTTCCATCAAGATTCATTTTCTCGAGATCAACACCCTGATATTCGTTTCGAGGGAGTAGGTCCCAGCTAAGTAAAATCTCCTTCTCGGGACTAATTCTTCCGCTAAGCTCAATGGGGTTATTCAGTACGCAACTACTGGTATTTACAATTTCCTCAGGAATCGTCAGAGAACTAACCACTGCACCATTTCCTCCGTATGTAGCTCCATTTGTAGCGGCACAGGCTGTAGCTGTTCCATTTATCCCACCGCTTACATCACTATTTACCAAAGCTCCTAAGGGAGTTGATACCCAAATAGCTCCCCCACCACCACCGCCTCCCGGACCTTCACAATTTATTGTAGTGTTGGCTCCATTTCCCCCACTAGCATTCAAGTTCAAGGCTGTGCTTCCATATCCATTTACACTTAGCAAAATACTTCCTCCTCCTCCTCCTCCAGCAGCTCCATCGCCTCCCGTGATCAATGCATCAGTACCATATGCCGAAATCGCATTGCCATTCCCTTCTATTTGATCAGCAATAATGATAATTATTCCTCCGCCATCTCCTGCATCATCAGCATCGCCATTGTTGTCATGACCTGCTCCTCCTCCGCCCCCCATGAAGATTCTTGGATTCGCATTTGTGTAACCTGAGGCGGAAAGTGCGGCTCCTCCCAAACCTGGGTGAACTCCTTTACACGTAAAAAGTCCACCAACAGACCTACTACCTCCGTTTCCGCCAGCTCCATAATTTGAACCTCCTCCACCTCCGGCGTTGTGATCATTCCCCCCACCGCCACCACTGACTTGTTTACCTTTTCCGTATTCTTTATTTGTAATGAAATTTGCAATTCCTTCTCCTTTTTCTGCTCCCCGGGAGGCACCTGCAGCAAAATCGTAGAAGAATGCAGCATTGGCTACTGCAAAACTACAGGCATAAGTAGAACTAAAAGCTTCCGCCCCCCTGAATCCTCTTCCACTCAAGTCAATATCTGCATTTAAGGTCAGGGTTCCACTGAGTTCCAAAACAAGTACGCCTCCAGTACTTCCATTCCAGGGACTTGCTGTCAAAGTACCATTGACTGTTTCATCCGTTGCACTATAAACTTTGACCAATTGTAATCGGGGATTGGAAGCAGATGATGGATTGTAAGTGTTCTTAATCTGGTAAGAAAACAGTACATCATTCCCTACCACATCACAAACAGTCGCTATTTCAAAACTGCCGGCATTGTTTAGGTTGCTGATATCTCCAAAATTTGTACTATTGCTCTCATCCATCTGTGCACCTTTCATTTGGATTAGCATCACACGATCGCTGGTCGCAAACATGGCTGGATTTGCCACTTCAACAGAATTTGTAAAAGGATCAACCGAAAGTACTTCGGTGTAATCATTTACAACACCTGAAATTTGGCCTGGAAGAAAAAGGGGGAAAAGGAGCATGGAGAGCAAGCAATATTTGCCTGGGTGTAGCTTCTTCATACATGAAAAGGCCGATATGATCGAGCCCACTTGTTTGGGTAATTTTGGTTTAAACTCTACTTACAATTTTAAAACAATCCATCCCAAAAACTGTGCTTCTATAGAATTGACCAAGACTGATATAGTACAGTTTGTAATGGATAACATCAAATGAACGTTCTTTCAGCTACTATATTGAGAACAAAATCACCTTTCTTTTCTCCGGGAAGATTTGATTTGACTTATTGCGTGAAGGGCTTTATTATACGTAAAAGAACCTACTACTCATGAAATCTCATCTATTTATCGGGATAGCTATATGTCTGCTGCTATCCTGCTCGCAAAGCAAACAAAAAGCCCCTGAAGCAAAGGACCAGCTCTCCCTTAAGCTCGGTGATGAGCAAGTGGATATATATCGGGCTGATCAATTACAGCTAAGCCAGATGGCCAAAGCTGATTTTCGCCCTTATTTGCATCCCATTATGGCACCGGATGGAAATGGAGAACTTACCCAATACAGCCCAGGCCATCATCGCCATCAGACAGGATTATATTGGGGCTTTACAAGAGTAAATGGAGCAGTTGCTGATCCTGATAGTTTGCTACGATTTTTCTATAGCAGAGAAAAAACGCCTGAGCAACAAGCTCTGGTGGGAAGGGATTTCTTTCATCATCCAGATGGAGATTATTGGAAAAGGAAGGATTTAGAGGTTCTAAATGAAAGAGGAGATCAGCTCAGCTGGCAAACTCAGTATGAAATGCTGGATGCAAATGGAGAGGCTATGATCCTGGAAACTCAAAGCTGGACCTTCAGCCAGGAGGGAGATAAAAACAGATTGGATCTTGAATGGAAAGCTGAAGCCCTGAGAGATATTCGCATTGGAGCTTTTGATTATGGGGGCATGTTTTTGCGGATGCCCTGGTATAAGGATATAGAGGGAGCGGTAGTTAATTCGGCGGGTCAACAAAATCAGGAAGCTGAGGGGCAAAAAGCTAAATGGGTCGATGTCGGTATGGGTATAGAAGGAAGGAATGACTGGGGACATATCGCTATCTTGGATCACCCTGAAAACGCGAATCATCCTACTCCCTGGAGAGTAGATGGTCAATTGGGAGTTGGGCCTTGTAGAGCGATTGATGGGGATTGGACCATAGCTAAAGGTGAATCAGAAACCATGAAATTCAGTTTGCTGATTTATACAGGAGAAATAGCAACTGAAAATCTAAATAGTATGATGGATGCTATGGCTAAATAAAAAGCCCGGGACAAAGCCCGGGCTCACGGTTTACTCCTTAGACATTGAATATTGTCTACTGACTGATTTCTATTTCAAATTTCATCATTTGTTTCTTCTTTGGTGTGTAGTATTGTTCCGTTTAAATGGACTATTGTTCCAGAGAAGTGGATTTCTGTCCGAACAAGGCTTTATTTAACTGGTATAGTATTTTTTGTGAAATTAGGCGATTCGGCTGCAGAAATATAAATTGTATGGATTGACATTCCTTAATTTTTTTTAGACCCAACATGAAATCTCTACTCTGCAAAGAACTTGGGCTTCCTTCCAAACTGGTCCTGGAAGAACTCCCTACTCCTACACCTGGAGAAAAAGAAGTACTGATAGAAGTAAAAGCATGTAGCGTAAATTTTCCGGATACCTTGATGATCCAGGGCTTATATCAATTTAAGCCAGAGCTACCCTTTGCACCAGGTAGTGATATCGCCGGAACGGTTGCTGCAGTTGGAGAGAAAGTCAAGAATTATAAAGTTGGTGATGAAGTATTTGGATTGATTCCGCATGGGGGCTTTTCTACCCACGCCATCGCAAATAAAAATGTAGTCTTTCCCAAGCCTCCGATGATGGATTATAAAGTTGCTGCCTCTTTCATGATGGCGTACGCAACTTCCTATCATGCGTTGAAAGACCGAGCCAGATTGAAAGAAGGGGAAACCCTTCTGGTTTTGGGAGCTTCCGGAGGAGTAGGTTTGGCTGCAGTAGAGCTGGGAAAGTTGATGGGGGCGAAAGTGATTGCTGCTGCGTCTACCGATGAAAAGTTGGCTCTTTGTAAAGAATATGGTGCGGATGATGTGATCAAATATACGGAGGAGGATTTGAAGAACAGGGCGAAAGAATTGACGGGAGGAAAAGGAGTAAACGTAGTCTACGATCCCGTAGGTGGAGATTATACAGAAGCTGCTTTACGAGCGATGGCCTGGAAAGGAAGATTTCTGGTAGTGGGCTTTCCTGCTGGAATCGCCAAAATACCCATGAATCTACCTCTCTTGAAGGGCTGTGATGTGCAGGGAGTATTTTGGGGTAGATTTACGATGGAAGAAGCAGGGAAAAATATGCAGAATACCATGGAGCTGATCAAAATGTATGCAGAAGGTAAATTGAAACCACATATCGATAAAGTTTATCCTCTCGAAAATGGAGCTCAGGCTTTGCAGGATATGATGGATCGTAAGGTCAAAGGAAAAGTAATCATTGAAATGCCTTAATTCTGCTGAATATGTCCCATCAAAATAAAATCGTACTCATCACGGGTTCCGGTTCAGGAATCGGTCAGGTTACAGCGAAATTATATGCCCAGGAAGGTGCTACGGTAGTTGTTTCGGATATCAATGAAAAAGGAGGGGAGGAAACCTGCGCAGATATCAAAGCTGCTGGTGGAAAGGCCGTTTTTATGCCAGCTAATGTAGCTGATTATGAAGCTGTCAAAAAATTGATTGTAGATATCGTTGAGCAATTCGGTCGACTGGATGTAGCGGTGAATAATGCCGGAATTGCCAACAAACAACCACAACGAACCGCAGATGCAGATATCGAAGACTGGGATCGCGTAATTTCAGTAAATACCACCGGGGTCTTCTACTGCATGAAGGAAGAGATTAAGCAAATGATGGCACAAGGAGGCGGTTCGATTATCAATATTGCTTCTATTGCTGGATTAAGAGGCCTACCCAATAGCCTTTCCTATGTAGCCAGTAAACATGCCGTAGTCGGTATGACTAAAACCGCTGCCATGGAATACGCCCGCCACAACATTCGCGTCAATGCGGTTTGCCCAGTTTTCACAGTAACACCTATGTTCCAACCGGATGTAATGGATCAAATCTCCGATGGACTCTCCCGCAAACTCAAAAGCGGCGTTCCCATGAAACGTTTTGCAGAAGCTTCAGAAATGGCAGAAGCGATTTTATGGTTGGGATCAGATAAAGCGAGTTTTATTACGGGGCATGCCTTGCCGGTTGATGGTGGCCTGACGGCATAATTCAAGTTTACTTTTTTATCTTTCCTTATGTGGATTTCTTCTTCTTTTCCCTTGATGGAAAAGAAGCAAAAGATCAAGCTGCTGCAAAGCCAGCACACAGTCCTGCCCCCGCACCCGATGCAGCAGCGTGGCCCCGTCGCGTATGGGGAAGTGTTGGGGTGTTATAGTGCTAGGGTGTTGGAGTTAATTCATAATGGAATCTACCTTTCCCAATCCCCCAAGCGCGTAGGCTAGGCAGCGCCAATCGGGAAAAGGGGTGGCTGAGTGCGGATGGTTCTTGGCGCTGCGATTTTTGACTCCATCTTTTTTAGAAAAAGATGGAAATCTCCCCTAAAAAAGAATTTAAAAACCCTCCAATGAATTAAAAAAATCAAACGCTAAATATGTGTAATCAAATCTTCAGAAAGCAAATGAGGACTCCGATTAAACGCATGAAGATTAATCTTATCCCCCTCAAACACATATTCAGTAATAGAACTATTCCGAACCTGTCCTCCTAGTTCCACCACCTTTTCCTGAACCTGCATATTTAAGGCAAATCCCACACTGGCAGAAACAGCTCCAGCAGAACTGAAAGCTATGATGTTTTCCCCTGCCTGATTTTCCTCCATCATCTTTTGTATGCCTCTATTCACGCGGGCTCTGAATTCCTTCCAGTTCTCAAGATCTGCCGGATGCGGAAATCCCAGTTCATCTTTCGCCCATAACCGAAGAAAATGATGAAAGGCAGTGAGGAAATGCTTGATTTGGTCCGCTGGAGCCCTTTCAATTTCTGGTTCAAATGCCTTGAAAATCGGATCAACGGTTTTGAATAGTGGCATGAGGGTCCGCATTACGCTAGAACCTGAATGTTCACTAAGTTCAGCTAGAATGATTTCCGTTTGTGGAAAGGGAAGGCCTGCTTTCTGGTACACTTCCCTGACAGTTTCAAGTGTCTGTAATTGACGTCGAAGGGGACCTGCATAGACTTTATCGAAAATTCTTCTTTCCCCTGCCAAGTGCTCTCCCAATAAGCGAGCCTGTAAAAAGCCTTTCTCCGATAATTGGTCATAATTATCGGAGAAAAAGGAGGCTTGAGCGTGTCTTATGAGAAGAAGTCGTCCCATTAATTAGAAGGAACCTCCATTGACGCTCATGGTATGTCCATTGGTGAAGCCAGAATGTGGAGAAGCCAGATATAGATAGGCATGCGCTAATTCTTCGGTAGTTCCCGAGCGTCTCACCGGGATAGTTTTCTCAATTCCTTTCAGCATCTCTTCTGGGATAGTGGCAGTCATATCTGTTTTTACAAAGCCGGGCGCAACTGCATTAACCGTAACTCCTGCTTTTCCGACTTCTTTGGCTAATGATTTAGTAAAGGCGATGATGGCGGCTTTGGTGGCAGCATAATTGGTCTGACCAAATGCACCTACGATTCCATTGATAGAACTGGCAGATACCACACGACCATAACCAGCTTCTACCATATGAGGAAGAACTGCTTTGGTGCAATTGAAAACGCCGTTTAGGTTGACATCGATCACGAGGTCCCATTCTTCATTGCTCATTTTGAGAAAGGATTTGTCCCGAACGATACCGGCATTGTTGATCAGGATGTCAATCCTGCCAAACTGAGCTTTGACTTGCTCGACAGCCTCTGCGATTTGACCTCGATCCGTAACGCTAACTTTTTGAAATATAGCCTGACCACCTGCAGCGCGTAGTTTCTCGGCTGTCTGTTCTCCATCTTCCAATACATCCCAGATTACCACCTGGGCGCCTTCTTCTGCAAATAATTTAGAGATTCCTTCACCAATTCCACGTGCACCTCCGGTGACGATAGCAACTTGTCCTTTTAATATGTCCATTGTATATGAGTTAAAGATTTATTCTTGAATTAACCTGCTAATAAAAGTCCACCATCCGCAGTAAATGCTCCACCTGTACTATAACTGGAAGCATCAGAAGCGAGAAAGACCGCCATACCCGCAATTTCATCCGCTTCGCCGATACGACGGGAAGGGAAGTTGCGCTCAACTGCTTTGAGCATCTGCTCATTTTGCCAGAGGGCTGCACTAAATTTGGTTTTGATCAAACCAGGACAAATGGCATTTACCCTTACTCCATCTGGTCCCCATTCTTTCGCCTGCACCTGCGTAAGCATGATAAGTGCAGCCTTACTCACCCCATAAATAGCGATCATATCAGGAGCCTTTAATCCTCCTACCGATGAGATATTGATAATAGATCCGCCCCCTCGACTTTTCATGATCGGATGAACCATATTTCCCAGTAAATGACAGGATTTTACATTGGTATTCATGATTTTTTCGAAAGTAGCTCCATCCACCTGAGTCAGCGGGCCAAAGAAAGGATTGGTGGCTGCATTATTAACCAGGATATCAACTCCCCCATATTTTTCAATTGTACCTTCAACCAAAGCTTTCAATTGCTCCTCATCACCCACATGGCAGGCTATTCCGTGGGCTTCGAGTCCATCAGCCTTAAAAGCAGCAGCAACCTCGTCCACAGCATCTTGCTTTCGACTACTCACAATTACCTTAGCTCCAAATTCTGCCAGCCCTCTTGCGATGGCTTCCCCAATCCCTTTGGAGGAACCGGTAACAATGGCAACTTTTCCTTCTAGGTTGAAACGATTTTTTATCCTGTCCATAGTGGTTTTAAAAGATTTTTGTTGAAAATCAAATCGAGAAAGGATGTGTAGAGAAAATAGGCTGGAATGAAAAGCTTCGAGTAGTAATTTTTCGATCTTATTCAAGTAATAAATTTCCGTTCGTTTTTACAATCCATACTTTTCTTTCTACCTTTTTATTAAACCGCTTATATCTTTGCTATGAAATACCTGAAACTACTCCTTCTCATCCCTTTTTTTGTTACTTATGCTTGTGTGGAAAAAGTAGTAGAAAAGCCCAGAAAACCTAATGTCCTTTTTATTGCCGTAGATGATCTTCGCCCGGAATTAGGAGTATATGGGAAGTCTTATGTCAAATCTCCGAATATAGATCGTTTGGCTAAAGAGGGAATCCTGTTTAGGAATCATTTCGTAAATATGCCGACTTGTGGGGCTTCTCGATATAGTCTTTTGTCTGGGAAATGGCCCAGAAGTTCGGTTGCATTGAGAAACACGGCTATACAGGAATTGATTGCAAAAAGGGAAGAAAGTTCAGAGCCTGAATCATTTGTCCACCAACTCAGGAAGAACGATTATTATACTGTAGGAATTGGAAAGATCACCCATTATGTAGATGGGAAAATTATGGCTCAGAACACGACTGAGGTGAAAGGCTGGGAATTGCCGAATAGCTGGGATGAAATGTTATTGGATGTAGGGAAATGGGGTTCTAGTTGGGGGGTGTTTTTTGGATATGCAGATGGAAGTAATAGAAATGATATGAAGAAAGAGGTAAAGCCCTATGAAGCAGCAGACGTGGACGACAAAGGCTATCCAGATGGGCTTTCTGCAAATCTGGCCATTAAAAAACTCAAGGAATTGAAAGAGAAAGATGAGCCTTTCTTTTTGGGAGTCGGCTTTTTTAAACCACATTTACCCTTCAATGCACCGAAAAAATACTGGGATCTATATGACAGAGAAAGTATCCCCTTAAGCCCCAATCCCGGCATCCCTGAAAATATCTCCTTAGCCAGCCTTCACCCAAGTGGAGAATTTAACCAGTACAAACTGGGCGAGGAGAAGAACTCTTTAGAAAAGCCTTTGTCGGATAAATATGCCCGCAAACTTCGGCATGCCTATCTGGCTTGCGTAAGTTACACGGACGCTTTGGTGGGTAAAGTGCTAGATGCTTTGGAAAAAGAAGGCCTCGCTGAGAATACGATTGTCGTGCTTTGGGGAGATCACGGTTGGCATTTGGGAGATCAACGGGTTTGGGGGAAACATACCTTATTTGATCGGGCTCTTCACAGTCCTTTGATCATTCGTTTGCCAGGGGGAAAGCAGGGAGGAAAAGAAATTGAGAAAGTGGTGAGTACTACTGACATTTATCCAACTTTGATGGACCTATGTGGAGTTGAAAGACCAGGAGGATTGGATGGGAGAGAACTCGCGACTTTATGGGAAAATGAAAACCCAGAATGGGACAGCCATGCCTGGTCTTATTTTCGAAAAGGAATTACCCTGAAAACCGAGCAATACCGAATCTGTAAGTATTTCCGCGAGCAGGAACCTCAGGTGGAATTGTACGATCACAGCATAGATCCTTATGAACAAATAAATGTGGCGGGAGAAAATCCAGCTCTGGTCGATAGTTTGTTGCTGGTATTGGAGAAAGGGAATACCGGTTTATACGATTAAGATTTTCAGAAATAGAAAACGGTCCGTAAACGAGATTAATGAATTTTTAATTTCCGCGTATGAGATGGAACGGCTACTTGCGGCCGGCCTGAGCGTTGGTCTGGGTTTAGCCGGTCCGATTTTTGCACGACTTTATTAAAAAAGTCGCAAAATCACCCCACAATCCAATCCTTATTAAACACCGGTTCAATAATTTCCCTTACAGCATCTACCAAATCCCAATCTGGTTCTTCGGAGGCCCATTGGATGTTTTCGATGATTTGCTCGGGGATAGGGGTGCTTACCAGCGTGGTAGCTATATCCGGATTGCTTACGGCATACTGAACAGCCAAGCGTTCTATTTTGCTCCCTTCCTTTAGGCAAAATTCGACTGCATCCTGAAAGAAATCGAAATCCTCTTGTTCGATGGGATGCCAATCTGCAGGGCCTGTTTTGGTAAGTAAACCCATCGCCATGGGAGCTGCATTGATAAAACCGATATTCTTTTCTTTTATGGTTGGCAATATTTCCAGAATACGGTCATCATTGAGGGTATGATGATTATGGCAGATCATGGCATCCAATTCATGACTTTCGATGATCTCTTTACACCAATCAACGGGATATATGCCAATGCCAATGTTTCTGGCCTTTCCCTGTTTTTTTAAGTCAATCAAAGCTTTATACCCTTCATTCAATGCCTGTTCCTTGTGTATCCCATTTTGGAATTCAAAATCGTGCAAATGAAGAATGTCAACATAGTCAACGTGTAGGCGCTTGAAGCTTTCTTCAACCTCTTTTATGATCCGCTTATAAGAATAATCGAAATCTGTATTGCTGTATTTTCCGGTTTTGGTCGAAAGGAAGTATTGATCGCGAGGGATCTTTTGAAGGGCTTTCCCCAGAACTTTTTCTGCACGTGTATCTCCGTATGCAGGTGCTGTGTCTATCAAATTAATGCCATTATCTAAAGCCGTAAATACGGTCTGAATGGCTCTCGCTTCATTTATTGCTTGAAATACTCCTCCAAGGGCTGAGCCTCCCAGACTGATCATGGAAACTTCAAGTCCCGTTTTTCCTAGCGTTCTGTATTGCATATTTATTTTTTGCTGCTTAGAAGATAGGTAAATTCTCCTAATATCCCCCATACCAAAAATCAGTAGAGTATGCTGGGTAGAGGGGATTGTGGAATATGGAAATTGCAATTTTAGACCTAATGTCATCTTTTTGAAGAATCACACAACCATTTTCACTTTAGCTTCGTAATTTAGTCTCGCATTTAACCATACTGTCATGTAAGCTCTACTGTTTTACACCCGACCTCAGGGATTTTTATCCCTTCTCACCTCTCAACCGATGTCCCGGACTTTGTACCAGGAAGAAATTCCTTTTTGCAAAGCCTATTATGCGTTACGCGTTTGCAACCTTCTTTTTTGTTATCTGCAAAATCGGAGGCTGTACGTCTTTTTCATCTTGTTAAGCACCAACATTCATGAAATCGAAACCTTACCAATCCATGTCTGATGTGTCGCGGCTGCCCCGTCAGGCATTCAAATTTAGTCTTTATGTCAGCCGCAAGTACAAGCGTTTTGCAATACCGGCACTGATTGCCGTTCTGCTAGGTATGACCCTGGGTATCTCAAATACCTATGTGATGAAGGAATTGGTTGACGCCCTGGATATGAAAGATGAGGCCATGTGGAACTATGCGATGCTTTATGTAGGGATTTTTGCTATCTCTACCATCTGCTGGCGTAGTAGTGGTTTCCTCGGTATGCACTGGCATACAAACACCCGCTCCGAAAGTGCCAATGTTTTGTATGATTACCTGAGCAAACACAGTAGCCATTATTTCTCAGATCGTTTTGCCGGTTCTCTTGCAACCAAGGTTACCAATGCAGCGAACGGAGTCAACCACATGTTGGGAAAAGTCCTTTGGGATTTCCTCCCGACTACTTTACGACTCATTCTGTCTATCGGGATTGCTTATTTAGCAAAACCGCTCCTGGCCTTAATTCTGGGAATCTGGGCGGTAGTATTTATCCTCATTAATGCCTTTCTCGTTAAGAAGAAAGCCTTTCTCTCCAAGAACTCGGCTGAAGCTTATACCCGATTAAAAGGACAGATGGTGGATATCCTGACTAACATTCGTGTTGTTCATCAATTTGCTAGACGTCCACAGGAAGTTGTTCGTGTTGGAAGCTATGTGAAAAACTTCAAGGATAAGGTGATCAAAAGCTGGACCTATTCGGAGTTTGTACTGATTTTCAACAATACTCTTCAGGTTTTCCTGATGGCCACGATGATGTTTCTCTCCCTGAAGCTGCTTCAAGATGGGACTTTGACTATAGGAGAAGTTGTCATGATGATACAGCTGAGTTGGGGAATCCTGGATGCTTTGCTTTTCATCGGTAATAGCATGAACCATATGATGGAAAGCTATGGGGAAGTTCAGGAAGCTCTGGACATTATTTTGCACAAGCATGAGTTGGTTGACCAGCCCAATGCTAAAGATCTTGAGGTAGCCCATGGAGCAATAAAGCTGGAGAATGTGTCCTTCTCTTATGAGGTGGGCCGTCCAATCTTTGAGAACTTCAATTTGGAAATACCTGCAGGCCAGAAAGTAGGTCTTGTAGGGGAAAGTGGTGCGGGTAAAAGTACACTTACTCAACTACTTCTCCGGATGTATGATGTTCAAAAAGGGAGGATTTACATTGATGGCCAAGATATCGCCACACATAGTATGGAGAGTTTGCGAAGAGCTATAAGCTTTGTACCGCAAATGTCTCACCTCTTTCACCGGAGCATCCGAGATAACATCAGTTATGGTGATCCGGAAACAGAAGAAGCTGAAATCGTTCATGCAGCTCAGGGTGCTCGCGCAGATGAGTTTATCAAAGGCCTCTCCGAGGGATATGATACCCTGGTGGGTGAGCGAGGAGTAAAACTGAGTGGTGGTCAGGCACAGCGAGTCAGCATTGCCCGATCTATGCTCAAAAATGCCCCGATCCTGATTCTTGATGAAGCTACCAGTTCTTTGGATAGTGAAAGTGAGCGCATGGTTCAGGAAGCCCTTCTCGAACTAATCACAGACAAAACGGTAATCGCGATAGCACACCGTTTGTCTACCCTCCTTGCCATGGATCGAATTCTGGTTATGGAAGACGGTCGGATTGTCGAGGACGGTACCCATCATGAACTTCTCGAATTGGGTGGAACCTATGCCCGACTCTGGAAACATCAGGTGGGTGGCTTTTTGATCAAAGCTTAATCATAAATATTCCCCTGCACCTTTGGGTGTAGGGGATTTCTCTTTCTACAGGAAACTTGAAATTAGTTCAAGGCTTTCCTAGATTGATCTATATGAAAACTACTACCTTTTCCATATGGGGACTTTGTCTTCTACTTCTATTTTCCTGTCAAAGGAAGCAATTTCCAAAAAATAAGACTTCCCCTGACGCTCCCGGCGAATTATCTGCAAAATTAAACAAGCATCCTCTGGGCTTAGACCTGGATATGTATGCCTTCAGTTGGACAAATCCTGAGTGGATTAGTCAGCAGAATGCATATCAGATTCTTGTTGCAAGTGATAAGGCAAAACTGGTCGCAGGGGTTGGAGATATGTGGGATAGTGGTAAAAGGATAAGTAGTCAGCGAGATGGAGTGATCTATCAAGGCCTGGATTTGGAAAACGGGAAAGAATATTACTGGAAGGTCAGGATATGGGATCAAAAGGATGTACCTCGGGGCTATAGCAAGCCTTCTAAATTGACAACTCAAACAGATACACATGAAAATCGGATAGTTTTATTAGGAGGAAGCCTTATCTCACGTATGGAGAAGTATGGCTATTTCGAGGCGGCTTTAAACGCACATTTCCCACATCAATCAATAGTCTTCCGAAATTTAGGATGGCCAGGTGATGATGTTGAAGGCACTGCTCGTTCCGAATTTGGCTCTGCCCATAATACCAAATCCTGGAAGCCCCCTTCAGCAGAAGAAGGCTTTGGCTTTGGAGAAATGAAAAAGCAGTTGATAGAGGCTAATCCCGCTACCGTATATTTCGCTTATGGAGCAGAAATGGCATTCAAGAATAGCCCTAAAGATTTTGAGCTTTTTAAAAGAAATTATCAGAATCTCCTAGGGGTAATTGATTCTCTTGGAGCGAGCATTGTTTTGCTTTCCCCGCATCCACAGGAAGCCTTTTCTCATTCTGAAGAGGAAATTAGCATCAGAAATAAGCGATTAAAGGATACGAGAGCCTTTATCAAACAAAAAGCGGATGAATCCAACTATGCCTTCATTGACCTTTACTCCCACTTCAATGAGAGGCAAATGGGTGGGAACTTTACAGAAAATGGCATTCATCTGAATGAATCAGCCTATTCAGAGATGGCAAAACTGATGCTTAAAAATCTGGGAATTGATTCTCAGGAAAGTTTTCAGTTGGAAATGGATGAGAAAGGAAAGGTACTGGCTTCCTCAGGACTTTCATTCAATGACTTTACCTCTACAGCTACAGGTTATCGCTTTGACATAAAGTCCGACAAACTAAATCCATATGCTCAACTAAAACTTGATCGCGAACACCTGATTAAGGTTGAGGGTGAAGTCGCAAGAGAAAGAGAACTAGACGAAAGCCTTTTCCTAAAACCCCAAAAGGAGCAATGGGAAAAACTCAGAAGCACCATCATTGAAAAGAATCGTCTCCAAAGGTTGCGGCTCAATCCCCTAAATAAGGCCTATATTTTCCTCTTTCGCCGCCATGAAATGGGACACCTGAGTAAGGAAATGGAAGACTTTGATCGATTGGTGGAGGAACAAGAGGAGCTAATTGCAAGATTGAAAATCCCTCGAGAGCATAGACTTGAAGTGGAAATCCTGGAGCCTTGGAAGTCCCCTCAGGAGTATAAAGAATATTATGTGCCGAAAGAAGTTCCTATGCCGGATGTATCGGAGGAATTGGCAGCCTTTACAATACCAGAAGGATTTGAAATCAATCTTTTTGCCAAAGATCCCTGGATTGTGAATCCCATCAACCTGAATTGGGACAATCAGGGAAGAGCCTGGGTAGCGTCAAGTTCGACCTATCCTCAAATCTTTCCCGGGAGAGAACCTAATGATCGAATCGTAATTCTGGAAGATACAGATCAGGATGGAGAGGCAGATAAGCAAACCGTTTTTGCAGAAGGGCTGGTGGTTCCTCATTCGGTAATGCCTGTGAAAGGAGGAGCCTATCTATGCAATACTTCAGAAGTATGGTTTTATGCTGATAAGGACGGAGACGATGTGGCAGACGAAAAGAGGTTGGTCTATTCCGGTTTTGGGATCGCAGATATGCACCATACCATACATGGATTTCGCTGGGCGCCTTGGGGGGACCTTTATTTTACCCAATCCATCTACATCAACAGCTTCATAGAAACTGCATTTGGAACTCGACGCCTCAATGGAAGTGGGATATGGGAATTCAGGCCTGAGACCGAAAGACTGGAGGTGTTCAGTAGAGGTATGGTAAATCCCTGGGGTCAAGCCTTTGATCAGTGGGGACAAGCTTTTGGAACCGATGGTGCTGGAGGAAGTGGGCCCCATTATCTATTTCCTGGAGCAGCCCACAACACCGCCGTAGGAGCTGCCCGTGTTTTGCCTGGATTGATTCCCGGCAAACCGAAAAATACAGCTGCAGAAGTAGTTTATAGTGAACAAATGCCAGAAGCCTGGCAAGGGACTTTATTGGCAAATGATTATCGGGCAAACCGTACGGTCCGCTACCAACTTACAGAAAGTGGAAGTGGATATAGTGCTGAGGAAGTGGAAACTGTTATTCATTCCAGCCATCGATCCTATCGCCCGGTAGATATAAAAACCGGACCTGACGGAGCGATTTATATAATCGATTGGTATAATCCCATCATCGCTCATGGAGAAGTAGATTTCCATCACCCGATGCGGGATAAGTCGCATGGCCGGATTTGGCGATTGACAAAAAAAGGGAAAGCTAGCAAGCCTTTCCCCAAAATAAAAGGGGTAGGAATTGCACATCTGCTGGATTCTCTGAAATCTAACTCACAACTCACCCGCCTCATGGCCAATCGTGAGTTAGTAGAGCAAGGAATCACCTCCGAGAAACTCATGTTTTGGGTGATGCGTCAGGATAAGAAAAATCCACGCTACGAACATCATTTATTAGAAGCTCTGTGGCTACATGCAGCAATTAATGCTCCGCATAAGAAATTGATTGATCAGCTATTGGATGCAAAAGATCATCACATTCGAGCAGCTGCCACACGCATGTTGGGCCATTGGAAGGAAGAAATAGGTGGGGTGGACCTTCTTGCTAAAGTCATCAGAGATGAACATCCACAGGTGAGATTGGAAGCGGTAAATGTGCTGCGGGAAATTGGCAATTTGAAAGCAGTAGAATTGGCAATGGAAGCTGTAGATCTTCCCATGGATGAAAACCTCGATTTTGCTCTTTGGAACACAGCAAGAGAGGGGGAATCCTATTGGCTTCCAAAACTCAAAAATGGAGAACGAATTTTTGAGGGGAATGCTGATCGAATGAGTTTTGCCTTAAGCGCCAGTGGGGATAAGGACGCGATGAAGTCTTTACTTCCTTTGGTACAAGAAGGGAAGATCAAAGGAGAAGAAGCTAATAATGTCTTGCTCATGCTCGCGGAAAATGGAGGACAGGAAGAAATCGACTGGCTATTTGAAAAGGCTCTACAGGATAAAGACCAGAAACTGTTGGCGGCACTTTCAAATTCTGGGGAGATTGTTCCCAAAGGTACTGCAAATCTGAGTCAACTAATTGGGAGCAAGGATGCTGAGGAAAAGAAGCTTGGGCTAAAGTTAGCCGGAAACTGGAAAGTTAGAGAGATGAAAGCTGAAGTTGCTTCTATTGCTTCAGATCCAGCCATAGATCCCGATGAAAGGCATATCGCATCTTTGGCGTTGATGAAAATGGGAGAAGTTGATGAAGTGATAAAACAAGCCCGCGGAGGCAAAAATCTGGGGGTAAGGGTAACAAGTGCAGCTGCCTGGGCCAGTGAGAAGCCGGGAGAGGCCGCCATGATACATGCTAATATACTAGAACAGATTGGTTCTGCCGATTATGCAGAAATGCTCTTTGGAGCTTATATGAATCGGGAAGAAGGTCCTGATATTCTGGCCCAAGCCTTAAAAGGAAAGAAGCTCGATCCTAAAATCGCTGGTAAAGGAGTCAGTATGGTACAATCTTCCGGACGAGATCTCCAGAAATTATTGGGCGTTCTGGAAGCCGCTTTACCTGTAGAAAATAAAAAAGCTAATCCTGTACTTGCTAAAAGGGCAGTTTTTCTTGCAAGCGTTGACAAAAAAGGAAATGTCAGCAGAGGCGCACAAATTTATCAACGTCCAACACTTCTTTGCTCGACTTGCCATAAGATCAATGGCGAAGGAGGAAAATTAGGTCCGGACCTAAGTGCTTTAGGTACCTTTAGTCCAACTTCCGGTATTTTAGAATCTCTTCTGAATCCCAGTGATAATATCAAGCAAGGATACGAAACGGTAGTCCTGACTCGCAAAGATGGAACTACAGTTAGCGGAACCCTGCAAAGGCGGAGTGATACCGGGGCAGTGATTATGGATGCAAATAATCAAATTATCCATGTACCTAATGAAGAAATCGCCAAATTATTCATTAGTCCGATTTCTATGATGCCAGCTGGATTGACAAATTCCCTTTCCGAAGATGAGTTGCGAGATTTATTGAAGTATTTGTCGCAGTTGGGTAAATAGGAAGCTAACCTTCAAGTGCAAACATCAAGAGCGAAATCAGCATTGGGATTCACTCTTTGTTTAGAATTTGTACTTGGAATCTGAATTTGAACGAAAAGACATTTATATAAGAAATAATGAAAAATAAACTACTACTATCTGGAATCGTCCTTGGGCTTTTTGCCCTGATGATTTCCTGTAATTCCACTAATAAAGGATATCCCAATAGAGCAGTCAAATACCTGGTTCCCTGGTCTCCGGGAGGCATGACAGATATTAGTTCCCGGGCCATGGCTGCAGTTTTGCAAAAAGCCCTGGGTACACCTGTCAATGTAATCAATCGTACAGGAGGTAGTGGCGTCGTAGGTCATACCGCCATTTCCAAAGCTGCTCCTGATGGCTATACACTCGGGGCCGTTACGGTTGAGATCAGCATGATGCGTCATATGAAACTGACTACCCTTTCCCATGAAGATTATACTCCATTAGCTTTGCTCATTCATAACCCCGCAGGGGTAACCGTACGGGCAGATGCGCCCTGGAATAATCTGCAGGAATTGCTGGATGCAGCAAAGGCCAATCCAGGTGAAATACAAGCTTCTGGTACTGGTAGAGGGGGTATTTGGGATTTGGCTCGTGTAGGCATGCTTAAGGCAGCTGGTATGAATGAATCAGATATTCCCTGGGTTCCCAGTCAGGGGGCAGCACCTGCATTACAGGAATTGATCGCAGGAGGTGTGGAAGTAGTTACGGCTTCTTTGTCGGAAGTTGATGCCTTGAGGCAAGCTGGGCAGGTGAAAGTATTAGCCGTTATGGCAGAGGAAAGGCAGGAAGAGTTTCCGGATATTCCCACCCTCAAAGAACAGGGCTTAGATTGGTCCATTGGAGGCTGGGTTTCAATTTGTGCTCCACCGAATCTTCCTTCAGGTGTGCGCACAACCCTGGATTCTGCCCTTAATATTGCTACTAAAGATCCTGATTTTGTAAATGCCCTAACAGAAGCCGGTTCAACTATTCGCATTATGACAGGTCAGAAACTTGCGGATTTTATGAAAGAAGAGGATGAGGTAAATGGGCGCTTGATGAAAGAGGCAAATCTAAGCCCATGAAAAATTGGACCTCTGCTCATAGAGAAAGTGCGAATGGTGGAATCCTACTTGTTGTAGGTATCACTATTTGGCTATATGCTTCCGGATTCCCGGATCTGAATGAGGGATATCCGGGGCCTGCTTTGTTTCCTCAAATAATAGCATTAGGATTTGTAGTATCAGGTATTTTTCTTTTGGGAAAGTACCTGCCAGAAGCTATAAAGTCCCAAGATCAGAGCGAAGAAAAAGAAGAAGCAGAGAAGAAACGACTCTTATCTCTTTTAGCTGGGATAGCTTTGGTAAGCCTTTTTCCTCTGATCTTTGATTTTGTGGGATTTTTGATCCCATTGGGAATTACAGTCTTTCTCATAGCTTTATTACTTAGGATTTCTTATTTAAAAAGTGGCCTTTTGGCATTAGGAGCCACAGGAGCTGTTTACCTCATTTTCAATGTCCTCTTAAACGTACCTTTATGAGTAGTATTTTTAGTTGGGAGGCATTATTGGCCTTAATTATTGGAGGGCTATATGGATCTATATTCGGAGCAATCCCTGGTTTGACGGCTACCCTGGCAGTTGCTCTATTTATTCCTGTTGCTTTTTTTCTGGATCCCATGATCGCCTTACCAGCAATCATAGCTATTTCTTCTGTAGCTATATATGCCGGGGATGTAGGATCAACTGTGGCTAAAATACCCGGTACTCCGGCCAGCGCTGCCTACCTGGAAGAACTTTATTCTTTGGCCCGTAAAAAAGGCGCAATCTATAGTTTAGGCTTGAGCGCTATGGGGTCGGCAGTAGGCGGGATTATTGGAACCTTATTATTAGTCGTGAGTGCCAGTGGAATTGCGACTATTGCCCGGCAATTTTCCTCTTTTGAATACTTTTGGATAGCTATTTTAGGCTTGACAGCAGGGATTTTTGCTTCAGGAGGTTCGCCTTTAAAATCTTTTGTTTCCCTATTGATTGGCCTTTTCCTGGCCACAGTGGGGATAGATCCCACTTTGGGCTATCCACGTTTCCACTTTGAAAATACAAATCTACTGGGGGGACTCGATTACATAGTAGCAATGATAGGGCTTTTCGGTTTTTCTGAAGTACTGGAATACCTCTATAAACCCCAAAAAATGCCTGCCTCCCCGGAAGAAAAAGGAGAAACTTCTTCGCGATTATTCTATATCAAACCTTTACTTTTTATTTTAAAGGAAAAATGGTTGGTACTTCGATCAGCCTTTATTGGTGTTTTTGTAGGTTTTCTGCCAGGAGCAGGAGCTGATATTGGTGCTTGGGTATCCACTAGTTTTCAAAAAATGAGAGGGACTACCCAGAACTCGGAAGAAAAGGAAGATCAGGTCGTCCTTTCGGGTACAAGTAGCAATAATTCTGCTGTAGCTAGTGCCTGGATTCCTGCCCTTACTTTGGGTCTGCCTGGGGATACCATTACGGCTATTGTGCTGGGAGTATTTCTGATGAAAGGGATAACCCCTGGCCCTTTGCTTTTTGATCAACAACCCGAACTCTTATATTCGTTGTACCTTACTTTCTTGCTGGCAAATATTGTTCTCCTGCCGTTTTACGGATTTCTGAGTGCTCGATTAGCTGCTCGTTTGATAAAAGTACCTGTACCTATGCTTCTGAGTGTGATCAGTGGACTGTGTATAGTCGGTGCATATGCAATCAACAACAACTCCTTTGATATTTGGGTAATGCTGGCGATGGGAATTATGGCTTTTGGTCTGAGAAGAGGTGGTTTTCCCCTTCCCCAGGTGGTTTTGGGTATGGTGCTTGGGAAAATTATGGAGCAAAATTTTATGGTTTCGAGTATCAAGTCAAAATGGGACCTGAGTAGTTTCTTTGAAAGGCCGATTGCACTTGGACTAATGGTTGCAACGATTTTGGTGATTGCTGCAGGGATTTATGTGAGGAGGAAGTATGTACAACGCTAATCTTTACAAAAAATGCGAAGATTAATCCTCTATTCTATGCACTACTTATTCAACCCAGCCGTGCATATCTCTTACATTGATCATAGCAGCCAGAATATCGTTCCAGGTTTGTTGCTCTAACATGACAGAATTTGGAAACATGCAACCGTCCCAGCAGATGTGCTTGAATCTCTTCGTCAGCTCTCCGCTTTCTTCTCGCAACCAATGTCCTGCATCTACTGCAATATCCAGCTTTCCATTAGGGTCAAGTGCCTGGCAATGGCGACCGGTTTTATCATGAGAACCACTCCCATGAACAGTTCCATCGTTTTGAGCTACATGGAAATCTATGGTCCAGGGCCGAAGCGCTTTTGTAAGTGTTTGCAAGCCTTCGTTTAGGGTTTCTCTGTCTTCCCAGTCAAAATTTTGTGGTAAAATTCGATCTTCTGGCTTATTATAACCCAGTAAATAAAGTAGGGTGTGCGCCATATCCGCCTGAAATCCCATATTGGGTCTGTCGACGGCTTCGAGGGTATCCAGCATAGCTTTCCAACCATGCATTCCCCCCCAGCAAATCTCTCCCTCAGCAGCCAAACTTTCTCCATAATCAGCCGCAATATCACAGGCCTGTCTGAAGGTTTCAGCTATGAGTTTTGTATTTCCTATTGGATCCTTAACCCAATCTTCCGGGCTACAAGAAGAATCTATTCTCACTATCCCATGTGGTCGAATCCCCAATTCTCTTAAACGCTTTGCTATATGGCATCCTTTCTGAACCTGAATAAGAAACTTATCTCTATCTATTTTCGACCCCATAGCAGAACCTCCTCCTGTATCCTGCCAAATAGGTGCAACGACGCTTCCAATTTCCAGACCCCGGGAGGCAGCTTTGTCTGCGAGCTCTTTTATCCCATCATCCGTGCTATCAATATCGATATGTGGATCATATAGAAATAGGTCAAATCCATCAAACCTGACACCGTCTACCTCCGCGGCAGCTGTCAGATCTAACATTTTATCTAGTGAAATGGGCGGCTCAGAGTCAGGTCCTTTACCTACTACCCCCGGCCATGCAGCATTGTGCAGTTTTGGGAAATTATTTTGAGGCATTTTGTAATTAGTAGTTTTCCTACAAGTTAGGCGAATCTTCTTATTTTTCAATCAGGAGTAAATCTAAAGCTATGCACTATTGTTCATTTTTCTACCTCTATCTATTATTATTCTGTTTTGCTTGTCAATCACCGATTGATGAAACGCAAAATGAGCCACCCAATATCGTATTTATCCTGGCGGATGATTTAGGCTGGGCAGATCTTGGGGTCTATGGCAATACTTTCAATGAAACCCCAAATCTGGATAAACTGGCAGCTGAGGGTATGCGATTTACCAATGCTTATGCCGCAGCCCCTGTTTGTTCGCCAACCCGGGCTTCCATCCAGTCTGGTCAGTATCCCGCGCATGTGGGAATTACAGATTTTATCCCGGGGCATTGGCGACCATATGAAAGCCACCGAGTGCCTGTAAATCGAACGCAGTATTTGCCTCAAGAAATTGTGAGTTTGGGGGAGATGTTACAAGAAGGAGGGTACCAGACTGCATATTTTGGGAAATGGCATTTAGGCTGGGCAGATCAGCATATGCCCGGGAAGCAGGGGTATGAAGACTGGCGAATACAACAAGGAGGTACTTTTTATAATTTGAAAAGTAAAAAGGCTATAAGACCTATGGATTCGACGCTAAATGATGAAGCGCGTCTTTCAGATGTCCTGACAGATTATAGTCTCGATTTTATAGATGAAAATCAGGATGAGCCTTTTTTCCTCTTTCTCTCTCATTATGATGTGCATGTACAATTAGATGCAGACATGGATTTGATCGAGAAGTATTTGGGAAAAGAAAAACAGGATAATTATCCTTCAAATGCTATTTATGCTGCCATGGTAGAACATGTAGATAGAAGTCTGGCGCGTGTAGTCAACAAATTGGAAGAGTTGGGGCTGAGTGAAAATACCTTGCTTATATTCTTTTCAGATAATGGAGGACTGAAAAGCAGGTTTGATGAAATCCCGCTTTTAGCCAAAAGTAAACTATCTATCTATGAAGGTTCCGATCTTCAATATATTGCGACCTCTAATGCTCCCTTAAGAGCTGAAAAAGGGACTTTGTACGAGGGAGGAATCAGAGAACCCCTACTTGTCAAATGGCCGGGTAAAATTAAAGCTGGGACTATATCAGATGCTTTAGTCAGCAGCATCGATTTTTATCCGACTTTTATGGAATTGGCACAAATTCAACAGCTGGAAACACAAACTCTGGATGGAGAAAGTATAGTTCCTATCCTTATGGGAACTGAGTACAGCTCTGATCGAAGTTTGTATTGGCATTATCCGGTTTATCATCATGATCTGCCTGCAGGTGCAATCAGAAAGGGCAAGTGGAAATTGATTGAGTTCTTCACAGAAGGTCGTTTTGAACTATATAATCTGGAAACTGATCCGGGAGAAAGTCAAAATCTCGTCTCCACACGGTCTGATCTAGTGAAAGATTTATCAGCAGAATTAGCGAAGTGGAGAAAATCGGTTGATGCAGAATTACCGATAGCAAACCCTGATTTTGACCAAAGCCGAAGAAATGAGTGGGGAAAACATCCAGGCAGGTAAGGATTCAGCCTAAAAAGTGAATTTTTCCTGCAATTCAAGGAATGAGAGCCTGTCCTTAGGTTGAATCTAAATAGACAAGAAGAGCAAAGAGTTATTGCGGGAATTGCTCGGACTTTGGGGAAGTGCCTTTGAAGCAACTTTAAGCTTCTTTTGCGAGCTTTATAATAGTTCCAACATTCGAAATGACTAAGAAATTTTCCTTCAATTCTACTGAGGGAAGAGGAGAATTATAATTTTTAATTCAAAGCTAGCGTTTCAAAAACATCCGGGATAATTGGTTAAACGTAGAGACAATCGTAATTTATCCCCGCTAAAGGTCATGCGACAGAAGGTATCGCTAGTTAAAATTGGGTAACAATATGTGCTTATTCAAGACGCTGACCTTTGTAGTGGCCACCACTACCTGCTTACTTTTGGGGTGTATATACCTATGTGCTCAAGGCGATCCCAAAGAATTGGGAATACCGCTAATTAGAAACTTCACCCACGAAGAGTACGATGGATTTATTCAAAATTGGGAGATAGTTCAGGACCCCCGTGGTTTTATCTATGTGGCTAACAACAGTGGCATCCTCGAATATGATGGAGTCAACTGGAGAAAAATCCCCGTTCCCGGAAATCCGGTCATTCGATCTCTTGCAGTAGATGAGCAAGGGACAATTTTTGTTGGAGCTCTGGGAGACCTGGGCTATCTGAATGCAGATTCTCTGGGTGAGCTAAGTTTTACCTCTCTCCTTAATTTCATTCCTGAAGACCGACGGGATTTCAATGATGTATGGAATACCTACTCGACTTCCACCGGGATTTATTTTCAAACCGAAAAATACCTCTTTCATTGGGAGGATCATTCATCTGATATTTCTGGTAGGTTCAATGAAAAAGGCTCTTTTTACATTTGGGACCAAGAAGAGAAAATTGCATCGGCCTTTGTGTTGCAAGATGAAATTTATCTCAATTCTTATCATCAGGGAATCAAGAAGGTAGTTGGAGATAGCCTGGAGCTGATTCCTGGAGGTGAATCTTTCGCTAAGATGTTTTTCAATTTTTTCCTCCCTTTTGAAGTTGAAGGCGAGGATGTTTTTGCCTTGGCGGGTTCTGCCAGTACCCATAAACTTTATACCTATGACGGTAAAGGCTTTAAGGAATTTCCGATAAGTAAAGAGTTGGAATCTTTCTTTGAGGAAAATCGACTTTATATGAATGCCATTGCGCTTGTAAATGGGGAGGTCGCTTTTCCAAGCTTACGAGGGGGGCTGGTAATAATGGATAGAAAAGGTGAAGTGAAATTGGTTTTAGATGAAAATCAGGGGCTTCAGGATCAGTTTATTATCAACCTTTTTCAAGACCGTGAGGAAAATATTTGGTTGAGCCTGGGAGATGGAATCAGTCGCTTAGAGTATCCTTCTCCTCTTGCTATTTTTGATCAAAGGTTGGGGCTGGACGTGCCTGTTTATCATATGACAAGGCATATGGGCAAATTTTGTTTGGCAACGGAAGATGGGGTCTATTTGCTAGATGAACAGGAAAGGGAAAAAGGGGATTTTAGCAATTTTAGTAAGCTAGCTGGAATCAATGACCAAAGTTGGAAAATAATTCCTGTTGGAAATGAGGTATTGATTGCCAATGCCCACGGAGTGTATCAAATCAAAGACAAGGATGTTTTCAGGCTCAGTCAGGAGCATGCCTTTGCCCTACATCAATCACGCTACGATCCGGAAAGGATTTGGCTGGGAGAAAAAGATGGTTTGCGCCTTATGAAAAAGTCTGGGGAGGCTTGGATAATCTCCGAAAAAATACCCGAGATAAAAGGAAAAATCCTCAATATCATCGAGGAAGATGCGCATCATTTATGGATATCAACCTGGACTGATGAATTTATCCGAATCAGCTTTCCTCAAGAGGAACAAAGCCAATTCAGGGAAAAGGTAGATGGCAGTCAGGAGCTCATTTTAATTCCATATGCTATAGATTTCTTTGGCCCTGAGCATGCTTTGCCATCAGGCTTTGTTCGGATGGCTTATGTAGATGGGAAATTGATGACATATACTACTGATGGCTTGTTAAGGTATGATGAAAAGCAAGCGGTATTTATCCCTGATAAACGATTTGGAAAGGAGCTAGCAACACCAGGATTGATCATCGATCGAATTGCGCAGGATCAGAAAGGGGATTTATGGATGGCTATCATAGAAAATGGGGAGGTAGAAATCAGGAGATATGAAAAAGGGCTGGAAGGAAATTATGGGTCTGATCCTAATATCCGTTTACGGAAATCTGTGGTGGGTGAATTTATCGATTGGATTTATCCCGATCCTGAATATCCAGATATGATATGGTTTGCCGGTAATCATGGATTGATCCGGTATAATTCAGCCCTGAGTCCCAAAAGTAACATAGATGAATTGCCAAAGACACAGATCAGGTCTGTTTATGTGCGAGGAGATTCTATGATTTTTGGTGGAGCTCCCGGGATTGATCAACTGGCTGAGAGCCTGGCTTATGAGGATAATGAGATTCGCTTTCGCTATGCATCTTCTTTCTTAAAAGATCCGGAGAGGAATAGCTACCAGTTTTTTCTACAAGGTTTCGATAAATCCTGGTCCGCCTGGACATCTGAAAGTCAAAAAGACTATACGAATATTCCTGAAGGGAAATATAAATTCCGAGTAAGGTCGCGGGATTATTTAGGTAGAATAGCTAAGGAAGGTAGCCTTAGTTTTCAGATTAAAGCTCCCTGGTATCGGACTCCCTGGGCTTATACGTTTTATCTGCTATTGATTGGGCTTTTGATACGTGCACTTTTGTACTGGAGATTTCGTCATCTGGAAAGTCGAAATAATCGACTGGAAGATATTGTGAATATCAGAACCCGGGAATTGAAGAAACAGAAAGATCGGGTAGAACTTCAGAAAGAGAGATTAAAAGAACTTGACGAACTGAAAAGCCAGGTTTTTACCAATCTATCTCATGAATTTCGTACTCCCCTGACCGTTATTTTGGGTATGGCTAATCAGATCAAGCATTCACCAGATAAATGGCTGGATAAAGGGGTAAATATGATAGAAAGAAATGGCTCAAGTCTTCTCAATCTTATCAACCAATTGCTGGATCTTCAAAAGCTTTCGGCCGGAAAATTGAAAACCCAATATATCCAGGGAAACATAATCCAATACATCCAATACATTTTTGAGTCCTTTCAGTCCCTTGCGCTATTAAAAGACCAGCAATTACATTTTCTGAGCTCCGAATCTCAATATCTGATGGATTATGATCCGGATAAACTTTTACATATCATTTCCAATTTACTCAGTAATGCCATCAAATTTACTCCGGATAAAGGGAATATATATATACAATTGGACGTAAATCATGCGCAGGAAGGAGACTTTTTAAAAATCAGAGTTAAAGATACAGGAAAAGGGATTTCTCCAGAGAACCTTCCCTTTATATTCGACCGATTTTATCAGGTAGAAGAAAAAGGTTCTGCTCAAAGTACAGGTATTGGACTGGCTTTAACCTACCAACTCATCACGCTCATGCATGGAGATATAAGTGTTACCAGTAAACTGGCTAAAGGTAGTTGCTTTGAGGTGCTTTTACCCATCACACATCATGCCCCACTGACAGAGTTTTGCGGCAATACTCTGAGCATTAGTCCATATATTCGACCTGAATGTGGGGAAGAAATAAGCTGTCCTAAAGCTGGAGGGCAGGCGTCCTTATTGATTGTTGAGGACAATGCAGATCTCATGCAGTATTTGTTGAGTTGTCTGGAGGGGCAATACAAATTATTCATAGCCAGGGATGGCCAGGAAGGCTTTGATTTGGCCCTGAAGCATGTACCAGATTTGATCATCAGTGATGTGATCATGCCCAATAAAAACGGTTATGAGTTCTGTTCAGAATTAAAGACCGATTCTCGTATCAGCCATATTCCCGTAGTTTTATTAACCGCCAGATTTGATGAACAGTCCCGAATCCAAGGCTTTAAACATGGAGCAGATGCCTATCTCGCCAAGCCCTTTAATCCAGAGGAATTATCCATAAGGCTAGAGCAGTTATTGAAAATCAGGCAGGAATTACAGAAACGGTATCAGGAACCAGGCTGGATAGGATCTAGGGAAGCGGTAACCCCCAGTCAGGATGATGAGTTTATTCTCCAGTTGAAGCGGGTGGTTGAAGAGCATTTGGACGAAGAAGATTTCAAGGTAGTTGACCTATGTAGAGAAATGGGCCTCAGTCGAACCCAACTTCACCAAAAGATAAAAGCCCTTACAGGCAGGCCTACTTCTCATTTTGTGCGCTCCATTCGTTTGCACAAAGCGCGTACTATGTTGCAGAATGCCAATTTGAATATTTCGGAAATAGCCTATTCCGTTGGTTTTTCTGATCCCAGATACTTTTCACGGACCTATGCGGAAGAATTTGGAGAAACCCCTTCCAGAACACGCTCTGAGGCTATGAATACTCCATAATCACAAAATTTGGAGCATTGTTCAGCCTGTTCATCCTACTATTTAGAACATGAGTCCACCTATTCTGAACAATGGTGAACTTATAAGGAAAGCTTAATGTCTACTTTTGAACCATCGACTAATTGAGCATTAGATTATAGTTCTCTGTTCCATTTTGCCATAGACAGAGGCGAGATAAGCGTCTGAAGGGTTTATTCTCTGGTTTCATAGGCGAGCATGAGGATTTACCCAACAGGCGCCTCTGAGCCCATAAAGAAATAATTGACTAGTGCTTAATAAATAGCACAATCTAAAGATAACCAGTATGTCGCGCTGGGGGGCTTTGGCCAATCTTAGGGAGTCCCCCTTTTTTTCGTCAAAAGAAATTAGGGCAATGGGTATGAATAAAGGTGTGTGTCGGTCCCGGTAAAAAGAGAATGTTTTGTTCACACTCGGAATGGGGGAAATCTCTTTCCCCTTTTTCCGGGACTTTTACCAAAAAGAAACAATATGCGCTTTGTTATTCCACGATTTTCCCTTTTCTGGGCATCCCTGGGGTTTATTGGGATGTGGCTTTTGCTCCTCATCATCGAATTTTTCCAATTCTTTAGTCTTCAAGGAATTGAACTCGGGAAATTAGCTGATTTTCCTTTGAATCTAGCCGACCTCCTCCTGCTATCTGGTTTTCTGATCGGCTTCATTTTCACAGACAGAACTCCTCAATAGAAAGTATAGCGCACGGATATTGGATCTATTAAAATCTTGGATATCAGATGTCGCGGACTAAGTTATTTAGTCCACTTTAGCATTACTGGCTCCCCGCTTTTGCGGGGAGTTTTTTGTTAATCATATATGAATTTTTGCCTTCCAATTTGCTGCTTTGCCCAAAATGTAGTACGTTTATTTTTAATTAGATTAATTCTAAATAACATTCCTTTTATGTTTCTGGAAGCCCCTGAGCAGCTAGCCCTTGAAATCGAAATACCCGTCATAGAATCTTGTACTCTGTGTGAGATTGTGGATTCGAAAAAATTCAAGAAAAAGTGCTGCAAAAAGTATAAAAAAGGGAAGCAGTGTAAACGCTGTCCCAGAAGACTCAAATAAAGGATAGCTCCCTACCTAGAACTAATACCTTCAGCTAAAACATATTAATTCGTAATCGAGTTATACTCGCACTACGTACTGGAAGAAGTACGATTAATTTTTCTTCAATAAATATGTAAATTGCTGTATGATTTCTGCAAAAATGACAGAGGCTTTAAATAGCCAAATACAACTAGAGGGTAAAGCGTCTTTTTTATATCTATCCATGGCATCCTGGTGCGATCAAGAAGGGCTTGATGGCTGTGCAAAATTCATGCATAGACAATCAGCCGAAGAGCGCGAACATATGCTCAGGATTTTCCATTACTTGAGTGAAGTAGATGCACATGCGTTAACTCCTGCCATCGAGCAACCTCGTCATTCATTTGATTCCATTCAGGCCATGTTTAAAGAGGTCTATGAACACGAAAAAAAGGTAACAAGCTCTATTAACGGGCTTTTGGCACTGGCGAGGGAGGAAAATGACTATACCACAGAAAATTTTCTACAATGGTATATTGCGGAGCAAAGAGAGGAGGAAAGTCTAATGCGCTCTATCCTAGACAAATTAAAGCTTATAGGTGACGGGCCCTTAAGCTTGTTTTACATCGACAAAGAAATAGAAGCGGTCAATGCAGCTGAAGAGGCTGCAGAAGGAGAAGCTGCATAAGCCTTTATTCCACGACCAATAATTCTCTATACCGCCTGTTTTCGGTTTCTACCAAAATGTGGTAGATGCCAAAAGGTATAGCCTCTCTATAAGTGATCAGGTTTTGTTTATCTGCGCTTATCTCGTCGGAGAAAAGAATGGCCAATTGGCGCAATTCTTCATCCAACAACATAATCCTCACCCGCTGATCCTGTCGGGAACTGAAACGGATGTTGAGGTATTTGCCCTGATCAGAAGGTTCACTTAAGATATCGAAAAAGAAGCCGCCCGGATTTTCTTCTGTGGTGGTTTCTATTTCTTCTGAGTAAACGGTTTCTCCAAACTTATCTGTATGTCGAATGCGGTAGAAGTAGACTTGGTTTTGCTCTACTTCATCGTCATAATATTCGTAATCCAAAGGATTGGATGAGTTTTGTTTGAGGGAATTTATCCGAGCGATTTCCTGAAAACGCTGCCTCCCCAGGCTCCTTTCTACTACATGTTCAAAGCAATCATTCTCGAAACGGGTTTGCCAACGAAGGCTCACGACCCCCTCTATATATTTACTTTGTAAATAGCGGTATTTGGTAGCTTCAAAGATATTGGCCTTTCGACTATTTGGGCTCCATGTACCATTGATTTTTACAAAGGCAATTGCGGGGTCGGGTGCTAACTGCAAATAGGACCAGTCTTCATTTTGCTCTGCGGGTATCCTGATATTGATTTGTTGTCCGGCCTGGGTAATAATGCTTTCATTTATTGGAAGGAAATCTACTTCCGCACTTTCCCCGAAATAAAAAGCATCCATCAGTTGCATACTAGGATTGAGGAGGATTACAAAATCTCCCTTGTTCTCACCCAAAGGAGTGCGTAATTGAAAGTCCGGCATATCGAGTATGCTGAAATAAGGCCCAATTGCTCGAGCTTTCATTCCCAAACGAACAGACTTCAATGGTGGAACCGTAAGATTCGGAAATCTGACGATATAGGAGCGTGTCATTAAAATAAAACCTCCCAGGTTCAGGTTGCGGGTACGAGATTCGTTGAAAATCTCAACCTCCTGATCGGGATTGTCTGCATTTGTGGGAAAATCCGGGATGTAGCGGGAAATGTATACCTGCTGGGCATACATCTGTCCCATCCATAGCAAGCTAATACTGAAAAGGATATACCTAAGCATAATGCTGTTTTGGGCCCTTGCCCCTCTATAGTGGGCTATTTTAGGAAATTAGATCAGTTCGATGATGAACTTGTTCTTCTTCCCTTTCTGAATATAGAGATAAGTATCGAAAAATACGTCCTCCATACTTAGTTCTGTATCCAGGGAAGTACAGGATTCCATATTCACTTTCACAGATTTGTCCTTTTCTATCGAACGTCTGGCTTCTCCTTTAGATTGTGTAATACCTGTTTCGACTAGAATATCCAGGATGCCAATGCCTGAGCTGAGTTTCTCCTTGCTCAATTGTTTGATATCAGAAGAACGGCTTACATCTCTCCATTCATTTTGACTTAGGGCATTGAGGGCTTCTTTGCTTTTGATTCGGCCAAAGAAGAAGTCTGTCAGGGTGTGAGCACTCTTCAAACCTGCTTCTCCATGTACGCGTTTTGTGAGGTCTTCGGCTAAAGCTTTGTGAAGGCTTCTTGCACCGGGATCTTTCACATGTTCCGTAATCAGATTTTCTATTTCCTCTTGTGTTTTGAGGGTGAAAATTTTGATGAAATTTTCTGCATCACTATCTCCGACCCGTAGCCAGTACTGGTAGAATTCGTAAGGGCTTGTTTTCTCCGGATCTAGCCAAACGCTTTTTCCTCCGGCAGTCTTACCGAATTTTGACCCATCCTCACGAGTTAAAAGAGGACAAACTACCGCATAGGCCTTAGCTTCTTCTTCTGACATTCTTCTGATCAATTCGGTACCTGTGGTGATATTTCCCCACTGATCCGAACCTCCTACCTGAAGGCGTGCATTCTTGTGATGATAGAGATGGTAGAAATCATAGCCTTGCAGCAATTGGTAAGCAAATTCTGTATAGGAAATCCCGGTATCACCTTGGATACGCTTTTTCACAGACTCTTTACTCATCATATAATTGATGGTAATGTGCTTACCGGTATCTCTTAGGAAGTCGAGAAAACTAATGTCTTTGAACCAGTCATAATTATTGACCATGATGGCGGGATTAGAGACATTATCAAATTCGAGGAAATGCTCCAATTGTTTCTTGATGCCTGCCGCGTTCTTTTCAACCATCTCAATGGTCTGGAGTTGACGCTCCTTATCCTTCCCGGAGGGATCGCCCACAAGACCCGTAGCTCCCCCCACTAAAGCAATAGGGGTATGCCCTGCTCTTTGCATGTGAACGAGCATCATTACGGGAACAAGGTTTCCGATATGCATAGAATCGCTAGTAGGGTCCACACCCAAATATCCGGCAATAGGCTGACTTAGCATATATTCTTCTGTGCCGGGTGTCATATCGTGGATCATCCCCCGCCATTTCAATTCTGCAATAAAGTTTTTCATCACTATCTTTCTAAAGCGTTGCAATTTAGCTCCCAGAATATATTTCAACAAGCCAGAGGGATAGATTCTTTACCATTTATGATTAGGGGATAAAAGCCTATACTTTTATACATATTAATACGTTAAGGCTTGATAGATCGCAGATTTAAATTCTGCCTAAATTTGCTTACATTCGTTTAACACCAAGCTATATAATCCTGACATTTAAATCCGGTCTCATGACTTGCGAATCTCGTCCCACACTTCTGCGAAAATATGTACTGAAAAGCTTGACGCTCTGTTTCCTTCTGGCTTGGGTTCATCTCAGTTATGCTCAGGGACCTGGTCGTGCATATTTTGAAAAGGGTGAGAACTTCAGGAAGCAAAGCAAGTGCAAGGAAGCTATTGATAGCTATAATCAGGCCATCCGGCAGGAGCCTTCCAATTACAAGTATTATTTCATGATGGCCAAGTGCCAGCTTCAACTGAAATATATTGAGGAGGCTAAAAACTCCCTGGAAGCAACGGTAGAGTACCAGCCTAAATTTACTTCTGCTTATTCTTTGCTCGCTAAAATATATAAAGGCGAAGAGGATTATGACCAGGCCATTTACAATTACGAACAGGCAGCTCGTTGGTCCTCTGATAAGCGGAAGAAGATTCAATATGAATTATTATTAGTGAATCTTCTGATCAAACAGGATCGTGAAGAAGAGGCAAGGAGGCATATAGAATCAGCCAGAAAACTGGATCCTAGCAATCCGAAGGTTCTATTTTATGTAGGAGAAATTGCCAGTAAAAATGAAAATTGGGAGGATGCAAAAAGGGCTTATGAGAAAGCATTGGCCTCAGATCAGTTGAAAAATAAATCTCCAAGTGAGCAGGCGAAGTATTATTATCAGTTAGGAGTCGCAAGAAATAACCTGGGAGATAATACGGGAGCGAAAAGAGCATGGGGAAAAGCCAATTTTGGTCCCTACAAGAAATTAATTGAAGCAGAAATGGCTCAGAATAGCCATGTCCATTATTATAAAATTGCAGTAGGATATTATCTGAATGGCGAGTATGATGAAAGTGAGCGCCATGTCAATGAAGCCCTCAATCTGCAGAGAAACTTCTCCAGTGCCTATTTGCTGAAAGCCAAAATTGCTCAGAAAAGAGGAAATAATGCCGGTGCTGTTGATAGTTACCTCGAAGCTATCGGACAGGAAAAATCTCCAGCTCGTAGGTCTAAGCTATATGGACTTATGGCGAAACTCCAATTGAGGAATGGAGATGCTTATGGCGCTTTGAATAGTTTAGATAAAGCTATGCAGACCTATCCGAAATCTTCGCCTACCTATTTACCGATGAAGGCACGGGCAGAATATGATACTGGAGATTATGCTGCTGCAGCTCAGACCTTGTCTGCCTTACTACAGGCCAATACAGACCCTAAATCCAAGGCCAAACATAATTTTATGTTGGGAATGGCGCTTACGAAAATGGGGGATTATGAGCAGGCGGAGTCTGCCTTTACTCGAGCTATGGTTGGGCCTTATAAGTTGGCTGCGAAAGAAGAACTCAATAAGCTCAAGAATAAGTAAGAGATTCTTCTCCTTCTATATCCAATCTGTTTTTATCAGAGGCCTGGCATCTTCCTACGATGCGAGCATCTATCTGGAATTTCTCAGCTAATTTGAGGATATCATCCGCAGTTTTCTCATCTGTGTAGATTTCCATTCTATGTCCCATATTGAAAACCTGGTACATCTCTTTCCAACTAGCACCGGATGAATCCTGAATCAAGCGAAAAATAGGAGGAGTTGGCAGAAGATTGTCCTTGATCACATGGAGACCTTCAACAAATTTCATGACTTTGGTTTGGCCACCTCCTGTACAATGGATCATTCCATTGATGTTTGTGCGATGATCTCTCAATAGTTCTTTCATCAATGGAAGGAAGGTTCGGGTGGGACTGAGGAGTAATTGCCCAACATTCTGGTCCAGACCTTCATAACTATCGGTAAGCTTGTGTTTGCCGACATAGACCAAGTCTTCTGGGATATTTACCCTGTCATAGGATTCAGGATACTTTGCTGCATATTCATGGCTTAGTACATCATGCCTGGCATTGGTGAGTCCATTACTTCCGATTCCACTATTATATCTCTGCTCATAACTAGCCTGCCCATAGCTTGCAAGTCCTACAATTACGTCTCCCGGCTTCACAGCAGTTTCTATAACATCCTTTCGCCTCATTCGAGCAAATGCCGTAAAGCCTACATCAGCTGTTCTCACGATGTCTCCTACATCTGCTGTCTCTCCTCCAGTCAGGTGAAGATTAACGCCCATTTCCTTCAGCTCTGATACCAGTTCTGCTGCTCCTTGAATGATCGCAGCAATAGCATCGCCTGTTACATAGTGTTTATTTCTGCCTATAGTAGACGAAAGCATGATATCATCTACACAACCTACACAAGCCATATCATCCAAGTTCATAACGATAGCATCCTGTACGATCCCTTTCCAAACACTTAGATCGCCCGTTTCTCTCCAATATAAATAAGCCAAAGAGGTTTTGGTTCCGGCAGTATCTGCATGCATCAAATTGCAATATTCAGGATCTCCTCCGGCAATGTCGGGGATAATCTTGCAAAATGCATTGGGATAAAGTCCCTTATCCAGGCCTTTAATGGCTTTGTGAACATCTTCCTTTCCTGCGGATACACCTCTCTGAGAATATTTATAATCCATGTATGTACTTCTTTTATCTTGAGAACAAAGGTACACAAAATGAAGTCGGTGAAAAATAAAAAAGGGCAAAGCAATGCTTTACCCTTTCCTTATCCGTTTTAAGAGAATATATCAATTCTTCCTAGGGAAGAAATTCGATAGACATGATTCTAAATTCTGTCCGGCGGTTGGCCTGCTCGTCAAAATCAGACATCTCTGGGTAGATCAGGAGTTGATTTTCTCCAAATCCTCTCCAGGTGAGTCTTGCAGGATCTATGCCATTTTCCACGAGAAATTTAACAACAGCTTTCGCACGATTGTCAGACAGATTGATGTTATATGCAGGAGTTCCGTTACTATCTGTATGAGAACCTAACTCGATCGTGATATTAGGATTCTTGTTCAGAAGGTCCACCAGTTTTGCCAATTCTGTGAGGGCATCCTCACGCAGGTAATACTCATCGAAGTCGTAGTAGATATTGTCGATGGTAATGGCTTTTCCGATGTTGATAGGCTCCAATTCAATGTCGATGTTTTTAACCAACTCGGTATCAGTTTCTATTCCACGAGTTGAGACTTCCTCTTCATTTGCCAGATATTCTGGTGCATTCCCGAGGATTACATAATCTTTTTCTTCTTCAAGTGGAAATTCATATCGAGCGCTTTGATCAGTTTCAAATGTGTCGATGGTAATTAGATTTTGCTCATTGCCACGCTCATACAGAATAGCTGTTGCAAACTCAATAGGTTGCTTGGTCTGCTTATCACGAATAACCCCTTTCACAGCAATATTCAATGGAACGGGCTCTCTGTAGATTCTACGACCAATGTAAATGTCATCACGACCTGCACCACCGGGACGATCCGAAGTAAAGTATACCAAAGAATCATCATCCATCCACAAACTACCGAAGTCATTGTAACTGGAGTTGATGGGGGCGCCTAAGTTGACAGGTTCACTAAAGTTGCCAATAGTTCCTTCTGAATAATAAAGGTCAAGACCTCCAAATCCAGCTAAACCATCAGAGCCGAAGTACATCTTGTCTCCTGCATCATTGATGAAAGGAGAAGACTCGTTGAAAGGAGTATTGATAGTTGGACCGAGGTTTTGGGGCTCAGACCATCCTGAACCCACTTTACGTGAGAACCAGATATCATATCCACCTTCTCCGCCCCCGCGGTTTGAGGCGAAGTAAAGGGTACGACCATCTCTACTAATAAAAGGCTGGCGATCGTTGGTAGGAACGCGGCGAGTTTTTCCGCGGCTATTTACGATCACATCCTGGCTTCCGGAAACGCCCTCAACGATTTGGGCTTTTCCCCAGCGTTTTTTTACAGGATCATAGCGAGATTCAAAAATGGTACAGCCATTTCTATTTTTCTTTCCGCCACAAACACTGAAAAATACGGTCATTCCGTCTCCGGTAATGGAGGCGGGACCGTCATTGAACTTTGTGTTAATACGCTTTTTAGGGAAACGGGAGATTTCTCCGAAAATACTGTCATTTTCCCTGATAATGTAATAGATGTCAGAATCCTTGGCTTCCCCACTGATTTTGTCCCTTTTGGCTCGTTTGCCGGGAAGCGGCCGGTAAGAGGTAAATACCAGGAACTTATCTTCCTGTCTTTGATCCAGTATGGAGGGGTAATTGTCGCTGGAAGTAGAGTTGAAACTTGCTGCGCTAACGCGAAAGTCCGGGAGTCGAGCTATGGATGCTTCTGCAAGATCACAGCCCTGAATTTCTAGTTCGGCACGCTCGTAATAAGCATCTTGTGTGCCGTGTTTTTGTTTGAAAGTCTCAAAATATTCCTTGGCTTTCCGGTAATTGTCCAGCCTTTTATAAGTGAGACCAATTTGCAAATAGAGCGTGTCGTTCGTATTTGCGTCTATTTCTTCGGCCTTGCGGAACCAGCGGAGCGCTTCTCGGTAATCTTTTAAGAAGGAGTTTATCCTTCCTAATTGATAAGCCGCGCGAAAATTGCTGGGATCAGCCGCGAGGACCTGATTGTACAAAATTTCAGCGTCTACGGTGTTATTACTGCTAAAGTATTCTTCCGCTCTTGCCATAGTTTTAGCTGTCTTCGAGTCCTGGGTAAATGACAATATGGGAAGGAACGTCAATACTAGCAGAATGACACTCAACGGTATACGCCTTAGTAGGAGAGGTATCATAGGTATTGATGTGTTATTTTCGGATTTTTGGAATTTATAGAGCAATTCACGTAAAGCAAACATAGAAAAAATACCGGTACTACTCAATTTTCAGAACAAAATAATCCATAAAAGGAAATCACTTATCAAGATCGCAATCGCTGAAATTACAAAGGCCTGAATCGTTGAGTTACCTAAGCCTCTAGCACCACCCAGGGTATTCATTCCCCTGAAGCAGCCAATGAGGGAGATCAACATACCAAAGACAACTCCCTTTAGTAAACCCCCTACCAAATCCCCTAATTCAAAGAAAGTACGCACCGATTCAAAGAATACCTGATAGGTGATATCCAGGAAGAAACTGGATACAAGAAATGCACCAATCACAGCAATCATGATAGAAAAAAACGTAAGTATCGGCATCATGATTAACATGCTCACAAAACGGGGCATAACAATATATCTTACTGGGTCAATTGACATAGTTTTCAGGGCATCGATTTGCTCACTGATTTTCATGGCGCCGATCTCAGCTGTCATAGAAGCGCCAATTCTTCCAGACATAACCAGGGCTGTTAGCACAGGAGCCATTTCCATCATCATTACGCGCACGACTTGCCCTCCTAAAACAGAAAGAGAGATCATCCCTTTGAATTGATATGCGGCTTGCCAGGCAACAATGCCTCCGGCAAAGAGTCCAATCAATGCAACTAGCGGGAGAGAGTTGACTCCTACATGATTCAATTGATAAATGAGTCTTTCTCGGTCTCTTATTGCAAAGCGCATCGTCCCAAATACCCGATAGATCAGGTATCCAAATTCTCCAAGTGGGATGAGTGCTTGCATAGGGCGAAGTTACATTGTTACTTTTGAATTTCGTATTAAACTTCAAATTAAGGCCTATTGTTGAGGGATGTAGTCTTTTTAAGGAATATTCGACTTTATTATATGGTCTGAGCTTTATAGCTTCGTGAGCTTAGCGTGCGGAAATGGCAGAGATTCTCATAAATCGTTTTAAGGCATCTGAAATTGAGCCTGAATCCTGGGATACTTTTATAAAAAGTTCTCCTCAGGCTGCTGTTTATGCATTGCACGGATATATCTCCGCTATAAGAGAAGATTGGGAGGCCTTTATTATTGAGGAAAAGGGAAATTGGATTGCCGTTATGCCCTTTATTCTGAATAAAAAAGGTCCGTTTCACTTTTTACCTCAAGCTCCTCTAACTCAATATTGGGGAATCTTTTTTGAGCAAGTTGATGCAAAGCCTTATCAGCGACTAAGCAAGCAAGGCAAAATTATCGAGCATATCTGCAGGGAAATAGAGGGGATCGAGCTGATTGATTTTAACCTTGCTCCGAACTTTCCCTATGCCCTTCCTTTTCATTGGAATAGTTTTGAATTAAAGACCCGTTTTACTTATCAGTTGGATTTACGGCTGGATTTGGAACAGTTGGAAGCGAATTTAGAATCCAGCCATAAACGTCAGAACAGGAAGGCTAAAAAGAGCGGCTTCGGGCTGAAATGGGATCAGTCTTTTGAGCAGTTTGAATTATTATTTCAAAAAAATCTCGAAGTGGGTAATGATTTGAGTGCAGGTGATCCCCGGATTTTACCTTTACTCCGAAAGCTTCATTCTTATTTAAAGGAGTCTAAACAGGGATATCTCCATACAATTATTGATTCAGAAAACAGGACCCTGGCCGCTGCATTATTTGGTGTGCTTGGAGGAAACATGTACTACCTAATCGGCGCACAAGATCCAAAGGCCCAGTCAAGTGGAGCGATGACGTATTTGATGTGGGAAAGTATATTAAAGGGGAAAGAAGAGGGAGTACATATTTTTGATTTTGAAGGTTCTATGATTCCTGGCATTGAACAGTTTTTCAGAAAATTTGGAAGTAGACCAGTTCCCTATTTACAGCTCTATAAAAATAATTTACCTTTATGGGCAAAATGGCTTCGCAAGTTAATATCCTAAATACAGCTAATTCTGTTCTGAATCAGATTCTGTATGAAATGAGAGATCATGAGATTCAATTGGATCGCATGCGCTTTCGTAAGAACCTGGAACGGACAGGAAATATACTGGCTTATGAGATCAGTAAGGAGCTTTCTTATGAAAGCCATGAGGTAAAAACGCCTCTGGGACAGCTAGATATGAATCTGCCTTCCCAGCAACCTGTATTGGTATCTATTTTAAGAGCGGGAATGCCATTGCATAATGGCTTTTTGCAATTTTTTGATCGGGCAGATAATGGATTTATTTCTGCTTTTCGCAAACACACAGCTGGCAATGATTTTATCATCAAAGTAGAATATATGGCTGTGCCTCCTCTAGAGGGTAGAGATCTTATTTTGATTGATCCTATGATTGCTACCGGTCAAAGCATTGTCCTGAGTTACAAAAGCCTCATAGAAGCTGGAACACCAGCTCAAGTGATCATTGCCGGGGTTGTCGGAAGTGATGAAGGTATTGCCTATGTCCAACGACACATACCCAAGGCACGAATATATATTGCAGCCGTAGATAAAGAGTTAACCGCCAAATCCTATATCGTTCCCGGTCTGGGAGATGCAGGGGATTTGGCTTTTGGAGAGAAATAGTGAAGCGTGTTGGAGTCTTTGTGTTTTGGAGTTATGTTGCGCAAATGCCTGAAAAACTTTTATCGCCAACACACCAACACGTCAATACGTATTACCATTAAATGCTTTCAATATTTACAGGAACCCAGACCTTCGCTTTTATATTACTGGATGCGGGATTTAGCGAGAAGTTGCCCAAGCTGATTGGATTGTTTGGGGCGGCCTTTGTGAAATTTGCGCTGGCTGCACTAGCGGCAATACCTCAGACGGATTTGACTTTCTGGGACATCTTGGTTTCTGTTGGAGGTGGAGCTTTGCTGAGCGTGGTGGTTTACACTTATTTTGGAGGTGTCATTCGGGCATGGATCCAAAAGTTATTCAAGAGATCCAAGCCTGTGAGTTTTAAAAGAAGGAGGCGAACCATAAGATTTTGGAAACGCTATGGCCTGCTAGGAACAGCCGCTTTGGCCCCCATCCTTTCTCCCATGATCAGTGTGGCCATAGCTGTTGCATTTAAAGAAAATCCCAGACGAATTATCATCCATGTAGGGATCAGTATTATTATCTGGACCATCATTTTTGCCTTCTTCAGAGAAGGAGTTTTGCAAATTGTTGATACATTTCAGTCGGAATAAATAGGCAATCCCTTATATTTGACCTAATTCCCTTTAATTTGCTTGATACTGCTACAATTTTTCTTCTATATGAAGGAAGATTTCTCTTTTCGCATCAACCTAAGCTAATCTCATGATCAGATACTTTTCCATTTTCCTGATTCTCTTCTTAAGTTTTGAGGCTTGTAAAAGTCCGACCGAGACCCAAACTTCTGTTAAAACCCCTTCGACAGAAAATATAAAGCCAAGAGGGGTTAGTCCTTTTTGGAAAAATGCAAATATCTACTTTCTGCTCACCGACAGATTTAACAACGGAAATCCCTCCAATGATCAATCCTATGGAAGGAAAGATGATGGAGCTGTCCTGCGGAGCTTTAAAGGAGGGGATATCAAAGGGATTACTGAAAAAATCAAAACGGGTTATTTCACAGATTTAGGGGTGGACGCAATTTGGATGACTCCTGTAATTGATCAGGTTCGGGGATATACGGATGAAGGAACAGGAAAAACATACGCCTTTCATGGTTATTGGGCAAGAGACTGGACCATGCTGGATCCCAATTTTGGTACGGAAGCTGAATTCAAAGAAATGGTTGAAACAGCCCATGCAAACGGTATCCGGATATTGATGGATATAGTGATGAATCATATTGGTCCCGTTACAGATGCAGATCCGGGCTGGCCCAAAGAGTGGACTCGTGAAGATCCGACCTGTACTTATACCAGTTATGAAACTACTGTCGAATGTACCCTGGTAGATAATCTACCCGATATTCTCACAGAATCTGACGAGGCTGTAGAACTACCGCCTGTTTTGAAAGCCAAATGGGAGACTGAAGGAAGATTGGCTGAAGAGGAAGCCGAACTTGATGCGTTTTTCCAACGAACAGAATTTCCCAGAGCTCCTCGATATTATCTCTTGAAATGGATTCGAGACTGGGTAAGAAAATATGGGATTGATGGGTTTCGCATAGATACTGCCAAGCATACAGAAGCGGGTATTTGGGATGAGTTGAAGAAGGAGTGCGAAATGGCTTTTGCAGAATGGAAAGCCGAACAAGGCGATCTCAAACTTGAGGATCAGGATTTTTATATGATGGGTGAGGTCTATAACTACTTCATGGAAGGAGGAAGAGATTTTGATTATGGTGACCAAAAGGTGGACTTCTATGATTCCGGTTTCGATGCACTCATCAATTTCTCTTTCAAGAATGATGCAAATAAATCTATGGAGGAAATTTTCTCTAAATACGATCAATCTCTGAATGGAGGCCCTCTCGATGGCGTGAGTTTGCTCAATTATCTCAGTTCCCATGATGATGGGGCTCCTTTCGATCAGGCAAGAGAAAGAACCTATGAAGCCGGCACGAAATTGATGCTAAGTCCGGGAGCTGTGCAGATTTATTATGGGGATGAAAGCGGTCGTAATCTAAATGCTGAAGGAGCAGAAGGAGATGCAAAACTTCGTTCTCTGATGAATTGGGATCAAGTGGAAAGTGATGAAGAAACTCAAAAACTCTTGGCTCACTGGCAAAAACTGGGACAGTTTCGCCATGCTCACAGATCAGTAGGGGCAGGGAAACATGAACAATTACAGGCTAGTCCCTACATTTTTAAAAGAAGCCTAGAAAGTAATGGAGACAAAGTGCTTATAGCTATGGAGCAGGCAAAAGGAGCAAAAAGCATCTCTACTTTTGATGTTTTTGAAGAGGGAACCGAATTGAAAGATTATTATTCAGGGGAAAGTGTAAGTGTAAGTGGAGGAAAAGTAGAGCTGGATACCCCTTTTGAAATAGTGCTTCTTGGTGAGGATAAATAATAATTTAGACGATATATCTATAAGCCAGCTATTTAGGGATAGCTGGCTTATTTATTTGAGAGAAATTATGGGATCAGGTAGTTGAAAAAGATGAAGTAAGTCATGGTGAAATTGAAGCCCGCATGACATAGGACGGCCCCAAAAACAGAACCGCTTTTGACCTTTATCCAATGAAAAACCTGGCAAACGAAAAACATAAGAAGTACCCAAAGGCCGGCTGCTAAAGGAACAAAAGACCACCCTCCGGCAGCGTAAATAATCCCAAAATGAGCAAGATGAGTCAACGCAAATGCCAGACTGTCGATAATACTAGCTTTCCTATGCCCATATTGGGGAACGAAACTGTGGTGTATGACCCCTCGATAGAGAAATTCCTCACCAATCGGACTAAAGATCATAGAAGTACCGGCAGTGATCCAGAAAATCATCATAGGATCTACGCCTTCCATATTATTCATATTTGCAGCATACGTTCTGGAAATGTATTCAAAACTATTTCCAGGACTTTCTGGAAAGAAAAAATCTGTCACTCCCAGAACCTGTGCGCATAACAAGACACCTGCAGGAAAAGCCAGCAAGATCCACAACCAGGATTTGGGCTTTTTGAGCCCTATTTCTTTTCGCCCTGACTTTTTTAGAAAAAGCCAAGGACTCAACCACATGATCATAAAAATGAAAGAAACAGCTTGATAGCTTCCTGAAATATTGGCTTGCAGTACAAGGTAAAATCTCGGAATCCCAAAGAGCAGAATCAATAGGAAACCAAAATAGATCCTGGAAGAAAAAAGCTTGCTCCATAAGGGAGACAGGTAATTGTTGGTTTCTCGTGTGTCTAAATCATCCGGCATCAGGCGAGATCTTTTTGTATGTGGTTTTCGGGCTATTAGAAACTAAAGATACCCTCCCCTCCAAACTCAAAATAAATCCTGGAACGGCTCAAATCATGCCTTCCCAGAGGATTTTTGCACATCTGCTACTCAAAAGAGCTAATTCTTATCAAAAGGCTGCATACCGTTACAACCATTCAAATTCCGTCAGTCTGACTCCAAGAAAACATTCTTCAAAACAATGGGTGTACGTGAATCCACAATCCTTCAATATCCCATTTTCAAAAGTTTCGAATACTATTTCATAGCGATTCGGATCTGCAAAGATATAGGTCTCAGAGCAGGACTTATAGATTTCATCTATATTCCGTAGAGGTGAACCCTGAATATTCATGCCAAGATCACTTCCGCTTTCTATATATGAACTGTCTTTTACCATTTCTCCTTGTTGGTTGAGTGAAAAGAAGTCACAGGACCTTTCGACTACTTCCCCATCTCTAACAGTTATTTTTGTAGAAGCCGAAAAATTAAAACCCAGTATCTGGCGGGCAACATAGTAGTAAGAGTTTCCTTCTACAGACCGTAAACTTTCCCAACTTTCAAGACTCTCCTTGAGGTTTATATTTAAGCTGCCACTTATCTCTTCCAGCGGATCTTCTTGACAGGAAAAAAAAGAAGTCAGGACTAATAATGAGAAACTTAAACGGATAAAAGGTGATTTCATACTTTGAGCTTTTTACAAATAACGAAGGCTACTCAAATTAAGCTGCATAAAGAAAGCCATTGTTCATAGAACAATGGCTAAAACTCAGGCTTAGCCCAAAAGGACTGTCCTTCTTATCGCTAGGTCTTAATGTCTTTGATTAGTGCGTATTCTTAGGCTTTTCACACACGAATTGGGAAGAATAAGATGAAGCTACACAATTTTTTTCTGATAATTAAGGATAACGGAAATTTTCTTGATTTCGTTATTTCTTATGAGGAAAGTAAAAAGATGTTTAATCCTGGCCATATTTTCTTCTTTCAAGGTAGAGTTTTTCCATAATCCTTGGTTAAATATACATTTTTGACTGCCTTCA
>JBCBRM010000060.1:0-7130 GCA_039819665.1 Bacteroidota bacterium
CTTTGGGAGAAAATGAATTAAACTTCTCCTGTGAAAAAGTAGTTTTCTCTACCAATGCTTTTAGCCGAAAATTCTTTCCTCAATTAGAACTAAAACCTGGTAGAGGGCAGGTCCTAATCACAGCACCCATCGAAGAATTGAAAATAAAGGGTGTCTTTCATATGGAGGAGGGGTATTATTATTTCAGAAACTATGGGAATCGATTGATGTTGGGAGGGGGAAGGAATCTGGATTTTAAAGGAGAGGAAAGTCTGGAAATGAAAACTACAGATTTGATTATGAGCAAATTAGAGGCACTTATGCAGGAAATCATTATTCCTGATGAGGTATTTAAGATTGAACATACATGGGCAGGAATTATGGCTTTTGGGGAAAGTAAAGAGCCGATCTGCCAACAGGTGGACGATCGACTCTTTGCAGCATTGCGTCTGGGAGGTATGGGGGTTGCTATCGGTAGTGCCCTGGGGCAAGATATGGCAACTTTATTACTTAAATAAACTGATGGTTCCTGAACGCTCTATTGGGCGTCCTTGTATATCGATCCCATCAAATAAGTAAACATATACTCCTTCAGCTAATCTTTTTCCTTCTGAGCTGAACCCATTCCATTTGAAATCAGGATTTTGACTTTGAAATACGAGTTCTCCCCAGCGATTGAATACTTTGAAATCTATATCAGTGATAAGATTACTTCCTATGTAGAAGAAATCATTAACTCCGTCTCCATTAGGGGAGAAGGCAGAGGGGATACTCACCACGATCAATTCTTTCACCTCAATCAGTTGGGAGAATTGTCCTTCACAACCATTTTCTGTGAGGTAATTTAAGGTAACCAAATACTTGCCTGCATTTTTGTATTCATGCACGGGCTCTGAATCGGTAGAGCTATTTCCATCCCCAAAGTCCCAATCATAGGTAGCTATAGGACTACCTCCTATAACAGCGAATTCGGCAATGGCTTGTGGAATTTCAAGTACAGTATCACTGGCTACCAATCTTCCTATCGTTTCATCATGCGTGTACGCATTGATTTCTATCCGCGCACTTCTACAGCCAAATCCTGAAACCGCTTCAATATAATAAGTCTGTGTGCTTGTCAAGGGTGGGGTGACAAAGGTAAAGTTAGTTTCAAAGGGGCTACCTCCGCTGGCTTCGGTAAACCAATCAACATGAGCTACATCTTGCCCCGGTTGAGGCTGAGCGATGAGGAAGGCCGGGTAGCCAAAGCAGGAAGTATCTTCAACTGCTTGTGGCGCATCAGGGCCGGGATATATCAAAAGGGGAAGAGTTGCATTTGCATCACATCCCTTATTGGATGTTACAGTAAGTGTAACCTGGTAAGTGCCATCGGCCTGATATGTATGTGTCGGGTTTTCTAAGGTCGAACCGGAACTATTATCTCCAAAGTTCCAGGTAAACTGGTCTATAATATCTGCGGTTATACTCCCGTCTATCGTACTGAGGTTTGTAAAACTGGCTTCATCCATTTCACAAACAGATTCCATACTGAAATCAGCTTTTGGATTTGGATAAACGGTAGCTGAAATGCTAGTGGTATCCAGGCATCCTTCTCCACTGCCAACGATCAGGCTGACATCATAAATACCGGGAAGGTCGTAGTTGTATTGAGGATTGGCATCCGCGGAGCCTTGTCCATTTCCAAAATCCCAATTATAGGTGCTAATGCTACTTCCTCCTGGCACATTTGATAAATCCTGGAACAGAGTAGGGTTCTCATGACAAACCGCATCGATCTGGATATTGGCTATGGGTTTGGGATATACCTGAATATTATCCTGGAATTGGTCTGTACATCCATTAGCGGTCGTAACTGTCAAAGTAACCGGATACGAACCGAATCCTACATATTGGTGGTTAGGATTGGCATTGCCGGAATTTTGTCCATCTCCGAAATCCCAATTATAGCTAAGTCCCGGGTTCGTTGCGATCGCAGCTTCCTGAAAACTAACAGGTAAATTTTCACAAGCATTATCGAAGGTAAAACTGGCCTGAGGTTGTTCGTAAACTTCTGTCTGTTTTATCAAGGTATCAGAACATCCTTGAGCTGTGGTTACGATTAGGCTTGTATTGAAAAATCCAAAATTTGCAAAGCTTTCTACTGGATTTTGTATAGTGGAGGTATTTCCATTTCCAAAATCCCAGGTCCAGGATTGAATCGCAATTCCATTAGTATTACTTAGATCTGTGAAGTTGGTGTTTTGGCCCAAACACACCGGATTAAAATCAAAATCTGCCTGTACGGCTGGAAATACTTCTACGTCCACAGTTGTGGAATTGCTACATCCATTTATGTCAGTAACATTCAGAGTAGCTGTATAATTGCCAGAATTGGCATAGGAATGCACAGGGGCTGCCATTGTGCTCGCAGGGCTACCATCTCCAAAATCCCAGCTATAAGATCCTATACTCGCTCCTCCATTATAACTGAAACTAAAACTATTGCCTTTGAAACACTGATCATTGAGAGGATTTATGCTTGCAACAGGATTAGATGCAACAGTAAGTGTTTTGGTAGTGGTAGGTGAAATACAATTTCCTTCACTAACGATAAGGCTGATTGACTTAGGACCCGGGATGGCCCAGGTAACTTGATAAGGACCTGCACCTGCTCCGGCTTGTACAATTCCTCCATCAAAGTCCCAGGTATAGGTGGCAGTAGGACTGATCACTCCATTATAGGAGATTGTAGCATTCGTACCAAAGCAAACCACATTGGTGGGGACGGTAAAATCAGATTCAGGTTCTGGAGTAATAGTAACTATGGAGCTACTACTTGCACTCGCACACCCTTGCTGGCTAATATTCAGGCTCACAGTCCTTTGACCGGAAGTTGGCCAGGAAAGTTCATAAGGACCTGCTCCCATTCCAGAGATGACATTAGCTCCTCCAAAATCCCAAATAAAGTTGGCACTTGGATCATTGAATCCAGTAAATGTAATATCAACCGTTTCATTAGGGCATACGGTAGGCGGTGTTATTGTAAAGGTAGCTAAAGCTGTATCTAAAACTGTTATCGGTACAGAACCCGTGGAGGTACATCCAAAGGGATCGGTGGCAAATACATTATAAACAGCACTTATGGGGGGAGTAATTGTAACGGTTGCGCCTGTATTCCCACCAGACCAAACGTAGGTGAAGCCTGGTTGAGATGGTGTGGAAAGAGTAGTGCTTTGACCCTGACAGAGTGTATCCTGTGTAGCAGTTGCAGCAATATTTGGTATTACGATGGCTATACTATCTGTTTCGTAAATTCCGATATTCCCACAATTATCCTCAACATCTCCAGCCAATGAGATATAGTAGGTTCCGCTTTGAACCATCAAGGGACTTACGGTAAGAACAAAATCTGTATCAAATGTACCACCTGCAGCACAATTATTTCCTACAGCTGCAGTTACCGTAAATGGACCTCCGGGACCTGTCACTGTAAAATCCGTGGGTTGAACTGTAGAACAAACTATATTTTCTGAGAAAGAAATTTCAACTCCTCCTCCGCAATCAGCCGAAATGCTATCCATTGTTGGAGGGATATTATCGAAAATGGTGGCTGTAGAAGCAGAAAAATCCAGGGTATAACCTGAACTTGTATTGGAGAAATTACTTACGTTTACTACTAATGTTTGACCTGCTACAACCGGGATCAATCCATTCCTATTGGGACCTCCCGCACCATTACTGGCTGCACCTCCAGGCAGGTTTGGTCCCGTAGGACCAGAGGTAGCAGAATAATTACAGCTAATTTCCAGATTAGCATTTGAGGCTATATCCGCACAACTATTATTGGTAAGGTCATAAACCGCCCAATCATAGTCATCAAAAAAGTTGATGGGATTTACGGTGAAACTCACCATGCCAGCAGTCTGAACAGTGAAGATGTACCAGACGTCATTTTCTTCGCCACTACCGAGACAAGAGATATTGGCGTCGATTTCATTTGGATCTAAACCCTCTCCAACATAGGAGTTGGTTTGTACGTATACATTCTGACAAACGGGGATAGCATTGATACAATCTTGTTCAGGCTGTTGAGCATAGAGTTGCCCCAGCATGATAAAATTGAAGCTAAAGATTAGAATGAGTCGTAAATTTCTTGTCATATCTTACAAATAAATATAGCCTTGAGGAAAGTTTTGGCATACAATTCTTCCCAAGTCTGGAACGAGTAAAATGGCTGTTATTGGTCCCTGTTAGTGTTTCTTCTAATAAAATGACCTTGACTTATTCAATCAGTAGAAAACAAATCTAATTAAAATAATTAACAGAAATGTTCTAATCTTACATCATAACGGTAAGATTGGATTTGAATTGTATAAATACCAGTGAGTTTGGTGTTTTTTTTATTGGAATGTACGGTTATTCGAAGGCTTTTTTGTTGAGGGAAAACACATCGCCTTTCTCACTGGCTTTAATAGAGAGGATTCCAGCCCGTGTCAGGATCACCAGTTTGCTGGAAGCTTGTTGTAGATTGCTTTTTAAAAGCTCTGAAGTGGTTTGCAGATTTATTCCTGAATGTTCTTCTAAATAACCCAAAATTCGCTTTTCTGCTTCACCTATTCTAAGGGAAACTCCTTGCTTATCTTTGTTGTGCCTGAGGACCTTGACCATTTCTTTACTCGCCTTTACACTCATATCTTTTACCCGAACGTAGGCTTGCTTTTCACTATGCTTATCTGGGAAGCGAATAAAATGAGGTTTTCTATAACTCGATTTGACCTGGAAAGCCAAAACTTCTCTTTGAGCGCTTACTGGAATTCGCCGAATTTTGTATTCGATTTTCGGAACCAGATACTTTTGGAGAAAGTTCTCGAGAATGAATTGGTCCTCACCTGGATTTTTACTCCCATAAATACTCCCATCATCGTCTACTCCAAGTAAAAGGATGCCACCTTCAGAATTTGCAAATGCGACAAACTCTCGGGCAATTTTTTCCGGATATTTGGCTTTTCGTTTAAATTCTAAGTGAAAGCCTTCTCCTTGTCTAACAAGCTTCCTAAGTTCGGCCAGGTCCATATAGGAGGGTATGTTTTAGGGGTTTAGTACTAAGGCTAAGGTTGAACGTAAAAGAGGATGTTATTGTTTTAATTCTTCATCCAATTTATCCAGGCTTTGACGGGTAAAAGCATGTTGAACGGCTAATTTTTCGACATGCCTTCCTTCCTCATCTAGTAATTTATCAAACTCAGTGAAATTGCTATCTATCTTTTTACGAATATGAGCAATGTATGCCTTTAATTTATGGTCAAGATTGGTGGAAAGTTGTTTTCTTCCTTTATCTATCTCTTTTTTAAATCCCCCAAGAATCTTTCCCCTTTTAAGCAAAATTGTTCCTCCAGCAAACATTAAACCTGCTGCTGTGATGATTCCTCCTGTAATATCAAAAGCTACTCCAGAGGTAACAGTTGCCAAAACCGCTCCTATTACAGCCATACCACTTCCAGCAGCAATATTTGGAGATAAATTTGAGGCCTCAGGGAATACCTCCTTACCCACAAAGCTTTCAGTTTGGTTAATGAAGTCTGAGAATCCCTCCCGCAATTCTCTTAATACAATTCTTCTCCTTTCGGATATGTCTCCAAAGATATCCTGTTTGGGTCTAAGAACTGTTTGAGAGTTCTGGATTTTCAGGTCAATAATTTTTGCCATTTGCCGGATACTGTCGGCAATTTCTTCTACTCCTTCATTCAATCTGTCATTAAAGCTTTTAGTCAGATTTTGTTCTAAATCCTTTGTCAGGCTTTTCAACCATTCTTGTGGAGAATCTGATTTGCTGAAAACCGACATGAAACTCTTTCTGGTTAGTGCGAGGACTCCCATGCCATTGCTTAAGTCTTGCTGACTTTCAAGGGTAATTCGATCATAATCTTCGAGCATATTTCTGATCAAGGCATCGACTTGTCTTTGGGACCTTTCTTCCTGATCCTGTAACGTATGATGAATGTCAGCCCTGAAATCCCGATCGGCCTTCAATTGATCCTCCATTGCTTTCAAAGTAGATTCAAGTTTTGCATGGAGGTTTCGAGAGGTAGAAACGGTACTTTGTAATTTTAGTTTGTAGGCATTCAGGTTGGTGATATTGTCCCGTATATAATCATTGAGCTTACCAAAACCACTAGCAGCATGATCACCTTCTAATTCCTGTTTAGCTGAAAGTGCAAAAACTTTGGGATCACTTATGCCTTTTTTTATGGCATGTTTTCGAACCCCTTCAATATTTACAGCCAGGTCAGCCTCATTCATCAAATCAGCTTGTTGAAGTACAAAGATGATTTTCTTCTGCCAGTCTTTATGAATGAAATCAAAGAAATCCCAGGCAGATTGGCGATAGGGATTTTTGGCTTCGAATACAAAGACAATAAGGTCGCTTCGGGGAACAAATCTTTCCGTTATTTCCTGATGATGTTCTGAGATCGTATTTGTACCCGGTGTATCCACAATGGAAATCTTGCGAAGGATATCTACCGGTTGAATGATCTTTTTTAAATAAGGGTTTATTTCAACTTCTGAAGCTTGGTCTCCATAGATGAGTTGCTGAATTGTATCTGTACAGGGATCTGGCGCAACTTTTACTACCTCTTTTCCAACATTTAGTAAGGCATTAATAAAACTACTTTTACCAGCTTTAACCTCTCCTACGATAACAAATAAAAATGGCTCTCCAATACTCGTCCTGAGTTCACTCAGGGTCTGACTAAGTTCCTCATTTCGAGTTTCGCTAGCCATATCGTGAAGATTTTTCACGATTTCACCCAGTTTTAGCTTAAAGTGTTGGAGGTCTGTATCAAAAATATTGTTATGCATGCGTACTGCAATCTACTGCAAAAGTCTGAAAGATAGTATTCTAATGATGGTGTGGATAGGATTTAGTCACGAGGAGAAATGAAAAAAGCCACCTGAATAAACAGATGGCTCTAAAAAACCGAGGGACTCAAATGCTTTGCATGAATCAACCTCAGCCCTTGCTCTAAAAACCGAGGGACTCGAATGCTTTGCATGAATCAACCTCAGCCCTTGCTCTAAAAACCGAGGGACTCGAATGCTTTGCATGAATCAACCTCAGCCCTTGCTCTAAAAACCGAGGGACTCGAATGCTTTGCATGAATCAACCTCAG
>JBCBRM010000060.1:7230-49782 GCA_039819665.1 Bacteroidota bacterium
CAACCTCAGCCCTTGCTCTAAAAACCGAGGGACTCGAATGCTTTGCATGAATCAACCTCAGCCCTTGCTCTAAAAACTAAGCAGCCCATACTCTTTGAGTGAGTCAGACTTAGCTGGGAGAGTAAATCAGAATGTCAAATATCTTGCTGTTGACGTTACAAGTATAGGGAGTTTTTTTACTGGCTCGCTTACTCTTTGGATCAACTGTAGTTTTTCTTGAAAGAACGGTTATTTCGTTTGTGTGATTTGATTTCTTTCATTTTTAACTACGTTACAAATGTAATAATATTATTTAATGCTTCAAGCTAAAAGTAAGATTTTGAATTAAAATGCAATATTTATTCTATTTTAATTTAAAATTAACAAAAAATATAAAATTAAAAGGGTAAGAAAATATAATTCAATTCGTGGAATTGATTTCTTTTTGCTGACTATGTATTGTGTAATATTTTGGAGGGTTTTTCTACAAAAGTGGTCAGGGGTAATGACCGATCCTCCTGAGAGATTTATAGAAGCTTAATCTCTTTGTTTGTTCATTTTGCAGAAATTGTGCCAGAAGGGAATATAGGTGCTACTTTATTTGTCTAAGAATTGAAATTTAAGTTCAAACGCAGATGTAAGAACTCAAGTAATCTGTAAGAAAAGCCAACATTCACAGCATTTAAATAATTATTATGAAACTTTTGAAATACCTACTATTAGGTTTATTGATTTCTCTGGGAACGGAGATGTGGGCACAGGGACCAGGAGGTAGAGGACGTAGGGGAATGGGACCGAATATGGATTCTCTTAAAGTCAAACTTAGTTTGACTGAAGATCAGATGGAAGAAATGAAAGCTATCCAGGAAGATATGCGTAGCCAAAGAAGAGAAGTTTTCGAGTCAGCAAATGGGGATAGAGAAATGATGCGCGAAGAAATGATGAAACTTCAAGCCAGTGCTGATGAGCAGCTTAAAGGAATCCTAACGCTTGAACAATGGAATCAATACGAGGCGTATAGAAAAGAATTGAGAGAGAGAAGGCGAGATGGCAGGAGAGAGGGAGATGGGCCGCCTAGAAAGAAAAAGAAGAAGGATACGGACACTCCTTAGGCCCCCAAAAAAAATCAATGATGCCCACTTTGGTACCTATCCGGGGTGGGTTTCTTTTTTGTTGAATAAATGACCCTGTGAATAATATTCAGGAGATCGATATTTTTTCACTTTTGCTCCCTTGATAATGAGAGCTTAGAGATCTAAATAAATCTTCTGGATCGAAAGGTTTAGTCAGGTAATCATTCATCCCGGATTGCAGAATATTTTCCTTGACGTTTTCCGAAACATCAGCGGTAAGGGCAATAATTGGTAGTTCGGAGAAATATTTTCCTTCTATTTTGCGAATGTTCTCAGTCGCACTTAAGCCATCCATCACTGGCATATTCAGGTCCATAAGGATCAAATCATAATTGTTTGCAGATATCAAATCAACAGCTATCTGCCCATTTTCAGCAACTTCAACCTCAATATCCCATTTCTTGAGGTACTTTTTGCCTACCATTACGTTTACCCGATTGTCCTCAACAAGTAAGACTTTCATCCCTTTCAACGAACCTTTGCTCCAATTATAAACCTTAGGCTTATTTTCCTTTACACTTAATAACTCTCCGTTTAGAAAGGATAATCTAAACCAGAATTTTGTGCCTTTCCCCAATTCACTTTCCAATCCAATTTCTCCCCCCTGGAGTTCAACCAGTTTTTTGCAAATAGCCAGTCCTAAGCCTGTACCACCGTATTCCCGGGTTGTTTGGCCAGAGGCCTGGGTAAACTGTTCGAATATATTTTCAATTTTATCCTGAGGAATTCCTATTCCCGTATCTCTTACGAAAAAGTAGAGGTTTGATTCTTGCTGTGTACGGGACTCTATTTCATATCCAAAATCTACTTCTCCTTTATCTGTAAACTTTAGCGCATTCCCTACCAGATTTGTAAGAATTTGGTTTAATCGTACAAAATCTCCCTTGATTTTATGATCCAGCTTTCGAGTAGCACTTAGCTTAAGATCTATGTTTTTATCTCTTGCTTTAAAGGAAAAAGTTTTGTGAAGATTAAGCATCAAATCCTGGAGATCGAAAGCTTCGGATTCAAAGCTGAGTTTTCCTGCTTCAATTTTAGAATAATCGAGAATGTCATTTATAAGGGAAAGGAGGTGTCTAGAAGAAAATTCCAATACCTTGAGGCTGGGAATCTGACTCTCTTTGGGTTCATCCTCCAGTAACAAATGAGAAATACCTATAACTGCATTCATCGGAGTCCGAATCTCATGACTCATTGTTGATAAAAAGCTAGACTTTGCTCGGGTGGCTTCTTCAGCTTTTTCTTTGGACTCAAGTAATAATCTATCGGCTCTGGCTTTGATGAGTTTATTTGCACAAAGCGAGGCAATCACCTCCAGAATCTCCAAATGCCGTTGAGTATAAAATCCTTTGGATGAATGTTCAGAGTCAATAACTCCCAGGACTCCTTCAGGCCCTATTATCGGAACTGCTATTTCCGAGAGTCTTAACTCATCATCCAGGATATAACGCTTATCCTCAGATGTATCTACTACGATTTCAGCTTTTGCCTTCTGGGCTACTGATCCTACAATTCCCTTTCCTAAAGGTATCTCGATCTGATTGAGAATTTGCCTTCCAGCCTTACCTTTTGCCCCATATGCAGCTTTTTGTAAAAGATACTCCTTACTATCATCCAGGAGATAAATGACACAATCTTCAAATCCCAAATAATGAATGCAGTTTTCCGCGATGTCCCACACGATATCTTCCTCAGTATTCTGCCCAAAGAGGGACTTTGCAAAGTAATTTATGGCCGACTGAATTTCTTCGCTTCTTTTTAGTTTGGCTTCCGCCTTTTTTCGCTCGGTAATTTCAAATCCATAGGCAATCAATAATTCAATATCGTCTTCCTCATCCTTTACAGGACTAATTCTTCTTATATAAGAAATCTCTCCTCTGGGGGTTTTAAAGTCCTCTTCCCATTCTATTTCTTTTCCGCCTTCAAGTACTTTATTTAAGGATGTATCTCTTTCTAGTGCCAATTCCAGCGGCTTATTTCTTGCTTCACAATATTCAAATACCGTTTTCCCCAACATAAACTCTCGAATCCTGGGGTCTTTAACAGCTGTCTTATTTACAAATAAATGCTGCTTGTCTTTATTCATGGCTACAATATCAGCAGGGATATTGTCAAGAATGCTCCTGAATAATTTGAATTGGGCATCTCTTTCTTGGAGAATGAGAAAAACTTCTTTGAAAAATTTCCATGAAAAATAGGCGAGGAGAATAATCCCATATAAAATCGTAATGATTTCTCTTGCTCCTTTGTCAACAAGTTGTTGATTTGGATCATAGAAAACAAAGTATAATAAGTTGTAAACGGCTATTGGTAAGAATAAAATACCTGTAATTTTCCGCAGCTTTGGAGAGTCTAATAATAAGATAGAAAGACTTGCGAAAAAGGACCAGATGATGGCCATATAGGGCTCTGGGTAAAAAGTAATCCCCACTACGAACCCTATCCAGGTAAAAACACTCATGGATCGAAGATGTTGATCCGAAATGGGACGATAGTAATGGGAGATACTAAGGATCAAATTGAGGATCCATGGGAAAGTGAGGATGAACTTTTTGCTTGAACCAGGATCTGTAGTATAAATAATAAGGGCAACGCAGCCACTTATTAAAGAAAGACGTAGAATATCGTCCTTACATTTTTCCCTAAACCGAGAAAGAAGTTCATTCATGATAAAAACGCTAGGCTAAGAAGGATTTAGCATAAAAATATAATGAGTATTTAATCTAAGCTTTCCTTTTTGACCGAATCTGCAAAAAACAGGTGTCAAGTGTTAGATTGTTGTCAGGAAGCTTTATTTCGCTTTTTCAAAATTACGAATGGGGGTAAATGCAACCATTTCAATTTGGCTATTCGTCTTACCACAAAATATTTAACTTGCGTATCCTCATTTAAGACTCAGCTTCTAAAATATTGGTACTGAGGGCTTATTAAAGAAGTTTTGGAAATCTACACACTCAAGCATTCATGACTGCAGCTACGAAACCAGGCAAATTCTTTCATCAATTCTTCTGCCTGATACTGATTCTATCCTTCTGTCTCTCTACACAGGCACAAAACAGTTATCGCTTTTCAGGACTCATTTCGGATAAAAATACGGGTGAAAAACTTGATTATGCCAGCATCTCAGTTGACGATACTCGCTATGGGACGCTGAGCCAAAAGGGGAAATTCAGTCTGATCTTGCCTGCGGGAAAGCATAAAATCAAAATCTCGCATTTAGGCTACGAAAGTATTGAAGAAGAAATCAATCTTACTTCAAATATGGAGCGGAGTTATCAATTAGAGGAAGAGGTCGTTGTGCTGGATCAGGTTATTATTAGTTCGGATGGAAGAGATCCTGCATATGCAATTATTCAGCAGGCCATAGAGAATAAAAAGCAGAATGCAGTTCCTTTTCCAGAATACGATTATGAGGCTTATACCAAAGCACAAATAGGATTTCCGGAGGGATTTGACCTGGACAGTTTGATGAAAGGCTTAATTGAAAGTCAAAATAGGCGAAATACCGAAGCAGATTCCTTTAGTATAAAGGATGAACTCCCCTCAAATATCCTTTTCCTGTCCGAGAATATCTCCCACATGTATATCAAAGCTCCTAATAAGGCCCGGGAGGAAATCCAAAGTACCCGAATTAGCGGAGCTTCAGAACAATTTAGCCCTTTGGGCAATACGTTCAATCGTTTTGATGCCTATGAAAACCGAGCTTTTAAAGGAGGGATAGCAGAAAGAGGAATCATATCTCCCATTTCGGACAACGCTTTTTTCTATTATAAATTCAAACTTCTGGGACAAATAAAGACGGAAGGACAAATCGCCTATAAAATTCTCATCATTCCCAAACGATTGCATGATCCCGTTTTTCAGGGATTGATTTATATTGCCGACAGCAGTTATGCTGTTCAAAAGCTGGATATGTTTGTTTCTAAAGAGCAGGCTGTACAGGTGGTGGATACCCTAAGGATCATGCAGGAGTACCGCCGAATAGATAATGCCTGGCTTCCACTGAGTACGCGCACACATATGGCGTTTAGCTTCAATTTTCAGATCATGAAATTTCCCATTGTGGGGACCTTTACTTCTCTGCTGAGTGATTATAGAGTGGGCGAAAGTGAGCAGAACAAAAAGTTTAATCTGGAAAAAATTAGTTTTGCGGATACTGCTCTTTATAAGGATAAAATCTGGTGGGATAGTATTCGGCCCATGCCCTTGACGGAAATGGAAAGTCTGGATTATCAGTTTAAAGATAGCGTAGCGCAAATTAGAAATTCTCCAGAGTATTTAGATTCCCTGACCCGAGCACAAGAATTTACAAGCAATTCTCTTTTGCTAGGATGGACCTACAGGAACTATCGCAAAAAAACAGCCTGGCGCATCATAGGTTTGGCAAATACTTCTGGTTTTAATGCTATTGAAGGGGCTTATTTGGGTCAAGGCTTAGACCGTATCTGGGAACGGGAGGGAAATCGAAAAACTACTTTAGGTTATAGGCTTAGATATGGTTTTGGAAATGGAATATTGGGATTTAGGTTAGCGCTGGATGTGGAGGGGAACCAGAAACGTTCGGAGCGTTTTGGGATTATGGGAGGAAATTATGTGCAGCAATTTAGTCGGCCGGATCAGATCAACATGAATTTGGGGAGTTTATTTGCTACCCTCTTTAAAAGGAGTTATGTCAGGCTTTATAGAAAGGAATTTGTGGAGGCTTATTATAATCGAGAGTTGTTCAATGGCTTTACCATATCCCTAAATGGCAGATATGAAAACAGAAGTAGCCTCCAAAATAGTTCAGATTATTCTCTCTTTTTCAAGAATCGCGAATATGACCCCAATATTCAAATCCCGGATCATCAAGCCCTGATAACAGAAGCAAAAATAAGTTTCAAGCCTTTCAATAAATATATGAGCCTTCCCGATAGTAAGGTAAATATGGGCTCTGACTGGCCTCTCTTAGAGTTTGTTTATTCACGATCCTGGGCAAGAGAGGATACCTATTCCGATTTTGAAAGAATTCAATTCTCTTTATCGCAAAGCCTCAACCTGGGGATTTTTGGGAATACGAGTATACGAGCCAGTGTCGGTAAATACCTGAATGATAATCGCGTATTTTTTCCTGATCTCTTTCACTATCAGGGAAATGAGATTTACATCCAGAAGGGTAATTTTGACGAATTCTTCTTGATGCCCTACTATGAATTTTCCTCTACGGAGCCTTATCTGGAGGCCCATCTGGAACATGCATTTGGAGGATTTATTTTCAATAAAATTCCAGGCATTAGAAGATGGAAACTTAGCGAATATGTGGGACTTCACCTGCTTGCACAGGAGGGTATTCAGCCTTATCTCGAACTCAATGCAGGTATTGAGAAGAGAATCCTGAAAGTTCTTCCTTTGCGGGTCGATTTTAATGTCAGGCTAGCTGGAGATACGCGGGGAGATAAATACGGATTTAAGATTTATGACCCGGGCATCATAGGCAGCAATGGAGCCGTAAGTATAAGTTTCTAGCCTATTCTTTTAGAAATATTTTTTGAGAATATGATGCAAGGTCATGCTCAATTTTTAAAATAAATAGTCCCGGAGCAATAGAGGCTTCACTGATATCCCAATCATAAGGAAAATTGCTTACTTTTTTCTTTTGAGAAATCATCTTACCGGAAAGGCTATATAGACCCAGGCTCAGATTTCGCAGAGGGCCATCATAAGAGATATGGATACCTTCTTTACTGCCTGGATTTGGTTCTACGCGAAAAGGATTGGTATGGACAGGTGGAAAAAGGGCGGTTGAGGATTGCCCAAAATAGAGCTTTTCCTGGCTTGCCAATTCTGGTCCTCCTCCTCTGTTTCCACTTCCAGAGGCAGTAAAGAGGGTATCCTGAAACCAAACAGCACCCGTCCCATGGCGACCTTGAATCATATCTGAGAGCGAGCGCCAACTGCCTGTCCGGGTATCCAGAGCCTGGACTTCACTATGCGCAGGCGTTTGGTCCGGAGATTCTCCACCCAAAACCAGGATTTCTTTATCCATGACTGCATTATAAGATCCAGCCCTAAGCGTAGGAAGATTTTGGTTAAGGGTAGTCCAGGTATCGGTGGCGATATCATAAACATCTACTTCTGCGATCGTATTGGCAAAAACATTACCACTTGCCGTCGAACGTCTCCCTCCCAATGCGTATATTTTATCATCTACCAAAGAAGCTTGAAAATGATCCCTGGCTCGTGGTGCGTCAGCCAAAACCTGCCAGCTATCAGTGGCGGGATCATAGACATCCATCCAGTTTACATGCCCACTGGTGTGCCCATTGATTATCCCACATACCAAATAGAATTTATTATTGTGCAATACCAGGCCTGCACCTCCTCTTCTTCTCGCTGAGGGAATCTCTGGCCCGGTTGACCATTGATCAGCTAGAGGATCATATATAATGATGTTGGGAATAGCAGTTTCCGTCGGATATCCTCCTGTCATGGCTCCGATCCCATAAATTTTTCCTTGATAGGCGATAGGTTGAAAATGATGAAGCTCTATGGGAGGTGCCTGACCATTGGTCCAGGTTTTTGCAATGGGGTCATAAATATTGACGGCTTTGATTCCTCTACCTCCCAGCAGATAAAATTTGCCATTTACTTCCACATATCCCGCCTCATGACGGGGATTAGGGGCACCATTACTGGCGACTTCTGCTTCCCAGGTTCCGAATTGCGCAATTGAAAAATTTAGACAGAAAATGAGGAATATGGAGAGAAAATAGTGTAAGTAGTAATTCATATATATAGCTTTAGCTTGCCAGCTAAAACTAAAAAATAAATTGTAAAGATATACCTGTTCCGCTAAACTGGACCTTACTAAGAAAAGCTTCTACTTTATCCGAGCTTTGGGATTGCTGGACCAGTACATGAACCAAATCATACACCAAGAGAAACCCTCCTTGTAGCATAAGAGAATTACCATATCCTCTTAATCTTTCAGGCCTATTTGTGGCACTTTTTGCCCGTTCTTTCAACCAGGCACCTCCCAGAATATAGCTTCCATTTAGAGCTACATTGAACCAGAGAATTTTCTCTAGTTTATCCTGCTCCTTCAAGCTCTCAAAGAGGCTCAGTGAGGTAGGATCTAGCTGAGAATTCCCATAAAGTGCTGCACCTGCTATTCCCAGATTCACCAGGTTCCAGAAGAGGTTCATTTCGTGAAAATATTTTTGCTCTCCACTGAGTCGGGATCTTTGGATTCCTCCCAGGGCTATATTTCCTACAGCCCAACCACCCAGTACATACATGGCTCGATTGCTTGTCTTGATTCTTTTCTGATTAAACTCTACGAGTTCAAGGTCTTGTGCTTGCCCCAAACTGAAGAGGATCATGAAGCCACAGATCGCCAGTAGTGCTTTGAAGGAATTATAAGGCATCGGATTAAGGTTGATTTCCTCCTGAGAAACCTCATTACTAATGAATTGTTTATTTGAAGACTTCGATGGGGTTCCAGTTTTCCTTTTTTCTCAAAGACGGAACCCCCACATGTCTTAACTTTCTATCGCTACGCAGGCTATTTCACGTTAATCGAACATTAAGGGAAATGGGGCTTGCAGCAAAAAGGTTCTATTCACCCTTATTCGGGCTAAATCTTATGGAGTTTGATCAAAGAGGTATACAAATTTTCGAGGTGCTTGTACCCAGAATTGGAGACCCTGTACTTCATCAAAACCAATTGGCCATCAATGATGCGGGTTTGTTTTCGAATTTGCCCCAGAATTTGTCCATCTGGAAAGAAGTTTTTGTACACCTTTAATTGGGATGGAAGAAAGCTAAAATAAGCCTGGTGACTACCTCCCGTAATTATGGCTTTGTACCCATGCATGATGAGCCTTACTGCAAGTAAATACCTCTCTAATCGACTCCCACGAGTTGCCAGTCGCCAACCCGAATAGGCAGGCTTACCTGCATCATAATTTCTTGCCAATAATTGAGAGACAAAAGAATAATTATAAACCTCTTCCATTTTATCGTGGAGGCTTAGAGAAATAGTACCTCGAATCTCTCCGTCAATCAAGGCAATAAAGACTTGAGTGTTGGGATGCTGGTCGAGTTCTTCATTATTCTTCAGACTTTGATCCTCCTGTATTTGACAAAGTCTTTTTTCGACAAATGTGTCGTGGGTCAACTGGTACACGACTTCCATTTCTGATTGTGTTTTCGCTAGTCGAACTGATATTATAGACGACATTTTTGAATGAATTATGATCTTCGACTTCATTCAATACAATCACTATCCTGCACTCATTTCTTTGAAGTGATAGATCTTTATATGGGAAAATACGTTTGAGCGTCTTCTGCTACTTCTTCATCCTATTTTCTAGTCAAGGATTTTCTGGCTGATACATTAAAAACGCCTACCATACCATAGGTGTCTCTTTTGGAAACCTCCTCTTTGATCTCTTTGAGGAGTTGCTGAGGATGTGGTTGATCAGGTTCTGGATCAATAATTTCAGCTTTAAAACTGGTCGTAATATTTAGAAAGGTATCCATGCCCACCATATCAGAACTCACTGATATGACACTGGTGAATAAGTCTCCAAACCCCTCTTTGACCATGATGTTCCTCAATTCTTTTCCGATGTATCGATTGCCTCCTTTTCTTGACTGATGTCTGGCTGCCAGATTACTCAGTTGAGTAAAAGCAGGTACTTCAGGTTCAAGAAAAAGCCAATCATCATTGACATCCAGAATGTGAAGAATTCCACCGGGCTTGAGGGCTTTCCAAAGAGATTGTAGTGCCTTTTCAGGCGACTCAAGGTGTTGAAAAAGAAACCTGCAATAGATATAATCAAATTGATTTTCGTAGGGTAAAAAGTAAACATTAGCCGCTTCAAATCGGATTCGTTTTCTTTTTTTCCAGGCGAGTTTTTCGGCTTCTTTTAATAAGGTTGGATTGAGATCGATTCCTGTAACTGAGCCTGTATTCAGATAATCATCTATCATACAAGCGGTAAGACCTGGTCCGCATGCAGCGTCTAAGACCTGCATATTTTTCTTCAAGCCATGCTCTACCAAAGCCCTTAATTCAATTTTTGGGAGCAACTCTGCTTGTTTCTTGAGGCGTACCATTTCCTGTTCAGGACTCGACATAGAGTCCAGGGCATAAGTCCCTAGTTGTGCGTTCATAATGAGCAAGATCTAGTTAAACAGTAGGGGTAAATTGTGTTTCTAAAGAGTAAGAAAAGAACGATGAGTAAATGGGAGGAAATGAAACAAAATTTGTGTTTTCAAAATATTTGTCAAGGAAAATAATTCTGGTTGCTTTATTAAACGAAATAAAAAAGCAAAAAGATACAGTAAAAAACAATCTCTATGGAAAAAATGTTCAGGACTTCTCTTCCCAAATGCTTGCCAGGTGAATTAGGGTTTCTACAGATTTCTGCATATCCTGAACAGAAACCCATTCTTCTTTTGAATGAAAAGCATGTTCTCCAGCAAAAATATTAGGGCAGGGGAGACCTAGAAAAGAAAGTCGTGATCCATCTGTTCCTCCTCTAATACTTCCTTTTTTGACTTTAAGTCCGGCACGTTGGATGGCCTCTTCTGCAAAGGCTACTACCTGAGGATGCTGATCCAGGATCTCTTTCATATTTCGATACTGCTCATGAACCTGGAAATCTGCCGTGGAATTTGGGTAGTTTTCTAGGGTTTTATCAAGGATTTTTTTTAGAAAATTTTCCTTTTCAGCCAGGCCCTCAGTACGAAAGTCGCGAATGAGAAATTCTATCTTAACTTTTTCTGCTATTCCTTCTATATGCAAAGGGTGGACAAATCCTGCCCGACCTTCTGTGGTTTCGGGGGAAAGATGATCTTTGGGCAAGGCAGACAGAAAATCGGCTGCAATCTTTAAGGCATTTTCCATTTTACCTTTAGCAAATCCGGTATGTGCACTTACTCCTTCTATTTCTATGACTACTCCATCTGCGGAAAAGGTTTCATCTTCCATTGAGCCCAGACTTTCCCCATCAACTGTATATCCAAAATCAGCTCCTAACCTTTCCAGATCTACTTCATTGGTACCTCTGCCTATTTCTTCATCAGGAGTAAACAAAATGCGAATTTTTCCATGCTTATGCTCCGGATTTTGCATGAAATATTGAGCCATATCCATAATGGCTGCTACTCCGGACTTGTTATCTGCACCCAAAAGGGTTGTTCCGCTAGCAGTAATGATGTCATTACCAATCTGTTTGGCTAGATCCGGATGCTCATCTTTCTTAATGATAATGCGATTATCATTAGGAAGAATCAGATCCTGTCCCCCATAGTTTTTGTGAATGATAGGTATGACTCCTTTACCACTGCAATCAGGAGAGGTATCCATATGAGAGCAAAAACAAATAACTGGTGTTTCAGGATTGCCGGTAGCAGGTATAGTCGCGTAGACATATCCATTTTCATCCATTTCCGCATCGTTTATCCCCAAAGCATTCAATTCTGCTACTAAAAGCTGTGCTAAATCTTTCTGCTTGGCTGTGGAGGGAACGGTTTCTGATTGAGGATCCGATTGGGTATCTATTTGAACGTAACGGAGAAAACGTTCTGTAACAGAGGAATTTATTTTTAATGCACTCATAGTATAGTTTCGATTCGCAAATTAGAAAGAATTCCATTTTTTTACCCATGAAATTGCTGAAAATAAACACCAGGATAATTGATATGGGAATTAATTCTTTTCTGACTGGATTATCTTTCGGCTTTTTGTAATTTGTGCCAAACCTTGCGTATGCAGAGGAACATAAGAAAGTATCTATTTCTACTGCCCTACATTTTTCTGGCGATTGGCCTGATCCTGCTTATTACAGGGTTTTTGCGCTGGAAAAACCACGCCACAGGGACTGAATTACGAGGAAAAGCCTATCAGGAACGGCTCCCCCTTTCCATGTTTGATGCAGAGACTTTTAGCCCGGATAGTACCTGGGTTAATAATAATCCGCTGAGGTTTAGAAACAATTTTGATGCTGAGCTATTTAATGACCCTCCGCTGGAAAACGGTCCGATTTTGAGATGGTGGTGGCCGGGTGCATGGGTAGATTCCATTCAATTGGTGAAAGAACTCGAGACTTTTCATGAGAAAGGGTTCGGCGGGGTAGATATACAACCCCTTGCCGTTGGTCTTGATCCGGACATGGAACACTGGTCCCAGGTTCATACCTATAATTCTGAAGGGTATTTTGATTTGTTAAAAATCAGTTTGAACAAAGCTCGACAGCTGGGAATGAGTGTAGATCTAAGTATTTCTGCACTTTCTCCTGTTGGTGGACCCCATGTAGGACTGGAAGAAGGCCTGGAAAGCCTGGCATTTGGGGAAGCTACCATATTGGGCGATAAGGTGATCTCACTCGAACTTCCCAAACCCAAGCTCCCTTATTTTTATCAGTGGATGGCTTGGGAAGAATTGTTTTTTGAAGAAGAAAATGACCAGTGGGCAACTTTCCGAGAAAATAAGCTAGAGCTTTTGGAAGTATTTGCATCCAAAACGCTCAAGGAAGAAAGAAGTGAATATGCTGTTTATTTGGATGATTACGTAGCACTTGATCCTGATTCCATTTTGAATATTAGTGACTTTGTTCAAAATGGAGAGATTATTTGGGAGGCGCCCAAAGGCTATTGGAAAATCATCGCTGTCTATAAAATGCCCGTGGCTCAGAGTCCCTGGGAGTTAGCTATGGATCAGAAAGGGTATGTGCTGAATCCTTTCAAATCCTCTAAGGTCCTTGCGAATTATAATTTTCTTCTGGGACAAAAAACTGGATTGCCGGCTTACTACGCAAATGGAATGCGAGGATTTTCTCAGGCACCTTTTGAGTACCTGGCTGAAAGAATGTATACAGATGAAATTCAGGAGTATTTTGAAAAGCAAAATGGCTATAAACTGACTCCTAATCTCCCAATTTTACTCTACCCGGGCAAAGACAATCACCTGATGAAGCTTCAGTCGGCAAAACGAGGTCCGGAATATATACTAGGTTCAGCAGATGAACGGATTCGCAAGGATTATGATAAAAGTCTTTCTGATTTCTTTATCCAGAATTATTTGGATTCAAGCCGGGTATGGGCAGAGAAAAGAGGACTAATTTCACGGATAATTCCTCATGGATTTGATCTGGATATCCTGAAGGCTGCAGGACATAGCAGCTTGCCCGAAGCAGGACAGAGGTATAGTGGACATGGCTTACTTTATACTAAAATGGTAAGTTCTGGCGCTGAATTATACGCCCGGCCCTGGGTGAGTTCCCTTTGTCTGGATGCGCAGGGAGTTACCTTTTCAAATAGTCCTTCAGATATAAAAAATACCGCGGATGATCTATTTCTGCATGGGGTCAATCATCTGGTATTTCAGGGTGCACCCTATCAACGCATTGACGCAAAATATGGAAAAGAAGCCTGGATGCCCTTTTCTTCTACTTATTATCCTTTAGAACATAATTCCGAGCATTTGGGAGCAGATAACAGCTTTTGGAAATTTCAAAAACAGCTCAATGATTATTTCAGGCGTTGTCAATATCTCCTGCGACAGGGAAAAACAAATGCACCGATTCTGATTTATTATCCTTTCCTTGGATTTCCCGCAGAACAAGGAAGTGAATATCCCAATTTGCAAGCTCCGGGATTAGCGAAGGGAGGAAATGAGGAGGCCAAATGGCTGGAAAATGTAAAAGGCCTTATTACTGCCCTGGATGAATTGGGTCTAGATTGGGTATGGGTAAATGATGAGTCTTTGCAAAAGGCAAGAATTAGCCGAAATAAGATTCGAATTGGAAGTAATAATTATGAGCGATTGATTCTGATTGATGTGCCGGAAATAGAGATAAAAAGTTTAAGAAATATTGAAAAGCTTTCGACTGCTGGCGCTCGTATTATTCTCCTGGATAATCCTCCTCAGGATATTAAAGGATACATGAATTATGAAAAACATATTGCCGAATTAGACCGACTGCTGATACAATTGCCTAAGGCCATTCGTCTCGATAGCAAAGAGGATATTCAAAATTACTTTTCCGGCTTTCCTGTCGATCAGAAAATCGCTTTCGCTCGCCCCTATGAAAACCTGCGAGCCACTCAAAGAAAGAGTCGAAATTTTGAGATGATTTTTCTGAAGAATAAAGCAGAAAAAGATCGTTTTTACGAATTAAGTATTGAGCTTGAAAACGAGCACAATTATATTTTTAATCCCTGGAGAGGCACTATTCATAAAATGGAAGCCGGGAACCAGGGCATTCATAGAATTTTCCTCAATGCCCAAAGCACAGCCTTTGTACTTTCCGCTAAAGATGAGATTGTTGAGGATTCTTTGCTGCTAGGCTTCAATCGACTGGATGCCCCCCTTTTGGGCGAGTTGTCCTTGAGTACTCGGAATATTGAGCGCTGGGACTTTATGTTGGCTGACGAAAATCGCAATAAGTCCCAGATGGAGTTTTCGGATACAACACTTTTTGACTGGGGGAGCAATCAGCAACTTAAATTTTGCTCTGAAGAAGCACTTTATCGGACTTCCTTCCAATTGGGAGATACTTTATCGAATAAACAATACATCCTGGATTTGGGGGAATTACATGGAGCTGTGGAGGTGAAAGTAAATACGGAGTGGGTGGGGGACTGCATAATTCCTCCTTTTCGTTTGGATATAAGCGAGCAAATCAGCCCGGGGTTTAATACTATAGAAATTTGGCTGATTTCCAGTTTGAAAAATCGATTGGTCGGAAGGGCTCGGGAGGGAGATGATCGCTACGAACACTATTTGCAATATGAATCTTCCCTCAAAATAAATGGTCTAAAGGGGCCAGTACTGATTTGGGAGGTTGACAAAAAATCAGAACTTATAAATTAATCTAACATAGATTGGAAAAATTCCCTTTATCCAAGTGATTTTTCTTACTTTGCATCTAACAATACGCTGGCAGAATAAACTCCCATATTAGCTATGACTACCAACAATCCCCAACCGGATTTTCTGGATCCTAAAAATACGCCAAAGGTCTATCAACCCAAGTCCAATGCTTTGCTTGTTGAAGCGGCCTGGGAAGTGGCCAATCAAGTAGGAGGTATCTATACGGTTATTCGTTCTAAAGCCCCCTCTATGCTCAACAATTGGGGAGATCGATATTTGTTGCTGGGGCCATACGTTCATCCCAATGTATCTGCTATTTTTGAAGCCATGGAGCTTCCGGATGATCCTTTTGGTCGCGCAGTTGCAAAAATGCGGGAAGATGGATTGGAAGTTCACTACGGTCAATGGTTGATAGACGGGCGTCCCAATGTGGTTCTGTTTAATCCCTATTCTGTCTATGATCGACTCGCGGAAATTAAATATCTTTTGTGGGAGCATCATGATATTAGCCTTCCCGGGAATGATGATCTGGTAAACCAAATAGTGACCTTCGGTTGGATGGTTAAGGTATTTTTTAGCAAGTTGGTCCTCGAAGACGTTAGTGGAGACCATCGCGTATTGGCACATATTCATGAGTGGATGGCAGCTACTGCGATTCCTGAGATCCGAAGAGATAACTTACCAGTTACGACTATTTTTACGACCCATGCAACGATGCTGGGGCGTTATTTAGCCATGAATGATGGAGGCTTCTATGATAATCTTCCATTTTATAACTGGCTGGATGAAGGGAAGCATTTCAATATTGAGACACGGGTTCGAATTGAAAGAGCTGCTGCGCACGGCGCCCACATTTTCTCCACCGTGAGTGATGTTACCGCTCGTGAATGTGAGTCTTTGATTGGTAGAAAGCCGGAAGTGCTTCTACCTAATGGACTAAATATTCGCAAACGTGCCATCAAGCACGAACTTCAAAATATCCATCAGAAGTATAAAGATGAAATCCATCAGTTTGTGATGGGCCATTTCTTTCAGAGCTATTATTTCGATCTGAATAAAACTATCTACTTCTTTACTTCAGGTAGGTATGAATACAAAAATAAAGGCTATGACCTCACTTTGGAAGCTTTGGCCCGTTTGAATTGGCGGATGAAAACAGCCAATATAGACCGGACTGTGGTTATGTTTTTCATCACAAAACGTCCATTCAGCAGTATTAATCCCGAAATTCTCCAGTCAAAAGCTACTATGGAGAAAATTCGTCATACGACTGAGTTGATCCAGAAACAGATTGGAGAGCGACTTTTTGCACAGGCGTATTCTTCTGAAGATCAGCGATTCCCAGATGTGAATGCGTTTATTGATGACCAGTTGAAACTAAAACTGCGTCGTAATTTGCAGAGTTGGAAAACTGAGGCCTTACCGAAGATTGTTACTCACAATCTCTATGACGATGCTACTGATGATATCCTGAATTTTCTCCGCACTTCCAATCTCCTCAATCATAAGGAGGATAAAGTAAAAGTCGTTTATCACCCGGATTTCATCTCATCTCTGAGTCCTACCTTAGGGATTGATTATGATGATTTTGTAAAAGGTTGTCATTTGGGAATCTTCCCAAGTTATTATGAGCCCTGGGGTTATACTCCTTTAGAATGTATGGCAGCAGGTGTGCCGGCAGTAACCAGCGACCTGGCGGGATTTGGAGACTACCTGATGAACAAAGTAGAAAGCCCCGAATCTGATGGCATGTATGTCGTTAACAGAAGAGGTAAGAGCTTTGATGAAGCAGCCAATCAATTGGCCGATCAACTTTTCTCCTTTGTTCAAATGCAACGGACCGATAGAATCGCACAGAGATATAAATTGGAGCAAGCCTCTGAAATGTTTGACTGGAAAAACCTGACCGCCTACTACGAAGAAGCCTACGATCTGGCACTGCAAGCAACTTCATGAATCCATCTGTACTCATGCTCGGCTGGGAATACCCTCCATTGATCAATGGAGGGCTGGGACTCGCATCTATGGGACTGGCCGAAGCACTCAGTGAGTTGACCACGGTTCAACTTATTCTCCCCAAATCCCAGAAAGAAACGAAAGAGCAAAAAATCAAGATCATCGGTCTGGATCAAATAGACCTGGAAGAACTTTGGGATCCTGAAGAAAGCAGGTATGTCGAAAAACTTCAGGACCTAAGACTTTCCTATGTAAATATCCCTTTGTCTGGCTATCAGACATTTGAGCAAGAAGTGATGGTATTGGAAGAAGAAGAAAAGATGCCCGCTCGCTTTTTTGAACTTCAGGAACTCTATGGAAGGAATCTTCCTCGCAAAATTATTGACTATAGTGAGATTTGTATTCGATTGGCTGAGGAGCTTGAGTTTGATTTGATCCATGCCCATGATTGGATGACCTTTCCTGCTGCTATGGAAATTCACAAACAAACAGGAAAGCCCCTTGTATTACATATACATTCACTGGAGTATGATAGAGGCGGGGCGGAAAGTAAAAATTGGGTGTTTGATTTAGAGCGGAACGCCATGCAGGAGGCTGATTTAGTTTTTACGGTTAGTCATTATACTGCTGAAATTGTTCGGAAAGAATATGGGATACAAAAGCAGAAGATCCAGGTAGTACATAATGCGATTGAAAAACTAATTCCCTATAGACGTGAAAAACCTTTCAAGGATAAATTGGTGAGTTTTATCGGGAGGGTAGAAAGTCAAAAAGGACCGGAATATTTCTTCCAAATGGCAATGGAAGTTTTGGCACGTAGAGATGGAGTCAGATTTGTCATGGCAGGGAAAGGCAGTCTTATGGGAAAAGTCATGGATCAGGTATCTTCAGCCCTGATTGGCGACAAGTTTCACTTTTCGGGTTTCATGGACCGAAGTCAGGTTCTGGACTTACTGGCGATGTCAGATGTAGTTGTAATGCCTTCTGATTCCGAACCCTTTGGATTGGTAGCTTTGGAAGCCACGCAAATGGGAGTTCCCTGTATTGTCCCCTTTCAATCAGGCATTTCTGAAATCCTTCTGGAGACGCCAAAGTTTCAGGCAGGGGATTCAAGCCTTATGGCTGAGCAGGTTTTGGATTTGTTAGGCAATCCTGAACACCATAGCTCAGTGGTGGATGCCAATCAAAAAGCAATCGCTGAACTGAGTTGGGAAAAGATCGCTCAAAAAGTTGTTGGCCTTTACAAAAAACTCTTATAAAAAGCGATCAAAATCCTATCAATCCTTTCTAAATCCACGAAATGGCATTTGAAAATAATTAGTAGTTTAGAGGGTAAAACTTCAAACCTTAGATTATGCCCACACTACCCATTTACGTAGCTGCTACCAGCCAACATGTAGGAAAAACTACTTCCACTCTTGGTTTGGTATCTGCCCTAAAAAGCAGGGGCTTGAACGTGGGGTATTGCAAGCCCGTTGGTCAGAAATTTATTGATGTAGGTCCGAGTCGGGCAGATAAAGATGCTTTTCTTTTTGCTGATACCATGAACTTTGATTTGGTACCCGAAATCCATAGTCCGGTTATTTTAGGAAAAGGAGCCACCACTGCCTATATCGATGATCCGAGTCAATTTAATTTCGAAACCCGTGTCTTAAAGGCCTCAAAGATTCTATGTTCGAATCATGATGTGGTTGTTTATGAAGGAACCGGCCATCCGGGAGTAGGGAGTGTGGTCGGTATGTCCAACGCAAAAGCAGCTAAAATGCTGGAAGCAGGGGTCATTATGGTCGTGGAGGCGGGGATCGGAAACACCATTGATCTGCTGGATCTTAACCTTTCTGTCTTCGTACAAAAAGAGATTCCGATTTTTGGAGTTATTATCAACAAAGCTTTACCTGAAAAAACCGAGAAGGTCCGGCACTATGTAGGAAAGGTTCTTGCCCAGCGAGATATCCCTCTTTTAGGTATTATGCCTTATGAAGAAGAATTAGGATTGCCTCTCATGGGTACCATTTGTAAAGCTGTAAATGGAAAGGTGGCATATAATGATGATCAACTGGACAATCGGGTGAAAGATATTGTAGCAGGTTCCCTGATCGATCTTACCCAGCTGAGAAGCTTTAAAAACCAATTACTTGTGGTAAGTATCCATAGACTTGATGAAGCCCTTAAACGACTCTCTAAAGCCACCCGATTGATGGAAACGGATGAGTCTCCCCTTTCGGGCATCATAACTACAGGTGAGGGAGAATATACCCCCGAACAGGTTGAATACTTCGAAAAACATAAAATCCCGGTGATTCGGGTCAAAATCGATACCTATGAGGTAGTTATCAAAATCAGCCGCATAGAAGTAAAGATTAATACACGTACTCCCTGGAAGGTAAAAAAGGCCGTTCAACTTTTCCAGGAACATATAAATATCGATCCTATCCTTAAGCGAATCAAAATTTGATTTGTAATTAGACTTTTTTATTTATTTTTGCGGGATTAGTTAAAAATAGCTGGAGAAGAAAAGCTACATAAACATCCTCATATGAAAGTCCTTGTTATAGGATCTACAGGCCGAGTAGGTAAATTATTGGTCGAATACTCTTTGGAACTGGGGCATGAGGTAACTGCATTTGCCCGAAATATACAAGCGCTTAAAATCGACCATTCCTCCCTAAATAAAGTACATGGAGATGTATTGTATCCTGCTTTGGTAGAAAGTGCAGTGGAAGGACATGATGTTGTTCTATCTGTGATAGGAATCCGTCAGTTCTCCGGTCCAATTACCTTACTTTCGAAAGGCATGGATAATATTGTCCAGGCCATGCAAAAAAAAGGAGTGAAGCGGCTACTAACCATAACGGGTGCAGGTATTTTACAAGAAGATGAGCAGTATATGATTATGGAAAGTCTGAGTTTTCCTCCTAATCTCCAAAATATTTCGCTAGATCATAAAAGGGTATATGAAAGCCTGAATAATTCGGGTCTAGATTGGACCATAGTATCTCCTTCTTTTATGCACAATGGAGAAAGAACAGGAGAATATTTAACTAAAGCAGACTATTATCCTAAAAAATCTCAGAACCAGATTTCTGTGCAGGATGTCGCAGATTTTATCACCCGGGAGATGTCTGAAAATAAGTTTTGTGCAAGAAGAGTAGGCATCGCACATCCGGTTTAATTTCCTGCTTTTGTGTATTTCATAAATACAGCATAATTTCCTTATCTTGCGGCAGATCGATAGAAAACGAAACTACTAAATCTCCATTTTAGACATGAAACTAGGTATCATTGGAACCGGAAACATAAGTAAAGCCTTATGTACTGCACTCACCCATAAAGGGTATAATGTTATGGTGGGTGGTCGTAATTTGGATTCAGCAAGAGCCATTGCTGGAGAGATGGATCATTTTGCTACCGGAGGTACCATCGCCAATGCTGTTCATTATGGAGAGATTATATTTTTAGCGGTTCCTTACAAAGCCGTTGAGGAGGTTCTGAGAAATACAGATTCCTTTAGAGGAAAGATAGTTGTTGACTGCACCAATCCTGTCATTTTTGGTGAATATCCTGAACTCGCTATTGGTCATACTACTTCTGCTGCTGAGCAAATCGCCAAAATGTTGCCGGAAGCAAAAGTGATCAAGGCCTATAATACCGCCATGGCCAAGCAAATTCAGAACGGACCTTATTTCGGGGCTAATGACGGAACTATGTTTTATTGTGGGGATGATGAAGATGCAAAAGCGGCTCTCCACAAAATCATTGCTGCCACAGGCTTCGAACCCAGAGATTGCGGTCCTTTGCATAGTGCCCGCCTATTAGAACCACTAGCTGTTCTCATGATGCGTATGGGCTTTAGTATGGGCATGGGGGATGAGCTTGCTATAAAGCTGCTTACCAGAGAATAAGCGTATAAATTTCAGCTTAAATTTGTGCGATTTTTCCTAACTTTCCGTTCTTATAAGAGAAAGAAAATATCGCTATGAGCATGAACCATATACCTACCGTTGACCTTAATGATTATATCAATGGTACTGCTGAACAAAAATCTGCATTTGTAAAAGCTTTGGGAGACTCCTTTTCTGGAATTGGCTTTGCCATTGTAGCCAATCATGGTGTGGCAGATGAAGTAATTGAGACGTCATACAAAAGCTTCAAAGATTTCTTTGCCCTTGATTCTGATACCAAATACAAATACGAAATAGAAGGCATAGCAGGTCAAAGAGGCTATACTTCCAAAGGAAAGGAACATGCCAAAGGCCGCAATGTAGGAGACTTGAAAGAATTCTATCATATAGGCCAAATAGTTGAGGACAATGATCCGATACAGGAAAGTTATCCTGACAATGTGTTCCCGGATGAAGTTCCTGAATTTGGTGAATATGGAGTAAAGCTCTATCAGAGCCTGGAAACTTCTGGAAGGAGCTTGTTGAGAGCCATTGCAGAATATCTGGATCTACCCGTAGATTATTTCGACAGTAAAATACACAATGGTAATAGCATTCTGCGCCCTATCCATTATTATGGTATCCCCAATCCGGATGAAGTACCGGATGGCGCTGTAAGAGCCGCTGAACATGAAGATATCAACCTTATTACCCTTCTAATAGGTGCCAGTGCAGAAGGTCTGCAGGTGAAAAATGCCGATGGTCAATGGATCGCTGCCAGTCCCAATCCCAATGAAATAGTTATTAATGTAGGCGATATGCTTCAGCGCCTCACAAACAATAAGCTGGCTTCAACCACCCATAGAGTAGTTAACCCACCCAGAGAAAGGCTTCATTTGCCTCGCTATTCTGTTCCCTTCTTTCTCCATCCACGATCTGATATGGATCTGACCTGCCTGGAAAGTTGCATAGATGAGGAAAACCCCAAGGCATATAGTGATATGACCGCCGGAGAATATTTGGAAGAAAGATTGAGAGAGATTGGTTTGAGGAAGTAAAGGATGAATAGTGTTGTGGTGTTGTAGTAAAAAATACAAACTGCCGCACTATAACACTTCTACACTAAAACACTTTAAAAAGGATAATTTATCCCCAGATTCAACTGAGGTCTTCGGTCCCTGGAATTTGCATTTCCGAGAATCCAGCCATTTTCTAAATCTGGAGCATATAGCTGTTGGGCTACATCAATCCGTAGAATAAGGAAGGAAAAATCAAAGCGAAATCCGATTCCAGCGTCCCAGCCTAATTTTAGGTTTTCTCTGGTTAACAAAGACTTTTCCCCCAATGGAGGCTCTCCATTTTTGGGTCGGTGAAACCAGACATTTCCTGCATCGGTGAAAAGGGCCAGTTCCAACATTCCGCCTGCTCTAAATCGGTACTCCGCATTCAATTCTAAAATATATTCACCTCCCGGAGCGATGAGGCTGATCCCTTGAATTTGATCTTCAGAATCAAATTCCAATAGATCTTGCAAGGAAGTGGTACCGGGTCCCAGGGTATTTGATCGCCAACCCCGCATGGAGTTTGTTCCTCCACTAAAAAAGCGAGATTCCCGAGGAACAGTAGAGGTTTCATTATAAGGCAAAGCTCCTCCAATAAAGCCCCTTAAAACTAAATCAGATTGGCGACTCAGAGGAATCGAAAACTTGGTTTCTACGGAAATTTTTCCATACTGGCCATAAAACAATCTACCGAAAAGCAAATTGTCAGTGGTACTGGTATCCGATATGGCCAGGGAAGTTAAACCATCCAGAAGGAAAGGTAGGTTCCCTCCCCATTCAATATTAAACTGGGCCCAAAAAGTTGGGAATATGCGGGTTGATTGATAATTCTGATAGGTAAAACTGTATTCTAGACGAGAACTAATTCGATTTTCAAAATCTCGTCGAATTGCAGGGGCAAGAGAATCAACTACAGTTGTTTGAAATTCTTCCTGTGTGTCAATGTCAATTACCTCGAGAACAATCGGCCTTAGTCTACTTACGGCCCTATCTTGAAAAGGCTTATGATTCCATCGATAAGTCAACTGGAAACCAGCCTGTGTACGTGCAAATTCCCGTCTATCCACACGCTTCAAACTGGCAGACATGGTACTAATCGGACTAAGCAAGCTCAGATCTCTTTTCTTATTGCCAAAGGGAAGCAGGAATCGGGGAAAATTCAGATTGAGTTCTGTACCAACCTCATAAAAGACTCTCTGGAACTGAGAGGCTCCTTCTTCAGAAGCATACCAACCAATTCGAGCCTGTACCGCCCAATCCAAAAATTCCGATTTGTGAAAGGTATTACGGTTTCTTATGGTAAAGTTTCCCCCTATACCCGGGATATTAGAAGTGAAAATATTTTGGGAAAAAGATTCCACCCCAAATTTCATTTGGTAGCGGGTAGCCAGCTGTAAATCTATATTCACATCCAGTGCCTGTATAGAATCAATCAATACATAATTGATAATAGCATATTGAAACATGCCTAATTCCCCGAGTCTTCTCTGAGTCTTTCTCGCTTCTGTCTGGCTAAATGGATCTTCCTCCTTAAGGTGAATCCGGCTTGCCAGAAAATTAAAATTAACGACATGAATATGATCTTTGTCAATAGAAAAATTGAGGGGGATGGAATCATGGAGAATATCCTGACTGATTTTCCATTTCTCTCTGAATTCCTCAGTTAGGAACTCTCCTCTCATATTCACGAAATCTTCAGGATTTACACTTAAGCTGCTATTTAATGATTTTATATTCAGATTGATTTCTCGAACCTGATAGCGGGGAGGAATCCGTTCGAAAATGACCAATATATCCAGGTATTTATTTTCGAGGACCTGACCTGCACTATCTACCTCATTTTCCCTGATGTTCAGGCTATCAACTTCAAAATTAATAAGGTTCTGACTAAAACTGAAGTATCCATTATCTCTGAGATTATTGGTCAAACGCGCCCTTTCTCCTGCAAAAGAAATTTGTCGATAATTTTCTTCCGGTTTCAAGAGAGAATTTTCCGCTTTTATGTATTTGAATATGGTGGAGTCTGCACTGGGAGGAAGTATGTAATTGAGCTTTCTGATTTTATAAGCAGTACCTTCTTGCACCTGATATTTGATAGCAACCTGCCCCCGATCAAATATACCTTTCAGGGTATCAATTTCTGCAGATACTGAGGGGTAAAAATATCCATTGGAAAAACATAACTCTCGGAGGGAAACGACATCCGCATCTATACTTGCCTGATTCAACAATACCGGAGGCTCACCAATTTTATTCACCAGCCAATTCACCGTATTGTTATAGGATTTGGTGATACGTGAAGATTTAAGCAATCCCCTTTTCAGCCAGGAAGAATCCTTATGCATAGTCAATCCCAGATTGTAAAGGTGCAGGTAGGTTCTGGGATAAAGCATTCTACGGTTTGCTTCGGTTTTTACTGCTTCATTAAGAGCCGATTCCGGAAGCTTTCTTTCGCTCTTTACCTTGGGAGTATTTTGGACCAAAAGCTGGCCCGGGGCGAGATGTTTGGTTGGGTTGCAGGCAATAAATGCAAAGGACAGACACAAAAGTGTCATCAGAGCAAGGGATTTTCTTACTTTTGTCCTTATGCAAGCCATTTCCAAAGCGAAAATAAAACTTTTTACTTCCTTACATACTAAAAAGTACAGGTATCGTCATCAAATGTTCCTGATTGAGGGGAAAAAGTTGGTTAAGGAGGCAATTGACAGTGGTTGGAAATTGGAGAACCTCGTACTAAGAGAGGATATAACGGATTGGGGAGGAGAAAATTATGATCTAAAAATAGCGCGGACTGCTGATAGAGAGACTTTTAACCAATTAAGTGGTCATCAGCAATCTGAAGGAGTTATTGGCGCCCTACACTTTCCTACTCCTGAGTTTTGTCAGAAAATAGGCTGGAATAAAATACCCGGAGAAAGAGGCTTTGTGCTGGATGCTATTCAGGACCCGGGAAATTTAGGTAGCATCATGCGTACCCTCGATTGGCTAAATATCCGAAATATCATATTGGGACCGGGTTGCGTGGATCCGCTAAATCTAAAGAGCCTTCGTAGCAGTATGGGGGCAATTTTTCGAATGAATATTTTTCCTGTCGGTAATCTGGAAGAAATGCCAGAAAATATGAAAAAAAGGATTTGGTTGGCAGATATAGAGGGGCGGAAATTAGGGAAAGTGGATTTTCCATCCGATAGCCTGATCCTGATTGGAAATGAAGCTAATGGGATAAATGTAGAATTGCGTAAATCAGTTGCTAACAAAATTTCTATTCCCCGATATGGAGGAGGTGAATCCCTCAATGCAAGTATAGCTGCTTCGATCATTGCCTGGGAAATGAGCAAGGCATGAAATTGGTGGTTTGTAGGAGCCTTCTATAATTTCTTAATTTGTCGCATGATCATATTCAGAAGATTATTATTCCTTTTTTTAGCTTGTCTATTTTTACAAGCCTGCAATTCCTCTATGAGTAAATCTCAGGATATAGATGAGGAAACTGTAATTGAGGCAAAAAATGAGCCTGATACCCTAGCCGAAGTTATTATGCCGGAAGATACCATTGCCAAAAGCTTTCTATTGGGGCGCTTTGATCCTGCTAAACATGAGGACTTTGAAAAGATCACCTCTGCTCATGGGGCTGGATCTGGTCTGGGGGCTTATTTACATAAAGAAACCATGGCTGCTTTTAAAGAAATGCATGCAGCAGCCAAAAAGGAAGGAATAAGCCTGACAATTCGATCTGCAACCCGCAATTTCTTTCGTCAAAAACAAATATGGGAAGCCAAATGGACCGGAGCGAGAAAAGTAGGAGGGAAGGATCTTTCAAAATCCAAACCTGATCCTGCAGAAAGAGCCACCGAAATTTTATTATTTAGCTCTATGCCTGGAACTTCTCGGCATCATTGGGGATCAGATATGGACCTGAATGCATTTGAGAATAGCTATTTTGCTTCTGGGAAAGGATTGAAGGAATACGAATGGTTGAAAGCCCATGCTGCTGAATATGGATTTGGGCAGCCTTATACGGAAAAAGGAGAGGGAAAGAGGCTTTATGGTTATGAGGAAGAAAAATGGCACTGGTCGTATTTACCCCTCGCAAAAAAGTACCTGAAAGCTTATGTCGCTCAGGTTGTTCCTGCAGATATTTACGGATTTAAAGGGGCTGAAGTGGCAGAAAAATTAAAAGTAATAGAGCGCTATGTAGAGGGTATAGCTTCGGATTGTAAATAAGCCTTGTCATGCCCGCCTATTTTGCCCGTTGTTTACGAGGACTGGAAGACTTTTGCGCAGTTGAACTTTCAGCTATAGCAGGTTTAAACCTGAGGGAGAGAAAGATTCGAACCTTATTTTTTGAATTTTCCGGTCCCCCACAAAGATTAGGCGAAGTTCGAAGTCTGGACGATATATTTATCCATCTTGGAAGCCATACAGGGATAAATCATACTCGTGCCATGCTTAGCAAAATTCCTGAGCTACTCCCTCCCATGTTTAAAAAACTGGACGAGGAAATAGAGATTATTCAGCGATATCGGGAGTTAAGCACCAATCCCAGTTTTAGTCTAACAATAGGATTGCAAGGCAGAAAAAACTTTTCCCGTTTTGAACTTCAAAACAACTTGCTGCCTCTTTTTCAAAAGCACCTCACAGGAACTTATATCCCCAATGAAAAAGGCAGTAAGGGGGCTGAGCTGGATTTTCGAATCTCATTGGAAGGAGATCAACTTGATTTGGGGCTTAGATTAGGAGAAAAACCTTTTCACAGAAGAACATATAAACTTCAAAGCAGGCCTGGTTCTACCAAAGCCCCTTTGGCTTATATTATGGCTTCCCTTGCAAGCATCGAAGCGGATCATCTCGTGTTGGACCCCTGTTGCGGAGTTGGTACTATATTAATTGAAGCTTCTCTGGCTTTTCCATCAGCCAGATATCTGGGTATAGATATCAAAGAGGAAGCACTTCAATCTGCTGAGGTAAATAGAAAAGAAGCCGGCTGCGAAATAGATTTTAAGTTGGGGGATGCCAGACGACTAAGGCTTATGGATGCTAGTGTTGATCGAATTGTCAGCAATCCTCCCTGGGGGCGACAAGTAGCCTCTCATCTTGAGTTAATAGGATTTTATAGGGAGATGTACCTGGAATGGAAAAGGTTGCTTAAGGCCGAAGCTAAGCTGGTGGTACTAACTGACCAGGAAGAGATCATGACATCTTTATTGCAAGGAGAATCCGCATTCCTGGAAGTAATGACCTACGAACTGAGTTTGTTTGGAAGTGTAGTAAAGATCTATGTTTGGCAACGGGAGGCTTAATCTTCCGCTGGCATATGGGCTTCCCCCCATTCTCTCATAGCAGCAATAACTGGTAAAATAGATTTCCCATAATCTGTCAGGCTATACTCTACTCTGGGAGGGATTTCTGCAAATATTTCCCGATCTAAAATTTCGTCTTTTTCGAGTTGCCTTAATTGCTGTGTAAGCATCTGTTTACTTATACCTTCAATTCCTCGATGAAGAATCCCAAATCGATTGGCACCTTTAGAAATTAGGAAAAGAATAATAGGTTTCCACTTTCCTCCGATTTTACTCATACAATAGGTTACCGGGCAATCTTGTTCTGCTACTGAAGTGGGAAGTTCCATGGATAATTAATTTAACTTATTGATTATCAGCAAAAGTCATCTTTTTATGACTAGTGTGGATATCTTATCTTAGCTATAAAAATAATACAATTGTTTGTTTAGGGGAAAAAATGCTGAAAATTTTCTATAGAAAGCTCACGAAATTCTCCCATTTCAACTCTTTGTAAAAATGAGTGTATCTCCTTGAAAATCAATCATTTTTAAAAGCCAAAATAAGTCTCTGAAACTCCCCTGATTAATATGATCTTTGACCTTTTTTTCTTATCTTGCGGTGAAGAAAAAGGAAAAAACGAATCTCGTATAAATTATTGAAAATGAGTGATATAGAGAATCAGTCTCAGGATTATTCCGCAAGTAATATTCAGGTCCTCGAAGGAATAGAGCACGTAAGGAAAAGACCCGCCATGTATATTGGGGATGTAGGGGAAAGAGGACTCCATCATTTAGTGTATGAGGTAGTAGATAATTCCATTGATGAAGCGATGGCAGGACATGCCTCACACATCGATGTGATCATCCATGAAGATAATTCGATTGAGGTGACAGATGATGGTCGTGGTATTCCGGTTGGAATACATGAAAAAGAAAAATTATCCGCCCTGGAGTTGGTAATGACGCGTTTGGGAGCAGGGGGTAAATTCAACAAAGATAACTATAAAGTTTCCGGTGGATTGCATGGAGTAGGGGTCTCTTGTGTAAATGCTCTTTCGACCAAATGTGAAGTTTTTGTTTTCAGAGATGGGAAGAAACATCACCAGGAGTATGCATGTGGAAAAGCGCTTGGACCTGTAGAGCAAATTGGAGATACAGATAAACGGGGTACAGAAACACGTTTCTGGCCAGATGATACAATCTTTACTGTTACGGAGTACAAGTTTGATACCCTGGCATCTCGTCTACGGGAGCTGGCTTACCTAAATCGGGGAGTACGAATCACCCTTACCGATTTACGAGAGCCTCTTTCTGAGATAGATAAAAGGAAAGAAGAAAATGAAGGGAAAACTCATTTGGCAGAAACTTATTACTCTGAAGGTGGTTTGAAGGAATTCGTGAAATTTCTGGATTCCTCTCGTGAATCCATGCATGAAGACCCGATGTACATTCAGGGTATCGATAAAGATCAGACTACCCCCGTTGAGATTGCCATTCAGTACAATCGATCTTTTAAAGAAAATATTCACTCTTATGTGAATAATATCAATACACATGAAGGTGGAACTCATGTTTCTGGTTTTAAGAAGGCTCTTACAAGGACTTTGAAGAACTATGCCGAACGTATGGATTTCCTCAAGAAAATCAAATTCAGCATTACGGGAGATGACTTCCGTGAAGGGCTAACCTGTGTAATTTCAGTAAAAGTCCAGGAGCCGCAGTTTGAGGGACAGACCAAAACCAAATTAGGGAACTCAGAGGTATCAGGTATAGTTGAATCCATCGTAGGTCGCAGTCTCAATGATTACCTGGAAGAAAACCCTAAGACGGCAAAAATGATCATTGATAAGGTGATCATGGCTGCAGAGGCGCGTAATGCTGCCAAAAAGGCTCGCGAGGCGGTTCAGAAGAAGTCCATGAGCATAGGTGGAGGCCTTCCGGGTAAGCTGGCCAACTGTTCTAGCCGTAAACCGGAAGAATGTGAAGTATATTTGGTGGAGGGTGATTCTGCGGGAGGCAGTGCAAAACAGGCACGCGACCGTAAATTTCAGGCTATCCTTCCTTTGCGGGGTAAAATTCTCAACGTAGAGAAAGCTCGTCCTTCTCGAATTTATGAGAACGAAGAGATCAAAAATATTGTCATGGCTCTTGGGGTAACCGGATTAGGACAGGATGAAGAATTGAACATAGAAAAACTTCGGTATCATAAAGTAATTATTATGACGGATGCGGATATTGATGGTAGCCACATTCGTACCCTGATTCTCACCCTCTTTTTCCGCAACTTGAGACCTCTGATTGAAGCTGGCCATGTGTACATTGCTCAGCCTCCTTTATATCAGGTGAAAATGGGTAAAAAAGGATGGTATGCCTGGTCTGAAGAAGATCGTAAACGCATTATTGAGGAGCGAGCTGGTGGAGATGACAATAAGGTGCATATCCAGCGCTATAAAGGATTGGGAGAGATGAACCCGGAGCAACTTTGGGATACAACGATGGATCCTGCAAGAAGAACCCTGCAAAGAGTGAGTATCGAAAGTGCAGTTGAGGCAGATCGTCTTTTCTCAACCTTGATGGGAGATGAAGTACCACCAAGAAGAGAGTTTATTGAAAGAAATGCTAAATACGCCAATATCGACGTCTAGCTCTTTCAGAATATCATAATATATTGGGGCAGGGACTTCCCTGCCCCTTTTCTATGGAATACCTTCCCGGCATACTACTACTGATTGGCTCATCAACACTTTTGGGCTATTCTCTATATAGCTATAAAACTCATTCATACAAGCAAGCCTTGTGGGCATTGATTCTGCTTGGATTGATGCTACGAATATATACTGCGGCTGATCCCTTTTTGCATAAATGGGATGAACGCTATCATGCCCTCGTTGCGAAAAATATGATAGAAGAGCCTTTCGCTCCAAAGTTCTATAAAGAGGCTGTCCTTGCATATGATTATAAGAATTGGGCTGCTAACCATATATGGCTTCATAAGCAGCCAGTGAGTTTATGGAGTCTAATGATGAGCATGAAAATCTTTGGAGTTAATGAATTTGCCATTCGTATACCTTCCATCCTTCTCAGTAGCCTTTTTATCTTCCTTGTATTTGCTATCTCGGAGGAGTTATATAGTAAAAAAGTCGGCGTACTTGCTGCTTTCTTCGCTGCCATCCATGGTTTAATTATTGAATTAAGTGCGGGAAGAGTGGCGACTGATCATGTAGATATCCATTTCATGGTCTTTATTTCTTTGTCTGTTCTGAGCGCTATTTATTTTCATAAAAGGGAGAAGCTGATATACAATCTGCTTTGTGCCATCTTTTTAGCGCTGGCTATTCTTTGTAAATGGTTACCAGCGCTTATCGTTTTGCCGCTTTGGGTTTTGCTTGGACTCAAGCGAGGGAAAAATATTAAAAAGCTGATACTTCCATTTTTGCTTTTAATGGGAGTTACAAGTTTAGGGGTCTTACCCTGGCAATTGTATATCCTTGCCGAATTTCCACTAGAAGCGAATTGGGAATTCTCCTACAATAGAAAACACGTATTTGAACAATTAGAACAACATGCAGGGGATTTCTTGTACTTCTTTACCAAGATTAGGATTCAATACGGGGAGCTCGTTTACCTTCCCATCGTGTGGATGGTCTACAAAAGCTGGAAGCGTAAAATAGAATTAAAGTCCTTATTTCTATTAAGTTGGCTGTTTATTCCCTTTGTGTTTTTTAGCCTGGCCCAAACTAAAATGAAGGCTTATTTATTATTTACCTCTCCTGCAATTTTTATTATGGTTGCTCTCTTTTTCCATTACCTCAATATTTATCAGAATCGGTTCAAACAAAAATGGGTAGTAAAACTCATCCTTATATTACTCTTGATTCTTCCCCTGAGATATAGCCTTGAGCGTTTAAAAATATTCAAAGAAAGAAATCCTCAAGCGGAAGTACTGAAGGACAAATTCAACACTTATCCAGCTGATGCTGTTGTTTTTAACCAAGAGCTATATGTAGAGGCAATGTTTTATAGTTCTTGCATTGCTGTATATCCTTTTAAGCCTAATAAAGAACAATTGGATATCATCAAAGCAAAAGGATATCAAGCCATCATTGAACCAGATTAAGCTACTTCAAATAAGCCAGCATCTTTCGTTTAGCTACAGGTAGCAAAGCTTCTTTCTCTGGAAAAGCTTTCTCTGTATACAACAAATAGGTCGCAGGATTGGGAAATTTTTGATGAACCTTGATCAATTCCCGTTTCATATGTTCATATGTATTACCCAAACTCAACTCAAAGGTAGTCAGTGGATTCATGGAGATTCCGTGATAATTGGCTTCAACATTTTCGAAGAAAACAATTTGGTATTCAAAAGCACGTACAGACCTTTCTGGCTGAATTTGAAGAAAGATGTAACCTTCCTTTTTATAGAGGGGAATGATCCCGATAGGTTCAATTTTTAATTCTTCATCAATGAGTTCATAGATTTCTTTACCTTCTCGAAGTCTGCCTTCTATTTCTGGAATTGAATAGGAGACGATGTGTTCGATCTCCTGCATATTTGGGTGATCTCGGATTGAGGGCTCAATCTGAAGTTTTAGTTTTTTCAATTCTTCTTCACTGATCTTTCCGGGAAATTTTTCTGACAATTTCCTTTTCTCTTCCTGGAATGAGGCAAGATTTCGCCTGTGAAAAATGAGTTCCCCAAAGGAGGGGTACAAACGATATTCGGCAAATTCTCTGCTAACCTGCTGGAGATATGCCAAAAGAACGTATTTCTTATACTCGAAATCGAGGGTTCCTTCCATGAACCAATCCGTACTCAATTGCTTCATACAAGAATATACGGATTTCTACATATTTAAGCCAGCGGGAATGAATATACGTGTTGCCTGGGGTTTGTGTAAATTAGTAGGGTCCGCTCATGAGCGGACCCTAATGCAATTATGCAAAATATTTTAAGTAGTCTGTTGGACTTTCTCTGGAAATAGACTGGCTATGCCCTCTTCGTTGGCCTGGCAAACTCCTCTTTCGGTAATTAGGGAAGTTACATATTTAGCCGGAGTTACATCAAAACCATAATTTACAGCAGGGCTGCCATCAGGTGTCAGTCGAACTTCTTCTATTCCTTCACTTCCTTTATTCCAGCCTCGAATATGACTTACCTCTTTGCCATTACGGGTTTCTATGGGAATTTCTTTAATACCATCCCGCATTGTCCAGTCTATGGTAGTAGAAGGTAAGGCAACATAAAAAGGAATAGCATTGTCCCATGCGGCCAGTGCCTTAAGGTAAGTGCCGATTTTGTTTGCTACATCTCCGGTACAGGTAGTCCTGTCTGTACCTACGATGCACATATCAACGAGTCCATGTTGCATAAGATGGCCACCAGCATTATCAACAATTACTGTATGCGGTACACCGTGTTGCTTAAGCTCCCAAGCAGTAATTCTGGCTCCCTGATTACGAGGCCTGGTTTCGTCTACCCAAACATGAACAGGAATGCCTTTATCATGGGCCATATAGATAGGTGCTGTAGCCGTACCCCAATCTATGGTTGCCATCCAACCAGCATTGCAGTGAGTAAGAATATTGATAGTTTCACCGGGTTTTTGCTTGGCAATCTCTTCAATTAGTGGCAAGCCATTTTCTCCGATTTGTCTGCAAATTTCTACATCCTCCTCTAAAATCATGAGGGCTTCAGCTTTGGCTGCTTCAATTTTAGATTCGGGACTTCCTGAAGCCTGGATGACTCTATCCAGTCTTTCTATTGCCCAGTGAAGATTTACTGCTGTAGGACGGGTATTCCACAGCTTATCCAGGCAAAGCTTATAATAACTTTCAGGATTTTCTTTGTCTTGCATTTCCACGCAGGCCAAATACATCCCTAAAGCGGCTGTACCACCAATCAGAGGCGCTCCCCGGATCCACATATCTTTAATGGCATGTGCGACTTCATCTACCGTTTTGAGGTCTACAATCTCAAAGTGGTGAGGGAGCTGCCGTTGATCAATAATTTGAATGGTTAGGGGATCGTTTTTTTTGAGCCAGATCGTGCGCTGTGCGTTTCCGTTGACGAGCATTTAGACGATTTTTCTATTGGTTTTGTGTCGAATGAGGCTTGAAGGCCCTGAAATTACTGAGATAAAAGAGTTTTAGTGTAGTAGGGTGTTAGGGGATTAGTGGTTATAAGTAAGAAAGACTCTAACACACTTACTCTCAAACACACTAACACATTCAAAACAACTCTGTTTGCTTTCCGTGTAAAACGGCCCACTCATGTTGTAAAAGCCAACGTTTTCTTTTCAATCCTCCAGCATATCCTGTGAGCTTTCCATTACTTCCGATGACGCGATGACAGGGTACCAGCAACCAATGGTTATTTTTTCCACAAGCGCTACCAACCGCCCTTACTGCATCCGGAGAATTAATGCGCTTGGCTACCTGAAGGTAAGAGCGTGTCTGTCCAATAGGAATTTCCATTAATTCTCGCCAGACTTTTCGTTGAAAATCAGTCCCATTGATATCCAGAAATACTGTGAAATGCGTCCTTTTTCCCTCAAAATACTCATCCAATTGCTCAATACACTCCAACAATCTGGGATGCGTAGGATTGATTTCATAAGTAGGATAATCGGTAAAGCAAAGCCTGGTAATGCCGGCATCGGAGGCAGAAATTTCTACTGTCCCGATTGGAGAGTCGTAATACGTCTTAGCAACAGCTTCCATCTCTCGTAATTCTCGTTACAAGTTACGAAATAAGCTTTAATAATTTTAGTGGAATTAAGCTTTAAGAATGGCTTTTGCATAATTGGCCCAACTCAACTTTTCTGTGGCTGATTTCACATTCTCGCCAGGCAAAGGATGCTCTACAAAACGGATCATTTGCTCTGCCATAGAATCTATGTTCTGGTCTTCTGCCAAGTAGCCATTGAAGCCATCTTGTATGGTTTCTGGGAAATGGCCCACTTTAGTTGCAAGTATCGGTAGGCTAAAATTATAGCTAAGAGACTCTATACCAGAAGGAGTAGCTGTCAGATAGTAGAGAACTACACAATCGCTGGATTGGAAGTATTTGTGCACATCTTCATTGGCGATAAATTTGTTAAATACAGCTGTGCGATCTTCTAGACCTAGTTCCTTTATGAGTTCCAATGGTTTGTATTCTCCTTCATCATCGGCTTTCTTCAGGAACAATCCTTTTGCCAAACCAAAAAGTGCACTTTTGATTCGGGTAGAAAGTTTAGATTTATCAAGTGTGTTCCAAAAAGATTCTCCACAGATCAACAAAGAAACATCTTCTCTTTGATCAGCTACTCTTTTAAATGCCTGAATGGCATTGTGGAGGCCTTTATACTTTCGGATGAATCCAAAGAAAAGAAAAACGTGCTTTGCCAGACCATGCTTCTGCTTGAATGCTGCTACATTAAAGTCAGTATCTGGTTTGAACATATCATAAATAGGGTGATATAGTTTTATCACCGTTCGTTCCCCTTTGATTTCAGTTCGAGTGCCATCTTCACTGAGGTAGAAGTTTTTCTTGGGATAAAGTTCTTGTAATTCTCGATAGGTTTTGAGGGCATGAACAATATACCCATTCGCTTTTCCGATCCCCATTTTCGTAAAGATGCGGTCGATATTACTATTCTCTTTTTGGATAACAAAATGAAGATCTACGATTACTTCTATACCGGATATTTTACTCAGCCGAGAAATGATCCTGCCCAAAGGAAGTCCCTGAATCGCTATGGCCCATTGAAATACTACCACATCCGGTTTCAGGCTTTTGATGTACCTGACAGTAGCTCCCCAGCTAAAGGGATTGTTGTAATTGGTTATATACTTGACCTTTACCTCTGTACCCTCCAGTAAATCGGTCTTACTGGATTTATCTACAAATTCTCGGGGAATGATAGCTGGATATTGTTGGGTCCAGGAAACGATGTGGACCTCGGTATTTGGTTCTTTATCGAGGGCAATGGCCAAAGAGGTATTGTAGTTTGCTATTCCTCCTTTAAATTTTGGACCGGGACCAAAACAGACGATGCGTTTTTTCTCTGAACTCATGCTTTCTCCAATCGCTTCACAGCTGCATCATATACCCGACGCATGCCTTCTTCCAGGGTAATTTTAGCTTCCCATCCCAATTTTTCTTTAACAAAGTCCATGTTGCAATAGCGAGAATGCACGCCAACGGGTTTATCCAGTAATTGCTTTATGGGAGGGTCGTAACCGGCAAATTTTGTAAAGAGGCCTATGATTTCTCGGAAAGTGGTCAGTCTACCCATGCCAATGTTGATAGCTGTTCCATCCTGTATATGATCCATCGCTAGCAGGATACAGTCCAGGACATCATCGATATGTACGAAATCGCGTCCCTGATAACCCGTTCCCCATACCTCGAAAGGATCTTCTTTAGCTGCAGCTCTTGAAGCAATGGCAGGAATAGGGTAGGATAAATCCTGGTCTTCCCCATAACCCGAGAATGGTCTAATACAGGTAACTGAAATTCCGTAATGACTTGCGGCCAATTTTGCCAGGTATTCCCCCGTCAATTTACTCCAACCATAGGTCATATCCGGTTGACCCATATTGTTAAAATCGATGTCTGACTCCGAAAGGGCAATTGCAGCTGTATCCGTCTGCAAACTGATAGGATAAGCCGCAGAACTGCTTGGATACATCACTCTTTCAGGTTTGTATTTACAGGCCCAGTGGAAAAACTCTGCATCTATTGATAGATCGAGGGCTACCATCATGGGATCTCCATCGATCTTTGCTCTTCCCCCTACAATGGCTGCAAAGTGAAAAACATCATGAAATTTGGGGATGTCCAAACCATAATTTTCCTGGAAATAGCTATGATCTTCGTAGATATTCCTGATTACATCACGGATGTCGGATTGGATAAACACCAATCTCCCTTCCTCTCCCAATACCTGGGCATTTTTGATTTGTTGCATAACCGGCAAATCCTGCCAGGTGTCTGGTGCAGTTCCGACTGAGAGATCGTCTACAAATACAATGATATCTTGAGTAGTGTTATAGAGCCTTTTCACCATATTCCTCCCCACAAATCCGCATCCCCCGCTTACCAAATGTGCCTTCTTCATATAGAAATTTGAGATAGGTTATGTTTATAAATCGGATTGCAAGCTCAACAATGTTGCAGATAGTTGCAAGTGCAATTTTTAGTCCTTACTAACGATAGTCTTTGATTTATTTTTCAAAATCTCAGTTAATTAGATTTTTCTTCTTAGGGGAGGTTTCCATCTTTTTTAGAAAAAGATGGAGTCAAAAATCGTAGAGCCCAAAACCAGCCACACCTTCCGCCCCAGCTCCCGATGGGCTCTACGGGGCCATCGCGCCTGAGGTAGCGGAGTAGGTATTGAGTAATGAGAGTCCACTTATCAACCTAAAGTCAACACCCTAACACGCTAACACGTTTTTAAAGGATGGAGTCAAAAATCGTAGAGCCCAAAGCCAGCCGCAACTTTCGCCCTGGCTCCCGATGGGCTCTCCAGGGCCATCGCGCCTGGGGAATGGGGGAGGGTGTTTGGGTTTTATTGTGTTAGCGATTTTTCTTACTTAGAATCTCTTTAACTCCAACACGCAAATACCCTAACACGTCAACACTTCTCCTTTGCGCGCCGGGGCCAGGCTGCTGCATCGGGTGCGGGGGCCGGACTGTGCGGCTGGTTTGCAGCAGCTTGATTTTTTGTTTCTTTTTCATCTAAGGAAAAAGAAAGGAAATAACCCTATAAGGAAAAAGAAAGAAAAGAAACCCTATTTAATATAGTAATCATAAACAACAGGAGGTCCTCCAAAGAAATCTTTAAGCTTAGCTCTTTGTTCAAGATGGTATTCATTTTTCTGGTAGGAAGCCAAATCATCTAGAGACTTAAAGGCCATTTGCAATACAAGTCCCTCTGTACTTCCTGCTCTTGCGTCTCCGGTATCTCCCAAATCACCTACTTCCAGGGTTTTTACCTCTTCGATCTGTTTTAAAGATTCAAGGGTGTTGACTGCCTCTTTTATTTGCTCCGCATTTAGTCCCTCTTTCATTTTGAAATAGACAATATGCATAAGTGTTCCCGGACGATCAATACTTATGGAATCGAGGTGGTTGGTCAAAAGACCATTGTCAAATTGGCAAAGTTTCAATTCTTCTTTTAAGGCAGTATTATCTGCCGGAGGAACGGTCTGACAGGCGAACAAAATTAGGGAGAGTAGTAATAAATTAAATGCCTTCATAGTCAAGTTATTTCTCGATTAACTCATATACTTTCCGACTTGCTTTTATTTTTCCTTCGAAGCGAGAATTGGCGTCCTTTCTCATCTCGTCTGCAAAATCACGATAGTAACGTTCCAAAGAGGCACGATTCGGGGCAAAATATTCCCCTACATAACTAACTTCATTTTTATCCTCATTTTCTTCAAGGACTTTACGAAGATTTGCAAAGGCAAAGCATCCGGTATTAACTACATCATCCAGATGTTTATCCATCATATACCTTTCCCAATCAGGTCCGTCCTTTAGGTTTAAGGTGATGGTAACTGAGTAAACGATCATGCGTGGCTTATAAAATAATTTAGCAATTGAATAGTGGACAAAGCTATTTGCCTTCGTCGAAACAAAGGTAATGCTTTCTCCGAAAAGCTAAGCGATTTTAAGCAATCCTTTCTCTTGATTTTTTAGCTATTTTGGACGATCTATCACTCCCTCGGCTGTGAGTTAACTCAAGATTTCTTGATAAGATGACTTTTAATGATCGCTTCTATTTCAACAGCCCTTTCCCAGACTATGAAATGACCGCCAGTTAGAAGATGGTCTACTTGCTGTCCCTTTGCTGGGAGCATTTTATCATTATCCCCATGGATATGCAGACATTTCGGAGGTAGAGTATCTCTTACCCATTGGATAATGGCAGCTAGAGCCCAGGCAAGGAAATCAACATCTGTTTCTTCTATGATCTTTCTTAAAAGGCTGGTGCTTTCTTTGTCTTTTACCCCAAATAACTGAGGAGAAATAAATTTAAATATAAAGTTACCAGCTTTGAGAATAGACCTCCTTAAAAAGGGCTTTACCAATATAGGAGGTATGTAGGGAATAAATGTGGGATCAGCTGTACTTGAAAGGAGAATTCTTGCTTTGCAGTATGTGCTCGGAGGGATTTCAGAAAGCAACATGCCCCCAAAGGATACTCCAATGAGGGCATATGGTTCTGTATCTATACCTTTCGCCAATCTTCGTGCATAGGCTGGGAGCGATTCCTCTTTGAGAGGCTTGATCCAATCCAGATGGATGCATTCGTAACCCGCAAATTTCATTCTACTAAAAACCCTTCGGTCTGCACCTAATCCGCTGATAAAATAGAGCTTCACACCCTATTTATTTTGCTTTTTCTTCCAGTTGTCTCTGAGTGTGACGGTTTGATTGAAGATCAAATTTTCCTCAGTTGATTCCAGGTCTACACAAAAATAGCCCTTACGCATAAATTGTACCCGATCCATGGGCTTGGCAGAAGCTAAGCTTGGTTCGACAAGGGCTTTCTCTATTTTAAGGGAATCTGGATTAATGAATTCTTTGAAATCCTTATCCTTATGACCAGCTGGATCAGGATCATTAAATAATCTATCGTAAAGCCTTACTTCTACTTCTTTTGCATGTTCTGCGGAAACGAAATGGATGGTTCCTTTTACTTTCAATCCGCTTGTGTCTGCCCCACTTTTGGATTCGGGGAAATAGGTACAATGCAATTCTGCGATTTCTCCTGTTGTGTCATCTTTTATAAAGTCATCGCAACGAATTACATATGCTCCTTTCAGGCGGACCATTCGTTCTGGTCCTAATCTATACCATTTTTTAGGTGAAGGAGGATTTTCAAGGAAATCATCTCTTTCGATATATATCTCCCGAGAAAAGGGAACTTTTCGTGTTCCTCCCTCTGGATCTTCAGGGTTATTCTCTACTTCTAATTCTTCGACTTGACCTTCGGGATAATTTGTGATGACTACTTTGAGCGGCTTCAAAACTCCCATAACACGAGGCGCCGTTTTATTCAAATCCTCACGAATAGAAAATTCCAGTAAAGCGAGGTCAATCACGTTTTCTCTACGCGCAATTCCCACCCGCTCCGCAAAATTACGGATACTGGCAGGTGTATATCCTCTTCTTCTAAATCCTGAGATCGTAGGCATACGAGGATCATCCCAGCCATTTACTACCCCCGTTTCCACCAATTCTTTGAGCTTACGTTTACTCATAACGGTATAGCTCAAATTCAGGCGAGCAAATTCGATTTGTCTGGGTCTGGGGTCGAAAGGAGGCAGATTATCCAAGAACCAATTGTACAAAGGTCTGTGTACCTCAAATTCCAGGGTGCAAACGGAATAGGTGATACCTTCAATGGCATCGCTTTGTCCGTGGGCCCAATCGTACATAGGATAGATTTTCCAGGTATCTCCGGTACGATGATGTTCTTTATGCAAAATTCGATAGAGGATAGGGTCGCGCATGTGCATATTAGGAGAAGCCATGTCGATTTTGGCTCTTAGCACACGTCTCCCTTCTTCAAATTCGCCCGCCTTCATGCGCTCGAATAAGTCGAGGTTTTCCTCTACACTCCTGTTTCTATTGGGACTTTCTTCACCGGGTTTGGTAGGAACTCCTCTCATACGCCTCATATCTTCCACGCTGGAATCATCTACATAAGCTTTGCCTTCCTTGATGAGTTTTACAGCGAAATCATAAAGTTGATCAAAGTAATCGGATGCATAGCGGAGTTCTTCCCATTCGAAGCCCAGCCATTTTACGTCTTCCATGATGGATTCTACAAATTCTACATCCTCTGCAACCGGATTGGTATCGTCAAATCTCAGGTTGGTCTTTCCTCCATATTTTTGTGCAAGGCCAAAGTTCAGGCAGATTGACTTTGCGTGCCCTATGTGTAGGTATCCATTGGGCTCGGGAGGAAAGCGGGTATAGACTTCTGTGTTTTTCCCACTCTTTAGTTCTTCTTCAATGATGTTCTCAATAAAATTGAGAGAACTCGCCTCAGTTGTACTCATTTGATCAAATAATTAATTCGCGCCGAATATTCGATTTTGGGGCGCAATTTACAATATAATGTTAGAAATTTCCCGACTTCCAGGCCTTATTTGCTGCGTACAATATTTGGACTACTTTTTCCTGGCTAACAGATTTACGGCTGTATTCATCATAGCCTTCGACCCCCATGCTCAGGCGAGGATTTCGGTACTGCATATGAGAGGTGAGGGAGTGACTAGCACTCGCATGGATATGTTGTACGCCTGTATGAGAAATTAGTTCTCCTACATTTGAAGCCCTAATTCCGGCTCCTGCCATGATCCTGATTTTTTTCCCGGCCTTTTCTACAATATTTTTAATCCTTGTTTGGCCCTTGACCACATTTGCTTCTAACCCAGAAGTCAGAATCATATCGAAACCTGCATCTATTATATCTTCAAGCGCCTTTTCCCAGTTTTCTACCATATCAAAGGCTCGATGAAAAGTAACAGGTATATCTCCTGCAAGCTCCCTCAGTTCCTTACTTCTGGAAGTATCTATACTTCCATCTGGTTTTAGTAATCCCATGACCAGACCATCTGCACCAGCTGCTTTCGCCTGGACAACATTCTCCTTCATTACCTCAAATTCATATTCAGAATATAGAAAATCCCCTCCTCGGGGCCTTATCATAGCCATTAGTGGCAAAGAAGAATGCTTTTTAATCTGACCAATCATGCCAAAACTGGGAGTAGTTCCTCCTTCATATAAATTGTCGCAAAGTTCGACTCTATGGGCTCCTCCGGCCTCAGCTTTCATAGCGGATTCGACAGAATTTATGCACACTTCAAAAGAGAAATTTGGAATCATAACTATAAAAAACAGTACTAAACAATAAAAAACAGTATTAAAAATTTGTAAATACCAGATAAAACTAGATATTTGAGTGTAAGTAACACAATACATCATTATAAACCATGCAATTTCCCCTCATCACACAAGCTTTCGAAGTGCTTAAAGACCGGGAAAGTTTCTTTCAGAAAATTCTGGATGATACAGTTCCAACCAAACTGATTGGAAGCCAGCTTACTTTAATGGGCCTTTTTACCTTTTTCTATGGCCTGATTATGGGAAGCTACAATAGCTGGATGCAGTCTTTGGTGACAGGGGTAAAACTATTCCTTCTCATTCTACTTACTGTCGCTATCTGTTTTCCTTCTTTTTATATCGTTCAGATGATCCTTGGGTCAAAAATTAAACTCAAGCCTCTCCTCATTATTTTGTTGAGTGGCTTTGTGGTGATGACCACCATCATGTTGGCGTTTGCGCCTATCGTAGTCTTTTTCCAAATGGGGGCTGAGAATTACAGCTTTATTCAGCTATTGCATGTAGGGATTTTTATTTTCTCAGGTTCTTTTGGGATGAAATTTGTGCTGGATGGTCTTACCTATGCTTTCGAGAAAACAGAAGTTTATCCTAAAATCGGGGTAGTAATTTTCCGCTATTGGATCATCATTTTTGCTTTTGTTGGAATGCAGCTTTCCTGGAATCTCAGGCCTTTTGTGGGGAGTAAGGATATGCCTTTTGAATTATTCAGGGCCAATACCCAGGGCAACTTTTATACAGCCGTACTTGCGTCAATCGGCTCAGTCATGAATATAACAGGAGAAAAAGATACACTTGAAGATGAGCACGATCATCAGGACGGTGTAGACAAAGCACCGGAGAACCCCAAGCCTGCAATAGAAATGAAACCAGAAGAAGTTCCTGCAGCACAAGACGATAGCATTAATACGAATGAATCCTGATATATGGATGAGATCATGAATATAGAGGAAGTGGCCAAATACCTCAAACTGAAGCCGCAAACTATCTACAGCTGGGCACAACAGGGCAAAATTCCTGCCGCCAAATTGGGAAAGGAATGGAGATTCCGGCGCTCTCTCATTGATATGTGGTTCAATCAACATATAGATGAAAAATTTGACCAGCTGATGAATGACTGGGAAGAGAAACTTAAAAAGGGAAAGAAAAACTAACTTTTGCATTGACAATCATGACCAAGCATATTTTTATTTTCCTACTTGCTATATTTCTGGCTTATAGTCTGACCTCCTGTGATCGCCCCTCGTGTGAGAATACAAATCCTGTTTTTAACCAATACGATCCAGAGGAAGCTGCATATCAAAGAGAGCTGGTTGATAAAATGGAAGGACAAAATTTACGATATTGGTTGAAAGCTTATGAAAAAAAGGCTGATACTGAATTCCTCTGGCTGTATGTACAGAATGAAGATATTTGTGCAATTGCGAAAATGAGGGTAGGGGAGCGAGAAAGAATAGAAGGACTGCTCGCAGCTAAAGGGGTGAGTTATCG
>JBCBRM010000061.1:0-48044 GCA_039819665.1 Bacteroidota bacterium
ATTGATTTCAAAACTAAATCAAATTGACACTTTTCTTGAAAATCGCAGTGGAGAAAAAATGCCAGATTTCTGGAATGACGACTTACTCGATTCGCACCCCGACTGGAAAGTCGTACGGACAATGTCAAAAGAGATCTTAAGATTAATGAAATGTGGTGATTTAAAGATTGAAATAGAACGTTCAATAAAGAAAAGACTATCTTCAAAAGGAGAACCATTAGTCATAGAAGGGACGAAAACTATTCTAATAAAACAAACGCCTGCTAACAATGGCTATAAAGCATAGGCCTAACCAACCAGACCGTTCCTACGCTTCATAGCCAGCCGTTAGCAGAAAAATATAGAAAATCGTAACTTAGAAGAAATACAGTAAAAGATTAGGAAATTAATGTTGAATAAGGACCAAATATTAAATATCATAACCAATCATCGACTTCAGATTAAAAAATTAGGCGTTGATAAAATTGGCTTATTTGGTTCTTACAGTAGAAATGAGCAAACAGAAAACAGCGACATCGATATTTTGGTTTCTTTTCGACCTTCAGAAGAGACGTTCGATAATTTGATGGACTTAAGCTTTTTGCTTCAATCCCTATTTCCTCAACATCGCCTTGATATTGCAACAACGAATGGATTGAGTCCATATATTGGCCCTAAAATTCTTCAAGAAGTTACTTATGCCAAAGTCGCCGCTTGAATTACTCTATCATATTCGGGATGAATGCGAGTTCTTAGAATCTACCAAGGAGGATTTACCTGATATTGCTTCCTTAGAAGAAGATGAACGCTTAAAAAGAGCAGTTGTAAGAAGTATAGAAATTATTGGGGAGGCCTCAAAAAAATTAGGAGCTGAATTCCAATCTAAACATCCGGAAGTAGAATGGAGAAAAATGGGAGGTATGCGAGACTTTCTCATTCATGTATACTTTGGGATTAATTATAATATAGTTTGGGATGTTTTGAGTGATAAAATTCCAGAATTGCTATATCAGGTAAATTCAATTATTCAAGAAGAGGAGAACCAAGAATAAAAAGTACCTAACAAAACCTAAACTCCATACTCCGCTAACGCTGCGTACGAAGTTTAGCTAGCCGTTATCGGCAAAGATGAAAAAGAATAATAAAAACTAAGTCGCCAAAAAGCAGTAAATTAGTATTATACTTAATATAAATGATATAGCAATGCTAGATCAAACCATTTTAAAGAAAATAGATTCCCTGCCTGAAAGCCTAAAACAAGAAATACTAGACTTTATAGATTTCATTGCGCAGAAATATCGAAAAACACAAAGAAATAAAAAGATCCCTCAGTATGGAAGTTTAAAAGGAACCTTCGTAATGAGTGATGATTTTGATGAACCTTTAGAAGATTTCAAAGATTATATGTAATGAAATTGCTTTTGGATACTCACACAATAATCTGGTTTTTCGAAAGTGATCCTAAACTAAGTTCAACAGCTAAATCCCTAATAGTTGATCCTGACAACCAAAACTACTTCAGTGTAGCAAGTATCTGGGAAATTGTTATCAAACAAAACCTGGGGAAACTGAATTTAAGCAAACCATTAGATCATATTCTGAGTCATATACAAAATAATGGTATCGAAATAATAAATATAGAGGCTCAACATGCGTTGAAAGTCGCTGACTTACCTTTACACCATAGAGATCCTTTTGATCGGCTAATAATTGCCCAGAGTTTAACCATGGGATACACCATCCTAAGCAAGGATAATAAGTTCGATTTATATTCAATTGATAGATTGTGGTAAAAAGGCGAGAACAAAACCTAAACGCCAGCCTTCGCTAGCACTACGGCCGATCGGATAGCCAATCGTTATGCACAAGGTAGGAACGAGAAAAATACCATGATCGATCTAGTAAAACATTACTTAGGAGAGCATATTGAAATTGATCCAGTATTGTACCAGAAGTTGAATGACCTCTGTGATAAGGTCAATATTACAAAGGGCCAAAAAGTTGTTCGAATAGGGTCATATAGTAAATATGCCTATTTAATACTTAAAGGAGCAGCTAGAAGCTACTATCTTAAGGATTCAATTGAAATAGTGAATTGGTTTGCCCTGGAAGGTGAAATCGCTGTTTCTATGGATAACTACATGGGTAGAGAAGCGAAAGAATCCATCTTGTTTATGGAGGACAGTCAGTGTTTACGACTAGATATGGAAAAATGGAGGCTTCTTGAGAAAACGGAAATTGTAGTGGCCAATCTTTCTATTAAGCTATTTGAAGAATACATCAATTTCATCGATACCCATGCTAGAAATTTAGCTGATCGGGAAGGAATTGATAGGTATGTTCATCTAATGAAAAATAATCCAGAATATATCCAAAGAATACCAATCACCCACCTTGCATCTTATCTCGGCATGTCGCGCGAAAACCTTAGTCGGCTTAGAAAAAAATATTCTCTGTGATAAATATCACAGAATGCTGAAGATCTACAACACCGGTTAATCTTCTCAGTTCAAGTTGGTAAATAAACATTAAACCGACATGAACATGACTTTACCAGCCCTATTTTTGAGGCGAGTTTGCTTCAAAGGAGTGCTAACACTCGGATTGTTAAGCATACTTTTTCCGGCATTCTGCCAGAAAGATGAAGATGTTGAACGCCAGGAAGCATTCATTCAGCTATTCGATAAAGAAGTACAGAATCGAGCTTTTGCCCTATTGAGCATGAGCGCCATTTCTAAAAAAGTGCCAGAAGATGGAGATAAGACCTTCTATAATGCATGGGTAGCTTTCGAAGAATTTCTACAGACTAAATATAAGCCCTATGCTGACAAGCACGGACTTTCGCAAGAGCCTCGAGGCACTGCTAAGGCACAGGCTTTCTTTGGCGAACTAGCATCGGATATTCTTCCAAAGAAGAAGTTTTATAAAACAATGCTTAGCCAAACAAAAGACTACCTAGAGAAACTGAAAAAGCTACCAGGATACGCCACCAACGAAGACCTTGAGTTTGCTCGCTTTGTAGTTAAACAGGAAGAAGCGCAGATACAGGCAATAGCGCACAGGATAGAAGGTAAAAATCAGGAGGCAGCAAATGTTCTGACTGACTTCATTAATAGCAACCAATAACTAAATCTTATTCCAGATAATCAACATTTTTATCAAGTCCATTATGTCAGCATTACTTAACAGGATTTTAGAAGAACGCAAAGCCACTCCCGAAGAGGCATATGAAGTTTTCCAGAGTCTAGAGACTATTTCCTCCGATTTTATGCACGGTAGGTGGAAAGGCTCAGATATTGAGACAGGTCATCGTTTCGATGGCCTTTTTGAAGCTTCAGGTTGGTACGGTAAGATGTACCTCAATGATGAAGAGGTGCATCCGCTCGTATTCTATTCAGATGACAAAAAAGAGTTATGGTCCGTCAACCCAAAGATGATGCCGTTTAGTATGAATCTTCCAAAAGATGATCTTGTCGGGACAGTGTTGCGCTTAGGAAGATTTGCCATGGAAACAAAAGAGAGTAAAGCCCGACTCAGAGATACCGAGTTTAAAGGTAGAGTGACAGCCACTATGATCTATGATGAAGTGCCCATCAACGACATGTTTGTGAAAATAGACGACAACAGTGTCTTAGGCGTTATGGATTTTAAAGGCGAACCAAATCGTCTCGAGGATCCCTTTTTCTTCATTTTGGAAAGAGATGATCATACAGAATACGAGATGGCACCGCTCAAGTCTATTAATGAAAAAGTCGCTGACTTATTCGAAATGGAAGTCCAAAACAGAGCCTTTGCTTTAAAAAGCGCACAAAGAATGGCTTCCAAGGCATCAAGCGATGAGGATAAATATTTTACAGCTGCTTGGGTTGCATTTGAGGAGTTTCTTCAAAAAAAGTATGCACCTTTTGCTAGTAAATACAATCTGACCCAAGAAGCAGGATTAATAGCTAACATACAGGCCGGACTAGGTGTCTTGGGTTTAAATGTTTTACCTAATGCAATTGCACTTAAAATGATGCTTGATCAGACTGTCAATTACAATGAAAAGCTTAAAGAATTGAGAAAGATAGCTCCAGAAGGAGAAAAAGAATTTTTTGAATTCGTTGTAGATCAGGAAGAAGCCCAAATTGCGGCAATCCAGCTATGTATTGAAGGTAAAATGAAAGAAGCAGCTGATCTAGTTACTAATTTCGTTAAAAAACACAGCTAAAAAAGAAATAGGAACTCAGTGCCTAAGTACATTAATATTCTCTATTTGGAGTTGTGTATTTAGGCACTAACTTAAATTTTATGAAAGAAAATAAACCCTTTGGCTAACAATGGCTATGACGATTATGCTCCCTATCGGTCGCACTACGCATAACCAAACCGTTATAATAAATCAAACTTAAGTCTATGAAAGCAAAAATTCAATCTATTTTACTTCTAGCTGTGATGTTAAGTTCAATTTATTGCTTTGGACAGACTAGAAATTTTTATGATAATGGAAGAGGTGACGTTATTGACGAAGAAGCATACAAAAAAAAATATTTAAAAGCCTCAAAAAAACTTTCAAAAGGAGTTTTTATTTATCAAAGACTGACGGAAAAATATAGCAAGAATGATTCTGTTGTTTATTCTTACGAATGGCATATAACTAATGACATAGAAAAGTTTGAATTAGGAACTAAAACTACAAATGCCTTAATAGGAAAAGAATACCCTATAAAAAGCATAGCTACACTCAATGGCAAAACGGTAAATATCGATAGCCTTAAGGGGAAACCTACCTTGATTAATTTATGGTTTACAGGGTGTAAGCCATGTATAGATGAAATGCCTATCCTAAACAAAATGCTAGCTGAACATAGCGATAGATTTAATTTTTTGGCTATTACTTTTGATTCCGAAGAAAGAGTAAGAAGATTTTTGGAGAAGTTCGATTTTGACTTCCCGCAAATTGTTAATTCTAAAGAGCTTACCAGCAATTTGGGGTTTGATTATTATCCAACTACCCTTCTTTTGGATAAAAGTGGAAAGCTAGCTTTTATAAAAGGTCAAATTCCCTACAATGGGAAAAAAATGTCTGATGGATCCACATTTATTGAACTACTAGAAGAATTACTGTAACCACCAAAGCCTATAAGTAATGCCCTTCGGGACACTGCGCATTGCCAAATCGTTGTGTGTAATTAAAAACAACCAAAAAGTATACGACATTCGAAAATCTGTATAAGGCGGTAATCCTAGTCTGTACTGATCTTTGTATCAACAAAATAAAACAGAGATGAGTACAAAAAATCCTTTCGGCAAAAAGGGCTGGACGCCCGACAGAATGAAGTCACAAAAGGGTAAAACCTTTGTGATCACTGGCACCACCAGCGGCACTGGTTTTGAAGCAGCGCGCATCCTTTTATCAAAAGAAGCAAAAGTTGTGATGCTGAATCGCAACCCTAAAAAAGCGGCCGATACCATTACGGCTTTAAAACAAAAACTAAGTAAGGAAATAGATGTCATTAACATCACTATGGACTTGGGGGATCAGGCAACTGTTAAAAAAGCAGCAGCTGAAGTTCTTGAAAAAGTAGATCGAATTGACGCCTTGATGTGCAACGGTGCCATTGCTCAAACTCCTACCAGAGGATTAACCAAAGAGGGTTGGGAATTGCAAATGGGAGTGAATTACTTTGGACATTTTACACTGCAGGCTTTATTGTTTCCAATGATTGGGAAATCAAAAGGGCGCATTGTAACTGTAGGAAGCATGGGCTATGATATGGGTATTAAAACCATCAAGTTTGACGATTTGAACTGGGAAAAAGATTATACACCAAATGATGCCTATAGCCAAAGCAAACTGGCGCAAATCATGTCCGTGTACGAGTTAAATAACAGATTAAAAGCTGCTGGAAAAACAGATGTCAAAGCCTATGCCTGCCATCCAGGTTCTTCCAGAACTTCATTGATTGCAACTAATGGTAGTTTTATGATGAAAATGATTTTTGGCCTCATGAAATTAACTCCGCTAACTCAACCTGCAGAAAATGGTGCTTTCCCAGAATTGATGTGTGCGACCGAACCTGGCTTAGATGAGAACGCATTTTATGGTCCAACCGGAAGAAGTAATTGGGTAGGTCCAGTAGGTCCTCACGAAATTAAGGAGCATGCAAAAGACAAAGTTGTCATGAAAAGACTATGGGATTTGTCTGAAAGAGAAACAGGTATGAGCTGGAATCTTTAAATTAGGAAACTTAAACATTTTGGTTATGGATATACTAAAAGCAGCCACAGATTGGGCAAAAGCAGAACTCGTTTCTACACCATTTTTCGCCTTAGCGGGATTGGCATTCATCGCCATGAGCATTGGTTTTTGGCAGGTGGGCAAAACCGATTTAGCCAAAGCCTATATCATTCCTACCTTGGTAGCAGGTGCCCTGTTAGTGATTATTGGAGCCGGACTGTTCTTCACCAATAAAAACAGAATAACTCAGTTTGAAACATCCTACAAGGCAGATGCATCGGCATTTATTGCTTCGGAATTAGAGCGTGCAGAAGCCACTCTAAAAGAATACAAATACATCGTTTTCACTGCTATTCCCATTATTATTATGGCTTGCGCAGCGGTGCTCTTTTTTATAAATGTTCCTAAATGGCGAGCCAGTATGATTACCAGTATTGTCATGCTTGCAGTTATTATGCTAATTGATGGCTTGGCACACGCGCGCATTGCCGAGTACAACCAGCAGTTAATTCAAGCTCAAAAAGAAATTCAGAAGTAAAATGCGGCACTTTAAAACACTTTCAGCCTATTTAGAATATCTAGAGCTTCCCCGCCCAGAACACCCTATGATTAGCATATTTACCGCTATAGGCGATGGTTTTTTACCCTGTCCAAAGGAGAGTTCCCCCCCCATAACAAACGATTGCTACACCATTAGCTTTAAAAAAATTATCCGGGGAGATCTGACTTACGGTCGCACCAAATACGATTTTGCTAACGGTGCCTTGTTTTTTATCGCTCCAAGGCAAGTGCTACAGTGGGAAGGTAATGCAGTGGTTGAGCAAAAAGGGTTTTCAATCAATTTTCATGAAAGCTTTCTGAAAGGAACAGAGTTGGCTCAGGATATTAAGAAATATGGATTCTTTTCATATTCGGCCAACGAAGCCCTACACCTATCACCGAAAGAAGAAAAGCAAATTGAGTTGATAATTCAAAATATTGAACTTGAATACCAAAACAATCAAGACTCATTTAGCAAGGATATCATCATTTCGCATTTAAGTACTTTGTTGAAATATGCGCAACGATTTTACGAAAGACAATTCATCAATAGATCAGAGCTTTCAAATGACTTGCTGGAGAAATTCAACTTGCAATTGGAAGAATATTTTAACTCTGGCCAGCTTAAGGAAAATGGCATTCCGAACATTGAACAAATTGCGGATCAGCTATCGGTTTCTCAGCGATATTTAAGCGATACCCTAAAAAAGGAAACGGGAAAAACCAGTACCGAGCACCTTCAATTGTATTTGATAGACGAGGCCAAAAACATACTGTTAGATCCCCAAAAGACAGTATCTGAAGTCGCATATGAATTAGGGTTTGAATACCCACCTTATTTTTCTAGGCTATTCAAAAAGAAAGAAGGAATAAGCCCTACAGAGTATAGAGAAAAGTATAAGATGAACTAAATTTATTGACTGCTAAAACTCTGGAAATAGAAGAAAAAGAAAATAACTACACACAACAAAGGGTATAGTGCATGCCCTGCGGGACACTGCGCATAGCCAAAACGTTCCATGCAAGCAAAGAACAAAAATGACGGATAAATAATAGATGAATAAAAACAAATTGATATGGATAAAAGAAGGGTATCATATTTTTGGTCGTAAAGGACCAAGTGGAATTCATATTGAAAAGCTTGCTAAGAAATTAAATAAAAGTAAATCATCCTTTTACCATTACTTCGGAGATATAGAAAGTTTTCAAGAGGCATTATTAGATTTTCATCTTGAAAGAGCTGAACAAATTGCACATATGGGAAAAGATTGTAAAAACATGGACCCCGATGTTATCAATCTATTAGTAAAAACAAAAGATGACCTATTATTCAACAAACAACTAAGATTGAATTTTCAAATTCCTTTGTTCAAAAGTTGCTTTGAAAAATCGTTTGAAAAAATCACAAATAGTTATTTAGATAAATGGAATATCGACATTGGTTTTGAAGAGAAACCAATGTTGGGAAAAGTCATTCTGCATATTCTTGTAGATAATTTCTTTTTACAAGTAAATGATGAAAATTTGACTTATAAATGGTTCCATGAATACCTAAAGAATCTCCGCTCCGTCATTCAACAAATTCAGATTGCTTACCATAAATAAATTTTTACTGGATTTTGGACGCAAACGTCTAAAATTTCCAAGTGAATAAATTTACCTTGCCCCCATTTGATAAGGATATCACGAATCAGTAATGGAAAATAAAGAGACTATAAAAAAGGTAATTTGTGCAAGTTGTGATGTATCATGCTCTGTAAAAGCGCATGTCAAAAACGGTAGAGTAGTCAAAGTAAGTCAATCGGACAATCCATTATTCAAGGGACATATATGCATGAAAGGGGTTTATGCGCCTAAAGGATTTGCACATCCTGACCGAATCAGATACCCTTTAAAGCGAGTTGGCGAAAGAGGTAGTGGAAAATGGGAAAGAGTGACTTGGGAAGAAGCAATGAGTGATATTACTACTCGCTTGAAAGCTATAGTCGAAAAATATGGTGCTGAAGCTTTTGCAGTTTCTACAAGTATGTGGAACACCTCAACAGATATGGGATTGGGGCGAAGATTCATGAATCTATTAGGTTCACCCAATTGGATTAGTGGAGTGGCATTATGCATGGGAAATACTGCTGCCATTAATCGTATGGTGTATGGGTGGTATCCATTTCCTGATTTTCAATTAACCAATTGTATTGTTCTAATGGGACATAATCCAAGAAGACATAGCTGGGTTCCCGTCTACCAATACATTAGACAGGCTCAACAAAGAGGAGCAAAACTAATTGTATTAGACCCTCGACGTAGTCATAATGCAGAAAAGGCAGACCTTTGGTTACCACTCAAAGCTGGTACGGATACAGTCATGATGATGGGATGGCTGAATATCATCATAGAAAATGGTTGGTATGATAAAGCATTTGTTGAAAAATACACACTTGGCTTCGAACAACTTCGAGAACGACTAAAAGAATTTCCAATTGAGCGAGTGGTTGAAATTACAGGCGTAAAAAAGGAGTTAATCTATGAAGCAGCTAAAATATATGCAACCAATGGACCCTCTATAATCCCCTGGACTCCCATTACAGACCAACAAAGGAACAGTACTTCTGCGATTCGATTACAAGCCTCTCTAAGAGCAATTTGTGGCTATTTAGATGTTCCTGGAGGAGAGCGTTTTCATGGTTATAATCCAATGTTAATTCCTCAATCCGAAATATGTAAGCATGGCGATTTACCTCAAACCCAAAAAGACAAACAATTAGGTAGCGATACCCATCCAGCTTTTACTTACAGAGGTACAGCTGCATTAAAAGAGCCAACGGAAAGGGTCTGGGGACAACCCTATGCGGATATTGTTATGGGCAGCTATATGGCGAACCCTTCTGCTACCTTTAGAGCCATGGCTCATGGCGACCCTTATCCAGTTAAGGCATTTTTTGTGTTGGGCAATAATACTTTGATGAGTTATGCCAATATGCGATTGATTTACAAAGCGATGATGAATCAAGAATTAATTGTCGTACAGGAGCACATGATGACGCCGACTGCCCAATTAGCAGATTACATTCTTCCGGGGGACAGTTGGTTGGAACGTCATAATTTGTTTGATTACTTTGAATGGCACTCTATGTTACGACCTTCTGAACAAGCCATGCAACCACCCGGTGAATGTAAAAGTACCTTTGAATTTTGGTGTGATTTAGGAAAGCGGATGGGATTTGAAGAGTATTTTCCATGGAAGACTTATGAAGCATTCCTTGATTATCGTTTATCTAAATCGGGAATGACTTTTAAAGAATTTTGCAATAAATATGAATTACAAATACCAACTGCCGAATTCAAAAAATATAAAAAAACTGGATTTGCAACTCCAACAGGCAAGGTTGAATTATACAGCACTATTCTGGAAGATTTGGGATTTGACCCACTCCCATACTTTAGAGAAGACCCACCTGCACCTGATGGTTTTCCATTAAAGTTATTTACAGGGGTACGAGAAGACTCCTATTTTCAAACAGGACATAGACATATCCCTGAACTAAGGAAAAAACAACCTGAACCGAATATGTTCATATCTATATCAGATGCCAAAATGTATGAAGTGGAAGCAGGTGAATGGGTAGAAATTGAAAGTGTTCAAGGAAAAGTGAAAATGATCGTTGCTGTTAGAGATGATATGCCCCAAGGATTAATCCGAATTCCTCATGGATGGTGGAAACCTGAGACTAAAACAGGTAAAGAAAATTTATCTTCCGCTTGGGAGTTGTCAGATGCACAACTCTGTCCAGACGATGATGACTTCTTAGATAGAGAACAAGGAATCCCTCATTTCAAAGGAATTCCATGCAGAATTAATAAACTGGTAAGTCATGAATAAAAAAGTAAAATATAAAATAGGTGTCTATGTCACACATCTAATGGAATGGATGGCACAGAGAGCTTCAAAAGAACATAAGAACTGGTTGGATAACATAATTATTTCAATCTTGAATAAAGTTGTCAGTACAAAACATTTGAAAACCGACTATATGGCAGATGAATGGTTGGAGTCAGAACCTGGCTTTACTATCGAAGAATTGGAGAACTTTGAAAGCCAAAAATGATAAATTAAAACTTCAAAAAAGCCAGCATAGAACAAAGTATATACGGCTAGTGTCGCTAAACGCGCCCCCATCGTAAATACAAAATGTTGTAGGCAATAAAAATATATATGAAAACAGTTAGTGGAGACTTAATTGAATTAGCTAAAGGAGGGCAATTTGAATTGATAGTTCATGGATGTAACTGCTTTTGTGCAATGGGAGCCGGAATCGCAAAGAAAATTAAAAAGGAATTTCCAGGGGCATATAAAGCTGATTTAGAGACAAAAAAAGGTGATAAAACGAAATTAGGTGAAATATCCTATGCTAATGTCTTTATTGAAGACAGAAAATTTATAGTTGTAAATGCTTACACACAATATTCTTATTCGGGATCTGGAAGGAAAGTTAAATATGAAGCTATACGTAAAGCTTTTCATGAAATCAAAAATAAATTCTCTGGATTAAAAATTGGTTATCCCGCAATTGGTGCTGGTTTGGGAGGTGGAGATTGGAAAATTATTTCAAAAATAATTGAAGAGGAATTAGAGGGGGAAGATCATACGTTTGTAGAATTTAATCCTTGAAAATAAAATACCCATATCTACAACTATCCTCAATGGCTCGCTAAAGCTTTACAGATAAGGATAGCCTACAGTTAGTGGAAAGTAATCAAAGGAATTTCATCAAACCTAATCGAGAAACTAATTCAAAATCAGGAATTTGTTGATAGGGGCTAACGTATGCCAATACAAATTCTAATTCACGTAGGGGCAAGCTTGCATCACAAAGTAATGCAGCACTACCAACTAATTCAGGGCTTTTTAACTTTGAAAGCAATTGTTTGGTGTGTATTGGAAGGCCTCTCTTTCTTTGACTCCTTCTGGTCTAACAAGGACTGAAGATTATTACCAGCTACATCTTCAAGACGATTATCAAAAACAATCTGATAGCTTCCTTTTTGCCATATTTGTGTAGGAATAAACTGTAGTAGATGTTCTTCTTGTAAAATTTCCCAATGTCCTTCTAAGAGATTTTTTTCATCGTCTTCTATTTGAATCATGGACTGTACTAAGGCATGATCCATCATTCTGTCAAAATGTATGCGTAATGGATTATAGCTATTTGCTGTGGGGCTATCTATCGCCCATTCCTTTGTTTTTATGGATTGTCGGTACGCATAGTTGACCACAAATTTTTTGGTCTTTTTCTCTGATAAGTTTTGTCCATATACATCTTGCCACCCATCCAAAATGCTTAAATGGTACCGGTTACTTTCGAGTAAAGCAGGACCAAGTTCCCTATTAGTAGAAACACCTCTTTTAATACGTCCAGGATCGAATAATAATGTTAGGCGTTTCCCATCAGGACTCCAAAGCTCTTGCTTAAATTCCATAAATGCCTGCCTGTCTATATTACCTGCCGTATCTGTCAACTGTATATATTTCAATGCTTGTCCTTTCTTCATAGGGGTATTGAAATAGATATAGAATCTCAACAGGTTCTCAGGGAGTTGGTCACCAGATGGGTATATGCTTACAACCTTCGCTTCATCAATAGCTGACTTTTTTCCAAGCTGAAATGAATGAAAAGAATGACCGTTATCAGCAGCAAGATGTTTTGCTTTAACGACATAGGTCATTCCTTTCTCAAAAGGGAAATAGGGTGAAAAAACCAAATAATCACCCTTAATTTCATGTCTTCCTTGAATTGCGATTGAACGATGTTTTTCTCCTTTATCTTTTACAAAAACCGATAAGTATTCGTAAGTGAAATTTTCTGTATTCCCATTTGTAAAGGCAGAAATATTTAGTTCAACTGTTCCAACCGGCTCAGTTGGTAAAATGAGTGCAGAATCAATTTGGGCGAATAGTTCCAGAGGAGATACCATCAAAACAAAAGCGTATAAGTGAAGCCGAAATGTCAATCCCATTTATTTCTTACCTGAGCTTGGGTTAGGAATATCCCAACTGCCAACAACGTTGTGCATTTTGATGGGCATCATAGTGCTTAATGTTTCCAAATCTAAACTACCCGTTTCTGCATCTCTGTTCAAAGAGACAAATTGCCCCTCGTTGAGTAAGTCAATGCGAAGTGATGTTCCCGTAAACATAATGGGCTGCCCCATAGGGCCAAAGGGAAGAATAGGTCCTAAGTCAAGTTTAGGTCCCCGTTCAAAATCTTTATCTGTAACTGCCTTAGCCTTATTCAGTCCATCAACGGGAATTACCCGAGGGCTACGACTATTGTTGGTAACAAATAGCATTTCTTTGCCCTTCATATTAAAAGAAATCATGTCAATTGGTTGTCCATTTCCCATATCTCCAATTGTTCTGGCTTTGACTTTTTTATTATCCTCTAATTCATTCAGAGGAATCAATACCAGAGGGCTACACGTATATGCTGCAATTAATTGGTCTATGCCATCAATCTCTTTTACCAACATAGATCTAATGGGAGCACGGGTTTCGTACATATCGTGGGCAATATGATACATCTCAATATTGCTTATGCTTTCCATACCATTAAAAGGATAAGGTATTCTGCGTAAGACCGAACTGAAGTCTTCATTGCTAATTCCCGCAACAAACAATTCGCCTTTATGATATTCCATATCAACTACAGAAAGCATTCTTAATGACTGTTTCGATTTAGCAATTTCCTTTTGGGTAGGAGGCATTCCCATCGTACCACGTAATGCAAAACGTTGATCAGCGTCTACTACTTGTTTTAGGGGTTGGGAGGTGATTTTTAGCGCAGATAAATCAATACTATGTATTTGATTTTCCGCATCTACTTTCATCAAAGCAGGCAAAGCATCAAGCCCGTGCCCTCGTGTTATAGAAAGATAGACTTCCCCACTTTTGGGATGAACAGCGATGTCATTGATTTGTACATTGTTCTGCGAAGTACCTATGGCAGAAGCAATCTGTACATCGATCTTATACACATTTATCTCAAATTTCCTTTCTGCTTTACTTTCTGTAGTTAAGTCAACAGCAAGTATAGCTCCTGCTACATTGTCACCGATAAATAGGGTTCCTTCCTCACTAAATTCCAGGACACCGAGTGATTTTATTTGTTGGGCATTTACAAAAAAGTTTCCGATTATCATTGCACACATAATGGCTAACATATTTTTTTTCATCATTATTATATTATTTCTTCAATTGTTACACAAAGTTACTATTGTTAGTTACATTTGTATACTAATTGACTGTAATAAGCTAAAAAAGTGGTTACTCCCTGGTAACAATAATTAGTTACTTTTAGGTAACTGAATCAAAGAAGAATTGAGTATGGATTTAAATAAATGCCCGCTAACAGCTGCATTGCGCGTAGTCGGAGGGAAATGGAAGCCTATTATTATTCTAAGCTTGCGAAAGTCTCCTAAGCGATTTGGGCAAATAGATTATCTCATTCCACAAATTTCAAGAAAGGTATTAACCTCTCACTTAGCAGAGTTGGTAGAGGATAAATTAGTAACTCGTCAGTCCTATGCTGAAACTCCTCCAAGAGTGGAATATAGTTTAACAGATAAAGCAAGAGAGCTTGTACCTATTTTCCAGGCCATGCGAGATTGGGGCAGGTATTTGGTTGATTCGGAATAACATAAAACGTTTTAGGCTTTTCTTGAAACTTATAAGGGATTGAGGTTCAAGCCCAATGCAAAGCATAGCTTGTTAAGCTGCCTTACAGCCTAAAAGAAACCAAACTGCTAACAAGAATTAACCATTAGTTGTGCCTACATGCCACAACTAATGGTTGTCAGTCCGTTATGAATAAGCTTAAAATCCAACTACACCCACAATGAATAATTCGCACATATCGCTTTCCTATTATTTGTAGTATTGATATTTGCTACATGCAGATTATTACCTTAGCGAGACTGAAACCACTTCGCCAAATTCACAACAGCTAAACTATACAAGAGAATTCTTGTCCATTAATCCTGGGTTGAACATAGATCCTTAGGATTATGGCAAAAAAAGGCTTTGGCTACCATCTTAGATTAAAATTCATATCAAAAACGGATGAGCCCATGTTTCCATTTGATGGAAATGAGGTGAAGTCAAATTAATTTACTGACAACTTCAATTTCGACCCTCCAGAAGTCTCTATGAATGAGTCTTGGTGGGAGGTTTACTCACAGATTCTTGCAAGTAGTAATTTCAAGGCCCCTAAGTCTCAAAATCATTATCGTTTAACCGTTGGAAATTTCAAAAACAAAAATGGACTACTTACCGAATACGCTTGGAGGCAGGAATACGTATGCTGAGTTGAAGTTGGCAATCCAATTAATGTAAATTAATTGAACTATTCAGAATAAAGCCAATCCCTAAGCATGTACATGACGATCTTGCCTACTGCGGGCGGCAAGCTACAAGTACTAAACATTGGGGGTAATTAAACCAAAATGAAATATTGTAGTCTACTACAAAAAATATAATTGTGAGAATAAAAGTAATTGCTTTCTGTAGTTTATTAGCTACAACTTTTACAGCAGGTGCCCAACAAAATATACCTGATAGTCTTGAGCACCAAGGTTATCAACGATTGTACATCACCCATCTCCCACCTGCATACAACGGTGCGTTCTCGGTTCCTGTTGTGATCACCCTTCATGGTGGAAGTGGTAACTACCAATCTGTTCAAGGGTTTACTCAAATGAATTTTGTTTCCAACCAAAATAATTTTTTGGCTGTTTATCCTCAGGGAATTGGTTCAGCACCGCCTGGTTATTCATGGGCAGATGGACGGAATACTACGGCTGACCAAGCAGGAATTGATGATATTGGTTTTGTTTCAAAATTGATCGACAGTTTATCCGTAGATTACAATATTGATGTAGATAGAGTATATATCTGTGGATATTCAAATGGTGGTTTTATGACGCAAAGGTTAGCATGTGAAATTCCTGAAAAGTTTGCAGCTATAGGAGGATTAGGATGTTCGATGGACACTACTCTGTACCAAAGCTGTAATCCGGAACAAGCTGTTCCGATGGTATATTTTTCAGGTACATCTGACCCAGAAGTTCCATATTTAGGAGGGACCTTGAATAACCCATCAGTTACACCAATTGTCCCTGTGGATACAGCGGTACACTATTGGGTAAATAACAATAATTGTCAAACAGAAGAGACTGCTGTATTCATACCTAACACTGTCCAATCCGATAGTTCAAATGTTGAATTTTATAAATTTACTGATTGTGACTGTAATGCTGACTTTTACTTTTATAAGATCATTAATGGTGGTCATACTTGGCCTGGAGTCCCAGTTCCACAATTTCCTCAATTAGGCAATACTAACGAGGATATTCATGGTAGCTATTTGGTTTGGGATTTTTTTAATCAATTCTCAACATGTGCAACAGTAGGCATAAATGAGATTAATCCCCTTGAAATAAATCTGATTACTGTTTATCCAAATCCAACAACAGATATTCTTCAGGTAGAATCATCGATTAACATTCAAAGTATTACAGTTTACGATATTCATGGTCAAAGAGTAATATCTCAGCTAAAACCCTCTGAAATAGATTTGCGATCATTGGATAATGGAATTTATTTCATCCAATTTAGGTCAAACAGTACCTATCCCAAAATGATTAAAGTGATTAAAGAATAAGTGCATGGCTTACTGAAAGGAGCTACAGGAGACAACTATATGTACTATGATGAATGCTTTGGAAAAGATTCTTTAGAAAATCTTCTGGGATTATTTGCTGTTGGTTATGATAAAAAAATACAGCTTGATATGGAGGAAATATTAAATTAGAAGACAATTTGATATTCTTTGCTACAAGAATAGAAAAGAAATTAGATGAAGAATTGAAAGGATTTTCTAAATTAAGAAAGTCTGTCACCAGAAATGTTTTAAGTGAGTTATACGACTTAAACTTGGGAGAATAAAAAGCGCATCTACCAGTTAAAAATATATGCCACCTCATGCTCCTAGAAAACTACCTGGATAGGAATTCAAGGCTGATAATACTGATGAAATTACTTGCGCTTTTTTCCTTTAGTCCTAGAAATTGAGCGTACAGAAAATATTATTAACTCTATGTTTTAAATGAAAATGCCGCTAATATCGTAAATACTGCTACAGGCGCTCATAGGATCTGACGGCAGCCTCTAGACCTGTCCTGAACAACAAGAAAATATAACGTTAATACAAATGAATACACTCATGCGTGAAATAGAGAAATCTATCCAATCTGGAATACATGCTGATTGGGAAGAATTTTCGTCAAAATTGAGTGTAGAACAAGCCTCTAAAAGAGAAGTCATTCTTAGACAGACGGAGATATGCGATAAAGTCATTTATATAGTAGAAGGAATTGCAGCATCAGAATATAATATAGACGATAAGAATATCATATCAAGGTTTTTCCAGCCTGGCAACCTCTGCACCAATCTGATAAGTGCAACTACAAAGACAATTCAGTCAGATAATGTCATAGCCATAACTAAATTGAAATACCTCAGCATTCCATTAGACTACTTTATGAATAGCTACCTGCACGATGACAAACTAGGGGTCTTTTTCAGAAAGAAAATATTGGAACATTTAATTGAAGCCAAGAATTTCATTAGCATCAAGACATCCACTAATACCGAAGTTCAATATACTTTTTTGGAAAGTAACTATCCCGAAATTATTAAAAACACTCCTTCAAAATACATTGCTGCTTTTATTGGCATTACGCCTGAAGCTTTAAGTAGATTTTTAAAGCAGCGCTCAAGTTCTTAACCCTCATCAATATTTTTGACCCAATAGTCTTATACCTTAGTAATCAACCTACAAAATTGATAACTATGGGAAGCTTAAACATGCCAAAAGAGCGAAAGTTTGACTGGGAATTAAAACAGGAATCTTCGGTTCTCTGGAAACAAGTGAAAAATAAATCAGGACAATTATGTGTTGTCTTGAATCACCCATTATTAAGAGGGGTAACATCAGAAATGATAGCCTGGTGGTTTCAGCATTTTACAAATCTTGGCATTACCCTGGTAGATGTAGAGGGCTATGAAAATACCAAAGTCCCAGCCTATTGGTTATGGCATCCGTCTGATCACATAGAAGCCCAACTTAAAGGGAATTTAGGCGAAAACAACAGTCCGAAACCAGGCGCAAAAATTCAAATTAAAGAAACCATGCAATACAAAAAGTATGGGTTCAAATATCCTGTCGATAATGCATTAACGATTTTTTATTGTGAGAATGATGGCTGGGGAATGGGGAAAATAGTACCTTTTCTTGGCAGAATGTTGAGTCTAAGAATATCTTTTAAAGATGTTTATGAAAATGAGAAAATCATTGGGGTCGGTTATCACTATGAAGTAGTTGCGGGTACAAACAAGCAGAATTTTATAGCAAAATTTATTAATAAGAAATTGGTTGGTCGATTTACTGCTGAATTCTGGGAAGCATGGATAACCCACAATGTAATTGAAGTAGGAACATTCGAAAACTTCCTTCCTGTACTCTTTAGTCAGCGAGGTGATTTAAATAACTTAACTTACTCAAAAAGTATGAATCCAATAAGCAAGGACCTAGCATCAGAAAGACAAACAGGATTTGACCAACAGCTTTTTGAAAAGAGATTGCAAGGATATGAGCAAAGCGAAAATGCATTCATTTATCAGGATGAGATAGTAAAGTATATATGAAAATAAAGTCAAGTAGTCCAAAACTGAAATGAGAAGCATTCAGCTATCATCGTTTACCTGCTATATTTTACTGACCACTCACACAGGCATGTAGTCCTTTTGTTAGGCTCAATAGAAACATGATCCATATTCACATTTAGCAGATTACTCTCAAATAGCAACACATGTACTAATACTTTATCCCACCCGTATCCTCAAGTCGAGCCATGATGCCCCAGCCATAGAAATAATTGCTGACACCTATGAGAATTTCATTTTTTCCAGCTTGCAAAGGGACCTGAAAGGACGCATTCTCAAGACTGCAACGGCCAAGGGGTTCTTTCATACCAGCCGAACCATAATAGTTTTTGTCCACATGAAGTGGACTCCCATTGATAAAGACCCAGACCTCATCACGAAAGCCTAAGCGCATAAGCTTTTGCTGGGCTATTTCGGATTCAAGGTTAGTTTTTAACCACACAATACGACGCTGGCCGTCCTCTGTGGCTCCATAAGGCCTGGTAAGATTGATTAGGCCTCGATGACCTGCCTTGATCACTTTCCACTTGGTGTCGGCATTGAGCAAGGTGGAGTCAATAGCTACACCTGGATTAAAGCGAATCCCTAGCAGCACATCTCTTCCAAAAGGAAGGTCTATGGGTTCGCTTACCTCCCATTTTCGTAGGTAGCGGGGATCATTGGCAGTAGGATCGAATCCTGCTTGGTCGGACAGCTTGCCAATATCATTGGGGCGCAGAGTCATATTGGCATAAATGACATTGCCCGAAAGGGAAATGCCTCCGGATTGAGTAAGGCCTTCCAGCATAGGTACTTGCAGAGCCGGACGATCCATGTCGTTGACGTAAGCATGGAGCTGATGTTCGGAAATGACCAATTTAATGTGGTTCCATTGTCCTTCCTTAATGGTAGCACCCGCCTGATATTCGTCCGTTACATCCCAAAGATTGACCCCATCAATGACTGCTGCATATTGGGTAGTGGTGCGGCGCAAGGGATCAGGTTTGCCAAAGTGTCGCAGATAGAATATCTCAGAATTGAGGGTATCTGGCCCAATCCGAAAATTAATCCCGGGAAAGCCATTTCCCCGCAACTCTACGTCAAACTCAATGGTCCCTGTAGAGAAGGTCTGGTCTTTGAGCATAATATTGAAGGAGCTATTTCCAGCACTTTTGACCGCGCGGCTTGATTTATATTTGATAAACTCAACCTCACCAGAAGTGGCTACCCAATGCTCGCTCGTCATGGGGATTTCTATAATACGGGATTTCTGGGCAGTCAATAGCCCAACAGAAAACAGGAAAAGACCGCATAGGATGGAAGCTCGGATCAGATGATACATAATGATTGTTTTATGTTGTTATCAGTACATTTAACTGATGAGCAAGGTAGAAGAAAGAGCGTTTCAAGCATAAAAAGGAGCTTGTTCAAGTTGGATCAATCCTGTTCAAGGGGAGAATCAGGCGTTTTGGAAGCAGATATAGATAAAGACAAATCACGGATTTTACATATAGCGCAAGTTTCAGGAACTAATTATATGAATCCTTTCCAATGGCATGTATTTTCAGTTTTGCTATCCTTAACACTTAGTGTACCTAAGCATAACCTGCATGTGGCCAAGTCTCTAGAATCGAAAGACGATTCATTCTTTGCACCTTTGTTGTTTCAACCTTAACTTACTTTCTATGATCGAGCAACTCGTTGCCCAGATAAATGCTGACCTTAATTGGGGTACGATAGATACCTGGACCAACAAGGATTTTGAGCGTTTAAGTGAGCGGGTCTGGGTAAAGACCCACAAGCGTCTTAGTGTAACAACCCTCAAACGCATTTGGGGACGAGCTGAACGGATATCTCAACCTAGCCAAACGACCCTGGATATCCTGGCGGAGTTTGCAGGCTTTGAAAGTTGGCGGGACTTTACCCAACAGCAGGAAGAAACCAAATATGCTGAACAATCCGAAGCAGGAATTATTCCTTCTCGTTTTTCCCGATTTGCGATTTTGGGGATATTACTGGTCGGGGTAGGAATTACTTTTATCCTTTGGAATCAGCAGTCAGAAAGTGCATTCAATCCCCATCCGAGACTTAAGCCAGAGGGATTCATTTTCAAAAAGACAGTTGTCGCCGACGAAATCCCCAATTCGGTGGTGTTTGCATATGATGCTTCCGTAGCGGATCCCAGCGCAGTGATTGAGATTCAGCAAGATTGGGATATTCGCAAACGCATTCCCCTCAAACGGGAGGACAGCATTGCCACATGTATCTATTACCGCCCGGGGCACTTCAAGGCCAAACTAGTCGTAGATAGCCAGATTGTCGCTGAGGATGACGTGCTGATCCAAACCAAAAACTGGCTCGGCATCGTCGAACAGGATCCGGTCCCCTTGTACCTGCCAAATGAAGTTGTCAATAAAGGGACAGATATTGCCATTAGCAGCGAGGCATTGAAGCCATATGATGTTGATCCTATGCAGGAGGACATTATCAGCTGTCTATACAAGATTTCGGATCTCGGACCCCTCTTTACAGATGACTTCATCTTTAATATGGAGGTTCGCCACACCTTAGACAAAGCCCGCCGTCGCTGCAAAGGCGTGCAGATCTATCTGATTTTTGATGGTGGTGCAATTAGTATCCCCCTGGCTAATAAAGGCTGCGTGGCCAATTTAGATATAATGACCTTCGAGGAATTTGTCAGTGGAAAAACAACAGACTTATCAGATTTTGGCGTTGATATGGATGTCTGGCAAAAGGTCCAGATGGATTCTAAAAAAGGAAGCCTTGAAATTTTCCTTAATGAGCAGTCGGTATATAAGATGTCGGTTTCCTCACCAGCACTAGCAATTAAAGGAGTCTCAGTTTATTTTGAGGGGACGGGAAAAATACGGAATGTGAAGTTCAGCAATTCAACGGGAAGGGAAGTAAATTTATAAGGGGATGATAAAACTTATTTCGATTATGGCCTTGCCGGACAGAGCACCCCTATTTTCGGCTAGTGCCTCAAATTTCATATTAAAAATTACTCTCTTAAGACTTCATGCAGATTTTTAAGATAAAAAGCCTAAGTCAAGCCTTGATTTCCTCTCCTTTAGTTAACTTTCAGGTCCAATAATAACTTAGATAAGCAGCTTGATTTCTCATTCAGGTATTCTTTTGAGAAAAATGAGTAAATCCTGCTTAATAGGTGCATGGGTTCTTACTCAAATCAAAACCAACTGAACGTCCTAAGAGATCGTTGCGGGTAAGGAGAAAAAAGAATAATTGACTAATATGGAAATTGAGAAAAAATATCACTTTTATGCTGCTCATAGGAATGAATATTTAGAGGGGAAATGTCAAAACCTACATGGACATACCTACTATGTTCATGTTCGATTAGCATTTACCAACACAGATGAGAGCGGAGTAACCATGTTATTTGAATCAATTGATGATATCATCGACCCAATTATTGCCAGTCTAGACCATAGCACCTTGGTCCATGAAAAGGATATAAAATTAATTGAAGCCCTTGATATCCTGAATTCGAAAAGGCTTGTGTTTCCATATCCAAGTAGTGCTGAAAATTTGGCAAAATATTTATTTGATAAAATCTCAAGTTTCAATTTAGACGTGAAAGAAATAAGGCTGCAGGAAACCACGACTTCAGTTGTCATATATCCTTGATATGGATTCTAAAATATGAGTTATTTTGCCTCCTTACCTTCTATAAAACCCTGGTCGATCTTGCTAAGCTGTATTCTGACAAGAAGATTTCGTATCGAATCCTGAGTGAGTTGTAAAATATGGCCAAGGCATTTAGGAGTTGATTCCAATCCCGGTATCTTCAAAGAAGATATCAAATTTAGATTAAGCAAATAAGATAAAGGCGAAATACTATATTTCGAATCATCGAAAATTACGATTCATTTATTTGCCAATGAAGCCTATTTAAGACTAGAAAAAATCCCCTCGCTTAACACACAAATTCTCAGCAGATAAAAACCAGCCTCAAAGAAGAACTAGTAGGTAGCATTACCAATCTTAATGATGAGGATAGATAAAGGCTCAAGATCTATTTCCTACAGCGATTAATCCATAAACTTGAGCAAGAAGAGAATAGAGAATTAGAGCAAGATTTGTAGCGCTTAATTCAGTAATTACCTAAGCAGCTAAAAAAAGCTTTATGCTATGTTGAAAGAGGTTCTTTAAATGGTACATAGGTGGGGGCATTTATGGGTATAGTTATCGAAGTGGATATAGGAAGCGTAGCTGGAATTAATATGGTAGCAGGAACAAGGACAGGTTCTGGGATAGCAAAGATTACTGGTCTAATAATCATGATAATTAATGGAGTAGCTAAAGTAAAAGAGGCTGAACAAAAGGGATTAACCTACTAAGCCTTAGCCTGATTTACTTGACTTTAGATTCCATAGGGTTACAAGATCCATTTGCTAGCAGGTATGAGAAAACCCCTTCCTAATGAAGCACTTGTCTTCAAAGGCCATCATAATTTTATCTATATTGGAAAAAGAATCCATAAAGGCTACTACACAAAAAATAAGCGATCAATGAAGCCAACAATATTTCTATCTTTCCTAATTACTCTCTTCCTCTTGAGTTGTTCTCCACAGAAAGGATCAAAAGACTCCAAAGAATCTTCAGATGTGGCTCTGGGTAAACTAGAACACTGTTTCACCCTTAATCCCAGGGTTCAGGAAAAATTTAATGAAGGTCTACTGCTTTTACACAGCTTTGAATATGAAGATGCATTGACGGCATTTGAGGAAGCTACAGCTTTGGATAGCACAGAAATACTAACACATTGGGGGGAAGCCATGTGTCATTATAAGGCACTATGGAAGTTGCAAAACACAGATAATGGAAAAGCAATTGTGGCGCGACTCGGAAATAGCAGGGAAGATCGAATAGCCGCCATTGACGACCCCTTGGAAAAGGAGATGTGGGAAGTCGTGGAAATCATGTATGGAGAAGGCAATTTTGAGGAAAGGAATAACCTGATCAAAGATCACTTGGGGTCCCTGCATGAGAAATATCCAAAGCATCAGGAGATCGCAGCTTTCTATGCCTTATCTCTCGTCTGGGCAACAGAAGAATATGGGGATGGTAGTTATGATCTCCGGTTAGCGGCATCCATAGCAGATGAAATCATCAAAGTAAATCCGCTTCATCCGGGCGCCTTACATTATAAGATACATGCCCTTGACGGCCCGATTTCAGCAAAAGACGCACGCGATGCAGCCGATGCTTATGCGAAAGTGGCTCCCGATGCAGCTCATGCTTTACATATGCCTTCACACATCTATCTGGCCCTGGGCGAATGGGATGCCGTCGTTAGCTCTAATCAGAGATCCTATGATGCCAGTGTAAAACGAATGCTCAAAAAGGAATTGACCGATGGAGCCAGAGGATATCACTCTTTTGCATGGCTGCATTATGGACTTTTACAACAAGGAAAGTACGAGATGGCTGAAAACATCTTAAACGATATGCTAACTCATGTTCCCAAGGACCCTACAAAAGGCGCAAGGGGCTATTTACTTGGCATGCAGAGCAGACAATTGGTGGAAAGTAGCAAGCTGAGTGATCAAACTCAGCTTGATCTCGATGTTAGAGTCGATGATATTGGCATCCTTCCCAAATCTGTCCGCAGCTTTCTCAGGGCACAAGTTGCTTTTCAAAAACAAGACCTCAACACCATACATGATGAAATCGAATGGCTTTCCAAGGAAACATATGTGGCTTCACTGAATATGAATAATTCCGGTGATGCGATGTGTGCTGCGGGAAATAGCAGGTATGCACCTTCAGAAAATTCGGTAAAAATCGCCCAGGTGATCAAAACTCAAATGGAAAGTTTGAAAGCACTTTTAGAGGAAGACCAACAATTATTCGAAACCAAAATGAAAGAGGCCACTGCACTTGAAGACCTGACCGATTTTCCAACTGGCCCTCCTAGAATTACAAAACCTTCCTTTGAGCTATATGGTGAATGGTTATTAGAACAAGGTCGCTATGAAGAAGCTAGCCAACAATTTGACAAAGCTTTGATGCGCATGCCTAAAAGATCTAAATCGTTAGAAGGGAAACTTGCCGCCCTCAAAGCACTTAAACAAATTAAAGAAGTCGCACACCTTCAAAATGAATTAAGAGCTATATATGCTCAGGCCGATGCAGAAGTGAAAGAGTTTTTGACAAAGTAAATTGAATAGCAAACTAAATTTAGAAAAAGTCAAATAGTTCTAGGGATAGTTTTTTGTATTTTACTGATCAGCATGGCATTTTTCTTCTTAATTAAATCTGACATATTTATTGGAGAAGCCCGTATATTATTCAAATATGGAGTAGAAATGTGCGTGTTTTTTTGCCCTTATTGTACTCCCTCATAAGAATCCTTCAATAAAGAGATACTGGAAACCAACTCTGGATTTTTTGAATATGAAATACCTCTTTTAGCAATCGGGCTTACTATTACTGCTCTTCAAATTCATCACTTCAGGGTGATAGAAGAAAGATATATTCCTTTGGACTAAAGAATAGCTCATTAACTTTATAACTTAATTCCTACTGCTAATCATAGGAAATTATCCGTGTGCCCGAATTGCCCACACGGATATACTGATCCTTAATTTCCCTAAATATGCAAGCCCATAGTCTACTAACTACCCTCTTTATAACCCTCCTGATAATAGCTTCAGGCTGTGAGCAAGAATCCTCAAGCAACCAGCAAACAAGACCCAACATCGTGTTAATCCTCGCGGATGATTTGGGATTTACGGATTTAGGGTGCTTTGGAAGTGAAATCAGGACGCCTAATCTTGACAAATTGGCTTTAAAAGGATTAAGAAGCACTTCTTTTCACACATCTCCTATGTGTTCACCCACCAGAGCTATGCTATTGACGGGAGTAGATAATCATCGAAATGGGTACGGAACTATGGAGGGCGATTGGGCGGAGAATCAACAAGGGGTAAGAGGTTATGAAGGATATCTAAATTTTGATGTCGTTACTTTTCCCAAGCTACTTCAAGCAAATGGCTACCATACTTCAATAGCGGGCAAATGGCATCAGGCATATCCTGCAGATGATGAGAGATTGTGGCCCGACAAGCGGGGATTTGATCGTTCTTTCTGTATTCTTCAGGGAGGAGCAGGTCATTTTGATGATATGCAACCTATGTTTTCCTTTTACAAAAGATCGCTCTATTTTGAAGATAGTAGCTTAATAGATTCCCTGCCCAAAGGTTTCTATTCCTCTGATTTTTACACCCAAAAGGCAATAGAATACATCTCAGAGAGCGTAGAGCAAAACAAGCCATTTTTCTCCTACCTTGCCTTTACAGCTCCTCACTGGCCTCTTCAGGTGCCAGATGAATACATGGATCTTTATCAGGGACGATACGATGAGGGGTATGAAGCCCTTTCAGCAGAGCGTTTAGCACTGGGGAAAAAACTGGGCATAATACCTGAAAATGCCCCCCATCAGGTGCTTACCCAAAATGTTTTAGGCTGGAATGAATTGAGTACTGGCGAAAAAGCAAAGTCTTCCCGGACTATGGAAGTTTATGCGGCTATGGTTGAAAGGCTTGATGCCAATGTAGGTAAGCTTATTAATCACCTCAGATCAATCAATCAAGAAGATAATACCCTGATCATTTTTATGTCCGACAATGGAGCAGAGGGAAACAATATTTTCAACATAGTAGATACCCAAGAATGGGTGGCTAAAAATTTCGACAATAGCCTTGAGAATATGGGTCGAAAAAACTCTTATATTTTCACAGGCCCATCATGGGCACAAACTAGTTCTTTACCCTTCAAATGGTATAAGGGTTTTTCAACCGAAGGAGGGGTTAGAACTCCTTTAATCATCAGTTATCCAAAATGGAAAACATATGCTGGGAAAATTAGCGACGAATTTATTTCTGTCAAGGATTTGGCACCTACCCTGTTAGATTTTACTGGTATACAACACCCTGATACTGTATTCGAGGCTCGTAAAATATATCCGATGGATGGAACATCTCTTCTGGACTGGTTAGAAGGGAAACGGGAATATGCTCATAAACCTGATAAAGCTCATTGCTGGGAATTGTATGGACGAAAGGCTGTACTGAAAGGTGATTGGAAAGCTGAATTTTATGACAGGCCATATGGGAAAAACGAATGGGAATTGTATAATCTCAAAGAAGACCCATCCCAACTGAATGATTTGGCCTCAAGCAAAGCTGATATACTAAACGAACTAAAAGCTGATTGGGATGAATATGCCAAGAATTATGAATTAACGATCCCAAATGAGAAAGTAGGTTATGGGGATGATGAAATATGGCGAGTAGGGACTATTTAGGATTACTATAAGCACTAAAGCGAATATGCATACTGAGTCAAAAGAAAGTAGAATGAGGAAATCAATCCAACAAAACCTCAAACAATTATTACTCATTGTTTTTAGTGTCGTTCTCGGCATTTTTCTCAGTGAAAGAATAGAGGAAAGAAAAAAAGAAAGGGAAGCAGCCCTACTGCTATCAAAACTTAAATCGGAGATAAATGATAATAAGAAACTGTTAGAATATTGGGTTCCTTATCACATTGAAATAGTTCATCGTTTAGATAGCCTTAATAAAAACGAACAATTTGTCAGGGATTTTATAAACGATCCATCATATCTTTACAATGCCGTGCTTACAAGAGGAAACCTTATGAGTGATTCACCTTCGAATGATGCCTGGGAAATAGCCAAGTCTCATCCGTTAGTTGTGCATTTCGACTATGAAGATTTACTTATCCTGTCAAAAATCTACAATCAGCAAGAAGGGACCTACCAATCTGTTCCAAAACTAATAGAGTTATTTCTTTCAGCCGATTTCAATGCAAGAGGTAAGGCAAAACAAAATTTACAATCATTTAGAAATCAGATGAGAGAAATTACCAGTAGAGAAGTACAATTGATGAACTATTTTAAAGAAGCTGATACTATTCTTAAATTGAAAGACAGCTAAGGAAAAATCTGACAAGTACGTCTACATAACGAATGTTACAATAACGGAAAATAGCCATATCGATGTATAAGACAAGGCCCCACAAACATTCTTTCAATGTCCGATATTTGTCTCCTATGAGAAATTTTTTTACCGCTTTTCTTGTCTTTTCTTCATATATAGGATTGAATGCCCAAAACATCCCAGTCCAGGATGATTTCGAAGGAAGTGCTATGATCGATACCTGGTACGGGGACGATTGCAACCTCAATACTTCCTTTGCCAATCCTTTCAAAAGTGGCATCAATACCTCTAATCATGTCCTGAGATACCATGATGTAGGTGGGCAGTGGGCCAATGTAGGATTTGATGTAAGCATAAATTTTGACCTCAGTGAAAAAAGTCGCTTCACCCTAAAAGTGTATTTGCCTTCCAGCGGATTGACAGGTAATTCCCCACATCAACTTTCCCTCAAATTACAGGACGGGACCCTGGATACCCCCTGGTCCACACAAAGCGAAATTATCAAGCCTCTCTTACTCGATCAGTGGCAAGAGATTAGTTTTGACTTTAAAAGTGATGCATATATCAACCTTGACCCTGGCTCTCTCCCGCCTACACAGAGAAATGATTTCAACAGAGTTCTTCTCCAGCTCAATGGAGAGAACAACAATGATCAGGTACTGGCCTATATAGATGATTTCCAATATGAAGGCAATTTACCGGCTCCTCCTGCTTTCGATCAATTGGTTTGGGCGGATGAATTTGAGGTAGATGGACCTCTGGACAATAGCAAGTGGCATCCTCAAACCCTTTTCCCTAATGGAGCCAGCTGGTTCAATGGGGAACTCCAACACTACACAGATAGGCCAGATAATGCCTATGTCGAAAATGGCATTTTGAAAATTGTTGCAAAAAGAGAAAATTATACGAATCAGGGAATCAGAAAAGACTTCACTTCTGCCCGCCTGAATTCTAAATTTGCCTTTAGATATGGAAAAGTAGAAGTTCGTGCAAAGCTTCCGACTGGCCCTGGCACCTGGCCAGCAATCTGGATGTTGGGGAAAAATATCACTGAGCGGGGAGCATTCTGGGAAACACAGGGATTTGGTACTACCCCCTGGCCAGCTTGCGGGGAAATCGATATCATGGAACACTGGGGTACGAACCAAAATTATGTTTCAAGTGCTATCCATACTCCTTCCAGCTTCGGAGGAACCGTAAATGTAGGAGGTCAAACCAATCCGACAGCTTCTACCGATTTCCATGTTTATTCAGTAGAATGGACTGCTGAGAAAATGGTATTTAAAGTTGATGGAACAATTCATCTTGTTTATAATCCGCCGGTCAAAGATGCAAACACCTGGCCCTTTGATCTTGAACAATTTATCTTATTGAATGTAGCTATTCTTCCAAGTATCGAGCCTACTTTTACAAGCAGTGCTATGGAAATAGACTATGTTCGGGTGTATCAGGAAAGCCCATTATCCACCCCAGAACTCAGCCCAACTTCAGGTCTAAAGCTATTTCCCAATCCATTTAAAAAAGAACTGTATCTTTCTTTATCTGAAACAGTCAATCAGCAAGCACTGGCTCATTTGTATGATTTCAGCGGCAAACTTATCGGCAGCTATGAACTCCCTGCCTTTAGCCGAGAACTCCAGCTAAACCAACTTCAGGATCTGGATAAGGGTATCTATTTCCTCAAAGTTGATTTCGGTTCAACCAGCCAAAGCTTCCCTCTCCTGAAAGTAGAGAATTGAGCAATAGCGTGGGTTTTCTTATTATATCACATAAAAGATAAATTACGTAAAGATGGTTTTACGGCACAAAAAGGAAAAATGAAAATACCATATCAACATGCCCTTAAATGAGGTGAAGAATTATAAACTAAGTAAAGCATGAAAAAGCGGAGATAAAATCATCGAAAGACAGTCCTCTTATTAGGCTAAGCACGCCTAATAAACCTTTGAATCACTGCTATATAAAACATACCTAATTCATCTTTATATATTCTGAAGGAGAGACTCCTTCCACTTTTTTAAACAAGCGGGAAAAATAGCTGGGACTTTCAAAGCCCAATTTATATGCAACCTCAGAGACAGCTTGATCCTTGTGCAATAATTGTTCTTTTGCGAGACTTAGAAGGCGAAGGTGTATGTGTTTTTGGGCACTCAAACCGCTAGCGCTTCGTAAGGCATCGCTGAGATAGCTGGGTGAGAGATGCATTTGATAAGCGATCTCTTTTACCGAAGGAATTCCTTTGCTTTCCAGTTGTTCCAAACTGCTATTTTGATTCAGTATTTTTTCGAAACGAGTAAGAAAATCAGAATCAGCATCATTTCGAGTAATAAACTGCCGTTTATAATATCGCTCAGAATACATCAGAATTGATTCTAAATGGTTGAGCAATATTTTTTTGCTTAGGGAATCGATGGAGCTATTATATTCCTTAAACAAAGAGCTGAAAACACGCTGCATATGTTCTTCTTCCTCTCTGGATAAATGGAGCGCCTCATTGACTTCATAATCAAAAAAACTGTAGCGCTCAATATTACTTTCCAGGCTTGTATTACTTAAAAATGACCGTTCGAAAAACAGGTACCAACCCTCAGATTTGTCCAGGATTAAATTCTCATAGCTGATTACTTGTCGAGGGCCTGAAAACACCAATACACCTTCTTGAAAATCATAGATTTTCCTCCCATACTTCAGATAGCCCTTAAGGTTTTTCTTTAAGCCAATGGTATAAAATCCAAATGATAAAGCTTGAGGGATGGATGCCGCTTTCTCTCTTACCTTTTCAACTTCCACAAGTGCCAAAGTTGGATATTTGGGTCGGGGATAATCAAAAAGTGCAGCAAACTCCGCAATACTTGAAACATATGTTGTCATGCCAATGAGCTCAAAAGGCCATTCCAATCCCTAAACTTGGTAAGGGCACGATAGATTTAATGGAAATCTCTGTATCTGCAAATTCTACATTGTTGTCTCTACGAATGGGAATAATCCCAACTGCTTCCCCTAAAAGATATACCTGTTTTTTCTGAAAAGGATACCAAAGGTATCCAATTCTTGGACTTAGGTACCAAAAAGCATATTTCTCTGCAGTATTGGATTGCTGATCTGTTATGGTCCAGGTCTCCCAACCCAATGGTAAACTAAGTACCCAGCCTTCCTGAAATTCCCTCTCCTGGAGAAAGTAGCGGATACTTACATTCATCCCAAAGTCTTGTTCAATCAATAAATCCCCTTCAGTTGAAATATTGAAAGCGAAATCATGTGAGGACTCAGGAAGCACCTGAGCAAAAGCATTGGTCCCAATTTGAAGTCGATTATTTATCGCATAATGCCCTACCACAGACCAGCCGTTATTGATAAACTGCAGGGGCTCTATTTCAAAATGGAAGCGATTTCCATTTACCCCTTGCCCAAACAAGGATGAGCAGAAAGTAGCTATAAATATTAATACGAATATTGTTTTTTTCATCTTAGTATCAATTGTATGATAAAGAAAAACAATAGTTTCTTTTACTGAATAGGATGAATTACGGTAATTGTAGTACGAATTATAGGTGTCAATAAAATTCTTCTCGTCCACGCTGAAACTATACGAATTGCACTTATTTTTGTAGAGAGCAGCTAAGATAAAATAGCTTCACTGTAGGCACCAATTTGAAAAAAGAATGAGTGAAGATCATGTAGACAAGCGAATTTCCCAACTAGAGGAACACTTAAGAAATAACCCTCATGAAATAAATAGAGGTAGCGTTTCAGATCATTCATACTACTCCTATCGGCATGCAAATCGTTTGTTTTCCTCACGGAAAGGAGAATCAATCAATGCCTTCGCCAATAAAATCAGGCTCCAAAAAGCAGCAGAACACCTCCGCTATAGCTCTAAGAGTATATTCGATATTGCCATAGAAGTGGGTTATGAAACTTCTGCTTCATTTAGTAAGGCATTCAAAAAAATGTACGGCATTTCTCCTAGCAACTACAGAAAACAGAACAAGGAAAGCGATCCTACAAAACTAAATAAAGCCGCTAATATCCACTATTCTATAGAAAGCTTAAGTCTTCCAAATCTCCAATGCAAAAAAGTGCTTTTTGATCTAAGCATAGAGGATGAAGACTTTTATATTTTGCTTAAAGACAGTCTTGCTTCTCTAAATATCGAGTCCAAGGAATTCTTACTTCTTTGGGATGAAGACCCATATACCCTCCAATCCAACAAGAGCAGATGCTTTGTCGCAACTCCTTCTCTTGCTCCAGTCCCATCAATCGATATTCCTCCCCCGCTAGAAGGCAAATATGCCATGTTTGATACAGCAGCTTTTTTACACATGGAGCTTGATGCCTGGCACAAACTTGCTTTTTTAGTTCTTGAGCTAGACAAGTTAAAAATACGGGTAAGCACCTTCATTGAGTATTACTCGGTCGATTCCCTGGATCACAGGGATAATTTTTATCCAGATAGATTTGGCCTTTCCATTGAATAATGTCCAAAATGGACAAGAGATTTTTCGCTAACATAAATACTTTTGTTGTATGATTACTTTTGTAAGCAGAACTCTAAATAAATTATGACAAAACACTTTTTCAGCCAGAAGATCCAACAAATAACTTTGGGAATAATTTTCTTACTGGTCTTCCCACTTTTTATCCAGGCTCAAAATGAAAACAAGGTCGAAGAGGATCTGGAAAGAACCTTCATGCCGACGATCCAAATGGGCTTTGTAGCTCATGGAAGCGAGGAACTCTCAGGAGGCCTCATGACCCAGACCTCTATCGAATATCGAGATATTTCAAATTTTATCTTTAGGATTAATTATGATGCCTTCAACTCCAATATGAATCTGGAGTATCCCATTGATTCTACAGTATCCTTTACCGGGAGAACTACTTTTTCTGAATTAATCATAGGGATAGGATATCGACTGGAACTCAATAAGCATAACCTCACTGCCTATGTCCAACCTGGTATGAGATTTTATGGCTATCCCATCTTCAATTTGGAACCCAATCAAATCAATCTCGACTATGATGCCAGAAGTGTAGGGATGATTCGATATAGTATAGGGTATGAATATGCGATTACTCCCAGACTTTTCTTTGTCATCGAAGGATTGTTTAGCCATGCCTTAAAATCAAAAGATTTTTGGGCCGATAATCCCTGGTCTTATGGAGTAACTATGGGAATTTCAGCTCCTCTGTAATTTTGTCCTGATTGGACAACGGACCTATCTGAATCCCTTCTAATTTGGCTTTAGAATTAAAAAAAATAAATACTCATGAAAAGAAGTGAATTTCTAAAGCTATCCGCTCTCTTTGGATTGGGGGGACCCATATTGAATAGTTGTGGTTTACTTAGCAGCGGCTCAACAGATGGTAAAGGCCTTCTCAAAGCGGATGAAAAGGTAATTGTGATTGGAGCAGGGGCTGCAGGCTTAACAGCAGCCTATTTTCTAGCTAAACAAGGAGTCGAGTTTAGTGTCTTAGAAGCAAAAAACACCTATGGAGGTCGAATTGAATCTCTCAAAGGTTTCACGGATTTTACCATTCCGCTTGGAGCAGAATGGCTGCATACGACTGAACCGGTCCTGGAGGAAATAGTGGACGATACTAGCGTGAAGATAGGGGTCGAAACCACTGCATACGACTTTGAGGTCGATTATTGTCTGGATGCAGCCAGTGGAAAAAAAATAAATCTCAAAGAGATGCAGCTTTCTGAAAATGATTTGAGATTTACCAATTCCTCCTGGATTGACTTTTATGAACAATACATCCTGCCAGGTATTCAGGATAAGATTCGGTATAAGCAAATCGTCAAAGAGATAGATTATAGGAATGACCTGATCATCATAAAGACAGATAAAGAAGTGTTCTCGGCTAATCGTGTTATTGTAACGGTTCCGGTCACCATTCTCAAAGACAAAGACATAAGCTTTGTTCCAACTTTACCTCAAAAGAAATTGAAGGCCATTGAAGAATTAGATCTCTACTCAGGTTTTAAGTGTTTCATCGCATTTGAGAATCAATTCTATCCCACTTTTGTGAAAATTCAGGATGAAGGGAAGGGGCCAACAAGGGCTTATTTCGATGCGGCTTATGCCAAGGGAAGTAAAGATCATATTCTCGGTTTGGTCGCAGCAGGTGAGTATGCTAATCCCTATCTTGAGCTAAATGACTCGGAGCGGATAGAATTTATCCTTAAGGAATTAGATGAAATATTTGACGGCCAGGCAAGCCCCAATTATATCAAGCACACCTTTAAAAACTGGAGGGATGATCCTTTCGCCAAAGGAACCTATTATCCTGAATTTAGCCTAAAAATCTACTCTTCTGTAAAAGCAATGGCCAAGCCTGTAGAAAACAAGCTCTTTTTTGCGGGAGATCTCTATGCAAATGGAAATAATGGTTGGTCTATGGTTCATGTAGCAGCAAAATCTGCGAAGAGAACCGTAGAAGTCTTACTTGGCAAGACATAGCTTGAGGCCCTAAATCCCAGGACAAAAAGGCAACAATTATCATAGAATAGCTTTTGCCCTTCCTTTCACTGTGGTAAAAATCAGACGAGCATCTGTAAGATAAAATGGTAGAAGCTTCGCTTCCACGCTTTTTACGCAAATTATAGCTGGATTATCTAGTATCCTTTGTGCAATTTGGGTTCCCAAGCCTGATTCAAGTCTTACCCACTGCCAAATATGAACGTTCTGAAGACACTCCTTATCTTACTTCCTGTCCTGTTTTCCTGCAAGGCAGAGAACAAGCAGGAATTACCCAAAGAGGAAGAGGCAGATCAGATTGAACAAATCGAAGAAAAAATTTCTTTCTGGGACACACACAGAAAAGGGGCTAACTATTTCAACCAAACTCCTACCAGAGAATGGTTTGATGCTGCTAGCAAAGCAAATATTAAGTTTGTTCGTTTTGTGTATGAGAAATGGCAAGGAGAAGGGGATTACTTTTTGATGGGGAATGGGGAAAAATATGAGGGAATAGTTGAAAAAGATTTCGCCAAACTCAAAGAATATTTAGACTATGCACATACCCTCGACATCAAGGTAGTACTTTGTCCAATTAGCATTCCCGGGGAAAAATGGATTCAGTCAAATGAGGGCAAGCATGATGGAAGGCTATGGAAATCTTTTGAGTACACAGATCAAGTGGTAAAATTCTGGAAAGATCTGGCTATTCGTCTGAAAGACCATCCTGCTATTGTGGGCTATAATCTGGTAAATGAACCTCATCCGGAAATTCACCATAAAAAATTCAGTTTCTGGAACAGAGATTTAGCAGACTGGTATCAAAGTATAAGGGAAACCCCGGCAAACTTAAATGTATTCAATAAAAAGCTAGTCAGGTCAATCCGAGAAGTTGATACAGAAACGCCTATAATTGTTGAATCTGGTTTATATGCAACCCCCTGGGCATTCGATTACCTGGAGCCGATAGATGATGATAAAATCATTTATTCATTCCACATGTATGAACCCTATGGCTTTACCACCCAAAAAATTAATGATGGACAATTCGCATATGGGGGAAAAATAGCGATTGCAGAGACAGGAGCAGATTTTGGTCTTAATAGAGAAAGTCTCGATCAATTCTTTCGTCCGATTAAGGAATGGATGGAAAAGTATAACATTCCTGCAAATCGCATGTGGGTAGGTGAGTTTGGGTGCAATCGCCATATTGAGGGAGTAGACCAGTATTTGGCAGATCTTATTTCCATTTTCAATGATAACAATTGGCATTGGTCCTTTTATGCGTATCGGGAGGATGTCTGGGAGGCAATGGATTATGAACTAGGGACTCAGAAAGTATTTTACAAATATTGGGAGTATCAGGAGGATAAGGAGCTTCATTTGAAATACGAGGAAATATATGCTAGAGTGAAAGACAGAAGCTTATGGGCTGTGATCGAAAAGGAATTTAAGTAATACTACCACACTTAATCAGCTGCCCCAGCGCTAAGAAACAATACCTAAACTCAAAACGCCAAGAGAATGTTTGAAATTATCCTCCTCTTAAATGCTATATGGTTTGGATTGGGCTTTCACTTATTTGCCCTTAGAAATAAAGTATTTGCAAAAATCCTTGTACCTAAGGAGCATCGCGAAACACCAGTATTCGAAACATTGGCTGCAACCGGACCTTTTCTGGGCGGCTTCAATTTGGCCTTCTGCGCGCTAAACCTCCTGATTTTACTTAATCCAACTGTCTTTCCTGAGGCCAATCAAAGAATAATACTATGTGTAGCCATAGCAATTGCACATGGTTCTCAGTTTTTCGCTAATGTTCCCATAGCTTTGGATAATCGGAAAGGCAAAGGGCTTTGGAAGGTAAAAGGCCTGATGCTCTTTATTTTTATTACAGATTTTGTCTTGATGAAGGCAAATCTCATATTAGCAGCTATATATGCCAGCTAAAAGAAAAAATCATTTTTTTTCAGCACTAACCTACCTCATCTAGCTCATACTCTCTTATTCCTACGAACAATGGAGTGTCCGCTGGGCCATTATGCTTTCTCTAGTAATGCTTGGATTGAAGCGTGGAGTTGAAATTGGCCGATCAGATCAGTATTATATATACAAGCACGCTGGCCCGGCAGAGCCCATTGGGAGACGGGGCGGCAAGTGAGGCTGGCTTTGTGCTCCGCGATTTTGGGCTCCACCTTTTTTAGAAAAAGGTGGAGCCCAATCCCAAGATCATAATTAAAAAAATAAAAGAATAAGATTTATGAATCTCTCTCCTCAAGCAGAAAAAATCTTGGCTCAAATCAGTTCGGAATCGACTAAACTGGGAGATTTGCGAAAGATTGCCAAAGAAATCAAAAAGGACCATGAGCTAGCCCTTGAACTTTGGTCTACGGGCTATTTTATGGCTCGCCAGTTGGCAATCCTGATCATGGATAAAAAACAGATCGATCAAAAATTCATCGATCAAGTAGATACAGACATACAAGCTCACGACCCAAAAGAACGGATTCATTTGACAGACTGGATCATGGCAAATCAATTGGCCAAGGACAAGCGTTTAAAAGCCCTTATGGAAAGCTGGGAAAATAGCAATTCAGCTATGCAAAGGAGAATATTTTGGTATCATCAAGCCAGACTACGGTGGATGGGTAATACTGAGCATGAAAATACAAATACACTCCTAAGTTCCATAGAAACAAAAATGGGCAGCGAAAAAGAAGAAGTTCAATGGGCCATGAATTTCACCGCAGGCTGGATTGGAGTCTTTGATGAAAGTAATCGAAAACGTTGTATCCAAATCGGAGAACAAACAGGTCTCTACAAAGATGAAGTAGTAGCCAAAAATTGTACCCCCAATTATTTGCCGGAATTCATTCGGGTGGAAGCAGCAAAACGGAAATAAAGGTCAACCTTAGAGAAAAAGATACAAGAATCATTTTGGAAGAAAGAGAGCAGGCAATATGAATCTGAAACACAAAATCAGAGGACAAGTCTTTGGGAGTTTAAAAGCAGGAACAATTGATATCCATTTTGGCTATGGATATGCAATAAACGATGGTGGAGGATTGAGGAGAGTAAATAGAGAACTAGTACCCGAGGATTGCAGATTTCCCAACACCTATATCTGGATAACGCTTTCTAATGGAAATGTAGTCCTAATTGAAAAGATGAATGAAGAAGATATTGAACTTCATAATCGAGATACCTGACCCCTGAAGCCAGGCTCTTTTTGAGTTTCATATTAATATATTGCCCCCCTTTTTCTGTATGTTAAACCTAAGCAAACCAAGCCATTCCTTTAACCCAAAATACCAGTCATGAAAACACTCTACTTATCTTTTCTCCTACTCCTTCCTTTTCAGGAAACATTCCCCCAAAGTCGATTTATTACCATCGATTCCGCCAAAGTTTGGGTGAATACTCAAGGCATTGAAAATCGAAAAACAGGTCAGCCCGTCATCGTCTTTGAAAGCGGAAGAGGATCTGCAATGGGTAACTGGGACAGGGTGGTAAAAGGAGCCGTCAAATTTGCCCCCATCCTTACCTACGACAGAGCCGGTGTGGGAAAATCAGAAGCTGTTGAAGAAATGCCCACAATCAAAAATGTTTCGGATAGACTAGTTCGTATCTTGAATCAGCTAGAAATAGAACCGCCCTATATATTGGTAGGCCACTCCTTAGGTGGCTTATATGTCAGGGGATTTGCCATCCATTATCCAGAACAATTAGCCGGCCTTGTCCTTGTCGATCCTGCCGATTTCACCGAAACCCATACAAACAAAAGAGAATATTATGAAGTTCTGAACTGGAAAGTGGAACGAATAGACAGTTTAATCAACAGCTATATCACCAAGCGAAAAAACAGAAAGCCCAATACTCCCCCCGGCATCCAGCGAGAAGGAGAGTACCTGGAAGAAATACGTCAAAGAGAATTCGAGGAAATCACCGAACATCCCCTTCCCAATATTCCCGTCCATATCATAACTGGTGGCCGCTTTGACCTTCCCGAGAAATATCGCTCCAAAGCCTTTGATGAAGAGGCCGTCTTTAGGGCCAAAATACAGGCACGTTCCGCCCGATGGATTTCCGTCATCCAATCTGTAGATAAAGGTATGTTCTTTTACAGCGCAGATTCCGGCCACAGCGTACAATGGGAAGATCCTGAATTAGTCATTTCTAGCATCAAACTGGCGATTGAGGATTATTGGAGACTAAAGGCGAAAAAGGAAAAGTAAGTCTATTGAATATAAAACCTACCCTACCCCTGCGCGCTGGCCCTGCAGAGCCCATCGGGAGACGGGGCGGCGAGTGAGGCTGGCTTTGAGCTCTGCGATTTTAGGCCATACCTTTATTAAACAAGGTGGAAAAGCACTCGAAAATACAAATGCTCAAGCCTTAAAAACTGATTATTCTAGCCCAAAAATTGGTATGAGAAGAATTCTGGAATGCCTATTTTCATCCTCTAAACTCATATTTACTATAGCAATGCCTACTCCCGAAAACCAACTCAATCTTCGCGCCCGCCATCCGGATTTTCAAATTGCTCTGGACTTCAATGAATCCGAATCTAAAAGAGTCCTCAATACATATAGCAATCATCTAGATCTCGCCTATGGAGAAGAGCACTTACAAAGCCTCGACATCTTCCCCTCAGCTGTTCCAAACTCTCCTGTCCATATATTCATTCATGGAGGCTATTGGAAGGCTTTGGATAAAAGTAGCTACCGCTTCATTGCAGCTCCCTTTGTCGATCAAAATATCAGTGTTTGCCTAATCAATTACCGCCTCATTCCTTCGGTACATATGGAATCTCTGTTAAACGATATACGAGCAGCCTTTCTATGGATACAGGTAAACATATCTCAATACAATGGCAATCCCTCTTCTATGGTAATCTCCGGGCATTCAGCTGGTGGGCATCTGGCATTGATGGCTTATTTGATGAACAAAGATTTACAAGCCTCGATCAAAGGTATTTGCAGCCTAAGTGGCATCTTTGATTTAGGCCCTATCAAAAACAGCTACCTGAATGAGGATTTACAACTGACGGATGAGGATATAGAAAACTATAGCGTAATCAATAAGGATTTAGGGAAACTCAAGTGTCCCACCCTATTGAGTGTAGGTTCGGCAGAGACGGATTTATTCATAGAGGAATCCAAAAATCTATATAAAAAACATAAATCCCGGGCTCCTCTCAGGTATTATGAATATCCCGAGCTCAATCATTATGAGATTGTGCATAAATTGGGTGAAAGCGAAAGTCCTTTGGTCCAGTTCATCCTTCCACTCATTTCCTAAGCCTGAAATTATATGGCATATTTATAGCCAATTTCTCCAAATACTTCTCTGTTGGAATTTAAGAAACACCACATGAGCCTTAGATTATTCATCCTCGCAACCCTCTTATGCCTGCTGGCCTGTTCAAAAACCGAAAATACGAACGATCAAGAAACAGAGCCTCTAAAGGAAGAAGTTCTATCTCCACTCGAACAAATCGTCAAAGACCTCAATCAGGCTGATATTCCCTCATCCATCGAACTAAAAGGGAAATTCATGGAAGCCAAATCCTGGACAGACAAAAATGGAGAGAATCTATTGATTGTAAGTAGGAAGGGCCCGATCAAGCAAGAAGCAGAAGACGAATATGGGGAAGTTCTTTACTCCGTTGAACTCTTTGGTGAGCAATACCTCAAAAAGGGAAGCAACTATATCCTTTTATGGGACATCTATGATTTTGTGCGGGATTGTATGTCGGATATGTGGTTAGGTCTTTTGCCCAATTCCACCCAAGTGACAGACTGGGATGAAGATGGCATCACAGAAACCAGCCTCATCTATAAATTGAGCTGCAGAAGTGATGTTTCTCCTTCTGACATGAAAATCCTGATTCACGAGAATGAGGTAAAGATGGGATTGCGGGGAACGATGATTCTGGAAATGGATAAAGAGAGAATGGGAACAGATTTCGAACCAGATGCCTCAAAGATTGACCTAAGTAATAAATCTGAAATCGATCAGTATATGGGAATGATGGGGCGATATAAAAATGAAGATGATTTCAAGGGTCAGCCAAAAGTATTTCTCGAAAACGCACGAAAATTATGGATGAATTTCGTGGACAAGGACGAATTCCTGCAATTGTAAATGAGTAGAAATTTATTGCTATGCTAGTTAAGCCAGGCATTTATTTGATTGCTGCCTTCCTCTTACTTCAGTGTATTCCTTTTCACACATCAGCCCAGGAAAGCAATCTCGATTATGCGACCATTGATAGACGAATTAGCCAGGTCTTGGACAGTACGGGGATTCCCGGCTTTAGCATAGTCATCCTAAATGCAGGGCAAGCAGACTTTATCAAAAGTTACGGATACCGAAGCATGGAAAGTAAGGAAGCCGTAAATCAACAGACCCGTTTTGAGGCAGCTTCCCTTACAAAGCCTATTTTGGCCTATTGTGTATTAAAATTGATGGAGCAGGAGAAAATTGAGCTGGATAAGCCCTTATACCAATACCTCGAGTATGCTGATCTTGCCCATACTAATCGATACAAGCTCATTACGGCACGCATGGTTTTGAGCCATACCTCAGGCCTACCTAATTGGAGAAAGGACAGGAAAAGTCCTAAACTAAAGCTTCTCAGAAAACCCGGGAGTAAATTTGGCTATTCAGGAGAAGGCTTCGTCTACCTGCAGAAGGTGGTTGAGCACATTCTTAATTCAGACTTAAATAGCATCGCCCGGAAGTTTATCTTTTCGCCCCTCAAAATGGAGAATAGTTCATTAGTTTTTGAGGAAAATGGGAATTATGCACTTGGACACAACAAATCACATACCCCCAGAAAGAAGTCAAAGCCCAATAAAGCTAATGCCGCTTACAGCCTGCACACCACAGCTGAGGATTATGGCAAATTTATTCATGAATTGATCGATCCGGCTTTCATTGATAAAACTCTCATAAAGCAAGCGTTCGCCACCCAAAGTCTGATGAAAAAAGAAGATCCAAGTTTAGGCTGGGGATTGGGTATGGGAATAAACCAGACCGAGATAGATCAATACATCTGGCATTGGGGAGATAATGGGGTTTTTAAAGCCTTTTTCATCTTTTCCCCCCAACAGCAGAGAGGCTTTGTCTATTTTTCCAACAGCCAGAACGGATTAAGCATAGTAAAAAGGATAATTAGCTGGGTATTTGCCGAAGAAAGCATCATGGAGAATTGGGTGTATTACAACCAATTTTAGCCTAAAATTAAGCCACCTTAATCAGCAAACAGCTCATGAAATTTACGGTTAGCGTCAACACCCTCTACGAATGCTCATTAGAAAGAGCATTTAAAACTCCCATGCTATGCGACGTATCCAAAGTACATACAGGCTATGGGCTTATGCCTAAGGTTACCCATTGTACAGAGGATGATAATTGGGGAAAGGTAGGGCATAGCAAAAAGGTATTCGTTGAAAAATCCCTTTCACAACAAGGAGGATGGGCATCTAATGATACTGTTTTAGAACGAGTGGAAAATGTCTACTGGAAGATTCAGGTTGATGAATTTCAATCCTGGTTGCTAGGCTTCTATAAATTTGTGGGGGAATGGAAAACAGAAGAAGTTGAAGAAAATAAAGTCGCCATAACCTATACCTACGATCTTTATTCAGACAGCCCTTTCTTTTATCCCTTCAACTGGGTTTTTGCCAAAACTTTTTGGAGAATTTATATGAAAAGGGTGCTGGAAAATATCAGGACCATGGCATACCAGAAAGAGCCTTATCTATATGATTAGATCTACTGACATAAAACATATATATCAGCAATTTAAACCAATAGCACAGTTATTAAGTCTACCTATAAACGGATCCATCGATAGCTCCAAATTCTATCTTCCGATAAGCAACTAATCAATGATTGACTTAGAGAAATTACGAACGATCTATAAGTTTAGTAAAAACCTGAAACTTCAGGATATACAAGGTCTGCTTTCATCCGCAAAGAAAAAAACGTATGCAGCTGATGAATATATGATCCAGGCAGGAGAATATAAACGCAACATTTACCTGATCCGAAAAGGACTTATTCGGGTATTTCAGATTAGCGAGAAAGGGGAAGAAATTACCACCAATCTTAGGTGGGAGAATCAAATCATAGCTGACATAAATTGTATCTTATTTAATGAAGGTTCAGCCGCTTACTTTCAGGCCCTTGAGGAAACCGAGGTGCTCTACCTAGACTATGATCTCCTTCAAAAGATCATATCAGAAAACCCCAAACTGGAAGCCAACCGTAAATATTTATTTCAAAAGATTTTAAAAAGGGCCCTGGATCGAATCGAAACCTTTGTATTACTGAATCCGGAAGAACGCTACCTGAATTTTGTAAAATCAAACCCGGATATCGTAAATCGTGTTCATAATAAATACATTGCCCATACGCTCGGTATCACTCCGGTTTCTTTGAGCAGGATTCGCGCAAGAATAGCCTCCCGAAAAAAATAGGAAGTTTAGTCGGTAATTATCTTTTGTTAATTCAGCCCTGCTTCCTCCCGCTTAGCTTTGTGTCAACAATCAACAATTAATTACAATTAAACATGACACAGTTAAGAAACACTTTTGTAGCAACAATCTTATTTTTTACCCTTGCTTTTCAATCCGCCTGTACCGTTGAGGTAGAGCTTTCAGAATTGACTGAAGGCGAAGCGGTAGAAATCATCGAAGCTGCTCTTCAGGACTTTGCTGGTGGACTCACCAGCAATATCGAAGACATCAGCGAACAAATTTTGGAAGCAGTCAGCTCTGGAGCACTCTGCGACACCCTTTATACCCAAAGTATCGAGGAAAATTACCAAAGAGGCCAGGTACAATCTTCCTACCAGACAGAATTAAGCTATGAGATGAGCTGTAATTCGCTAAACTTTCCCGAATCGGCCACTTTTACTTCGAGCACTGACTACGATTACAGTACCCTCAGAATCACCTCAGATGATGATGCCCGCTTTCTTGGTAGTATATCCGGCTTACTGGTTAGTGATAGTAGTTTGGTGTTAGTAGGGAATTATGAAAGCAGTGGATCCCAGGACTTAAACTTTAATTCTCAAAGAAGTGTAGCGAGTACCTTCACCGTAAATCTCACAAATCTGGAAGTAAACAAAACAGAAATAGAAATTATAACTGGCTCAGGCGATTTCACTTTCACGGCAGAAATACAGGGCAATACTTCCACCTTTACGGGTAGTATCAGCTTCATGGGCGATGATAGCCTTATGCTGACGTTAAACGATAATACCTACACCTTTGACTTGAACTAAAACTTCTCTCCAAACTGAAATTATTATGGAAAATCACATCCAATATCTAAGTCCCTTCATTATGGGTTTAGCTCGATATTTCCTCCTGGCAGGTATCCCTTTCCTGATCTTTTATCTGATTTTTCCAGAGAAGTTTAGCAAGAATAAAATTCAGGCAAGATTTGCCAAAAGGAAGGATTTCTATCGCGAGATTTTACACTCTCTCCAAACGATCCTGATCATATCAGGGGTAGGCCTCCTGATCCTTAGATCCCCCTTACGGCCCTATACTCAATTGTATACAGACCTGGCTGAATATTCTTTATGGTGGGTTCCCATCAGCATAGTACTGGCCTTGATGATTCATGATACTTATTTCTACTGGATGCACAGAACGGTCCATCACCCAAAATTATTCAAGCAGATTCACTTGCTACACCATAAATCAGTAAATCCTTCTCCTTGGGCCTCCTATTCCTTTCATTTTTGGGAGGGTATTCTGGAAGCCCTGGTAGCACCGATCATCCTTTTCCTCATTCCCTTGCACCCTTTATCGCTTATCCTCTTTACTATTGTGGCTTTTGGGATAAACGTCTATGGACATTTGGGATATGAAATTGCACCTAAGTGGTTCAGGTATTCTTTCCTTTTCGAAATCATGAATACCTCTATCCACCACAATCTTCATCATAAAAAGTTTAAAGGGAATTATGGGCTATACTTTCGGATTTGGGACAGGGTAATGGGAACAGAAAACCCAGATTATGTAAAGGAGTACGATGAAATACAGGCAAGAAGATTCGGCCAAGCAAAGGTATCTGGTGTGAAGGAAGTACCTACCGTAAAGAAAGCTGTTCTTCCCATCATTTTCCTGATAGGTCTGGCAGGATTTTCCGCCAGAGCCCAAAATGTAATGGATTCAAGCTCCATTGAAGGAAATTGGCGGGATGATGAGCAAGGGGGAGTTATCAAAATTTATGAAGAAAATGGTTTGTTTTATGGACAGCTCATATCAGCCGACGAAGCTGAGAAAAATGAAAAGATTCAAGCTCATGGCGAGAAGATTCTCATCCTCCGAAAATTTCAAAAAATAAGCGACACCCAGTATTGTTGCGGCCTTCTTTATGCACCTTTGAAAAAGAAGACCCTCAATGCAAAATTGGAAATTGAAGATAAAAAAACCCTGAGAATTGATGCTAAATATGGGATACTAAAGGGTAGCAGAACCCTGAGAAAACTCTAAGAATCATTCTATCGACTCAACATGTCAGTAGCCTTCCTAAAGGCTATTGGCATGTATTCATTCTCACTAAAATAGCTTGAGAATCATGAAATCTTTATACCTAGTATTTCTGATAATTGGTCCAATCGATATCCTCTTAATCCTTGCCATTTATTGGGTCTGGAAGAGAAGGGAAGTAAGGCAGACAACGCCATTTGCAATTCCTTTCCAAAAATCTGAGAATTGTATTCAACAATCCTGAAAATATATTCATAAGTTGGGATAAGCATTAGCACCTTAGCTTATATCTAAAAAATAAAGAATACCCTCTTATGATTTCACAACAAACAGCCCTCGATTCGCCTTTCGGATATCGCTCCAGCGCCCAGGAAGTAGTTGCAGATGTTGACCTTAGTGGAAAGACCGCAGTAGTTACTGGTGGATATTCCGGAATCGGAACGGAAACGGTTAAAGCTCTGGCGGGAGCCGGAGCAAAAGTAATAGTTGCTGCTCGTCGCCCTGAAGTAGCCCAAGAGAATTTGGCTGATGTAGAAGGTTCTGTTTCTATTGTCGCTTTAGACCTGGGGAAACCTGATTCTATCGATGCATTTGTTCAGGAGGTTTCAGAGCAAAATGATGAGATACATCTCCTCATCAACAATGCCGCCATTATGGCCAATCCTTTGACCCGAGATGATAGAGGATACGAAAGTCAGTTTGCCACGAACCATTTGGGCCACTTTCAATTGACTGCCGGTCTATGGCCTTTATTAGAGAAGGCAGAAAATGCGCGTGTTGTAGCTCTTTCGTCTTCTGCTCACAGGATCAATGGTATCGACCTAGATGATCCCAATTTTGACAAAAGAGAATACAATAAGTGGACAGCATACGGACAAGCAAAATCTGCCAATGCACTCTTCGCACTCAAACTGGATAAACTCGGAGAACCTAAAGGTGTAAGAGCTTTCGCTGTCGATCCGGGAGGAATCAAAACTCCTTTGCAAAGGCACCTAACTATGGAAGAGCAAATTGCTATGGGATGGTTTGACAAGGATGGAAATCCACATGAGATGTTCAAAACTACTGAGCAAGGTGCTTCCACAACCGTCTGGGCAGCAACCTCTCCTCAGCTTGAGGGAAAAGGCGGCGTTTTCTGCGCCAACTGCAACATCTCAGAGCCCTGGAAAGAAGGCGATATGCCTTTCATGGGCGTGCATGCGCATGTAAGGGATGAGAAATTGGCAGATGATCTTTGGGCGAAGTCTGAAGAGCTGATTGGGCGAAAGTTTCCTGCCTAAGACATTGAATAAATCAGAGACTCCACAAACAGGGGTTTCTGGTTTATTCCTCCTTTCATAAGCTACTAACTTGACACTTACTACCTTTTAACTTAGGTATAAGAAGGAAAGAATCTGTTGATCATGCTTCTACTTAATCGTTCAGATAGCTAATTTAGGGTTAGCAAGATACCTTATTTTTTCTACAGGATTGGCTTTAGGACCAGAAAATCTCCCTTCAAACGGTTCAGATAGCCAGGACATAATAGCGTATATCAGGAACTATGGCGACTATACAGATGTTACTGGCAAATAAAATATATTCAATTAGTATAGATAGCCATTCTCCGGTGAATTGCGTATCTTTAAAAAAAGCTTGATAAATGGATCTTCTAAGCCGTATAACAATAAATCCTGCCGTAATGAAAGGAAAGCCGACAATCAGAAACATGCGATTCTCGGTTTCGCAAATGCTAGAATTACTAGCAGGAGGTATGACATACAAGGAAATCCTGGAAGCCTATCCTTATATCGAAGAAGCGGATATTCAAGCAAGCCTTGCCTATGCAGCGCTAATAGCTAATGCAAAGACCATTAGAAAATTGAGTGCGTGAAGTTCATTGTTGATACTCAACTACCTCCTAAATTAGCCACTTACATTTCTGAATCTGGAAATGATTGTATTCATACTACACATTTCCCAGATGGTCGGTCATTTACTTGGAGACGATCAAATAATTGAAATTGCAAAAAAGAATGATCGTATAGTTATAAGTAAGGATTCTGATTTTACAGAGTATTTCATGCTAAAAGGGGCTCCACCTAAAGTACTTTTAATTGAATTCGGTAATATTGGAAATAAAGAATTGCTGGGACTATTTGAATCTTTTTTTTCAGAAGTAAAAGATGCATTCCAAAAAGGTAGTGACTTAGTAATATTTCGTAGAGACGAAATAATTTCATACTAATAAATGAAAAGCCAGTAACAAAACCTATCCGCCAGCCTCCGCTACCCTGCGGCCGATCGGATAGCTTGGCGTCAAATCAAATAAATTAAAATTTTAAGAGGGAGTCTAAAGTTGACGTAGTCCGAAGTACCAACTACTAACTACGATGATGATTTTTCATTTTAATTAAGTAGAATACTTAAAATTTATTTTTTCGCTCCAAAAAAATCTTTGTTTTTAAAACGTTTGGGGGCTGCTGCGGAAAGTCCGGGCATTGCCGCTTTTATCGCAAATCGAGTAAACCATAAGCCGATACCAGGCTTGTGTCTGTTAGTAATTTTCACAGTTGTTTCGTCTTTTCCTGGTCCATCAATTAAAGTGGCTTGTCCGTGTACTGATTTCATAATTAGTGGAAAAGGAAAGGGCATTTTGTAATAAGGTTCTCCTGCTTTCCACTCAAAATGCCAATCGCCATTTTCAGGTGTCTGTACATTACCCACGATTTGAGTGACATCTGTTCCGCCTACGTTTATAATACGTTCCATATTATCCGCAACTCCTGCCCAATTCTTGCCATTAGAATTTCCTGAAGTGATAGGTTCTATTGCCCCACCCTCAGATTTTAGTAAGTGCCAAGCGTCCATAACGTATTCTTTAGGTGCTTTCACAACAAAGGAAAATTCAACGTTTGGTGCTTCTGGCACATTCATTTTTGCCTCATCAAATTTTAAGGGATAAATCGTTTTTTTGTGCATTGCTATTTTCAGCTTTTAAATTATTACTTTTGAATCCGAAGCAATAACAAAATATTACTTTGAAAATGCAAGTAATAATTCTGTAAATATTTTAAAGATTTAGGTCCAAGAGTATGAATCAAGAGTTTAGATGCGACTGTCCGATAACTTCGGCTATTGACGTTTTAGGAGACAAATGGATGCTAGTTATTATTAAGCAGATGTTAATTGAGCAGATGGAAACTTTCAAAGACTTTATTGAAGGTGATGAAGCCATCTCTACAAGTATTCTTACTACGAAACTGAAATGCCTAGAGCATTATGGGCTCATCGATAGAAAAAGCCATCCAACCAACAAGAAGACTAAACTTTATCATCTAACTGAAAAAGGATTATCCCTCACACCTGTGATTATAGATTTGGCTATTTGGAGCGACCAAAACTTACGGGGATTCAATCCAATTATGAGACAAAGCGATGAACTTGAATCAATGAAGAGTAACAAAGAAGAGTTTATTGAAAAACTGAAGAAGAATTACAAGGAAAAACTGGCAACCACAAGGTATATAAAATCATAGCTCAATTTGGTCGCTAAGCTTCATATTCTTACCGTCGGCAATTAAG
>JBCBRM010000062.1:0-46530 GCA_039819665.1 Bacteroidota bacterium
CGCTTCCTTTCTCATTACTGATATTGCCAAAAATTTTCTGTGCAGAGAGATTTGCACTTGCTAAAACAAGAATAAAAAAACCCAGCAATAGCCTGGATAACACTCGTAAAAGGTGATTCATATAGCCCGCATTTTTTGGCTCATGATTCTTAGACGATAAGCTTTATCAATTAGTTGTAAGCAGGGGAAAATAATTACAAAATCATTCTTGCGTGATTGGTCAAACCATTTTCAAAAGAATCTTACATGCTCTTTAGAATTACGGGAATAGTCAATCCCGAGCCGAAGCTAATTGCCTATACTTGTTCCGTAAAACGAATTACATTTTTTCTTTGACCTGTTGTTTGGCAATTTAATTGCCGTTGCTGCTTCTTATTATTATCATGGGAATCTTTACCTCTCCTATTGCTTGCTCTTCCGAGATCCTCCCTATCAAAGATTCTCATTTACAATTATATCTGTTACCCAATCAAACGATTTTCATGTGTTTCAGCAGCCGAGCCTATTAGGCTCTTTTTCTGCTTTCTTCGGAGCAGAATTTGGCACCTGTCCACGCACTTTGTCAAGAAAATGTTCCATACATACAACAAACAAGCTCAGTTCTTTAATCAAACATTTAAAACGAAAAAAAAGAATCATACTCTATAAGCAAGCAAATGTTCTCAAAACCTGTTACAAAATCACTTGCCATTCTCTTGATCTTCGCCCCCATGCTTATGGCTGTCTTTGCAAAAGCCGATTCTAAAGGTGAATTTTCTTCGCCAGAAGAGGCTTACATAAGCGGCCCGGAATTCTCACTTTCCCCTAATCCTCCGAAAAAGGCTGGACTAACAGCAGTAGTATTGAAGGTATTTTTGGAAGGACCTTATGATAATGGGTCCATGAAAGATGAGTTAAGGTCTCAAAGCCTGATTAGCTCTACAGATCCTTATGGCATGGGTGCCAGTGCATATCCTGGAGCATTTAATGTAACAGGAGCGAAGGCAGTGGTAGACTGGATCAAAGTAATCATCCGCGATCCTAATAACGCAACTGTAAAAATGGATTCTGCAGTCGCATTATTACAGGCTGATGGTACAGTGATTGATCCTTTTGGAGACACAAAAGTAACTTTCCCTGTAGCACCTAATGGAGACTATTATGTAGAAGTGGCTCACTACAACCACCTTTCTGTAATGAGTGCCAACACCCTCGATCTCTCAGTGGAACCTACCCTGGACCTCACCTTGAGCTCGACAGCAACTTTCAGCAACGGAGGGCAGGCACAAAGAGACATCAATGGAGTCATGTGTATGTGGTCCGGAGATGCAAGTCAGGACGGTTCTATCAATGTAGTGGATAAAAATGACCACTGGAGATTGGAAAATGCCCAGACGTATCAATATGGCACGATAAAGGCTGACCTTAATCTGGACGGTATTGTGAATGCGATCGATAAGAATGACTATTGGAGAGTCAACAACTCGAGAGCGGCCCAACTACCCTAAGAATATCTGTATTGCTTTAGGTATGAATGGGTAGTCCTACTCGGGCCCCATTCATACCGGTTCTTTAAACTCATTCTTTATGAAAAAAGCAGGTATACTAGGCTTTGTTCTATTCTTCCTTGTATCTGGCTTATTCGCTCAAAATGTAAACCTTTCATTTGCAAATCCAACAGCCGCTAATGGCCGGTTTTGCGCTGATGTATATATGTCGTTTACAGATCCCGGGAAATTGGGGAGCTGTAATCTGATGTTTAATTTTGATCCGGCAGTAGTCGGTAATCCAGTTCTTTCATCCGACAATATTTCTGATCCTCCCTTCTACCTGGTTCCCAATGTGAGTCAACCTACGACAGGGAGAGCCTCTATCAATATAGAGTTGGCAGTAACAGGTTTTGGAGATAATATAGTAGGAGCCCCCGATTCTACCTTGATAGGAAATATTTGCCTGGATATTCTGGACAGTACCCAAACCATCAATCTTGATTGGTTTGTTTCTGGTACTATCGGAACCGTCGTTTATCTGGATGATGAATCGACTATTCTCACGCCGGGTACCTTAAAAGGTATTTCATACAGCCTTTGTCCCGGAGAAGGGACCGCTTGTGATGATGGCAATGCTGCTACCATCAATGATATGTATGATGCCAATTGTAATTGTGTGGGAACACCTTGCCCGCCAGCAGGCACAGCTTGTGATGATGGAAATGCAAACACCACCAATGATGTAGAAGATGGTTTTTGTAATTGTGCAGGAACACCTTTGCCTCCTCCTCCTGCTGGGAATCCAGCGACTGAGTTTAATCTCAGCTTTGGTAATGCATCCCATACAGCTACTACCCTTTGTGCAGATATATTTATGTCTTACAATGGAGATGGTAAATTGGGAAGTGCCAACCTGATGTTTGATTTCAATACCGCTCAGGTTAATAATGCGGTTTACATTTCAGATAACATCAGTGATCCTCCTTTTTACATAACACCGACTGTTACAAGTCCATCTGCAGGAAGAGCTTCTTTCAATATTGAATTGGCGGTAACCGGTTTTGGAGATTCTGTAGTTACTGCTCCAGATTCGCTCCTTATCGGGAGAGTTTGTCTGGATCTTTTGGATACAACCCAGACCATCAACTGGGATTGGTTTGTATCAGGTACTGTTGGAACGGTTGTTTATCTCGATGATGAAACCACCATTCTTACTGCAGGAACTCTTTCTCCACTTGTATATGATTTCGCTTGTCCTCCGGCAGGCACCGTCTGTGATGACGGGGATTCCACTACCACCAATGATGTCTATGACGCCAATTGTGTTTGTGTAGGAACGCCTTGTCCTCCAGTCAATACGGTATGTGATGATGGGGATTCGACCACTTTCAATGATTTGGAAGATGGAATGTGTAATTGCGTAGGAACTCCATGTCCAGTAGCAGGAACGGCTTGTGATGATGGAAATGCAAATACGATTAATGATGTCGAGGATGGGATGTGTAATTGTGCAGGAACACCTTTGCCTCCTCCGCCACCCGCAGCTGCAGCAACTACTTATAACCTTAGCTTTGGGAATGCCAGTCATACCGCTACCAATCTATGTGCGGATATTTTTATGTCATTTGACGGAGCGGGTAAACTGGGAAGTGCCAACCTGATGTTTGACTTCAATACCGCTCAGGTCAATAATGCGGTTTACATTTCAGATAATATCAGTGATCCTCCTTTTTACATAACACCGACTGTTACAAGTCCATCTGCAGGAAGAGCTTCTTTCAATATAGAATTGGCGGTAACCGGTTTTGGAGATTCTGTAGTTACTGCTCCAGATTCGCTCCTTATCGGGAGAGTTTGTCTGGACCTGCTAGATACAACTCAGACAATTAACTGGGACTGGTTTGTATCAGGAACTGTGGGAACCGTAGTTTATCTCGATGATGAAACTACCATTTTGACAGCAGGTACGCTCAAGCCTTTGGTATATGATTTCTCTTGTCCCCCACAAGGCACACCTTGTGATGATGGAGATTCGACTACCGGAAACGATATGTACGACGCAAACTGTGTTTGTGTAGGTACACCTTGTCCGGTAGCAGGAACGGCTTGTGATGATGGAAATGCAAATACCATCAATGATGTCGAGGATGGGATGTGTAATTGTGCGGGAACGCCATTGCCTCCGCCGCCTCCAGGAACACCAGCGACTGAGTTTAACCTCAGTTTTGGCAATGCTTCTCATACAGCAACGACCCTTTGTGCAGATATTTTCATGTCTTACAATGGAGATGGAAAGCTAGGAAGTGCCAACCTGATGTTTGACTTCAATACCGCTCAGGTGAATAACGCTGTTTACATTTCAGATAATATCAGTGATCCTCCTTTCTACATAACACCAACTGTTACCAGCCCGTCTGCAGGAAGAGCTTCTTTCAATATTGAATTGGCGGTAACCGGTTTTGGAGATTCTGTAGTTACTGCTCCAGATTCGCTCCTTATCGGGAGAGTTTGCCTGGATTTACTTGATACTACCCAGACAATTAACTGGGACTGGTTTGTATCAGGAACTGTAGGAACCGTAGTTTATCTCGATGATGAAGCTACGCTATTGACCGCTGGCACCTTGAAGCCTCTGGTATATGACTTTTCTTGTCCTCCTCAGGGAACCCCTTGTGATGACGGAAATGCATTTACTGGAAATGACATGTACGACGCAAACTGTGTATGTGTAGGTACGCCTTGTCCGCCAGCAGGAACAACCTGTGATGACGGGAATGCAAATACCATAAATGATGTAGAGGACGGTATGTGTAATTGTGCAGGAACGCCTTTACCTCCCCCTCCTCCCGGAACACCAGCGACTGAGTTTAACCTCTGTTTCGCCAATCCTACCCTTACTGCCACCAATCTCTGTGCAGACATCTATATGTCTTACAATGGTGTAGGTAACTTGGGAAGTTCAAACCTCATGTTTGACTTTGATCCAGCGGTATTGGCAAATGCAGTTTATATCTCCGACAATATCAGTGATCCTCCTTTCTATATTGTGCCGACCGTAACAAGCCCATCAACGGGCCGCGGTTCCTTCAATATAGAACTGGCAGTAACCGGATTTGGAGACTCTGTTGCAGTTGCTCCGGATTCTTTACTGATCGGCAGCATTTGTCTGGATCGCCTGGATACTACACAGGCAGTACTTGTAGACTGGTTTGTATCAGGTACTGTGGGAACCGTTGTTTACCTGGATGACGAATCCACCATTTTGAATGCAGGAACACTCAAAGGCCTTAACATAGCCGCGAACTGTCCACCACTAGGCTCTCCATGTGATGATGGGGATTCGACGACAACCATGGATGCTTATGATGCCATGTGTAATTGTGTGGGCGTTCCTTGTCCTCCGGCAGGAACAACTTGTGATGATGGAGATTCAACCACCTTCAACGACCTCTATGATGGCATGTGTAATTGTGTGGGTACTCCTTGTCCAGTAGCAGGAACAACTTGTGATGATGGAAATCCAATGACGATCAATGATGTAGAAGATGGTATGTGTAATTGTGCAGGAACCCCTGTATCAGTACCTCCAGCTACCCAATTTGATCTCTGCTTTGGCAATCCAACTTCAGATGGAAATACCTTTTGTGTAGATATTTTTATGGCATATGACGGACCGGGAAAACTGGGAAGCTCAAATCTCATGTTTGACTTCGATCCAGATGTACTGGCTAATCCCATGTATTCATCGGACAACCTCAGTGATCCACCGGTCTATTTACTTCCAACGGTAACCACTCCAGCAGGAGGTAGAGCCTCTTACAACATAGAATTGGCAGTACCCGGTCTTGGAGATCCTGTTGCAACGGCGCCGGATTCCTTACTGATCGGTAGTGTTTGTCTGGATATCGTTGACAACAATAGCCTCTTTACGCTCAACTGGTATGAATCCGGAAGTGCGGGAACTGTTGTTTATCTCGATGATGAAGCAAGTCAACTCATTCCAAGGACCTTGAAGAATATCACCTATCCTTGTATGCCAGAAGGTACGACTTGTGATGATGGAGATTCGACAACTACCAATGATATGTATGATGCGAATTGTAACTGTATGGGTACTCCTTGTCCTCCAATGGGAACGACTTGTGATGATGGAGATTCGACAACTATCAATGACATGCAAGATGGATTCTGTAACTGTGTAGGTCAGCCATGTCCTCCATTGGGAACAGCTTGTGATGATGGAGACTCTACTACCTTCAATGACATGTTTGATGGAAACTGTAATTGCGTAGGGGCCACTTGTCCGCCAGTTGGAACTACTTGTGATGACGGAGACTCCACGACCATCAATGATATGGAAGATGGTATGTGTAATTGTGTAGGGGAACCTTGTCCTCCGTTGGGAACGGTATGTGATGATGGAGATTCGACGACTTTCAATGATATGTTTGATGCAAACTGTAATTGTGTAGGGGCCTCTTGTCCTCCTGCCGGAACAGCTTGTGATGACGGCGATCCGATGACGACCGATGATGTTGAAGATGGTATGTGTAATTGTGCAGGGGAAATACCGATGCCTAATGCACCAGACCTCTGGCTGGAAGGAATGATTGTAGGAGAGGATGTATTATTGGAATGGACGATTTCATCAGAAAACGATATGCTGGAATACATACTCGAACGATCTGTGGATAGCATCTTATTTGAGGAAATCAATACTCAGGCCTCTCTGGGAGATACCCCTGATCCAAGAACTTATTCCTACCTTGATACGGGACTTGTTGAGACCAAGTATTACTATCGGGTAAAAGCTATCGGTGAGGATAATAGCCAACAGTTCTCCAATGTCGTGGTGATTGAATTTGAAAAAGTAGATGGCGAATTACTGGACTTCAATGTATATCCGATTCCGTTGCGCCAGGACGATATACTCCATGTTGAGTTTGTCGTGAGTCAACCAGTGGAAGTTACCATCACCCTGGTCAATGGAGCTGCCCAAAGAGTAATTGAGACAACCGTCCTCCTGGAAGTTGGACGAAACGATATAGAGCTAGACATCAAAGGATTGGCCGAAGGCTTGTACTTCCTCGGAGCGCAAAGCGCTAACTGGGTGCAAGCTGAGCGGGTCTACATCCTTGACAATTGATGATGATTCAAAAGAATCAATTGTAGGGAATAAGAGAAGCTTTTGCGATATCAAGTTGGTATCGCAAAAGCCCCCTCCAGAGGGGTATCCTGCTCAATTAGAGAGGATTGGGGACCACATACGAAAAGTGTGGATGGACCGAGAAATATCTCAAAGAGAGCTAGCTCAGCTCCTAAGGGTTAGGGCATTAACTGTCTTCCATTGGGAGAATAACCTGAGTGATCCTCGCTTACAATACTCGCTAAGACTCATTGAGTTTTTAGGATAATTGCCCGAAAAGAAATTAGAAAAGCTATAGATGTATGCGTATTGTGATTTGCTACACTTCCCCGCCCGGGGGAGTGTAGTTTCTTTTTGATTCAAAAAACAAGAACCTGAATTTTTGCGTATATTTATGCTAAATGGCAGAGTTAATAGAGCATATATTAAGTTTACCTAAGGCTGAAAAATGGCGTATCTTTTCAGTCCTCGCTGAGGCGCTTAGAAAAGAGGCTGACCAAGCTGAAAATGCCGAGATTCCTGCATGGCAAATTGATCTCGCCTTAAAAGCTCGTGAGGAAATCGAGTCTGGAAAGGTAAAACCTATGAGTCATACCCAATTTTGGTCTGCTGTAGATGCAAGATTAGATCAAATAGAAAAGCAGGCTGGGACATGAATTATATCCTTGAGTATAACCCTCAAGTCTTTAAGGATATTGATCATATACTTTCCTTCTTAACAGAAGTTCATGACGACTTACCACGAAAGTTTCGGAATTTATTAGCAGGTAAATTTGAGGAGCTTGATAGTAATCCAGAGAGATGGTCTCCTTTGTCTAATGGTATTAGAGCGATCCGTATGGAATTATCCAAACGATTGTCATGGTATTGTTTTTATCATTATTATGAAGAAGACAAACGGATTTTAGTTCTCAGAATTATTTCTCAAAAAGCGAGCACTAAAAATTGGCCTAAAGGATAGGTTCCTATTTTTCCTCACTCTCTGCTTAATACAAAATTTTATAGGTAAGGAATCTCCACATGTTCCCAAAATGTTTTCCAATATTATCCTAAGGGTCCCAAAACCTCTTCACTCAAAATTTCCTTACAAGCTGAAATATATTGGTGATCACCTACTCAAGCACCGATTAGACAATAAAAAAACGCAAAAAGCAATTGCCAGAGAATTGGGCGTCTCTTCCAACACAGTTTCCAACTGGGAAAACAATAAAACCCATCCCGGCATGCATCCGCTTTCAAAAATTATTAAGCTATTAGGATATGATCCTTTAAATCCTAGTGAGAACACACTTAGCTGCAAAATAATAGCGCATAGAAGAGAAAAAGGACTTTCTCAAAAGAAGTTTGCTAAGCTCATTGGCTTAGACGAGGAAACAATTATTAGACTCGAAAAAGGAGGAAGAGCAATACAAAGAACCCTAGATATAGTGGAAGATTTTCTTAACCAATAATTCCTCTATATGCCAGTAATCTTTGTAGAAACAGGCGTACATGAGCCAAGATGTATGCGTATTGTGATTTGCTACACTTCCCCGCCCGGGGGAGTGTAGTTTCTTTTTATATCATATGAAAAAAGGCCGTTCATCTATCTAAGCCTCGATTCGATAGATAATAAACCCACCCCTCAAAAAACCATTCTTTACTTTCTCACTAAATCATAGCCCATTCCCCCTAAAATTCAGGTATTCACCCCCTATATTTCCCCGCTCAGACAATCTTCTTTCAATGAGCATTCAAATCTTCGCAAATTATCAATGTCAGTGAAAGGAAATATTGTGAAGCCTCCAGCTAATTCCGCTTCTAAACCTTATGTGATTATCGTTGAAGATGATTCAACGACCCTTTCCGTCTATAAGAGTATTCTTAAAAGTATAGGTGGGAGATTTCGCTTAAAATGTTTCTCAGATTCAAGAAATGCCCTTTATTTTTTAGAGGAAGAATTAAAAACTCAGCATGCAGTATTTGCCATTTTACTTGATATTCACATGCCTCACTTAAATGCCTGGCAGTTTTTAGATATTATACATCAGTTTAAAGAGTTTTCATACTCCCCCCCGCTTATCTGGCTTTGCTCAGCAGACTCTTCTTCATACACTTTTAAACAAAGTCTTGAACAAGCCTATGTAGACAGATTTATCCAAAAACCTCTCGGCTGGCATCACCTCAAAGAGTTTTCCGAAAAAGTATTTCAAATAAGCCCTACTCCCCCAAGAGAGAAGTTGAATGGAATAAACCACAACTCCTCAAAAACCCTATTTCGCTTAATGAAATTCTCTAACAGATTTTCCCATTACCCCAAAATGAAAAATAAACCGATTGAACAAATTATCCTTAACGTTCGCTCCCAATCTGACCTGGAAACACAAGTAAATCTTTGTCTGGATGAATATGATGAACCTATTTATCAATCATTAACTCTGCTGGATTTTTTTCATACACTCGAAGACTTTATTATCAAAGTAAAGGAGAGTGATGATGAAAAAAGAGAGGCCTTACTCCGGATTTTGATGGATTATTTGGTAATCATTGATCGCTTCTGGATTCAACGAAATTTGCACAAGCAGCAAAAATCAAAGTCATTTTTTGACCGTTACAAATCCGAATATCAATTATTTGAATTCAGGTATTTAACAAGCTCCTAATATAATTAGGCATTAATACGCCAAAGCCCTGCTTTTTACCTATACAGCTAAGCGAGTAGGTCTGTAGCTCACTATGTTCCCAAATAACACATGCCATTCGGGGTTCAGTATTCCATGAATGAATGATTTTTTCTCATTCATTTCTTCATGAGAATATTTAGAACAATCCTCCCTGAAATTTTGTATCTTAAATACACTCACCTTCTAATCCTGGCTGTCATGACCCTTTCTACTCCTGCCTCTCTCCTACTCCTTTTTTTGCTCAGTTTGGGAAGCCCCGACTGGAGACCTCGTATTCAAGACTTTATTCCTCAAGGTCAGACCTATCGTACGCTGGAAAATTGCCTGCGATTGACGGAGGATGAGCCTTATTCAGCAGGTTCTATTTGGTATAAGCATGCGGTCAATTTGCGTAAGCCTTTTAGTTTCAAATTGATGATAAAGGCCGGCTGCGATGATGCAGGCGGAGCGGATGGAATGGTATTCGTCATGACGCCTCAGCGATCTCAGACCGGATATGTCGGCGAGGGACAGGGATTTGCAGGCTTGGTTCCCTCTATGGGCATCGAAATCGATACCTGGCAAAACAATCATTTATACGACCCACCAGAGGATCACCTGGCCCTTATGTTCCATGGACGCGTGGGGCACTATTATCAAATCACCCAACCCTACAAGATCAAAAATATTGAAGATTGCAAGAGACATAGCTTTGGGGTTTCCTGGGATCCGGTAGCCAAATGGCTTTCCGTCAAGCTGGATAGCAAAGAAATTATCAGTAAGAATATCGATCTGATCCAGGATGTCTTTCAGGGAAAATCTTATGTGTATTGGGGAATGACTGCAGCTACAGGTAGAGCCAGCAATGTACATGAAGTTTGCTTTGAATGGGGAGACAGAAAGCTACCGCCAGAGATCGAGAAGCTGGTAAGGTAAAGGAGAGGGAGAAAGTGCAAATTCAATTATCAAGTTCAAGAGCAAGAATTTTTGATTGAGTTGATCTAATGATACAAATAAACTAAACGAACATACCTTGGCGCGCTGGCCTGCAAGATACAGTGGTCGGGGCCGGACAGAGGGGCTGCTTTAAAAACGAATAGTTCACGAATACCTTTAAAAACAGAATTTCATTCGTAATCTTGCCAGTTTTTGGTGGCTCCTGTCCTGAGGAATCGAAGGATTTGCTGCCAAAAAGAACAAGAAAATCAATTAAGTATCTTTATAAAGATTAGAAATATCAACACACTTATGAAAAAAACTATTTACTACTACACAGTCCTTATCTGCATATTGATTAGCAGTTTTATCCAATCAAAGGCCCAATCCGACATCTGGGAAAAGCTGGAAGAGATCGCCATCATCGACCAGAAAGTCATGATGCCAATGCGAGACGGTAAAAGACTCGCTACGGATATTTACCGACCAAAAACGGATCAGCCCGTGCCCATCATCTTCTCCCGTACACCTTACAATTTCAATACCTGGCGTGATGGAAAGAAAACCAGCCGTACTGCCCAAAGAGCTTATGAAGCCGTGAAGCGAGGCTATGCCTATGTGGTTCAAAATGAAAGGGGACGCTATTTTTCGGAAGGAGAATGGGACATACTCGGAGTTCCATTAACGGATGGTTACGATGCTTTTTCCTGGATGAAAGATCAGTCCTGGTCCAATGGGAAAATTGGAACTTTGGGTTGCTCATCTACAGCCGAATGGCAGATGGCAGTAGCAGCTCTGGATCATCCGGCACATGCAGCTATGGTTCCACAAGGATATGGTGCGGGTGTAGGAAGAGTAGGAAAGTATTTTGAGCAGGGAAACTGGTACCGCGGTGGAGCCCAACAGATGCTCTTTACTTCCTGGCTCTACGGCGTTGAGCATGACAAGTTCAAACCCCGAATTCCGGAAGGAGCTTCTCAGGAAGACCTCATTCGCATTTCGCGATACTACGATTTAGCCCCTGAAAATCCACCCGTGGATATGTCGATCGCTTTGCAACACCTTCCCGTAACCGAGATCATCAAAAATGTCAATGGCAAGGCCGAGATTTACGATAAAATGATCCTTCGAAAACCCAATGACAAAGGCTGGTACGAAGGAGGTCTATACCATGACGATATGGGATTTGGTGTACCGAGTTTTTGGTTCGCATCCTGGTATGACGTATCCATTAGCCCTAACCTGGCCCTTTTCAACCACGTCCGCAACAATATTGAAGACAAAGAAGTAGCCGATAACCAATACCTCGTCATTGCCCCTACCCTGCACTGTCGCTACACACGTGCCACCGAAAATACCATCGTTGGAGAACGTTCGGTTGGAGATGCTCGCCTCAATTATGATGAGCAGATTTATGCCTGGTTTGATATGTGGCTGAAAGGAGAAGAAAATGGCTTCAAAGAAAAAACGCCTCGCGTACAGTATTACACCATGGGCATCAACAAATGGAACCAGGCAGAGCAATGGCCGCCTGCTGCTGCCGAAATGACGGCTTTCTATTTATCCAGCGGAGGCAGCGCAAACAGCCTCTATGGCGATGGCAGACTTTCGACCGATAAACCTTCCAAAAAATCTCCAACAGATGCTTTCACCTACGACCCCATGAATCCGGTTAAATCCTACGGCGGCAATGTTTGCTGTACGGGAAATGCCGTACAGGGCGGTTCTTTCGACCAACAAAAAATGGAAGTCCGCAATGACATTCTGGTCTATACTTCCGAACCTTTGGAAAAAGGGATTGAAGTGAGTGGTTTTATCGAAACGACCCTATTTGTAGGTTCCGATGCTAAGGATACAGATTTCACCATCAAAATTTTAGACGTCTATCCGGATGGAAAAGCCTACAACCTCGATGAAACCATTCAACGGGTTCGCTATAGAGAAGGCTATGACAAGGAAGTTTTTATGGAAGAGGGGGAAGTCTACAAAGTGGAAATGACGCCTATGTCGACCAGCAATTACTTTGAAAAGGGACATCGCATCCGCATCGAAATTTCCAGCAGCAACTTCCCACGCTTTACCCGTAACCTGAATACGGGTGGAAATAATTTCGACGAAAAAGATCCGGTGGTAGCTCGCAATAAAATATTCCATAGCGCAGCTCATCCCAGCAGCATTCGCTTGCCGATTGTACAGCAGCAGATCGAACGATAAGCCTCAGAAATGGGTGCAATTGATGATGGGGAATTTACTTCTTCATCATCAATTGCATTTCTGCTCGTTTGGCCAGCATGAATTCAAATTTTTCCTCTAAATCCTGCAAACGTCCTATCATCTGATCTCCATTCTGCTGTCGATCTAATGCTTTCAGCTCTTCCCTGATTTCTCCGAAAATCCCTTTCAACTTTTCCTCCGAAAGTACAGCAATAACCTCATCCAGGATCTTCAGGTAGTCCGCATACAAAACAGAATCCGTAGCAATTTTCCTTCCCAGATAATCTTCACTAGAAAAAATCAGGGCATCCTTAATTCGCTTATTTCGGATGGACCAACCTTCATGCGGACCATCGGCAAAGATGTCGTCATAATCCCAGGGCAAAATGGAAAAGAGGGGTACAGCATTCTCCTCTTTCACATAGAAAAACACCTCATCATTGTAGTCTCCATTATTAATCCAGTAATTGAAAGCCAGCCATTTCATGTAGGCAGGAAGATCGATCAAGGCAGACAGTCTTTCCACTAAATCTTTCCCCTCATATTGCTTACAGATTCGTTTAATTTCCAGGTATTTTTTCTGGTAGGATTTTGCCTCAGCTTTAGAAAGTCCTTTCGCCAATTCTATATCATCTGCCTGGCTGTATGCTCCCCTACGCATGATGAATCTTCCTTCGATTTCTTTCAATACATATTCATCCGGTTTCTCGACGAAAAAGTAGGTCCCCTGATCTTCTTCATTAATCTTCAGTTGAGCATAGCGGTAGTCCAAAGGAAAAATACCAATTTCAGCCATGCACTGAAAAGCCAGCCGATTGTAGTAATCAAATTTGTCCATGGACAAACTCATAAGGTAAAACTTTCGAAAGGCTTTGGAAGAAGAGGAAAATTTTAGCTCACTATTTTTTGACAGATGTATGCTAAAACTCTTCCGGCTGAAATGAAGGGAGGACTTGCCTCGGATGCGAATCTTTTCGATCTGAATTTCCTTATCATTCAACTGAGCCTGGATGGGCTTGATTTCAAACTTCTGGCCTTTGCTCTCGACGAGTTTTTGAAAATCGAGAGCATGTAGGTGGAAGTGAATGCTGGGAAAAGAAGCTTCTTCTTTTTGGGCGAAAAGAACTATTCCTATCCAAAGGAAAAGTAAGCTGAGTACTAGGCGTTTCATTTCGAGCAATGAGGGGTGAATCTGTCTCAAACAATTTGTTCAGAAATTTCGATAATCCGAAATCATTCAGATTCACAAATCCTATATCTCTTGTGAATTTTTATGTAACTTCTCTTGTATTTCGAATACGCCTATTTTATGCCCACAACCCGTCTTGCAGCCATCATGTTTACTGACATCGTCGGCTATACTGCCATGATGCAAAAAAACCGTGAATCGGCTATGGCAACTGTCAAGGAGTTCGAGGGAGTCCTCAAAAATCAAATAACTTCTCATGATGGTAAACTATTACAAACCTATGGAGATGGTAGTCTGAGTATTTTTGAAAGTGCTTCTGCAGCAGTTAACTGCGCAAAGAGTATTCAGGAAAAAATTCGGGTAAAAATCCCCCTTCGAATTGGAATCCATCTAGGAGAAATTACCATAGACGGAAAGCATACCTTTGGCGATGGAGTTAACATTGCTTCGCGCGTCGAGTCTATGGGAATAGCTGGTGCAGTATTGGTCTCAGATAGTATTCGCCAACAGGTAAAAAATAATCCCGAATTCCAATTGGAATCACTGGGGAAGTTTGCCTTCAAGAATGTAGCAGAGCCTATGACAGTCTACGGTTTGGCAAATGAAGGTTTTGTATTACCAAAACCTGAGCAAATGAAGGGCAAGGGCAAGCGGGCTAGCTTATCGGCGAGATCTTTGGTAAAACTTGCCAGCCTGGGTTTTGGTGCGATGCTTTTAGGAGCAGTATTAGTTTGGCAATTGGGCTTGGGCATTTCATCTGAAGGAAGACTACTCAGTAAGGATATCAGGGAAGCCAAAGTGGCTGTAAACGTTTTTGAAAATTTTACAGGGGATGATGACTTGGAGGCTCTTGGTTATATGGCTTCTGAATGGATCAGCTCAGGTCTACGGGAATTGCAAATACGCACCGTGTCCAATGAGACGGTTCGAAAAAATAAAGAGAGCATTGGGATACTCCCTGATAATCCGAAAAATATCCCCTCCTTCGCTGAGATTACAGGAGCGGAATACCTGGTTACAGGCTCTTATTTTCTAAAGGGAGATTCTATTGTACTAAATACCAGCTTGAGTTCTGCCATTGATGGAGAAGAAATCACCACTTTTGATGATCTCAGGGGACATAAAGACCATAAAGAAAAGTTGATTCAAGAGGCATTGGATTATATGATGGGCTATTGGGCTGCACGCAAAGATGGGTATGAGCGAAAAATTACCCCTCCTAAATATGAAGCCTATAAAGTTTTTATGGATTGTCTGCCTCTTGATACAGATTGTATTCTCAAAGCACTTGCTCTAGACCCTTCATTTTTATCAGCGAGAGTGGGTTTATTAAATGCTGCTGCTTACGAGGGTAAAGACTCAATCTACAATAGTAATATTGCCTTTGTAAAAGAGAACCTAAGCAAAACCACGGTTCGCGATAGATTTTCATATGATTGGACATCCAATGCCAGGGCAAATAATTATAAAGTTGCTGTACAGGCAATGAAAGGCATGTATGAGTTAGATAGGGATGACCCGGATGTAATTCATTACTATGCCTCAGCTACATTATATGCCCTGAATAAACCACAACTCGCCGTAGAGATTTACTAGGAAATATTTGATCACCTCAACCTTTATCAAGATAAATTAGAGCCCTGGGCATATTACCACTATATAGACGCACTCAATAGAATCGAAGAATACCAGAAGGCTTCAGATTTTTACTTGGGTCTATCAGAAAAAATAAAGACGAAACTTTGGGGCCGATCCGCAAGGTATGCAATGATTGCCCTGCTCTATCAAAATCGCATTGAAGAGGCTTTGACTTTATTAGAAGAAAGAGGAAACAAAAAAGAGGAGCACCTTCAGGCAGCCTTCATGTACAGATATATACACCCGGAAAGCAATAATCCATTTATCCCTTTATTAGTTGATCAAGTTGATGAATTTGAAGATAAATTGATGCTTGACTGGGAGGGAACGAGATTATTTGACTGGAACTCAAAAGCTAGCCTTTATTATGTCTCTGGTGATTTTGAAAAGGCTAAAGAGACGTTGCTGCACATGGATAAAGCTTTTGTTTACAAACGGATCAAGCCATATAACTCTTTCCCTGAAAATAAATATTGGGAAAAAGCATGGCATACAGCTATGCTGGGATGTGTGTATGCAAAGCTTGGGGAATATGAAAAGGCAAAAAGCCAAATTGATCTCTTAGGCCAGCTAGAGGGACTTAATCAAAGCACAATTTCCATGTTCTATCGAGGTACCCATTCATACCTCATAGGGCGGATATATGCTGAAATGGGAGAAAAAGAACTTGCGGTAGAATATTTACAAAAATCTGTTAAGCAAGGCCGTCCCTTCGCGTACATGTGCTACACAGCCGATATGTACTTGCTGGGACTTAAAGGATATCCCCCTTTTGAAGAGTTAATTCGTCCGAAAGGATAAGTTCAGATCTTTCTATTTTGTGTAGAAATAATTTTCCATGCCCACAACTTGGATGAATTGGAGAAATATGAGTATCCTCCAAACATGTTAGGCTGGCGCAAAAACTCTGCTGCCAATTACCTAGCCATTTATGGAGATAGCCTTAGCCAGATTGCATTAGCAGAAGAACTCATTGCAGATTTTGAGGAAGGTTTGTTAAAGGATTCGACTCTTTTATTTGACGCATTTGTGCATGCCCGGCGATATGATGAGGCATTGGACTTAGGAGAATACCTGGTGAAAACCAGAAGAAATCAATATTGGCGCATGGCTAGAATGGGATGGATACATGCTAAAGAAGGCAGAAAAGACAAGGCCCGACAGTTGCTTGCTCAATTAGAGGATCTATTCCCAAAGGCACATTACCAAAAAGCCATGATTCAAACTGCCTTGGGGGAGCATGCTAAAGCCACGAAGAGCTTGATCGAGGCTTTTGACAGGGGGGGGGAATTATTGGGAGGCCGGCTACGATTATGAATATGCTTTTCAGCCCTTAAGGGAATATCAGCCTTTTGTGGAGAAGTTTATGAAGCCGAAGGGATGAATGCTATCATCATATTACAATTGATGATGATTTACTACCCTTGAAAGGGTTTCCGGTTTTTGAGGGGTTTGTGAAGCCGAAGTATTGAGTAGAGCAAATGATCTTCTGATTAATTTGATATGTATAAATTTTACTTTTTGACTTATATATACGCCATTTTTGTGAAATTTTGAGCCGTATACAGGTCAAAAGGCACAGAAATACACGAAAAAAATTCTATCATTTGCATTCTCTAAAAATACATTCGGTCTGACTTTTTTCAAAAATCACATCAATTTAGGATTGATTTCTGTATATTTATTCTCGAATCATGATTTGATTAAGCTAGGAAATGGAGAGAAGTATACACAGACACCTCATTTCATGGAAAAACGCTCCCCGTAGGAAAGTTCTATTGCTTAGAGGGGCACGGCAAGTAGGAAAAACATGGTCTGCCAGATATTTAGGAAGTCATTTTGAACATTTTCTCGAAATCAACTTCGAACTGGATAAAAAAGTTCATGATTTCTTTGAACAAAGCCTGGATCCAAATGATCTATGTCTCAATCTTTCAGCTTACTATAACATTCCTATAGAAAACGGGAAGACCTTGCTCTTTTTTGACGAAATCCAGAGCTGTATTCCGGCTATCTCATCGCTAAGATTTTTTTATGAGAAAAGGCCGGGTCTACACCTTATTGCGGCGGGTTCCCTCCTTGAATTTGCCCTGGAAGAATTGCCTTCTTATGGCCTTGGAAGAATAGAATCCATCTGGATGTATCCTATGTCTTTTGATGAATTTTTACTAGCGAAAGGGGAAGAACAATTGCTCCAATTGAAAGGGAATGCAAATCCGGATAAGCCTCTGAATAAGGTATTCCATGAAAAACTAATCGTTCTATTCCGGCAATTTTTACTATTAGGAGGCTTGCCTGAAGTTATCCAAACGTTCATAGATGCACATGATTTTGGTCCTGCTATAAAAGTCATACATCAACTGATTGATGGACTTGATGATGATTTTGCGAAATACAAAAAACGAGTTCCTGTTTCAAGACTGAGAACAATTTTTGATTCTATAGCCAATCAGGCAGGCAGTAAGTTTAACCTATCCAAGTCCAGCAAAGAAGCAAACCATGGACAAATTAAAGAAGCCATTACCTTACTCACACAAGCCGGGCTGGTATATAAAGTCCAGCATACCGCCGCTAATGGTTTTCCATTAGGCGCCGAAATTAATCCTAAGAAATTCAAATTACTCATGTTTGATCATGGAATATTTCAACAGATACTGGGACTCAATGTTTCAGAATTGCTACTACCCTCAGACTATGCGGGTATTTTCCGAGGGGCATTAGCAGAATTATTTGTTGGTCTGGAAATTATAAAATATCAAACTCCTTTTTCCAGGCCCCATCTATACTATTGGCATAGAGACAAAAGAGGCAGTCAGGCAGAGGTGGATTATCTCTTGCAAATCAAAAATCAAATCTGCCCTTTGGAAGTAAAATCAGGTACCCAAGGTAAAATGCAAAGTCTACACTTATTTCTTAAAGAAAAACAAAGAACTCTGGGACTCAGAAGCTCTCTAGAAAATTTTGCACAATATCAACAAATAGATGTAATCCCATTATATGCGATTTCTCATTTATTTACTAACGAAAATTCGTAGTTATTATCTAACTTAATCCTATGCCCACAACCCGCCTAGCTGCCATCATGTTCACTGACATCGCCGGCTATACCGCCATGATGCAGAGCAATCGCGATTCGGCCATGACCGCTATCAAAGAGTTCGAGGCAGTCCTCAAAGATCGTATTGCCAGCCATTCTGGCGAACTCCTCCAAACCTATGGGGATGGCAGCCTGAGTGTATTTGATAGCGCCTCCGCGGCAGTGGCTTGTGCAAAAGAAATTCAGGAAAAAATACGAGAAAAAGTTCCTCTTCGAATCGGCATCCATTTGGGAGAGATCACCATCGACGGAGAGCATACGTTTGGAGATGGGGTAAATATTGCTTCGCGTATCGAATCCATGGGCACAGCTGGAGCGGTTTTGATGTCCAGGAGCATTCGCCAGCAAATCAAAAACAAACCTGAATTCCAACTGGAGTCTTTGGGCAAATTTGCCTTTAAGAACGTATCGGAACCCATGACGGTTTATGGCTTGGCAAATCAAGGCTTTACCTTACCTAAAGCAGAAGAGATCTCAGGGAAAGGAAAGCGTTTGGTAGAAAAGGGAAATCAGGACAATCGGAACTTAATTCGAGGAATATTAGTAGGCTTTGTGGGTATAATCATAGCAGGAGGAATATGGATGAATATTTCCTGGAAAGGAAGTGAAGAAGTCCAGGCTAATACCATAAAAACGCCATCCCTTGCTGTTATGCCTTTTTTGGATCTGAGTCCCAAGCAGGATCAGGCTTTTCTGGGTGATGGCATGGCAGAAGAAGTCATCAACCTACTTAGCCAGGAATCAGAACTCAAAGTAAGTTCCCGCTCTTCTTCCTTTAGTTTCAAAAAACAGGAAGTAGATTTATTTACTATAGCGGATAAATTGGGCGTTGACCACATTTTGGAGGGCAGCGTCAAAGAGTATGAAGGCAGGATCAAAATATCCGTTCAGCTTATCGAGGCAGAAATAGACAAAACCATCTGGGCAGAGAGTTGGGAAAAACAATTGGAGGATGTATTTGACATCCAGGAAAATATTGCCCGTGAAGTGATGCAGGCGCTAAAGATAAATCTGATTGAGGCCAGGAAGTGGCAAGTCGAAGAAACAGCAGCAGATGCTTACCGACTTTTTTTACAAGCCAAATATCAATTCAATACGGAGAGCAATGCCCGTAAAGCCCGCGAACTTGTGCTAAGAAGTATAGAACGGGATTCTATCTATGCGCCTGCTTGGATTCTTTTGAGTCAAATCGATTGGGATTTCGCAAGTAGAGGAGGCTCCCCTACGGGTATAAGGGATTATCAAGATTTATATGATCTTGCAAAAACACATGCGTTTAAAGGAATAAAGCTAGGCCAAAACCTAGCCTATGGATATGCTGGCCTGGCAAGTATTTATTCGCAAATGTTTGGAAAAAAAGATTCTGCCCTTTTTTATGCGGAAAAAGCGATGAAATTAGGGCCAGGAGATGCCCAGGTGCTAGGTATAGCAGGGCTTGCAAAATGCTGGCATAGTCAATTTGAAGAAGGACTTCCCCTACTGGACAAAGCTGTACGACTCGATCCCCTTTCCTGGACAAGTTTTGCCTCTAAAGCCTGGGGGAACTTTTTGGCCCAGAGATTTGATGTCGCGGAGGCTTCCCTCAGAAAATGGATAAGGCTACAACCTAAAGCTGGTTCTGTTCACTATCAGTTAGCTCAGTGTCTTATTCAACAAGGAAATCTTGAGGAAGCAGAGCTTGTTGCAAGCAAGGAAAGATTTGGAGGCTTAAGAAGATGTGCACAATCCATTGTTGCCTGGAAAAAAGGGGATGAACAAGCTGCAGATAACTATCTTGCCGAACTCATAGAACGCTCTTCCGCTTCTTCGGCCTATCAGGTCGCACAAGTCTATGGACATCGCAAAAATAAAAACAAGGCCTTTGAATGGTTGGAAAAGGCGTTTGATAATTATGACCCTGGTGCCCTTTATGCACCTTTTGATCCAGCATTTCGCGCTATGCAAGCCGACCCCCGCTGGGAGCCATTTGTTGAGAAAGTGAGGAAATAGTAATTTGATGATTCCAAGAATACTTTTTCAGCTACTTCACTGATCCATGCCCCAATCCCGCCGTTTAGCTGCCATCATGTTTGCCGACATCGCCGGCTATACCGCTATGATGCAGCGAAATGAAAAGGAGGGACTGAAAAAAGTACATCGCTTCAGCGAGGTAATGGAAGCGCAAGCTTCTGCCAACAAAGGAGAAATCCTCGAATTTCGTGGCGATGGCTGTTTGGCGGTCTTCAATTCCGCAGTCGAAGCCATGCATGCTGCCAAAGCCATACAGGAAAGTCTGAAGGAAGAACCCAAAGTCCCTTTGCGCATCGGCATTCACATCGGTGACATCGTATTTACCGATGGCAATATCTACGGAGATGGCGTAAACCTGGCTTCCCGTGTTGAGTCCATGGGCGTGCCAGGTTCGATTTTGGTTACCGAACGAGTCATCCACGACGTCAAATCCCATCCCGAATTTGAAATGGCTTCTCTGGGAAAATTTCAGTTCAAGAATGTAGAGAAGCCCATGGAGGTTTTTGCTTTAGCAAATGAGGGTTTTGTGGTGCCGAAAAAGCAGGAAATGAAGGGGAAAGGAGAAAAAATATCCAGGAAAAATCGAAAATTGAGAATCAGCTTAGGGCTTGTTTCCTTCCTGCTTATTTGCCTTGCCATAGGCTTGTGGAAAGGGAACCTATCACAAGCGGACAAGGCCCAAGCTACAAAAGAGCAATTCGCAAAGGCTCGTATTGCCATCCTTCCCTTTACCAATAAAACCGGAAAGCAGGAATTGGAGTATATTGGGGAATTTACCGCGGATTGGCTCCTGACTCAAATTATGCGACTAAATTCCATCGAAGTCGTTACCCTCCCTACTGTCAAAGAGCATTTGGAATATGCAGGTTCTGGCTCAAGGCCTGTAATTGATGCTTCCTTCTACGATCGAACAGGGGCAGAAAAGCTGATCAGGGGAAATTACTATCTGGAAGGCGATAGCTTGGTCTTCAATTGCCAGGTAGAAGATGTAAAAATGGGAAAAATGGATTTGGCCTTACCCATGGTCAAAGGAGATTTAAATGATCTGGGAAAGAGTGTCCAGGAATTTTCTACAAAAATCCTCACCTATTTGTTCCTGGATAAAAGGGATGATTACGGCTTTGCCAGTATCTTAGAAAAAAACCCTCCAGACTTCGATGCCTATCAGGACTTCATAAAAAGTTCCGAGTATTTTGGGACAGATTACGAGACCTATTACAAAAAGATGGAAGACATCATGCGGAAAGACCCCGATTTCTTCATGCCCTACTTGCAATATGGATTCGGTCTCAGCAATACTAACAGAATGGAAGAGTTAGATTCGCTGATAAAAATTATGGAGACTCGACTCAAGCTTACTACTCGCAATGACCAACTGTATTTTGACATGCTGAAAAAGCTGGCGATCCAAGATCTGCAAGCTGTGTATACCATCATGAAGGAAATATTCGCAATGGATCCCAAAAATCCTCATAACAATTACCTCACCGCAAAACATGCAATTAATTTAAACCTTCCTGCCCAAGGCATTTCTTTTTTCTCTCACATCTCACCTAAACATTTTCCAACCGAATACCATGTAAATGCCTGGTGGTTTGATATGTATGCCATCGCCTACATGAGAGTAGGAAAGGCCGACAGTGCACAATACATTCTTTCCCACATTCCTGATAAAATCCAAAATCCAAATTCCTACGGTTTATTGTTGCAAGCTTATCTGCTCCTGGGCCAACAAGATAGCATTGGGATTTTATGGAAAAACATTGACCGCCTTAATTTCAACCCCCAAGAAAAAGCAATTATCGCCCTGGAGTTGGCCAATGACTATGGCTTGTACGCAAAGGATAAAAGAGCACAAATGAAATGGGCGAATGTGGCCTTGGAAATACTCGACAAACATCAGATAAACGATCATCTTTTGAGAGCGATTGTTAATTATCTACTCGAAAACTGGGAGCTGGCTGCAGAAATGTATGAAATAGAGGCAACAGATTATGAAAGCATCTCCTGGTGGCATCTGGGCCCAATGGCCATCAGCTACATGAAAGCCGGCAATGAGCCCAAATTTCAAAAATGGCTGAAAATTATTCAGGAAGGAAGTCGCAAAGGAGTGAATCAGGCTGAATTTGTTTATTGCCATGCCTTAATCAAGGCCCAGCAAGGGGAGAAACAGAAAGCAGTAGAATTGCTGAGAGAAGCATTTATGAAAGGAATGCCTTATGGGGGAGGAGAATACGACAATTGCTTTGAACTTCTCCCGCTGCATGGCTACCCGGCTTATGAGGAATTTGTAAAGCCGAAGGGATAAGAAGGAATAATCTTTGGGGGTTGCCCCTACCCTAATGCTTTCCTTCGGCCATCAACTATTCCTCCGCCTCAATTCCTGCGCCGCTCCTGCATTCAATTCAAAATCCCAATCGCTAATCTGAGCATCGATTTCCCCCAATATTTCCTGGACCTCCCGATAAATGCCACGCAAATCCATGTGATATTGCCGGATTAGTTCAAGATTACCTGAATACCCTCTTGCCTTGCACCAGCTGAGATAATCAGCTTCTTCCTCATATTCTTCCAACTCCCGCAAAGCCAGACAGAGGCACATGGCCTGATTTTCTTCCTGCCAATCCTTGTACTCATCCTTAATATATAGTTCAAAGCTTTTGTCCTGGATGCTGAATAAAATCGCCAGACTTTCGGCTCCCTGCCTCAAGCCAGGCTTGTCCAGCCTTTTCAGGTGGATATTGAATCTGCGAATTAGCTCTTCCAGTGCCTCTATTTCGGGATAATATTTCATATATGGTATAGCAAAGATACATACAGAGGTCCAACACTTTGGTATTGGAAATTCTACACTCAGCAAAGCTGTCATTGGAGCTCTTGAAAAGAGCGAAGCAATCCCCTTGACTCAAATCAGCTTTTAGGATTCAAGGAGATTGCTTCGCTGGAGGTTCCAGCTCGCAATGACAGCTTCGCTGGATTGATAGAAGTTAATCCTTCACTTGAGCCTCAAAGCTCAACAAGCATACGAGAACACCTGAACACTAGCCTGCTCAATTCCCCAAAATTTGCTAACTTAATCCTACCCGCCGCACACACATCCTTTCTTAACCCAAAATGCTATGAGAAGCCTGCTTTCCCTCAGTTTCCTCTTACTCTCATTGGGCGTGTTTGCGCAACGTCCTTTCCTCGACGATTTTACCATAAATGGCGACACATACCTCACGGAAGAGGACTGCTTTCGCCTCACAGAAGAACAGCGATATTCTTCTGGCTCGATTTGGTATAAAAAGCCGGTAAGCCTGTTGGAACCCTTTGCAGTAGAGCTTTCTATCATGGTCGGTTGTCAGGATGATCTGGGCGCGGACGGCATGGTATTCTTGTTTTGTCCGCAGGGAAATGTGTTGGGATATGTAGGCGAAGGAATCGGCTTTTCCGGTTTGCGGCCCTCTGTTGGCATAGAGATCGACACCTGGCTCAATTACCACCTCAATGATCCGGAAGAAGATCACTTAAGCATTATGCTCAATGGCCGCGTGGGTCATTACAATGATCTCGCAGGCCCCAATACCATCCCAAATATTGAAGACTGCACCCGCCATAGCTTTTGGGTACTTTGGAATCCCCAGGAGCAAAAGCTTTCGGTAGAAATTGATCACAAGGAAGTGATTTCGGCACAGGTGGATTTGCTGAATGAGGTTTTTGGAGGGAATGAATTGGTGTACTGGGGAATGACAGCTGCCACCGGAAGGTATTACAACATCCACGAGGTCTGTTTTGACCGCCTCAGCGAAGGGCCAAAAATACTTGAGCCCAATCCCAGATGGAGGACCGAGGGGCTCAAGGATCGATAAGCCTTTCATCCATTTTCTTCCTGACTTTTGCAACCTCTTTCTGTAAATTTTCATCGTTATAGAAAGGAATACACGCCATTCACGTCATGATGATTCGCTTACTCAGTCGGGGACTTATTTTTTTTCTCCTCTCTTTAATACCCTATTCCCTTCATTCACAGGTATTATTGAAAGCTGGAGAAAAAGTTGTGAACCTGAATAAGCAAGTGCAAATTCTCATTGACAAGGAGACTAAACTGGATATTGAGGAGGTGAAAGCTCATCCTTCCTTTCAAACCTTATCCGAACTCACCCTTCCCCTATCTCCAGACTATACCTATTGGCTGAAAGTTGAAGTAGCTAATCCAGGCGATCAGCATACCGATTGGATGCTCTACAATGAGGCCATGGGAATGGCTACACTTTACCTTACAGACTCCAGCGGAAAAGAAACAGTTTTTCATTCGGGAAGGAATATGCCGGGCCGAATGAAGGCAGTAAATGAAGGCGATTTCATTCATTTCCCCCTACATCTAAAAGCTCATAGTTCTCAGATCCTTTACCTGAAACTATGGGAAATAGATCATCAAGCCATCCCGATCAATCTTAAGCTATACGACCTACTTACTTGGAAAGACGAAGACCACATTCCCCTGGAAAATACCATCCTGATTTTCCTGGGAATATTCGGGATCATGTGTCTTTACAATCTGGTACTTTTTATTACGGTTCGATTTAAGGCCTATCTATTTTATGCCTTGTATCTGCTTTGTGTAGGCACTTTTGTGCTTTTTGCCGTAGGGCCCATGACCTATCCGGCTTTTGGTGATCCTCGTTATTTGGTACCCATCGGTCATCTGGCTTTTTCTGCGATCAATATTTTCTATTACCTCTTTGGCAAAAGCTTTCTGGAACTTAAAAATCTATTGCCTAATTGGGATCGCATTCTCATATGGATGATTATCATAAAGTCCGGATTTTTGCTTCTTACCCAAACCATCCTCTATACAAGTTTCAATATTCCTCTGGCACTAGGCATCGAGTTTGGCCTCTTGCTGGTAGATGTGATCCTCAACCTCATTTTTTTTGTGGCATTAGCCCGGACCCGAGATCGCCTCGCTTTTTATTTCATAGGAGGATCAGGCAGTGTAATAGTAATGGGACTGAGCCTGGCAGTAATCGGACATATTTTCGAGCTATCCTATACCTTCATGATCTTCCTTTCTACCATTGTCATTGAGATTATCTTCTTTTCGCTGGGACTGGGATATCGAATCAGAAAGACAGAGCAGGAAAAAGTGGATGCTGAAAGGGAAAAGCGTGTTGCACAAGAAGCACTCAATGAAAAACTCTCCAGCCTGAATGTAGCCTTTAAGCGCTTTGTACCCCATGAGTTTATCAAGTCTTTGGGACATACCAATGTGCTAGATGTAAATTTGGGCGATGGGGTTGAAAAGGAAGTGACCGTACTCTTTTCAGATATCAGAGATTATACGACTCTATCCGAAAAGATGACACCTAAAGAAAATTTTGATTTTCTCAACACCTATTTGGGCAGAATGGGACCTGCCATTCAAAAACACAAGGGTTTTGTCAATCAATATTATGGAGATGGGATTATGGCCCTCTTTCCAGAGAAACCGGAGGATGCTTTATTAGCTGCTAGGGAGATGCTGGAAACCCTGGAAGAATTTAATGAAAATCGAGAAGAAGCCTTAAGAATCGGCATAGGTTTGCATACCGGCCAACTTATGATGGGCGTAATTGGAGATGCGGATCGAATGGATGCAAGTGTGGTAGCCGATACAGTAAATACTGCCTCACGAATGGAAGGCCTGACCAAGCATTATGGAACCTCTATCATCCTGAGCGAGCAAACCTTATCAGGAATCACCCGCCCTGCAGATCACCTCTTACGGTTTTTGGGAAAGGTACAGGTAAAGGGAAGAAAGGAAGCCCTCAATGTACATGAAAGCAAAGCCTGGCTAGTATCAGTTGAAAAAGAGAAATTTCTCAGCCTGACACAAACCTTCCACGAAGCTTTGAGTGCCTATTACGAACAAAATTTTTCTCTGGCTATTAAGGCCTTCAAAGAAGTACTCTCCCTCAATCCCGAAGATAAAGCCAGTAAGCTATACCTCTCCCGTGCCCTGTCTTATGACAAAGAAGGGGTACCTAATAATTGGTCGGGAATTGAATTAATGCAAAAATAAGATCAGGAAATCGGCGGTACGTTCGATAAAATCCAAATCAAGCTTCCTGCTCCTACCATAACCATAAAAATTCCATCTACGGTTTTTCGGCCTAGCTCTTCACCTGCCCTTTGAATAAGAACGCGATGTACAACAATGGCACAGAGGAGGTAAGTAATTGCATAGGCGATGGTTGAAGCCTGAGCATAGGAGATCGGCAAGGAAGAAACTAAGGTTAAGAAGTTTGTCATTTCCAGTATAAGAATTGTGTCGGTCTGAACCGGGGGAAAAGGTCGTGCAGAGAATCCTTCTAATTGTACTGGAAAATATATAAAAAGTTACATATAATAAAACTCTTATTTTAAGTTTTTATACATATGCTCTAAGGTAGTCATATGAGGTAGGGTCAACATAGAAATGCCAACGAAAAAGAGAAATATCGGATGCCAGTTTTGACCCCATTGCTGCCAAAGGAAAACAAGTAGAAAAAGCCCAACAAAACTGATAAGAGAAAAGGGCAAGGCTTGTTTCATCCAGTCTTTCAGTTTCCAGGAGGGATCTTCGTCCTTCATGAGGGAAAGTTCGGCTCGTATGGCCTTGGTCGCATGCCAAAGCCCAAAGTAAAGACCGAAAGAGATCCACAGACTGCATACATGAAGACTTATTCCCAACAATACACCAACTCCAATTTCCCTCAGTAAATCAGCAGCTTTCATTTTTCCATTCATCCAAAGAAAAAGATAAATCACACAGATCAGGGCAGCTAATCCACCAATGAGTGGACCATACGCTTGATCCCAAAAAGATATATTTATCCAGGAAGCGGGTAAAATTTCCGTTAGATAGGGAAAGGTTTGCGTTATGTCACTTAATAAAATGATGCTCAATACCCAAGCTCCCCAAATCAGGTATAAAATTTTTTTTAAGAAACTTTCCTCGGGGAGATCCAGATAATAGAGTTGAGACTGACCAAAATGATAAAAGCTAATTCCTAAAAAGAGGACAAAACTCAGCAATGGAAGAAATATCCAGGCCAAAGCATAGAGCAGCATTTGTAAGAGATAGGGTATCAAAAATGATGTCCAGGATGGTTTTTCCCCCTTAGCTTTCTGTTTATGCCAGTGTACCAGGTGATCAGTTGCTCCATGAGGAATGCCCGTAAGCAACATGAGGCAGCCTAACCATATCCACTCAAATACCGGATTGATTTCCCTTTGCCAACTTAGCAATAGGCAAATCAAGGTGATCATGCTGAGAAATAGATCCCAGCGATTTCGTAGAGGAAGGTTTGAAGTATTCATGCCATAGAGCAGTTAGAAAGGGTGGCCAAGGTAAACGAAGAAATAATCCAATCTCCTCTAAAAGATTACTTTTTTCAGCCAGAAATTTGAAGACAGACTTAGGATTACAAGAAAATAGATGGAGGAAAATTCCAGGAACCTTTTCTGGTTTGTTTTTGACTAGCCAGAGCAGTAAACGATCATAAAAGGCAAATCTACCAGTAGCTTTCAAATCAGGAATAGGTCTGCCGTAATATGCCATACTCTTTACCAGAGCTTTACTATCTTCTACAATTCGGTGGAAAGTGTAACCTGTAGAAGCCTTGGTTAATCCTCCCGCGCTACCTATATGAATTATTCTCCCGTCTGTGATACGTGGAAAAGTATCTGGACACATAGGAATAACCCCACTTTCCTCTTCCTCGATCACATAATCTTGCAATTCAAACTTTTCCAATAGATATGATTTAATAGCTGTCCTATATCTCGGCTTTTCCCATACGCCCCGGGAAAAGACAGTATATTCAACCAAAGCCTCTCGAGCACTTATTGGAAGCAGATAAACGAATTGCACTCCTCCCTCTTGCTTGACCTCAAAATCCATGAGCCTTATTTTTCCAGGATCAAAACAATCTTTTTCCGTTCTGATCCAGCTCCCTAGGAAGTGTTGTTTCAACCCACCTCTCACTGAATTAGGGATTGGAGCAAAACTTAGGAGGCTATTAAAAACCCAACTCCCTCTGTATATATTTTTATCCGTTTTTACCTCTGCATAGGGTCCCAAAGATTTATATCTTTCAACCTTTTCCCTTACGATCGTCACCCGGGCATTTTGAGATAGGCGATCATACAACTTTCTATAAAATTCTCCAGAGCGAATTAATCTATACGAAAATGGATCTGACTTGAACTCTCTGCTACCAGATGAGGTTCTGATTTCAATTTTTTTCCAAAAAAAATTTGATTGATAAGATTCACCTAACTCGTTTTCTGACCAAAAGCACCAGGTCCTATCGTTCCATTTCTCCTCATTGCTTTCTATCAATAAAATATCCCCCCTTAAACTACTACTAATCAATTCATTACAAAGAGCCAATCCTGAAGCTCCTCCACCCATTATTATCCAATCGTAGTTTCGCATAGTCCGGCATTTTATTTCGACATATTATAATATCATTATATGATAATATTAATATATCAAGCTGTTTGTTTAATGATTCTTATAATTTCCTAAACAAAATTATGCGCAAGTTGTTATCAAATAACTAAATCGAATCCAATTTACTCACTATAAATAACTTGTTATGGATTTTTCAACAATGCTACTCGATGCAGACCTGGCGGCAGGGGATGTGGTCGGATTCACATTTTTCATCGGCTATATGGCGATGTTTGCTGCAACTGTTTTCTTCTTCTTTGAACGTCAAAATGTGACGGGTAAATGGAGAACTTCTCTTCTAGTATCTGGCTTGATCACTATGATCGCTGCGGTACATTACTATTACATGCGTGATGTATATATCGCTACTGGAGAGTCTCCAACTCAATTCCGTTACATTGACTGGACCCTGACTGTACCCTTAATGTGTGTAGAGTTTTATTTGATCCTTCGTGCTGCTGGTGCTCCTGTGAGCTTGATGTGGAAAATGATCGGATATTCTGTATTCATGCTGGTTACCGGTTATATCGGTGAGGCCATCGACCCAGCTAACACGATCCTTTGGGGAGTTGTCTCTACTTTAGGATGGGCTGGTATTGTCTATGAAATTTTCGCTGGATCAGCGAAAAACCTTGCTATGAACAATGCAAGTGAAGAAGTTCAGAAGGGATTCAAAGCATTAAGACTGTTCGTATTCATCGGATGGGCCATTTATCCTATCGGTTACATGACCATGGACGGAAACCTCCTGGCTGGAATGGGAATCAACATGGACCTACTCTACAACATCGGTGATGCAATCAACAAGATCGGATTTGGACTGGTAATTTATTCTATCGCAAGATCCGCATCTGTTAAAGAAAATGCTGCACTAGCAGCTTAAGCCTTTTTATTTAGAAGTATGTAGTTTGAACCCGCCCTTTTTCCAAGGGCGGGTTTCCTTTTTTGTTTTTTTGACAGGACATTTTCTTATTTACCATATGTCCCAACTGAAACTACAAATCCATACTGCTTCTCTTGTTGTTTTAGAAAGCAAAATTTCAGCTCTGAAAAAAAGTACCGAAGACCTTCAGCAAGCGGCAAGTGAAGATACCAAGAGCAGTGCAGGAGATAAATTTGAGACTTCCCGAGAAATGATGAAGCTGGAAATTGAAAAGAACAATATCCAGCTACGTCAGCTCAATTCCATGAAACAACTGCTCGGTCAATGCAAGCCAGATCAGGTATCAGAAGAGATACGACTGGGGGCTTTGGTGAAGAGTAATGAAGGGCTTTATTATTTTTCTGTGCCTTTGGGTAAAGTCGAAGTAGAAAATCAATCCTGTTTCGTTTTATCATTAGCCTCGCCTTTAGGAAAGGCTTTGCTGGGGAAGATAGCGGGAGATAAAATTTCTTTTATGAAAAGGGAGATTGAGGTTTTGGAAATATTTTAGCCTTAAAACTCTGGAAAATTAAACTATAAAGTGTCACCCTGAGCGCAGTCGAATGGCCTAATTCTTCCCCACCTATTTTCCACCTCTATTTCCGGGAAAGAATAATCAACTGCAGATTCCTCAAGGGGCTCGGAATGACACAAATGGTGTCAAGAGAAGGGCCCGAGTCACAAAAAAAGCCGAGGCCCTAACGGACCCCGGCTGATATTTCAATAAGCTATTATCTAGTCTTTGTCAGGATTTAGCACTGCTTCGATTCTTTCTCCCATATCCTGAAGGTGGTAGCGTGTCATAGAATCAGTAGCTCTTCTTACTGCACGACTTACCTGTCCTTGTAGGATGCGCAATTCAGCACGTACAACTGGACGGATATCAGAAGTACTGACATCTATATTAGTCCGTCCAAAGAAAGCAGCAAACTGAGGAGGCAGAGGTGATTGCTCTTTGGTCATGAGGAATTCCAAATGCTCAATATGTGCTCTTTGGAGATTTCTTCTATAAGTATCGACAGACTCACCCGTTCTCAGCTCGGACCAAACACCTCCACGAACATCTTTGAAAAGATCAATCATGGTGTAGGTACTACTTCCATAGTTAGCCTCTGCTTCGATTAAGCGAGCCATTCGAGCAGGATCAAGGAGATTTCTCAGGGTCCCTTTTTGAATATTTCCAATACGTCTTATAGAACCTGCATGCTCAAACTTCTTGGTCAGTTTGTCGCGAATGATCCAGGTTGGAGTTTCAAACAACTCTTCGTTCAGGAATTTTACCGCACGTTCTTGCTTCTCCTTAGGAACATAAGAATAAACGGCTCCTTGCTGTTCAGAAGTTTTATAATCTTCATAAACTCCTCCAACATTATTGGTAACGTGTCCCATGTAGCGACGCCATTGTCCATAAATGTTATTGTAAAGTTCTTCCATATCAGCATAGTCTTCACCGGGAGTAGTCGACCATTCTTCAAGATTATCCATGATCCGGTTCAGGTTAGCGATCCCATAGGTACTGGCTTTCATTGCATCATCTCCCAAATCTTCCGTTTGAGAACTTGGATCTGTACCAGCAGCCTGACGACCAAAGCGATAGAGTTTATCATCAGCATGAGATAGAATCCACTTATTCAAAGTCTCTCTTTCTTCCTCAGCTGTATTAGCTTCAGGAATCGGCCTGTATCCCCATTCGATGGACCAGGTATCATAAACACCAATGTCTGGGAAAATGCTGGTTACTCCATCACCCGGCTGAGCCACATAGTTGAAACGCGCATAATCCATAATACTTGGAGCTGTATTCATTCTGTCTGTAAAATGCTTACTTCTCAAGGAGTCAACCGGATAAGCCGAACTTGACCCCATATTATGAGGAAGTCCCAGGGTATGTCCTACTTCATGGGCTGCAACAAAGCGTACAAGCCTTCCCATAAATTCATCCGTGAATTTAGCCTTACGAGTCTCATTGCTAATAGCAGCAGTCTGAACAAAGCCCCAGTTTCTGAGGAGGTTGAGGATGTTGTGGTACCACATAATATCCGATTCAAGAATCTCCCCGGTACGTGGATCATGTACGTGTGGTCCCTGTGCATTCTGGATAGTAGTTGTGATATAACGAATCACGGAATAACGCACATCTTCAGGGCTCCAATCCGGATCTTCTTCTTTTGTAGGAGGATCTTTTGCGATAATAGCATTTTTGAAACCTGCGCGCTCAAAAGCTTGCTGCCAATCTTCTACTCCCTGCTTGAGGAATGGACGCCATTTTTCTGGAGTCGCAGGATCGATATAATATACAATTGGCTTTTTAGGCTCAACCAACTCTCCTCTTTTGAAGGCCTCCATATCTTTGGGTTCTAGTCTCCAACGGGTAATGAAAGTTTCCGTAGCCGCTTTCTGTTTGTCAGAACTATAGTTGATCTGAGAAAGTGAGAAATAGCCGACGCGAGAATCTCTCAGTCTAGGCTGCATAGGTTCTTCCGGAAGAAGAATGAAAGATTGATTCATCTCTACGGTAAGCAGATCCGTCTGAGTTCCAGTAGGAACATCAGAAGCACGATACGTAAGGATGTGCCTAACCTCTGTGTTTTGAGGGAAACTTTTCATCCAATTGATCATACTGGTTCTGGGATCAAGCCCTTTAACCTTAAATCTTCTTCTCTGTCCATCATTTAACGCACCAATCATGGCGATGTCTTTTTCGAAAAGATCATTCACCTGAAATACGTATGCGCTAGAGTCTTTTGAATAGGCTTTGATGGGGAAAGCAGCCACAATAGGCTCAAAGTTATTATTGCGAACAGATTCGTAAACGGGTTCGTCAAAATTTGCCACGCTGGAGTAAGAAACTGAGCGAAGCAGCATCTTATTATTTTTCTTCTCCCAACGAATTACTTGTTGAGAACGAGTTTTCTGTCCCGCACCTCCAAAGCTAAAACCACTAACGGTACCTGAAATACGGCTAACTACCAGAATTTCTTTCCCTAAAATGTCCTTAGGAATTTCGAAATAATAACTTCCATTTATCTCATGAACTGTAAATAGACCTTCATCAGTATTGGCATGATTTGGGATGACTTTGGAGAAAGCCATGATACTATCCTTGCGGGCAGAAGGCTTTTTCTTGGGGGGTTTGGGTTTTGAAGGAACAGAAACCGCTGTCTGTTGCCCCTTCTTTTTCTTCTTTTTCTTTTTGGATTGGGCCTGTAAAGGTTGTGCAAATAGCCCAATACACAATATTGCAATCAGGACTTTCATCCAGGTTGCTTCGAGTAAGTGCTTCATTAGGATTGATTTAGATTAGAAATCGTTAGAATTACAAATTCGAAATTAAGCAATGTTTTCCGGCTAAAAGTAATCTAGCTTATCTTCTTCGATATATTGAAGGGCAAGTACTATGTAAGCGGCTTTTTTATAGGCAAAAAGGGAAAGCGTGTTCATGTGTTCTGGTATTCACGTTTTCATGTTGCATGTTTTATTGACACACTTTTCGGGATACTCCCTCCTTACTGCAGCACTTCAACACTAAAACACCTCCCCCTCCAGAATACCTGAACACAAGAACACCTGAACACACTCCCACCTACCAACTGCTCAAAATCTCCTACCAGCTAATCATTTACCTATAATATATAGAATGACTTCCTGCATCTTGTGGACATAAACAACAACAAACAATTTAACCACAGACAAATGAAAGTTTTAGCACATGCAATCAGCCGCAAAGAAAACAAGGAAGTTCAGGCCATCAACACTTTGGAAAGTAGCGTTCAGCAAGACGAACAAAGTTCACAGAGTCCTGACTACACAGAAATGATGGTTGAAATCCAGAAGATAGGCGATCCACTCAGTTTTGAATCTCTCAAGGATTTCTACCATATCAAATGAAAGCTTAGCCTAAGATATTTGCATATTTAAACGCCCATACGTGCAGGGATAATCATTAGATTGTCCCTGTTTTTTTATGAGTCTTCCTTAAATTTTGTACTTTCCCAAAAGAGAATGCTACACGAATTCGAACTATTATTGCACGTATACTCAATTACTTAAACTTCCCGCAACGTCACACACAAAAACGGGGTACACCCCACCATAACCACCATTTAAGACAATTGCTATGAAACAGATTGTACCCTTTATCCTCTTGTTCTTATTGGGCTCTTCTTTTTTAGGCTGCAAAAGCACTAAGAAAGCTTACGAAAAAGGCGAATATCGGACAGCTGTTCTGAATTCCATTGAACGCCTTCGGAAAAATCCATCTAACAAAAAATCACTTGAGACCCTGAAACTCGCTTATCCTGAGTACCTCGCTTATGTAAAGGAGCAGATCAAAAATGATAAGCTAAGCAGCGCCCCCTACCGTTGGGAAGATGTCATGAATCACTATGCAAGCCTGAATCGTGTACATAAAGAGATCCAGCGCTCTCCCGCAGCCAAGTCAGCGATTCGTAATGCCGAATCTTTCTACCCCGAGTATGAAGATGCTAAATTGAAGGCAGCTGAAGTACGCTATACCCTTGGATTGGATGCCCTGGACGTAGCTAGAGACGGAGATCGTCAGGCAGCGAAAGATGCTTTCTACCAGTTTGAAAGAACGCTTCGTTTACAGGACAATTACCGCAGAGCTGAGCGCCTAATTGAAGAAGCTCGAGAATTGGCAACGGTAACTGTACAAATCGCTCCTATTCCCATGCACTCTCGCATGTTTGAAATCAGCAACGAATTCTTTGAAAATCAGTTGACTTCTTTCATTCGCGACAATCCCGGAGGACCTTTTGTACGCTTTGTAACTCCAGATGACTTTGGGCGTAGAGGAGTAGATCCTGATCACATTCTACGGATGCGTTTTGATGACTTTGTAGTAGGGCAGGCATATGTAAAGGAAAGAATCGTTGAGCGGGTAAAAGAAGATGTAAAAATCGGTGAGGTAGAAGTAGCGGAAGATTCTGTTGTAGATGTGCTTGGTACGGTGAAAGCCAGTGTACACATCTTTGAAAAAGAAGTTTCTTCCAGTGGATTGCTGGATGTAAGAATAGAAACCGATGATGGTTCATTGATTGACCAGGAGAAATTCGCAGGCACCTTTGTTTATGAAGATGTATGGGGATTCTTCAACGGAGATGAAAGAGCCCTGGAAAGTGATGACAGAAGATGTGTAAAGAAACGCGGTCCTGCACCTGATCCTCTACCACAAGATTTGTTCGTAGAGTTTACCAAGCCAATATTTGACCAGGTAAGCCGTTACATAAATAGATACTACGCAGATTTTTAGCGTACGAGAGTTGGAGCGTGTTAGGGTGTTAGCGTTTGTTTCAACAACACTAATACACTAACACCCAAACACGCAAGCTCGTTTAAGAAACCCTTATAATTCACACCAAACTAGAAATGGCGCCGGAATTTTCCGGCGCTTTTTTGGTTTAAAACGTGTTGATGTGTTGGAGTTGAGAAGTACGGGAGTTTGCTTATATTATAAGTAACACCAACACGCTAACACACTCTCACGCTAACACGTTTCAATTTTTTTTCACCCCCAGTCAAACTTTTTTTCAACTACCTCCATCCAATAAGTAAATCGACGCTACGAAGATATTCTCATGGAGCAACTGATAGCTCAAGTCAAAAAAGGTTCACAAACAGCTTTCAAAGAGTTGATGCAGGATTGGTACCCACATGTTTACCAGTTCGCCTGGAAATACTTTGCAGGAGGAAGCCGAACCGAAAACCCACACAATCCTGCTGAAGAAGTTGCACAACGAACCTTTATATCAGTCCATAAGAATATCGGGAAGCTACGCGATCCATCGAGATTCAAATCCTGGCTCTTCCGAATAGCAGCAAATTATTGCTACGAAGAAGACCGCAGAAACAAAACCCGGGATACTCGCTATATCCGGGAATACGAAGCAGAGGATGCTGAATTGAAGCAGATGGAGAGCACATACACCGGGCCGTATCGCCATACTTTGCGAAAGGATATTTCACACTGGGTGTTACGGGCATTGGATCAGTTGGCACCGGAACAAAGAGCCGTTTTAATCCTGAAAGAATACCAGGGATTGAAATTCAGAGAAATCGCCGAGGCACTTGAGATATCCGAGAATACTGCCAAATCGAGATTGTACGCAGGTCTGCAACATATGCGCCTGTATTTGGAAAGAAAACAGATCACACAAGATAGTTTACGATATGACTTTTAAACCGAGTCCGGAGGCATGGATGAGTTTTCTCTACGGGGAAATGGAGGGCAAAGAAGCTGAGCAGATGAAAGAGTACCTGAAGGAAAATCCTGAAGCGCAAGCTGAATGGGAAGCCCTGCAGCGCACCCGTGAAATGATGCAAGAGGTACCTACTCCTCAAACACCCCCCATCCCCAATATCATTATTCAGGAAAAAACTCCTGTAAAATGGTTCCAGAATCGCTGGCTACATGCCGCAGCCGCAGGTATAGCTTTGATGATTTCAGCCAAATTGATCGGGGTGCAGGTCAGTTTCAAAGAAAAGACTTTTAGTATACAATTTGGGGCTCCTGCTCCCACCGGAAATGAAAAAGAGCTGGAAGAAAAAATCGCTATGCTGGAGCAGCAAAATGATATACTCATGGCTAGCAATCAAAATGACTCCCTCTTCCAGGCTGTCTTTCAATTAGGCTCCTCATTGGAAAAGCTGGAAGCGCGCCAGGAGCAATTAGCCAGAAGAAATACGAATCCCGCAATGAGTGAAGCACAGCTCGCTCAACTCAAAACTGACATCGGAGATGCCAATTATCAGATGGTCGTCAATATGCTGAGCGAAACTCAGCAATATCAGCAGGCTTATACCGAGCAATTGCTGACAGACTTCTCTCAATTTTTGGAACAACAAAGGCAACAGGATCTCAAACTTATGGAAGTTGCTTTCAACCATATCATAGAACAAAACGACATACAGCAGGAAGAAACCAAATACCTGCTTACCGAGCTCAGGGCTCAACTAGGCGATTAACAGAAAAACTTCAGAACAATGAAAAGATTTATAAAAATGAGCAGAACAGGAATTCTTTCGCTCATCATGCTAACTCTTGTCTCTTTGCAGCCTATTCAGGCTCAGGATAAGGATAGTAAGATGGGAGAAAATCTCAAGATGATGGAAAAGGTACTGAATGAGGTATTCCGTAGCGGCAATCCCGAGCCGGACCAACTCAATGTAAGGACCAATAGTACAGATGCACAGTACATAGAAGGTTTTGGTATTCTGATGAGAACTCCTCTATTCTATTGGAGTGGATCAAACTTTATCAGCTTGAATGGAACAGCCTGGAGCGAATCAGGCGTTTACATTAGACAAAATGGCGAAGCCGCTCCAACTCCTTCGGAAGAGGCGGGCAAGGATTCTGAAAGGATATCTCAGGATGAAATCGACCAGGTAAAGATTGACTTGATGACTTATTTCCTTCAGAACTATGGAGATTTAGCCAGTGAGCTGCCAAAAAATGAGAAAATCATGTTGATCTATGGTAGTAAAAACAACCGTAATAGCCGAGTACGTGCAACGGGTTTGACAATAGCAGGAAGTCCCCGTGCCACCATAAGTAGTACTAAAGACCGTAAGCCAGGTACCATAACCGTCAGTATTTCCAAAAATGATATAGACAGATTTAGAAGCAGAGATCTCTCTGAGGATGGATTTAAGAAAGCCCTTAGTATAGAGAATTTACCCGCAAACGATAAGAAAAGAATGTCCTATCAGATCCTCGGACAAATTCTTGAGGATATAGTTTCAGAATACAGAATCAGTCCTGTCCTGAATTCAAAGAATAACATTATCCAGGGACAATATAACTATGCGGTAGGCTTAGCGGGAAGCTCGCGTTCAGATGTAAATTATGAGGTTCTCTCTGGTTATGGAGCTGTATATAAGCTGAACGTAAAAAGCTCGCTTCTTGGTTTTTATTCCGGCAAAAGAGGACAAAAAGGTTCACGTCTTATTATCGATGGAAAAGTATTTGACACCGAGGATGGCAAAAAAGTGGGTTCCAGTGCACATGATAATATTGTAGATAGTGTATATCAGGCCATGGTACCTGCAGTTCAAAGAGCTATGATCGAATATGGCCGCACCCTTAGAGAACTTGGCTCAGACGAATGGCTTTCTGTAAAAATTGAGATCCCCGCCTGTAATTCTTGTGAGGCTCCTGCTACTGTCGAAATCAATGTTCCTCAAAAAGTACTGGAGGCTTATGATACCCGCAGCATCAGTTTGGATACAGCCATCGGTCGCATGGATGTAAAAGGCAAAGGACAGGCAAAAGATAAATCTAGTTCTTCCAGTTACCTCTACTTTGGAGACGACTGGGACCAGGACCAAGAAGACGAATAGATATCGAACCTATTACGTTTCACTCATAAACAAGCGTAAGAATTAGCGCGAGGACGAAAGTTCTCGCGTTTTTTTTATTTTTAAATACTATATTTGCTATGTGCACGTGCACATAGATGTTTTTCATTGTACTTTACCCTTCCCCGCCCCCGTTCTTTTCTCAAAAACACAGCCTGATTATTTTTGGGTGGATTCTTCTACTTCTACAGACTTTTATTGCAGTCTAGTCAATCTTTTAATAGTTTAGGTAGTAGAATGTATAAAACTGACTAACATGGAACCAAATAAAGTAACCACTACTCGTAGGAATTTCCTTAAAAAGGCAGGCGTTGCCACGGCGGCAGCAGGATTATCTGTCAATATTGCACTTGGACGTTCGTCCCGTTTTGAAATGAATAGTGAAACTCTGAAAGTAGGCCTCGTAGGATGCGGAGGTCGCGGTTCAGGAGCAGCCAATCAGGCCCTCAATGCTGATCCCAATGCGGTGCTCTGGGCGATGGCAGATATTTTCCCTGATCGGATGGAAACTTCTCTCAAAAATCTGACAGAAGCTCATCCAGATAAAGTAAAAGTGGATGAAGGAAGACAGTTCCTCGGATTTGATGCGTATAAAAAACTCCTCGAATCAGGGGTGGACGTAGTATTGCTTGCTACTCCCCCAGCCTTCCGCCCAGATCATCTTAGAGCCTGTATCGACGCAGACAAGCATGTATTCTGTGAAAAGCCTATGGCTGTTGATGCTGCCGGCGTGAGAAAAGTGATCAAAGTAATAGATGCTGCAGAGCAAAAAGGACTCTCCCTTATGTCCGGTTTCTGCTGGAGGTACCATGAGCCAAAAAGAGAAACTTTCTCTCGTATTCTCGACGGTAGCATAGGCGATGTCAAAGCTATTTACAATACTTATAATACCGGATACTTATGGGAAAAGCCTCGTAAGGAAGAATGGTCCGAAATGGAAAACAAGCTTCGCAACTGGATTTATTACAATTGGTTGAGTGGAGACCATATTGCAGAGCAAGCCATCCATAGTTTGGATATGATGTCCTGGGCCCTGGGTGATGTTACGCCTAAGCAGGTAAGCGGAACCGGTGGACGCCAGCGCAGAATTGAAGATAAATATGGCAATGTGTACGATCACTTTGCCCTGGTATATGAGTATGAAAATGGCGCTAAAGGCTTCCATTTCTCTCGCCAGCAAAAAGATACAGACAGAGCCTATCATGTAGAAATGCTGGGTACCAAAGGGCATGCAGTTGCAGACTGCATCCGTCGCAAGCATGAGATATACGGAACTGAAACCTGGAAATACAGGGGCCAGTCCAATAATATGTACCAGACGGAGCATGATGAGCTGTTTGCAGCTATCAGGAAAGGAGAGCAAATCCTGGATAAGTACATGGCCAATAGTACCTTACTCGCCATTATCGGGCGTATGGTAGCTTATACCGGAAAGACCATTACCTGGGATCAGGCACTCAATTCTGAAGAAGTACTAGGGCCCAACATCAACCAGTATAGTTGGGAATTTGACTGGCCAACGGCAGCAGTTGCAAAGCCAGGTTTAACTGAGTTTAGATAAGATTAGTATATAGCCTGCGGCTTATAGTCGCAGGCTTATTTTTAAACTACTACTATGGATCGCAAATCCTTCCTCAAACAGGCTGCCCTGGGATTGGGTTCGGCCAGTTTATTCCTTAATTCCTGTCAAACAGTACAGGCAGAAAATTCTATCTCTACTCCTCCTCTTGAGGCAGGAGAAGGCTTGACCAAAAAAAGCCTGAAATGGGGCATGATACAGGAAGATATATCTGTCATGGAAAAATTCAAGTTGGTCAAAGAACTAGGTTTTGACGGAATAGAACTGGACAGCCCCAATGATTTAGATGAAACGGAAGTATTAGAAGCTAAAGAAGCCAGCGGTCTGGAAATTCCCGGTGTCGTAAACTCGGTCCATTGGAAAAAGCCATTATCTCACCCGGATGCTGCTGTTAGAGCCGAATGTGCAGCTTCCATGGAAACAGCGCTCAACGCTTGTAAAAGATATGGCGGTACAACTGTTTTGCTGGTAGCTGGAGTAGTCAATACTGATATTCCCTATGCTGATGCCTATAAACGCTCTCAGGATGAGATTCGAAAACTTTTGCCTATTGCTGAAGAAACGGGAATCAAGATTGCTATAGAAAACGTTTGGAACAACTTTCTCATAAGTCCAGTAGAAGCTGCTCGTTACATTGATGAATTTGAAAACGATATGATTGGCTGGTATTTCGATGTGGGAAATATCGTCCGCTATGGCTGGCCCCATCACTGGGTCGAAGCTTTAGGACATCGAATTATGAAGGTGGATATCAAAGAATATAGTAGAAAGAAGCAAACTGACGAAGGAATCTGGAAAGGCTTTGCCGTTGAATTGGGTGAGGGAGATAGTGATTGGGAAAAGGTAAATGCTGCCCTCAAAAAAGTGGGATATAGTGGATGGGGATCTGCAGAGATGCGCGGAGGAGATCGTGAAAGGTTAGCTGATATCTCTCGACGAATGGATGACGTCTATAGCCGTTAAGCAGAAATAATTTAGGCTAAACTCACTTTCTTTTTTAATTGATTTAATTCATCAAAGGCTTGCTTCATAATAGGAAGTAGGCCATAATAGATATTGAATAATTCTTCGGGATCAGGTGCTTCTTCTCTTGCTTTTCGATCCAGGGCTGCAAGCTCATTGTAAACAGGAATACCTACCAGGCGACATACCCCTTTAGCGGCATGCGCACTAAAATGAACTTTCCCCCAATTTCCCTCTTCAAAGCCTTCCTCTAATTCATGCATTCTTTGGGGTAAAAGGTCCAGGGCAATATCCATAAGCTCTATCATTTCCTGATTAGAACCCTTACTGAGTCGATGTAAATTTGCCAGTTTGATAGCCGTATAATCTTCCCTTCGTACTTCCTCTGTTTCTTCTGCTTCCTCCTTTAGGTTTAGGCCCATTACCTCTTCCAGAATTCCTTTTGTCATCGGTTTCTCAAATACCCCCTTAAAAGGATTTTTCACAAAATCCTGGATAAATTTCGGATCAGTCTCCCCACTTAAAATATAAGGTTGCTGTTCGCCCAAGATCTCCAAGACATCATTTATATCACCATCTCTCAAAAACATATCGGAGAAAATGAGATCAAATGAATCAAGTTCATTCTGTTTTTTTAAATCATCAAGGCTATCAACAATTTGATATACAATCTCTGAATCCATCTTTTTACAAAGACGTTTAAAGCTCATCTGATCTATCGGATCATCTTCTATGTATAGAATCTTCATCTTCTTTTTTTTTGATCAGACCGAAACCCTGGATCGGACCTCTACAATTTTACGGGGGAAAAATATTTCAAAACAACAGCCTGTCCCCATTTCAGACTGTAGATTTATTCTACCTTCATATCGATCGACAATCTTTTTGACAATAGCTAGCCCCATTCCCAGACTTTCGTAAGTATCTCTTGCCTGTAGTGTCTGAAAAACCTGAAAAATCTTGTGGTAATACGTCTCTTCTATTCCAGGTCCATTATCCGAAACCCAAATCCGAATTTCCGCTGCCTGCATTTCACAACCTATTTTGATAATTGGCTGAGCTTTATCATTGAAATTGATTGCATTGGAAATGAGATTTTGGAATACCTGAAAAAGGCGTGTACGTTCAAAATATAAAGCCGCTAAGTCTCCCTCTATGCATACATCAACCTCCTCTGAAGGAGCCAGACTGTCAACTACCTGCTCAATAAGTAATTCTATGTCGATATTTACCTTTTCCTCTTTATCTCTACTCACCCTCGAATAAGCCAGGACTCCTTCCAGTAAATTATGCATTCGCTCAACTCTCGCATTCAATAAGTGAACTATTTCCTGCCCTTCCTGATTTAATTCTTCCTGATGATCTTCAACCAACCAATCAGCCAAAGAACCGATAGCCCGTAAAGGAGCCTTCAAATCATGGGAAACGATATAGGCAAAGTTTTTTAACTCCTCATTTACTTCTTCCAATTCGGCTAATGTCCTTTTCATCCGTTCTTCTTCCTGCACCTCCTGAGAGAGATCACGAATAAAGATTGCCAGTAAATGATTATGAGAATTGGGCACAGGGATAGCTGAGGCTTGCAGGTGATAATTTTCTCCATACTCAGCCTGAATGTGGATCTTTTCTTCTAGCGATTCCCCTGCTGAAAGTCTTTTTTGCCAGCCTAAAAGTCTTTGCTTTTTATTCTCTACCTCAGGAAAATAGTTGTCTATGATTTGAGATATAGAAAGTTCCATCAATTCTTCTCGATCCCTGTTCAGGATTCTTGAAAAACTATCATTCATAAGAATGACTTTCAACTGCAGGATATCTACCAGCATAATACCATCAGAAGCATATTCGAATAAGAGCTGATATTTTTCTTCTTTCTCTTTTAGTTCAATTTGGGCAAGCTGGAATTCCCGGGAATATTTTTTCCTTTTCGCCGACTCTCTTTGGTATTTGTCCTCATTTTCCTGTAAAAGGGTTTGATTTCTGATAAAGTCTTTTCGGTAAAAAAGGGTATGTAGACAGATAAGTCCCAAAAAGAAAATCAAATTGGGCAGCTTAATGGAAAGGCTATTGGGATATTTGACGAGGGGAGTAAAAAATTCATATAAGACGAAACTGCTAGCGATTGCCAGCGAACAGGCCAGCAGCCATAGAAATGTTTCTTTTTGGGACTGTGAGAAAATACTCAGGATTAAAAAGTAGAGGATAAAAAGAATCTCAAAATTTCCACTTTCTCCGAGTATATAGACCGCAAGAATAGTTCCCAGGATAGAGTTTAGTCCCAGGAATCTGTAGGCAAATACAAAACGAAGATTGGCTGTAGAATAGAGACATATAACACAAACAAAAATTTGCCATAAAAGGAGAAGTACAATGAGATAGAGCTGGCTAAAGAGATAAAAGATACTCAGAGCCAATAGGATCAAGACATTGATAATACAAATCAGATTAAAAAAACTGATTTGCGCCTTTTCCTGCTGGGTCATTCGATCTGAACTTCCCATGTTTATCACAAAATCCCAAAACTTCTGCATGCTTTATTCTGGGTATTCACTTAGGGACCAATATTGATGAATGGTATCAAGCATGGTGATAAAATTCTGGTAATTAACTGGCTTTACCATATAGCCTGCGACACTCAATTGAAAACTTTGCATCCGATCTGTTTGCTCCTTGGAGGTAGTGAGGATTATGACGGGAATATGCCTGAATTGAAGATTCTTTTTGATCTCTTCTAAAAACTCAAGCCCATTCATTTTAGGCATATTGAGATCCAGCAGGATCATACAGGGGATTTCAGCTGCTCCTGCAAGAAACTCAAGGCCTTCTACTCCATTTCCTTTTATAATCAGCTCATTTTTTACGGCCAAATCCCTTACGGCACGTTTAAATGTCATTACATCCACCAGGTCGTCTTCCAGCAAGAGAATCGGTTTATTACTATTAAAGGTCATTTATTCTCTTTGTATGAGAGCAATTCCATTATGTTAGAAATGTCAGAGCGTCTTATTAATCCTGAAACCAATCATATTTTTTCATCCATTTCGGCATTTACGGGAAGCTCAATTCGAAATATGCAGTAATTGCCTACTTCTGACTTCACTTGAATACTTCCTTCCAGCTTCCTGACGGCATGCTCGACTAAATAGAGTCCTAAGCCATTTCCATGAGATTCTTGTGAAGCACGATAGAACATCTGAAAAATCTTTTGCTGAATCTCCTCTTTTATTCCCTGCCCGTTATCCTCTACTTCTAAAATCAGTTTATCCTTAGACTGGATAAGCCGCAGTTTCACAAATCTATCTGCACCCTCATCTCCTTTATGGAAGTGAATCGCATTTTCCAATAAATTTTGAAGAATAATATTCAGTAGTAGAGGATCTGAGGGAAAAGTCCTTTTGCCCAGAATTTCATGTTCCAGCTTAATTCCTTTGGCTTTGGGAATGAGTTTAAGTTTTTCGAAGCTTTCTTTGACCAGTTCCTCTAAATCGATAGGCTGATTTTTCAGCGGATTTCGATGAAGGGTGTGCACATAAATGAAATTTTCTACGATCTTATCCAGGCCTTTGATAACCTCTTCCATATAACCCAGATTGTCTGGGTCATCCGGCAGCATATGCGAAAGCTGGATTAAGCCCATCAAACGAGCCGTAGGTCCTTTGAGGTCGTGAGAAGCCCGGTAGACAAAATTTTCAAGTTCTTCTTTTGAGTCCTTAAGCTTATTTAATGAATTTACCAGGGCAGCAGTACGTCTTTTTACCCTTTTGTCCAACTCTTCATTAAGCTCTTTCAATTCTCTATTGGCCTTCAGCACCTCCTCTTGAGCGATTTCAAGTGCTCTATTTTTCTCCCGGATCTCTTCATTCTTCTGAGCCAATTCATCCTGCAATTCTTTCTTCTGGATAATTTCTGCTACCGAACGCTCAATCCCATAATCAAGTACATGCTCTTTACTGAGGTACTCAATCGCTCCTTTATTTAGAATATCGACTGCTACTGGAATCTCATCTTGCGCTGATAAAATGGCCACCTCTACAGAAGGCATTAGCTCTTTGATTTTCATCATAGCTTCCATTCCATTCATCACATGTTCCCCCATATTATAATCCATGATAATCAAATCTGGACTTTCCGCAAGTGCATGTATACACGATTCTCCATTGTTGAAGGTGTGTAGATCATACTTATCCTTATCATGAAGTTTTATCTCCAGACTACGACGTATGAAAGGATCATCATCGACTATAAAGACTTTGTATTTTTGATCAGAAAGTGTCATAAGCACCTTACTAATCTAAGGCATTGGGTAGATTTATCTAGGACAAGTCTTTACTACAACTTACAGTACTTTTCAATCAAAAAATTAAATTCCTGGAAAGAATTCAGGATAAAGGATATGAATTATACATGTATTTGAGCTTTCTTTTAGATTTAAATTTTATCCAAAAAAGAAAAGGCTGCCCCTAATGTTTGGGGCAACCTTCACCTGAACGATATCCGATATTCTTATTAGAACGCAAACACAGCCGCAATAACCGCCTGAGTTGCTGTTTTTGTAGCTGCACCATCTGCATCTAGAAATGCTTCTGTACTAGCAGCATCAAATCTTATTTCTGGGATAAAAGTCAACGCTCCTTTTCCAATATTTGCGGAAAGGGTGATCGCATTTACATCAAAGTCAGCATTGGTGCTGAAGTACTCATATCTAGTACCCAAAGCAAGCAGATCTGAAACACTCAAATTCAAATAAACGGCTGCACCTGCAAAAGATGATTCCAAATCGCCATCAAGGCCATTGTTGAAACTGGCGGCATTTAAGCCTACCATAAAATCATCGCTTAATTGGAAAGTTGTGGTCAAGTCTATTTCTGTTCCACTTTCTCCACCAGTAACAAAATTAAGATAAGCATCCCAGCCTTCCACTGGAGAAAGAGCCAATTGAGCACCAAAGCTACTTGGACCAATATCAGAAGGAGCAGTATATACATTCCAGGGATTGAATACACCAGCCATAATACTTACGGCATCGCTGATAGCATATTCAAATTTTACCCCTGCATTTTGGAATGGTCCATTTGTAAACAGGTAGGAAGTAGAATAATTGAAATTACCCGTTGGGGAAATGATTTCATATCCCACGAAGGTACCCATGTAACCTGCTGTTACAGTAAGTTCATCAGTCAGTTGATGAGAAAAGTAAAGGTTTTGAATTCTAGGTGCAAAACTTCCGTCTTCACCTGGTCCTGCAGAAGCTGCGTTTCTTGGACCGAAAGCTATTTCACCAACAAAGGAGGATTTTCCGGACGATTTCTCAAAAATCAGGTCAAGCATACCTATGGAAATAGAATTCTGTTCGTCAGCGAAGCTCGTTCCAATATTAGCTTCTCCAGAAAAATCGTACTTGTAGTAGGTGTCAACGGAGCCTGAGATTTTCAATTTTCCATCTTCTTCATCCTGGGCCTGGAGGGAAATTACAGGCATAAAGAGCCCGATTAGAAGTAAAGTTCTAATGATTTTCATTGTATGTAAGTTTTAGGCTTTAATTACGTGATGAGTAATTTGGGGTGAGGGCCTAATTTTTACATCTCTGAGGGGTAAAGGGTAGGAGTAACAGGGGCGAGCTCTCTTTACTCTCCCTGCTACTCTTATTTTTAACTACTAACTATTCTGCGTAAATAATGGTGTATCCACGGATACCGTGCTCGTGGCTATCGAGTCCACTTTCTTCATGCTCTTCGGTAACTCTGATTCCAAAGGCTTTTTTCAGTCCGAAAAAAATGATAAAGGCACTACCAAAGGCCATGGCGGCTGCGGCACCTACACCCGTCAATTGCCAGATAAACTGATCGAATCCAGCTTTGCTACCGAGGAGACCTACTGCAAGCGTTCCCCAG
>JBCBRM010000063.1:0-45418 GCA_039819665.1 Bacteroidota bacterium
AGCAAATCAACAGGATATTACATTAGAAAATCTGGAGAATGGCGTCTATTTTCTCAACCTGTTTAAACTGGAAGGGGAGGATGTAAACCGTACCAGTTTTATCAAATTTTCCCAATAAAAAAACAGGTGCAGAAACAAAATCTACACCTGTGCTTTCTAGCGATAACAAGGTTACAAGAACCTTAGGGCTACTAAGGTTACATTAGCAAAATTGTCTAATGTTTGTGTTGAGGTAAATTTTTCGGACCAGGCTGATTCTTTTAATCACCAGAGGAAAAATACATCATCAATACCATTAAAGGAACTTCGGGCAATAAGGAAAAAAGCCTGTTCTTGAAAAACGCACCCCAAAACGCTAGTAAAAAGTGTTAGTACGTCTATGTAAGAAATTTTTACCCAACAGCAAATCTAGGCTAAATTTTGAATTATGCCTTACTCAGGTAATATCTTGACAAGAATTGTTGATTTTTTAGTAAATATAAACGGTAAGAATTTGTTTTATCACGAGGGGATATTATTCTGGTTTATTGTAAGCTGTTGATAGTTAGTGTGTTATGTATTTTTTTCATTTTTTTATAGGGCAAAAAAAAAGTTTGTCAAGGGTAAATAAAGCATGTTAGATGTGTGAAATTGCCTCAGAAAATTTGAGATAAAACGCATAATTCCTTCAGAAGACCTTCTACCTTTTCGTCTTTCGTCAGCTAATGGCTATTTTTACACTCAAGAAAGCTATTATATGAAATTTGAAGGAAGTTCTACCTACGTCGCCACCCGTGAATTACAAGTTGCTGTAAACGCTTCTGTCCATCTTCAAAAGCCCCTAATTGTAAAAGGAGAGCCTGGAACCGGAAAGACCCTGCTTGCACAAGAAATTGCCCAGGCCCTGGGAAAACGCATGATCAGCTGGCATATCAAATCTACCACCACAGCTCAGCAGGGCCTGTATGAATACGATGCTGTTTCCCGATTACGAGATTCCCAATTGGGTTCGGATAAAGTAGAAGATATCGCCAATTACATCAAGAAGGGAAAATTGTGGGAGGCCTTTGAAGCGGAAGAACAAGTGGTGCTTCTAATCGACGAGATTGACAAGGCCGACATAGAGTTTCCTAATGACCTTTTATTGGAGTTGGATAAAATGGAGTTTTACTGCTACGAACTTCAAAAGAGTATACGTGCAAAGCATCGCCCCATAGTGATCATTACCTCCAATAATGAAAAGGAACTTCCTGATGCATTTTTGAGAAGGTGCTTTTTTCATTACATCCAGTTTCCAGATGAGGCAACCATGAAAAGAATCGTGGATGTCCATTATCCTCAACTCGATCAACAACTTCTCAATCGTGCTATGAAGGTCTTCTATGAAGTCCGTGATATCAAGGGCATGAAAAAAAGGCCTTCCACCAGTGAATTGATTGATTGGATCAAATTATTGATCCTTGAACGAGTATCTCTCAAAGAACTGGAGGAGGTAAACCTTAAAGAAAATCTTCCTCCCTTCGAAGGAGCTCTGATCAAAAATGAACAGGATTATGACCTGATCGAACAACTCCGTAAATGGGGGCGCTAGGATAATTTTTCAGAGATTAAGAAAAACAGGTTACGATTCTTCCCTTCAGGATACTAAAGGGAAAGAATTCATCTTGCCTTCGATATAGGTTTCTGGAAATGAAGACAACTGCTTTACTCTTGATCTTTTCCCTGCTACTGCATGTGGCTCTGCTGGCCTGTCCACAGGACGAGCTCAATGAAATGAAAACAAGGATGGGTATCCTGCAAAACAACAAAGGAGTTCCTGCGGGTTTCAAGCAGCTGGGAAAATCGGCATTTTATGCAGCAGTCTGTCAGTATTTTCATCCAAACACTGGCATTTGTATGAAAGATGCACGGTCCTTTTCGTCAGAACAGATACAGCTAGCACGAACAAAAGCCCTCAATCGTTTTGAAGACGCTTTACGATCAGGAAAAGGCGTAAATCTACTGCCCTCAAACCTTTATCAGCAAGCAAGGACTCTTTATCCGGGTTCGCATTTAGGAGCATTAATAAAACGCTTCAAATTCTATTTGGGGACCCTTTCTCTTTAGGAAACCACTTAACCAATTATCTATTTAGACATGAAAAAGATCCTGATCCTCTCACTCCTGATCTGTGTTGCTTTCGGCTTGCAAGCACAAAAGTCTGCCAAGCTTTCTCCCAAAGTAAAACAACTAAGAACAAACTTAAGCAAGGACGCCAAGGTTAGCTCAAAATTTAAAGCGGTACTTGGACCAATTGTATTGGCTAATAATGATGAGGATTGTACTCCTCCCCCTTGTAATGGCATTATAGACCCCTGGACTTGCGAATGTACGCCCGATATCAAAGATCCCTGGGAGGATGATAAAATTGCTGCCAAAATGAAAGCTATTCAAAAATTTGAGCGAGGCTTGAAAATGGGCGAAGGAGGATCTATCATTATGATTGGAGAATATAAAGCTGCTCAAAAGCGTTTCCCCGGGAACTCCTTAAAGGCTATGGTTAATCGTCTGAACTATTACGCGGATGTGGCCAGTAAATAATTTTCTTGACTCCTAAAAACGCAAAAAATCATGAACAAAATAATCATCTTAGTCAGTATCCTTTTCCTCCCACTTATTATGAGTGCACAGACTGTATATGAGGTTGAAATGCAGCCCAATCAGATAGTAGAAGTTTCTGGAAACCTCTCTGATGGAGCTCAAATTGGGGATCTCTCCTGGGCCTGGAATAGTTCCGTTGCTTGTTTCCCCGCCACTCAATCGCAAAAATTCACAGGAAATCATGTGCTCTACCAATCTGTAATTCCCAAATATTCAGAACTGGAAATTACTGTTATTCCCAAGAATAAGAAGGCCAACTTTAGCATCTATGCCTATGAAATAGGGGTGGGTAGCGATCGCATCGTTCCCAATTTGCCTTCCTGTATCCGCTGCGAAGCCGACCATAAATGGGATCGCCCCTGGAGAGGCAAAGTACAGGATCATACCCGCACAGTAAAAAATCTGGTAGCCATCAATCGTCCTTACCAGGTAGTGGTAGGAGTCGTTGGCGCCAATGGCCTGAGCGAAGGGGAGTATACCTTGCAGTTTAAGTTGAAGAGCCGATAGGAAAATCGTCTTTATGCATTAGGGTGTTAGCGTGTTTGAGTTCGTAAAGAATACGAATATTAAAATAACGCTAACACCCTAATGTACTAGCACCTAAAAGCCTTCGGCTTTGCATTCCATATTCCTTCTCACTAATTTTAGTGTTCCTGAAAATCGGATCACTATGTTCCTTAAGTTTTTCTTTTTGTTGCGTCAGTATGGGATCAGAACTTCTCTGAAGGAGTATTTGCATTTGATGGAAGCGCTAAAGCAAGATTTGGTTGAGCCTGATCTGGAGCAATTTTATTACCTCGCACGTACGATCTTAATTAAACATGAAGGGCAGCTGGATGCCTTTGATGTGCTTTTTGGTCAGTATTTTCAGGGGAAAGAAGGCATGGCCGATGACTTCTGGGAGGAAGTTCCGGAAGAATGGCTAAAGGCAGAGTTAGAAAAGCATATCAGTCCGGAAGATTTGGAAGCCATTGAAAAGATGGGGGGATTGGATGCTTTGATTCAGCGATTTAAAGAATTGATGGCTGAGCAGGAGGAGGCCCATCAGGGAGGAAATAAGTGGATAGGTAAAGGAGGTACTTCTCCTTTTGGGGCTGATGGCTATAATCCTGAAGGCTTTAGCATCGGCCAGAAAAAAGGCAAACACGGCAATGCCATTAAGGTATGGGATAAGCGCCGCTATGCCAACCTCAACGATAAAGCAGAGCTCAATACCCGAAACATAAAGTTACTCCTGAAAAGATTGCGTGTCCTGACTCGTGAAGGAGTACCCAATGAACTGGATCTGAAAGATACCATTCGCCGCACCTCAGAAAATGCGGGTATGCTAGACATCAAAATGAGGCCCAGTCGAAAAAATCGGGTGAAAGTTTTGATGTTGCTGGATGTAGGAGGTTCAATGGATCATTATGTTGAACTCTGTTCACAGCTATTTACAGCTGCTCGCCATGAGTTTAAGCAATTGGAGTTCTACTATTTTCACAATAGTGTCTATGAATATGTCTGGAAAGACAATAGTCGTCGCCATAGCGAAAAGACATCGGTTTGGGAACTCATCAATCGATACAATCGCGATTACAAAGTGATCTTTGTTGGTGATGCTGCCATGTCTCCTATCGAGCTGATGTACAAAGGAGGTAGCGTAGAGCATTGGAATGAAGAGCCCAGTTTACTCTGGTTGCAGCGCATGAAGGATCATTTTGAATTCATGGCCTGGATCAATCCTACGGCCGAATTTGAGTGGAGGTATTACGAATCTACCTTTATCCTGCGGAAATTCTTTGGGTATCGAATGTTCCCTATGACCCTCGAAGGAATCCAATCTACGATGAAAGCTCTTAACGACCATCGTATTCGTCATGGAGAAGGAGAGGATACTAGGCCTTATCAGTAGATTTTACTTAGAAAATTCCCGACCTGTTTTTCACAGGCCGGGATGTGTATGAAGAAACAATTTACCCCAATGTTTTTAAAAGGCGAGGAGTGCTTTCAATCCTTCTATAGGAATTGAGCCTACGTACATACTCAGACCGATTCCCAAGAGTACAGCAATTGCAGCTGCTGCGGCTGTAAAGAAGTTTGATTTGGAAGGCTCTTTCCGCTTCCTTTTGAGCATCCCTTCGTACATACTCAGCTTATCTTTTTCCTCTCTGCTCATAGAAAGGGGTTTGTAAAGATTGCTTTCATGGTCTTCGAGGAAATACAATCCCCAAGGAAGCTTTCCACTTTCGATGGTATTGATATCAAAGGGCCATTTGAATTGATCTTGGTAGAAATCATATTTCAAGCGATAGGCTCCGAAGCGTGGATAGCGTTTTTGAACGCGTGCCAGTGCTTGTTGGATGCTTGCTCCTTTTGCCAGGGCTTTATAGAAAGTCTTAGCCAGTTTTTGTGAACGTCTGTCCCTTTTTTGTGTTTCCGAAATCATGACTGCAGGGATATCTCTACGCGCCAACATATCGAGCAAACGAGGAGTTGCGCATCCATTTAAGTAGACTAGCTCAAGATTTGGGAGCAGATCAATCACCCGTGAAAGCTCATTTATGTGAATGTGCCATTCTGATTTTCCTGCTTCGATTCTCAGGTGCTCACTTTCTGCATGGCCACTGAAGTGTAAGACTTTTACTCGTTCCTGGTAATACTTTTTCCCGATAAAGTCTGGGAAGAAATAGGTATTTACTACAGGATCTTTGTGAACAACTTCGAATAAAGGATTCGTGGATTTAAAAGAAAGAATCTTTGAAATACGTTGCCTTTCTTCGAAAAGATAATTCAGTCTTTTGCCTTTGCGAGAGCTATTTACGCAAGCTAGATAGACGATTGGTTTTTTGGTTGTCATTTCCATGGGTACAAGAGCTTTTTGTGAAAGATGAATGTTAAAAGTGATCCATCATTGAGAAGTATGGAAATTCGGAAAATTCTAAATGATCCCTGTAGAATCTTTTGCTTTCCGCTTCATCCATCAAACGAGCTGACAAAAAGATTTACACCAAAAAGAAATGAAAAAAAGAAATCCCGGCATTTCAAGCTTGCCGGGATCAGTCAAATAAGGATGTTTAAAAACGATATTCAAAAGGCCAGGAGATTACTCAAACCTCCGGCTTCATTCTGCCCGAAATAGATCAGTGCAAGAATGAAAGTTATAACTGCTGCAATAGCAGCAAATCGATAAACGGAAGAATTGTCTTCTTCTCCCAGTTTGGCATAATTGGAAATGGGAAGAGAAATTCCCTCCTGATCTCTGTGAGAAATGGGCTCATAAAGCCGGCTTTCATGTTCAGACAGATAATAAAGACCCCAGGGAATCTTTCCGGCTTCCAGTTCTACAGGCCAGGCAATGTCGTCTGATTCAACCTCGTAGTCTAATTTAAAGGAGCCGAATTGAGGAAATACTTCCTGAACGCTGAGTAAAGCCTTTTGTACGGATGCGCCTCTGCTAATCTCTTCATAGAAGGTGCTGGCAATATCCATACTGCGCTTGTCTTTACTCTGTGTCTCGCAGACCATGATCGCCGGAACATCACGCCTTACCAACATATCCAATAATTTCGGGGTGGCACATCCATGAAGGAAGACCAACTCGAGATTTGGCAATAAGGCAATGAATTTTGACAGCTCATTTACATGAAGACTGGTTTCTGCTTTTCCTGACTCAACACGTAAATGCTCGCTCTCGGCCTCGCCCATAAAATGAAGGACTCTGATCCGATCGAGATCGTAGTTTTTGTTGAGATAATCGAAAAAGTAAGAATTGGCGGACGGGTCTTTGATGACGGGTTCAAACAACGGTTTTTGGCGACTAAACGAGAGGATATTTTGAATGATTTTCCTCTGCTTTACCAAATACCGGATTCTCTTGCCACTGCGAAAACTGTTAACGCAGGCAAGATACACGATGGGTGTTTGGGCCGTGTAAGCCATGGTGCTAGGGCTTGAATTTGGATTACAATTAAGAACAATTAAGTTTCATAAATTATCAAAGCTGTGAATGAGAAGAGGGTGAGAATGCGCGAGCTGTAATATATCTTGTATGAACGGTAAGATAATTCAGCTTTTTTTAGGAAAATATAAGCTGATCAGCCGTATCTTTGCACTATAGGGGACAATCATTTTTGGAAAATTATTACAGGGATACTTTTACACTTTTTCGGTGTAAAGAGCCTCTGCCTTTATGGGGTATATAATGGCGGGGGGCAAATGAACATGAAGAATGAAAAAACTTTACCAGCTAATCCTTGGTTTGGGTTATCTATGCTGGATTTGCTTGCCTGAGTACTCTTTTGCACAATGTGGCAACGGAAACTTCAAAGTTTTGCACTATACCGAGACCTCTGGTTTTAATCATAACACCCGAAGTCAATCCTTGTCTATGTTTCAAGCTATCGGGAGTGCCAATGGATTTACCGTTACCAATGACCAAAGTGGTGCAGAATTCAATTCTGTGGCTAATCTTCAGCAATACGCAGTAGTCATTTTCTCCAATACTTCCGGAAACAATATTCTCAACGCCACACAAAGGGCCAATTTCGAAGCCTACATACAAGGAGGGGGAAGCTATATCGGTATACATGCAGCTTCTGATACCTATCGGCATAGTTCGGCAAATGGAGGCTCCCGGGGGACATGGGACTGGTATGCAGAGAATGTCGCAGGTTGTAGTGTGCAGCAAAGTCCCAATCATACGAGCCAGAACCATAATAATAATATGACCCATCGCTACTTTGGGCATCCTACGCTCGCAGGACTCCCCAATCCTTGGAACAAGACAGAGGAGTATTATTATTGGGAAAATGGATACCTCAACCCCACTTTTACAGAAGTCTTACGTGTAAATCAAACAGGAGGGGCCAGCTATGATGCCGCACGTATGACGACCCATGTTAAAGAATTGCAATGGGGTGGAAGGGCATTTTACACCTCCCTGGGACATGCCCAAAGTAACTTTACCTCTGATCAGAATTTTCGGACTTTGCTTGCCAATGCAGTCAATTGGACAGCCGCTCCAAATGCTGGAGGAGGAGGAGCTGGACTGATCCTAACAGCAAATATCAGCGATGCAACTTGTGATTTGAACAATGGAGCCATAGATCTGAGTGTTAGTGGGGGTTCTGGAACTTATTCTTACAGTTGGTCAAATGGAGAAAATAGTCAGGATATCAGCAATCTGGCCCAAGGAAGTTATGACGTCTTGGTTGATGATGGAAATGGATGTACGGAAAGAGACACCTTTGTCGTAGTAAATGTTTCTTCTAAGCCATTACTTACTCTCAACATTGACCAGGAGATCTCTTGTTTTGCTGCCAATGATGGGGCAATAAGTAGTACAGTCTTAGGTAATGGAGCTCCCTATTCTTACATCTGGAATACAGGTGCTACAAGTGCTGATCTTACAGGCCTAGGAGCTGGAAATTATCGATTGATCGTTACTTCACTTGCAAATTGTAAAGATACAGCAGATGTCAGCCTGAGCGAACCCGCAGCCTTACAACTCAACCTTCAGATACAGAGTAATCCCAGCTGCGGAAATCCTATAGGAGGAGAGATTCTGGGGCAAGCAAATGGGGGGAGAGGAAATCTGTCCTACCTTTGGAACACAGCTGCGACAACTAACCTAATAAGTGGACTCGATTCTGGGAAATTTGTCCTGACAGTCACAGATTCTGCCCTTTGTAGTATCAAAGATTCGGTTCAATTAAGCTATTCCAGTTTTGGCTTGACCTTAACAGAAACAGAATCCATTGACTGTTTTGGAGGAAATGAAGGAGAAATCACGGCCGGCCTATCTGGGGGAAATGCACCTTTTACTTACTCCTGGAACAATGGCCAAACCACAGCTGTTGCCAGCAATCTTTCTGCGGGTTGGCAGGTACTAAGCGTTACGGATAATGATGGTTGTGTAGAGCTAGACTCCCTTTTCCTAAATCAACCGGACTCTTTGCAACCAGGGCTGATGATTGTTCAGAATATTGACTGTAATGGTGGAAATAATGGAGTATTGTCAGCTAGCCCTAGTGGTGGAACTATACCTTATACTTACTTATGGAATAATTCTGTGGGCTCTGATAGCCTGAAAAATCTGGATACAGGTTTATATAGATTGGAGATCCTGGATGCGAAAGGCTGTAGTGCTGTGGATAGTGTAAGATTGGATCAGGGGGATTCTCTTAGTATACAATTTCAGATTTCCCAGGAAATTTCATGTAATGGTCTTTCTGATGGTGCGCTTCTCGCGACAGCCAGTGGAGGGATCGCTCCTTATACTTACAATTGGGCTAATGGCCAAAATACTGCTTTAGCTAATGGATTGGGATTCGGATGGCAGGCTGTAGAGGTTCAGGACGCAAACGGATGTCTGGTTCAGGATTCTATTTTATTGCTGGAACCTACATCTGTAAATGCCAGTCTAAATCTTGTTCGGGAAGTCAGTTGTTTTGGGGGAATTGATGGACAAATGTCCGTCAGCATTAGTGGAGGAAATCCTCCCTATACCTATAATTGGTCATCCGGAGCTACGGATAGCATTGCCAACAACCTAGCTAGCGGTATGCAGGTTCTGGAAGTTAGGGATAGCAGCAATTGTCTTTGGACAGATTCGCTTTTGATGCCTGAGCCGTCAGCATTACAATTGACCCCTCAAGTCCTACAAGCAGCCAGTTGCAATGGCGCAGCAAATGGAGAAGCCAAAATAAGTGCTAGGGGGGGAGTGATGCCATATAGCTTTCTCTGGTCTTCAGGAGAAACGGATTCTGTCGCTAGCGGATTGGTTGCCGGGATTTATCAGGTCGTAGTTACTGATGCCAATGGCTGTCAGGATTCAGTGGATGTGACAGTTAATAATAATATCCCCTGGACACTCAATATGCTTCAGACTGAGGAGGTCGATTGTTTTGGAGATAGCTCAGGGGGATTAAGGGTAGAAGTACAAAACGGAAATGGCTTTGAACCCTTTAGCTTTTTATGGTCGAACGGAGCTACAGACAGTAGCCTGGCCAACCTTCCTGAAGGATCTTATAGTGTTACCGTTACGGATAAAGATGCCTGTCAGCAAAGCAGTAGTTTCCAGTTACAGGCACCAGATTCAATTGCTATACTATTGTCCCTGCAAACTCCTATCTCTTGTTTCGGGGCCAATGATGGGGTATTGGCGGCTTCAGTAAGTGGTGGAACGGCTCCCTTTACCTACAATTGGAGCAATGGACAAACTGCATCTACTAATAATCAGGTAGCAGCAGGAATGATGATTTTAACCGTAACGGATGCAAAAGGCTGTGTTCAAATAGATTCTATCCAGGTAAATGAGCCTGTAGCTATCTCAATTAACTTTCAGCTACAAACTGCAATTTCCTGTAATGGCTTTTCTGATGGTTCACTGCTCGCAACAGCCAGTGGGGGAAGTGCACCTTATACTTATACCTGGGCTAACGGACAAAATACAGCTTTGGCAAGCGGTCTGGCTTTTGGATGGCAAGCTGTTGAAGTGCAGGATGCAAATGGATGTCAGGTACAAGATTCAATTCTCTTATTGGAACCTTCTGCTATAAACGCGAGTCTGAATTTGGTACAAGAGGTGAGCTGTTTTGGGCAAATGGATGGGCAAATGTCTGTAAGTGTTAGTGGGGGGAATCCACCTTACACCTATAATTGGTCTTCAGGAGCAACTGATAGTATCGCAAATAATTTGAGTGCCGGAATGCAAATCCTGGAAATCAGGGATAGTAATAATTGTTTGTGGACAGATTCGCTACTCATGCCAGAACCTACAGCTTTGGTTTTGACTCCTCAAATCATACAAGCGGCTAGCTGTAATGGAGTTGCAAATGGAGAAGCTAAAGTCAGCGTAAGTGGTGCCAATATGCCCTATACTTTTTTATGGTCCTCGGGTCAAACCGATTCTCTGGCTACAGGTCTCATGGCAGGTATTTATCGGGTTATTGTAAGCGATGCAAATGGCTGTCAGGATTCGATAGATGTGAATGTAAATAATAATATTCCCTGGTCTTTAAACCTTATCCAAACTTCAGATATTGATTGCTTTGGAGATAGTACAGGAGGATTAAGTGTAGAAATTCTAAATGGAATTGGTTCGGAGCCGTATTCCTTCCTCTGGTCAAATGGAGCTACAGATAGTAGCCTCATTAATCTCCCCGCGGCATCCTATACTGTTACTGTTACGGATAAAGATGCCTGTCAGGCCTCTGTCAGCATCAATCTTCAGGAACCTGATTCTTTAAACCTCCAATTGAATATACAATCTGCTATCAGTTGCTTTGGAGCAAATGATGGAATTGTGAATGCAATTCTGAGTGGTGGAACAACTCCCTATACTTATGCATGGAGCAATGGGCAAAGCGGAGCAACAAACAATCCGGCGGGAACAGGTATGTTGAGCCTAACGGTAACGGACGCCAATGGCTGTACAAAAACTGATTCAATCCTTTTGAGTGAGCCGACAGCATTAGCGATAAATTTTCAAATACAAACGCCCATTTCCTGTAATGGACTTACAGATGGGGTAGTGGAGGCAACTCCAATTGGCGGTACTTTACCCTATACCTATATCTGGGCAAATGGACAAAATACCTCAACTTCGAGTAGTTTGGGAGTAGGATGGCAAGTCCTTCAGATTCAGGATGGAGGAGGTTGTACTTTTACAGATAGTATCTTTCTTTCACAACCCTCAGCACTTAATGTGGTACTGAGCGAAACTTCATCCATCAGCTGTAATGGAGCCCTGGATGGTGAGCTTTTGGCAACTACCTCCGGTTCTCAAGCTCCCTATACCTATCAATGGAGTAATAATGTTTCGACGCCTCTTAATAGCAATTTGGGGGCAGGTTTGTATTCCGTTATTGTGCAGGATGCGAATCTCTGTTTAGATACCCTGACCTATACTCTAAACCAGCCGGATTCTATTCGAATCGACCTTCAACTTACTCAATCTATTCTTTGTGCTGGAGATGGGGATGCCGTACTAAATGCTACCGTTAATGGAGGAACGGGACCTTATTCTTTTAGTTGGTCAGGTGGAGAAATAACTTCATTCTTGGCTAATCTTGGCCCTGGGACCTACTCAGTTCAAGTCGATGATGCCAATGCCTGTGTGGATTCTTCTTCTTTTGTGGTAACTCAGCCGGATAGCCTCGATTTAAGTATTACAGGCTTAGAAAATGTGAGTTGTGCAGGTGGCATGGATGGAAGTGCCAGTTTGATTGTTAGCGGAGGTAGTCCTGCCTATTCTTATTTATGGGGGAATGGAGCCAATACACCAACCGTAAATAATCTTTCAGCAGGTTTACAAAACGTCAGGATATTTGACACCAATGGATGTACAGATAGCCTTCAGTTTTTGGTAACGGAAAATCCACCTATAGTGGCCAGCATAATGGTAGATCAGGAAATCTCTTGTTTCGGAGGAAATGATGCGATCCTTTCTCTGACTGCTAGTGGTGGAATAGGAAACCTGACCTATCAATGGAGCAATGGAAATACAACTCAAACTGCGGTAGGATTCTCGGCTGGAATTGCTAGTGTTTTGATTACAGATAGTTTGGGATGTAACATTAATCTGACCCAAAATTTAGCAAACCCACCAGCACTTCAATCCCAATTAATTTTACAGCAAGCCTTGTCCTGTCCGGGCGTTTCGGATGCTTCCCTCTTGATAAGACCTGCAGGAGGGATGGGTCCTTATACTATTCAGTGGAATACAGGATCTACAGATAGTTTGATTAGTAACCTTTCAGCAGGTTTATATAGTGTTTTAGTGACGGATAGCAAAGGCTGTACAGAAAATCTGGATACCTTGATTCAAGCTCCTAGGGTTATCAACAGTACCCTCAGCCTTAGTCAAGCTATTTCCTGTAATGGAGCTATGGATGCTAATATTGACCTAGATATTAGTGGAGGATCACCTACCTTTAGCTTCCTTTGGCAGGATGGTAATACAAATCAAAACAGAATAGGAGTGGGGGCAGGAACATATAGGGTAGAGATTCGAGATGCTAATAACTGTTTGCAAAGAGATACCCTTATTGTTTCTGAACCTGACTTATTAACAGCCCAATTGAATCTCATCGATAGCGCATCCTGTGCTGGAGCTCAGGATGCAATTGTAGAAGCAATGGCCACGGGAGGTACAGGCAACTACACCTACCTCTGGTCCAATGGAGAAACGGGCGTTCGGGCAGAGAATCTGTCTGCTGGTTTCCAACGCCTGGAAATCAGGGATGCAAATAATTGTGTATTCATAGATAGTCTACTTGTATCTGAACCTTCCCCGTTGATAAATACCTTTAGTATACTTGACCCAATCAGCTGTAATGGAGCTGCAGATGGATCAATTATGGCTAATATCGCAGGCGGTACCACTCCTTATGAATACCGTTGGAATAGTCAACTGGATGACTCAGTTGCCAATAATTTATCTGCTCAGCAATACGTCCTCGAAGTTTTAGATGCCAGGGGATGCAGTTTGATGGATAGTATTTTACTCAATCAGCCGGATGAACTCTTATTAAGTCTAAGCCTGCTTCAGGATGCTAGCTGCGAAACGGCTACGGATGGAAGTGCACTTGCTGAAGTTAGCGGAGGACTCTCTCCTTATCAGGTTACCTGGAGTAATGGATCAAGTTTGGATTCTTTATTAGGAGTTGGTTCAGGAATGTACGGAGTATTGGTTCAGGATTCGCTAGGATGTACCATAGAAGATTCTATACAAGTTGGAGAAAACCTGTCCTGGACTGCAGAAGTCTTTTTATTGGATTCCATAAGTTGTTTTGGGGGATCTAATGGAAAAGCTGCTGTTAGGCTGGATGTACCTGTAGCAGGATTTAGTTTTCTTTGGGATAATGGGGAAACGAATGATACGGCCATGCTTCTGCCAGCAGGTATTCAGAATGTAACCGTTCGGGATAGTTTTGCCTGTGAAAGAAGCCTGAGCGTTGAAATTCCTCAGCCGGATTCTTTAGATATTTTTGTAAGTATCATTTTTACAGAGCCCGGTCAAAGTAATGGAGCTATCAGTGTCGATTCTATTGCCAATGGAAATGCTCCATTCAGCTTTCTTTGGTCTACGGGTGCAACAACAAATCGGATCGGTAATTTGCCTGCCGGGCAATATGACCTGCAACTCATAGATAGTGAGGGCTGTGAGTCTTTCAGAACTTATAGCATAGACACAACTGTCTTTGAATGGGAGAATTTTGAGGCCATCGCTGATTTCGCTCGAAATCGAGTTCAACTTTTATGGTCCGTACGAAGAGAGATCAACAACAAAGAATTTACGATAGAAAGGTCCCTCGATAATATCCTTTTTGAGCAGCATATGGAGATTCCTTCTGCGGGTGATTTTATTGGATTAAGGTCCTATGAAGCCTTCGATCTTACACCTCTTCCAAATAAGAGTTTTTACCGAATCAAGCAGAGCTTTTTCAATGGCCGATTCAGTTATTTCTCTCAAACAAGAGAGGTTCTTTTCTGGGACTTTAGCCCCGGCTTTTTGATCGCTTATCCTGTGCCCATGATGCAGGGAGAAGACCTAAATGTAGAGCTTGAGATGAAGGATGACTCAGAGACTACTCTCTTCATTATCAATACCCTAAATCAGGAAGTTCATCAGCAAGTAATCGAGAATCCTTCAGAGAGACAAAGCCTGATTTTGCCTACTTCCGGATTTAGTGCTGGCTTGTACTATATTCTGGTAAATAATGCTACTGAGAGATATTCATTCTCCTTTCAGATAGAAGGTTAAAAATGGGCCTCTATTCCTTAGTTGTTAATTCTCATGCATAAACGGTTAAATTATGGGGGAATTCTAACAGGCTACAACTGAAATAAGCTGTAACTTTGTAGGAAGAAGATTTGAGGTATGTTAATAGGATTGCTACGGTAATACTCCTTCCTTTAATCTATTTTGGATAAGAATCTTTGTTTTAAGAACCCATAAGACGCGCCAACAGGAAAAGCCTGAAGGCCACCTAATATGCATTACAATTTGCGCAAGTATATTCACCTTGCCTTACTACTCAATCTTGCACTCATCGGCAGCTACCTCAATCTGGGAGCTCAGTGTGTAGGCGCTTTTAAAGTTTTGCACTATACCGAAACTTCAGGAGTAGATTATAATACTAAGGCTCAGTCTCTCGCACTTTTTCAAAGTATAGGATCTACCTACAACTTCATAGTTGTAGAGGATAGTACAGGAGTCGAATTCAACACGCTAGCAAACCTGGAAACTTATGCAGTAGTCATTTTCTCCAATACATCCGGAGACGCTATTTTGACCCCTGCCCAGCGAGCAAATTTCGAAGCTTATATCAATGGAGGAGGAAGCTATATGGGAATCCATTCAGCTGCCGAAACCTATCGACACAGCTCTGCTTTGGCGAGTGGAGTTGGCGTATGGGATTGGTTCGCTGAAACTGTAAATGGGGTTAGTGCCCAGGAAAGTCCCAAAGCAACTAGTCCTACTAAGACAGATGTGCTTACACAGGAACCGATCGCTCAGGCTTATTTTATAGGTATTCCTAACCCGTGGACAAAGACAGATGAGTATTACTATTGGGAAAATGGATATCAAAACACTGCTTTCCTGGAGGTATTGACTGTCGATTCTACCGGAACGCAGAGTTATGATGTTTCCCGCATGGCTGCTCATGTCTCTGATTTGGCAACGGGAGGGCGTGCCTTTTATACTTCTTTGGGAGCTTCACCTACTGACTTTAGCAGTGATGCTGATTTTCAAAATTTCATGCGCAATGCAGTATTATGGACTTCTGCTCCTAATATTGATATCACCATAGGAACCGGTTTAACGGTAACAGGCGTCGTAACAGATGCCAGCTGTGATATGGATGATGGTGCAATTGATATCACCACAACCGGCGGCTCCGGAACCTACACCTACAATTGGTCTAATGGCATAAATACAGAAGATATTACGGGTTTGGCTCCCGGAGAATACGGAGTCTTGGCTAATGATGGACAGGGCTGTTATGGATTATTGGTATTCGATGTCGATAATGGACCTTTCCCAATAGTAGAGATAGATACTCTACAGGAAATTGATTGTAATGGAATTGCAGATGGGTCTCTGATCGCTAATGTAAGTGGGGGAGGAGCTCCTTTTACTTATGCATGGAATTCTGGGCCAACAACTGCAACAATTACTGGATTAGGTCCAGCAACCTATGAGGTCATCGTTACCAATGATGCCGGATGTAAAGATACTGCACAGGCGACGCTTTCTGAGCCAGCTGCTTTGACTCTGGGGATTACTCAAACTCAATTTATTCAGTGTTTTGGTGATATTACGGGTGGACTCCTGGGAACAGCAGGAGGAGGAGTACCTCCTTACTCTTATTCTTGGAGTAGTGGACAAGCGACTGCGGCAGTAAATGGTCTTGCTGCAGGAAAATATGTGCTCACGGTTACAGATGCCAATCTTTGTATCATCAAAGATAGCCTGACAATTACCCAGCCAACAGATATTAGTATAAGTCTTACAGAAACTCAATCTATCTCTTGTTTTGGATTGGCAGATGGAGAAATTACTTCTGCAGTTACAGGAGGTACTGGACCTTATACCTATGCCTGGTCTAATGGTGGAACAACAGCTATCATAAATGGGCTGGATACCGGTAAATATGTATTAACTCTGACAGATACCAATGGATGTATAGCTAAAGATTCTCTTAGCCTCACACAACCAGATAGCTTAAGTGCGACAGCATCAATTATCAGCCAAATCAGTTGCTTTGGAGCCACAGATGGTGCCGGACAGGTAGTGGTAACAGGCGGGACTGCTCCTTACACATATGCCTGGAGTTCTGGATCAACTGCAGCCACGACTAACAATCTGGGAGCTGGGACCTATCTCATAGACATTACTGATGCCAATGGATGCACCGCAAAAGATAGCATCACCTTGGTCGATCCAAGTCTATTAACAGTTAGCTTGAGTGAAACCAATAGCATTGATTGCTTTGGGGATGCGGATGCAGAAATTACAGCAACGCCTACAGGAGGAACTCCGCCCTATACCTATAGTTGGGATAATGGAGCCAATATGTCCGTTATTTCGCCTCTGGATACAGGGAAATATGTACTTACCCTGACCGATGCAAATAATTGTCTTGTTACAGATTCTCTGACCATTAGCCAGCCGGATAGCCTGACCGTTACAGCATCAGTTCAAACCATCATTAGTTGTTTTGGAGCAAATGATGGAGCCGTTACATCGGCAGTAAGTGGAGGTACAGCACCTTATACCTATAGCTGGACAGGAGGAGCTACAACGGCTACAAGTACTAATCTTGGCCTCGGAACTTATGTGATAAATATAACTGATGCCAATGGCTGTACAGCTATTGATAGTGTCGTGCTTACAGAGCCAACTGCTTTGACAACTACCTTGTCAGAAAGTCAGGCAATTGATTGCTTTGGTGCTGCAACAGGAGAAATTACGGCAGTAGTCGGCGGAGGAACAGCTCCCTATACTTATGCCTGGGACAATGGGCAAAGTACAGCAATCGCGAGCAATTTGGATGCTGGGAAATATGTGTTGACAGTTACTGATGCCAATGGATGTATAAAGAAAGATTCACTTACTCTCATACAGCCTACTGAGTTGATTGTAAGTTTGAGTATAACAAATAACATTTCCTGCTTTGGAGGAAATGACGGTGAATTAACAGCTAGCGTCTCAGGCGGGACAATGGCCTACACCTACTCCTGGGACAATGGTCAAACAACAGCTGTAGCTTCCAATCTAAGTGCTGGAAAACATGTATTGACAGTTACTGATGCCAATGGATGTGTAAAGAAAGATTCTGTCGATTTAGGGCAACCTACCCAATTGGTTCCTCAAGTTAGTGTTACCAATCAGATTAGCTGCTTTGGTGCAAATGACGGAAGTGCATTGGCTGGTGCTACAGGGGGTACTGCTCCTTATAGCTATGCATGGAATACGGGAGAGACTACGGCAGCGATCACAAATCTGGCCCCAGGCACATACATAGCCACAGTCACAGATGCCAATGGATGCTCAGAAATAGATAGCGTTACCCTATCAGAACCAACGCAGCTAGCAGTAGCTCTTACTCTAAGTGAAGAGATTAGCTGTTTTGGGGAAATGGATGGGGAAATCGTAGCTAATGGTACGGGTGGAACTTTACCCTACACTTATTCCTGGGACAATGGGACGAGCGGTTCAATCAATGGCAGCTTGGGGATTGGACAATACGTTCTGACCCTGACAGATGCCAATGGATGCGTGGTAAAAGATTCATTGACTCTCACTCAGCCGGATACCTTAATCGCAACTGCTTCCGTGGCTACTATCATTTCTTGCTTTGGGGCAAATGATGGAGCTGTACAAGCAGCCGTTATGGGAGGAACCGGCCCCTACACATACTTATGGAACAATGGGCCTACTACCGCTATAAATCCAAATCTGGGAACCGGGACTTATATCGTAACTGTAAATGATGACCGCGGTTGTGTGGATGTAGATACAGTAGTCCTGACTGAGCCAGCTTTATTGACCCTGAGTCTAACCGAAACGCAATCCATCGACTGTTTTGGTCTGACAAATGGTGCCATAAGCTCAACCGTAGGGGGAGGAACAGCTCCTTATACCTATGCATGGGACAATGGAAGTACCATGGCTGATATTAATGGATTAGCAGCTGGGAAATATGTGTTGACAGTAACAGATGCCAATGGCTGTACGATTCAGGATTCTCTCGAACTCGTACAGCCTGATAGCCTCATAGCAACAGCTAGTGTAATAAATCAGGTAAGTTGTTTTGGAGCAGCAGATGGAAGTGCTGGAATAGCTCAAAGTGGGGGTACAGCTCCTTATACCTACGTTTGGTCCAATGGTCAAACTACTGCCACGGCTACAGCATTGAGCCCTGGTACCTATACCGTAACCATTACAGATGCAAATGGATGTACGGACACCAGTAGCGTATTAATTACCCAACCTCCTCTCCTCCAGCTGAACCTGGTTGAAGCAATTGAGATCAGTTGTTTTGGGGAAATGGATGGGGCAATTAGCGCTTTCGTTTCAGGTGGGACACCTTTCTACTCCTATGCCTGGGATGACGGTCAAATCAACCAAACAGCCGTAAACCTGGGAAGTGGCTGGCATTATGTTACCGCTACAGACCAAAATGGATGTACCATTAGAGATAGCTTATTTCTGGATGAACCGGCTCCATTAGTTGGAAGCATTGCCGAATTAAATTCTATTCTGTGTTATGGAGACAATACAGGGCTATTGCAGGCATCTGCTACCGGTGGGAATCCTCCATACGATTACCTATGGAACACAGGATCTCCCAATGCTATCGTTAATAACTTGGCCGCTGGACAGTATTCAGTCATTATTACAGACATTAAATCTTGCGTTGATACGGTAACTTTCGATTTACAGCAACCCGACAGTATAGTCATAAATACGACTATTACACAAACAATCTCCTGTAATGGAGCAAGTGATGGAGCTATTGGTTCTTTGGTTACAGGTGGAACTGCTCCTTATTCCTATCTTTGGTCAAATGGAGATACAACTTCAGATTTGACGAATATTTCAGCAGGTTCTTATGGCTTGTTGGTAACGGATGCAAATGGATGTACCGGCGTAACTTTGGTGTCTATCAGCGAACCCGCACCTTTAGCCATAAATTTCAATAATATCGAGAATGTAAGCTGCTTTGGGGGAGCGGATGGTGAAGCTACAGCTGTAGTAAGTGGAGGTACCGCTCCTTATACTTATGCATGGAGCAACGGCCAAACAACTATGACGGCTATGAACCTGGCAGCAGGAACTTATATGGTAGTCGTAACAGATAGTCACTTATGTGTGGACAGTGCAACAGTTACCATCACAGAGCCGACGGCTTTGACAGCTACTTTAGGAGTAAATCAGATCATCAATTGTAATGGAGGAAATAATGGTAGCATTACTGCTACTCCTACGGGAGGAACAGCTCCTTACACCTACCTCTGGAGCAATGGACAGACTACTCAAACAGCCATTAACTTAATGGCTGGGACTTATACAGTTACAATCACTGATTCCTTAAATTGTACCTATGTAGACAGCCTGAATATTTCTGAACCAACAGCTGTTACTTCCTCACTTATTGAGTTGTCTCCCATCAGTTGTCAGGGACAAACGGATGGAAGCTTACAAATTGTAGCAGATGGAGGTACAGCTCCCTATTCTTATCTCTGGAACACTGGATGGACAGGTAATGTGATTACTGGATTGGGTGAGGGATTCTATTCCGCTACTGTAACAGACTCTTTGGGTTGTACAAGTACCTCTGATACTATGTTTGTGGCTCCGCAGGCATTGCAAATAGACATTGTGGTATTAGATAGCATAGACTGCTTCCAGGCGAAAACAGCTTCGCTTACCGTGAATGTTACAGGAGGAACGCCTGCCTACATCTTTGATTGGTTTGATGGTTCCACTACACAAGACAGAAGCGGATTAGGAGCTGGTACGTATAAATTGACCGTTATCGATGCCAGGGGTTGTTCTCAGGCTGATAGTGTGGTAATCGTAAGTCCACCTGAATTGACATCTACAACAAATCTATTATCAGATGCCTTGTGCTTTGGCTCTTCAGATGGTCAGGCCGAAATCATACCTGCAGGAGGAACACCTCCTTATAGCTACCTCTGGTCAAATGGAGACACAACTGCTATTACTGATAGCCTTCCTGCTGGAAGACATTATGTTACCCTGACCGATGACAGAAACTGTGTCCTTATGGATAGTGTGGATGTTGGGGAACCAGCAATATTGAGTTCTGTGATGGCAGTAGTCAATCCGATTAGCTGTGCGATGGGAGCAGATGGACAATTATCTGTAACTCCCTCAGGAGGAACGGCACCCTATACCTATCTCTGGAGTGATGGACAGACAGATTCTATAGCCATAAACTTGGCTGCGGATACCCTTAGCGTAGTGATTACAGATGCTAATGGATGTATGCTGTCTGATACACTTATTCTCACAGATCCAGATCCGCTGAGTTTACAGATCGCTCAAACCCAATCTGCTAACTGTGGGCTTGCCAATAATGGAGAAGCCCAAGCGACAGTTGGAGGGGGAGTTGGACCTTATACCTATCAATGGGACAATGGTCAGACAACTGCGCTTCTACAGAATGTAATTCCCGGGCAATACGTACTGACTGTTACAGATTCTCTGGGATGTACTATTACCGATTCGGTTACCATTACCGAAGAAGTGCCATGGACAGCGACGATCAGTATCGTGGATTCCGTAACCTGCTTCGATTCTAATGATGGTAGCGCTACTGTTGAACTTGATGTCCCGAGTACCGGTTTCAGTTTTAACTGGAGCAACGGCCAAAGTACGCAGACTGCAACAGATCTTGGACCGGAAATGTACATTGTGAAAGTGCTAGATCAATATGGTTGTGATACGACTCTGAGCATCCAAATGAATCAACCCGATTCTATAGAAATATTTGCCTCTATTATATTGGCTACTCCGGGAGAATCTAATGGCTCTATTAAGGTAGATAGCCTGCGAAATGGAACAGCACCTTTTGATTTCTTCTGGTCCAGCGGGGATACAGATTCTTTGGCTAATATGCTGGCTCAAGGAACTTATTTCCTCAATCTGGTAGATGCGAAAGGCTGTGAGCAAAGGCAGGAATTTCAGGTGGATACCACGACTTTCGCCTGGGAAAACTTTGAAGCCAGACCGGATTTTAACCTCTATCAAATTCAGTTGGTTTGGTCAAGCTTACGAGAAGTAGGGAATGAGAATTATACAGTCGAAAGATCTATTGATAGATTAGCTTTTACACCGATTTTGGAGCAAGCGTCAGGAGGAGATAGCTTCAGCCCACAATCCTACGAGGACTGGGATGAGAATCCTATCGAGGGAAGAAGCTTCTACCGCATCAAGCAGACCAGCTTCAATGGATTCTTCACTTACTATTCTCAGATTCGTGAAGTCTTCTTTGGAAATGAAGAACCTGGATATGTCTTGGTCTTCCCGGTTCCCGTAATCATGGGAGAAAACCTAAGGGTAGAATTTGAAATGAAAAACATCAAAAGTACAGAAATTCTGCTTCGCAACGCAGCACATCAGGAAGTTTATAACATGGTTGTACCGCTCCCAGATGGCCGACAATCTTTTGAAATATCTACGGAAGGCCTTAGTCCTGGACACTACTATATTATGGTAACCAATGGAGATGAAGCCTATTCCGCTCAGCTGATAATAGAAGATAATTAAGAAAAAAGGCCCCACAGCTTTGTATGTGGGGCCTACCTCCAGGTTATAGGTCAAGTAATCTGTCTATGAAAGGTGATAATATTTGTTCTGGATGTAGAACAAGAGCTCAAGTGTTTATCTGTGTCTGTAGGGATATATTGTTGAAAAGGGCGGATGGTTAATCCTACATCTTTCGTGTTTCATATTATGCTGGACAAAAGGGGGAATGTCAGTACATAGGTTCTGACATTCCCTTTCCCTAACAATTAGCTTTTCCCTTAAAAAGAACGATAATCTCGAAAAAGGTGAACTTCTTACTGGAAACATCAAGTTTGGGTTAATTATCCAGCTTGAAGCTTTGGGTACCTGATTCGATTGCAGAGATGTACTCTGCAGATTCATCTACCTAACGGAGCCCAACAGATTTTTACATCAGCTTTTTGAAAAAAATGCATAAAAAAAGCCCGAAACCTTTAGGCTTCGGGCTAGTCATATCAAATTGCTTATCCGTTAAGTTTTCTATTTCTATTGAAGAGAACAAAACCAATACTACATGCCATCAGGAGAGAAATACTCAAAAGTAGGTAGCGAAGGATTGGTGATGGTGGATTTATCGGAGCTGTAGAACCAATAACTGCAGGAGCTGCCCAGTAAAAGGGGGGACCATAACTACTTCCTTCCCTGTTCATACTGATTTTGGCTTTTTGCAAGGCCAGCGCTTTGTTGTCGCCTTCGATCAGGTTTTGGTAGAAGCGCTTCATCAGCTCGGCATTGGAGGCATTTTGCACACTCCATAAGGTAGCTACGATGCTTTTCGCTCCGGCATAGGTAAAACCCTGAGCCAAACTCGCAATTCCTTCTCCTGGCAATAATTCTCCTGCCTGGGTTTCACAAGCACTCAATACTACCAGCTCTGCATCCAGGTTCAGGTTATAAAGATCGCTGAGGTACAAACGCTCATTGTCTATATTATCCTCTACTGGCTGGAAAGCCAGGTAGCTGTATTTGCTGTTGTACTTATTGAATATGCCATGGGTGCCGAGGTGAATGAATCTATAGCTCGGTGCTTCTTTAATGAATCTGCCTAGTAGTCCTTTCTTTCCCTCAGCAGGAAAGATTTCTCCTCCCAGCAATTCCTGTACCCGTTCGATTTCATCTTTGCTGGCCAATAATGGGATCAAGTCTGTACTGGAATCCGGTTCACTTCTTCCTTTGAAGAAATCCTGACTCATCAGCTTCTTTTCTTCGGCATTCAAGTCTTGTTTGCCTATTGGGGTAAAGTCTGGAGCAAAAGCCAGGAAGCCTTTCTGGAACCAGCCCGTTGAGCTTTTTCGAGTAACTCCTTTCAGCCAAAGTTTGGCTGAAAAATCGTAGCTCGTAGCCATATCTTTCAGTAGGAAAGGATAGAGACTTACTGGCAGTTGCTCCTTAGGCTTTTGAGTCAGCAAGGCATCTATCGGTAGGTAATAAATCTCCCGGTCTGGAATGATGATGGAGTATTTCCATTGATCTTTATCCCAAAGACCTCCCATTAATTCTTTATACAGCTGATTTCCCAGGCAATCAAAGAGTTCTTTCTGGCCTGCAGGAATTTCATTAATCCAACTTTCTGTATGAGGGAGTAAAGCCGCGTATTCTTGAATCTCAATTTTCAAAGGATACATCTCGCGCATTTCTATATGGTCTTTGCTCAGGGCAAATGCGAACCATTTTTCGTTTCCCGCAAAATACTCGATCATCAAAGTAGAGTCTCCCAGTTGAGACTGAATTTCGGCTACATCTACCAGCTCCGTATCGTATTTGATGCGGTAATAATCCGGATACTTTCTTCCGAACTCTTCAATTAGGGCAGTCAATTCTCTCTTCTTTTCCAGCAGCTCTTCCAGGACTTCTTTGTACTGTTCATCTCCTTCACTCAACTGATCTCTTTGCTGCTCCAGAATAGCGACGTCTCTCTTTAGCTGGATTTCAGTATCTAATGCCTCCTGTGGGATGTCAGCAAAAGACTTCGCCTCTTTGTCCATCATGGATGCATAGAGGAGCGTAGCTTTGGCCTTTTCTGATAGTTGAAAGGCATAGGCTTTATTCCCCTGATAAAAAGCTACTTCAATGGCTCCTTCATAGGTAGGATAAACCTCATTCATGAGGAATAATTTCGACTCCTGCTCCTGAAAATTGATCCGGAGTTCATCGATGAGTTTTATTGCTAGAAAATAATGATCATTGGCAGCTTGCAAAGCTTCAGGCGTATGATCTCTCTGGTATTGTTGGAAAAAGGTTTTGGCCTTTGCCCCCAGTGTTTCTATCAGAAAGCGATTGGCTGCTGCTCCTTCCAATTTATCAAAAGCAGGCAAGCGGGTGATATCTGTACTATCATGGGCTTTTACCATGAGAGAAAGCGCTTGCTGGTAGTATTTGAACGCCTCCTCAAATTTGTTTTCCTCTCTGTAAACATCCCCAATGCCAGTAAGGCTATTCCCGAGAAATATTCTCCCTTTCGCCGAATTAGCTATGGTCCTGTAAATTTCTTCAGCTTTTTGATAATTGTCTATGGCTGCTTCATATTGATCTTTTTCAAAATAGATTAAGGCAAGATTTGAATAGGCACCTGCTTGAATGAGTTTGTCATTTGCTGCAGCGGCTATGGTTTTTTCATAATAATTGAGGGCTTCTGGTAGATTTTTCCCCAAATAATACATATTCCCCAGATTCATATAAATCTTTTGAATCCAGGTGCTTTTGGCTTTCTCCAAGCTCAATTTTTCCACTTCTTTGAGGTGCGCAATCCCCTCTTCGTGTTCTTTAAGCTTTTCAAAAATTACCCCTCTCTGATTTCCGCTTTTGACCTGCCAGCTATATTTTTCAATTTCTCCATACAGGTTCCAGGCAACTGTGTTGAATCCTAGTGCTCCATAAGGATCTCCTTTGTCGATATGTAGTTGGGCTGCCTCATGGTATAAATAAGCTTTAAAAAAGCTGGCATTTTTTGATAAATCTCCAACTTTTTGATTCACTTCAATAAAGCCGAGGTCCAAAAGGCGCCTTGATTCTTCCAGGCGAAGCAATTGACGGTTGGCCATGGAGAGATTTGCATAACACTTTACGATATTATGATCTCCTGGAGATAGGCTATCTTTCCGGATTCTTAGGGCGATTTGATACAGTTGTATGGCATTTTCCTGGTACTTCAGGTTCAATGCACGGGTGGCGAGTTTGTACGCAAAATCTGCATGTTCAAGGGTATACAATTCCTCTGAGCAAGAGGAAGAAGCAAGCGTCTCAAAGGCAGCCTTATAGTCTGCGAGAGCTTTCTTTTCAAGAAGAATTTGTTCTGCTGGATCCTGGCTGTTTCGAATAGAAGTAACGTATTGTCCAGCTTGTCGGTAAAGGGAATCTGCGCTTTGTGTGCAATTATAGGCATACATTCCCAAGTGGCTTTGGAGTATGATCCAAAGCAGAAAGGGCATTCTGTGTTTCATTTGCTTGGGTATTTACAAGGTCTCCTAAATAACTCCTAAAAGTCGTAAATATTGCCAAAGCAAAAAGATCGAAGCAGCTTACCGCTACTTCGACCTTTTCTTTATACCCTAAAAAAAGGGCTATTATGGGTTTCTACCTAGTACAAAATATGCTAGAATAAACATGATAATAAGGATCAGAATAATCCACCACCAGTAGTTTGTGGTCGGGGTATCTGTTCCAATTTTTATCGTTACGATAGCTTCAGAGCAAACCGATGAAGCAGAGCATATTTGATAAGTAAAGCTCACCTCTTTATCGGAAGCCAGAGGAGTAAACGTAATCGTCCCATCGGCATTGACTACAGCTTCTCCATCAGCTGGATTTAATGCCTGTGTAATCGTAGGTGTGAGTCCCGTCGAAGGACAATCATTAAGCCTCACATCAAAGCTAAGTCCTTGTCCATTGGCTACCATATACTCATCCCCACGTGCAAGTGGAACATTGCTACAATCATCTATAAGGACCTTTAATTTTCGATTATCATCTATTTTACCATCGATCCCGGTTTCTACAACAGAGTAATCCGGGTTCTTAGATGATGCATCCAGGTTGACAGCTGTTGGGGCTCCCGGACTTAGAGCCTTGGCGACTGAAATTGGATGCGACAATAGAGCTGTAACAAAAGGAGCAGCCATAGAGGTACCAGACATGATTCCGTAATCACCCCCATTTACTGTACTTTGGATACTAGTCCCAGGAGCTGCGATTTTTGCAATTAATGCTGAATAATTAGAATACTTTGCGAGACTATCATATTTTTCATTCATAGCCCCTACAGCCAAAACGAGCTGTGGATAGCTTTGTGCGAAAGCTGCTGGCCAGAAAGGATCCGTTTTTAAATCTGCGTTATTATTTCCAGTTGATGCAATGATCTGTGTTTTAGCTACACTCTTTTCTAGGCTTCCAATGACCTGTCCCAAAAGTTCGGACTTAGGTCCTGTATATCCCATACTGATGTTGATTAAATCGGCTTCTTCCAAAGCTGCATATCTGATTCCACAAGCAAGATCAAAAATCCGGGTATCATTTCCTGTTTGACCTACTTGGATACTAATTAGCTCAATAGGAAGATCGGGGATGAATCCTGTGATAATTCCTGCGACATGGGTTCCATGAGAGGAAGTAGAAACATCTACATCATAGGGATTATCATTATCCGCATAGAAGTTGTATCCCTGGGTATCAATGCCCAGACAAGAGATTTTGCTTGCATCTGTGCTAAAATGCCCTTTAAGATCTGGGTGAGTATTATCGATTCCCAGATCGATTACAGCTACTTTTACAGCTGCCAGATTTGTCATATCCAGGCTTGTTTCAAGTCGAATGTTTAAGTCTGAACCTGACCCAGGAGCAGGACTTCCGGCAAGCAGATAATCATAGCCCAATTGAACACTATCGGGCCCTCCTCCGACTGCTTCTACCTCTCCACATGCACTGGTAAGTAATGAAACTGGTCCTACGACCTGATCTCCTAAAGAATCCTGAAAACTTTCTGGAAAATGATAGAGGCTAAACTCATCGCAGAGACAACCTTCTCCTGTGATTGGTGTGATTCCCAATTCCTCCATCCGTTTGCGGATTCTTTCCCTTTTAAAAGGTTTCATATTTGGATCTAGCCTCAGGATAGCCCTAAGTTTTCCTGTATTATCTCTTGCTGATTCGTGGCTTTCATTTTGAGGGCTAACAATCAGGCGGACATTTACAGGTCTCGTATAGCCGAAGTTTGGATTCTGGCCATGCTCAAGTTGAACCGTATATTGTCCTGAATCCGTAAAGGCTACTGCGGGAATTCTCAGAATATTTGATGGACCCCTTTGCACAATGGTTCCTCCCGCTGGATTTACTTTCGTCCATAAATAATTATTCCCTTGTGAATTGTCTTCTTCAACGACCAGTTCAACGGAATCTCCCAATATGGCACTTGCTTTCACATCTGGTCCAAAAGCACGTTGCGGCTGGACTGTAAAGTTATTTCTTCCGATGAAAGGGGCGACATCTGAGAGACTGAGTCGATTTATGCTTAGGTCCAGAAAAGTAACAGAGGGCGGAAGTGTGATTGCCGTGATATAGTTGTCTGCTAAATTCAGGTTCGTAAGAGAAGTAAGTTGGTTCGCAGGATCAAATCCCCCAAAAACTCCCCGAATATTATTTTCTGCTATGCTAAGGGCAGTAACGTTTCCGTTTCCATCTGTGTCTACTCCCGACCAGGTACTTGCCGGTTTGTCTAATTCCCAGCTTCTGTTCCATCTAGGACCATTGGTGTTATTGTAAATAGATACCAATGCCAGAGAGTCTTGGGGATTTGTGGGGGTAGTTTGAGCTACTGATGGTAAGCTTATGCCAATCAGGACGATTGACAAGAGAAGTGTGCGTAGTTTCTTCATCAGATTGGTTCCGTTTATGTTTCTTATCCAGCCGGGAATTTATGTTCTGTCCGGCCTTTTCAATACTTAGTATTCCCGTTATAATGCTTTGTATGCAAGAGGATTATAGCTAAAAGGAAAGAACTTTCAAAGTTCCTTCCCTAAAGGTTCCAGGCTCTTGAGGAGGCTGTTGTCTAAATCGTTGCAACTATATCCTGCCTCATTCTCAGCTTTTATTTTTTGCAGACTGTTTTCGTAGCCTACTTTATTTTCTTGTTTTATCTGGAGCAAAGCCAGGTTTTTTAGGACTTTACATTGAAAGGCATCAGCCTGTTTTGATTCTGAACTGAGTCCTATCAGGATTTTTTCCGCTGCCTGATCATCTCCTGCCTGTGAAAAGGTCAAAGCCTGTACCAATTGATAGCTTGATTCCTCAGGGGATTCAGATAAAAGTGAATCCAAACTGGTGAGTACCCGATCATATTGTTTCGCCTGAAGTAGAGAAGAGAGATATACATCAAATTTCTCCTTTTCAGAGCCACTCATGGCTCTGGCTTTATTGCTCAGCATCAAATTGAGTTCCTGGGCGAAGCTGTTCTGCACCTGGTCTGATAGATTAGGTCCTTGCAAAAGATTGTTGATTATGACTCCGGCTATCAGGAGGATACAAGCAGCAATAGCTATTCGAAAGTACAAATTACGGCTATAAGCTTTTTTTTCTTCGGAAGCGGGCCTCGTATCAAATTGCACTACTTTTGCTTCTGTTTCTACCACAAATGTATCTAATTCGGTAGTGTGCCATTCCTCACGGAAAGCTTTCATTTTTTCAATCCCTGCTTCCCGACTTTCTGCTTCTTCCAGAAAAGCTTCCCACTCCTCAAATTCATCTGCGAAATCCGGATTGTTTTGCCGCTGATCTTCAATCTGCTGTTTGACAGTATCTGATGCAGAGCCCTCAAGGTATGTGATTAACTCGTTTAAGGATATTTCTTGATATTGCATAATTGGCTTTTCTTTATTCGTCCTTGAAGTAATTGAGCAGCTCCTTACCTTTATCTCCCAAGGCTTTCCTAAGCTTTGGAAGTGCTCTATCTCGTAACGATCGTGTTTTGCCAGGAGCCCAATTCATTTCTTTTGATATTTCTCGATTTTGCATGTTGCCGAAAAATCTTAGTTCTATGTAGGTCCGCTGGTCCGGAGACAGATCTTCTATGCAATCCCGCACGTGTTGAAAATCCATGTCCAGGTCCAGTTGGTCCAATGTGTTTTCGACTACTTCAGGCAGGCTTTCAGTTGCTATCGGGTGATTGGGACGAATATATTTATCGTATATATAGTTCTTCGTGACCCTTCCCAGCCATTTTTTGAAGTAGTTGTCTGGTTGTTTACTCTTTTCCTGATCCTTGTCTAATTCTTTCTTTAGCTTAAAGAACATTTCCTGTTTGATATCCTTGACCTCTTCCATGTTTTTGACCATGGAAATGGCAATGGAAGCCAGGTACCTGTCATACTTATTGAGCAGGTATTCGAGTATTCTTAAGTCTTTGGTTTTGCGATAGTAAGCGATGAGCTCCGGATCAGACTGGTGAGCGTAGTCTTTCGGAGAAAGTGGGTAGTTTTGCACAGCTAAATCGTTCTGGGTATCCTTATTTTTTAAAGATAAGAACTTTGATCTATCTGGCAAAGACTTGACTTTCTGGTGTTTTGGAGCTGTAAGTTTCCCCATAAGGCTAATTGTTCTGTTCAGGTTTTGTGAGCGTTTACTTGCTACGTAATGCTATTTCCTATATACCTATGATCATCATAGAATCATCCGTTCAATTAGCTAACGGGCAGGGGTTGATTTTTACATCAGGGAGGGAACGAAAAATGTGTGCATGTGTTCTGGTGCTCTAGTGAGTAATCTATCTATTAATTACCGCACCTCAACTCCAGAACCCCAATCGCTCAAGAACACTTGAACACCAGAAAACGACTCTTACTCCCTCAACAAAGGCATCGTCAAACAATGTGGTCCGCCATTATCTGTGCGAATCTCATTGGAAGACATAAGCTGGAGGTGAGAGTTTTCGCTGTAAGAGGCGAGATTTTCTCTCAAAGCATTAGTAGTGATTTCATTTCTGTGGTAAGCGACCGTACGGAAAGGACTCACGGTAAAGACATTGCCGGCCATATTGTGCTGCTCGAATAGAGCTACTCGTAAGTGTTCAAAAGGAGTAACATATTTATCTGGAGAACCACCGATCCAGGTGATCATATTGGGATCGATGAGGTCGTCTTCAATTAGCTGATTGAGGAAATATTTTGCCGGACGAGGATTCCTTTCTACACGTCCAGTCTTGTTAAAATGATCTCTTTCATAGACTTCTGTCCTACCCGCGTATTCGAAATGTGCCTGCGAAGGAATTCGGCTCAAGTCTGTTTGTATTACCCCCATCGTATTTCTCAGCCATCGTACAAATTGTTGGAGGACTTCTTTTGGAGAACCGATCTCTCCCGGATCCGGATGCCCAAATATATAAGGCATAACTACTGCAGCTTTGGGTCCCACCATATTGAAGACAGTATCCAGGTGAATAAAGCCTCGTAAATCAGGCACATTCACCAAATAGACTTTCTGTATCTTTTTCCCTTTGTCTTTCTCGAATATTTCTTTGACGAGCAATTCAAAGGCCTGTCGGGTGGTACGATTGGAATAAAGATATTCATACCTTCCAACTCCTATGGCGATCACCTCTTCACTCAATACGAGGATGTTTCCTCCTTCAAGCAGTAAATGCTCATGAAGTCCGCTGGCAGTATAGTCCGATTCGATATCTCTTACCAGTTGAACCATATCCAAAAAGATTGATTCAGGTCCAAAGTCAGGATGGTATTTAAACAGGGAACGAACCAAAGAAGGTTCAGGCCTTCTTCTGGCAGAGGCCATAGAAGTAATAATTACTCCGCTGGCTATCGTTGCTGAAGAGTCGCGCATCCACATCAATTCCCTTTTGGGAGGAATGATGATGTGTGGAAGTTTACCATTATTCAGCGTAAGCTTTCTGGGATATCCTTCTATTAGGTCTCGGACAATTTTTGCTGGCTCATAACTCTCCAGTTTGATCCCTCTTGCCTGCAAATGATCCACATACATATCTGCGGTATTGTAGAGTGTATCCTGAAGAATTTTATAGCGTTGGCGGTAATCAGCCCCGTCGAAAATATCTATAAGGAGGTCTCGTAATTCGAGTACATTATCTGCCCCGATTTCAGCCTCGATAAAGCTCTTAAGTGCGTGATGATCTTTTTTTAATTCTGAATAAACCCGGGGATTGGGTCCCATCAGATGATGATCTCCCGTCCAGGGAATGATGTGTCTATGCTCAGCTCCGGGGGTATGAACGAGCACTTTCTTCAGTTTACTGTATTCAGAAGTAATCGAGGGCTTCATATAGGAATCGGTTTTAGAATAAACTCCAATATAAGGCAAAATGTATGGGAATATTAGGAAATTAAGGAATCTTTTTTTGCTGAAATAAGGGGGATTGGGGAGGGGACACCCTTATTTATATTTCTGGATCAGGCTTTTGAATTCCGGTTCGTTGCGGTAGGTACGGAAAGCCGAGTAGAAATATACATAACGATCCATTTTAAGGCCGTTTTTTAAAGCTATTTCCAGATTTTCATAGAAAAGGTTACGTTCTTTCTGGTCTGCATAAATAGCAGCGAGGACTCCATAAGCTCTAGCCAGATCATACTGCTTTTCACTTAGCTCGAGCACAATCTCCATATCACTGATGGCTTCACTGAAGCGTTTCATATTATAATAGAGAAGTCCCCGATTGTAATAAGCTTCCGCATAATCTGGCTTAATTCGAATGGCATCATTGAAGTCATTTTCCGCGGCTTCCTGCTGACGGATACGGGGCTGTGCATGGATATATCCACGCTCATTATAAGCCTTATAGTTTTGTGGATCTATACGGAGAATGTGATCGTAATGATCTCTGGCTTTCTCATAATCTTTGAGGAAAATGAAGCACTTGGCCAATCGGCTGTCTACTTTGATATAGCTTTCGTCTTCTTTCACCTGAATGAGAGAGAAATATTTGACAGCTTCTTCAAATTCTCTCCTTTCGAAGTGTCCCATACCTCTTGCCCAGTAAACCACATCTTCAATAGCAGAACTGATGAAGTCATTTTCTCCTTCAAAAAGATCATTGGCCATATTGAGAATCATACTTCCCTGGGTGACCGTATCGGAGCGTGTGGTATAGAGGTATTGGAAAGTTATGCTGGTTTCATCAGGCCCAAGTTCCTCCAATTCCCCCCACATCGCCAAATCAGCACTGGTACGAAGAATCATTTCTTTTACTGAGCCAAAAGCGGGTGGGCAATCTGAATCCTGAATCTTCTGGAATTGAAAATCACTGCCTGGATAAGCATCTGTATCTGCAAACATCTCCAGCCTGCGTTCGATGGCTTCCACATAATTGGGATCACCTGATTCACATGAACCTTTTTGAGTAAAAGGTAACTGAAGAATATTAAATGTCTTTCTGTCAGAGAAAACATAATCAGAATAGTCTTCATTCATGAGACCTATTCCTTTGGAAACTTTCTCCGGGACTCCCAATAAGAACATCGATAAAAAGATCAGCGCGCCGATTAGGAAACCTGACCCAATCATCTTTATCGTTTCTCTTCGGTTTTCGGTTTTTACTACCTGGTCCTGAATCATCGGTCGGGCCTGTACCTCGCTTTTCGGAAGTCTCCACTCCAGCCGGTTCTCATTGTGATCCAGTACATACATGCCCCAGTCTAATTTGCTGGTTCCATTGTGGAAAGGTTTACCCTGCCAAAGCATCTGATCCTGTTCGAAGTCATAGCTGACTTTTTTGTAGTCAAAGCGATTGGCATAATTGTCTTTGACCAGGCGGAACGAATCCTGAATGCTTCGTCCTTTGGATAGGCCGGAATAGAAGGCGTGAGCTATTTCCTGTGAATATCTTCTTCCTCCCGGCTGGACCTCGGTCATCAACAAAGCAGGAATATCCATTTGAAGCATGAGATCTCGAAGGTGTGGATCCCCACATCCGTTCATAAATACACATTGCAAACCGGGAAGTTTGCCTAATAAACTGACAAATGCTTCTGCTTTTACCCTTTCCTCTCCACTATCATTTCTAAAATGAAGGCCGCTTCTATCCTGAAAACCGGCTATGTGAACCACGGCTATTTCCTCATTGAACGCATGCTTGAAAAGTTGCTCATACAGGAACATTCCTTTGTCAGGATTTTCTTCTATGATCCGGAAATTGGTTTGGGAGCGACTATTTTTAAAGATATCAGAAATAGCTTTCCTCTCCTGATTTAGGAGTTTGGTACGGCGCTTATCTTGATGCGAATTAGCGCTAGCAAGTAAGATAATAGGTATGTCGCTACTTCCTTGCATAAACAGGGTTAAAGGAAACCGCTGGGAACCACCAAGTTATATAAACCGAATGCATTCTCTATAATTCTACGTTTCAATGGCGAAAAAATTCCATTGAATGGCCTCATTAGCCGTTAAAATACGCTTTTTTAAGCAATTTTCAGTAAATGAGACTATTTCGCGGATCATCAATCCGAGAATTTAGAAAATCTACATAATATGATTGGTTCTAGCGTGTTAGGTCTCTTAACCTATAAATTCTTCCGTTTTTAACAACTCTATCTACGTTCCACGCATCAGAAATGTTTGTTAGGGGATCTCCGTTCACTATCACAAAATCCGCCAGTTTACCGGGCTCCAGGCTACCCAAATCGCGATCTACGCCAAGAGACTCCGCTGCTCTGATTGTTGAAGTCTGTAGGGCTTCAAAAGGACTAAGGCCCGCTTTTACATATAGTTGGAGCTCAGTATGCAGACTCCAGCCATAAGGTATAATGGGAGAATCTGTGCCCGCGGTTATTTTTCCTCCAGCATCCAATAATTTTCGCAAATGGGCAAATTCTGATGGCAACTCTTTTTTCCATCTCGTCAAACCATTTGCTTTCCAGATATTTAAGAGGTCTCGAAACTCTTTTTGCATGTCCCAGGTAAATAATTCCTGGTAGGTCTTTTGTTTAAGGATTTCGGGATTTTCATCTGAGTGGACTATCAAACCTCCGGTCAAGGCCAGGGTTGGTGAGAGGTACATACCCGATTGACTCAAAATTTCCGTTACATCCTGATACGCTACACTGGTCTCTGATTGTTTGAGAGAATATCCTCTCCGACTCGTAGACCTGACATGCTCCACTGCATCCACCCCATATGCTGAAGCGGGATAAATCTCATGCGAAGAAACAGGCAGTCCCCAGGAATGGGCAGTTTCAACGACCATCTTTTGGGCACTATCTGGTAGCCTTACATATGTTTTTACTAAATCATACTCCAGTCTTCTCGCTCGCTCAAGTTCCCGCATCAGTTGTGCTGGATTTAGCATGGCATTACCGACCTCGTAGTAAACTCTGCTTCCATCTGTGAGGTTTCCCGTGAAGAATAATCTGGGGCCGGGCCTTTGTTCCGAACTCCATGATTCTTTTCTCTCACGGGCGTCATAGGGATCTCCTCCAGTCTCTCGAACGGAGGTAATTCCATAAGCCAACCAAATTTTTCCTAATAACTCTCCGCCATAGCAGGTCTGATGTGTATGAGTATCGATAAGTCCAGGAATGATGGTTCGATTTGAGGCATCAATGATTTGGACCCCTTCCGGATGATTTTTTACAGGAGTGATCTCTTTGATGCGATTTCCCTCTACAAGGATATCTACTTTATTTCTATACTGAGTACTTTTTCCATCGAAAAGCTTCCCGGCGCGAATGACATAGGTGTCTTCCGGAATAGCTCTTTTCCAGGTGAAAGCGAGTGGAATCTCGTTTTCTTTTCCATCGGTGATATCTATGCGCTTTAATCTATCTGTAGCCAGGTATAAAATACTTTTGCTATCTCCACTCCAGCTCGGGCTATCCGCCAACTCTTCTGTAATTCTAAACGCATTTCCCTTGGTATTTCCTAGTGTATCTACTGCTTGTATCCAAAGTTGACCTTCCTGAATAAAGGCCATATGCTTTCCATCTGGGGACCAGATGGGGCCATTATTTCCGCGGGTACCTAAAGGTCTATCACCGGCGAGCCCTAAGGCTTTTTCTGCCTTGGTTTCTATAGATATCAAAGTTGCCTGATTTCTTCCTTCTCGAAATCTTGCTGAATATTTTTTAAGCTCGGAGAATACAAGGTGTTCACTGTTGGGAGACCAGCTAGGAGCACCCGGACCGAATAGGCCTTCTTTTAGTACTTTTGCCCTAACATTACTAAGGGTTAGCACTTTTAAATCAGTCGGCCCGATGAAATTCATACGGCTTACATTGTAGTAAGCAATTTTTTCCCCATCAGGAGACCAGGCTGGATAAATGATCCCATCTTCTCCCCGGCTCAATCTTCTATCTTTTTCTGTTTCCAGGTTATAGACCCATAGATCCATGGTTCCTTTTCTATCTGAAACAAAGGCAATTTGTCTTCCATCAGGACTCCAGGTAGGATCAAGGTCTACTGCTGGATCATCTGTGATCTTTCGGGCATTGCCACCTATTTCCTGGATCCAAATATCCCCTAAAGCTGAAAAGAGAATTGATTTTCCATCAGGGGAGAGTTCCGGTGAACGGATGCCCATGGGAATTTGAGCATTCTGATTATCGAAGTCGTAGGTTTTACGAGTATAAGCTTTCCTCCGAAAATCCACATATGCCGTAAAATCAATGCTGATATAACTTTCCTGCCCTAGCATTCGACGACAAATTTTGCCATCAGCGGTATATACCAGTTCACTATCAGATAACCAGGAGCCTCTGAACGGAAAAATATCTTTATTGGAAGTTTTGAGGGTATCAATGTTGCCTTGACTAATGCCGATTCGCAATTGATGGGTATTACCGTCCTGAATAGTGTGCACAATCAATTCCTGTCCGGAAGGACTCCATAAGGGCATTCCGATCTGTCCACTGAGACTTGGTAGACGAGTTATACGACCTTCTGCATCTTTCAGGGAAAGACCATTGACCCTGTCCACAAAGACAATGGTTTGGTTGTCGGGAGAATAGGCTGGATAATACTCATCTCCTGGACTGGAGGTAATTTGTTTCCAGTTCTTGGTAGTAAGATCAGTTTCCCATAAGTCATAATTACCTTCTCTATCTGATGAACAGATAATTCTCTTGCCATCCTTGGACCAAAAAGGCTCTCGATAGTCATAGGAACCTTCGCTATGCTGCTGAAGATCTGTTCCATCAGCCTTGATAGAATAAACATGAAAATTGCCGTCCAGATAGGAATGGAAGGCGATTCTGCTTCCATCCGGGGACCAAATTGGCAAGTGGCTACCACCTAATTCGCTAGTAATGGGTTTTGCAATTCCTCCATTCACCGGTAAGACCCAGATTCTTCCCTGAAGGTCCATAGCCAGTGTCTTTTTGTCTGGAGAAAGGGAAACCGAGATGTTGGTCCCTTGCTGTAAAGCAATCAGATCTCCCGGCTCTGGAGTTTCTTTTACCGGAGCTTCATCACATGCGTTGTAGATCAGTATGCTAGCAAGGATGAAAAGTAAATTGGCAAATTGTTTTATGCCTTTCATTTCCTTTATCTGAGGTCTTAGTAATAGGGGCAAGTTAAAAAAATATGCGAAGCTTCCCCTGTATGCTGTGTTGGATTATTCTCTTTCCTGCGTGGACAGTGCAGGAATCAATCCAAATCGAGTATTTCCCTCCGCATTTTTAGATAATTTTTATACCGACTGTCAGGAATTTCTCCTTTTTCCCACGAATCTCTAACGGCACAACCTGGTTCTCTGGTATGGCTGCAGTCACTAAACTTGCATTCTGGCATCAATTTGAGGATTTCGGGGAAATAGTGCCCAAGTTCATTTGCGGTGAAATCTGTAATTCCCCATTCTTTAATCCCAGGCGTGTCGATAATATATCCTCCTCCGCTAAGAGGATGCATTTCTGCATAGGTAGTCGTATGTCTTCCTTTTTGGTGATAATCTGAAATTTCTGCTGTCTTTATCTCCAATTCTGGGTCAACCAGATTTATGAGTGTGCTTTTGCCTGCTCCTGAATGCCCCCCAATAAAACTTCTTTTTCCTCCAAGCAGCTCATTTACTTTATCTATGTATTGATCATCCAGGGCGGAAAGTTGAATTACCGGATATCCTACCGATTCATAGGTCTCAACAATTTTGCCTAATTCTTCCTTCTGTTCTTCAGTTTTTATGAGGTCAAGCTTATTGATTACTATTTGAACGGGGATATGATAGGCTTCTGCTACAATGAGAAAGCGATCTGCAAAACCTGTAGAGGTTCTGGGAAAATCAATGGTAAATAAGAGAATAGCCTGATCGATATTTGCGGCGAGGATATGTACCTTGTGATTATGGCCAATAGCCTTTCTTAAAATATAGTTCTTACGTGGGATGATTTCATATATTACTCCCTTCCCTTCTTCGTCTGTAAGCGCATATCTGACTTCATCTCCAACTGCTACAGGATTGGTAGCTATGAGTCCTGCAATTCTGAATTTTCCTCTTATGGAGCATTCTACGTGTTCCCCTTTTTCATTTAAGACTCTACTAGAAGAACCCACCGAGCGAATTACCGTTCCGTTTTCGAGATGATCAGGAATTTCCTGCCGTTTTTTACGCTTTTTCTTCTTCGACATATTTGGATGGCTGGAAAAGTTCTACTTTCTGCCAGGAAGCCCGATTAACCAATTGATCCGAACTCGGATTGGCAAGCGGTACAAATTGGGGAACCATAAAGCGTTTTTGAACAATGAGCGGAACAGAGACCCGGTATAATTTATTTCGATGAAAGTAGTGAAGTTCTACCTCAGATTCTTCTGCAAAGTAACCCAACAAATGTTCTAAATCCTTTTTGATCTTCTTCCCGTTTATGGCAATAATTTCATCTCCTTTATTAAGGCCGGCAAGTGCAAGAGGACTAGCGGGTAATAGCTTATCAATCGTAACCCCCATTTCTCCATTGTTACTTGATTTTAGACCCCATACGATTTGCTCCAATCTCTCAGGTGGAGATTCTATGAGTTTGAGCCCCATATATTCCCCCATTTCTGAAAGGGGTTCTTGTAGGTCCGCAATCCCAGAAATATATTTTTCGAAAAATTCCGTAAAAGATTCTCCGCTAACTTCTTCTAACACCTTAAGGTAGTCCTCTTTCGTATATCCTCTTTTTTCTTTAGAAATTCGATGGTAAAGCAAGCCAATAGCCGTATCAAGAGATACCTGATTGCGAGTAGCTTTACGGATTTTTCCATCGATGAGCATGGAAACGATATTTCCTTTAGTATAAAAGGAAATACGGCGATTGGGAATACCTTCATTTGTATAGCCATTTACCCAACTATCGAAACTCGCCCGTTCGAGAGAAACAAATTCTTTACCTCCCATGTTGTAGTGCCTCCTCAATTCTCCATTGATAGCATCCAGCCATTGTTTGATATTCCAAACCTGAGATTTCCAAAGCATCAAATCCCCATAATAGGTGGTAATTCCTTCAGTGATGTAGTGCAATTTTGAATAATTGCGTTCATCGTAGCGATAAGGATACATGTCAGCTGGACGGAGGGCTTTAACATTCCAGGTATGGAATAGCTCATGAGAAGAAATCTCCAAAAAGGATTTATACATGGGACTTTGCATCAAGCGATGTCCTGGGCCCATAGCTATAACTGTTGAATTGTAATGCTCTACTCCATGCCGATAAGGATATGGGAGCATGACATAGAGGTAATGGTATTCCTGTACTGGAAACTCCGCAAACATTTTCAGTTGAGCTTCAGTATAGGCTCTTATATCCTCTTCCATTTTGCCTAAAGCAGGTTTACAGTCTCCCTGAAACCAAAGAAACATTGGAATTCCCGCTACTTCAAACTCATGCTTGATAAGATTTCGACCTGCAAAAAAGGGAGTATCTACTAGTTGATGGAAATTATCAAAGTAATAGCCTTCCCCTTGTTTTTTGAGTGCGCCTCCAATTTCATAATCTTCTGGTATTAATAGGTCTAGGGTACAAGGCTCGTCAATCTTTTCTTTTTGGTAAAGAAATAGGTTGATCCCATTTATATAAAGTCCTTCCTGATCCAGATATGATCCGCCCGCATCAGAATTATTGCAATAGTAAAGGTAGGAGATGGTGAGGTTTGTACTTTTCAAACAATGAACCTCCCAACTGTGCGTCCCCAGTTTATTTACAGCTAGTTTTTGATCTTCATCATTCCAAACCTCTACATCTGTGATGAGCCGCTCATATTCCTGAAAGATATATCGCCCGGGTCTCCATTTAGGCAAATGGAAAATTTGTGGACCTTCCTCACAAGGTGTTTTGAGGCTTACGCGGATACATTGCTGGATAGAAGAGCTAACATCAAGAGTATAATGCATCGTGTTTGAGTATTGGGTGCCTAAATTACTCAAAAAAGCCTGGCTATTTCAATAGGTTGATTTAGAGGTAGTGAAAGCTTTAAATTTTTTTTCCTGCTTTTTGATGGGTTTTAGAACGATTTTCGAAATTTTTTCTAAAAAATTTAAAAGTCTGGTGACTTGTGAAGATTATTCCTGTCTACAAATTGAACGAGATTTTATTCTCGTTTCGTTTTAGGGCGTTTTCATGGCTGTTGCCCCATCGTTTAGATGGGGCGCTTTTTTATATAAAATCTCCCATAATCTGGAGCCAGATTACGGGAGATTTGAGGTTTTTAGGGTCTTATTTATTCTTATTCTTCCTGGTAATTGCAGCCAGCCATACATCCCCTGTGAAAATAATGCCTGGCTATAAGTGCTCGATGTGTACAATACATCTGGTCACTTCTTGTACAGCTACCCAAAACTCGTTCAAATTCATCGTTGGCTTCTCTGTTACAAAAGTTGAGGCAGTTCTTTTTTGCATAAGAAGCTTCTAAGAGTTCTGGTTTTTTCGAATAAAACAGGAGTTCGTTTAAATCGCCTATCTGGAAAATAAATCGATCTTCGAGTTCTGAATGGATTCGCTGGAGTAATGTAAAGATCTCAGGATTTCCCGCTAATACATCAATTCCTGTAAGGAGTTCATATTTTCGAATACTTCTTTCAGGGGCCGTTTCCAGGAAGCCTTCAAGGCTGGGATATTTTTCATGGATATGAAGCACCCACCAGTGATCCTTTTGCTCCAGATTTATTCTTTTTCCCTCTACCTCTTGTTCATATTTCTCCTCTACCTCCAAAAACCGATGAAAAGCATCCATTTTGTAGAGTTTTTCACCTAGCTCTTTTTTAGTTAGGATCTCTTGAGACCTTTGAATCTCGGGCTGGCAGGAAAACAGGAGAAGAAAAGATATCAGGATTAATATTGTGTTTTTCATGACTTTTTGTTTAGAGATTTTCAGGGGAAAGAAGATTGACGAAATGACCATTGTCGTATAAATAATGCTCGTCCAGCCTTTCCTTGAGGAGTTCAAAACTTTTGCTCAGGGCAGATTGCTCATGGATGAGGTCAATTCCAGTCAGGTAGTTGTACCTTTTTATTTCTTCTTTTTGGGCTAGTCGGAGGAAATCATCATGCTGCTCATATTTCCCATGGATATTTTGCAGCCATTCTGAATCTTGCGGACTCATGCCGGAAGTACGGCTTGCTAATTTTTCCTGAAGTTCCTGGTAGGCATAGACATAGGTCTGATATTCCTCCATTTCCACGACAACTTCAGATAATTGATTTTCATTTAGATGAATCTTACCTAAAGGCTTGTCGATGCTTTGGCAAGAAGAAAACAAGAGCACAAGGGCAAATAGAAAACAATGGATAGGTAAATTTTTCATAAGAATTTGAGGTTAGGAATGAAGAATGGATTATTCATGTTGACTACAGCCACTGAGGCAACCTCTCAAATAGTAATCAAAGGCAAACTTCGCTTCTGCCCAACAATAATCTTCAGGCTGTGATAAACCCCCTAATGGTTGCATACATCTGCTAAAAACCGTTTGTCTTTCTTGGTTGGCAGCAATGATGCACCATGTGGAACAGCCCAGGATCGTTTTTTCTGTTTCTTGATAAGGGCCGGACTCCAGGAAAAAAATCACCTCTAGCAGATCGGAAGGATTATATCTAACTTCCTCTTTTAGCTTTATCAGAGATCTTTTAAATTTTTCTTTTAGGTCTGTATTCACTGATAGGAGGTCGATACCTGTCAGCAGTTTATAAGTTTCATAAAGATTTTTATCTGCAGCCACCCGAAAGTCTTCCCATAGAGGGTAAGTTTTATGGAGTTTTCCGATGAGCTCGAATTCCTTTTTCGTAATCTCTCTTTTCTTTCGAATGATGGCTTGTGTTTGGACACTATTTTCCCTTAAATAATCTTGGAATTCTGGAGATTCTGATAGATAAAGGAGTAATTCATCTTGATTGACAAAAGGTTTTTCAGGGATAACCTCAGGCCCACATGCAAAAAAGATGAGGCTCAATGAGGCTAGGCAAAATAAGGCTAGTGTTTTCATATATAACTGGATTTTATTGAATTGTATTAGGGATAATTTGCTCCTCCTGGCCTTACAAAATGCTTTGACCAGAGAGGAGCTTCAAAGTCCCCGGATCGGGATACCTGAATGGATCAGATTCGGGATGTCATTTGTATAGGAGGGCGAGAAATACCTGCTCGGGAGGAGGGATCTGATGGAACTAACAAGAATTCCCTTTAGCTGTTTTATCAAGACTGAATGCGAATACGGGGACTCTTGCTCATAGGCCTGGATAAATTCATCCTTACTGTCGGTAGTTGATAAGAGACCCCAGATAAAGAGGTAGAAAAAATTCTTCACGCATTTCATAGTCCTCGATTTAAAGCGATTCTTCAGATTTTCAATTGAAAATCGATCTCATTAGGATATGACCCCAAAGCGAGTAACTATGTCAACATCAGTAGAAAATTTTTCAAAAAAAAAGCCCGACCAACTGGCCGGGCTTTTTTCTATGTAGATGTTGTTCTAGTTCTCTTTTCTGAGGACTTCGATATGAATCTCAGCTTTAACTTCTTTGTGAAGGTGAACAGTAGCTGTGTATTCGCCGGTAGTTCTGATATCTTCAAAAGTCAGAGTCTTACGATCAATTTCGTGTCCAAGTTCCTTTAGTTTGTTGACCAACTGAATGCCGGTAACAGAACCGAAGAGTTTTCCATCGGCCCCCGCGAGAGTTTCGATAGTGATTTTCAAACCTTCCAATTTAGCAGCTTCTTCTTCAGCTTGTTGCTTTACGAATTCCTGCTTGTGGGCAGCTTGTCTCTTTTTTTCTTCCAAAGCTTTCTTGCTAGAGGCGGTAGCCAAAATAGCAAGACCTTGTGGGATCAGGTAGTTGCGTGCATATCCAGGCTTTACCTTTACCACATCGTCCTGGTCTCCCAGGTTTCTTATCGGTTGTTTTAAGATTACTTCCATGTCCTTGCTTATTTCAACTCGTCAGTAACAAATGGTAAAAGTGCCAGGTGACGGGCACGCTTGATAGAAACGGAAAGTCTGCGCTGAAATTTCAGGCTGGTTCCTGTCAGACGACGTGGGAGAATCTTTCCTTGGTCATTTACAAACTTCAGTAGGAAGTCTGGATCTTTGTAGTCAATATAAGTGATGCCAGCTTTCTTGAATCGGCAATACTTCTTACTTCTTTGTTTTGACTTAATCCGGTTGGACGCCGTAGGCCCAATAACTGGAGATTTTGCCATAATAAAATGTCTTTCTGATTAATTAAAATGTCTTGGCTTCTTTACGGAGTCCAAAGCCCTGCTCACGACGCTTCTTGTTGTAAGCCAGCGCGTGCTTTTCCAATTTTACGGTTAAATACCTAATTACCTGGTCGTCGTAGCGATACGTTTGCTCAAGCTTAGGAATGATAGCTCCTGGGGCATTGAACTCAATGTACACGTAAAAGCCGGACGTCTTTCTCGCTATGGGATAGGCTAACTTGCGTATGCCCCAGTGCTCTCTATTATGCACTGTCCCACCATTGTCCTTAATCAGATTGACGATTTTGTCAACTGCCTTTTTCTGGTCATCCCCTGACAGATCGGGAGTGAGGATGAACGTCGTTTCATACTCGTTGTTAAACGATTTTGGTTTTATATCCATAATTTTATTAAAACGGACTGCAAAGGTAGTATAAATTTTTCAAATAAGCACGTAGCTTTGGTGAATTGAAGATGTAGCGAAATAGTCGTCTTATATTTGAGCCATCATATGAAAATTTCAGGCTTTAGTTTTGTAAAGAATGGAGAGAAACTCTATTTCCCCATCCGAGAGGTGATCGAATCAGCTTTACCTTTGGTGGATGAATTTGTCGTGGCAGTAGGAGATTGTGATCCCGATGATAGCAGTCGGGCAGAAATCGAAGCCATCAATTCTCCCAAAATAAAGATCATCGATACCGTATGGGATCTAGAAGCTTATCCAAGGGGAATGGAAAATGCCCATCAAACAGATATAGCTAAAAGCCACTGTAGCGGAGATTGGTTGCTGTACCTGCAGGGAGATGAATTGATCCATGAAAAGGATCACGCTGTCATCCGCAAGCGTTGTGAGGAATTATTGGATGATCAGGAAATCGAAGGTCTCCTATTTAAATACAATCACTTCTGGGGAGACTATGATCATGTGCATCGCTCTCATGGTTGGTATAGAAAAGAAATACGGATTGTACGCAATGATCCGGAAATCCATTCCTGGGAGTCTGCCCAATCTTTCCGCCGCATCCCTAATTTTGACGGGAAGAATTATCGGCAGCAAGAAGGGACCTACAAATTGAGGGTAGCTGAAGTAGATGCCTATATATATCACTATGGCTGGGTGCGGCCTCCTTCTGTCATGCTCAACAAAAAGAAAGCCCTGGATACCATTCATAAAGGCAGCAAAAGGGTAGGGGAGATTTATAAAGATTCTCCTGCGCAGTTTGACTATGGAAATATGAGTCGTATCCCAATATTCACAGAAAGTCATCCAGCCGTCATGGAGACATTCATCAAAAAGTTTAATTGGGCAGATCAATTGAGGTATGACAATGAGGAGCCTGATCGGCCTTTATTCAAACACGAAAAACTAAAGTATCGTATCCTCAGTTGGATAGAAAACAACATTATGGGAGGACGAGGCATTTTTGGCTTTCGCAATTACCTCCTAATTAACAGATAAGTGTGCTATAAATCTTAAGTCATGGCAGATACAACAACAAAAGTCGTCTACAAAACCAAAACTACCTGGGTAGAGAATCTGGCTTTCGACAACCAGATAGATCAACACAATTTCCGCATCGATGGCAATGGGCCCAACCCAGAAGGAACAGGACCCAGTCCCAAAAAGATGTTGTTGACTTCTCTGGCTGCTTGTACGGGTATTGATATCGTTTCTATGTTGGAGAAAATGCGGGTGCCAATTACAGGTTTGGAACTGGATACAGAAGCTGACCTAACAGATGAGCATCCCAAAGTTTTTTCTGAAATTAGACTGATTTATCGAGTTTTTGGAGAAAATATTGATCGGGCGAAAGTGGAAAAAGCAGTCCAACTCTCCAAGGAGAAATACTGTGGAGTATCAGCCATGTTAGAAAAAAATTCTCCGATCAAAATTGAGATCGAGTATGTAGAAAGCTAAGCAAAATTCTGGCTCTATTTCCCTCAGGTAAATTAGGTCATTCTTTCTCCCTTTTTTCAATGAAGCGGGAATGCTATTTTTTTCAGTTAAATTTACTCATATGAAAAAATTTATTCCTGTTCTCTTAATTCTGAGTTTTGGCCTTCTCTTTAGTATGAATTTACATGCTCAGGGCCGTCAGGAAGAAGAGGAGGCTAGCATAGGATTTGGGATAGGAATGATTGCCAGTATTGCAGAAGAAGATGATTGGGGAATCAACTCCCGATTTTTCTGGAAAATTACTCCTAGAGGCACGATTGAATTTGAAGCGAATAATTATTTCGATCGTCAGGATCTCAAAAGTATGATGGAATATAGCCTTAACTATCAGCGGCAGCTGGTAAAAAAGAAAGGCTTTATCCTCTATATTTTATTGGGATATATGGGGAATAATTATGATTGGGACAGGGATGCCTGTAGTTCATGCTGGGCTGTTCAAAAAGGAGCCTGGAATCATGGAATAAATGGTGGGCTGGGGCTTAGTTTGAAAGTAGGCCCTCGATCTGATCTCTTTTTTGAATTGCGGAGCAAAAGTATTGGGTCCCGCTACGCCATAGGCATATTAGGACTCAATTATTTTTTATTGGCAGCGGGTTAAAAAATTAAGCATTGGCCATGGCATAAGCACGAGCGCTTTTGCCTTCATAGAAATTTAGATAAGCCTGATTGACCACACCGATCCCCCCCGGAGTAGGATAGTCCCCCGAGAAGTACCAGTCTCCACTATGTTCCGGAATTGCTTTGTGTAGATTTTCAATCGTCTGATATACAATCTCCAGTTCTGGCTTAAAGTCTTTGGGACAAACCAGTTCAGCAATTTTGGCTGAAATTTCCTCATCCGTAAAAGGAGCATAAATGTCTTTAAGCAAGAACTGGAGATTGTATATCAGACGATAGAAAATCTACACAAAGCAATTCCGGAACAT
>JBCBRM010000064.1:0-45021 GCA_039819665.1 Bacteroidota bacterium
AAATCTTCCTTGTAGAGGAAGATTTTAACAAATTCCTCGCTTCCCTAAACAAAACTGTAGATCATGTAAAGACGGAATTACTTCCAGATTACGACTACGATGAGTTTGACCGCAAAAGAGAATGGGATAACGAAATGGGAGATAGTGAAAGCAATTCTTCCGAAGTAGAAACCTCCTTAGAAGAATCAGCTACAGCAGAAGCTGATTCTGCTCCAGAGGAAGTTGAAGCGGATGATACAGAAACAAGCCTTTCCACTAGCTGGGAAGATTAAATATAAAAACATACAATGCATCAAAGCTCTGCCAAAAGGCAGGGCTTTTTTTTGTGCCTGGGAATAAACAAAGAACTCTCTTTGTCAAATGGGCAAATGACTCGCGAGGCCATTTCAACAACAAATACTTATTTAACAATGAAAGTAAATATTCTAAATAGCCTCATCATCCTGAGCCTGATGCTCCTTAATGTGAATCTCAGTGCTCAGCATAGAAAAGAAATGACTCCGGAGCGTAAAGCAGAAATGCAGAAGCTTAGGAAAGAGCTCAAGTCCTATGCGGACAATACCATCAAGCCCGTCATTACTACCCAAAGAAATAAATTGGATACTTATCTAAGCAGTTCTGAGCAAGCAGAAATTGCCACAATAAGAGAAAAAACCAAAGCTCAGAAATTAGCTGCGAGAAAATTCCGAAGAGAGCTAAAAGAATCTGGAGTAGGCAGAGGGGAAATGAGTGAAGATCAAATAGCCCAGTCTCGAGAATTTCGGAAAGCACAGAGACAATTGCTTACACAAGCCTGGGCAATCGTGGATGCGCATGAAGATGAAATTCATGCTCTTCTGGGTGAACTTAAGCCACAGGTCACAGAATGGAAAGAGGAAATGCGAGAAATTAAATCGCAATATATGCCAGAGGGTGTCAGACGTCAGGGAGAGCGCCATAAAATGGATGCAAATCCTGAGAAAGGAAGAATGAAAAGAGGGGGAAAGCATGGAAAAGGGAGAGAGGGATTCAGGGCCGGACGTAGAGGAATGGGAAGTATGTCATCACTCAGGAGTCCTCTCGCTTTTCTACTATATAATCCAGATACAAGTTTACCGTTCGAGGAAGCAGCCCCAGAATTGAGTGTATTCCCGAACCCAACTTCCGCTCCCAATAGCCTGAAGTTTGAGCTAAATACAGCTGGTCCGGTCCAAATAAACCTGCTCGACAATCAAGGCAATATTATCAAAAGCCTGATCAATGAAGAGATGGATGCAGGGACGCACATCAAAAAATTTAACTTAGCTGATTTGGAAGAAGGAGTTTACATCTACCAGATCAAAACAACCGATGGATTAAGCACAAAAAAGCTAATAATTGAGAAGTAAATTATTAGGGTTTTATTGTAATCGTGATTAACATGGCAGGAGATTTCTTCTGCCTTTTTTTATGGATAAAAGTCATCTTGATATTGATAAGATTAAAGCGATTCTTTTTGATCTAGACGGCACGCTCTATGATCTGGAAAAGATGCAAAAGATCATGCGGAAGAAAATCCTGGCTCATCTACTTACAAACCCCTGGAAGCTTAAAGAAATCCTGATCGTTTACTATTTCCGCAAGGATAGGAAAAAGGCCGCAGGAGCTTTTGTACCAGATTTGGCAATCACCCAATACAGATGGATTCAAAGGAGATTCGATATTCCTATAGAAGAGGTGAAAGCTGTCATTGATAAATGGATGTTTTCCCTACCCCTAAATTACCTGGAGGACCTGGCATTTTCGGCTCTTTACCCTTTTATCAAATTGCTTAAAGAAAAAGAAATTCCCTTTGGGGTCCATTCTGACCTTCCTATTGGTAAAAAATTGGAAGTGCTAAAGATCCGGCCCAACCTTCAATCAGATTCAACAGACGAGGATATCAATGTTTTGAAGCCTCATCCGGCAGGAATAATGGCATTTGCAAAAAAGCTTGGAATACGGGAAGAAGAGGTATTAGTTCTGGGAGATAAACTGGAATTAGATGGGAGAATGGCAAAAGAAGGGGGTGCTCAATTCTTCCATATTCAAAGTCATATCGCTGAAAAACAGTACGAGATTTTATTCAGCTTATTTGAAAATGATCCCGATCCTAAGAAATAATTAATTCGGTAAAGTCAAGCTTTCATCTTAATCGAATTTCCGTAAATTCGGAGCCATGAAGAACTTGCCTGAATTCATCAATCTCTATACGGTCGCTGCCTTCCTGTCTGGCATTTTTCTCCACTGGCTTTGGAGTAAATATTTGTGGCCATACAGACATAAAGTTTATACCTGGGTATTTACCAAAAGAAATTATGACCGCCTGGGGGATATCACCAAAACTGATAAAGAACTCAATCGCAATGGATATTCTCTGGGGTATAGCTATCGGTATAAGGCACCTCTTTGGGTTTCCTACATTATTTCACGGGCGTCAAAGAATATAGATTGGGAAAGGGATGGAGCTTTTGAAGAAGATTCAGCTATTCCTGAACAACATCGTGTAAAGCCTTCCGATTTTACCAATACCGGCTTTGACAAAGGCCATATGGCACCTAGTTCAGCCATAGATTTTAGCAAGAAAACCAATCGAGAGACCTTCCTGATGAGTAATATTGCCTTACAGCATCCCCAACTCAATCGTCAGGCATGGCGAGCCCTGGAAAATCAGGTTCAGGATTGGGTACAGGAAAGAGGAAGAGTATTTGTAGTAACCGGGCCATTATATGGAGAGCGTTTATCTCGGGTTAATGGAATACCTATTCCCCGCACATTTTACAAGGTGATTTACAGCCCCAAGCACATCCGGGGCATTGCCTTCCTTTTCCCAAACAAACCCATTAAATCCAGTAAGCTATGGGATCATGTTCTCGCTGTTTCAGAACTGGAGGAACTTTGCGGATACAACTTTTTCCATAAGTTCAGCAAGCGTAAACAAAGGCTTGCCAAAGAACTAGATTTGGATTGGTGGCGGGAAGCTTTTGAAGATTAATTAACTGAAATGTAATACAAACAGCACTGTCATTGCGAGACCTTACTACAGGTGAAGCAATGACAAGATCAATGTGATTTGCCTTAAAATTTTACTGCTCCTTAAACTGTGGCACTATCCTCTTTTGGGTTCCTTGCTCAAATGCATAGGCAATCTCGATCAACAAAGGCTCAGACCAGGCTTTCCCAAAAAAGGACAATCCAACAGGCAGCCCATCAATGTCTCCCATAGGAACCGTTATATTGGGATATCCGGCTCGAGCAGCAGGTGTAGAACTTCCCAGGCCAAAGGAATCGCCGTTGATCCAATCCGTCTTCCAGGCCGGTCCTCCCGTAGGTGCAATGATCGCATGTAAATCATGTTCTTCCATGACCCGATCAATGCCATTTTCCTGATAGGCCTTTAACATACTTTCTACTGCTTCAATATAGGTTTCGTCAGAAAGATCGCCTTTGGCGGCAGCTTGTATCACCAGATCCTGATCATAATATCGAAGCTCTATGGAGTCATTTTCATTGAATTTAATCAGATCATCGATGGTTTTGATAGGTGCATTCTCACCTAAGGAGGCAAAATACTTATTCAAACCATCTTTAAATTCATAAAGCAAAACCTGAAATCCAGCTCCCCCGATATTATCTGTTGCAATCCGTTCTATTTCCACAATTTCAACTCCCTGGCTTTTGAGATAATCCACGGTTTCATCCATCAAGGCATCTACTTTAAAATTTCTTCCCAGAGGCCTTTTGTACAAGCCAATTCTTTTACCTTTTAATCCATCAGCTTTTAAGAACTGCCTATAATCAGTATGTGAATTATTCTGACTCGCAGCTGTTTTACTATCAGCCGGATCAATGCCTACCATCGCTCCTAGAGCAGTAGCAGCATCACTAACACTTCTGGCCATGGGTCCAGGCGTATCCTGGGTAAAAGAAATAGGAACGATACCAGACCGGCTTAATAAACCTACCGTGGGTTTGATACCGACAATCCCGTTAGAAGTGCTTGGGCAAACAATGGAACCATTCGTTTCTGTACCGATGGCAAACATGCAGAGATTAGCGGATACAGAGGCTCCGGAACCGGAACTGGACCCACAAGGATTACGATCCAGGTAGTAGGGATTTTTGGTTTGCCCTCCTACTCCACTCCAGCCACTTGATGACATATTTCCACGGAAGTTAGCCCATTCAGAAAGGTTGGCTTTCCCCAAAATTACGGCACCTGCTTCTCTTAATTTGGTAGCTATATAGCTATCTTGCAAAGGTTTAGACCCTATCAAAGCCCGAGAACCAGCAGTTGTGCTCATTTTATCGTGGGTATCAATATTATCCTTTAAGAGCACAGGTATTCCATGTAAAGGCCCTCTTTTATTGCCAGCCCTAAGCTCATCGTCCAGCTCTTTTGCTATGTTCATAGCGTCGGGATTGGTTTCAATGACAGAATTGAGCATTGGCCCATCGTCATCGATGGCTGCTATTCGGTCCAAATAAGCTTTCACCAAATCCTGTACACTAAAATCTCCATTATCAAATCCTTGCTGAACCTGACTGATTGAGTATTCTTCAAACATAAAACTCACAGCCCCCAGACTTCCTCTTGAAGTAGAGGCAGGACCCGCACAGGCGAAAAGAATAGTTACACTGATTGCCAATATCAGAAGATGTAGGTAGTTTCTCATCTTTTTTAGGTTAATGTTTAGGCTAATAACACAATACTAAATCCTTGGTTTTGGGTTGAAAGATGCTCCCCGGCATCAAGTTAATATGTCCTTATCTGTATTAAAAAGCATTAACTAATAGTGATTTCTTCTTTATGGTTATAGAATAAAGCTAAGCTAGTACTGGCAAAAACCCTAACGTTTAAGCTGTATAATTCAGGAGGATGGACTTTATGTGCAAAGCCTTTGGATTTGTTAAAGTAAAAACCCGACTTAATGTTGGACATCAAATCGGGTTATATCTAAGTCCCTTTAGTTATGGATAACAAACGGGAGAAGTTTTTTCCATAGATATTTACTCTACAATGAACTTACCCTGCATAACAGCGAAGTGTCCAGGAAAAGTACATAGGAAATCATAGGTTCCAGCTTCAGGGGTATCGAAAGTAATCGTTACTTCCTCACCTCCACCGATAAGTTTAGTGTTTGCGATGATAGCATCACTATTTTCTGGTACATAATCAGAATCAATAGCACTCATAGCTTCAACCGCGAAGGCAGACAAATCTGTACCTGCTTTGAGTAATACAAAATTATGTCCCATAACCTGCTTGGCCATCGAACCGCTATGCTTTAAGGTAAGCGTAACTGTACCTCCAGCTTTTACTTTAACTTCAGACTGGTCGTACTTCATTTGGTCGTTTGAAGAAAGAACCACCACATTTCCGTCCGCAGAGGCGGCAGGAGTTTCCTCCGCAACTGGAGCTGCTTTTTCCTCAGATGCCATTTCTTCTTTGGCCATTTCCTTTGCATCTTCTTTTACCTCTTTAGTTCCCCCTCCACAGGCTGTCATAAGGAATGCCAATAAGGCGATGCATGCAATTTTTTTCATTTTATTTAGTTTTCGATTTTTTAAGATGTTTCTGGCGCAAATTAAAACAAAGCCAAATTAGACACTATTTATTTGCAGAATTTTTCAACTAGTTCTTCAATTTTACCAAATTTTCAAGGATTGATTTAGCAATTCCATAATGAAAGGCTAAAGAGAAGATAATTTTATAGGTTTAGCTTTCAGATTAATTACAAAAGATATGGAGCAAATGTTTTCAGAAGTACGTGTGATAGAACTGGCAAATGTCTTGGCTGGCCCAAGTGTAGGTATGTTTTTCGCTGAATTAGGAGCGGAAATAATTAAGGTAGAAAACATAAAAACCAGAGGGGATGTAACCCGATCCTGGCGGCTTCCTGAAGAAACTAAAGAGGGAGATATCTCCGCCTATTTCACTTCCATAAACTGGGGAAAAAAGTCCATTGCTCTGGATTTAACAAAAGAGAAAGGAAGAGAAATTGTATATCAGCTGGTGAGAGGAGCAGATATGGTGATCTCCAGTTATTTACCAGGGAAGGACAAAAAACTAGGAGTTGATGCGGAAAGCTTACGGAAGATAAAAGAGGATTTAATCATCGGAGAAATTAGCGGTTATGGCCCGGGCGTTCAACAGGCAGCTTTCGATGCAATCATTCAGGCTGAGGCAGGCTTTATTTATATGAATGGAGACGAGCGGCAAACCCATAAAATGCCAGTTGCCTTAATGGATGTTATGGCGGGCCATCAGTTAAAACAGGCTATGTTGGTGGCCTATATCCACAAGCTAAAAACAGGTAAAGGGAGTATTGTTCATTCATCCTTGCTAAAATCAGGCATCTCTGCTCTTGTGAATCAGGCAAGCAATTACCTCAATGAAGGTCATATCCCAAAGCCGATTGGTTCAGAGCATCCCAACATAGTCCCCTACGGAACCCAGTACGCATGTAATGATGGCAGTCATATTATCCTGGCCATTGGAAATGATCTACAATTTGAACGTCTATGCAAACAATGCTTGGGGGTTGAAGTGCCAAAGGAATTTCAACGGAATGAACAAAGAGTAGAACACAGAGCCAGCGTCCATAAATTTCTTTCCCAATTGATCAGTCAAGAATCACCCATAACACTGTTAGAAAAAATATCAAAACAAAAAATCCCTGCTTCTCGTGTACGAAATCTGGAAGATGTTTTCAGTGATAAGCTATCTAAGGATATAGTCCTTAAGGGAGAAACATACCGAGGAGTGAAAAGCATGATATCCGAAGGGACTATCATCTCTCCGGGTATCGATTTATCTGAACCTCCCGAATTATCAGAACATGCTCGGGAGATTTTGTATGAATTATCTTATTCTGAACAGGATATAAAAAAGCTGGCCACACAGAAAGTCATTCTCGCTCCTTAGCTTTTTTCTTCTTCTCCAAATTCTTTGAGGGAGCTTAGGAGAATTCCTATCCCTCCGACAAAAAGTACGAGGATTATGATTAATTCAAGAGCAGTCATTCTTTCGAAGCGGAAATGGGTATTACTGATTACTCCAAAAATCAAACCTACCAAAGAACCTCCGCTTAAGAGCCAGCCAATAACACTTTTGCCATCATAGAAAACCATACCGACACCAATCATGAAAGGAATCATGATTATTCCTGAACTGACGCCCATACCGCCAATATTGAAAAGTGTATGACCAAAGCCCCAACTACTGACCTGGATAGAGCTCAACAATAAGTATGCTCCACCGATAGTCATAATAAGTCCTAAAAGAAATCTGGCTGAACCGCCTTTTGTACCACCTGCGCCCATGATAATAATGTGTTTTTTGTGTTGAATAAAAAATTTTATTGCTGGATTTGCAAATAATGATTGATAGTTGCGAAATTACAGCTGATTCATCCTAAAGATAGTTTGGGGACGGATGAGTTGGAAAAATTTGTAGAAACAAAAAAGAGTCCTTGCCTTCCACGGAACAAGAACTCTTGCCAAGCTTTACGATGTGTTTCTGCTCATATAGAGCCTAAAACATTGTAATAGTTGGAAAAAATATTCGAAATTTTTCATTTTTTTCATCCAGGAAGGCTTAAAATCTTTGTATGCTAAAAAATCCTAGACAAATGATATGGTTACTAACTTAAATATTCGTTATTTTATATCTGATTGAATGGTCATCCTAAAATAATTCTTATATAAAAAATATAAGGCATACGCCTTATTTACGATAAATAGATGTTAGATAGATCTTTGTTAGATCCCCGGGACGCTCGTCCTAGGGGGTCTTTTTTTGTCTAACAATTATTGATGAAATCAAAAATTAAGGGTCAAAAACTATACAACTCTACTAATTGAAAATATCACCAATAAAAATAACCATATTGTATACTAACTTAACACAATACTTATTTTTTATCGATTACTCAATCTATATATTCGGAATTTTATTAAAAAAATCATCAAAAAAATCAGATACAACAATAGATACCTATTGGTACTTTTTTACATAAATCACTACTTGTGAATCAGTTAAACAAATCACAACTTAACATCACTCATTTCTACAAAGTCCTTACCTTTGAAGTATGAGTTCAAAAGTCCTCGTAATTGGTAGTTCGAATGTTGATTTGATCATGCAAATTGATCATTTACCCCGTCCAGGAGAAACGGTAACAGGGGGAGTTTTTAGCCAGGTCATGGGCGGTAAAGGAGCGAATCAAGCTGTTGCTGCAATACGTGCCGGAGCCTCCACTGCCTTTATCTCTTGCCTGGGAAAAGATGATTTTGGAGATCGTATGGCAGCTGCATTTTCTAAAGATGGTCTGAATATAAGTGGTATAGTTCGAAGCACCTCCTCTTCTGGCACGGCGCTTATCAGCATAGACAAAAATGGAGAGAATTCTATTAGTGTAGCGCCAGGAGCAAATTTCGATCTAAGCCCTAAAAATATTGAGCAGTCAAAAAATTTAATCCAGGAAGCAGAGTTGGTTTTGTTCCAATGCGAAATCCATCCCATAACCCTGAAATATGCCATTGACTATTGCCATCAGCATGGAAAGAAGATTTTACTCAATCTTGCCCCAGCCATTTCTTTATCAGAAGAAAGTCTAAAAAAAGTAAATATCCTCATTCTCAATGAAACAGAAACAGAATTCTTATCAGGCTTGCAGGTAAGTAAGCTTTCAGAAGCTCAGGAAGCCGCTCTAAGCCTAAAGAAATACGCTGAAACAATAATAATCACTTTGGGCACAAGAGGCGCTTATATCGACGGAGAAGAATACAAAGGACATATTCCTGCTTTTAAGGTCGATGCAATAGATACCACAGCTGCAGGAGACGTATTTTGTGGTGCTTTTGCTGCTGCCCTCACGTCTGGTTTGAATCACAAGGAATCTGTCCGCTTTGCCTCTGCCGCCTCTGCCCTATCCGTTACCAGACTGGGTGCCCAACCTTCCATTCCCCAAAAAACAGAAATAGACATTTTTATGTCAAATCAATCCAACTGATCTCTTCTCCTTCTCAGAAAATTATTTTTACTTTTTTGAGTTATGCTAGATCTTCCAAAGGTTTGCCATCGATCAAAATAAAATTTACATCCATTCCTACCCTCAGTTTCTGGAAAGCATTCAAATTAAATGCCCGAAATGTGTTTAGGTAATCATTGGTAATGAAGCTGAGTAAAGCGTCTGGTGAGCAGAAATATTGTTACACTACAAAAGGAAAATCCCAGGATGGCGGATAATAGGATATCCAGATTCAGGCTACTTTGGTAAAGAAGCTGAAAAGGCCAAAAGGTTGGAAGGAAACTCAATAGGGGTTTTGTGGTCGGAAAGAAAAATGCAAGTAAAGGGAGATTCACAAATAGGTTAAAAATTTTGAACCAGGTTAATCCCTGCATTTTATTTTTGGAAAGTATAGCAACTAATAAACCGAGTATAGGTGCGATGAAGGCTGAGAGTACACTTATCAATACATTCTCAAAAAAAGATATAGAGACGAAAGACTGAAGACTAAGTAAAAGAATATTGAACAAACTCGAATAAAGTACAGGAAAGCTAAGTCTGACTAACATGAATAGGATTTTATTCAGCGGCAAGATTCCATAAACTTTTGCAACTCCAGTATCTTTTTCATCGATAAAAACCATGCAGTATATAAAACCAAACATGGTAGAACACTGCATCAAGGCTGCCATCAGGATAAAAATCGTATACCCATCTATAACCGGATACTTTTCTATCAGATAAGGAACTAGTAAAAAAACTAGAAGCAAAACCAAAATGGGTACACCCAGAAAAATCCGCAATGCTGGATTCCTGAATATCAGTTTAAAATCACTGAAAGATGCCTGAAATAGTTTTTTAGTATTCATAATCCACGAGCCCAATGGCGTTTCATAAAACGATACAAAATCCCATATGCAAGCAAAACCCAGCTAAAACTTCTCAGATATTGCCAGAACAAATTATTCGTAAAGGAATCTGCTTCATAAGAGCTGGTAATCAGCTTTAAGGGCCCTTGTATAGGAAAGAGCTCAAATAGCTCACTATCAAAGAGTTGGTAATAAGCGAGTAAAGGTAAGCTCATAAGAATCAAAACGGGAATAGACCGGAGAAGGAAAAGGAGAAATTCGGTACTATATACAGCAATACCAACTCCCAACATACAAAAAAGTGTACTGGTGAGAAAAACACCAGCAAAGAAAGGAATGATATGAAAATCTACTCCCAGGACTGCGAAAGCCATTCCTAAAGCACAAAGGCCCCCAATCAAAGAGAAAGAAATAATTCGGGCTATTAGGTAGGTATGTAAATTCTGAGGTGTTACTATCAAAGCTCCCAGAATCCCTTGATTTCTCTCCATCAAATAGCCCAGGCCCATAAAAAATAAACCAATGATTGCCGGGTCATTGTAAATAAGCAGTGTTAAAAGCCATTCCATATTCGGCAAGCCTTTTAAAAGATAAAAGATACCTACATAGATCAGCGTCACTGCCACGCTGATCAAAATTAGATTATTCCGATGCAGAATTTTTAATACCCATAAGATTTGTCGAACAAGAATTTTCATGGCATCAACGAAGTCCCGGTTACTTTAATAAATACTTCTTCCAAACTGGCTTCCTGGCTTTGGATATAGGAGACTTCTCCTTCCTGAATAAAGCTGAGAAATTCAGAATTTTCACCAAGTCCCTTCATTTCAAATTCCTTAGACTCACCTGTATCCAAGGCAACTCTCACTAAATCTCTCCCATGTGCTTTTTTCAAGTCAAAGGGTACATCTGTAATTCGAATCCTCCCATCTACAATAAATGAGACTCTATCGCAAAGCTCATCAGCGGTATTCATATTATGGGTCGTGATAAAAATCGTCTTTCCTCTGGACCTCAATTCCTTGATCAGGTCTTTGATTTTATGTGCATTTACTGGATCGAGTCCGGCGGTTGGTTCATCGAAAAAGAGAATTTCAGGATCATGCATAATCGCCCTCATAAAATTGAGTCGCATTTTCATTCCTTTGGAATAGGTTTCAACCCGATCATTCATGCTTTCTCTCATACCCATCAGGTCAAAAAGTTCCTCTGCACTTTTTAATTTTTCCCTGGGATAAAAAGAGGCGAATAAAGCCAGGTTTTCTTTGCCACTCAGCTTTTGATAATGATTAGGTAGTTCAAAGCCCACTCCAATTTTCTCAAAGAAAGTCTTATCCCAGGCATTTATTTCTTTACCCTCAATCTTCACTTCTCCCTGGAAATCGGTCAGAATTCGATATAGTATTTTCTGTGTAGTGCTCTTCCCGGCTCCGGAAGGCCCCAGGAATCCAAATATTTCCCCTTTCCCGATTTGAAAATTTAAAGTATGTAAAACTTCAGATTTTGTATTTGGATAGGTATATGAGAGTTTTTTTACCTGAATCATAACGATTAATAATGATAATAAGTTAATAGTCTCTACTGGGATTTCAATAAGAACACCTAAGTCAAGGTATGCAACGATCAAGCAGTTGATCTCGTTTTATAAAAAATAAGACATTGAAAGTCTGATAAATGGATAGCCGCAGTCTTCTCCTGAGTAACTTATTAATCCTGTCCATTTTCGGCAATTTTCCCAATTGAGGTGCAATACTCAAATTTCAGATAAGTCGAATTAGTGAGTAGTTCAAAAGCATACCTAAAACTGGTCTGACCGTTTCGCTAAGTGAAAATTCTTAGCGATCTTTAGAAAAACCCCATATGCGATACTTGCTCTGTGTACTTTTTTTATCCGCTTTATCAGGTAAAATTTTTAGTCAGCTGCCCGAGGATCATATTCAATGTGGACTTGAAGTTGAATTGGCTAAGGGTTTCAAAACTGGAGACGCTCAACTTTGGCCCAGCCAAATTATTCCCTATGATATCATGCCGGATGCTGAGCCCGCAAGGAATGCCATTCGAGCGGGTATTCGCGCCTTGAATGCTCGGACCAATGTATGCCTGGTACCCAAAGGCAGAAGGGATGTAGGAGTAATTAAATTTATTGCAAGCAATAGCAATGTAAGTTCATCGGGCATTGGTTATACCCCAAATGGAACCACCATACGAATCAGTATTCAGGGAGGTGGTTTTTCTGGAACCGTAATTCATGAGATCATCCATTCTCTCGGATTCTGGCATGAACACCAACGCCCTGATCGGGATGAATTCATCGATATTAATTTTGACAACATCCAAAATGATTTTAAACACAACTTTACGATCCGAAACGGAGATATTATTACTCCTTATGATTTCACTTCCATTATGCACTATTCTCCCAGAGCTTTTAACATCAATAGCAATATTGCAGTTATTGAAGGTAAAAATGGAGAGCAAATCGGTTCACAAGGAGCCCTTACGGAAATAGATATTGCCGACATTAATTATTACTACCCTAAAAAGTTGGATTGCGATTCCCTCTATTCACTTTTCCCTCCTACTCCGAGATTAAGTTTTGAGAGTGAATATACCGGATGGTGCCAGGGCTATGCATTAAGACTAAGCAACCAAACAAGCAATCGAGAACTGTACGAATCCTATTGGGAGATAAAAAGTGGGGGGAGAGTTGTTGCAAGTGGAGAAGCGCTGGATACAACTTTCTATTTGCCAGATGGAGCATATGGAGTTACTCTCATTATTTCAAATGAAAATGGGAGCAATAATTTTAGCAGGGAAATAACGCTTGCTTCTCAGGATTTAGGTATGCGTATAAACCCAAATCCTGTAGGGGAAAATCTTTTCTTTAGAATAGATGGTGATTACTCACGCCTTAGCTATAGCATTTGGAATATGGAGGGTAAGAAAATGCTGGAGAAAAGCCTGGTAAACTTCCGATGTGAATCTCAGGAAGAGATTAACCTCCAGCAAATAGGATCTGGCATGTATTTTATCAAGGTCCAGGCAAATGAAGAGGTATTGGTAAAATCATTTATAAAGCAATAAGTCAGTCTATTCCCAACTCATCTACTTTATCTGTAAGTCTATTTTGTTCCTGAATTCGAGTGGCATTTGTATGACTGTAAAGCAAAAATAGCCCCAGACTAAAAAGGATGAGAAGCCCAGCAGAAATGAAGGTATCATAGAGATGTAAACGGCTATTCCCAATTACGTGTGATTTCAAGCGCTCTTCATCATCCAAAACTTGAGTTTCGACAATAGAAGCACATTGTGAGAGACGGTAATGATGGAAAGCAGTACTGGCAGAACTAATAAAGATTCCTGCCCATAGACAGATCCGTAAATATTTTACGCGTGCATGCATAGATCAAAGAAACCTTAGCCCTTTATGTAAAAGACTAAGGTTTCTGATAATTCCACAAAAATCTCTTACAATCTTTTATCTGCCCGATTTTTAGAGATGATTTTATCGAGTTTTTCCTGTTTTACAGATTTGCTTTGGAAGACAATATCAAATTCTTCTGTAACGAAGTCGTCTGGGATGATTGCTTCAATTTTAGCGAAGAGGGCCCGTTTTTGTTTGAGATAAACATTGTATTTACTGATATATTCTTCACAGCAGTAATAGACAAACTCTGTACAGGACATATTGTGATATTCAGAGAAATCAAATTTAAAATCATAGCCTTCTCCCAAACTCGATAAAGCTTTAGTAAAGATCGCTGGATTATCTTTAGACAAATCCAGATTGGGCTCTGTCCTTTTATTCCGCCTGACCACAATCAAAAAATCACAACGACAGAAATTAATTACATCCTCCATGAAAACTCCCTCAGCCATGGAGTGAATGACCATTTGCTCTCCTTCCCTATAAAACTCTTTCCCCTTTTCAGTCAGATGAAGATTGATGTCCTTTACTTCCCCTAAATACAGACCTGCATGAGAGAAATGTCCAGGGATGAAATAACCATCCAAATAGTTTTTATAACCTCGGATCAAAATGTCACCGGGTTCAACCGTACTTATCAATCTTCTAATATCATCTCCTTTTACCTGATAAGAACCAGGATCATACAAAAGAAATAGAGGATAGGGAAAAACCTTTAAGTCCCCAAAAAATTTGAGGAAACCATTTCTAATACTTCCAAGAATGCTAGGCATAGGTCAGAGTGATTCTGTTATGTTCAATTTTTCAATATCCAAATTATTCGATTATCAGCAAAATGTTCTTTTTCCCTACAGGCTTCTTTACTTTTATTTTTTGTTATGATTTCGGGTCTTTTTTAGCTTTTTTAATGAAAGCTGAGAAAAAATCACAGAGCCTACAGCCAGCCACACTTGCCCCCACTACTCTCGGTGGATTCTACAGGGGCATAGTGCTGGTAAGGGAGCAGAGTGTCACTGGATTTGTATCTTTACTTTCCTTTAATCCTTATACTTATCGAACCAGGCAACTATGTGATCAATTTTGGTAATTAGTTGGCTGGGGCGATTCGCAATGAAGTGAAAGGCTCCCGGTACTTCGACCAGAGCAGTTTCTATCTTTCTTATTTTAAGGGCGTGATATAGTTGCTTAGCCTCAGAGAGCGGAGTCCGTAAGTCAGAAGTACCTACCATCACCAAAGTCGGTGTTTCTACATTTCCAACCAGGGAAATCGGACTAAACTTCATATAGGTCTCAGGATTTTCCCAAGGTTGACCAGGATAACGGCTATTAGCATAGCCATAATAATTATCAGCTGTAAGGGTTTTACTGATCCAGTTCATGACCGGTTTGATTACTGCAGAGGCTTTAAAGCGATTGTTTTTACCAATGATCCAGGCAGTCATGATTCCTCCGGCACTTCCCCCTTTTACAAAAAGATTATCTTCATCGATATAGCCCGTTTTGACCATAGCATCTACTCCACTCATTACATCATCGTAGTCGTTTCCGGGGTAGTTGTGATAAAGTAGGTTTCCAAATTCTTCGCCATAGCTGGTACTTCCCCTTGGATTAGGATAAAAAACCACATAACCCGCACTTGCATAAAGCTGCATTTCAGGAGAGAAACGATCTCCATAATTGGCAATAGGTCCACCGTGATTTTCGACGATTAGCGGATATTTTTTATTTGGATCGAATTGAGGAGGCTTAACGATCCATCCTTGAATATCCCTTTGGTCAAATGAGGATTTCCACCAAATTTCCTCGACCTCTCCCAGCTCTCTATATGGCAAAATATCTCCATTCAAATTTGTTAACATTTGCCCCTCACCTTTTCCTTTTTCCGTAAGTGCCAATTCAGACGGATGAGAAGGAGTGGTATGAGTAAAGGCGATTTTCCCACCTTTTGATACACTATATGATCCTCCACCATAAGGTCTGGCTACTCCTGTTCCTCCTACATTAGGTGTAATATCTTCTACCTTTCCGGATAAACTTGTATAAGCAATTTTTGTATTTCCTTTATCATCATATTGAAAATACATGCCTTTACCATCACTTGACCAGGTAGGATTTTGAATACTCCTATCCAATCCGGTTTTCACCTCTTTCTTTTTAGATCCATCAGCATTCATCACATAAAGTCTACTGATTTGATAGGTCTGAACTTTATCATCAAAACCGACGTAAGCAATCATTTTCCCATCCGGAGAAACGCTAGGGTTTCTATCCGGGCCTTTTCTATTTGTTAGAGGGGCAGCTACTCCTGTATTCACATCCATCCTGTATATTTCTGAATTCCTGAAGTCATAGGCCCAGTTTTCAGCCAAATTAGCAGCAAAGAAAATAGTCTGTCCATCAACAGACCACTTGGGAGCTCCATAGTTTCTGTTTCCCATGCTAATCTGTCTGGCAGTACCTCCTTCAGCCGAAGCCATAAAAATATGGCTATATCCCGGCTCCATAAACCCAGCCCCATCCGCTTCATGCTTCAGACGAGTGGTTACGCGCGGAGGATTGGCCCACTGTGCACCCTTTGGTTTTTTAGGAGGACGCACCAAAGTTGGATTAGCTTCTGGCACATGCATAAGAAAAGCTAAATGCTTGCCATCCGGAGACCAGCTCATCGAACGAGGCGAACGATCCAGCTGAGTCAGCCTAGCAATCTTGGCAGTTTCAACCCAGTAAATATAAATTTCACTCCCCTGCCCCGCAGAGCTGACAAAGGCAATTCGGCTCCCATCGGGCGACCAGCGAGGACTGGATTCCCGTATATCCTGGCTGCTCAGTTTCACATGATTGCTACCATCACTATTCATGAGCCATAAACGGCTGATCCGTCTGTCGGTCATGATATCCATGCTCCTTCTTTCGTAGACAATCTTTGATCCATCCGGCGAAATTTGGGGTTGGGTTACCCACTCCAGTTCGAAGACATCCATACGTGTAAAAGCAGGCTTGTCCTGGCTATATCCCAAGGAAAGCATAAGGATATTGGCCAATAGCAGAAGTAGTTTCTTTTTCATTTTCGTCATTGGGTTAATTTGGGGATAGAAATACCAGATATTGCTTTCTTCTACAATTCACTACAGCTCTTCTACGATTCACTACATTCAATTTTCTAAGCAATTCCGGTTGATTCATATTTGTATCAGAAAATCTAAAATAACTGTTATGAGTCTTTCGCACAAAATGAAACTATTCTTTTTCAGAACCGGGATTTTGCTCCTGTTTTTATTCCCTTTTCTAACTTATGCCCAAACTTCCATAAAAACTTCCAGCTGGAAGAAAAATGGGAAGAAGACCATCAAGATTAAAAATGGTACTACAGAATATGAGATCGAATATGAAGGAGATATCAGTGTAAATGATAGCGATACTGATATCACTGCTATTACAAGAGGAGGTTTTATAAAAATCAGCAAATCTTCTTTCGGCAGCAAGAGAAGAATAGAAATCTCACCAGATGGAGCTGGTCGTTTGGTAAAGAAATATTATGTTGGAAGCTCCAAGCAGGACTATGATCCTGAGGGAAGGAAATGGCTAGCAGAAGTACTACCTGATATTGTCAGATCAACTACCATTGCAGCAAAACAAAGAGTTGACAGATTTTATAGAAAAGGAGGCACCTCAAGAGTACTTACGGGAATAAAAGACCTGGAAAGTGATTATGTAAGGGCGGCTTATTTCAGCTTGCTTATGGACAAAAAGCCAGCCTCTTCCGATATGCCTAAAATAGCCAGAGTTGCAGGAGAGGAAATAGATTCGGACCACTACCTCGCTCAGGTTTTGGCCAAAGGACAGGACGAATTTCTGGCTAGTAATCAGGGATCAGAGGCATTTATCGAAGCCAGCAATCATTTGAATTCTGATCACTACCAAGCCCAGGTCCTTATGTTGGCGGTAAATAATGGCAAGGTGAACGACACCCAATTGAGTAAAATGCTGACAGCATCCAAAGGGCTTGATTCCGATCATTATCTGGCTCAAGTATTGGTTGGCATGATCAATGAACGCAATTTGAACAACAGCAACCTGTCTACTCTGGTAAAACTTACTGAAAATATTCAATCCGATCACTACAGAGCACAGGTTTTGAGTAAAGCAATGAATGAGGGGGATTTATCCGAAGAGTCTTTAAATACCGTATTGCATAGCCTTTCTGAGATGGGATCCGATCAATATATCGTGCAGGTATTTATGGAAATGTCTGAATCCGATCTAAAAGGAAAAGACATGGCTATGCTTACAAATATCATCAGCGAGAAAATGGGATCTGATCACTACAGACTCCAAAGCTTAAACCGTTTGATTAAGGTCAGTGATTTAAATTCCTCGGATTACAATCATTTACTGAAAGCGGCTTCCAGTATAGGTTCAGATCATTACCTGAAAGATTTTCTCTTGCAGCTAAGCAAGGTTAAAAGACCGAATGAAACCCAACTTGTGAAGATTTTGGAACTGGCTAGCGAAAGAATAGGTTCTGATCACTACCTAACTGAAATATTACTAAGCCTTTCAGGCAATGTCAACAGCTCTGGAAGTAATGCAAAGTCGGCCTACAAAGCCGCAGCCAAAAATATTGGTTCGGAGCACTACTATGGTCGAGCCATGAAAGCACTCAATGACTAAACAATGACGTACCTGGTTCAGGTCGAGTTTCTGGGAGGCCCATAAAGACGCGATTGGGTAATCCAAAATTCGACCACCTTCTTTCCAGGATGAATTTTCCCCTCAGGTCTTAAAATTGTACCTTAAGATCTGAGGGAAAAATCTCGTTCAATGCTTATGCGAAAACATCTTCTCCATATACTTATTGGAATTTCGGCTGGACTCCTAACCTTTTTCTACTTGAATTTTGGAGGAGATTTTCTGGAAGGTATCCCTCGATTCAGAGATCTCTTATTTGTTTCCCTGCTGGGTATAATCATCGTGCAAGCGATTTATGGGATCCGGATCTTACTAGATTCCTATATTTCCTGGCAAGAGAGACCGGGTCTAAGGTTGCTGGTTGGCATTTTGATCAATTTTATCGCTACCATCTCCCTTATAAATATAGGGATAGGCTTATTTGCTCGTTTTCGTCCAGAACTTCTTCCCGTTAAAAACATCTCTCATCCGGTTTTTATAAAATTGGCCATTCTCTCATTTACCTGGGTGCTGATGGGATCCATTCTTTACTTTGCTTTTCATTCCTATTACCTGTATACACAAGGACAGGTAAATGAAGTAAAACGGTCACGTAAGCAGATAGATTTACAGCTTCGTGCGCTAAAAGATCAACTTAGTCCTCACTACCTTTTCAATAACCTCAACACGATATCTTCCCTAATTTATAAGGACAAAAATTTGGCGGAAGCTTATATCAGGAAATTGGCAGGCTCCTATAAATATACGCTTGAAACCTATGACAAAGCTCTAGTAAGTGTAGAAGAAGAATTGACTTTTGTGAAAGCCTATGATTATATGCTAAAAACCCGATTCCGGGATCAAATTGAAATCAAATACCAAATTCCAGAAAGTCATCTTAATCACAAAGTTCCTCCTCTATCCATTCAGATGCTAGTTGAAAATGCTGCCAAACATAATCAGTTAAGCCTGGAAGCTCCCTTAAAAATCCAAATAGGCGCCAACAAAAAATTCTTATGGGTAAGGAATAATAAAACAAAAACTCCCTCTGGAATTCAATCGTTTAAAATTGGCTTGAGCAATATCAATGCACGTTTCAAATTGCTATCAGCTAAAGAAATTGTAGTCGAAAATAAAGAAGACTTTTTAGTCAAACTTCCAATCATTTCATGAAGAAAGTTTTCCTTCATAATGCACTTTTCAGAATTCTAAGCCCCTGCTTTAGCGGAGCGATGGCTTATGTACTCATTCTTTTACTTAATAATAATGTAGAGCAAATTACAGAGCAATTTCTAGGAATTGAATTGGCACTTTGTATCCTGTTGGCTTATGGGGTTCAGGAAATCAGTCGAAGCGTTATCATCCTATCAGATCGACTCAACTTCTTTCGCAAGGAAAGATGGAGACTTCTCTTCCAGCTTATGCTGTCCAGCCTCCTTAACCTGGTACTCGTTAGTGGGGTTGTTTATTTTTTCTTCCTCAATTTCTCCGGCTATAGCCCCAATATGCAAGAGTTATTGATGTTCAGTTCAATCTATTTTGTTCTTGTCCTGATGTATCTCTCTTTGTACACCAGTCATCAGTTACTATACAAAGAAAATAGTCGGAAACTGGAGAGGGAAATAGGCTTAAAAGAAAATCTTGACCTCGATTTTCAAAAATTCAGGCAAGAGATCAATCCTCAATTGCTATTTGAGAGTTTTGAGAGCTTGATTGTTTTGATCCATGGAGAAGAAGAGCAGGCAGAAGAATTTCTCGATCATTTGGCTTCCCTTTATCGTTACATCCTGGCTGCTGAAAAGAAGGAATTGGTTTCTTTTAAAGAAGAGTATCAGGCATTATCCTCTTTTATCAAATTGTTTGAATATTTACCACATCGCAACCTAAAACTGGTTCAGAAAACACCCATTCACTCTTTGGTCATTCCAGCTAGTCTTATCCACACGCTGGAGAAGATTATTCGCAATAGTATTACCTCAGAAGGTTATCAACTGGAAATCGAAATGAGGGAAAATGAAAATGAGTTATACCTTCGTTATAAAAAGTTGGAGAAGCTCGATGCTAGTCTCCAAGTATCAGAACTTTCTGCCATCCACGATAGCTATCTGGTATACAGTGAAAAGGGCATCAGAATTACTGATGAAGATGGGTATAAAAGTATTCACTTTCCCTTACTCATTCCCATAGATCCCAATCAGAAAAATGAACATCAGGAATCCCTAATTTCCCCCGAACCATGAATATACTGATCATAGAAGATGAAACACCTGCAGCGGAGAAGTTGGAACGCTATCTCCTGAAACATGATCCGGGGATTGAAATAAAAGCATGTCTTACCTCCATCAGTGATTCTGTGAGCTACCTTCAGCAACATCAGAAAGAAGTGGATTTAATTTTCATGGATATTCAGCTTTCTGATGGCCTTAGCTTTGAAATCTTTTCTCAGCTTCAAATAAAAACTCCTGTTATTTTCACTACTGCCTTTGATGAATATGCCATTGATGCCTTCAAGGTAAATGGGGTCGATTACCTGCTAAAACCAATTAGATTTACAGATCTATCCGCTTCCCTGAAAAAATTGGATATCCTGAGAGAACAATTATTAGGAAAAGCGGAGGTAAAAGAATTGAGCCAAAGTTTTCAGAAAAAAGCTTACAAGGAACGATTCATGGTAAAGATTGGGGCTCATATCAATACTATTCCTATCCAGGAGATATTATTTTTCCGGGCAGACGGAAGGACGGTTTACCTTTATTCAAAAGAAGGGAAACGCTATATCATCGACTATAAATTAGAAGATCTGATGGAGATCCTTGATCCTGGAAATTTTTACCGGGTAAATCGGAGTTTCATTATCCAGATAAATGCGATTGAGGATGTCTTGATCTACTCAAATTCCAGACTAAAAATTATCCCTCCACTCAAACTAGATAAGGAAATAATAGTGAGCAGAGAAAAGGTTACTGATTTCAAAAGTTGGTTAAAAGGAAACTAAAAAGGACATTTTCTCATTTTTTAGTTAATTTGTATAAATATTTAGTTTATTTTCTTCAAGGAATTATTTGCATTTTTCATTCGGTCAAAAGTTGGGGTCTTCAAGCTGCTAAAATTTATTTTTTATATAAGCATTCAAGATAAAGTACTGATAATCAATACAAAAAATACTGGAATTATAGTACATTTTAGTTGGTAAATTGTTATAATTCGGAAAATTCTTATAGTATTTATATCCCAAATCAAATCAATTAGCATTATGCCATCCGGTACAGTTAAATTTTTTAACCGAAGAAAAGGTTTCGGGTTCATTATTCCAGATGATGGAACTAGAGATGTTTTTGTGCATTACTCGGCTTCAGAAGAGAAGTTGAATGAAGGCGATAAAGTAAATTACGAACTCGAGGAAACCGACAAAGGCCTGAACGCAATAAACGTAACTTTCCAGGAATAAGCATTCCATGGAACAACAGGGAAAACAGGTCCGGAATAATATTCCGGACCCTTTTTTTATCCCATTTTTTCCTCCTCCTGTTCTTTTTCTTCTTCTTCTTTTTCAACCATCTCAACATGGTTTTCCTCCGGCAATTGTTGGCGGTTCTGATTATTGAAAGGAGCGGCACCTGTCAGACCAATACCTGTACAAGCCAAGATGATTAGAAGAACATATAAAATGATCCTGAGGACCCTCATGATTTTTTTAAACATATCAGTAATACCTTATGCTCTGCATATGCAGAAATGAGAAAATGTGCTCATGAAATGAGCAATAGGACTAGGAAATACTGATATAGGGATCTTCCTCTGCTGGATAGAGGATAGAGGAAGAAGCTCCCGATATTTGATGGAAGGGGTAGAATAAATCTGTAATCTGATTCTGACGTTTCAAGCTAATCAAAGTCAGGTCTTGTTGTATCAGGAGCGATAGTAGAAATTCTATCTTAACCTCAGAAAAAGTGCCTTCATCTTGAAGTCTTTTTACAGCTGTTTTTTCAGCTGTATTCAGTTCTTCTTCCTGCTCTACTTCCTGGGCATGTGCAACCCATTCAATGTAGGCGATTTCGGCATGAGACAAAGGACTCTCAGCAAGAGTTCCATTGAGATTGAAGGAAGCTAGAAACAAAAAAACAAAGAGGAAATACTCAGGAAGTATTCGCACCTTATTAATATGTCTCAACTTATTCAACATATTTCTCTATACGCAATCTCAGGCATAGAGATACACAAGATTTCTCTAGTCTTCCGAGTTTCTGTCATATGGGATAATATGATCCCATTCATCGGCTGCCGAACGAGCCACAAAGGCAACTACCTCCTCCGTATCACTAAGGTTGAAGACCTCATGAGGAACCCCTGGGGCAATATAAATAAAATCCCCAGCCTCATTATCGAGGGTCTGCTTGAGTCCTTTTCCAAATTCATGGCGAACCTTTCCTTTTAAAATATATAAAATGAGTTCAAAGCCATCATGAATATGAGCAGCAGCAACCCCTCTGGGAGGAATGGTTGCTATATTTGCAGACAACTTGGTTGTACCTACATTCTTGGCTGACATTCCTTGCTTATAGTGTATGCCATTCCAATTGCGACGATTCCCTCCTCCACGAATAGTCATGATCCCGCCATGGTCCTCAACGGCACTCGAATCAACCTGGTCCTTGGGGTCTTTCATAGCGTTTATTTATTCAATGAGTCCTAGTTTTTTTGCTCTTTCTTCCCATTTTTTGCGGGCAAAAGATTGAAGATCTGATACAGAATCTGTCTCGTCCATAATTTCCAGACCAAATAAGGTTTCAATCACATCTTCCAAAGTAACCAGACCTGTAATTGCTCCATACTCATCAGCGACAACGGCCATATGCCCTCTTTGATCATTCAAAGCCTCAAAGACTTGTCTTAAGGTCTGTTTCTCTGAAAGGACTGGAATTTCTCTTTTAATTGAGGAAAGTTTTTTCTCTCCATTTCCCTCCAGCATTCCTTGCAGCATATCGCTTTGCAGAATAAAACCGGTAACCACATCTTTGCTCTCTTTGTATAGAGGAATTCTGGAGAAAACCAGATTTTTCTGGGTTTTATAAAATTCCTCAAGTGTGGTGTTCTCTTCAGCCATGATCATCACCGGACGGGGAGTCATTACATCTTCTGCAGTAAGTCGATCATACTCCAAAACATTTCTGATCAATTCCACGTCGCCTTCTGTAATTTCCCCACTTTCATTCACTACTTCAGCCATTGCCGCAAAATCCTGTTTACTGAAAACACTCTTGGATTTGTCTTTTTTAAGCAGCTTGGTGATTTGATTACTCATCCAAACAAAGGGCTTCAAAATGATTAAAAGAAAATTTAGAGATCGAGCAGTAAACGGAGCCAGATCCTGCCAACGATTTGCCCCAATTGTTTTTGGAATAATTTCAGACAAAAACAGGATCGCCAGTGTCATCACGGTAGCGATAATTGATTCATAAGGTATTTCTAAACCAAACAGATCAAAACCTCCACTTCCAAAAACAGTTCCAGCCTGTGCACCAACTCCAATTGCTCCAACTGTGTGTGCAATTGTGTTTAGGGTAAGAATTGCAGAAAGAGGTTTATCTATATCCTTTTTCAATTTAGAAATTAAAGCTCCTATTGCAGGAGATTCATTTTCCATTCTTTTTATGTAGGAAGGAGTGATTGATAAAAGGACTGCTTCCCAAATAGAACACAAAAATGAAAATAAAATGGAAAGTATAAAAAAGCCTATTAGTAAGCCCATGTTTTTTCAGTTTAGCGGATGCGTTTGTAAAATTTTCAACAAAGATGTGAAAAATATTCTAAACCTATTTTCTCCTCTGCAAACGACAAGGAGGAATCAATGAAAGAGACTTATTTTAGCACTAATTCCTCAGAAATATATATAGATCTTATTTAATAATTTTTGATCTACATCTACCTATGAAGTACGTGCGCTGCTTACTTCTTCTACTATCTATTTGCTGTACCCTAAATCTGCATGGACAAGAGAAGGAAGTAATCACTTTTGGGAAATTCTTCGCCAAAAAAGCTGGAGGAGCTGTTTTTCTCAAGGGAGTGGTAAAAGATCCTGAAAGTGGAAAGCCTATAGAAGGCGCAAGTGTCAGGATAGATAGCCTGAATATGGGCACCAAAACGGATGCAAAAGGAGCTTATGGCCTGATTATGCCCATTGGCGAGTATACAGTCGAAGTGAGTCATCCGGAAATGAAAAGCATCCAGCAAAAAATTATAATTTATGATGATGGAATACTTGATTTCGGGCTTGGATCAAGAGCATATAGCTTACGCGAAGTAGTCATCGAATCTACCATCGATAATGAAAACGTAAGCAGTACAGCAGCTGGAGTAAATAAACTTCAAATAAAAGAGATCAAATCTTTGCCGGCTTTTCTGGGAGAAGTTGATGTGATAAAGAGTCTGCTGTTGCTTCCGGGAGTAAGTACAGTAGGAGAAGGTTCTTCAGGTTTCAATGTCTGAGGAGGAAGAATTGATCAGAATTTGGTCCAGTTTGAAGGAGCTAATTTATTCAATCCTTCTCATGCCCTCGGATTCTTCTCCGCCTTTAATGCAGATGTAGTTGAAAATTTCACCTTATATAAGGGTAGTGTCCCTGCTCAATTTGGAGGAAGAGCATCATCCGTCCTGGATATCAAAGCCCGCCCGGGAAATTATGATAAATTTTCTGTCAAAGGAGGGATAGGAATCATCAGCAGCCGACTTGTTGCTGAAGGCCCGATCAAAAAAGGAAAAACTTCTTTTCTGGCCGGTTTTAGGGCCTCTTATTCAGACTGGATGCTGAATCTTATTCAACAGCCGGAAATACAAGCCAGTTCAGTATCCTTTCACGATGTCAACCTCATCCTCAACCACAAAGTAAATCTGGACAACATCCTCTCGCTTTCCTATTATCGGAGCAATGACTTCTTTCGCTATGCAGAAGAATTCGGATTTCAATACGGAACCAATGTAGGCAGCCTTAAATGGAATCATATTTTTTCCAATAGACTATCCAGTACAAGCTTTGTCGTAGCTGGAGATTATGCGAGTAATTCCTTTGTTCCGGATGGCCCGCTCGCTTTTACGCTGGGTAATGGAATCCGCTATTATCAGTTCAAGCAGGATTTCTTCTTTGTTCCCAAAAATCATGCGATCCATGCAGGTATTGAAGGAAACTTCAATGATATGAAGCCAGATATTTTGAGTAGACGCGGCGATGGTAGTGGGATAGTTCCACAAGAGGTTCAAAAAGATAGAAGTAGAGAATTTTCAATCTACCTCAATGATGAATGGGAATTTAGTAGCAGGATCAGCTTGAATCTTGGTCTGCGATATTCTTTTTATCAGCAAGTTGGGGAAGAACAGTTTTTTCAATATGCAGAAGGTAGCAGCAGGAGTGTATTTGATATCATCGATACTGTCAACTATGATAAAGGCGAAGTAGTACAAAATTATCAGGGACTCGAACCTCGAATATCGATGAAACTACAAACCAGCGAGCAATCTTCAATCAAACTAAGTTATAATCGTCTTAGGCAATACATTCATTTAGTATCTAATAGTACAGCTCCCACACCTGTGGATATTTGGCAAGTAAGTACGCCCTATATCCCACCACAAACTGCCGATAATTTTTCCATTGGTTATTATCAAAATTTTTACCAAAATGTCTTCGAGAGTTCGATCGAATTTTACTATAAAAACATCTTGAATCTAATTGACTTCAAAGATTTCCCGGATCTATTGCTAAATGACCACATTGAAACAGATTTGATAAGTGGAACTGGACGAGCCTATGGAGGAGAGTTTTACCTAAGGAGAAAGGCGGGTAGATGGACCGGTTGGATTTCTTATGCATATACTCGTTCAGAAATTCGAATTGAAAATGATGATCCGGAGCTGGAAGTAAATGAAGGAGAATGGTATCCGACCAGTTATGATCAACCCCATAATTTAAGTATCGTCGGCAAACGGCAATTAGAAAAGAAAAGCTATTTTTCCTTCAATTTCACTTATAGAACGGGCAGGCCCATCACAGGATTGATCTCCACATACAACCAGAATAATAGTCCTATCCCTCATTTCTCCGAAAGAAATCAGTATCGAATACCAGATTATATAAGGCTGGATCTCTCACTTGTCCTAGCAATTCCCCCAAAGCCGGAGAAGAATTTTGAAAGTAATGTGGCCATTTCCATTTATAATCTGTTCGCTCGCCGAAATGCTTTTTCTGTCTTCTATCAACGCCCCAATCGCATAGTCATTCCCAAGGCCTTTCAGCTATCTGTTTTAGGTAGCGCCTTCCCTTCTATTACCTACAATTTCAATTTCTAAACGGCCCATATTCGATGAGATATATTTACTTGATACTACTTTTTTTCATTGCTTCTTGCGTTGAGAGAATTGACTTTCCCGTCGAAAGGGAAGCAGGAATCCTTGTGATTGATGGAACTCTAAGCGATGAGGATATTCTCCAGCAAGTAAGAGTGGGAGTTACAGCTAGCAGCCCAAGAGTCCCTATTCCCGTTTCCGATGCCCAGGTCAGGCTCTATGATGGGCAAGGAAACTTTGAGAGCTATGTGCTAGATCCTACCCAGGAAGGCACCTATATCCTGATAGGAGAAAGACTGAAAGGGGAAATAGGCAAGACCTACTACATAGAAGTTGAAATGGCCAATGGAGAAATATACCGATCCAGACCTGAACGTATGCTAGAGCAACAAGCTATATTAGAAGATATTTATTATGATTTTAGCATCGAAAAGGAGAGCAATGGCCAGGGTATCCTTTTTGAAAACACCTACATCAATGCTTACATAGATGTAGATATGAGTCAAGCAGATAGTTCTTTCTTTTTGAAGTGGGATGTGGAAGAAGTTTTCCTACTTACACCTACAGATTTTCCTGACCCTTTCGGTTATATACCCCCACCCTGTTTTGTTTATAAATACACCAGCGACATAGATCTTAATCTTTTTGATGGTTTTCAAAATGAAGTGGAAAGATTACAGCGATTAAAAGTTGGGCGACAATTGATCGACTGGACATTTAGAGAAAAGCATTATTTCACAGTTCGCCAAAGAAGTATGAATCGTGAAGCCTATGAATATTGGGAGAAAGCTGATAAGCTGCTCTCAGCCGTAGGAAATATATTTGATATTCCTCCGGCACCCTTACCTGGAAATTTATACAATATCAATGATCCGGAAGAAGAGGTTTTGGGATATTTCGATGTTTCTTCCACGACTCTGAAAAGATTCCGGACCTTCAGAGAGGATATTCCAATAGACCAGATTCTGGAGTGTTTATATTCTCCCAGCAAGAGATTTGATGATTATCCTGACTTTTGTCTGGATTGTCTGTCTGTACGCAATAGTACGCATACTCGACCAGACTTTTTTTAGCTCGTTCAGTAATAAGAATCAAGGAGGAACTTGCTAATCCTTGGCATGTTCAGGTCATACTGATTAGAGTTAGGAAATTTTTGCGAAGAAGAAAGCCCGAGAAGGAAAACCCCTCTCAGGCATATGAATGGTTGAATAAAGGCAATTTAATGTTTACACCCTCTCTTCTTTGTCTTTCAGCCTCTTGTACGGATATAAGTTCCAAATTGAATACTCAATTTGCAGAATCATTTTCACCGACTTGTGAACTATTGTTCGAAAATGATGGACTATTGTTCCACGCATGGGCCTGATTTATTCCATCAGTTTCTGGCTCTTTATGCCTATTTCCAAAAAGTCGAAATCTTTTCATTTTTCTTGAGAAGCCCTTTGCGACGACATTAAGGGCCGGTTTGCCTTCCAATGTAAATCCGCTATTTTTACCTTCACTCTTTCCCCTACTTTTCCACTCCCAAATATGTACACCAGAAAGCCAATCTTCCTGCCAAACTGTATTAAACAAAGCCTGATAGCAAAGCGCCTGCGTTTTATGAGAAATTTTCCGGTAAACCGCACTACTTAAATTGCTCCATTCCCAGGGTTTTTGTCCGGCATTAGAGGTACTCTTATAGCCGATTTCAGTAAACAAAACAGGTCTGTCAAATTCATGGGAAATAGCTTCAAGTTTTAATGCATGCTTTTCCCATCCTTTTTCCAGTTCTGCTAAGCCAGGATCCAAACCCTCAACCAAAGGAAAGTAAGCCTGAACCCCGATATGGTCCAACTCTTTCCAAAAGGGAATATTTCCCAGTTCATCTGACCAATTCGCCGCATAGGTCAACTGCCCCTTATATACTTTTCTAATATCTCTGATCAGTCTAAGCCATTGTTCAGGTTGATCTATTACACTTTGATTGAGTTCTGTTCCAATACAAAGAATTTCTACCCTCATCTCTTGTGCCAGGTTCGCATAGGGAATCATATAGGATCGATATTGCTCAAACCATTTATCCCATGCTTTCTGATTTTGCATGCGTATTTCTCCCCTCCAGCCCTCTCCGGCATCTGCAGTCAACCAAATATGAGGTTTTAGCATGAGGTGAAAGCCATGTTTACGGGCTAGCTTAAATGAATGCTCCAGACGTTTTAGGCGAGCACTTTTGTTATTGCCACTTAGCCGCGTACCTAATTCAGGTTGATCAATTTTCTCCTGATAAATAAAAGGAACGAAGGTAATCCACTCGACATTATTCCTGTTCAGAATTTCCAAATCCAGGGTATCTTCCCGCAAATCAAAAACATGTATGCCCCTTTGTTTCCCATCCTCTTTATACAAGTCTCGAATGTGTGCCTGTATGTTCAAGACTTTATGGTCCCAGCTATATTCAAATTCTTCACTCTCCCTATAGAGGCTTAAAAGATTCAACAGAAGAAAGATGGTGGAAGCAGGTAAAATTATTTTCAGGGAAATCCCTTTCAATAATTTCTTTTTACCTCCTTTTCTATAATCATTTTTCAAACTCAGAATCAGGAGGTAGCCTAGATATGGTAGAAAGGCCAGGATATAGGTCAGGAAATTGGAAGAGATAATTTTCAGGGATTCCGCAAACACAGTTCTTATCTCCTCTACAGGAACGCGCCCACTAAAAACCAGCATAAGCAATACCAGGAGAGCCATGCCTCCCAAACTCAATGCGTAGATAGAGATAAATCTCCTAAGAACAGGACGGACGCGATCTGACAAAACGATTCCTTGACTTTTCGCGAAAATTAAAGAAGTTTTTGATTTATATTTTTCTGGCTGTCGAGAAAATATACGGGTTTACCTATTTATTTCTCATTGTACTTATCGATATACATTTGATCCAACTCCGGGGAGTCTTTGTATTGCACCCTTAGATCAGCGAGCCTATTTTTTAAGTCTGCCACGACCTCTGCATACTCCGGATTATCAAATTGATTTTTCATCTCCATAGGGTCCTTTTTCCGATCATAAAGTTCCCATTCATCCACATCATAATAGAAGTGTATCAATTTGTAGTCTTCCGTTACAATCCCATAATGTCTTTTCACCATATGAATAGAGGGATACTCATAATAGTGATAGTAGACCGCATCTCTGAAACCCTCTGTATTTCCTTCCCATAATGGTAGAAGGCTTACTCCTTGCATATCTTCAGGAGCAGGAATATTAGCAGCTGAAAGAAAGGTCTGAGCAAAATCCAGATTTTGCACCATCTGTGTATTGACCGTACCCGGATCAATGACTTCGGGCCAACGAACCATCAAAGGGGTTTTGAATGACTCATCGTAAATGAATCTTTTATCAAACCATCCATGTTCTCCCAGGTAAAATCCCTGATCAGAAGTATACACCACAATGGTATTTTCTGCTAATCCATGTTCATCCAAATATGCAAGAACTTCCCCAACTCCGTCATCCACTGCAGCTATACTTCCCAGATAATCCTGCATATAGCGTTGGTACCTCCACTTCATTTTTTCTTCTTCAGTCATATTGGGATACTTCTGCTTAAAGTCATCAATAATAGGGCGATAAACGGCATCCCATTTGGCCCGCTGCTCCTCATTTTGTCTACCCACTTCTCTTTTAAAAGCTCCCTTGTCCCAGCCTGCTGTTTCCGGTATCCCCAACTCATCCATCACTTCCGGATATACTTTTGAATCGCCCGCCCAGTTCATATGGGTAAGCAGATTCATTTCAGCCTCTTTAGCTGCTCGTCCTCTACCTTCATAATCATCAAAAAGGTTGGCCGGTTCCGGGAAGGTCTTTTTGGTGAACTCTTTATAATGTCTCTCTGGTGGGAGCCATTCTCTATGTGGAGCTTTGTGTAGGTAAGCTAAGAAGAAAGGTTGAGTGCTATCTCTTTCATTGTCCAACCAGTCGAGGGTCATATCTGTGATGATATCCGTAGTATAGCCCGTTACGTTTATGCGCCCTTCATGTTTGGTGATAAAGTCTGGATTATAGTAGGTACCCTGACCTGGCAGAATTTTAAACTGATCAAATCCTTTAGGGCTATTTCCAAAATGCAGCTTTCCAAACATAGCTGTTTGATAACCGTTTTGGTGAAGGATTTGGGGGAAAGTCACATTGTTGGTATCGAAGGGGAAATGGTTGTCAATCTTCCCATTTAGGTGGCTGTGTTTTCCGGTAAGGATCACCGCTCTGGAAGGAGCACAAATAGAATTGGTAACGCAGGCATTGGTAAAGAGCATACCTTCTTTGGCGATGCGATCAATATTGGGTGTCTGGGTCAGTCGACCTGAATAGGCACTGATGGCCTGATACGCATGATCATCAGACATAATGAAGAGAATGTTCGGTTTGGCAGTTCTCTTCTTTTTTTGAGGCTCCTGACAGGAATAAAAAATCCCCAGTGATAGAATCAGGATCCCAAGCAAACTTTTGGGAAAATTCATTGTAGTAGTTTTAGGAGAGCTAAAATATCCTATTTCGTAAGGAAGTCAAAACTCAATTAGAAATGAGGATTTTACGGACATCTATCCATTTATTATCTGCTAGCTCAATCTTTAGAAAATAATATCCCGGAGGCAATGAATTTACCTCTAGTTTTTTTCCTTTGCCTTCCAGCAACAAAGCCCCGTCCATAGAATATAAGCTTGAGCTGATGCTTTCTTCCGTCTCTATGCTGAGCACCTTCTGAGCAGGATTGGGAAAAACCCTAAAATCTGGAGAATTGAAAGTCTGAATAGAGGATGCCTTATCTATAAAAAAACTATAGAGATAGGCAGGTATATTTGCATTGCCTTCCGTAGCTAAATAGAGTCTGCTGGAATCTTCATGACAGATGCTTTCTACTTGAAAAGCCCCACTGAATGGAAATTGAGTTTTATCAAGTTCGGATTGAGATAGCTCTGGGAAAACAGGAGTTAGGATGTCAATAAAAAAAGCTTCTGTAAAGGTATATCCACAGAAGCTCAATCGATCCATGAGAGGATCATAATCAGCCCCAGTTATTAAACCTTGAACCTCCAGACTATCCCGGATATCGAGCGCATACTGTCCGGGCACTTTAGGCAGACTGTAGACATAGCTTCTCAAGTTTCCCCAATTTTTAGAAAATAGGTAGAGACTATCCCCCACTGCAACTATCGCTTCCGCATCATAATTGGTTTGAAATCTCATCGAACTGAAATTCGTCTGAGCGGCATAGGAAATAGAGAGTGTTTCTGCTGATACCGTATCCAAAGAGAAAAAATCCTGCTGGCTAATACGATAAATTTTCAGGTCCTGGCGATTCCCATCATTATTCCCAAAATCTCCAATGAATATATGTGTAGCATCAGCAGTTAAATCCTCCCAATCTACATTGCTAGCATTTGAAATGACTACTTTTCGTACTACGCTTCCATCAACAGGATTTATTTCATAAAGCGCATTCTCTCCTCCGGAATCTGTATGCCCGATCAGGGTATTATTCAGGTATTCAAAACCGGAAATCTCTGTCAGCACATTATCCAAACTGCTTAAAGAATCCAGGACCAATACATTTTGAGATAAGAGAAAAAAAGGGTTAACAGAAAAAAGGAAAGTGCAGAAAATGATGAGGTAGGTTTTCATGAGCGATTTTTTGGGTCAGGAAAAAGAATCCTACATAAGCAGGATTCTCTTTCGCCCATAAGTTATGCATTTTCCTCGGACTCGTAATGGCTGATTTCCTTTAGGAAGCCCAAAGCTTCTTCCATTTTTTTATCTGGAAAGAGACGTAACATTAGGACAATGATTCCAGCTACGACGGTAGAGCCTATCATATAATTCACAGTCCATTGTCCCATCAAAGGAAAAATATTTACCCCTGCAAATATCTTGGGGATGAGAATAATGAAGGCCAGAGAGAAGAGAGGAATTAAAACCAGCAAAGAATTGATTTCTAATCTATTGAGCCACTTGAGCCTCTGGACAGTTTTTAGATTATGGATCAGGCTATTCTTATAGGTCAGACGATCAGAAACGACCATTTTGTAAATATTCCAGGCCATATCTGCCATGAAAAAGAGCATCAAAATTAAAGCAGGAATGAAAAACTGGAATTCTCCTACATTCCTCAGCAAAAATTTAAAGAGGTAAAAGACTGCAAAGCCATCAACAAACAATTCGATGTAATTCTCGAGACGAAACTCATACAAATAGCTTTGCACCTTCCGCACACTGGCTTCTTTCAACAAATCCTTATTGATTTCCAGCCTATCCTCGATTTTCTCATCGTAGGATTTCCATATATTTTGTAATTGATCAAGTTCCATAATTCTTAGTGTTTTTTTCTTGCAAAATGTTTCTTCAACTTCCCTTTGATGCGATTGATTTTGGTTCCGACATTGCTTTTGGAAAGTCCCAGGATTTCTGAGATTTCTTCATGACTTTTGCCTTCCAGATAAAGGATCATAAGTGCCTTATCCAGTTTTTTCAGTTCGGCAATAAATTGGTTCAGTCGGTTCAGGTTCTCATCCTTTTCCAGCTGATGTTCAGCTTCACGAGATGCTAAAATAGGATCAGGTGGTAAAGGCTTCAGTTTCTTCCTTCTTTTTTCTTTACGTTTAAAGGATATAGAAACGTGTAATGAAATCCGATAAATCCAGGTACTCAGGGCATATTGATCATCGTATTTGGGAAAGGCCTTCCACAATTGCAAAATGATTTCCTGCCTAAGGTCCTGTCTGTCTAAAGGATCGGTGCAGTATGCATTCGAAATTTTGAAGATCAGCTTTTTATACTGATCTATCACTTGTAAAAATCCCTCTTGCTGTGTGTGTCTTGATTTCACGACTCATTCTTTACTACACTATTCGCAGCAGATATAAATAAATCACACTTGAGGAGAAAAAAAATGAAATTTATTCGAGACTACTCATTTCGGCTATTACCGCATCTCCAATTTTTTTAAGGCTTTTTCTGATCTCGTTTTTTAAGAGACCATTTGGTTTAGCGCCTATGACATCGCTTACAGTAGGTATTAACCGGCTATACCAATATCCCCAAGCCCAGAGGATTTCTCTTTCTTCGTAAACAGGAGACCCCTGAGCAACATTTTCTCTTGATAATTTTCCTTCTACTGCTATACGCCTAAAGGCAGCTGCTTCAACTATCCTAAGTATATCGAATGCCCGTGCATCATCATCCTGAAGTAGAAAGAAAGCACTGGCCAGAGAAGAAACGCCAACATTTTTTAAGGTCTCAGCCGATACTTTATCAATCAGGTCCCCATCGGTATGATAATACACATCGGTAAAATGCCAGAGAAGAAGTCCAGGTATACGAGCATCCAGAAAGGGTTGGTGATCACTTCCTCCCTCAAAGGGATTTGTATTAACGACCCAGCCATTGACTTTGGCTCTTTTCCTACAAATGTATTCAATCAGGTCGTTGAAGTAATGGGGATTGAAAGTACTTTCAAAAACTTTGGTAGCTCCCCATTCCGAATGTTTATCTTCTCCCCTTGTCCAAATAGCAGAAGGATCAGGCATTTTTTCTATTAAAAAAGTACCTCCTGTTTTTTCAGTATTCTCGCCTACCATATCCAGACTGATTCCCCATTTGATATCCTTCGTCCGCTCAAGGTCCTGTTCAATATATCTGTTGGTTGAACGAATTTCATCTCCCCATAAAAATGTAAGTGTACGATCCGGCTTAACTTTTCCTGATCCTACAAGGGCTGCTGCCGTTCTGGCCATTTCTGCCTGGGCCCCTACTCCACTGGCATTATCATTGGCACCGGGTTCCTGTACATGGGCACTGAAAACAAACCTCTCCTCGGGATGCTTTTCCCCTCTGATTTCGGCAATTAAGGTAAGTTCAGGAGCCTCTATGTATCGTGCATTTATATGAACTTTCAATCGGGTCATTCCCTTCTTCATGGCCAAATCAAGACGCTCTTTTGCAGCCAGGGACAGTTTTATTCCGAATGACTTTTTATCGGCATTATAAGGTATTCCTCCAAAGGAAATTGAATGGGGATATTCTTTGGGGCGATTATAAGAAGGTATGCCATACGTAATTACTCCAGCAGCCCCCCTGCCAAGAACCGCTTCACCAAATAATCTTCCTGTTCCACAAGTAGCATAAACTATCTTACCTTTCACATCGAGGGTATCCAGGTTTTTACCTGAGCAATTTTTTACATATATCAGCTCAGCAATCGTTCCTTCAGGAGGGGTTGAAAAGCTATTTATGGCCAGCATATTTCGATTAGTTTTGAAGCTGAGGAGGGCTTCTTCTTCTCCTTCAATAAATACGCTAGCATCAATGGGCTCCCAACTAGGGACTCTCAAAGGGTATCTTTCTATACGGTAACTTAGCTGCGAATCCGGAGAGTCTTTAATATAACCAGCAGCCTCCAGAATTGACGCTACTCTAAAAATACTTGAATCGAAGCCCGGATTGCCAGCTAAGCGCCAAAATTGAGCGACATATTCCGTTGTATGGAATGCATTTTCCGCCTCATATTCTTTATCCAGTATTTCCAATAATTCATCTAGTGTCTGGGCAAATGCCATGTTGAAAGACAGGAAAAAGAGCAGGCCGATCTTTAGCAAGCGCATAAGTGCTGGGGTTAAGGTTACTAGATCAAAACTAGGCATTTATAGGGGCAATAGATAAGAATCGATTTACCTAAATATCCATTTTTTTCATAAGGGGAATAGTGATATCATTTGCCAATATTTTTAATGTCTTCCAGCTTATCATATCACTCTGTTTTAGACCAGACCAATCAACCAAATTATATTCCCAATATGCGTCAAGTCCTCTACTAGCTTTGAATGCAGATACACCAGAGCTTGCATGAATAATAGCTTTATTTTCTTCTGCAAGTTCTACGATTTTTAGGCTAATGAGTCTGTAGAGACCTTTTTCTTTGGGATAAGACCTATCATATCCAATCACAGAAGCTGTTTGAACCCCTGAAAATAGAAAAAAGCCTAATACAGCGATTGTTTTTCCATTTTCCTTCAATACATATATCGTCAAAACTGAATTTGAGATTAGATGTCTAAAAAAATCAGCTGTAAAATCAGGATTTAGTTGGGCATACTTTTCAAGGTATAGATCCTGATACAAATCTCGAATTCTCCCAATTTCTTTTTCGGTAGGGTGAGAGATTCTGCTCCATTTCAATTGGTCTTTTACCTTATTCCACAGCCTTAGGTCATGCCCAAAGTTCCTTTTTTTTCGATAAGTTCTGGGCGGCTTAGTTGAGGCTATAAAAACCTTTCGACTAAATACCTTTTCAAAGCCAAGGACCTCCAAATTTCCAATCAGACTTTTATTCAAAAAGGGATTAAGTGATCGAAAGCAAATCGCCTTATGCGGAAATTTTTGCCTGAGAAAAGCCTGAAGTATTTCCAGGTGAGAATAAGGTATTTCCCTAGGGTATAGATTAGTCGAAAGCAGCCAATTGTTTACAAAGACAACTCCATCCAAGTTTTTAAATGAACATATGCCAGCAATGGCTGAAAGGAGAGCTTTACCCAAAAATCTTAAAAGAGGATGCTTAAATTCCAATTCTATTTCCCGTTTGCCATAGGAAACATATTGACTATAGAGGGAAGCTACATATGATCGATTGGCTACTTTTTCCCTATTTCCCAAGACAATGGGATATAGCCTGTTTTCGAGGGCCAGCATAGCTAGCTCATTTTTGACATTGCTGATAAAATGAAGACTTCCTTTTTCGATTAGTAAGGCGAATAAATTCCGATAGTAAGGCCCATCCTGATACTGTTCCCAATCAAGTTCATGAAGATTTTGGCGATCAATATATTTAATCTGAAAGTCCATCAAATGAAATATCGTGGGTCATGCTTTGAGTAAAACTTATTCTAAATCTCAGCCTCCGATATAAAAACTCCATCAATCCCAGCATTTGTAAAAAAAAGGGTTTAGGATCAGTTAAGGAGAAAACGACATCTTTACTTTGGCGTACTTCTTTCTTTAATAATTGGAAAGGACTAGAAAATAAGATGGCTGTTTTGAGGGAAGCTGCCTGTTTCTGATTCCTTATAATTTGTGGATGCTCTTCAACCATAGCTAAGGATATACTTTCAGCCAAGAGATGTAATCCACTTGTTGAGCGGGGATTACACTCAATAACATAAATCTTCTCTTTAGCCTGAATCATATCAAAGCAAAGCTGCCCGGTAAAGCGTATATTTTCTCCAAAGCTTTTTATTGAATTATATACTTCCTCTTTCCAAAGAAACTCAAATAGCAAAGCAGCTCCTCCTCTGTGTCTGCACTTCAATTTATAAGTACTAAAGGCGAGAAGCTTACCCTCTTTCCATAGAGAATAAACACATAATTCTTCCCCATCAATTTTCTCCTGCACTATCCAATCTTCTGGCTTACCAACTTCTGCCCTTATTTTTTTCTCAGAAACATTGATCAGGGTTTCTTCCCCAAAACGAGAATATTTGGGCTTAAATACATAATCCTCACAGTTATCCCAATCTTCAAATCCGGACATCAATCGGGTAGTAGGAAAGCAAAATGGACTATTTTTCCATTGGCTGAAACTCCACTTATTATGAAGCTTATCCAAGAGTTCTATTTCTTCAACCCAAACGGGAAAGGGAATTTGGGATGAAGCTAGACTCAGATAGAAGACTTCCTCACAAGTCGGAACACAAAAATCGATAAAATACTGTTCATGAATTTTTTTCAGCGCATCCACATATTGCGCTAAAAAAAATTTAGGAGATGGAAGTATAAAAAATTCATGCACGTACTTACTCCATCTCCCTAAGGGAAAATTCATGGAATCAGCCATAAGAATTTGGTGCCCCTTCTTCCCTAAACTCCGGCATAGTTCCAAAGCGACCGGAGCTCGCGCACCTAAAATCAAAATGGTTTTTTTCTGAGTCATATTTCCAAGGGCTTTCCTTTAGCAGGAAGCATGGAAATTACAGAAATATTTGAGTATCCAATCTTTTTGAAATGGCAAAAGCTGCATTTACCAATCCAACATGAGAATAGGCTTGAGGGAAATTACCCCATTGGCTACCAGTTTTGGCATCTACATCCTCACTCAAAAGGCCCAGATGATTGCGGTAGGTCATCAATCTCTCGAAGATTTCCTTTGCCTCATCAACCCGACCAATACATGCCAGGGTCTCAACATACCAAAAAGCACAAATCAGGAAGGTAGTCTCTGGCTCTCCAAAATCATCTGCATGTTTATACCGATAGAAAAGCCCTTCTTTTGTTTTCAACTCTTCTTCTAGAATTTTGACGTGCTGTTGAGCTTTTTCACTAGAAGGATCCAGATAATTCATGGTAATTAACTGTAGCAAACTAGCATCTAGATTCTTGGTCTCAATGGCCTGGGTATAAACCCCTCTTTCTTCGTCGAAACATTTCTCTAATTGCTCAGTGGCTTCCTTGATGAGTTTGTCTGCCAGTTCTTTCATCTCAAAATCCCTGAACATCTCAGCGATCTTCCTGGCAGCATTTGCCCCAGCCCAATGAAAGAGGAAGGTATAACTGTGCTGTTGGGCTTTATTTCTAAATTCCCAAAGTCCAGCATCTGGCTCATACATAGTAGCTTCTACCTGCTTTAGGATACTCATCAACATAGGCAGTAAATCTCTTCGATTTTCCTCCACTAAACGGATATCCACAAATAGCGGCAATAAAGACACCAATACCTGTCCATAAACATCATTTTGGATGTGCTCATAGGCCTGATTTCCAACCCGTACTGGCTTTTCCCCTAAATAGCCATCCAGTTCCATGATCTTCTCCACAAGTTTGGATTCACCTGTGATAGAATAAAGGGGTTGGAATCTTTCGCCTTCTGCCAGGTTTACAGCTATATTTTCAATATAGTGGGCATATTGCTGCAATTCCGTGAAATGCCCCAGGCTATTGAGAGCTTTGAGGGTATAGTGGGTATCTCGAATCCAGCAATATCTATAATCCCAATTACGGGTACTGCCCGGTGATTCAGGCAGGGAGGTTGTAGTTGCCGCAATGATAGCTCCGGTATCCTGGTACTGGTGAAGTTTAAGTACTAAAGCGGAGCGAATTACCGCTTCCTGATGAAACTGACCGGTACTGGTTTGCATAACCCACTTTCTCCAGTAGGCACGGGTTTTTGTATAGAAATTATCCAGCGTGGATTCCAATTCAGCTTCCAGAGGGATCCCCCAGGTAAGTGCCAAATGCTTAGGCTCATTCAGAATGAATACCTTTTCCTCAGCTACATAATTGAGGGCTATATTGGTAGTCAATCGAACTTGCCTTTCGAGTCCCATGTAGCGGATATGACTACTCCCGAATAAAACCTCAGGCTTTTTTTCTCCATACTCGCCTACTGGTCTACAAACAACCCGCACACGAGGAGTTCCCTCAAGTGGAATAACCCTCCTACATAGTAAGAGAGGTTTGTAATACCTTTCATACTGGAAAAAGCGGGGAGCGAAATCTACTACCTTGAAGCTTCCATCTTCACACGTAAATTCAGTAACCAGAATATTGGTATTTTCCTGGTAGTACTGGACACTGGTATAATTATCAGTTGCAGGGCGAATTGAAAATTCACCTCCTTTTTCTTTATCGAGCAAACCTCCAAACAAAAAGCTGGAGTCAAATTTAGGCCAGCAGAGCCAACCAATATTCGCATCGGTATCAACCATTGCGATATAGGAACAGTTTCCTATCAATCCGTAGTTATAGGTATGTTTTGCCATGGACTAATTAAAAATTGAATGAATGGTTCGCTCGGGGAGGGCGAATTTACGACCATGACAGGGCATTGCCAAGTTTTATCCCAACTTCTCTCTTACCCATTCTCTGGAAATACGATCTGTCTCATACAGATCCACTAAAGAGGGTTGCTCCACATAGGAAATTGCTTCCATAGCGGCCTCATTAATATCGCCTATGTCCAGGAAAGAAATGCGCTCGTCTCGGAAAGCTTTATTGGTTAATTCATTGGCAGCATTAAGGATACATGGGATATTTCCTCCCTTATCCATGGCTGTATAGGCTAATGCAAGATTTTTAAATACAGAGGTATCGACCCGCTCAAATGTCAGGGAAGGATAGTCTAGAAAATCAAAGCGCTTAAATTGGTTTTCCAATCGTCCGGGATAGGCAATGGCATATTGAATGGGTAGCTTCATATCCGGCAATCCCATTTGTGCTTTCATACTTCCATCTTCAAACTGTACAATAGAGTGGATAATAGATTGGGGATGGACGATTACGTCGATTTGATCATTTTCCAGATGAAAGAGCCATTTTGCCTCGATTACCTCCAGCCCCTTATTCATCATACTAGCCGAATCAATGGTAATTTTTGCTCCCATTTCCCAATTTGGATGTTTCAAGGCCTGGGATTTTGTTACTTTCCCTAACTGATCTTTACTGTAACCTCTAAACGGTCCCCCCGAGGCAGTAAGGTAAATCTTCTCTAGTGGGTTTCCTTCTTCCCCTACCATACACTGAAATAAAGCTGAATGCTCACTGTCCACGGGAATCATTTTTACCTGATGCTTTTCAATCAGGTCCGTGATTAAACTTCCCGCCACTACCAGGGTCTCTTTATTCGCCAAGGCTATATCCTTTCCACACTCAATTGCTCTAACCGTTGGACGTAAACCGGAGAAACCAACTACGGCTGTAAGTACCATATCCGTCTCTGGAAGTTCCATAGCGGAAACCAATGCGCTTTCTCCTGCTTCTACTCGAATTTCCGTTTGTTTGAGTCCCTCTTTTACTTTTTTGTAGTGATTCTCATTTCCAATTACCACAAGATGGGGATTGAATTTCCGTGCTTGCTCAATCAATAATTCATATTGATTATGGGCAGTTAATACGGTAACTGTAAAGCGGTCAGGAAATTTTTCTATTACTTCGAGTGCCTGAGTTCCAATAGATCCGGTCGAACCCAGAATAGCAATCTTTCGCGCTGTGGACATGAAGGTGGTATTTGAATGAAAAGCTAAACTAAGCCTATATATGTGATTCACAAAAATGAAATAACCTATATGAAGTCTCTTTGTTTATAAGTGCCAATTATACTTTAATCCACTCCCTAATTTTCGTTCTTTTCGATATATTTATTTCTCAGGTCTCAAAAAAGAATATAAATGAAACTACTACCTATTTACCTCCTGTCAATTGTACTCCCTTTTTTTTTAATCTCCTGTTCCGGGGGTGAAAAGAAAAAACTAAAAGCTTATGAAACACTAAGCAAAGAGGAAAAACTTCAATCAGATTATGCCGTTCAGGGGATTGACATAGCTGAAGGAATGGAAGTCAGTTTATTTGCTTCGGAACCTATGCTTGTAAATCCAACCAATATAGATATTGATGACAGAGGTAGAATTTGGGTTTGCGAGGCCTTCAATTATCGAAATCACCTGAATCCCAATAATCCCAAACGCAAAGCCGGAGATCGTATAGTCATCTTAGAAGATAGTAATGGAGACGGACGAGCAGATAAATCAACGACTTTTTATCAGGGGCCTGAAATAAATTCTGCCCTAGGAATATGTGTATTAGAAGATAGAGTCATCGTATCGGTGAGTCCTCATGTCTATGTATTTAAAGATACTGATGGAGATGATGTGGCCGATAGCAAGGAAATCATGTTTCAGGGTATAGGGGGAGAACAACATGATCACGGGGTGCATGCTTTCACTTTCGGACCAGATGGAAAGCTCTATTTCAATTTTGGGAATGAGGGAAAAAGGCTCCTGGATAAAAATGGAGATCAGGTCATTGATATCCATGGATATCCGGTTATTGCTAATAATAAACCCTTCAATCAGGGGATGATTTTCCGTTGTGATCTGGATGGATCCAATGTTGAAGTGCTTGCTTACAATTTCCGCAACAATTATGAATTAGCTGTAGATGCATTCGGAACGATCTGGCAATCGGACAACGATGATGATGGAAATCAGGCAACTCGGATCAATTATGTGATGGAGTACGGGAATTATGGATTCAAAAATGAAATTACCGGTGCAGCCTGGAGAGCTTTCCGAACAGGTATGAATGATGAGATACCCCTTAAGCATTGGCACCTCAATGATCCTGGTGTTATTCCGAATCTTCTTCAAACAGGAGCAGGGTCCCCAACAGGAATTATCCAGTACGAAGGAGAGTTATTGCCTAAAGAGTTTCACAATACTATGATCCATTGTGATGCAGGCCCCAACGTAGTTCGAGCTTATCCAACTGAAAAAAAGGGAGCAGGCTATACGGCCAGCATTAATAATCTAATGAAAGGAATAAGAGATCAGTGGTTTAGGCCCTCAGATGTATGTGTAGCACCAGATGGTTCACTCTTTATCGCGGATTGGTATGATCCCGGTGTAGGAGGGCACCAAATGGGGGATACGGCTAGAGGTCGCATTTATCGCCTGGCTCCTAAAGATCATAGTTTCCATATAGGAAAGTATGATTTTAGCTCCATTGACGGAGCTATTGAAGCTTTACAAAACCCCAACTTGCACATTAGATCGAGGGCTTGGAGGAAGCTATACAAAGCAGGGACAGCTGCAGAAGAAAATTTACGAAAATTGTGGTTGTCTGATAATCAGATTTTTAGAGCAAGAGCCTTTTGGTTGCTTAGTAAAATAGAAGGGAAAGAAGCCGCCTATGTGGAAGAAGCAATTAGTGATCAGAATCCAGACATTCGAATTACTGGTATTAGAGCTGCTCGCCAAAATGGAATGGCCTTATTCCCAGTGTTGCAAAAACTGGCAGGTGATTCCGATCCTCAGGTTCGGAGGGAGATTTTGATAGCCATGCGATTTATGAAAGGTCCAGCAGCAGCAGATCTTTGGGCGGATTTAGCATTACAGGCTTCTGCAAATGATCGTTGGTACCTGGAGGCTTTAGGAATTGCTAGTGATTTGGATGCGGATACAAGATTTGCCGCCTGGCAGGAAAAGGTTGGCGATCAGTGGAATCAGGAAACTGGGAAGAATATCATTTGGAGAACAAGAGCTCAGGCAGCTCAGCCTTTATTAGCAAGTCTGATTCTCAATAGTAGTAGTTATCGAGAAGCAGAACGCTATTTTCGAGCTTTCGATTTTCATAAGGGTGAAGAAAAAAACGAAGCACTATTAGCTTTACTCAAGTCCAAACACCAAGATGAGGAACAGTTGGATTATCTCGCGATCTCCAGTATGGACCCTGTTTACATAAGAAGTAAAGGCAAGGCAAAAAGGAATCTCAATCGTATCCTAAAAAGGGAATACGATACAGAAAATTATCTGAATTTGGTCCGAAAACTAAATCTGGAAAATGAAGGGAAAAAAGTTTATAAAATGGCCCTTAAACATGTAGGAAGCGATTTGGGAAATCAGGCAACCTCTTTGCTCAAAAAGTTTGAAATGCTGGTTCTGTTTCAAGCAGATCTTTCCGCGAAAAAAGGTTCAGAAAAAATAGTCGTTCTTAAAGCACTTGGACAAGCTTATGATAAACAAGCAGATGACATCCTAAAACGGGTTGCTACCAATAAGAATGAGCATCTGCAAATCCGTACAGAGGCCTTAAACCAATTAGGCAATAGTTGGTTAGGACAGAAGGACTTGTATGAATTAGTCAGGGGAAGTAAACTCCCTGAAGATTTACGACAAGCGGGCGCCAATAGATTGCTTAGTGTGGGTAGGAAATCTTATCGGGACTTTGCATCTGATTTTCTCAAATTGGATGAGAAAAATGCCAATCTATCTCCTGTTGCAGTTTTGGTAGAAAAAGAAGGAAATTCTATAGCCGGACAAGAAGTATTCAGTAGCTATTGTGAGAGCTGCCATATCGTAAATGGAAAAGGCATAGATTTTGGGCCTAATCTTTCGGAGATTGGAGATAAACTGCCTAAAGGTGCACTTTATGCTTCGATTATGAATCCCAGTTCAGGAATCAGTTTTGGCTATGAAGGTTACCTGATTAGCCTAAAAGACGGAAATAAATTTATCGGATATAAGGCCAGCGAAACCAAAAAAGAAATCACACTTAGGATGGCTGGTGGTAATAATCAATTGATTGAAAAAAAAGCCATAAAAAGCATGGAACTGATGACTGAATCCCTGATGACTCCTTATCTTCATATTAATATGAAAGAAGAAGAACTTATAGACCTTATAGAATATCTTGCGTCTTTAAAGAAACAAGCAGACATTGCTTTGCGTTAAATAAAAGAATATAGGATATTGATTGAAAACACGGATATATGAATAGATTTGAGTTATTGTACCAGGAGCTTAATAAACTCCACCCTGTAAAGATTCGCTTCAAAGACGAATCTCCCTTTATGCAAGTGCTCAATCTTTTTGTCATGGGCTTCTGTCCTACTTTCCTTTCCGAGTACACTACAGTCATCGGAAATACCATATATTTTCCCAATCGTCATTATATAGACGCCAAGCCGGAAAGCGCTATGAGGACCCTCGCACATGAAATGGTTCATGTCATGGATATGTCTAAGTGGAGTCCTTTCATTTTCAATTTATCTTATCTCTTTCCACAAATTCTTGCAATAGGAGTATTCAGCTTCCCCTGGCTAGGATGGTGGGCCCTTTTATTCCTCCTATTTCTACTTCCTTTTCCTGCTCCATTCCGTGCACACTTTGAAGCAAGAGCTTATGCAATAGATGTTTTAACAGCAAATCCAGAATATACCAAAGAGACTCTTTATCATAGCGCCAGTCATTTCTCTACTTGGAATTATTACAAAATGTACCCTTATCCAGAGGCTACAAGAGAAAAGATTACGCATTGGGTGAAAGAGGCTGAAAGTGGTACGGATGATATCCTACTCAAAATCTTATTGAATTATGAGATGATTAGTGAAGCCTAGCCCCTTCAGATCCTTCTTTTTTATTCTCATTTCCTTATGAAAACTACTGCTTTAAGCCTTTTTCTATGGGCCTTTCTATTTCATTTTGGATGGGCTCAGGACGACATCCTTATAAAAGATGTGCAGATCGTTCATACTGAGAGAGGAAAACTCCAGGGACCTGTTTCTATTCATATAGCCAATGGATTGATTCAAAAAATTGGAAAAGTAAATGAAAAATCCCTGCCGAAATCTACCGAAATCATAGAAGCTGAGGGTAAATATCTCATGCATGGTATGATTGACGCTCACGTTCATTTCTTTCAATCAGGAGGAATCTATACTCGCCCCGATGCCCTTGATCTGCGGGCATTAGTTCCTTATGAAGAGGAACAAAATTGGCTGATTGAAAACGCTCCCGATTTGATGAAAAGATATACTGCTGCCGGGATCACGCACCTCTGTGATGTGGGAGGCCCTATGCAAAATTATAAAACCCGTGAGCAGGCTGAGGGATTAAAGAGTGCGCCTAAATTATTTGTTACAGGTCCCCTTATTTCCACTTATCAACCTGATGCCTTCAAAATAGAAGATCCCCCTATTATCAAAATCAAAAATGCTGAAGAAGCACGGGCTTTGGTACAAAAGCAACTTCCCTTCAAACCGGACTTTATAAAAATCTGGTACATAGTTGGAATGGGCCAAAGCGCTGAATCCAATTACTCCATTATTAAAGCTACTATAAATGAAAGCCATAAAAATGGAGTTAAGGTTGCCGTTCATGCTACACAACTTAATACGGCTAAGTTGGCCGTAAAAGCA
>JBCBRM010000065.1:0-43863 GCA_039819665.1 Bacteroidota bacterium
CGGGCCCTACTTCTCAAACTCCACCAGGTATAGTTATCTCCTTCCTGGTTAAACTTGCGAAATGAGTCGATAAATCCAGAATCCAGGAATTTTGTTACCCATTCTCTCTCGTGAGGAAGAAATCCAGATGATTTTTTATTTCTGACGGGATCATGAATATCAATCGCCTGGTGACAAATGTTATAATCTCCAGAAATGACCAGATTGGGATAGGATTTTTTGAGTTCGGAGATGTAGACAAACATATCATCCAAAAAGGCCTCTTTTACCGCTTGCCTTGGGGATCCACTTGATCCGGATGGAAAATAAGCAGAGATGATGGAGAAATTTTCAAAATCAGCACGAAGTACTCGGCCTTCTTTGTCATAGGCATCAATTCCACACCCATACTCGACATGTTTGGGTTCTTCTTTAGTCAAAATCCCAACCCCACTGTATCCTTTTTTTTCAGCCGAGTACCAATACGCATGATATCCTTCTGGATTCCGAACTTCTTCATCCAATTGGTCGGGTTGAGCCTTACTTTCTTGCAAACAAACGATGTCTGGATCCTCCTCTTTGAGCCAATCCAAAAAACCTTTCCGAGCAGCTGCCCGAATTCCATTTACATTGTAGGAAATGATATTCTTTGCCATCTCAATTTTTTGATTAAATTACTGATTATCAGCAGGTTCCTGATCCAATTTTTCAGCATTACTAAAATGTTCCCATCCCTGTGCCTCTATAGGTGCAACAGAACCATTTTCCAGGATTATATCAAGCTGATTCTTGTCTTCTGTGATGTGGCCGATAATGGAAATTTCGGGAATGGATTTTAGCGTTTCAAAACTTTGCAAAGGCAAAGTCATCAACAATTCGTAGTCCTCTCCCCCATTCATGGCAAACATAGTTTGACTAATTTTAAATTCTTCAGCCACTGAAACAGTCTGGTAATCAATTGGTATTTTATGTGCATATATTGACACCCCTATTTCACCATGCCTACTGATGTGGTGTAACTCACTCGCCAGCCCATCAGAAATGTCCATCATAGAAGTTGGTTTCAGATTATTAGCTGCTAATTTTTGAAGAATATCGCCCCGAGCTTCTGGCTTGAGTTGCCGTCCGACCACATAGTCATAATCCGTGAGATCTGGTTGGCTTTCGGGTGATTTTTGGAAAACGGCTTTCTCCCGATCCAAAATCAAAAAGCCGGCATAAGCCGCACCCAAATTTCCAGTTACACAAATGAGATCCTGCTTTTGAGCTCCCCTCCGATAAACGATATCTTCTTCTTTTGCCCTCCCCATAGCAGTAACCGAAATGAGCAAACCTTGTCGCGAACTGGAAGTATCTCCTCCGATCAATTCAACTCCATATTTTTCGCAAGCCAGATTTATCCCTTCATACAATTCATCCAGGGCTTCGATAGGAAATCGATTGCTGGCTGCGATGGAAACCGTAACTCCGTAAGGAATTGCATTCATCGCAAAAATATCACTCAGATTTACGATCACGGATTTATACCCCAAATGCCTGAGTGGCATATAGGCCAGATCGAAATGAATACCTTCGAGTAGTAAATCGGTAGAAACAACTTCCGCCATTCCGTTCCCGCTTTTGATCACAGCAGCATCATCTCCGATTCCTTTGAGGACATGGGGATGCTTGAACTTGGAATTTCGCGTGAGGTATTTTATCAGACCGAATTCTCCGAGATTGGAGATATCCGTCAGCGCAGATTCATTTGATGACATAGGATGTTAAGACTTGATGCATCAAAGGTACAAATTCTTATGAATGTCTTACCTCCCTATTATTATCTTCTTCTTTTTATAAATAAATATAGTATAAGTATTATAGCTGTGGATAAGTGGGAAAACTTTTTCAGATTTTCCTTGACTTGTTTCTTTTCCACCGAAACTTCTGCTCTATCCACAAATATCCCTTAATATTTAGATAGGCTTATCTTAACATTAAAATCATATTGAAATTATTCCAGCTATTGTAAAATGTAGGGCTAATCCCTTCATTTTGAAGGAGCAATTTATCTTGCATCGCAATTTGAGCATAAGATAATATGAGGAGGAAAATTATTTTCAAAAATATAATACAAGACTTATCGACATATCAACATAGATGTTAATAAGCTAAATAATGAAAAATATACAGGTAAGCTCCGTTGATATCCCTGTGTAGAAAAATGTGATAATCCACCGGCTATCGGGATAACTTTTACTTTTCCACCAAATTGTTGAAAAAAAGAATATTTGTGGATAATCATATCCATATCACTTTCGGTTTACTCACATTTTTGTAAAAAACAGTGTGGAAATTTAAATCCTGATTTTCAGACGTTTGTGACAATTATCATTTTTACTGTGGATAAGTGCACGAGCTATTGACTTTTTTAAAGAATTAAGGGGGTAAGATTTTCTAATTAATCCGCCTGAGAATCTTACTAACCGTATACTAGGTAAGGGAAAGGAATTCTGTTAAAATCTCAGGCCCATTTTTCTAAGAAAAATGGGCCTGAGATTTTAATCTTAAATTTGGCTTTGGGTATATATACTGCTCAATTCACTCTCAGAGGCAGTTTTAAGCAAATATGAACTATTCTCCCTTAAAATTAGCCTTTCTTTTTTGTAAAAAGGCCGCAACTCCCTCAAAAAAGTCCTTAGATTTAAAGTTAAGTCCTTGATTATCAGCTTCTTGTTCGAGAGCTGCTTCAAGACCCTGAGTCATAGCGGCGCGAAGATTTGATTTTGTGCGTTGAATGGCTAAATAAGCTCCATTTATCAGCCTATCCACGATTCCATCAACATAATCATCCAACTCATCGGCAGCTACTACCTTATTAACTATCCCCAATTTTTCCGCCTGATCAGCTGTAATCATTTCATGTAGCGCCATTAGTTCAAAGGCTTTATGGTATCCGATTTTTTCTGGTAGAAAGTAGCCACCACCTCCATCACTGGACAAACCGATTTTTGTAAAAATCTGGCTCATCTTTACATCTGGCGAAGCATACAAGAGATCGCAAGCCAATGCAAAACTAAAACCGGCGCCGACACAATTACCTCGAACCTTAGCAACAAAAGGTTTATCCATATTTCGTATTGCAGTTACCAGGGGATTGTAAGTGCTTCGTAAAAACTGGCTTACATCAAATTCTACTCCTGAAGAAGAAGGAGCTAAATCAGCACCTGCACAAAAATGATCACCACTTCCTGTAATTATTATTACCCGGGATTCGTCATGTTCAGATTCTAAGACTGCATCTCTAAAGAGTGTTGACATTTTGGAACTGATCGCATTTCTCTTTTCAGGTTGGTTGAAAGTAATTGTCTTGACACCATTTTCAAGAGATACAAGTAGCGGGCCTTCGCTGATAATTGTGGACATAAAAAACAATTAGGAGTTTCAAGGGTATAATATACAGGAAAATTTAGACTTTATAATATTTTCCATTTTTTCCATTTTTCCTATATTTGTTAAAACTCCTTTTTCATCAACAATTACAAAATAGAAAATAGATGGCCAGAAAATACGTCAGTATGAAAAATATGCGCTTCATGTTGAATGATGTGCACAATATCAATGAACTTACCAATCATCCTCTTTTTGAGCATTTTGATGCAGAGTCTTTTGATATGATGTTGGATGCTGCCAAGCAGTTGTCTGATAAATATTTATTTCCACATTATGAAGACATGGATCGCAACCCTCCGGAGTTGGTGGATGGTGAAGTAAAAGTACACCATAGTGTAAGACCATTGTTAGATGCTATGGCAGAAGGTGGATGGATTGGTATGAGTGCTCCAATGGAATTGGGAGGAATGCAAAGTCCGGCTATGCTGCTGGCCGCAGTTGGATTTATCATGTCAGCTGCAAATAATGGGGCGATGCTTTTTTCCGGATTGACTTCTGCAGCTGCCAATCTTTTGGTTTCATTTGGTACGGATGAACAGAAAGCTTATTACCTCCCCAGTATGTATGGAGGAAAATGGCAAGGAACAATGGCTTTGACTGAACCTCAAGCAGGAAGTTCTCTTTCTGATATTACCACTGTTGCTTATCCTCAAGCTGACGGAACCTATAAAATCAAAGGCCAAAAGATTTATATCTCTGCCGGCGATTATTCAGATATTGACAATGTAATTCACTTCACTTTAGCAAGAATTGAAGGAGCTCCAGCTGGAACTAAAGGTATTTCACTTTTTATTGTTCCCAAGTATAGAGAAGAAGCAGAAGGAAAATGGGTTTCAAATGATGTAACGACAGCTGGAGTTTATCATAAACTTGGGCAGAAAGGAGCACCTGCGCTTCATTTGATGTATGGAGAAAAAGATGATTGTGTAGGACATTTATTGGGAGAAGAAAATCGCGGTCTTTCCTATATGTTCCAAATGATGAATGAAGCCAGGATCTCTGTAGGACTTGGTGGAGCCGCCGTCGCCTCTGCAGCTTATTATGCTTCTTTGCATTATGCGAATGAACGCCCTCAAGGCCGCTATATCATGGAACGTGATCTTTCCAAGCCTCAGGTAAATATTATTCAGCATCCGGATGTGAAGAGAATGCTTCTTTTGCAAAAGGCTATCATGGAAGGTGGATTGAGTTTGGTAATGCAGGCTGCTAAGTATGCAGATTTGGCTCACACTACTGAAGGAGAGGAAAAAGAGAAATACGAATTTCTTTTAGAACTCCTCACTCCTATGGTAAAAACTTATCCATCTGAATTTGGTGTAACTTCTATAAGTACCGCTGTTCAGGTATTTGGTGGCGGTGGATTCTGTGAAGATTTCCCTGCAGAAAATTATTACCGCGATATCAGAATCTATCCGATTTACGAAGGAACTACCGGCATTCAGTCTATGGATTTATTAGGTAGAAAGGTAACGATGAAACAAGGTAAAGCTTTGCGCTATTTCATGGCTGAGGTTACTCAGACAATAGAAACTGCCAAAACCCATGATGATTTGAAACCTTATGCAGAGAAATTGGCGGAAGAAATGCAAAGACTTCAGGGAGTGACTATGCACCTGGTTGGATTTGCGATGAAAGGAGAAATTGATCGCTTCCTGGCTGATGCGAATCTCTTTATGGAAATGTCATCCATTATTGCGGTTGGATGGCAATGGTTGATTCAAGGTATCAAGGCGAAAGAAGCTATGCTGACTCAAAATCCACAAGGAGATGAATTGAACTTCCTCCAAAGTAAAATTCATACCATGAAGTTCTTCTTCCATTATGAAGTACCTAAAACTTTGGGGCTTGAGCAAAGACTTAAAGACAATGAAGTGTTGACGATCATTGGTGAAAAAGAGTGGGTGATCTAATTGGATTTAATTTTTTGATAAAAAAAGAAAAGCCTGCACCGTGGTGCAGGCTTTTCATATTTGTTGGTTAATTAAAATTCGTTTTGATTACTGACCGGCGAAGTAATTTCCTTTAATTACAATTTGGTTTCTTACTTCATCTTCAGTCCAGTTCTTCTCTGGAAATCCAAGGTTATCTTTTTCACTTTCTATATCCTCTCCATTTCTTTTGGCAAGAAATGCTTCTATATCCTCTACCCCATTTAATTCGTCTGGATCGAAAGCAAGATACACTTTCCCAAACTTGGCTTCTGTTTGATTTGAAACAGAAATAGCAGATATATTATTTTGATTATCAGGTTGTTGGATAACTTCAGTAGAAGTATATATTCCAAATCCAAGGCTGATAACGGCTAGAAATAAAGTACAGAACAATATAATCCTCCTAGATCGGTTTTTTTTGGCTAACTGCGAGGTTTCATTCAGGTAGTCATCAATCGAAATAATCTGGTGAGTCATGATGCGTTTTGCTAGAGGGTGAATAAATGTTTGTTTTTCTATGGATTTCTTACATCCTAAAAGTAGGATTAATAATCACGCAAAACGCTGATTATGAACCAATGGGCTTAAATACAACTTCAATGGTACGTCTGGACGAAAAAACGGTATAACGTCTGGTTATCTTCGTATTTGGTTATTCCAATAGATAAAGTTTTAAATGTTCGAATTAATTACATGCGTATTTGATTCCGATACAAGGTTACCAATAGCCCGATAAAAAACGTATGTTTGCAATCTTATATATAGAAACATACTTTGGACAAGGAAAAAGAACTATTGCTGAGGGAACTGTTTAAAGGATGGGCAAACGAAAAAGCCGTTTCTTTTATTCCCCTTCAACCTTCCGGCTCTTATCGAGAATATTATCGAATCATAGGTGAAAACAAACAGGCAATTGGTGTATATAATGCCAATTTTAAAGAAAATACTGCCTTTTTGACTTTCACCCGGCATTTTTTGGAAAAAGGAGTTCCCGTTCCAAATATCTATGCCGAAGACCTTTCTCAACATATCTATTTATTAGAGGACCTGGGAGATACAACCTTATTTGCCCATTTACATGAATTGAGAAATGGGGGTAAGTTTCCCATGGAAATTTTGCCTACTTATAAAGATGCCTTGAGTTGTTTGGCGCATATTCAGGTGGAAGCTGGAAAAGGCCTGGATTATGAAGTATGTTATCCCCGAGCGAGATTTGATGAGCAATCGATTCAATGGGACCTGAATTATTTCAAATATTATTTTCTTCGTCTGGCGAAAATTCCCTTTGATGAACAGCTATTAGAAAATGATTTCGGGAAGTTCTATAAATACCTTCTTCAGACAAATACCAATTATTTTTTGTACCGAGATTTTCAGGCAAGAAATATCATGCTCCATGAAGGTAAGCCTTACTTTATAGATTATCAGGGAGGAAGAAAAGGTGCCCTTCAATATGATTTGGCTTCTTTATTATATCAGGCCAAAGCAAATATTCCGGAAGAAATACGTGAGGAGTTGTTGCGTCATTATATGGAAGAAGTGAAAAACTATGTTTCTATAGATCAGGAAGAGTTTAGAAAATTCTATTATGCCTATGTGCTGATCAGAACTATACAAGTACTTGGAGCATATGGATTTAGAGGCTTTTATGAAAGAAAACCACATTTTCTAGAAAGTATTCCTTTTGCAATCAAGAATTTAAAGGCCATTTTGAAGAAGATAGAATTGCCCATCGAAATTCCAGAATTAAAGAAAGCACTCATAGCAATTACAGAATCCGAGGAATTGCAACTTTTCGGTAAACCCGATCCAGCCAATCAATCGCTTACAGTTACCATCAATAGTTTTTCGTATAAAAATGCAATTCCTAAAGATTCATCAGGAAATGGAGGGGGATTCATTTTTGATTGCCGGGCCATTCACAATCCCGGTAGATATGAACCTTATAAAAAACAAACGGGCCGAGATCGTGATGTGATTGATTTTTTGAAGAAGAATAGTAAAATCGACGCTTTCCTCATGCATGTCTATACGCTGGTAGATTCTTCTGTTGAAAAGTACCTCTCCAGAGGCTTCTCTAATTTAATGGTAAATTTTGGGTGTACGGGTGGACAACATCGGTCTGTTTATTGTGCGGATCAATTGGCGGCACATCTGAAAAAGAAATATGATGTAAGTATCAAGTTGACTCATATTGAACAAGAAAGAAAAAACTGGCAAAACTAGTTTTCTATGAAAGCCATGATATTTGCTGCGGGCCTGGGAACACGGCTTCGCCCCCTCACCAATGATCGCCCCAAGGCACTGGTTGAAGTTTATGGAAAGCCCTTATTAGAATGGGTGATTCTCAAACTTCGAAAAAATGGGATTAAGGAAATCGTAGTAAATGTCCATCACTTTGCTGATAAGATTGAAGCTTTTTTAGAGGAAAAAGAAAACTTTGAAATTGATATTCAAATTTCTGACGAACGAGAATTCTTGTTGGAGACGGGCGGAGGATTGAAGTATGCAAAAGATCTATTGAAAGGGGATGAGCCCATTTTAATTCATAATGCTGATATCATTTCAGACCTTGATCTTCAGTCGTTTATAGAATTTCATAAGCAGCAAAAAGCCCTGGCTAGCTTAGCTGTTTCAAATCGAAATACTAGCCGGTATCTTCATTTTGATGAAGAAAATTTGCTAACTGGATGGGAAAATATAAAAACAACAGAAGTGCGTCCGGCTCGTAATCCTTCTGGAGAAATTCGCAGATTAGCTTTTAGTGGCATTCACCTGATAAATCCGGAATTTTTAGACTTAATTATTGAAGAAGGGAAATTTTCAATTATTGAGGTTTATCTCCGATTAGCCTCTCGCAAAAACATCATTGGCTATCAGCATAAAAGCACAAATTGGTTTGATGTTGGTAAACCGGAAAACCTCCCTTTGGCCGAAGCGTATTTAAAGAAAACAAATTCATAAACAATCCATGAGATATCTGTTTTATCTGCTCCTTTTTCCCCTCTTTTTTGTCCTTTCGTGTGAAGAAAACCCACAAAATTCTGACCTTACTACACAAATTGTAGGAAGTTATTCAGGAACTGTTACCTTAAAAATAGGTTCTCCTGATGCTAATGATATAGAAAATCAATCATTTTTGGTGGAAAAAATAGATGATACTTCTGTAAGACTTACTCCTCAAGTTTATCCAAACCAAAGTCCCATTGATAGCATGAGTTTTACTGCCAATTTAACGATCACCCCATTGGGTTTTATTAATACTGATGGAGTCATGTTGACCTTTAATACGGAGCAATTTGCAGATGGAAGTGTTTCTGGAACTCCCTTTTCACTGAACAGCGTTCAACAAGATGCTCACGGGAGATATGATGAAGATACTCGAGAGCTGGTATTTGCTCTGGAGATTGTAAAAGATGGGGTTTCCGATTTTGAATTTTTTGTGGGGAAGAGGCAGTAAGGAATAGTAAAACAACAAGTTGTGTCACCCCGAGCCCAGTCGAGGGGCCTAAGGCTAAACCCAACTCCTTTCCAATTTCGTTTAAGAGTTGTGGAAAAGAGGGGGGTGAAAAAATGAGGTCCTTCGCCTCCGCTCAGTGTGAAACATCATTTGTTTGATATTTATCCCGGAAATTCCTCCATATCCCAGGAAAAGACTGTCCCCGAAAAAGTAACTCCCCCACCAAAACCGATAAGGAGACACTTGTCGCCTTTTTTTGGTCGCTTACTTTTCCATCCTTCATAAAGGGCAAGGGGAATACTGGCAGAAGAAGTATTTCCAAAAATCACTTCGCTTTCAAATACATTTTCTCTGGGAAATTCTAAATCTCGGCAGATGGCATCGATAATTCTGGCATTTGCGCTATGGGGAATAAACCAGTCTATATCAGAGATATCCAAATTCGAATCCTCCAATAAATTTCTCACTTCTCGACTAACAGTAGAAACTGCCCATTTGAAAACCTTCTTGCCATCTTGTACAACTTTATTTTTCGGATCTACTTCAAAACCATTGATATGATTGGTCATGGTAGATATATAAAGGACATGGCCAAGCTCACCCTCAGTTCCAGAAACAGTTCCGAAAAATCCATTTTCTTCAGAAGCTTCAACTAAAGCGACACCTGCCCCATCTCCAAAAAGAACACAAGTGGTCCTATCTGCAAAATCCAAATGCTTGGAAAGAGCTTCTGCACCAAAAACCAGAATTTTTTTATAAGCACCAATAGAAATTAATCCCCGGGCGATTGTCAAGCCATAACCGAATCCTGCACAAGCAGCACCCAGATCTATAGAACCGGCACGTTTGATATTGAGTTTATGCTGAACCTGGCTGGCAACACTTGGCATTACATGTTCGCCAGTGATGGTCGCAACAATGATGAAGTCAACATCCTCCAACTCTTTGTTGTTTTTTTCGGCCAGGCATTTGGCAGCTCCGATGCACATTTCTGTAACAAACTCATCATCAGCGGCATACCTTCTTTCTTTTATTCCTGTCCGTTTCTGGATCCACTCATCATTGGTCTCAACTACATCTTCCAGATCGACATTTCGTACGATTTTCTGGGGTACATAAGACCCAAGGGCGGTAATTTTTGCATACATAGGGCACAATCTTAGGCGGCCAATTTAGGGATTAGTTTTAGAGATTCCTTAGGCCAAAATGCCTATTCCAGCAAGAAAAATATTAAGCTTTTCAAAAGGCTTTCGTCCGCAAAAGGCAATACTTTTTATATATTAGCGTGTTTAGGTAGGTTAAGTATTTTTTCTGTTGTATCTACACTGACAGAAAATCTTGAAAATCACCCCATCATGAATAAAAACTACGTTCTGCTAATTCTCATTGGTATTATTTCCATTCATTTTTCATCCTGCGAAGAAGCTTGTGATGCAACCGATAGTGATGAAATAGGGGGAGAGTTTTTTACAGTAGAATACAGGGACCCATCTGGGACCAATTATCTGGAATCCATTTATAACCAAAATGGAATCATCGTCTTTTTAGATACTACAGGTGGAGAAAGTCCTAATCCTAAATTTGAGTTGATTACTCCAGGATTTAAGGATGGAAAATTTGGTCCATTTGATTTCACTGAGCGCTATATTCAGCAAACCAATCAGGCCGTAAATGGAGCAGCTTTATTCGCCAATCCCTTGTCTTTCAATTACTTTATAAAGAAAGATACTTTTGGTCAGGATACGTTACGGGTGGAATTTCTCGTTTCTTTAGATGAGTGTCGTCAATATTGGCAGTACATCCGGTATTTCCTGAATGGAAATCCACTAAATCAATACGAAAACCAAAGACAGGCTGAAATAGTCATAATAGAATAAAGACGATTTGACTTGATTTCTTACGCAAAGCATGCAATATCTACAATATTTAGTCCTTAAAAAGGATAAGTACGTATATTGTTCAAGAATGAGTAATATTTTTTCCGGATAATAAAGACCTGACAATCACATAAAAATGCGAAAAATACTAGTTCTTCTGTTTATCTCATGTTTTTGCCTTTCTACTTTTTCCAGAGATTGTCTCATATATGAGCGCGAATTAGAAGCCTATTTCGAGCAATATCAATCAGGAGATATGGTTGATATGGATCTGCTTGACAGATTGGATAGACGATGTGAATATCCTTCTGATAAATTCAATATGATCCAGTATTATTTTCTGGCCGTCGATGCATATCATTCCAGTTCGTTGACGGATGAAGAAGCCTATTATAAAGCCAGCTCATATTATGATAAATGTGCTTCTTATTTTTCTGCTTTTGATTGGACCTCAAGAGAAAGATTTATTGAGACCTTTTATACCAGAGCTGAAGGATTGGAAGTAGTTCTTGCTGATTTGGCCTATGACCTGAATCTTGACCGCAGAGATCGCTACGTACAAAATGCAAGTGGTATAAAGGCTTCTCCCTGGAAAAAAACCAATGTGATCCGCTTTTCAAAAAATATCGCCGAAGTCGATCGTGGACAAAGAAATCCAGAGCCCAGTTCCGGTTTCTCCAGACAATATGCAGATGGAGATGATTATTCAAAATATCCTAAATTTAAACCTAATCCAACTATAGATGAGGATGGAGAGCCTTACGGCTATGTGGGAAATATAACTGATGTGAATCCAATTGATTATATCAAGTTTGTTGGAAACAATCGTTCCGCTAATCAACAGAATGATATCCTATATACTTTTAGTGAAGAAAGAGCTCGATATGCTGAAGAATATGCAAATGCTCGCGTAAGTAGAGGAAATTATAGACAAAGAACTCGTGGCCAAAGAGAACCATTGTTGGAAGGAGATTTAATCGCGAAAAATGAGCGTATTGAATTGATGGATCAGCCAGGAGTAAAAAGCTCTTCGGGAGAAAGTTTGGGATTTGGGGAATATGCACTTCGTGTTCCTTCTCAAGCACCGGTAATAAAAGGAGGAAAATCCTATATGAAAGTCGAAGTTAGAGGAGGAAGAACAGGATGGGTTCCATCTGAAGCTATTGTCCAGAGAGGAGAGCTTGCAGTATTATTAGAAAATACTCGTGGTTTCCCAAAAATCAATATGAGAAATAATGATAGAAATGCCGTTCTCTTTAAAGCCGGTGAATTGGTCATCTTAGAAGACTATAGGGAAGGTATGGTAAAAGCCGTGAGTAGAAATGGACAAAAATCAGCCTGGATACAAAGTCTTGGGAACATTAGCATAGAGGAAGAAGACCTACAAATTGCGACTTTACTGCATACTGCCCTGAATACCTATTCGGATAGAGATTTGAGGAGTCAACTCGAGGCCATCAAATATGTGCCGGGCTATGCTTCTTCTCCCCTATCCCGCATAGTAGAAGACAACATCCGCTACCTAAACAATTAAGCTAGCTGTTAGAAAAGATAAAAATCCTCTGTTTTCGTAGAGGATTTTTTTATGCCCTAAAAATTGAATAAGTAGTTAATTTATTTCATAATCACGAATTAGATTTACTATAGCCCGATTTTGAAATATTTTTAAATAGGGGTTCTGAAAGCCGATTCAGAATAAGGACTTAATTTCTGGATAAATTCATTGAAAGAGCTTGACAATCAATGATTCGTAAGTTCGAATAGCTATTCTTACTTTAGACAATCCCTTCTAAAAGCTTTGTGTATCTGGCTGCTTCAGGAACAAAGTATGTTGCGAATTTTATTATGGATAGGTCTTTCAATCGGAATTCTCTCTTCAGGGAATACCCAAACTATCTATAATATTTCCACACAGCGAGTTGAGGAATGTGAAGGAATTTTATTGGACAGTGGAAATGGAGATATCCAGGGTAATTATGATCATAATGAAAATTATGTCTTCAACATTTGTATTGAAGATGCCAGCCAGATCAAAATGATCTTTACTTCATTTTGTACTGAAGCTAACTTTGATTTACTCCGAATTTTTGATGGGCCTGATACGCTGGCACCTTTACTTGGAGTTCCCTTTTCTGGGGTCCAATCTCCAGGCATTATATTTTCCAGTGGATCTTGTTTAACCCTACATTGGAAATCAGATGAAAATATCACCTGTACAGGTTGGCGTGCACAATGGTCGGTTGAAATAGAGGATCCTATTGCAGCACTTATAGATGTAAGTCCAAAATCTCCCTCCTGTAGTACCAAAGTGCTGCAGGTGGATTTTGAAAGAAATATTGCTTGCGCGAATATTGATACGAATGCTTTTGTTTTAAGTGGTCCTGTACCCGTTAGTATTTTTCAGGCCTATCCTGTTAATTGTCAGGGAGATAGTACCCATCAAGCTGAAATTATATTGGATGAAGGACTTTTCAAAAGTGGAGATTATTACGTCTCTTTCCTTTCTCCTTATATAGATGCTTGTGGCGATATCTGGGAATTGTATTCCAGTGATACCCTGCAAGTCCGGGATTGTCCGATAGAAATTCAGCTATCTGTAGATCGCGATAGTATTTGTCCCGGGGAATGTAATCGGATTTTGCTTGGAGTAAGCGGAGGTGATTTACAGACCTATCATTACGATTGGCAGGAAGGCTTTCCGGATTCGGGGGATCCTATTTTGGTATGTCCATCTGAAAGTAAAACTTATCATGTGCGGGTATATGATGAAAATGGCTCCCCTACTGCAGAGGATAGTGTGAGTATTTTTGTTAGAGAAACCCCTGAGCTTCCTGAAGACTCCATTGTTTGTCAAACTGCACCTCCTTTTGATTTATCAGCACTTCCTGATGGAGGATTTTGGACAGGAGCGGGAATAATCGATGGTGCATCAGGTACTTTTCATCCAGATAGTGCGGGAGATGGTTTACATACCATTGAGTATGAAGATGAATTTGGGTGTCATGCACAAATGAAAATACAGGTAAATGGTATTTATGCAGGTCGTGACGAGGCGGCCTGTACAGGAGCTCCTCCATTTGAATTCGTAGACTTTGAGCCGAAAGGAGGCATTTGGAGTGGTGATTTTGTGGCTGATTCCGGGGTATTTACCCCCCAACAAAGTGGAATTTTCGAACTTACCTATTCCGTGAATGGGTGTGCCGATTCCAAAGATGTAGTAGTAGGAACAATTGATCTGACTTCGGCAGTTCCCAAGGATACCCTTTGTGAATCAGATTCAGACTTTAATCTGGATTTCAGTCCCAAAGGAGGAGTATGGAAAGGCAATGGGATCGTAGACACCTTACTGGGTATTTTTTCTCCCAGATTGGCGAGAGGTGGAACCCATAAATTGATCTACCAAATGCAGGGCTGTAAGGATTCTGTTTTCGTTCATGTGCGGAATATCAATATAGGAGGATTCCTGAGTGTTTGCACAGATGCCGATCCTGTTTGGTTGGGGGATGTCGATCCGGATGGGGGAATATGGACAGGAATGGGAATTATTGATGCAGACTCGGGTATCTTTGATCCGGGAATAGCAGGTTTACGTGATTATAATCAAATACTTCGATATACCATCAACGGATGTTATGCGGAGAAAATATTGCAGGTAAGGGAAACCAGAGTTCCGATTGATACAGCCTGGTTTTGTATGAATGATGGTCGTATTCCTCTTGATTTTGATCGAACCCGGCGCAGTCCTTATAATGGGAAATGGACGGGAAATGGAGTAACCGTAGCTGAAAATCCGGGTATTTTTCAACCCGAATTTGCAGGACCTGGAGCACACTCACTTTATTATGAGGCCAATGGTTGTAGGGACAGCATTGTATTTGTTGTGTATGGAAATCCTATCGCTACGGATACAGCACTCTGCGAATTCTCTGATCCCATTAAATTGCAATCGGATCGGCCGGGAGGAAAATGGTTTGGGACTGGAATAACGGATACCCTCCTTGGTATTTTTGATCCTGGACTGGCAGGTCGAGGTTTTCATCAACTTTATTATGAATCTCCCCAGGGATGTCTGGATTCGATAGAGTTGGAAGTATTTGTTCCGGAAACTCCTGTTATCCTTAATTTAGCTGATACGTACTGTTATCAGGATACCCTCATTGAACTTTCCGCTACAAGAAATGGAGGAACATTTAGTGGTCCGGGCATAGTTGGTAATATGTTCAATCCTGTGTTGGCGGGACCCGGAGAGCATATCATCAATTATGAGTTTGGTTCGGGTGCTTGTTTTCTAAAGGCTCGATCAATCACGCAGGTAAAAGAAGGCCTGGAAGTCTGGGCATTTACTTCCACAGATACCATTTGTTCTGGAGGATATGCTGGAGTTTTTGCTATGGCATCCGGGGGAATGGAAAATGCTTATCAATATACCTGGTTGCATTCGGGGGAAAAGGTAGATTCTCTGATAGTTAGGCCACAGTTTTCAACTACCTATCAGGTACTATTAGAAGACGGATGTAGCATGCCGGATACTGCGGATGCTTTTTTAGCCGTTAAAGATGGTTTTTCTATAGAGTTTGTGCATGGTGATACTGTTTGCGAAGGAGATATAGGATTTGTTTTGGCTCGCATGGATCCTCCTGGAAATTATGAGGTTCGATGGAGAACGTCCCCCCAGCAAAATGGAGATACCCTTTGGGCACCTAGTCATTTTGAATATGAAGTGGAGATAGAGGATTTGAATTCGGGTTGTTTAATAGAGGCGCAAAGTGAAATACCTTCCTATGAATTTGTGTTTGCGGCTTTTTCTCCCAATCCCAATGGAGAATGTATAACAATGGAGGATCCGACTTTTACCTTTTTGAATCAAAGTAAAGGAGCTTCTCAGGGGTTCTGGAATTTTGGAAATGGAAGTACAGCTGAATTTTCCCCTAATGAAAACCCCAGGCATACCTATCAGGAAATCGGCGAGTACAAGGTCAGTCTTTTTATAGAAAATGAAGCAGGATGTTGGGATACAGCGGAGAAGGTGATTTGTGTTTTACCAGAAAAGCCTCGTATCTATATCCCCAATTCCTTTACCCCCAATGGAGATAATATAAATGACCTCTTTCAGATTTTTGGAGTTGGAGTTTTGGAATATGACCTGAAAATTTTTGATCAATGGGGGAATGCGGTTTTTCAATCCAAAGACATTCATCAAGCCTGGGATGGGAGTTTCCGAGGAGGTTCGGCTCCAGCGGGAGTTTACACCTATTTCTTAAACCTCATCTATAAAAGTGATAATCCTTTAATAGACTATGGACCTACTCCCTGGTGGGAACAGGGAGTCATTCATTTAATCCGATAGATATTGAGAATTAGACTTCTTCTTTTCCGCCAAGCTTCGCAGCCAAAAATTCGGTTCCCCAAATACTTGTGGCTCCTAATACTGCCATCAAAACAGCAATCCAGGTGGCGCTACTTCCAAAATCAGGCATGTACCAGCTATATCCACTCACCAGTTTTTCACCTTCCTTCAGGATAAATTCGCCCGCATCATTTGTATAGTAGAGCTCATTTTTCCAGGGCCAGATAATAAGGAGTGAACCCAGAATAAATCCGGTCATCAAAGAAATCGTGATATCTCTGTAGTGTTTAAAGATCCAGGAAAGTGCTCGAGAAAGCGCGACCATTCCTACCACTACTCCAATCATCACCGGCATCAACACTTTCATGTTGAATTCACTGACTGCATCTAGCATAATGAGCTTATAATTACCCATGATGATAAGGACGAATGATCCTGAAAGTCCGGGAAGGATCATACTACACATCCCGACAATCCCACAGATAATCAGGTACCACCAACTCCCATTTTCACTGGCAGGTGTTAGTAGTGCAATTCCCACTGCAGCGGCTACTCCTATGATAAAGGAGACAATTACCACTGGGTTCCACTTTTCAACCGTTTTTCCAACTGAAAAAAGCGAGGCGAGGATCAACCCAAAGAAAAAAGCCATGAGACCAATCTCGTATGCAGGATTTTCATGCTCCAGAAAAAACTTGAAAAGTTTTGCGAGACTGACAAGACTTACCCCAATTCCCGCAAAGAGAAGCAACAAAAACGTAGCGTTTACGTGTTCCCAGGCTTGTTTAATCTTTCCGGTGAAAACCATCTTGATCACCTCAAGGTCTATGGCCTTTAAGGAGTTTATCAGCTTTTCGTAGATTCCGGTGATTAGCGCGATTGTACCACCCGATACCCCGGGGATTACATTCGCAGCACCCATAGCAAGCCCTTTCAGAAAAACGAAAACGTATGATTTCATGCGGGCAAAAGTAGAAAAAAAGCTTAGGAATTCCCTAAGCTTTTTGTTTGAAGTGAATCTTTTTAAATGATTATCGGTCTTTGCGACGAATAAGCAGAAAATCAGAGTGCCTGAACTATACAGTCATGATCTGACTTTCTTTTTCTTTCATAATAGCTTCGACCTTATCATTGAAGGAATTTGTGATATCCTGGACCTTTTTCTCTCCTTCTTTAACAGCATCTTCAGAAGTACCATCTTTTAGTAAATCTTTGAGATCGTTATTAGCATCCTGTCTGGCTTTTCTCAAGGCAATTCTAGCATTTTCAGCTTCGCCTTTTGCCTGCTTTACCAAATCCCTTCTTCTTTCTTCAGTTAACATAGGAATCGGAATTCTTACCATTTCTCCATCACTTTGAGGATTAAATCCCAAATTGGCGTCCCGGATTGCTTTCTCAATGATCGGAATCATATGTTTTTCCCAGGGAGTGATAGCTAAGGTCCTTGCATCAGAAACGGAAACATTCGCAACCTGGTTTATTGGGCTCATAGTCCCATAGTAATCTACAGTTACTCCATCGACCATACTGGTACTTGCTTTACCTGCGCGAATCTTTACGAGTGAGTTCCTAAAATGCTCAATGGCCTTTTCCATCCCTTCATTGGTCATGTCAAGAATTAGTTTAATATCTTCCATGCGTTTCTATATTAAGTCGATGTTTGAGTTTACAATTATACTAAGAGCAAAATTTTTCCTCAAGTCAGAATAAAGCAGAAACTGCGAATTTTTCAAGAAAAAGCAGATTTTTCTTAGCTATCGAGTAGCTTTCGTACTACTTCATTTACTTCTTTTGGATTTGCTTTCCCCTTAAACTGCCGCATCAATTGTCCTACAAAAAAACCTGCGAGATTCTTTTTTCCTCCTCGGTATTTCTTAACCTCCGCAGGGAATTTCTCAATCAAAGCCTCCATGGCATCCTGTAATTCATTTTCTGCAGACTCCATTATCAGATCATTCTCCTGGGCAATCGTTTCTGGATTTTCTTTCGGATTTTCGCAAAGCCTGGGGAAAATAATTTCCTTGGCAGCATTGAGGTTCACTTTTCCTGACTTGACTAATTGACTTAGGTCACCCAGTTTTTTTTCCTTGATGGGAAACTTGCTGATGTCTTTATTATGTTCATTGAGCCAGGTTCTTACCGGACCCAGGACCCAGTTGGCGGCAGTTTTTGGACTATCGGTGAATGGAATTAAGGCTTCAAAATAATCAGAGAATTCTCGTTGATCGGCCAGAGTTTGAGCCTCATTTTTAGCGATTTTGTATTCTTCGACATATTGGAGAAAGCGGCTTTGAGGCAAACGAGGTATCTCTGCTTTGATCTCCTCAATTTTTGCCTCGCTGATTTTTATAGGCTGAAGGTCAGGTTCGGGGAAATAGCGATAATCATCCGCCGTCTCCTTATCCCGCATAGGAGCTGTTTTTCCTTTAGATACATCCCAGGTTCTTGTTTCTTGTACCAGAGCTTCTCCCCTATCGACAGCTTTCATTTGCCTTCCACTTTCATAGGTAATAGCTTTGATTACCTGGCTGATGGAATTGATGTTTTTTATTTCAACCCGGGTACCATAGGTATCTGATCCTTTGGGCATTACTGATACATTGGCATCACAGCGCAAGGAACCCTCCTCCATATTGCCATCGCTGATTTGCAAATAGCGAACAATTCGCCTTATCTCTGCCAAAAAGGCCCCTGCTTCCTGTGCAGAGCGTAAATCTGGTTTTGTAACCAACTCAGCTAAACCTACTCCTGCTCGATTCAGATCAATCAAACTTTGGCTGGGATGAATATCATGGATTGATTTTCCTGCATCCTCTTCCAAATGAATTCTTTCTATTTGAATGCTCTTCTTCACTTTTCCATCCACATAAATATCCATTTCTCCTTCTCCTACTACAGGAAGCGTATCCTGAGATAATTGGTAGCCTTTAGGAAGGTCTGGATAGAAATAATTTTTTCTGGCGAAATAGGAATTTGGAGCTATCTCACATCCTATAGCTAGGCCCAGCTTTACGATATGCTCAATGCATTTGAGATTGGGGGAAGGAAGGGCTCCGGGATGAGCCATGCTTACCGGAGATACATGCTGATTGGGAGGACTTCCGAAAGTGAAATTCTCCGGAGCAAATACTTTCCGATTGGTTTTTAGTTGAATATGGACTTCTAGTCCAATAACCGTCTCATATTTGGACGATAGTTCCGAATTAGACATAGCTCTGAAAAACAATTGCCTTCCCGTAGTAATCGGGAAGGCAAATTACATATTCTTTGGACTTTCACCTATATAGAAACTCTACTCTATATGGAGCCAGTCTTTTTTCTGTAATAATTCTTCTTCTGATTCTTCATAATCAGGATCTGGAACGCAACAATCTACTGGACAAACCGCAGCACACTGAGGCTCTTCATGAAAACCTATACACTCCGTACATTTAAATGGAGTAATATAGTAGACTTCATCTGATACAGCTTCCTGTTCGTCGTCGGCATCAATAGAAGTTCCATCTCCAAAGTCGATAGAACCGCTCAAATCTGTACCATCAGAGAATTTCCAGGGTACCCCAGGCTCATAAATAGCGTTGTTTGGGCATTCCGGTTCGCAAGCACCGCAATTGATGCACTCATCTGTTATAATGATGGCCATAATTCCGTTTTATTCTAAGTTGATTTTGAAGGGCAAAAATAAGCTTATTCACTTAATTAACAATCAGTTTTATATGATTGTTTGCTAATTATCCAATTGCTTTACGGCAAGCAAACGATATTGTTAGGGCTATCACCATATTAATAAGAAAATCAGTTAGAAGCTGTCGTCCTGGAATTTTCACCAATGAAAAGGGAAAAATATCCGGGATCTCAGGCAGCTATTAGAGATCCCGGGTAAATTTTGTCGGTAAGCTCTCAAAATTTTCCGGGATGTCAGATTAAGGAGGTACTTTTTTAAGATATATGCCCTACGATATTGTTGGCTGATTGATATCTTTGTTGTCAATTGAATAATCATCCCTTGATATCGAGAAAAGATCTGCTAAGCAGCTTAATTAAGCTGGGAGACAAACTCTATATTGAAAAATTTCCAGAACAAATCCTTAAGGAGGCATTGGATGAAAATCCCTGGTTTACGCTTTATTATATAAAGTCTTCTATGGAAGGAATTAGGATTTGGTTGCAAAAAGAGGGTCTTGAGAAATTTTTGGCAAATTATCCCATTTACGAATACCCCTCAAAAAGGGTAGCTGTGATTGCGGCGGGTAACCTTCCTTTAGTCTGCTTTCATGATATTTTGATGACCTTATTGGCTGGCCATACCTGCTTACTGAAGTCTTCTCACCGCGACAGGGTTCTCGTTGGCTATGTTCGCAAATTGTGGATTGAGATCTTTCCGAAAATTGAGCATCATTTCCTACTGGTGGAGAAAGTAAAGCAATGTGATTTTTTGATTTCGACCGGGAGCAATAATACGGCTCGCTACATTGAAGCAAAATACCCACATACTCCCAAGCTAATTCGTAAAAATCGCTTTAGTGTAGGCTTATTAACCCCAGAAATGAATGAGGAGGATATGAAAGGACTGGCGAAAGATATATTCCTATATAATGGCCTGGGGTGCAGAAACGTAAGTAATTTGTTAATCTTTCCTGAAGCAGATTTGCAAAATTTCTACGAAATATTAAATGATTATCCACAAAACTTACTCAATCCATTTTATTTGGAACGAGTTTTGTATGAAAGAAGTAGACTGGAGCAGTTGGGTGGAAATTTTAAAGCTTTTCCTAAAATACTGGTTGATTTTTCCCCCCACCTCTCTTTTGCCAGTATGGGATTGATGTTCGGGGTACATATTCAGCAAGAAGGAGAAGATACAGAACTGTTGGCTAAGCACCGTGATGATATCCAAATTATCGTGGGTAAAGAAACCGCATACGGATATGCACAAAATCCAACTTTGAATGATTTTGCGGATAATGTAGATACTTTAAAACTACTTTCTACCCTATCGAACCCGCCGGTATAGTTATTTGATGAAAAGTGTGTAAGCTTTGGGAGTAGGTTCATCTGCTTTCGACGCATTTTTTTCATTATTTATTAGATCAAAAATAACGGGAACTTGCAGTTCAGGGATAAAACCCGGAAATTGCTTTTCTTCCAAAAATGAATGGTTATTCTTGAAGGAAATAGATGCAGCAAAGACCGAAGAACGAAATTGTAACATGAGACTCATTTCAAGCCCTTTCACCAACATCTATTACTTGCTCTTTTCCTTGTTACTTGTTTTTAATGGTTCGGCTTTCTCTCAGAGAAACTGGACGCCTGAGAAATATTTGGGGATTCCGAAAACTGATAAGGTAAATGTATTTGAAGATGAGTTCGACGATAATAGAAATCGTTGGGACTTGGGTTCCATGTATTTGGAAGAAAGAATTCAGGATGGCGACTACTATTGCGCCTCTCTGACTTCTTTTACTTATGTAAAGCATCGCCCCGTTGCCATGAACCAAAGAGGCAACTATGAAATTGAAATTAATATTCGTTTTGTAAAGGGAGATGACAGAAGCGTAACAGGGCTCACCTTCGGTCGAGATGCGAGAGGAAATGAATTTGGCTTTTTCTTCAATCCAACCAATCCTCGTAATCGTTTTAAAGTATCCAAGTTTACGGGAAATCGTCCTTTCGATTTCCAGCGTTGGCAATATTTTGGATCTCGTTACAGTAAACATGCATTCAATACTTTGATGGTAAGGAAAGTGTCTGACAAATGGTACTTCTTCATCAACAAGGAAAAAGTATATGAAATGGAAGCTCAGGAGTTGTTTGGAAACAACTTCGGATTTACTGTCGGAGGAAATACAGCTGTTGAAGTAGATTACCTGAGAGTATCTGAAATTCGTACTACTGATAGAAATGGTCCTCAAATTACCCTGAATCAGCCGATCAATATCACAAATGATAGAATTCTGGAATTTGAAAATCCTAGTCAGGTAATCAGAGGAACAGTATATGACGTTTCAGGAGTTTCTGCTCTGACCATCAATAAGCAAAACATCACGGTCTCTGAAGATGGAGAATTCTCTGCAAGAGTTAAGCTTCCTATGGGAGGCGGAGTTTCTTCTATCGAAATCGTAGCGAAAGATCGATTTGAAAATATCTCTCGCAAAAAATTCCGTATGCAGTACACAGAGCCACAAGCTCCTGTTGCCTACCAGCCGGAAACAAGACCTGGAAAATACACTCCACATAAAGACAGCTATACAGGCAGTTATTACAATTCTTCAATTGGCAATAGCGGTAGACAAGGAAAAAGCTACCTTCTTTTGATCGGAGTAAATGAATACAAATATTGGAACCGTCTTCACAATGCAGTAAAAGACTGTGATGATATCACCCAGGTATTGACTGCTCAATATCAGTTCAATGCTACCGATGTAATCACCCTTTATAATCGTGAAGCTACTCGTGAAAACATCCTCGAGACTTTTGAAACGCTACAGGATAAAGTAGGACCGCATGACAATCTGCTTATTTATTATGCAGGACACGGATTCTACGATCCTCAGTCTGAACTAGGATATTGGGTACCGGTAAATGCGAGACTGAACAAGATTCCTGACTTCATCCGCAACTCTACCATTCACGATTATCTGCGCACCATCAACTCCAAGAATACCCTCTTGATTGCTGATGCTTGCTATGCAGGATCTCTCTTCGCCAATACCAGAGGCGTGATCAACGAAGAAGCTCGTTCAAGATGGGCCTTCACTTCCGGAGATATCGAGAAAGTATGGGATGGACAGCCTGGAGAAAATAGTCCTTTCGCCCGATACCTACTCCGCTACCTCACAAATAACCGCAAGGATAGCTTTGGTGCTCAGGAGTTGATTGACAATGTTCGTTCTGTAGTAGAGCGCAACACAGCTCAAACGCCAAAAGGTAGCCCACTAAAAAGTGTGGGAGACGAAGGAGGACAGTTCCGTTTCTACCGCAAGAGTCTTTATCGTAAATAAGATATTTGAAAAGAATATAGGAAGCCGGGATTCTTTTTGAACCCGGCTTCTTGCATTTTCAGAAGCTGCTTTTTCCATTTGATTCTCGTATATTAGAGCAGATTCATTCATGTTTTTCCGCAAAAAGAAGCATATAAAAGCGCTCTCCGACGATGAGTTGGTCCAGGGATATAAAGATTCCGGGGAGGCTGAGTATGTAGGGGAATTATTTGAGCGTTACACCCATATGGTATACCTGGTATGCATGAAATACCTCAAGGATCCTATGGAAGCGGAAGATATGTCCATGGTGATCTTTGAGAAACTGATGAAGGACTTGCCCAAGTATGAAGTCCGGAATTTTAAATACTGGCTTCATACCGTAAGTAAAAATCAGTGCCTGGTCTTTCTTGATAAACAAAAGCGTAAGCGTCACAAGGAAGATAATTATCAGGATATGCAGCAGGGAATTGTGGAAAACGGAGTTGAATTTGATCTTATTGATGAAAAAGAGATTCAGCTAACCAATCTTGAAGAGGCAATTACCAGGCTCAATGAGGGACAGCAGGAATGCATCAAGCTGTTTTACCTGCAGAAGAAGAGCTATGTAGAAGTTGCTGAAATGACAGGTTATGACCTGAAAAAGGTTAAGAGCTACATTCAAAACGGTAAGAGAAATTTAAAGAAGCATCTGGAGAACATGACCAGTAGCTCTTAGTAAAAAATGAAATGAGTGATTATACTCCACATATAGATACAGAGGCTGTCAATCTTGAATTGATGGAACGCTACCTTGAGGGGAGTTTGAGTGAAAAGGAGCGCAAGGAAATGGAAGAAAACCTTGCCAATGATCCCATCTTGGCCGATGCTATGGAAGGGCTTGCGATGATAGAGGATAAAGAGGCGATGAAAGTAGCTTTGGGGAGAATCACAGAAGGATCAAAAACAAAACTCAATAAATACATTAAGAAACGTGATCAGCTTTCCAAAAGACGTTCACGTGTCGAACATAATAACTTCCGATTCACCAATTACTATGTAGCAGCAGCTGCTGCGGTAGCTGTGATCATTAGTACGGTTTGGGTAATCAGAATGAGTGAGCCTTCTCAAGATAGTTCTTCATTTGCAGAGGCAAATACTACAGAAGAAAGCCAGATTCAGGCTCCGCAAAATCCGGATGTTTTAGTAGCTCCTCCCCTATCAGATCAAGAGGAAGATGAGGAAAAGGCTTTAGAAAATGAGCAGACCTTAGCTTTTAATGCAGATAAAAATCAACAATTTAGTGCTCCGATAGAACAAACTCCTGCTTCAAGTATCCTGAGAGATGGGAATACTGATAGGAAAACAATTCCTCCTTCAGCAGATGATTTTATATTGGAAAATCCTGTAGCATTAACAAATAAAGACAGTGAGGAGGACGATTTAGATACATCTGAAATTGCTGAGGAAAAAATCAGCACAGATGAAATAAGTAGAAAAGAGGAGAATTTGGAGACAATAGCAGCAAAGTCCATAAATAAAGTTGAAGCTCAGGGCACAGAAAATAAGCTAAAAACCGAACTAAAGCCCCAGGTCTTAAGCAAGGAAGAGCTGAGCAGGATTCCCCTGGATGGAAAAAAGGATGCCTTTGTCGAATCGGAGGCTTTTAACGAAGGGCGTGAACAAAAATCAAGAACTGCCTCTCGCAAGAAAAGGCTTGACGATAATAGGCCGGATTATCCAGAGCAATCTGAAGAGGACCGTGTATTTGGAAAGATCTCTAAAGGACAACATCTTGCTGATCTTATGTTGGAAGCAATCCAACTTTATGAATCCGCCCAATTTGATAAATCTTTGGTTTATTTAAAGGAAGTCATGCAAAGTTCTCCTGATCATCCGGCCGCGAATTATTATACAGGTAGTATCTACAGAAATTTTTCCCAAATGAAGACGGCTACGGATTATCTTAAAGAAGCCATCAAGCATGTTGATGCTCCAACCTATGAATATGCTCAGTGGGAATTGGCGCTGGTTTATTTAGCGAGAAGGAAGTCCTCCGCTGCCAAGAAGCTTCTCATGAAAATTGCGACAGCTGGTGGGAAATTTACCAATCAGGCGAGATCGGAATTGAAGAAGTTGGAGGAATAAATTCTGAATTGTAAAACACAAAATATATAATATTCCGGTCTCAATATGAGCGCCGGGATTTTTTTTTCATCTGATGTATGGCTTGTGTTAGAAATGCGGTCTAAGAGATCGTGTATTTTAAGAAACCCAAAATACAAGGTTCCTAGACAGGCAGGTGCCTTACTAAATATAAGCCGTGGAATAACACATGACCATATGTCCTCCAAAGCTTGCGAAGTGGCTAAGCTAAGGTTTTGCTTAGCTCCTTTTCCAATCCTCTTTTGAGACATAGGAAGAAGAGATGGTTGTGAAAATTTAGGTGCCTTGACGGTGCTCGGAATTAAACGCTTGTTTTGACTAGCTCTACATTTCCCCTAGAATCAGCTAACACTGTTAAACAGATTTGTCCAATTTCGTAATAACAGATAAACTATCAACACGAATCCTTCACCTCCTGCAAGGCTTTTTTCAATGCATTATTTCTCTCCCTCACTTCCCCACAAGCTGTGGATTACTTCTCCTTCAATTAATTGTTGAATATTGTATCTTGGCAACCTTATGTCTCAGGCGGAAGCTACGTATAGGATCAATTTGCCAGAGTTTGAAGGCCCCTTCGACCTCCTGCTATTCTTCATCGAAAGGGATGAAATTGATATCTATGACATTCCTATTTCCAGAGTAACAGAGGACTTCCTGGCTTACATTCAGGAAATGGAAGCTCGCAATATTGAGCTGGCAGCAGAATTTATTCTGGTTGCCAGTACCCTTATGCGCATCAAAGCCAAGATGCTCCTCCCCCGCCCTGTCCTCAATGAAGAAGGCGAGGAAGTCGATCCGCGAGAGGAACTGGTGAAGCGATTGATCGAGTACAAGCGCTACAAATCAGTCTTGGAGGACATCGCAAAAATGGAAGCAGATCAGCAACAAAGAGAAACTCGGGGCTTTGCAAAAGGAGAAGAAAAGTATTTTCTCAAAAGTGAGTATCCCGAAGAGGAATTGGTGGGAATGGATCTTTATAAATTGATGCGTGCCTTCAAGAGAATTTGGGAAAGGCATCACGAACAATTGCAGAAACCCAAGCATGTAATTCGCCAATATCCTTACACTGTCACAGATATCAAAAATCGTATGCTCGAAGCAGTGATCGTGAAAGAGCGCTTTGATTTTGTCTCTTTTGTCATGGCAGAAGGTGATCGCATTTATGTGGTATTCAGTTTCTTAGCTATACTAGAATTGGTACAATCCCAGAAGTTGTCTATGACTATAGGCGAAGGCTTTAACAATTTTTGGTTAAGTAAAAAAGAACCAAAAGAAGCTTGATATTTCCACCCTTTATTTATTACACAATAAAAATTATTTGCATTGTGAAATATTAATCCCTACTATTGTAATGTCTTTAGGCATTACGCCAGATACAGAAGCTAGGGGTTAGGGTTGACTCTCCCAAATTGGGATTGAGTCCCCTAATTTTTCTCAAGAAGCAATCTAATTAACCCACATTGATGCCTTCTCAGATTCCATCTGAGGAGGCATTTTCCATTGGGTTTAAAGCTTGAAAACTTCGTGTCATTCCGAGCGCCGTCGAGGAACCTAAATTAAATGAAGAACAAGGAACAAGGAATTACGATTTTAGAAGTCCTGTTTAGGTAGCTTAGCTAAAGTTTAAGATCACTTCTCACTTTTTCATTCCTTGTTCTTTGTTTTTATTTCTATTGGACCCTTCGCAAGCTCAGGGTGACATGCTAGTCAAAACAAACAAACTGAGATCTCGGCTCTTGCAGAAAGGTTGGGATGACTAGCTTTGGAGAAGTATATAACTCTCACCCTGACCCATAAAAATCAATCCATTTAAACCTTTCCCTACTCTCCTACGTCTTTTAAATGCAATCACATAATAAGCTTTACTTAAAAATCACATCAACATGCTTTACGGTGCATTAGTAGGAATCCTGGCTGGCTGGCTGAGTGGGCAAATCATGAAAGGTAGAGGACACGGACTGATTGGTAACCTCATCCTCGGTTTGATCGGTGGGATGTTTGGTAGCTGGATGATAGGCAAGCTTGGCTTCTTTGCCGGATCAGGAATAATTCCATCAGTGATGACGGCGACTTTTGGTGCAGTAGCACTTATTTGGTTAGCCCGACTGATTACAGGTAAATCCAACTAGCATAATTGAATAAAGTCCTCTGCCTGAGCTGACGGGAAAGTTCAGGAAAGGGGCTAAATCTAAATATCCGGCTGAGCTTATCAGCCGGACTACTCTTTTCTTGCGTAGCAACAATTGAATTAAGTGCAAGCTGAGCTTTATATTCAGGCACTCAGCTTTTTCCTTTAGAGCTATTGCCTTCTTTTCTTCTGAAAATATATTGATGAGATTCTGGTTCTGAAGATCCTTCCATATTGGTATCAACAGCTACTGTAACCAATTCCCACCCCTCTTTTTCCAAAAGATTCAGGCCTTTCATATAGTTCCGAACAAGGATGGGTTCTCCTTCCTGATCTAATAAGCCCGAACAGTTCCTAATGAACTTCTGTCTTCTCAAGACTCCATTTGTCATGATACAATCCTGACCATAGTTTATTTGAACGTAGAAAGTTATGTTTCTTGCACCAAAAGTGGCCTGTAAAAAGGATGCAGCTACCAAGTCCTGATCCAGTTCAGAAAGAGCTACACCATCAGCGGTATAATAGTCCGTTTGAGCCTGGATTTGAATGGAAGATGAAAGAAGTATAAACGAAAGAATAATTAAGACTTTTTTCATAAGGTATAAATTGAATGTGGATTGCGAACCCTATGAATTACTATAAATTCCCAGTTTACAAAGTCCGGATTAACAAGTGTGTTGGGGACTTTTTCCAGCGTGGGACTGAATGGGTATTAAAACGAGAAAAAGGAACAAAAAAGCCCCTAATGGATATACCTAAATGTCAAATTAATACGTGGGTGTACTTCTTTAGCGGTGCGGGAAATCTGGTGTTTCCAAAAATGCTGGGTACTGCCTGCCATGATCAACAGACTCCCATTATCGAGATCAAGTCTGAGGGTTTCGATCTCTTTTTTTTGTTTATGCTTGAGGTGAAAGCGGCGAATTTGTCCCAGGCTTAAAGAGGCAATTACCGGATTTTTCCCTAATTCTTTTTCATCGTCGCTGTGCCAACCCATGCTATCCTTTCCGTCTCGGTACAGGTTTAAGAGGACACTGTTGTAGGTAGAGGAATATGCCGTCTCAATCTTTTCTTTAATAGCCTTTAGAGGAGCTGTCCAGGCTTGAGCTTTCATTTCCAATCCCGAATAGGTATAGCTCAGTCCTTCGTCTCCGTACCAGGCATGTTTACGAGGTTGTAGGACTTTTTTCCCAAACATGATGATTTCGTCTTGTTCCCATTGAATCTCTTCCAATAAGTGTTTAAAGAGCTCCTTACTTTCCACTACAGAAAGAAAAGCGGGATCATACAAAACTTTAGCATCCTCTATGGGAATTTCCTGCAGCATAAGCGCAACTCAGATTTCAATTAGAAAGCTGTTGAGGGAAGTATCTTCTTCCAAAGAAATCCCCGCAAGGCTGTCATTGGTAAACCCGGAAGGTGTACTTTGTGTTTGATTGACAGGAGAAGTAGCTCCCCAGGTATAGAATGCGAAAGCCATAAAGAAGGCTGCAGCAGCTGCTTGCCATGCTGGAATCTGGTAGCGAGCAAATCGTTTGATCAGAGAATTTCTCTTCTTTTTCCCCTGCTCAAAAATCTGAGAGGCTACTGCGGGCTTCATCTTCAATTCCGGCGGCAGCACCGATAAGCTTTCTGAGATGCTGAGATGCAATTCCCTTTGATGGAGGTAATCTTTCTCTGTCATAAACTGCAGGACTTCTTTTTTCTCCTGCTCGCTCAATTGGGCGAAGTCTTTTTCTTCGATCAGGGCCCAAATATCACTTTCAGAAAATGTATGTTTCATCCTTTTAGGTATTTAATCTTAAGAACGATAAATGGCGAGTTTATTTGCCAATTTTTGTAAACCATAATACAATCGAGATTTTACCGTACCTTCTGCACATCTACAGATATGGCCTATTTCTTTGAGAGAAAGGCCTTCCTGATACTTGAGTATGAAGGCATTTTTTTGATCGGGCGAAAGTAGGTCCAAAGCCTTAATCAATTCTTCATTGAAAGCTTTGACATCCAATTGCTTTTCCAAATCAGGGTCAAAACTGGCGGGATGTAGACTTTGTTCCTGATCATAGAGATCGCGGACCTTCCATTTGCGGTATTCATTTTTCACCATATTGGAAGCCAGTGTATAAAACCAGGTCGAGAATTTGAGTTTGGGATTGAAGGCATCTGCTTTCTCGATCAATTTTAGAAACAGGTCTTGTACAAAGTCCTGGGCGATCTCTGGATTTTGTTTGAGCATGCGATAAAAGTAGCGCAGCATCCTGTTCGCATAGCGATTGTAGATTTCCGTAAAAGCAGCCTCATCGAGCGCCGCAATGCGCCCGATGAGTATCTCATCCGAGACTTGCGTCCCGTTTTTGGTATTTCTCTGCTGTACTTCTTTCACTATCTGGATAGCCATTTTTTGACTTCCTCTGTTCTCCCGCATTTTTCCGCTACTTGCAGGAGTCTTTCTTTATTGATTTTTGCTTTTTCTTTTTCCCCTTTCTCTTCATAGTGTTTTTGTAAACGCATCAAGGGAGCCAAATACGTACCCAAATGGTATCGAACCGTTGATTCGGGGGAAAGATAAGAGAAGATATCCGAGACATGATTCATTCGGAATTTATTCTCAACATTATCTGCCAATACCCTAAGATTATCAAACCTTTTCTCGCTGTATTTGGAAGTAAGTCCCACCATGTACAAATCTGATTTGATGGACTCATACAAGCTTTCTTTCAAGGTTAGCACGATATGAATGGGACTATTACTTTCTGCATAAAGGAATTTCACTATAGAAGGGACATCTGGCTTCATATTTTCTGCTATGGTTTTGGGTATGCCTAAATGATCCAGAAGCTTAGCACGATACTTCGGTAAGTTGACTAAAGAAGCATTGATCACCGTAACGTCTGGCCTGATCCCTAAGGCGTCCTGAAGGAGCCATAAAGGCATGGTATCATTGTCACCATGGGTAATTACGACTGCATTGCGATCCAGGCTCATCAAGACATTGTAATTGATGGCCAGCAAATGAGGGGAAAGCTCATTGCTTTGGAACCATTTGATGTTGAACTCTTTGCGTTTACCGAGGTTTCTTTTGATCTCATATTGAAGGGCAAGCTCTTCATTCAATTCCAGGCGACTGGGGTCGGCCTCATATGCTTTCTTGAGCATTTCCAGTTTTGCATCGAAATCAGATCCATTGGTAAATGAGGCAAGGAAATAGTATTCAAAACTGTTGGGCATAGCTTTTTGAACGCCTTCAACAACTTTTTCCATTTCTGCCTGAGGCCATGGCCCTCCGGAAACCTGTCCTCCTGCTCGGGTAGCCCAGTAGTAATTCATCCAGGCATCACCATTTTTAGGATTCTTTTCAACTACTTTCTTCCAGGCCTGAATTTGCTCCTGGTACCATTCAGGCTTTTTCATCTCTTTAGTGATCCTATATACCTTCTGAGGCGTTTGTGCTCGTAATCCAAAAGAGAACAGCAGTAGGAAGGGCAGGATTTTATACATTTCGAATTTATTTTTTGATATAGGTGAATATAGCTTGAATTCGAATTCAAGTGTACATACACCTTTCTCATTCAAAGGTTCAATTCCTCATGCATTTTTAAATCCCAATATAGGTGCGCTGGCCATCAAAATCCGTAGGTTGAGGCCGTAATGAGCCATACGTTAGAATTTTGACTGCTTTTGTCTACTTGTTTACGCCAAAAAGTAGAAATGAAACCTATATCGCATCAAACACCTGAACCTTTGACCACATGTCTTTGCAGGTATCGATGAAGACCTGGTGTACTTCGTCTGTAGTTTGGTATATGTCGTGATTCTCCTTGTTTTCGAAAAAAACAAGCAAAGAAAAATCAAAGGAATCTTCCACGACATCTCGATCAGATTTAGCCGCTACTCCCAGATAAGCATCTTTTACCATAGGGCTTTTGATCAGGGCTTCCAGACCGGCTTTAAAGGCTTCGTGATCTGCCCCATCTTTTAACCAGAAAAATACGTGATGAATAAACATACCAATGAGTATTTATGAATTTTTGAGTGTTAGCTGAATATTGCTGCGTAAAGCCCGTCTACAATCCAATTGCCTAAAGGAAAATAGGTAGAAAAGAAGAGGGTCATCGCCAGGGTGAAATTGCGGGGGCTGAAAATCTTGTCCAGTATATTATTCTCATAAGCGATGGAGGACTTGATTGAATAGCCGCCCAGCTCCAGTATACCCATGAAAAAGAGCCCATAGAAGTATTGTTCATACCAGGGCAAAGGACTCAAAAGAATGGAAATGGGAACCATGTACAAAATGTAGCAGCTAATGATCTGAGCTTTGTATTTAAAGCGAGCGATCTTGGCGGAAACGCCCAATTGGTTCATTGCTACTCCCCAGATTCCATAGAAAACGATATAAACCATCCACTTTTGCCAGGGAAGTTCAAATAATGGGCTTAAAATCTCTTGCATGAATTATTCTTTCAAAAATAAAAGGATTAAGGCAGGCAATAAGAGGAGATCAGCGATTAGGGCAAGGATCATGCTCAGCGCTACCAGGGCGCCAATATAAAAGGTTCCCAGAAAATTTGACAAACAAAGCACCAAAAAGCCCAAAGATAAAATGGCTGAAGTCAGGATTATGGCCCTGCCGGTATGGATGTAGGTATTTTTTACAGACTCCACAACACCATTTTCCTTTCGTTCCAATCGATAGTGGCTGAGAAAATGAATGCTGTCATCTACGCTGATCCCCAAAGCGATCAGAAAAATGATGGTTGTCGATATTTTTATGCTGATTCCAAAGATCGCCATGATGGCAGCCAGGCAAAGCAGAGGAAGGATGTTGGGCAACAGAGCGATGAGAACCACTTTCCCCGAACGCAAAACCAGACCCATAAAAAGGCTAATTCCAAATACTGCCAAAGCCAAACCACTCAATATATCCATAGCCAGAAATTCAGTATTGAGTTCGAGGAGATGGGAGGTTCCCGTAAATCGATATTCGCATCTCCTGTCTGGAAGTTCATTTTCTAGAAAGCTATAAAAGTCAGAATTCATCTGATATACCTTTCTACTTCCTAAATCAGGTAAAAATCCTATGATTCTGGCTTCTTTATAATCCGAACTAAATAAGGCCCTATCGCTATTTGCTTTAAACTCTGCCTCCGTATCCTGACTTAGAAGTAAGCCAAGGGTATTGCTATCCGGAATTTGATAAGCCGAATTCCGACCCGAATTGAAGATTTGATTAGCGCTTTTGATGAAGCTTAAAGGAGAATTGATATTCTGAAGCTGATATTCTTTTTTTAGATATGCTTCTACCCTATCCAATTCCTCCAGGACGTTTGGCGAAAAAATACTTGCACTACTATCGCGTAGCTGTACATTGATTTCCTGGGGTCTACTTCCCCCATAACTTTCGCTAATGAAAGAGAAATCCTGAACCAAAGGATGATCTTTTCTCAGATCTGTAAGAAGAAAAATATTTACTTGTAGGTAGGTGGCGAGAAAAGCTGAGAGAAAAAGTAGCCCCAGGGATGCAACGACGATTCTTTTTGCATGCATCTGGGTAAATTGAAATAGGCGGACCAAAAAGTCGTGTAGTCTTTGTTTGACGGAGGTATTGCTAAATCGAATCAGAGGAAAAAACTGAATGAGGGCAGGAATGATAGCATAGGTCATGAATAGAGCCAGAAAAACTCCCAGACTGGCAAAAAGGCCCAATTCGTGTAGGAGGAAAAAACGCGTACTTAAGAGGCTCAAAAAGCCAAGAATTGTTGTAATACTCGTTAGTAGGGTTGCAATTCCAACTTTTCGAATAGCTTCTTTAAGTGCTTTTTGGCTTTCCCATCCCCTTTTTCTCAAACTGATGTAATGTGAAAGCAAGTGGATTACATCCGATACCCCAATCACCAAAAGCATGCTGGGGATGATATTGGAAACGAGGCTGAGGGGTCGATCCAATAAGACCATTGTCGCTATGGTCCAAAGAACAGCCAATCCGACAACGACAAGGGGAAGAATAAGCGCGGGGAAACTTCGGAACATTATAAAAAGCACCAACATGATGACTAGCACCGAAGCTATAATAAAGACGCCTATCTCTTTCTGGATTGTATTGGCGAAAGTGCTTTGGCCTATGCATTTACCCGATAGATAAAAGGTACCCAACTCGAAATTTGCCAGTATGCTCCTTAGATCTCCATTCAGACTTTGGCAATCCTCTGCATCGGCAAAGGCTTTATTGGCTAGGTAAATGAGGACAGAACTCCCATCAGGCGATATTAGATAGCCGGGCAGAATTGGGCTCTGCATGATTTTTAGGCTATCTTTTTCCATTTTAGAAGGATCATTCGGGTGGATGAAAGGAATTTTTCTTAGTCTTCTAAAACCCGGAATAAATTTATAATCATAGACATTGCTCAAAGAATAGGCTTTTTCGACTAAAGGATGATTTGCTAAAGAATCCGTAAGTGTGTGAAGGTTTTGAAGAAAATTTGGGTTAAAAATCCCCCCGGCTGGCTTTATGGCTATGAGAATGAAATCATTGTCGCTGCCAAAGCTTTTCCTGTGTGTATCGAAAAAGTCTGTTTCTTCACTTCCAATAGGGAAGAAATTCTCTATATCGTAATCAAACTCGAGATTTGGGATTTGAAGGGCCATAAAGACAGTGCCCAATAAAATGAGCAGGAGAACAAGTAAGCTCTGTCTTTTTGGTATCATATTGGGCTGTCCACATATGCGAAAGATCCCCAATGACCATGGTGGCTAATCGAAATATCTATTGGGGCTTCATTTCCTGAAATATAAAGGGCAGGAAGGGAATTTCTCTTTCTAATCTCAAGATTTCTTTGGTCGAAGGAGGATCTAGAAGAGAAATGTTTCAAAATGACTTTTCTCGTTTCTGAAGATTGCAAAGGATAGCCAGATGCCGCTAAGGGAAATACCTGGCTATGAGATTGATGAAGAAGGCCTTTATCTAAGGAAACAGTCGCTTGAATGAAAGTGGAGTTAGTCCGGACCTTTGCAACAAGCTCTCCTATAGGAGAATTTAGGATAAAATATATCGAATCGTAATATTTTATATTTCCTAGCTCATTGATAATGAATTTTTTAGGAATGAAGAGGTGTTTAGGAGTAATATTGCATACCATTTTGTATGCTGCCTCTTTAATCGCCCAGCAAATTAGGAAAACCCGAAAGGGATTATCCTGTTTTTTTAGCCAAGCTAACTCCTCTTTCACCAGAACCTTTCTCCAATAACGCTCTTCCTTCCATCGACTAGGATGGTCTTGATAATTAAGGTCTATGATGTCATGACCGATCATTTGGCCAGTTGAGCTTGAATTACTTCGATGGATTTTCCTACGGTCAACATCTGTTCAGCATCATCATCGCTAATCTCTATGTCAAATTCGTCCTCCAAATCCAGGATGATGTCTACCAGGTGCATAGAGTTTATTTTGAGATCGTTTATCAGATCGGTTTCGGCCGTTATATTTTCCAGATCAATGCCTTCATCTAAATAGGCTTTCATGATCTTTTTGAGCTTTTCCTGTATTTCTTCGGGCTTCATATTCGCAAATGTCTTTGGGTTTTATCCTTGAAATCGCTTGAAAATAATGCAACTATTCACATCTCCAAAACCAAAACTACTGCTAGCTACCGTGTCGACATGAGTATTTTCTGTTTTGGAGGGAATGGATGTTTTTGGAATAACTGCCTCTACTTCCGGATGGAGATCTTCGCAGTTTAGGCTTTTATGAACGAAATTCTTATGTATTTGTAATACTGCTGCTACAGCTTCTATGGCTCCCGATGCACTCAGGCAATGTCCCGTCATGGACTTGAGGGCCTGAATTTTTGGGAAATTATCTCTTTTGATTTTGAGGGCCTCTACCCAAAGTTCGACTTCCCGAGGGTCAAACATGGTAGACGTCAGATGACCGGAAATGAGGTCAATGTCCTTACTCAGTATTTCTGCATCTCCAATGGCTCCATGTATGCAGCGTAAAACTCCCTCGGGATTTGGGGCGGTCATAGAGCCTTTATTCCTCTGTCCACCAGAATTGGTATAGCCACCCAGCACCTCCGCATAAATAGGAGCATTTCTTCGCAGGGCAGAGCTCAATTCTTCGAGAACCAAAGCTGCTCCCCCACCTCCGGGCACAAAACCTGAAGCCGAAGCACTCATTGGGCGAGATGCTTCCAGCGGAGAGTCATTATGTCTGCGAGTTATGACCCGCATCGCATCAAAACCTCCCCAAACATGGACACTTGTACTATCGCATGCACCACAAAGCATTCGCTTTGCCTTTCCCATTCTGATTCGCTCCATTCCCATGATGAGAGCCTCTGTACCGGTAGCACAAGCAGATGCATTGGTACTCACCTGATTTCCCAGCCCCAGCATGCCTCCCAGATGTGCGCTGATTCCGCTCGACATCGTTTGTGGAACCGTGGTACTTCCCAATCTTTTGACTTTACCTTCGTCTATTTGATAAGTTGATTCCCTAATTACATCTGCACCTGCCAAGCCCTGCCCCATGATACAGCCACTATCCCAGTCAGGATCTTCATTATTTCCATAGGGAAGCTTGGCATCTTTCCATGCATCTATGGCAGAGATCAATCCATAGATCAATCCGTCAGCGCTTAGTCTTTTTTGTTGGAGAGGAGTAAAATATTGATTGAGTAATTCTTCACTGATTTCAGGCTCCGCCCCCACTTGACAGGAGAAACCCAGTTTCTCCATTTTTTCCATCTTTCTGATCCCGGATTTCCCCTCACGCAAGGCTTCCTCAAAAACACCCAGGCCAATGCCATTAGGTGAAACCACGCCCATACCGGTTATTACTATGCGTTTGTGTTGCATTGAAATTTCTGTTTTCCTATAAACTTTTCCTAATACTCATCCCACTCAGGATGCCTTTACAAACCGTCTCACCTCGTTCATTGTTCATAGATACTTTGCATTTTAGTTTGCCCAAACGGAAATAGATTTTTTCTGATTGAACGCTCACTTTTTCGCCCGGAAATACCTGTTTGTAAAATTCAACTTCAGACGAAGTAAAGGCAAATGGGATATGCTCTTTTGTCTGATATGCGCCAGAAAGAAAAATTCCCAGGCTGACTAAGCCGATTTGAGCCATGCATTCAATAAGAATTACACCAGGGGTAATGGGATTGTCAGGAAAATGGCCGGCATAAAAGGGCATATCTTTCTGAAATCTAAAATTGCCTTTTGCTCCATTTTCATCCACTTCTTCCAATTCATCCACAAAGAGAAAAGGCTTTTTATACGGGAGCAAAAGTCTTATTTCTTCCGAAAGTTCCATTTCATCATGCATTCTTTTCCCCTCCATCAACCGGAATCACTGCTCCATTTATCCATGCTGCTTCATCTGTGCAAAGCAGATAAAGTGCATTCGCTACGTCGGCTGGCAGGGTAAGTCTTTGAAAAGGATTGCGAACAGCTGCATTCAATTTGAGGATATCGCTACTGGGAATCATGCGTAGCGAAGGGGTATCTGTAATACCAGGCTGCACCACATTACATCGAATACCAAATCTTGCAAACTCCAGGGAAATAGATCTACAAATAGCCTCCAAAGCAGACTTGGCAGCACTCACTGCAGCATAATCTCTCCATGCTTTGGTATTGCCGGCACTGGTAAGTCCGATTACACGGGCATCTGAAGCGAAAAGGGAAGCATTGTGGATGTATTGCACCCATTCGTAAATACTTAATGCCATCGCTTCTATCGTAAGTTCGAAATCCTGCCGAGTCAATACGGGTCTGTCCATATCAGCTCCTTCATCTTGCAGAATGGATTGGAGGTCTTTGAATGCTTGAGAAAGAGGGGTTTGTTCTACACCGGCTTTTTCATTCAGGCTATTCTCTTTAGTTCCTTGCGCATCTGTCATGGGTTTGAGATTTCCTTTAGCAATCGAATGCAAAAGAAGTCTTACTCCCTCATTTTCCTCCATTTTTTCCTTAAGCTCTTTCAGTACTTTTTCAATATTGTCAGAGCGGGTAGCATCCATATTAAAGCTTAGGACTTTTACTCCAAATTGACGAAAAGACTCAAAATTTTCCTCGATCTGTGGCAGGTCTTTCTTTCTGTCTCGATGGAGAATACAAAGATGCATACCTTCTTGTGCAAGCTTTTTTGCACTTGCCAAACCGATTCCACTGGATCCCCCCAAAATGACGGCCCAATATCCTTTATCTATAAAGGTTCTGTTTATTTCCATTCTAGTAAAACTCTTTGTGCAGAGAATCCCGGCCCGAAACTCAGCATCAGACCTTTCTCTCCCACAGAGATAGGCTTTTTTAGGATTTCGTCCAAAACATAAAGCACTGTAGCACTGGACATATTGCCATATTCGCGCAACACCTTTTTGGTAGCATCGATGTTTTTTCCCATTTGACCGAAAAGCCCTTCCACCATTTTTACAATCTTTTTACCTCCCGGATGAAAAATGAGGTGATCAATCTCCTGGATATTTGTCTGATTCTTTTGGAGAAAGGGGTGGATAATTTGGTCGAAGTTCTCTTCAATTTTCTGTGGAACTTGTGGGTCAAGTACCATTTGGAAACCCGTATTCCTCACATTATAGCCCATCATGCCAATTTCATCATAGAAATGGAACATCTCTGTATCAACAATGCTCGGAGCCGTATCATTACCTGGACCTAAAATTGCACAAGCTGCTCCATCTCCAAAAATGGCAGCACTCACCATATTGACCATGGAGAAGTCATTCCATTGAAAGGTACTCATGGGAGATTCGACAGCTATAAGTGCTACTCTTTTATCTGGATGGGCTTTGAGGAAATTATTGGCGTAAATAAGGCCTGAAATTCCTGCCGCACATCCCATTTCTGTAACAGGAAGCCGGACAATATCCTGCTTCATCCTTAGTCTATTGATCAGAAAGGCGTCTACCGAAGGAATCATAAAACCCGTACAGCTGACGGTAATTATGTAGTCAATTTCCTCAGGCTTCATTTCGGCATTTTTAAGGGCTTTTACCAAAACTTTCTCCGAAAGATCAATTACGGATTTGATGTAGAGATCATTCTTTTCCTCAAAACTAAGAGGAGCTAGTACCTGATCTGCTGGCATAATAGAATACCTGCGATCGACTTCGGCATACTTAAAGATTCGCAAAACTTTCCGTTTAAACCGCTCGTCATGCCCCTCCAGATGTTGAGACATATCTTCCAGAATTTCCTCGGTAGTCTTGGTATAAGCAGGAAGTTCGATGGCAGTTGCGAGTATTTTGGCAGGGCTCATGTATGAGGTTTAATTTATAGACGTCTAAAAATATTTTAGGTAAAGCTCTTGTACTGCTAATCAAGGATTGAGTTTGGCAACGATTAAATAACGAAAGGCCCATTTCCATCCGATGTATCTTAGGTCAACTTGAGATTTTTTCAAAAGATTTTGCAATTCATGCTTCTTAAATCCTTTCCTAATCGAAAGTAAGCCATCATGATGAGCCATTTTACTAAATCTCAAAACTTTGCTCACCAACATAAATAGCGCATAAGGAAGCCAATGCCTTTGAAGATCATTGATGATAAGGTATTGAACCCCATCCGATTTTAGTCGACCGATAAGCTCTATGATCTCTTCGTCCGAAAAATGATGCAGAAAGAGCGCACAAGTTACAATATCTATTCCCTGATAGTTTGTGTGGGGATTAAGGATATTGACTTTTTGATAAGCAATATTACGATATGCTTTTGACATTTTGGTCGCGTAGGCGAGCGTTGCCTCATTTGCATCCCAGCCAATGAAAGAAAATTTCTGAGTAGAATTCTGACTTTTCTTTGCCAGATATCTCAAGGCATCTCCCCCACCTGTTCCCAAATCCAGCAGTTTGATCTTTTTCTGAGATAGGGCAGAAATTACTTTCTTGAGCCCTGACCAGGTAACGGCATTTCCCCCTAACCACACATTTATCCAGGCCAATTGATCCAGGGTTTTTTCCAGAAGATTTCCCTCCATCTCAAGATCATCCATGATCTCTTCCTCTCGACTTCGTATGGCAAATTGAGAAAAGATCATAATCTGTTGGGATTGAGTTTTATGATCATGCGCCGGAAAAATTTCGGGATGATCTGTACCGCTTCCTCTTCAAAAACAGAAAGTACTCGATTGATTTCTGTTCTACTGTAGGCTCTTTTGATAGCCATCAGACCATCATTTTTAACCATATGGTTAAAACCGAGCAGAGAAGAAAACATACGGAAAAGCAAAAAAGATGCTGTATTTCGTTCAAGTTCGCTGATGAGGATGTTGTATTTGACAGAGGTTTTGTGTTTTCGTAGAAATGTGATGAGTGCTTCTTCTTCGAAATGATACATGAAATGACTACTAATCATAATATCACAAGTTTCCAGTTCGAAGTTCTCAGCCATAATATCGGCTTGTTTAAAAATCAAAGAAGGTATGTCCTGACTCTCTTTTTGAGCATATACTAAGCTATGGGCATTTCCATCAATTCCTATCAATGAGTATGAAATTCCTCTCTTGCTTAACTTTTGGGCTAAATGCTTTAATACATCTCCTCCTCCGCATCCCAAATCAATGAGCTTGATCTGATTTACCTGATTTACCTCAATAATATCCAGGACTTCACGAGTCAAAGAAGCAGTATTGCCTAGACTTCTATTGATAAAAGCCAATTGTCGAAGGGTTTGTTCCAGCTCTTTGCCAGATAGCTCCAGATTGTCCAAAGCTTCTGATTCCTTTGATCTTTTGTTAAGTGTAGGCATCCAGATAATGTCCGTGGGTTCGTTTGACGATGGCCGGGAGTAAAGGAGGTAGCAATTGTAAACTGGAAACAGCGAAAGACGAAAGTCGATTATTTCCCATAAAAGGCTGAAACCTCCGTCCCCAGGATAAACGGGAAGCAAATTTCACTTTCCATTCTTTTTGGTAGGTAATTTCCAACTCTTCTCTCTTCAATTTCCCCTGCTTAAATGAGACAATCAATTCTGCAAGGATTTTTGCTCCGTGAATACTCATTGCCATCCCATTTCCTGCCAAGGGAAAGATCATACCTGCAGCATCACCGCACATAAAGATATGATCTTCCACCAGCTGCTTTTCTTCGAAATATATATTGGATATAACTATGGGTTTATCAAGGATTTTACGGGATGAGCTAAATACTTTTTTTATAAAGGGGTTTTGAGATAGGGCTTTAGCCTCCAGTTCATCTATGCTCCCATATTTATTCAGCACTTCTTTTCTACTCAAATAGCAAAGATTTAGGCTGCCGTCTTCCATTCTAGCCATCCCACAATATCCTCCTTCAAAATTATGAAGGGAAACTTCGCCTGCTGGATAATCATACTCGAAATACTGTTTTACTCCGATATAAGAAGAGCTACTTTGAAAGAAATTTCGGTTTAACTCTTTATCCAGTCCAGCCCGCTTGCCATAAGCGCCAATTAACAGTTCACAAGTATACTCAGATTTGTCTTTACAAATTAGGGTATGATATCCAGCATCAAATTTTACTTTTCGCACTTCCTGTCCCTCAATAAGTTGAATTCCCAATTTTTGTCCAATCCTAGCTAGTTGATAATCAAGGCTATATCTGCGAATTCCAAAGCCCCCTATGCCTAATGTAGATTTTACATACTTTCCAGTATGTGAGCTTAATTTGAAATTCTTGATTCGATTTGCTCCTAATTTTTCTAAAGAGATTCCCAGGCTGGATAAATAGGGTTCTACTTCAGCCGATAAGTACTCGCCACAGAATTTGTGAAAGGGATATTTTCGTTTCTCGATCAAAATGACCTCTAGACCTGCTTTTCTCAAATGGATAGCACTGCACCAGCCTCCCAATCCTCCTCCAATCACTATGACATCTGCATCTTTCATATACAAAGAATCACTTAGCTGAGATTTTGTTTTTCTAATCGATTGAGCTCAACCGCAATTTCTCCGGCTACTGCAGCATTATTTTGAACGAGCTGGATATTAGAAAAGAGGCTATTTCCTGCTGTAAGTTCTTTAATACGATTTAAAAGAAAAGGTGTAAGGTCTTTTCCAGCGATATTTGAAGCTTCTGCTTCTTCTATTACCTGTTCGATTACCTGATCGATTGTTGATTTATCCATGGAAAATTCTTCTGGAATGGGATTTGCGATTAAGGCCCCGCTTTTAAAACCTAGTTCCCATTGGGTATGAAGCAGATGAGCAATCTCTCTAGAAGTTTCAAGATGAAGGGGACATTTCGATCCACTTTCTCGTGTATAAAAGGCTGGAAATTCCTTTGTCCCTACTCCAATGACGGGAACTCCATAGGTTTCCAGGTATTCGAGGGTCAGAGGAATATCTAAAATGGATTTTACCCCTGCTGAAACGACCGCGACTTGGGTTTGGGCCAATTCCTGCAAATCAGCAGAGATATCGAAACTCTCCTGGGCTTTTCTATGTACCCCTCCTACTCCACCCGTTGCGAAGACTTTGATTCCTGCGAGTTTTGCACAGATCATAGTTGCTGCGACAGTAGTTGCTGCATCTTTTTTTTGAGAAATAAGGTAGGAAATGTCTCTGCGACTTGCCTTTACGACATCAGAAGCCGTTGCCAGGTATTCTAGTTCTTCTCCAGTCAATCCGACTTTTATTCTACCCCCGAGAATAGCCATAGTTGCTGGTACAGCTCCTTTTGAACGAATGATAGACTCAAGATTTAAAGCTGTCTTTTTATTTTCTGGATAAGGCATTCCGTGGGCAATGATAGTAGATTCCAGAGCCACCAGAGCTTGCTCAGATGCTATAGCTTCCTTTACTTCGGGAGAGATATCAACAAAAGAGTTCATAAATGTAGATTGAGTAAAAGCGAAAGGCGAAGCTAAATAAAATTCAGCTTCGCCTTTGAAATATTATAAGTCTTGATCTTAGATCAATTTACCTGCTTTAATCAGCTCATAAGCATCGATTTGTGCCCTGACTTTGGGCTTATCATTTCTTACAGAGGTATTGGCCATATCTTTATCCAGGGTAACGGCTTTCACATTATCTTCTAACTGAAGATCTATGATTTTAATTACTTCCTTCTTTAGGGTTTCATCTCTAATAGGGAAAACAACTTCTATCCTTCTACTCAGGTTCCTTTTCATCCAATCAGCCGAACCCATATAAAGGGCATCTTCCCCCTGGTTGTGGAAAATAAATACACGGGCATGTTCCAGAAACTGATCAACAAGACGCGTGATCGTAATATTTTCACTCAATCCGGGCACTCCAGGCCGCAAGCAACAAATCCCTCTCACAATCATGGTGATTTTAACTCCTGCATTGCTGGCTTCGTAAAGCTTGCGAATCATCTTTTTGTCTTCAAGATTATTGAGCTTTACCAGGATCTTTGCTTCCCTTCCAGCTTGAGCATGTTCAATCTCACGATCAATCATCTTCTCCAAGTCGAAACGAAGGTTGAATTGTGCAACCAATAAGTGTTTGAAATCCGGTTTCGACTTTCCTTCTCCTTCCAAATGCTCAAAAACTCCTTTCAGATCATTGATGATATTATCGTCTGAAGTAAAGAATCCGTGGTCAGCATAAATCTTAGCCGTTTTTTCATTGAAGTTACCAGTGCTGAGAAAGGCATACCCCTTGGTATCTTGTCCTTCTTTTCTAAGCACTAATGCCGTTTTCGCATGTACTTTGAGTCCGGGGAAGCTATATATAATTTTAACTCCCGCACGCTCCATTTCCTCTGCAGAGTGGAGGTTTAGTGCTTCATCAAATCGAGCTTTTAATTCCACAAATACAGATACCTTCTTCCCGTTTTGGGCAGCGAGGATCATGGCATTTACCACAGCAGAGTTGGCGGCTACCCGATATTGAGTGGCATGAATGGCTTCTACATTGGGATCATTGGCAGCTTCAGTCAGGAAGCGAATCACATAGTCGTACGACTGGTAGGGAAAATGAACCATATAGTCCTTCTCCGAAATCGCATCCAACATGGAAGTTTTTGATTCCAGTTCCATATGTGGAAGCGGCGGATATGGTTTTCCTTCCAATTCAGGCGCCAGAGGATTTGGAAAACGGAAGAAATCAGAGAAATTATGGTATTTCCCCCCTGCAAGCATATCCTCTTTTGCCAGACTAAAGGTATCTCTTAGATAGCGAAGCAGATTTTTCGGCATATCACTATCATACAAAAAGCGGGCAGGTACTCCCGTTTGTCTTCTCTTTAGACTTTTCCTGATCTTTTCGACTAAATTCCCTCCAAACTCGTCTTCAATCAGCAAGTCAGCATTTCTATTTTGTTTAAAGGAATATGCGCCTGCTACTTCATAGCCTGGAAATATCTTATCCAGATTACACCGGATGACATCGTCCAGAAACATATAATAGCGTTTCTTTCCTATTGCAGGTAATTCTATAAAGCGTGGGAAATAATGGGTAGGGATCTGAATAATTGCCCGCCTTGAGCGCCTTTCATAATTACCGGTTTCCTTTTCCTCCTTTATGGCTATCCTTGAATTGCTATATAATTTGATTGCGAGGTATAAAGCATTTTCCCTGAGGAAATGGCGAATTCTTTTACGGCGAAGAAGTTCTG
>JBCBRM010000066.1:0-43483 GCA_039819665.1 Bacteroidota bacterium
AGTAGCGGAAGATATGCAAGCTATTAAGCAGCATTTTTATGAAGAGGGCTGTATTCAGGGTATTTCTGAGATTTTTGATGGGGAGGATCCTATTTCTGAAATCGGTAAAGGTACGGCGCATCAGGCCTGGTCTGTGAGTGTGTTGATTGAGGTGATTATTAAGTATGGAATCTCTTTTTAATTTTCTTCAAACTTTTTTTAGAAAAAAGTTTGGCAAAAAAGCGCAGAGCCCAAAGCCAGCCGCACTCACCGCCCCGTCTCCCGATGGGCTCTGCAGGGCCAGCCCGCCTAAGTAGTGGGGTCGGATGATGTTAGAAACTAAAATCATCTGCCTTTCACTAACACTCAAACCCCTTAGAAGGAAACTCAAAAAGAAAAATATGATCCCTCGCATCACAACAGAACAAATGATCGAAGTAGACCGCCTTATGATCGAGGTCTACAAAATCGAACTTATACAAATGATGGAGAATGCTGGTCGCTGCCTGGCTTTGACAGCAAAACGTCACTTCTTCAAGGGAGAAATCTCTGGAAAGAAAGTCATCGTCCTGGCAGGGACGGGCGGCAATGGCGGTGGAGCGATGGTGGCTGCTCGAAGATTAGCCGCCTGGGGAGCGAAAGTAGAAGTCTTTTTGACAAGTGTAGAGAAGCTTACGCCTGTTCCAAGGCATCAGCATGAGATTTTACTGAATATGGGGATAAGGGTACATGAAGGACACATTCCTAGCGCTAATGCAGAAGCGGATTTGATTTTGGACGGAATCATAGGCTATAGCCTGAAAGGCAATCCTAGAGGAATCGCAAAGGAAATGATTGAGTGGGCAAATGTGCATGAAGCTCCTACCCTATCTCTGGATACACCTTCCGGTATTAGTTTGACTAAGGGAGAGATTTTTGAGCCGGTTATTCAAGCGGAGGCTACACTTACCCTTGCTTTGCCGAAAGTGGGTTTGTTTAAAGAGGAAGTTAAGCCGATACGCGGGACTTTGTATTTGGGGGATATATCTGTTCCACCGGAATTATATGCCCAACCCAGTTTGGGGATAGAGTTGGGGCCTATTTTTGGGGAGGATGATGTGTTGAGGATGAATTGAGGGGAAATTAAAATTTACAGCGGCTAGCATTATACTTGTCTGACTAATACTCCTGTTCATAGATTGCCTTTCTACTACCCTTTCCCAAAAATTTCGAAAAAGATGAATACTAAGGAAATATTTGATATTTTCGACTATACCTAAGTTTTCAATCTGCTCCTCTATGCGCAACCTACTGTGTTTGTTAGTATTTTTCTTAATACAAATATCTCTTTCAGCTCAGTCTCATGTTTTTTACGAAAACGGACATGAGATTACGAGTTTTATGGAATCAGAAATATTTAAAGACGATATAGGACTCATTAGGCAACATGATGATGGTCAGCTTTGGATCACATGCTATGATGCACTTTACCGCTATGATGGAACTGAGTTTGAGAAGTTGAACCTCGATCAATCTCATGAAATTCTTAATATAGGCAGACAGATAGAAGAAACCCATCCAGATAGCAAGGGGAATATATGGTTAATTAGGTTAGGGGGAGGAATTGGGAAGTATGATACAAGAACCCATCAATACAAAAATATACAAATAGATAGTGTACGAGAGATGGGCAGGATTACTCAAAAATTCGCAGAAGACAAACGGGGGAATATCTGGATTGGAGCAGAATATGGAATCATTTACATTCCAGATGGGAATATTGATTCGCTAAAAGTAATGCACTTTGTTTCCCCCATGAAAGTGGTGAAACCTTATCTTGATTCTCTTAATGCGAATGGAGGTTTAATGGCCAAGGTTCTCAACCTACCCAAAAAAACTACAGAATCTCAAGCATTTCGCATCACGGAACCAGAACAAACTATCTTTGTAATGGCAATGGGCCATTGGGCAAGTACAAATTACTGGTTTGATAAAGGCTGGATCACGAATGATAAAGGAGATATTGTTTGGCAAATGGATCCAAAACAGATGCGACTGGAAACAGGCGTGATCGCCTCAATGGCAGGAACTGTTCGTCTACCGAGAGGAAAATATGAACTGCACTACCAAACTGACGGATATACTTTTAAAGATTGGGTTATGCCTTGGGCTCCCTATTTCAAACCGACTCCCAATGTGCCTGAATGGTATGGAATTCAAGTTTATCAAGGAAGGAAGGAACAAATATCGCATGTAGATTCTCTCTGGAAACATGCGGGCTTGAGGAAAGATTTTCACTTAATGAATACTAGAGTATTCCAGGATCCATCTGGAAACATCTATACCTACGGTAATCTCGGGGTACAAAAAATCAAAACGAAAGAAGATGGGAAAATTGAGTTTGAATCCGTTTATGCTGCAAATCTGTCAGTGGATGCTCCTGAGGTGTTTAATGCTATGGAAATAAAGGATGAAGAGCACGTTTGGGTCAATTATCTATTGAGAGGAGAACCTTTTTCTCGTTTGGGTATACTGAATATTGGTGATGGTACCTTGACAGAAATAAAAACTGGCCTTCCTTTTTATCGCGAAGACATCTTAAGCTTAAAGCAAGATCAAGATGGGAATTTGTGGATTGGTACAACAGGAAAGGGCTTGCATAGATTAAGTCCACCTTTTTTACCCAAAGGAGATTCGGGAGCACCAATATGTAGGACATTCTATGGGGATCAAGAACAGTTTCAAAATATAAAAACGCTTGAAATTGATGAAGATCAGAACTTATGGATTGGAACAGGAAGCCATTACTTTCACAAATTAAAACTTTCTATTTCTCCATTCCATGAGATTGAGCTTACCCAGATGGACTCTATTGATAGGGTTTTCCTATACAAAGATCGACAGAACGTACTTTGGATTACACAAAATAAAGGAAATTGGAGTAATGGGGAGTCATTTGGGAACCTGATCGAGTATCATTTGGCGTCAGATTCAGCAATATTTCATGGACAAACTTTTAAAGGAATTAAAGGAGAGAGTTGGATGGCTATGGATGAACAAAGTGATGGAAAAATACTCTTCTACAATACAACAGATTTTTTATTACTTGATCCTCAAACTCAGGATTTTGAGGTTCTTCCTGCAACCAATGTTAGTCCTAAGTCAATCACACTTAAGAACGAGATAAATCTTCTTAATGATTCAATTCTCACTTTGCATTCAGGTAAGCTCATTAATATTTATAAAGACACAATTGTAGCCGACATTGGGAAAAAGTTAAAATTTCATAACTCTCAGTTTAATCGTAAACGATTTAAACTTACAGTAAAAGCTGACACGATATTGGCTTCTGGTTTCCTTGGTGAAATCGGCTGTTTTCGATGGAATGGAAAAGAGTTGGAAACAATTTTTATTTATGAAACAACTACTTGGTTTGGAGATATGATTCATTCTTCTTCCGGAAATATATGGGCTGTAGGACCCTTGATTTCTACTAATCTGAATGAAGAAGGGTTTGGAGAAATCATTTCAAATTCTTCTATAGAGAAATATTTTAAACCTTCACAATCCTCTAATTCTTCAACACTTTACGAGGCAAGTGATGGGAAATTATGGTTTTTTGGGTTGGCGGGCGCATCTACCTTTGACCCTAAAACAAGAGAAGTTAAGCACTTACCTGCCTTTGATCCACTTCTTGTCAATCGAAATGAATTTTTCACCTATGCAAGAAAGCATAAAGATGGCTCATTGACCATCCCGTGGATCCAGGATCCTAAAACGAGGTTATTTACTCGACTTTTTCATTTTCATCCCGATAGCATTAGACCAGATACAACCACTCCACGATTGGTGTTTGCAAGGTTAGAAGCTCAAGGTGAAGATAGTATACAATCTTTAGATTTGAGCTGGTTCCCCTTGGAAAAAAAATACGAATTCCCATATGACAGAAATAGCATTAGCATACGCTACAAAGGTGTTCATTTTAATTATAGTGAGGGAGTGCGCTATCAATATCAACTGAAAGGCTCAGGTAATGAATCCTGGATAGATGCCCAGGCCAAACGTGAAGCCAGTTTCTTCGATCTCTCCCCCGGTAATTACACCTTTTCTGTCAAAGCCATGAACGCTGATGGTTTTTGGAGTGAACCCCAAAGCCTAACCTTCACCATACTCCCTCCCTGGTACCTGAGTTGGTGGGCAAAAACGGTTTATGGACTCCTAGCTCTTGGAGCTATTGCATATTATGTACGTTATAATCGTCAGCAGATACAGACCAAAGAAGCCCAGCTTCAAAAAGAACAACAGCTGAATTCCAAACTACAACAGGCAGATCGACTCAAAGATGAGTTTTTAGCAAATACTTCTCATGAACTCCGGACTCCTTTGAATGGGATCATTGGTTTATCGGATTCTCTAATCGATGGAATCGCAGGTGAGCAATCCGAAGTAGGCATCCAGAATTTACAACTCATTTCCTCAAGTGGTAGAAGGCTGGCCAATTTAGTCAATGATATCCTGGATTTTTCAAAACTCAAGAACCAGGACCTGCAACTTCACCTCCAGGCTTTAGATCTCTATTCAATTGTGAATGTCGTCTTGACCTTATCCCAACCCTTGGTTCAAGGCAAATCTCTTAGTTTGAAAAATGATGTCAACCCCACAGACTCATGGGTTAGGGCTGATGAAAATCGCCTTCAGCAGATCCTTCACAATTTGATTGGAAATGCAATCAAGTTCACAGAAGAAGGAGAGGTTCGGGTTTCCTCAGACATACAAGAAGGAAAGATGTGGGTGCATGTCTCGGATACCGGTATTGGCATAGAGCAGGGACAAATCGAACGAATTTTTGACAGTTTTCAACAAGCTGATGGGTCTACTGCCCGCACCTATGGTGGTACAGGTTTAGGTCTGACAGTAAGTCGGCAATTGGTTGAATTGCATGGGGGAAGTATACAGGTTAAGAGTGAGGCTGGCAAAGGTTCAACCTTTTCCTTTAGTCTTCCCATAAGCGAAGAAAAACTTCTTTCTCCCGGACAAAAGTCTTCTCAAATTATTGCTCCCCCTATTCAAACGGAATCGTCCGAAGCAAAGCCTATCCCGATGGTTAAACCTGCTCTCATAAAAAGTGGGAATTTCAGGGTATTGATAGTAGATGATGAGGCCGTGAATCGTCAGGTATTACAAAATCATCTTCAGCTCAAGGAATTTGAAGTTGTTCAGGCCAGTAGTGGAATGCAAGCGCTTGAGATTCTTCGTGAGCAATCAGCTTTTGACCTGATCATTCTCGATATTATGATGCCACAGATGTCTGGTTATGAGGTATGTGCAAAACTTAGGGAGATGTTCCCCCCACAGGAATTACCAGTGGTGATGCTAACAGCCAAAAATAGGGTATCTGATTTGGTCGAAGGATTTGGCGTGGGAGCCAATGATTACCTTACCAAACCTTTTAATAAAGAAGAACTGCTCTCAAGAATAAAAACCCACCTGGAGTTGTCTCAAATAAGCAAAGCTTATGGACGCTTTGTGCCGCACGACTTCATGGATTTGATCGGAAGGGAAAGTGTTGTTTATGCGCAGCTCGGTGATCAGGTTCATCAAAAAATGAGTGTATTGTTTGCTGATATCCGTTCTTATACGACCCTCTCAGAGCAAATGACTCCAGAGGATAATTTCCGATTTATCAATGCTTACCTCAAACGAGTAGGGCCCTGCATTCAGCAAAAGCGGGGATTTGTTAATCAATATTTAGGGGATGGTGTCATGGCCATTTTTCCCCAATCTCCCGCTGATGCCCTACAAGCTGCAATTGAGATGCAAAAAGTAATTGCCATTTATAATGACGAACGGACGGCAAAAGGTCGCCCCCCAATTAAAACAGGAATCGGTTTACATACAGGCGATTTGATGCTGGGAATCATAGGGGATAAAAATCGGCATGATACAGGAATCATAGCCGATACGGTGAATACAGCTTCCCGCCTTGAAGGTCTGACCAAGCTTTTTGGTGCCAGTGTACTACTCAGTAAGGAAGTATTGGATCAAAGTCTCTCTGATGCGGAAAAAGCTTACCAATTCAGGTATCTCGGCAATGTACAAGTCAAAGGAAAATCACAATTAATCTCTATTTATGAGTGCCTGGACGGAGAACGTGCAGACATAAGAGAACGTAAATTGGCAAGCCTTGATTCATTTGAAAAAGCCTTGCAGGCCTATTTTGATAAGCAGTATACAGATGCGGCTAGTTTACTTAAACAGGTCTTAGCAGAAAATCCGGCTGACAAGGCAGCAGACTTTTACCTGCGTAAGGCAGCGGAATTTATGGTTAATGCTCCGGGAGAAGATTGGAAAGGTACGATTCGGATGGATCATAAGTAAATAGACACTAAAAATTCAGGTAAAAGCAACGACAAATCATATTGAACGTTTCTAGCAAGGAATATTTGAGATGCCCATTATTTCATCTGCTAATTACTCTATCCAATCGTTGATTAATTTTCAGCAGCAAGGACCCTACACATTCAAAAACAGCATGTCAAAAAAAAGATCCCTTCGTTAAATTCAGCCAAACCGAAAACGAGGAATGAACCAGATGTGAGATAGACTTTAATCGATAAGTGCAACAAGCAAATAGCATTGGGCGAATCTTAATCTCACATCATCCGTCCTCCCAACCTTAACAAGGTTCAACCTACTCTCTCAAAGATACTTTCCTATCTTTGCCACCCTATGAGCGAAGATTTCAAATCCATCATCCTTCAAAGCACAGGAGCTTCTGCATTGTATGAGAAAGAAATGATCCAGCAATTGTGGAGTGGTTATGGGAAAATCCTCCGAATGGGACTGGAAGATGCTGCTGTAGAGAGTGTGGTGGTAAAGCATGTTCAGCTACCTTTGTATAATAATCATCCCCGAGGTTGGAATACCGATATCGGTCATCAACGCAAAGTAAAATCCTATCAGGTAGAGACAGCGTGGTACCAAAGTTACAGTAAGGATAGCAAGGCTCGACTTCCAACATGTCTGGCTATTGATAAGCAGGAAAATGAATTTCTGATGGTATTGGAAGATTTGGACGAAGCAGGTTATCCTCTTAGAAATCGAGGCCTGAGTTGGGAAGAAATTGCGGCTTGTCTGGAGTGGTTGGCAAAATTTCACGCAAGCTATTTGGGGAAGGAGCCGGAAGGTCTTTGGGAAATGGGAACTTATTGGCATTTGGAGACCCGCCCGCAGGAACTGGAGGTACTAAGCGATCAGGCTTTGAAAGAAGCAGCTCCCTTTATAGATGCAAAGCTTAATGCTTGTGAGTTCAAATCCTTTGTCCATGGAGATGCCAAATTGGCCAACTTCTGTTTTTCCCCTAAGGGAGAAGTTGCGGGGGTAGATTTTCAGTATGTAGGAGGAGGTTGTGGGATGAAAGATGTTGCCTACTTCATCGGAAGCTGTCTAAATGAGAGGGAGTGCGAGCGTTTGGAAACACAAATCCTGGATACCTATTTCCAATACCTGCAAAATGAACTGGAAGAAAGGAATGAAGCCCTCGAAAAGGAATGGCGATCTATGTATCGTCTGGCCTGGGCAGACTTTCACCGCTTCCTCAAAGGCTGGAGTCCGGGCCATTGGAAGATCAATACCTACAGCGAAAGAGTATGCAAGGAAGTAATCAATAGCCTCTAAATATGGATCTCAAAAAACTATGCGACATCGCCATCGAAGCAGCTTTAGCTGCAGGCAAAGTTATTCAGCAATACATGAATGAGGAGGTCGAGGTAGAGAAGAAGGAAGGTGGATCAAATTATGCTTCCCAAGTCGTAACCATTGCAGATAAGGAAAGTGAAAAAATCATTCTCGATCACCTTCTTCCTACTTGTGAGGAATTTGACATAGCCATGCTCTCTGAAGAGACCGAAGACGATGGAGGTCGATTTAAGAAAGATTTCTTCTGGTGCATAGATCCCATGGACGGAACCCTGGCTTTTATACATAAACGGCCTGGCTTTTCTGTTTCAATTGCTCTGGTCGCAAAAGATGGGACTCCCCAGATCGGCCTGGTATTTGATCCAAGCAGAGAAACTCTATATCATGCCATAAATGCACAAGGAGTCTTCAGAAATAGGAAGCCCTGGGAGATTAAGAATACAAATGAGCATTTGACCTATGTAACCGATAAAAAGCTCAAGGATACTCCGCGTTCAAAGGAGATAGAAGGCTTACTGTCAGAAAAAGCCCAGAAGTTGGGCTTGAAGGAAGTAAAGGAAATTTCCGGAGCGGGTGCTGTTTTGAGTGCTATGCGAGTATTAGAAAATGGTCCTGCCTGTATGCTAAAGTTTCCGAAGCCAGAAAAAGGCGGTGGTAGCATTTGGGATTATGCAGCTACGGCCTGCATTTATCAGGAATTGGGACTTCCAGCTACAAATTTTGAAGGAGGAAGATTGGAGTTGAATAGAAAGGAAGATTCATTCATGAATCACCAAGGAGTTTTTTATTCGAATTGGTAAAAAAAGGAGATATTATTTTTGTGAAGCAAGACCAATTAAAAATATTAAACCCAAATCCTTTGTAACTTAAATCCCTGAATAAAGCTCAAAGATGGACTCTTCAAACTTCCTCGTAGACTATTTCTCACAGTACATTAGCCTCAGCGAAGAAGAGGTTGAACTAATCAAACAGGAAGACATCATCCGGGAGTATAGAAAAGGCGATATCCTTCTTCGAGAAGGAGAAATTGCCAAAGAGTGTTTCCTGGTCTTGAAAGGCTGTGTGAAGCGCTACTATCTTGATGACGGAGAAGAAAAGATCATGGAGTTTTATACCGAAAATGATCCCATTGCCCCCGTCAGCTACACCACCAAAGAGCCCTCTCAATATTTTATCTCCTGTGTTGAACCTTCTGTGATTTCCACAGGTACAGAAGAACGCACCCAACGCTTCCTCCAGGAATTCCCTCGCTTTGTCCCCATCTTTGTGAAAATCGGTGATAGCCTTTCCGCCAAAAAACAAGTATCCCTGGATGAGTATAAAAACCTATCTCCTGAAGACCGTTATCAAAAACTGCTTGAAACTCGACCCGATCTCGTAAACCGAGTTCCTCAATATATGATTGCCAGTTATCTCGGCATTAAACCCGAATCCCTCAGCCGTATCCGAAAAAGGATTTGGGAGAATAAAAACAAATCCTAAAGATCAGTTCCCCGCTCCCCTTCCCTTTCTTAACCGAGATCAATGAATAGCTCATGAGCTACTCCTAGCTTTGTGGTATCAGAATGTAACAAAAGGAATTCCCCAAACATATCTCTTTGCGAAATCGTGGCTTTTACAGCTTACGAACATGGTTTCTAATGTCTCAACCAAAAGTATAGAAGCCTAAGATAAACGAGCGCTGGCCATCAAAATTCGGTGTTCGGCGCCGGACAGTGCGGAGGCTTTAGAAACGTACAGTTCACGGATACCATTATAAGCAGAATTCCATCCGTAATTTTGACGGTTTTTGTGGGACTTTTTTCCGTAAAAAAGTCCCTACCCCAACAAAGTAGATCAAAAAACCTAAATCATATCAATCAAAGATGTTCAACAAAAATCTCAAACCCCAAACCCTTATCTCCAGTCTTTGGATCTTTGTCCTCTTTAACATGATCCTCCGTGACCTACACGAATTCCCAACAGAAGGCTATATCGAAGAAATGATGGGACTTCATTTATCCGAAGAATCTATGCTGTTTTTTGCCTTTATAGTAGAAATACCTATCCTTATGGTTATTCTTCCTCGCATCCTCAGTGATAAAGCAAATAAATGGATGAATGTAGTCGCCGTGTTATTTTCCAGTCTGGGCATCTTGTACACCCTTCCCGCGGGCCATCTGGATGAATACTTTTTCGCGACCATGAACCTGGGAGCATTCTATCTAATTATCCATACAGCCTGGAGATTACCTAACTTGAATCAGGCATAAATCCGTGTGGTAGAGAATAAATGAAGCATGAGTATTGCCCAATGTGGAAAATCTTCACTGATTCTCATACAAAATGGAAAACTTAAATAGTCTCTATTAGACAAGAGAATATTCCTAAAATTTAGGATATTCAAAAAAGTATATATATTAGGTGTTCATTTTGACTGAAACACATAAACAAAATGATTGCTTAATTTATTAATTTGGGTAAAACGAATACTACTAAATATATCCAACTATGTCTGCAGATTCTATCATTCTACTCACAGGAGGTATATTCCTTCTTTTAGCCATCGTAGATAGTTTGAATTTCAATGGATCTTCTCTTGGGCTTATAAATGTAAAGTTGAGAATTCCAATGGGAATACTGGGAATCCTGCTTCTTATGTATGGCGGATATTCCTATGGAATGATCAATCCGCAAGCCCAAATTGAGCAAGTGGAAAGAGGGAATAAATTGGAAATTGACTTTCCCATAGAAAGGGTAAAGCTCATCTCCCCCATCGAAGGAGATGCTGTTAAATGCCGTGTTCTATCTATGGGAGTTTATCCAGAAGGACATGAAAAAGACCTTTGGGTACTGCTCAAGCCTTCTGATAAAAAATACTACCCCCAATCTGACCATACCAATACCTCCTACAAAAGAAACGGAGAATGGCAGGTAATCACCCGATTTGGAGGAGATAAAGATGAAGCTTACGACATCATCGTATACGAAACAGATGCTGCAGCTTCCGAATTTTTCAGTTCTACCATTGCCGAATGGAAAGAAATGAATTCTTTTCCGGGCCTTGAGCTTGCAGATTTACCTGCCGGAGCAAAAGAGGTCGATAGAATCGTTATCTCCCTGGAAGAGAACTGCAGAGGAGTCTTTTAATCCTAATTTCCCATCACACAAAACACAGAGGCAGGTCGTGAGCTCTACCTCTCCTACTCCCTATTACCCAAATTCATTTCCCCCGAGTAACCCGATTCAAATGAAAACTATTCTACATACCCTGATCATTCTACCTCTTCTGGGACTAGCACTGGGATGTTCCCCTAGCCAAGAAATGAAAAAAAGAAAAGGCATGGACCTAACAGCCGAAGAAATCCTGGGCAATCCAAACTATAGAGCCTTCTCCTATGGAGGATATAGAGAAAATACGCGAGAAGTCGTTCCTTCCATCGAGCAGTTGAAAGAGGACATGAAAATCCTGGCTGCAATGGATGTAAACCTCCTTAGAACCTACAATACTCAGCAGTTCAAACATGCTTCAAATCTTCTGGAGGCCATCAGCCAATTAAAAGATGAAGATCCAAATTTTGAAATGTATGTGATGGTAGGCGCCTGGATTGATTGCAAAGGAGCCTGGACGGCTCATGTTAATCATGAGGAGGAAAGTCTGGAAAATAATACAGTAGAAATTGCTGCAGCTGCCGAAATGGCCCGGAAGTATCCCGATATAGTAAAAATTATTGCGGTAGGGAATGAAGCCATGGTACACTGGGCTGCAAGTTATTTTGTAAGGCCGAAAGTCATTCTCAAATGGGTCAATCATTTGAAGGGTTTACGTGAAGAAGGAAAAATTCCTGCCGGAACCTGGATTACAAGTTCGGATAACTTCGCTTCCTGGGGAGGAGGATCGAGCGACTACCACAACGAAGATTTGACGAAATTGATGAAAGCAGTTGATTATGTTTCGCTCCACACCTACCCTTTTCACGATTCTCACTACAATCCGGCCTATTGGGCGATCCCCGAGGGCGAAGAGGAATTAGAGAAAATGGAGCAAATAGAGTCTGCAATGATTCGAGCCAAAGATTATGCAAAATCCCAATACCAGGCGGCAGCAAATTATATGAAAAGCCTCGGAATTGACAAACCCATTCATATAGGTGAAACGGGTTGGGCAAGTGTCTGCAATTCCTTTTACGGAAATGAAGGCTCTCGCGCGGCTGATGAATACAAAGAGAAATTGTACTACGATCATATGAGGGAGTGGACAGATAATGCGGGCATTTCCTGCTTTTATTTTGAGGCCTTTGATGAGCAGTGGAAAGATCAAGCAAATCCACTGGGCTCAGAAAATCATTTTGGGCTGATCAAGCTCAATGGGGAAGCTAAATATCCCTTATGGGAAATGGTAGATGCTGGCACTTTCGAAGGCCTAAGGCGAAACGGATCTCCCATTAGCAAAACCTATGGAGGAGATGAAACCCTCTTGATGGAAAATGTCTTTACGCCTGTAGTTAAGTCCGAATAAGATTATTTAACCTTTTCTGGGTATTTGAATTTTATTTTTTACTAGCTTAGCGCCCGCTTTGCAAAATCATGCTTTTTCATATGAGGGCAGTTGGCAAAAAAATACCATATCAAGATTTATCAGGCCTGTCTTTACAAGAGAGCCGATACGATCAACATGCTCCCCGAAGGCTGAATCCACAAGCAGGATTCATGCAAAATTCAAACACTTTTCTTTCGCCTAAACTAATTATGTAAAACGGATTAATGCCTCAATACAGGCAAGCCCTAAAATTCCCTTTAAACTAGCCCTAAAATGTCAATACGAGCAGAAAACGTACTCTCATTAGCTGGAATAGATACAGCCAATATATCACAGGCAGAACTTTCAGTCCTTTTCGCCAAGTACCTCAAAAGCGGCATGCATGGCATTTGCTTTAGTGCTTATGTAGAAGGCCAGGAGCCGGGAGATATCATTAGCGATGCCCAAATCAAACAGCGCATCGAAATACTAAAACCTTATTCCAAGTGGGTTCGTACCTTTTCCTGCACGGATGGAAATGAACGGATTCCTGCTATAGCCAAAGAATATGGAATGAAAACGATGGTGGGTGCCTGGCTCAGTGAAAACAAAGAATTAAATGAAAAAGAAATCAATACACTCATAGAAGTTGTTAAAGCGGGCCATGCGGATTTGGTAGCCGTTGGGAATGAGGTGCTTTATAGAGAAGAATTAACAGAGGAAGAATTACTGGCATATATTTATCGGGTGAAAGAGGAGTTGCCTGAAGCAAAAATTGGGTATGTTGATGCTTATTATGAGTTTAGAGATCGCCCAGCTATTACCGAAGCTTGTGATGTGATTTTCGCTAATTGCTATCCATTCTGGGAAGGCTGCCACATCGATTATTCCCTGCCCTATATGAAAACTATGTACCAAATAGCTGTCAAAGCAGCAAGTGGGAAAAAAGTTATCATCAGTGAAACTGGTTGGCCAAGTCAGGGAACTAATTTCAAAGCTTCTGAGCCGTCTTTCGAGAATGCGATGCGCTACTTTATCAATACCCAGCAATGGAGCAAAGAAGATGACATTGAAGTTATGTACTTCTCAAGCTTTGATGAAGCATGGAAAGTGGGCGACGAAGGAGATGTGGGGGCTTACTGGGGAATTTGGGACAAAGACGGAAATTCAAAATTCACTGAACGTTAGATTTCGTGTATGAGCCTTTATGAGAATCTAAATCTTGCTTTTGGAACAGCCATTTGCTATTCCGGTTACAGAGACGGCCAAAGCCCGGGTACAGAAATCTATCCGACCTATGATCAGATCAAAGAGGATTTATTGATCTTACACGGTCGTTGGAAATACCTTCGACTTTACGATTGCAGCAGACACGCAGAATTAACCCTGGAAGTCATTCAAAAGGAAAAACTGGATTTTCAGGTCATGCTGGGTGCTTATATCAATGCCGAAGTAAGCAATCCCAATTGTCCCTGGGGTGCTATGTATTCAGAGGATGTTCTGGCAGAAAATCGCCTCCAAAATATCGAAGAGGTAAAAAAGCTGATCAAGTTGGCCAATCAATATCCCAAGATTGCCTTTTCTCTTTCTGTGGGGAATGAGGCTACGGTTGAATGGACGGATCATTTGGTTCCAGTTGAACGGGTAATTGAATATGTGCGCATGGTGAAAAAAGGAGCGAAACAGCCGGTTACCTTCTGTGAAAATTACGTACCATGGCAGGGAAAACTAGCCCCACTTGCTGAAGAAGTAGATTTCATTTCCATCCATACCTATCCGGTTTGGGAATACAAAAATATCCACGAAGCGATGGAATACACCCAGGAAAACTACTGGGGAGTGGCAAATAAGTATCCTCATAAACCGGTGATGATAACAGAAGCAGGATGGGCCACCAATTCCAATGGTAGAGGCATACATCCCGAAAATGTGAACGAAGACATTCAGGAGATCTATTTTCACGAGCTGGCAAAGTGGACCAAAGATGAAGGTATCATCTGTTTCTTATTTGAAGCTTTTGATGAATCCTGGAAAGGTTCTCCAGATGCCCTTGAGCCTGAAAAGCACTGGGGAATTTTCAAAGTAGATCGTACTCCTAAGAAGGTTATGCAGCCGTATTATCCTCATTTGGGGAGTTAAGAGGTGTTGTAGTGTTAGGGTTCTAGCCTTGATATAATTCTAGATACCCCTTCCCCCAAGCGCGTTGGCCCTGCAGAGCCCATCGGGAGTCGGGCCAGCAAGTGTGGCTGGCTTTGGGCTCTGGTTCCAAACGACTAGGCGTGTTGACGTATTGGTGTGTTGGAGTTAATATTGAGACTATATACTTCCAAGCACACAAGCGCGTTGGCCCTGTAGAGCCCATCGGGAGCCGGGGCGGCCTGTGTGGCTGGCTTTGGGCTCTCCGATTTTTGGCTTCACCTTTTTCTAAAAAAGGTGGAAAAACCCCGACAAAAACATCCCAAAGAAAATCCTAAATTTACCTAATGCAATTCCCAAAAATAGCCCAACAAATCATTGAACTAAAAGAAGAGGATCTGAGAGTAAGAGACAAACTCATTCAGGAGGGTTTATTGGGAAAGGGGTATAATGAGGAAATGAAGGCGGTTCATGACAAAAATGCTGGATTACTAGATAAGATCATGGAAAAAATTGGCTATCCAACGGTAGATAAGGTGGGTGAAGAAGCCAGTCAGTCAGCCTGGTTAGTGATTCAACATGCAATAGGCCAACCGGTATTCATGAAGAAATGTGCCGATTTATTGGCAAAAGCTGTTCAAGAGCATCGAGCAGATCCTAAGAACCTTGCTTACCTGACAGACCGTATAGCCGTTTTCGAGCAGAAACCCCAGCTTTACGGAACTCAATTTGACTGGGACGAAAAGGGAGAATTGAGTCCCGAAGCTTTTGATGATATAGTGAAAGTAGAAGGAAGGAGAAAAGCTATTGGACTCAATAGTCTGGAAGAACAAACACAAATCCTCAGAAAAAGGGCCATAGAAGAACAGGAAGTCCCTCCCCAGGATTTCGCTCAACGTAACAGGGAGAAATTGGCCTGGCTTAAAGAGCTTGGCTGGATCAAATTTTCTTAAATTAAGACAGCCTGTATATGCTAAAATCCGAAAAGAGTTAAAGAGGAAATTTGCCTGTCTGAAATAGGACAGTTAGTTTCAATAAATAAGCATGATACATACAGCTTATCTAATTGTTTCACCTGGGAAAAGACATATTAATATGAAAAAGCTCCTGCTACTCAGCCTACTCCTTTGTATTTACACTTTTACCTTCAGCCAAAAACCTCGTGCCCGAGACCTTGGAATTCCATTCGATGGAACACCAGGACCTAATAATGCAATCACGGACATAAAAGGTCTAGAAGTTGGTTATTCAACCATCATTTCAGGTGAGGGTGAAAATATTCTGGGCAAAGGGCCCATACGAACCGGAGTAACGGCTATTTTCCCTAGGGGAAAAGCCAAAAAGTTTAGCCCGGTTTATGCTAACTGGTACAGCCTGAATGGCAATGGTGAAATGACGGGTACCACCTGGATTACCGAATCAGGTTTTCTGGAAACGCCCATCATGATCACCAATACCAATAGTGTCGGTGTAGTGAGAGACGCAGTTCTAAAATACTACGTAAAAACAGATTGGTACCGCGGTGAAAATTGGTGGTACACCTATCCGGTAGTAGCTGAAACCTATGACGGTTTGTTAAATGACATTTACGGTTTTCACGTAAAGGAGAAGCATGTATGGGAAGCAATAGAGGATGCCAAAACAGGGAAAATAGCCGAAGGGAATGTAGGCGGAGGTACAGGTATGAATTGTCTGGGCTTTAAAGGGGGTACAGGGACAGCTTCACGGATCATAAAGTTTGAGGATCAGACCTATACAGTTGGAGTATTGGTACAGGCAAATTTTGGAGCAAAGCGAAAGTTGACCATCGCAGGTGTACCCGTAGGAAGAGAGTTAGCAGATACCCTCAATTATGAATTCAAAAAGCCCCCTGCATCAAGACAAGAAGGCGATGGCTCCATCATAGTCATTGTGGCGACTGATGCTCCTCTCCTGCCCCATCAATTGAAAAGGATCGCACAAAGGGTTCCCCTAGGTATTGGGATTGTCGGTGGCCGGGGTAGCAATGGATCTGGTGACATTTTTCTTGCCTTTTCAACAGCGAATGAGGGAGCTTTTAATAGAATGAAACGTTCAGAAGTAGAAGTTTTTCCAAACGATCAGATTACCCCCCTTTTCGATGCGACTACCCATGCTGTTGAAGAGGCTATAATAAATGCAATGATCGCTGCAGAAACCATGGAGGGTATCAATGGAAATAAATCCTATGCCATTCCCCATGATTTACTGATTCAAACCTTGAAGAAATATAATCGGATAGAAGACTAAGTCTTTAGGTATATGAATGGATTTTGCGGAGAAAAATTTAACTAGCTGAAACCCTCAATGCAGGAAAGAGTAAAACTTTATATAGCACAAAGCGATGAAGACCCACAATTAAATGGCAATTTCAAAAAAAGGAAGCCTGAAAATCACGGTTAAAAACATTAACTACCTATACAAAGTCTCTAAACTCAAAAAGAAATCGGATTGGAGGGAGCAGCACAATGAGCTGGATGAGACCTTTATGAAATATGCTTCCTATTATGGTCTGGGGAAAGTAAAAGACGCGACCCTCAATCTGGTAGTCCAAAGCGCAGAAAAACCAACATCCCATCTCTTCATAAAGTGCCATACCCTTCAGGTAGCTGGTTTCATGGGTCCGGAACAAATCCAGGAAATCAAACCTGCTATGGTCGCTAAACTCATCCAAAAAGCCATTGAAGAAGGATGGGAGCCCAATGAAAAAGGAGACCATCGAATTACTTTGGCTCAAAAATGGCAGGAAAACAAAAGCCCTGTTATCCTCCAACTTCCTCAGATGAATGAAGAGATAGGAGATTATCCAAATCTGGAGAAACCGATAGAGATTGATCTTGAAGACTAATTTCCCCTAAAAAATTTCCTTTTCGCCCACACATACAATAATATCCTTAACTTAAAGAGGGCAGGGAACAACCAACACCCACATGAATAAAAATATAAACCTGGCCGTCCTCATTGACGGCGATAATATACCTTCCGCATATGTAAAAGAGATGATGGAAGAAATTGCAAAATACGGCAATCCCACCATCAAGCGGATTTATGGAGACTGGACAAAACCCGGCCTGAATAAATGGAAAAAGCTACTCCTTGAGAATGCCATTACCCCTATTCAGCAATATGCCTATACGACCGGGAAAAATGCTACGGATTCGGCTATGATCATCGATGCCATGGACATCCTCTATAGCAATAAAGTCAATGGCTTTTGCCTGGTTTCCAGTGATAGTGATTTTACCCGCCTGGCTACCCGTTTACGAGAAGCAGGTATGCAAGTCATTGGCATCGGCGAGAAAAAGACCCCCAATCCCTTCATCGTAGCTTGCGATCGATTTATCTACATCGAAATTCTGAAGGACGATGAGGAGGAAGAGAAAGTAGAGCAGAAAAAGGAAAAACCGACTTTCGACAAAATCACCCGAAAAGAAATCAGATTAATATCCTCTAGCATCAATGCCTTATCGGATGATGATGGATGGGCCTTTCTTGGGGATGTGGGAAGTTTGCTACAGAAAAAACAACCCAATTTCGACTCTCGAAATTATGGTTTCGAAAAGCTCACTCCTCTGATTAAATCCATCGGGAGATTTGAGATCGACCAACGGGAAAGCGGAAAAAGCAAGTACAAGCTGATTTACGTTAGAAATAAGAAATCAGGGAAACGGAATTAAGCCTGGTCCATGAAAAATCAGCTGATTTACCTAAGTTGCCTTTTTCTTTTTTTTCTGGCATGTCAAGAGGAAGAGGAAAGCCTAAGCCAGTCCAATCCTTATCTGACTACTTTACCAACTCATGCACCTCAGGATTTTGGTCCTTTACAGATTCCTGAGGGCATACTCGTACATCGAGGAGTCTTTTCCCCAGACCTGAATCAATTCTACTATACCTTCTCCCCTGGCGATTTTAGCCAGTTTGATATATATGTGATGGAAAAGGAAGGGAAAGATTGGACTAAAGGGAAAAAAGCTTTTTTCAATTCCGAGCACTCCGATCACGGCATGAGTTTTTCGGCAGATGGGAAGAGTCTTTATTTTAGCTCTACCCGCCCAATAAATAAAGAAGGAATCCCGAATACCTGGCATATCTGGAAATGTGAGCAATTGGGCGAAAGCTGGGGGAAAGCCCAATATATCGACATTCCAAACTTACGGAAAAAACTCCTCTCACATCCCAGCATAGGAAATTCGGGCAGGCTCTATTTTCATGCGAGCAATCTGGACTATTCTGAAATGAATCTGTATTATGCTGATAGACAGGATGGAAAGTACCAGGAAGCTGTAAAAGTGGATATTCCCAATATGGAGGATTTCGATTTATGTACTCCTTATATCAGTCCAAATGAGAACTACCTAATCTTTGCTCGTATATCGGATCAACTCGACCTCATGATCACACATAAAACTCCTGATGGTCAATGGGAAGAAGCCCAAACTTTCAGCAAGCAAATTAATACAAAAGGACAAGGGAATCCCTATATGAGTCCGGATCGAAAATTCCTCTTTTATGCCGCAGAAAAAGATAGTTCTGAAGGCTGGGCCATAAAGTGGGTGAATGTTGAGTCCGAGCTAAAGAAAAATATCAAAGATTGATGCTTGTTGACTCCCTCCATACCACCATTCACCTAAAAAAGGGCGAACATTTCCTCGAACAGGGAAAGCTTTGCACGCGCATCGGTCGTTTGACACAGGGAGTTATGCGCGGCTATGTACTGGATGTAGATGGAAATGAGATTAGCACCCATTTTTACCAGGAAGGAGACATGATCATCGGCAGTTACATCCCCAATGTACCTACTTCCATGAGTTTGCAGGCATTAGAAGATTGCGAATTGTCCACGGCTGATTATTCTACCGTAATGGATTTGGTGAATAAGAATCCGGAGATTACGGCCATCATAACGCAGACTTTTGAGCGCTTGAATGCACAGCTTCAGTCTCGCCTGGTTTCCCTACTCAACCTCAATTCCCTGGAAAAGTACCAACACTTTCTCCAAGAATATCCTCATCTCATCAATCGTATTCCCCATTATTATATAGCCAATTTCTTAGGCATCACGCCTACGCAATTGAGCAGGGCACGAAAAAAATTAGTAGAAAAGAATTAATCAGCTTGAAGATGAACAAACTCCTCCTCATCTATATCCTTCTCAGTAGCTTTATCTGGCTACTTGGATATTTTCATAATGGCAGGCTGGTCCGTCCCAAATGGAAAATACCTGGTAAATTTCTATTTTATGTAGGCGTCTCTACTTTGCTGGTGTATTTCTTCCAACACTATGCCCTCATTTTCATCATTATCCATCCACTCATCGGCCTTTTTTTTCATACTAAAATCTGCAGAGAACACGAAATCAATTGGTGGACCTGTCAACCTGAAGAAAAATATCTCGAACTCCAGGAAAGATGGGCAAAGGGGGATTTTGGGAAGAAGGATAACTAGTTTCCTTTTTTTAGCCTAAAATAAAGGAGCACTGGCCATCAAAATTAGGTGTTAGGGATCGGGCAGGATAGAAGCTTTAAAATTTTGACGATTATTGCCCCACATTTTCCGTAAAAAAGTGGCAAAAAGCTCAAAGAATAAGAACTTAAGCTACCTTAAGTATAAACTTTACCGAACCTATGGAACTCGCTATCAAAATTATCATCGGCTTAGTTGCTCTACTACATCTTTACTTCCTCTACTTTGAGATGTTTGCCTGGGAAACAAGGGGCCCCAAAGTTTTCAGAGGATTTCCTAAACACCTTTTTGGAGAAACCAAAGCACTGGCTGCTAATCAAGGCCTGTATAATGGATTCCTTTCTGCGGGTCTGATTTGGACCTACTTCATCGAAAATACCGAATGGAGCCAGAATATTGCGCTTTTCTTTTTGGGCTGCGTTACGGTAGCAGGGATTTATGGAGCACTAAGCGCAGATAAGAAAATCTTTTTTGTGCAGGCACTTCCTGCAATTTTGGGCATTGTATTGATTCTGCTTAGTTAAATGGATCAAATAAATCGTCTCTTCGTTTACGGGACCCTTGCACCCGGTCGTCCAAACGAGCATGTGCTTAAGCCTTTGGGAGGAAGCTGGGTAAAAGCTTACGTAAAAGGAAAACTGTTTGAAAAAGGATGGGGAGCTGCCCTGGGCTATCCTGCTATCGTTTTGGATGATGATGGGGAGGAAGTTGAAGGACTAATATTTACTTCAGATAAACTCGAGACTTATTGGGAAGAATTGGATGATTTTGAAGGAGAGGCTTATGAACGAAAGTTGGTACTTGCAGAGCTGGAAAATGGAGATGAATTTGATACTTATATTTACGCCTTGCGACAATAAATTAATTATACGACAGCCATAATTTAGCTCCATGAATCCAGAAGATTTTATCCAGCAATATGAATCAGCTCTGGCAAGTCAAAACTGGAATAAGGTATCCCCTTTAGTACATAACAAGGTAAGCGTAACTTTTTCTGATGGTTCGACTCATATCGGCCAGGCAAAGGTAGAAAAAGCCTTCAAAAGAAATTTCTCGCTGATCGAAAATGAGAATTACCAGATGAAAAATATCTTTTGGTTGCATAAAGCTGATGATATGGCTGTTTACCTATTTAATTTTCATTGGACGGGAAGGATTAAAGGGAAATTGGCTTCCGGGCAGGGCAAAGGAACTTCCGTACTCCTAAAGGAAGAGGGAAAATGCTATTTACTATGTGAGCACCTGAGCAGGGTTTAGATTTAGCACATTTTATTTCTCTCCAATTTGTGAAAAAATGGAAGGCTTTCCTTATTATTAGATATGAACCAATCTATTACTACTACTCGTGGGGATTTCAACATCAAAGCCTACGGAAATCCTGCAAATCCCCCTCTGATGCTTATTCATGGATGGCCCCAAACCGGCTATTGTTGGCACCATATGACTCCATTCCTCAAGGAGTTTTATGTAATCGCTCCTGATTTGAGGGGAATGGGCGATAGCAATCGCGAACTTAATATCAAAGCCTATGCAAAAGATGAGATGGCCAAAGATATGTTTGCCATTGCTGATGAATTGAACATAGAGAAGTTTTTTCTGGGAGGGCATGATTGGGGAGGAGCCATTGTCCAGGAGATGGCCTTCCTTCATCCGGAAAGAATCGAAAAACTGATCATTATCAATATGGTCATTATCAACAATGAGACAGGGCAAAATAAAGCAGCTGAAATTCTGGTGAAATACCTCTTTCGATCCTCCTGGTATCAGTTTTTCATGAGTATCAAAGAATTTCCTGAAGCTTTACTCGCAGGCAAGGAGGAAATTTGGGTACGCTTCTTCAGTCGAGGGATCAGCAATCCTGTGCCGGAAGATGCCATAGAAGAATATATTCGTTGCTACAAAATTCCTAATACTATCACCACAGCCTCAAACATTTACCGCATGGTCCCCAAAGACCGGGAAAGATGGGAGGCTTTTAAAGGAAAAGTCATTGATATTCCGACAAAGATCATACATGGAATTCTCGACCCGGTTATTATCAAGGAATATGTGATCGGAGTTGAAGAGGTCTATTCAAATATAGAAGTAGATCGTTTGAAAGGCGGGCACTTTATCTGCGACGAACAACCAGAAGCTGTAGCAGAGTCTATTAAGCAGTTTTTAATATAATCTTTAGCATTCATTCTATTTTCTATTAATATCTCTCGCCTATATCTAATAAAAAATTCGCTTCCTCTGTAACGTTTCAAAAAAAGGCCGGTTTACCTCTTTACAAAAGCCAATAATTACGCACAAGATTGAATAGGCAATCCGACAACGAGATCATGATACGAGTAAAAGCTGGTGAAATAGACAAGCTGGGCATACTCTATGAGCGATACAAAAAAAGAATCTTTGGATTTTTTTATCATATGAATGGCGATAAAAATCAGAGTGAAGATCTGGTGCAGAATGTATTTGTCAGGGTCTTGTCCTACAAACATAGCTATAAACCCCAAAACAGCTTTTCCTCCTGGATTTTCCAGATTGCCAGAAATGTGAATTATGATGCTTTTGGATCAAGAAAAAAAGGATTGGACTCAGCCGATTCTCTACAGAAGGTGGAGAAATTCGCCCATCCCGAAGACATCCATGCACAGATTATTCTGGGAGAAGATTTATCGACCTTGCGAATGGCTTTAGGAAAGTTAAGTGTAGAGAAAAGGGAGTTTCTGGTGTTGAGCAAACTCAGAGGACTTCGCTATAAAGAGATTGCAGATATCATGGAATGTACAGAAGGAAATGCACGAACCAAAGTACACCGAGCCTTGAATGAACTCAAAGATATTTTTCATCAATTGGAAACAAGATAAAGATGCAGCAACAGGATTTCATAGATATGCAAATGGATTATCTCAGCGGAAATCTGTCAGAGGAGCAAAGGGATAGTTTCGAAAAATACCTCCAGGCCCATCCGGAAGCCGTCAAAGAGTTTAATGAAATCAAGCAGAGTTGGGAGAGATTACATGTATTGCAAGCTCCAGAACCTGGCAAAAGCATGGACCAGAACTTCTATGCCTTTTTAGATCAGGAAATCAGCAAACAGCAAGCAGCTAATACCTCTATTTGGGAAAGACTCAATTCGTATTTCTTCGAAAGAAAAATGAGTGTTTCCCTGGGACAATTAGCCTTTGCATTCGTTATCCTTTTAATCGGCATTATGTTGGGCTCCAGGATGCAAACGGGAAATATGCCGCCCCAACAGGTACAACCTATCAGCGGTACGGAGGTAGAAGAGTTACGAACCCAATTGGTGATGTCTTTAATTGACCAACCTTCTGCTAGCAAAAGACTCCAAGCGGTAAACGAGGTAAATAAATTGAGTGAGATCACGGAGCGCATTATACAGGCTTTACTAAAAACGCTCAACAATGACCCCAATGCAAATGTACGACTGGCTGCCCTCGAATCCCTAATTCAATATGTGGAACTACCTCAGGTTCGGGAAGGCTTGGCAAGCTCTATCGCACATCAGGATTCTCCTTTGGTACAGATCGCTTTGGCGGATTTGATGGTGAGTTTGCAGGAGAAAGGGGCGAAAGATGCGATGAAAAAGCTTTTGAAAAGACCAGAAATTGATAAAACTGTAAAACAAAAAATAGAAGAATCAATTCTTCAGATCTGATTGATTCTCACCTTATTTCTTTCATTCAATACACATCATTATGAATTTATCACGATTAGTGGTACTACTACTTAGTACCGCATTGAGTCTGCCTGTCTTTGCTCAAGATTCAAAAGAAGAGATCAATAAAGAATTGCGCTTTTCCAGTTCCTCCTCAGATAATCATCTAACTGTCCAGAATATCAACGGTCCTATTAGCATCGAAGGATATAATGGTAGCAGCATCAAAGTTAGTGCGACCAAAGTAATCAAAGGAGACATGATTGAAACAGGAAAAAAAGAAATCCAACTCAGATTTGCCGAGAAGGGTAATAAAGTATTTGTTTACCTGGAAACTCCGATGAACCAGTACGACACAGAAAAAGGGAAGTACAAGGATTGGGATGAAAGCAGTCGAGACTATAAGGATCCTGGCTATCGATACCATGTGGATATACGCATTCAGGTTCCCCGCTATAGCAATTTGAAAGTAAATACCATGAATGATGGCGATATTTTAATCAAAGATGTTCAGACAAAAGACCTGCACGTCAGCAACCTCAACGGAGCCATCAATATGGAAAATGTTGCTGGTAAGACCTATGTCAATGCTTTAAACAAGGATATTACTATCTCTTACGCCAGCAATCCCACTGAAGAATCTGTTTTCAAATCTTTAAATGGAGACATTCGAGTCAATCTTCCTGCAGCGCTAAACGCAGATGTTACCTTCAAAACCTTAAACGGAGATTTTTATACAAATATGTCAACCGAATTGGTTCCGCAAAAAATGTCCCAGACCAAAAAAGACTATGGCAAAGGGGCCAAATATAAACTCAACAAGAATGAAATTTTCCGTATTGGAAATGGAGGTGTAAAATTGCACTTCGATTTACTAAATGGAGATGTCATGCTTAAAAAGTAAGTCAATGAAAAATTATAAGAATACCCTCAGAAATCTTCTCACCTTTTTGGGAGCCTTACTAATCAGCTTTCCAATACATGCTCAGCAACTAAATGGAGAAACCTTTAGCATAGGCCTAAGTGATCCCGGTAGCACGGGTAAACTGGAGTTCAAGCATGTCGATGGAAGTATCTCTGTTAGCACACATGATAAATCGGTCGTAGAGATAACTGCCAAACGCAGGGAATCGACTAAAAAAGTGGAGCCTAAAATGCGGGAAGGCATGAAGAGCATTAGCAATAAGAGTAAAAACCTAGAATATGAGGTTGAAGAATTGAAAAATACAGTCCTTATCCGCACCTGGCCCAATGGAACGGTGGACTTTAGCATAAAAGTTCCCAGAAATTTCAATATCGATATCAAAACTGTCAATAATGGAGATATCTATGTCGAAGATGTCAGTGGAGAATTTGAAGTGAGTAATGTAAATGGATCCATTACCATGAAAAACATCTCCGGTCCCGTCCTGGCAGATGCTATGAATGAGGACATCAAGATCGACTTTCGTTCCTTAGGCAAGGGACATATGGCCTTTTCCAATTTCAATGGAGATATAGACATTAGTTTTCCGGGAGACTTGAAAGCTGAAGTGAAAGCCAAAGCACCTATGGGAGACATATTCTCAGATTTTGAAATGAAAATGACAGAATCAGAAGCCAGCAGCAGTAACAAATCCGTTAATGGTTCTTATAAAGTTACCCGTAATGAATGGGTAAGAGGAACCATCAATGGCGGTGGAACCGAAATAGTTTTCCAAAACTTCAATGGAGATATCCTCATAAGGAATAAAGATAAATAGACGTAGCTGTATTTGCTCAGGCTTTCGCGAGTGCATAAGGGATAGATGCACTCCCGGCCTTCGTTTATAAAGTGTAGAGAGATTGTTTGGAAATGAAGTCCCCCATAACTCCCTCTTTCCTATCCCATAACTCTTAAATAAAACTGAACCTTAGCATGTAGCCTTACTCCAGCTAAGTTGTCACCTCTTGTTGAAAAATGGAAAGGGGCTCTACGAAGCCCTCTATTAGAAACTACTGCTACATAGATGGCACAAATTTAGAGGTAGTCTCAAAATCAAGACTATCAAAAACAATCCTTGGATGTTTAAAGGAAGCTCAAGATGAATAGAGAAGAAATCCTCCTAAAAAGTATATGGGTAATGGGAAAAATAAATCTTTATTCCGAATTTTTCCAGCAGGAAGTTCGAATCGATTTGTTTACCTCAGATAAGAGCCTCAGACATACAAATCAAATCATTTCTGACAAACTGGTCCAGACGGTGAATGACTTTCTGGCTCTGGAAGTTTCAGAAAAGGAGTTAATGGGAAATCTACTCTATAAGCATTGTCTTGATTGTTGTGAACAGATTAGCTATGGTATTGAAATACAAGAAGGAGAAACTGAGACTCAGGCAAATTTAAGGGCCTTTGGAGTAGCTGAAGAAAAGGATGCCTTTGAAAAAGCCCAGATTCATCATGTAGTAATAGAAGAGGACCCCCTGAGAAAGAATCGCTTCATCCGCCTGATCTTTTATCCGGAATGGGAATCTGAGCATGGCTGTGAATTGATCCTGAAAAACGGAAAACTACTTGATTTTACAGGCGAAGGACAAACCTATCTGGCAGCTTTTGATGACTAAACTTCTGCTATTCAAAAGGCTATTTTATTATGTATTTTTGTTGAAAAAAATTCTCTTGATTTTGGGGAAAGCATGCTTATCTTCGGCCTCAATTAAATAAGTCAATAAATAATGAGAATTATTCTTCTTGGTCTGATTTCCCTTCTTATAAGCTTCAACCTTTCTGCGCAAAATTCTAAAAATAACTTTCCCCTGAAATTCCTATTTGAAGGAGCTTTGGAATTTGGAGGTGAACCGGTTGCTGAGGTTCTCTTTACCAATGGCGATACCCAATCTGTAAATGCTGGACAAGGGGGTTCGATCAGAGTTGGAGGAGAATTTACCATTCCCAAAGTAGAAAAATTACGATTTAGAGCCTCGGCCGGTATCAAATATGTTACTACAGCCGCAGACAATGTAAATATCCGACTCACCCGCATACCTATCCACCTAACAGCAAACTGGATGATTACGGATGATATTCGCTTAGGAGTGGGCTTGGTAAGCCACCAAAACATCAATTTCAAGGCGGATGGAATTGGGGATGATCTTAGCTTCGACGCAGCCAATGGCCCTATATTTGAAATTGCATGGAAGGGAGTCGGGATAAACTTTACCCTCATGGAATATGCTGATAATCTGGGAGAGACATATTCTGCAAATGCTATAGGAGTTACTTTTTCAGGCGTACTTCCAAAAAGATAGGCTCTCTGGATTCTACCTATTTGGGATATCCGGTGATTAGTACTAATTTAAATTCGCACACAAATTAATTGCCATGCCCTATTTAGATAGCTGGTCAGACTACGCCGGTTTCCAATCGCACATCAAAAGTTTAAATCTTAAACATTTTGCCCCAAAAGAACTTCTGGGTTCAATCGGGAATGTCAAAAATGGAATCACCAATGAAGGACCTCCTCCAGAAGTTTGGGGAAATATTGTACCTACTTTGATTGTGCTGGATCACCTTCGAGCAGAAATGGGAGCTCCCATTCGGATCAATTCCTGCTATCGATTCCCTGCTTATAATGCAGTTGTACCGGGTAGTTCGAAAAAGAGTATGCATATAACTTTCCGTGCCATCGATTTTCAGGTAAGAACCAGTACTCCAAGCGATAGTCTTATAAAGGCTACAGATATCCTGAAGAAATGGAGAGCCGATCAAAACAAATGGTTTGAAAGCCCTATTTCTCTGAGTTTCCACAGGGTATTGGACAATGAGAATTATGAAAAACCTCTCCAAACCAAAAGCGAAAATGGAAAGCACTATTTCCGTTTTAGTGGTGGGATTGGTCTTTACAACACATTTACCCATTTCGATACCAGAGGATTTGATAGGAATTGGGATAAGCGAACAAAATCCCGTAGCCTATCTGAGCCTGCATTTGACTGGGATGAGGTAATTGAATACGGAGAATAAGTTTCCTAGCTTTTCATATTTATTTTTGGAGATTCCCCTACTCTCTATCTCATTTTTTGTGAGCTTTCTTTAGCCATGATAATTTAGCTAAAGAGGAAGGATTGCTAATTCTCAGAAACATGTAACTTAGTTTGTAGTTTCAAAAGGGAAGCAACAAAAACGAATAGGAGATCTATACATGTACACTCAAAAAACTTACAAAGCCTTCGACCTTGCCATGTGGACAAGGTTTGATACCCTCAAATTCATATTTATTGGAACTTTTTGGGTATCCATTTATTATTTCATGGATATTGCCTGGTTGAAAATTCCGTGGACTCCATTGGCATTGATTGGTACGGCTGTAGCATTTGTCATTGGTTTTCAAAACAACTCGGCTTACGGAAGAATATGGGAAGCCAGAAAAATTTGGGGAGGTATTGTAAATACCTCCCGAACCTTCGGAATGTTTGTCCAGGATATGCTTTCTAATGCGCATGTGGACATCAAATTGTCTGAAGCAGAACTTCAGCATGAAATAAAAATCCTTACCTATAGGCATATAGCATGGATGACAGCATTGCGACACTCTATGCGTCAAAAGAAGTCCTGGGAAACCAATGCAGAGGAAAAAACAAATCAGGAATGGAAGCTTCTGCCACCAGAAAGAATTACAGCCTTAAGAGATGATCTGACGCCCTATATTTCTAATGAAGATATGGACTATGTGCTTTCCAAAAATAATAAGCAGACAGCACTACTCTATCTCCAATCACATCATTTGAGAAAATTAAAAGAAGAAGGAATAATATGGGAATTTGCTTTCCTCCAGTTAGAAGGAGTACTGGAAGAACTTTTTACCTTACAAGGAAAATCGGAACGAATCAAGAATTTTCCCTATCCTCGTCAATTCGCTACCCTCAATCACTTTTTTATGTGGTTGTTTGTCCTACTGCTCCCCTTAGCACTCATCCCACAGTTTGCAGAAATAGCAGAAGACTTTATGGACAAAATGCCGATTCTTAGTGATCTCTTTATCTGGGCCTCAATCCCTTTCTATGTGGCAGTTGCCTGGATCTTTCATACGATGGAGCGGATAGGACGTACGGGTGAAAATCCTTTTGAAGGAACCTCCAATGATGTTCCCATTTCGACTATAGCCAGAGGAATTGAAATAGATTTGCGGCAAAATCTCGGGGAAACCTTAGAAGAGATCCCCACCCAATTCCCGGTTCACTACGATGTACAGTTTTAAACATAAAAAAGGGAGGCCCATAAAAGCCTCCCTTTTTAAATTCTGTGAGCCCAAATATCAGACTTCAGCTGATGCCTTTTTCTCATATACATAGGAAATAAGTAAAAAGACCAGCGCCATTAATGCCCCTGCCCATTCACCGTCCTTAGCTAGGATATGCCCAGAGCCAGCCAGGATAAAATCAAAAAAGAAGCCTGCATAGGCCCATTCTTTCAAGGTTTCTGATTTTTTTGTCCAAATCGCCACCAATCCCAAGATCTTGGCAATGGCCAAAGGATATATGAGGTAGGTTGGATAGCCTAATCGAGTGAAAGTTTCGCTTACCATCTCATGATTGAAGAAATACATGCCTGCTGAACCCAGCATCATAAAGGTCAGTATTCCGGTAGAAATGCGGTAGATCAATAGGTTTCGATTTTTCATTTGTACGTTTCTTTTCTAAGTACTTGAGTTGTAAATGTAGAAGACTTGCTTTACTTTTGAAAGCGGATATACAAAAGATAGTAGTATACTAGAGTATAGCATGAAAAACCAAAAAAAAGAAGTATGGGATAAGGGAGAATGTCATGGCTTTCTCTTGCCTATACGAGATGCCCTTGAGATATTTAGTGGGAAGTGGAAAATACCTATTATCTCGGCCTTATTGTTTGTAGGGGAAAGTGGCTTTAAGGAGTTGGAGCGAATGGTTATGGACATTACCCCAAAAATGCTTTCTAAGGAGCTCAAAGAATTAGAGACCAATCTTATGGTCGAAAGAATAGTCTTGGATACCCGACCGGTAAAAGTCAAATACCGAATTACAGAATATGGTAAGTCAAGCCAAGTAGTAATTGATGCCTTACTTCAATGGGGAAGAACGCACAGGACCAAAATTATGACAGAAGACGTTGAAAAACCGGTCTAACGTTTCCAAAGCTTTTTTTCTACTACCCTTTCCAGTAACTCATCTCTATAATTTCGACTTAGGGGAATCGGGATGGAATTGATAATCAATTCATGACTTTCTACGGATTCAATTTTTGAAGTAGCAATGATATAGGATTTGTGAACCCGCATAAAAGCCTGCCCTTCCAATTTTTGTAGGATATCTTTTAAGGTCAATAAGGCCATGTATTTCCCTTTGAGAGTGTGGATACTCACATAGTTTTGCATCCCTTGAATATATAGAATATCCTCAAAAAAGATCTTTTCATATTTCTGATTACACTTCACAAAGAAGTGATCATCTCTTAGGCTTGAAGAAGGTGCTTGCTGCTTAAGAAGTTTGTACTGAGATTTTGCCTTACTCGCAGCCTGGAAGAATCGATCAAAGGTTATTGGTTTGAGCAGGTAATCCAGCACATTCAAGCGAAAGCCCTCTAAAGCATAGCTGGGATAGGCAGTGGTTAAAATAACCATAGGAGGATTGGAACTAATTTTCAAGAAATCAATTCCACTCATTTTGGGCATTTGGATATCCAGAAAAATCAGATCTACCTGCTCTCGATCCATGAGTTCCATGAGTTCGAGTGGATGTTCACAAACGCCCACCAAATCCAGAAAGTCCACTTCCCGGACATAGTTAGAAAGGCCTTCTCGAGCCAGAGGTTCGTCATCAATGATTACGGATCTTATCATCACAAATATTTATCAGATTGCAGGTATCGGAAGGGGAAAACTTTCTTCTGATTCTATTTCCTCTAAATTAAGTCCCAGCCTAATTTCATATCGATCCGCTAAGTCCTGTATTTCCAATTCATAAGAATCTGGATAAACCAGTTCCAGGCGTCTTTTTACATTCTGAAGGCCGATACCTCCTACGGAAGTACTTTCCTCGAAGTCCTCTTCTTTGCTATTTTTTACCACAAATTCCAGCTTCCCATGTTCGTCTACCCACAAGCGAATTGAAACCCAATTTAATTCCCCTGGAGATTTGGATACGTGCTTGAAGGCATTTTCCACGAAAGCGATCAGGACAAAAGAAGATATGCCAAAAGCTTTCTCTGGTGAATAATTGATTTCCATTTTTAGTTGAAAATCTTTATTCTTACGCAGTTTTTCCAGTGCCACAAAATTCTTCAAATAACTGATTTCCCTTCCCAATTGGATGAGGGGAACATTACATTCATACAATTGATATCGAAGAAGATCAGAAAATTGGGCTAGAGCGTTCGAGGCTTCTTTCGGATTCTTGTTGATCAAGAAGAAAATGCTATTTATAGTATTGAACAGGAAATGAGGATTAAATTGGTTTCGGAGAAAGTTGAGCTCTACTTCCATTTTCTCTTTTTCCAATTCTTGCTGGCTCTTTCGGCCTTGAAGCCAGCTTTTACCCAATTTTATACAGATTCCAAATACTAAACTTGCTGCAACACTTGGAAAAGTATCTGTGGTGATAAAATAGAAAATATTGGGTCTGGCCGTAGCCTCATAGCAGAAAAAATCCAGACTTTCCCCAGAAAAATAGGAAGCCAGGTAATAAGCAGAAACCAAAATCTGGCTACAAACAATCATGGTCAAAAAGAGATAAACCATAAACAGAAATGGCTTCCCCCTTTCCAAAAACCGAGGCCAAAGCACATAAATACAGAAAAGCACCCCAAAACCAATCACCAGAACATAGGAGATAAAGATCATCCACCTGGGAGAGTAAAAAAGCATCTCCCAACATTGCTCAAAAGTGAATTGAGTTAGGCCTATGGTAAAATGATAAATGCCCCAAAAGAGGAAATGATAAAGTTTATACTTTACAAACCAGCTTTGGTTCCAGTCTATGTAGTGTGCGTTGTTCATGCCCGGGATATTATAAGGATAGAAGGAAATTAAGGCGAAAGGGTTGCTCCCAATACCGATTTAACTTAAAAAATATTTTCACCTCCAATTTTCCCAATAAAAGTGATAGCAGGTGGAAGATAAGTGACGAAAGGAGCCATAGAGGGGACATGTGGTTTCTCACCGGTCTATAAAGTCCTGAGCCAGGTTTTATCCTGTACATTTTCCTGCACATCAATTCTTGTATGCCCTTGGTCAATGAAATTTCGTCTCACTGATTCTAAGCTTCAACTTCGGAACAGTAGAAATAATACATTGATATGCATACTCCAAAACAACTCACAGTAAATTCTCCTTCCTCAATGGCCAAGGCCAGAAAAGCCCTGGATCGTTCGGCGAGCATATGGTTCATCATCGCTTTGTTAGGACAATGGTTTTTTGCCGCTTATATCTTAGGATTTTATGGCAAAAGTAGTATTAACGGAGAGTATGAATCCTGGAATGAGCATCTCTTTAGTGGAATTATAGAGAATGATTTCCTTGGAAATTTATTCCTGGTTTTACATCTCATTCTCGCTTTCATTATCACGGTAGGAGGGCCGCTTCAGTTTTTCCCTAAATTCCGTCAAACCTATAAATCCTTTCATCGATGGAATGGGAAGATCTATATACTGGTATCTCTTCTGATCAGTCTTGATGGTTTATATCTCATTTTTACTCGGGGTGTGGTAGGTGGAAGCATTATGATGGGAGGAAATACCTTAAATGCCTCTTTAATCATGTTTTTTTCAGTCATGGCCTTTCTGAGTGCTCGAAAAAAGAAGTTTATGGCTCATCGGAAATGGGCGCTTCGTACTTTCCTGATGGTAAGCGGGGTTTGGTTTTTCCGTATCGGATTTTCTTTCTGGATTTTGATCAATCAAGGAGCTCCTGGCCACACAGATAACTTCGATGGACCTTTTGATTTTTTTCTAGCATTTGGGCATTCGCTAGTTCCTCTTGCAGCGGCAGAACTGTTTTTCCTTGCGGAGAAAAGTAAAAATACTCAGGTAAAATATAGTATGACAGGGCTGATGTTTGTACTTGCTCTCGTAACGGCTTTGGGGATATTCATGGCAACCCAGATTTTTTGGATTCCTAAAATGGGATGAGCAGCCGTCCCTTCCAAACGTCTAATTCTTTAAATCATAAAAGGGAGACAGATTATCATCTGTCTCCACAATTTTGTTTTATTGTAAAAAGCGATAATACCATGAAAAGTCTTTTCTCTGAATCAGCTTTGAAGGAAATAAAAAACAGGATAGAAAAACTTAGCCCGGAAACACAAGCAATTTGGGGCCAAATGGATGTCGCCCAGATGATGGCCCATTGTGTGGAAGTCATGAGAAATGCGATGGGAGAAATTCAGCAAAAGCGAAAATTTCTGGGATATCTCGCAGCCCCTTTTCTCAGAAAGCGCTACTACAATGACATTCCTTTCCAGTCTCGTAATGTACCTAGTACTTTCCAAGTAGTTGAGTCGAAAAATTTTGAAAATGCTAAAGAAACTTTGCTAGATCGCCTGGAGAATTTTCATAAAGATGGCAGCCTCAAATGTCAGGGCAGCATTCACCCCATGCTAGGCCGTTTCACACCTGAACAATGGGCAATTGGCCAATATAAACATCTAGACCACCATTTACGACAATTTGGAGTTTGATAAAATCTATATACGCCCATATATTCTCGATTTGATACCTTGCTGTGGCAGTAGACACTGCCTATTTTAAGTATATGCAAATAATAAGACTACTATCCAGCCTTTTACTCCTCCTTAGCTACTACTCTGTTTCAGCAAGCGGACTTAGGATTGAAAATGTACGCTCCCTTAACCGAGATGATGTTTTATCCACCCCCATGAGCGTCATTTTTGACATCTATTGGGACAATGCATGGAATAATACTAAAAATCATGATGCCGTCTGGGTCTTCCTGAAATACAACACTCCTTATGACAGTCATGCGAAAATTCTTCCTACCGGACATCAATTATTGAAAAATCGTTCTCCTCAGTCGGGCAATCCTACCCTCCAGGTAACTAAAGATGGCATGGGCTTCTTCCTAATCCCTCCCTCCTCTAGTAGGGGAAGTCTCAATTACAAATTGCAAGTCCTACTCGATACGACCGGACTCAAAATTGGCTTTCGTCAGCTCAACAATTTAAAAGTTCATGGAATAGAAATGGTATATATCCCACAGGGACCATTTACCCTGGGCAGTCCGGATGAAGCTGCTATAACAAGAGCAAGCTTGTATAAAAGTGATGCCAATGGAGAGCCCAGTGGTCTGTATCAAATTACTTCGGAGGCTGAGATTCCCGTTGGCCCTAAAAGTGGCAATCTGTATTACTGGAGTGAAACTGATTTGTATAATGGAGATCGTCAAGGTCCTATTCCTGCTGAGTATCCCAAAGGTTTTGAGGCCTTTTATATCATGAAATACGAACTGACTCAGGGCCAATACGCTGCATTTCTCAATAGTATCCCCAGTGGATGGACCTTTGAGCGCTCACCTACTGGCGGTAAGGATTATCATAAAAACAGAGGCACGATCAAACTAAAAGAGGGAAAGTATATAGCTGAAAGTCCGGAACGCCCCATGAATTATGTGAGTTTTACCGATGGCTTAGCCTTTACGGATTGGGCAGGTTTGCGCCCAATTACTGAATTGGAATACACAAAAGCTGCTCGTGGACCTAGAAAACCGATAAATGCAGAATTTGTCTGGGGCACGAATACCTATGCAGATTTAGAAAGGTATGTTTCTCCTGATCTGGAACTGGGTCTGGGAAACGGAGTGGATGAAGCTCAACTAAATGACAATAACCTTCCGGTTTACGGGGCCAGCTATTATTGGGTAATGGATTTGAGCGGAAGTGTATGGGAAAAGGTCATTACCCTTGGAAATCCTATTGGTCGGGCCTTTAAAGGCACACATGGGGACGGCAATCTGGATTTTGGGGAAGCCACCAATGAAGACTGGCCCAAAAGCGATAATGAAGTAGGAGGTTTTGGCTATAGGGGAGGTGGATATTATCAAGTGGGAACCAGCTATTCGGATTTTAACCCGCACTCCCCTATTGGTTATCGATACTATGGGGCCTGGTCAGGAGGACCGCGAAGTATTGCCTATGGTTATCGTGCTGGCCGAAGTGTGGATAAGTAGGGAGGAAGGTGTAAGCGTATTAGAGTTTTAGGGGGGATTGAATTTAGCTTTTTGTCATTCCTGATTTTAGAGGAAAAATATGAACAATAAAGCTTCATGAAGCTTATATGAGAAATTGACAGCCATTCATATTCAACAACACATGCAAAATATCAATTGGCCTGACCAAATTCTGAATTTTTTGGGGGTAATTTTAGGTGTATTACTCGCCTTTTATATCAGTTCGGCAGCTGAGACTAAAAAAGACCGAAAAGAGCTCAAAAATATCCTCAAATCATTCAAAACCGAAATAGGAAAGGACCTTAAAGAATACCAAAATGGTCAAATTCCTTTTAACAGTGAGCAAGCAGAAAAAATGGGGAATCTCCTGGCAAGCATACAAAAGTATAAAGAAGATGGCACCAGTGAACAAATGTCCTTTTCGTTCGACGTTTCCAATTACAGCCCTCAAAGAACCACCTATTTGTCCATTGTTTCTTCGGGAAAACTGGGCCTGATTGAAGATTTAGAATTGCGTAAAGAGATTGCTAATTATTATGATGTCTTTGCTGAAGAAGCAATCGAACAGGGGAAAGCACAAATTGAGTATTTCATGAAAGAGATCATTCCCTGGATGATTGAGAATACTGACATGATGAATTTTGATGATGAGGATATAGTAGATGATACAAGATTTTCGAATAGGGTCCTTTTATACCAAAGTCTTATCCTGAATAAAGTGGAGCAATACAAATTAGTTTCTGAAGCCGCAGAATCTTTGCTTGTAAAAATTGAAAAGGAAATAGAATAACCTGCTGCCTGCCTTATAAATTTTCTTGCTATGTGTAACTATTAAGCGCTCCTTACTTATTAGTAAGAGGAGGACATAATTCCTTTTCTTCCACACCTAAGCAGACCTCTATGAAAAAACCAAAAACAAAGGAAAGCCGAAGAGCTTTCTTTCAGAAATCTACTTTGCTAGCCGGCGGTATACTCGGCAGCCAAATGATCAGCATGGCTGACACCTCTGAACTCCCACCAACAGAAGGCATTTACATCATCGGTCCGAAAAAGGGCTATTCCCCCCAAATCGGCACCTTACTTTCCACGATGGTTATGATGCGCACCTGGGTTGTCCAGGGCGTCCAGAACCTCACTCAAGAGCAACTCGATTTCCAGCTCGATGATCAATCCAATTCCATTGGTGCCTTACTTCTCCACTTAGCTGCAACTGAGCGATACTATCAGCTCAATACCTTTGAAGGAATGCGCTGGGGAAGTTGGGATAGAGAAATCAAAAAAGAATGGGATGTAGCCATGAATTTGGGAGCTCCTGCCCGAAAAAAAATAAAAGGGCATGACATCCGCTTTTATCTGGATAAACTCAAGGAGGTGAGAGATGTCACCAAAGCAGAATTTGCCAAAAGAGATGATGATTGGTTGATGGAATCAGAGGCCTTTTTTGAGAATAAGCCCACCAATAATCATTGTAAATGGTTTCATGTGTGCGAACATGAATCCAACCACAACGGACAGATAAAGTTAATCAAAAAGCGAATGCCTAGTTAAGATCTACATCCTCTGATTAGAATACCGATCAGGGGATTTTTCTTTTAAATCTCCATATCTTGTCCTTATTTTCCTTCTTTATTTTCTATGCTATGAAGATTCTGTTGGCACTTTCTGTATCTCTCCTTCTGCTAGTTTCACCGCCCCTAGAAGCCCAAAATTTACATGAGAAGTCCAATTCCGCTTCCGATACTATCAGTTTTCGACTTACCTCCTTTAACAATATCGTCCTTCATGCTATCCTGAATGAAACAGACAGCCTGGATCTCATGTTTCACACGGCCGCAAATGATATGACCCTGATTGAATCAGTCAGAGATCGGCTAAAAAGTGTCAATTATGGGGAAGCCGACAGTGTCAATAGTTGGGGAGGACAAGGATCAAGCCGAAGAAGCATGGGAAACAGCTTGCAAGTGGGAAAGCAAAACTGGACGGAGGTAACGATTTGGGAGAACAAACATTCCGGGCAGGAAACCGATGGAAAGATCGGTATGGATTTCTTTATGGGAAGAATTCTTGAGATCAATTATGAGCAGAATTTCATAGCGGTTCATCTAAAGTTACCCATGCTGAATACGAACTTTGAAGAATTACCACTGGAATTAAATTCAGGGATGCGATTTCTGAAAGGGAAGATGACTTTGGGAGAAGAAAATTTCGAAAATAGCTTTCTCATTCATTCCGGTTATGCAGGCTCCCTCCTACTCGATGATGCTTTCGCCCAGAAACACAAACTAGATAGCCAATTGAAAATCCTCGAGGAAAAAATCCTCAAAGACTCTTATGGAAACGAACTCAAAACCCTAAAGGCTCTTATGCCGGGCTTTCAATTAGGTAATATCCATTTCGATCAGCTTCCGGTTGGCTTTTTCTCAGGAGCTTTGGGAAGACAAAAAATCAGTGTCATGGGAGGGGATTTACTCAAACGCTTCAATTGGATTTTTGATCTACAAGAAGAACGAGTTTATATCCAGCCTAATGCAAATATAAAGCTGGCATATCGAGAGTAATTTTCACTTTTTAGTACTGCTAATTTTGATGATATTTAGGCAAAATTGAAGCTGCGCATCCCGCGTTTAAGGCTTCGTCTAGCGTCGATTTAGTACCACAAAAATCAAATCGAAATGAAAGTAACTGCTGAAAAAAATGAAAAGGTTGCGAATATGATATTTGGTTCTATCTATCCCCATTACCTGAATAGATTGGAAAAGAATGGGAGGACAAAAGAAGAACTCGACCGGGTAATCGAATGGTTAACAGGCTACGATGGAGAAAAACTACAAGTCCTGATTGATGAGAAAGTAACTTTCAGAACCTTCTTTCAAGAAGCAAACATACATCCTAACGCACATTTGATAAAGGGCGTCATTTGTGGCTATCGCATTGAGGATATTGCGGATGAATTTGAGTTATATAGACAATGTCGATATTTGGACAAGCTCGTTGATGAATTGGCAAAAGGGCGCAAAATGGAGAAAATAATGCGTGTAGAATAAAAATAATACCCATATCCAGGCCTTATAAAGACTATTTATATGAATAAAATCAACTTCCTCTTAGTTTACACGCTTTCCATATTCTTCATAGCATGCAAGGGGGATAAGTCGGATAAAAATACTGAAGAGGCTTCCAAGCTTGAATCGATCAAAGTCTTTGCACAGGCACAGCCAGGAGGAGAACATTTTGAGTTTGACATGCCTATCGACAAAGGTCTGGATCATCTGGAAGTAACAGAGCAACAAGAGGTGGATATTGATAGTGAGGAGTTAGTACTTGGAGTCTCATTTGATAATAATCACTATGCTATCCCTATAAGATATCTAGCTGGATTTGAAGTTGCCAATTTAAGATTGAATAAAGATAACTATTTACTGACATGGTGTCCTTTAGTAGGTTCCGCTCGAATATTTGAAGGGGAGCTGAAAGGAGATAATTCCGGTTTTGATTTCGGAAGGGGACTAATTGAAAATAACTTATTGATCGTCGATAGAAAGACCAATTCTGTTTGGAATCAGCTATCCTGTAAATCCGTGAAAGGAGAATTAGAAGGAGAGCGATTAGCCCCCATGGTATCTTTGCAAAGTACCTGGGAATTTTGGAAAAATAAATATCCCGATACCCACGTCATTTTTAATCAGGATACTTCTGAGGCCGTATTCCCAGAAAGTGTTTTCAACAAACCCTATTATAATACCTGGATCCCCGGAGAAAAATACCCGGGAAATGACGGACTTCATCATACAAAGAATCTGGGACTTGGGCTGGAGCTGGGAGACACAGCCGCATTCTTCCCTTTCGAAGAATTATTTCAAAAAGATTCTCCTATTTCATATACCCTCAATAGTGAAAAGCTGGAAATTCATTTTGATAAAGCTGGATTAACCGCATGGGTGACTGATAGTAATGGAAATATGATAGCGAGTACCCTTGTATATAATTGGGCCTGGAGTAAGTTTTTCCCAACCTCAGAAATTTACAAGATTTGAGGACTGACGGTTAGATATTTCCTACAAATGAAGTTATTGCACAGATAAAAAGCTTGTGCCTATAACTGAGATTTTGACCATGTCAAATATTCTTAGCCAGATAAATCTGATAATTATAGAGCATAACCAATTAGGAATAAAGCCCATCGTCCTGAAGATAAAGACAGCTTTGATGAAATGGCCATAGACGAATTATCGATTCAGTTTTGGGGGGCAACAAGCGATGAAAATGAGGAAGGAGAGTTATATATAGAATGGGAAAATGAGAGTTTTGGCTATGGGGAATTTACAAAGATGATTTGAGATATGGACACCTTGAAATGAAGGTGCCAGAGCATATGAAAGGTCGTGAACTGGAAATGGTCTACATAATTCACCCTAATGCGAGGCGGAAAGCAGTTATGACCGAAATCTTATCTTTTTTGAAACAACAGCAGACCATCTTGAAAAATAGGGAGTCGATAATAAAGAGCTTTTATTAAACAATGGAAAAGATTAATTCAAGCTCACTCATCGAGGACAAATGATCAGTCATTTGAGACTCAATGGAATAAAACTACCTTCCTATGTAGGTTGGAAATTTATCAACACAGGCAAGACGGCACCTCAGGATTCCTTATTTTACATAAAGCACTTTTCCACATGAAAAATAAAATAGGAAAATACTTATTGCTCTTCTTTTCCATTGTATTGACGAGCTTTGCAGACTCATTTACCCAAGTCTCTCCTACCAACTTCAAGGTAATGACTTATAATATTTGGAATGGTTTTGACTGGGGAAAGGATACCCTGAGGAAGGAGAATTGGATTAGGTGGATTCAGGATAAGAATCCCGACGTGCTGGCATTACAGGAATTATGTGGATATGACGAAGAGCAACTCAAAGCTGATGCAAAAAAATGGGGGCACAATTATGTAAAGATACTGAAGACAGAAGGGTACCCGACAGGCCTGACTTCCAAAAAACCCATTAGCCTTAAGGAAAGGCTTACGGATGAGCTATGGCATGGGATGTTACATTGTACTACCTACGGGATAGACTTCTTCGTCCTTCACTTATCTCCGGCTGATTCTGACTTCAGATTCAATGAGGCAAATATTATCGCCAAAAAAGTAAAAGCCATTGATAGTGATAACTATATCATATTAGGTGATTTCAATGCGCACTCTCCTTTCGACCACGAACTAATGAAGCAAAATCAAGCTTTGTTGGAAAAATATTCAAAAAATAATTCTGATAAGTATTCAAATCTGAGGCTAGGAGAATTTGATTATTCCGTAGTATCGACATTCATAGCCTTACCAGCCATAGATGTAAGTAAAGACTTCGTTGATATAGATTCCAGATTTACGTTTCCAGCTCCAGTATTAATTGGCTCCTATAGAGAATCCATGGATGAAGTCATACAAAGCAGGGAGCGCATAGACTATATATTTACGAGTCCCATTATTGCTAAAAAATGTACAAATGTAACTGTCTTCAATACTGCGGAAACCGAACACCTTTCAGATCATTTCCCGGTCATGGCTGAATTTGAACTAACATTAGAGAAATAAGGCTAATGGTAAGGGCTGAAACCAATACCATTCAGAAAAAACAAAGCCTAGATGGAAGGAGATGACATCAAAAGAATTTCAAGACTCACTGCAATCTTAACCCAATTGCAAAGCAAAAGGAGCTTAACCGCTGCAAGTCTTTCTGAAAAATTTGGCGTAAGCAAGCGAACGATTTACCGGGATATACGGGCATTAGAAAGAGCAGGAGTTCCCATTTTGACCCTGGAAGGCAAAGGATATGCTTTGATGGAGGGCTATAGAATTCCTCCTGTTATGTTTACAGAAGAACAGGCAAATGCCTTAATTCTGGCAGAACAGCTGGTATTGAAAAATAAGGATGCTTCCTTTGTAAAGGATTATTCAGAGGCAATTGAAAAAATAAAATCTATCTTAAGATATACCGATCAGGACAAAGCAAATCTATTGGCTGAAAGGACCCAATATGATCAGGTACTGCAGAAAGAGAGAAGCAGTAATAATCTATCAAACTTACAAAATGCCCTTACCAATTACCTCTGTGTCAAGATTCAATACATCAATAAGGAGGAAATTGGGACAGACAGGGTCATTGAGCCATTTGCCATTATTAGTGCAGAGAACTGGTATCTGATTGCCTGGTGTCGTCTCCGAAAGGAATTTCGATTTTTTCGCCTGGACAGAATTCAAAAAATGCATATACTCTCAGAAACCTTTGAACCTCACAATTTGACCCTTCAAGAATATTTTGACAAATATCAATAATTTCTTTTAACCCTTGCCATAAGGTTGTCGCTCCCTGCCACTACGTTTGTCCCAAACCATCACTAATAAGAATTAAACATGACAAACGTACCTAAATCATTCTTTGATGAGATCCATTTTCCTGAACCAAGGCTTATTTCGGTCAATGATATCGAACTTGAAATTTTTGAAGCAGGTCAGGAAAATAAAGGTAATCCTATCGTACTCTGCCACGGTTGGCCGGAACATGCATATTCCTGGCGTCATCAGCTTCCTGCATTAGTCGAAGCAGGCTATCATGTCATCATCCCCAACCAAAGAGGCTATGGAAATTCTTCCCACCCAAAGGAAGTAAGCGACTATGACATCGGAAAACTGACCGCTGACCTTGTATCACTGCTCGATCATTATGGCTATGAGAATGCTATTTTTGTAGGCCATGATTGGGGGGCTATGGTTGTTTGGTGGCTGAGCTTATTGTATCCCAAACGGGTAAAAGGCCTGATTGCATTGGCGGTCCCTTACCAGGTAAGGAGAGAAAGACCCTGGATCGAATGGATGGAAGAGATATTTGGAGGTGATTATTATTTCGTCCATTTCAATCGCCAACCAGGTGTCGCAGAAGCTGTATTGGAAGAAAACACCTCTCAGTTTCTCCGGAACATGTTTAGAAAAAATATTCCCCCTACTCCACCTCAGCCGGGTATGATGATAATCAATCTCGCAAGCTCAGAAAAACCATTAGGTGAAGCCGTTATGAGTGATCAGGAACTATCCGTATTCATTTCTGCCTTTGAATCAAGTGGTTTCACTGGGAGCATAAATTGGTATAGGAATCTTGATCGAAACTGGCATTTATTAGCAGATGTTAATCCCATCGTCCAAATGCCTGCACTCATGATCTATGGTAAGCACGATGTGATCCCTAAGTTTGACGGACTATCAGGATTTGTTCCGAAGGTTCAGGAGGTAGAATTAGATTGCGGGCACTGGATTCAGCAAGAACTCCCTGAAGAAACTAACCAGGTCATATTGAGATGGCTAGAACGGCAAGGGAAAAGTTCATAAGTGTAGTATGCTCAGCTATTCAAGACTATAGTCCAATCGAATTCTAACAAACACCTGTGATAAGTTAAGAAGCGTTAATGGTCTCGAATAGAGTCCATTAGCTTATTTCCGGTCTCCCAGTCTTAAAAAAAAAGCATCCACGTGTGATTTTTCTTAGATCCCAAACGATTAATGAGGTAAACACGCTTTTAAAAATCACATAAATACACCCATTCCATAATAGAACTGTAAACAATGAAACACTCAACAAACAAAAACATGAAAAGTCTTTTTTTATTAGCCATTAGTCTCCTTCTTTTAATCGCATGTTCTCCTGATGATGTACCAATTACTCCTATCGAGGAGGATTATATCAATATTCCAGATGCAATTTTCGAATCTATACTTATTGATCAGGGTATAGATTCTGAAGGATTTCTGGACCAAAGGATTTTAAGAAATGACGCTGAGCAAACGACTCATCTTGACCTATCTTCAGCAAATTCGGGGAGAATCAAAGATTTATCGGGAATAGAAGGCTTTGTAAACTTGCGGGTTTTATTGGCAGGGCAGCATGAAATAGAAACTGTAGACTTGATTGCGAACACACTTCTGGATACACTATTTCTTAACGCAAATTTCCTCAGCGAGATCGATCTAAGCAATAACCCTCATTTGATTTACGTCAACTTGGAAGCCAATAAAATCAGTTCGATTCGAGGACTTCAAAAACTAACAGCTTTAAAAAAGTTGGATGTATCCTTTAACTATCTGCAAAGCTTTACGCTCGATAATGAATCTATAGAGACTTTATTCATTACAGACAACCTCCTTGATTCTTTGGAAATAAAGCGAGCTTCAAATCTTGAAGGCTTAGTAGCAAACAGAAATAAACTTAGTTGGATAGAGTTAGAATCAGCACCCTTATTGGAGACCTTGTTACTCTCGGGAAATGAACTTCAAGCGATATCCTTAGAAAAGCAAAGCTCATTGGTCTATTTTTATATTTCGAGCAATCTCCTTACAGAACTAGATATTAGCCTTAATCCAAATCTTGTGGACCTACGGGTTGACAGAAACCCAAATCTGAGCTGTATTAAAATAAATGCCGGTCAGGAAATCCCTACTATTCGGAAATCTGATGACCAGCAATTAAATAGTGAATGTAATTAGGAAACCCGTAAAAGAGTAAAACTTCTTTAAGCCAAACAGATTTGAGACAATGGTTGAGAAAATAACATGAGTCGAAACTTCTGTTTGGCTTCCTCCTCTTTAGTCCTTTGATCTTAATAAGGGATCAAATAAGGATAACTTGATAAAATTTAAGACATTAAGTATCCTCAACTACATACATTAACCCCTAATAAGATGTCAGAATATATCGATGGATTTGTCTTTCCTATTCCCAAAATTTACCTGACCGAATATAAGAATGTGGCTGAGAAGGTAGCGAAAATCTGGAGAGAATATGGCGCACTCGCTTATTTTGAATTTGTAGGGAACGACTTGCAACTAGAAGG
>JBCBRM010000067.1:0-41806 GCA_039819665.1 Bacteroidota bacterium
GGATGGCATTTGAACAGGCAGGTAGTTCGATGACTATTTTTGCCGCGGATTATACTCAAAGAATTTTATCTGATACAGCAGCAACTATTTTTTTCTGGTCTGATACTATCCTTACAATTGCTCCTTTGGCAATTCTTACTTGGGTATTGTTCAAGTTATTCTCTCAGACATTTGGAAAATATTCAATTTCAAATGTCTTTTTAGCTACGAGTTTTATCTTGATATGGGGACTTGCAATATGGAAAGTGAATAAAGATTTTAATACCAAAACTTATCAAATTGAATTAGCAAGTGGAGAGCAAAGCGAATTAAGGATAGATCAACAATTGGCAGACGGAGATAAAGTTTTAGTTTGGGGAGCTGATGACAAACTAAAAATGGTCCCTGAGAACAAGGTAGATGTTTATGAATCACAGCAAGAGATTAGCATAATAACACAATCTACCGATACTCTTGAAGTAGGAGCTACGTGGTTTGGTATACTTAATTCATTTTTTATCATTGTATTTGCCCCCTTTTTCGGAAAAGTCTGGGAGAGTAAATACAATCCAAGTGGGCCTACGAAGTTTGGAATTGGTCTAATATTACTAGGACTTGGATTTGCAGCTCTCGCTTATGGAGGTATGGGAATTGAAAAAGGTGCACAAACCGCTTCCGTAAGTATGTGGTGGCTAATCATAGCTTATTGGTTCCATACGATGGGAGAATTATGCGTTTCACCTGTAGGTTTATCCTACGTAAGTAAATTGGCCCCTGCAAAACTGGTTGGACTTATGTTCGGAATCTGGTTCGTTGCAAACTTTATTGCCAATACACTTGCTGGACTATCTGCAAGCTTGATAGATAAAATCAGTAATATGTACTCAATCTCGGGCTTTTTCTTAATCTTCACAGCAATACCTGTTGTTGCAGGTCTGGTCATGCTGGCATTGAACAAGACCCTGATCAAGAAAATGCACGGGTATAGGTAGGATGATTGAAGAATAAAGAACAAGGAAGGTAGATAGTAGAAGGTACGATTACATAACTACTTCACACTTCTCCAATCCTTGTTCCTTGTTCTTACTTCTACTTAATAAAAAAATGCCATCTTGAAGCGTATGCTCTGGATGGTATTTTTCATTAAAATTTGTTCTAAATAATTTTTCAAGGAAACATAATTGTATTAAGTTCGTAAATATAACCGAACGATCGTTAAAATTTAATTTTTATGCGTCCTCAAAAAGTAAATGATGAAAGCCTGATGGCAGGACTCTTGGAAGTCTTACGAAACAAAGGCTATGATGGTGCAAGCCTGACTGAGCTTTCCATGGCAACTGGTTTAAAGAAAGCCAGCCTCTATCATCGTTTTCCGGGAGGCAAAAGACAAATCGCTGAATCAGTCATGCTGGGGGTTAGGACCTGGATGAAAGAGGAAATACTAAATGTACTGAAAAGTAAGAAACTGAAGCCCAAAGAGAGGCTTAATATAGCTTTGAACAAAATTGAAGAGTTTTATGCATGGGGCGAAAAGTCATGTATTCTGAGAGCACTTTCTATGGACAGTGGTATGGAACAAGTAGGAGATTTGGTACAGGCAAGCATGTTAAGCTGGCAAAAGGGGTTTCTTAAACTGGGCCAGGATATGGGTCTCTCCAAAAAGAAAGCAGAAAAACGAGCACTTGAAAGTCTGATCCTAATTCAGGGTAGTCTGGTAGTGGCAAAAGGAAGCAGATCACCTGAAGCTTTTAAATATGCAATAGATAGAATACACAGTATTTATACTTAAAAAATTTTATTTAAATTTTTACCAAACGTTCGGTAATTTTTGACATATGGCAAATGTATTCCACCAAGGAGAACTCAGGGTCCAGGAAATGAGCGGAGAAGCTTTAATCGCTCAATCAAGAACGCGCATGATAGCAGGAGAGATCATGTCAGGAGTCGTACCTTTCCTTGAAAAACAAGCTTTACTTTTCTTCAGTTCTGCAAATCAGGCAGGAGAAGTATGGATTTCACCTTTAATAGGTGATCCCGGTTTTATACAAGTTCCCAATCAGGCAGAACTCTCTGTTCTGCTTCCTTATGTATTTAGCAGTAAAGAAGATATTCTTTTTGATAACCTGAAAGAGAATCCTGAGCTGGGAGCTTTGGTAATGGATTTTGTTCATCGGAGACGTTTTCGAATTAATGGGCCAGCCAAAGTAGATAATTCGGGAATACATCTCGGAGTGCGGGAAGCTTACGGCAATTGTCCCAAGTTTATCCAACGAAGAATCATTCATGCAATGAGTCCTTTCGAAGAAGTAACAGCAGCACAGACGCAAGGCATAGAATTAAAAGAGTCTCAAAAAGACTGGATAAGTAAGGCAGATACCTTTTTTTTAGGGAGCCGAAGCCTAGAAGGAAAAATGGACGCTTCTCACCGAGGAGGAAAGCCGGGATTCGTAGACGTCCTCAAAAACAATATCCTAAGAGTTCCGGACTATCCCGGCAACAGCATGTACAATAGCCTGGGAAATATGTTTGAAAATCCTCAGGCAGGCCTATTATTTCTGGACTTTGAGCAAGGCAAGACCTTACAGCTTACCGGAAAAGTTGAACTCCAAATGGATCAAAACTCTCCGAAGGATTTGGAAAAATCTGGGGATAGTGGCCGATTTTGGACCTTTAAAATTGAGAAATGGATAGAAACTAAAAACCACCATAAGGTGGATTGGGAACTGATCGACTATTCGCCTTATAATCCATAAGTATAAGCCCTCACAGACTTGTCATTGCAAGCCGGTAATACAGGCTTGCAATGACAAAGGTGTTGTGCTGCGGAGAAAGAGCACCTCTTATTTCAAATTGCATTTCCCCCAAAATTTCCCCACTTTCATGCCCCTCTTTAGCACAATCATTTAACACGAAAATTGGAAACACATGAAAACGTTTCAAACTATTCTCCTATTCCTGCTCCTCCTCAATTACCTTCCTGCCCAAAACTCCCATGCTATAGAACGGTTGATCGAAAGAATCCCAACTTCCGATAGCCTGGAGAAAGATATCGGCCTGCTTTGGGAACATTTTGAAATAGATCAAAGTCAGTTGACTCCTTACAAAAAGGTGTTAAACAAGAATATGAATCAGGTATTGGCCAGCAATTCCAGTCCCTTCAATAGCTTTCACCTTGCCCTGGAAATGTGCAATGCAGATTTGCTAAACATTAACAAAGCTGCCGATCAGCAGATTATTCGCTATCAACAAAAAATCAGGGATATGCTCAAGCAGGAAGCAGACTACCAGCAATGGATTTGGGACGACACTGCTTATGCTGAATATCGTTACCAAAGTGGTGTTTTACTGGATTTAATGAGTCACCTAAAAAGCAAGGCTAGCACTGTTGAACTCCTTGCTAGTTACACGCATTTCCTCGATATGCGCCTCAAGTTTTTTGCCTTAAAATCTTTAGTGGAAAAAAAGATAGCCGTAAGTCCCTACAGCTTTCGAGCAATAGCCGCAGAAGATGAAACCCGGGAATTGCTATTCAACCTCCTCGAAAAATATGATATGCTGGATCAATTTCCCAAAGAATACCTGAATCAGGAAGCGCTTTCCCGCTCAGATATGGTTAACTGGCTGATATATCCTACAGAGCTGGCCCGCACTCCCGATGATATAGAATTGGTCGAGGTATTCACCTTTAATTATGAGGATGTAGGGGAAACGGAATACTATTTATGGAAATTTAAAAGTGAGGCTGAAGCCTGGAAAGAAGATGGCTGGATGGTTGGTTTATCTGGCCCTTATGTAAAAAAAGAAAGCCCCAGTACAAAGTCTTATGGATATACCTTCAGTGAGTTTAGCAAACTGGAAGAAAAGACTCCTAAAGAGCACTTTGAATATATCATGGAAATGCTGAATAATGCCTATGATGAAAATGAATAAATAAAATCATATTGATTTTACGGAGGGACAGCTGCTCAGCTGTCCCTATTGCATTCAATAAGTCCCTTATTTCGAAATATCCCTACCTTTAAGCATGCAAGTCATCTCGATTCCGGAAACACTTTTACCGACTTTCTCCCAAAAGCCGAAATCCACCATCCTTTTTCATAATTATGAAAGCGAGGTAGAAAATTCCAAAATCAAGGTTGATATGGGGAGTCATTTGATCAGCTTTATTCTGGAAGGAAAAAAGGAGGTATTTCAGCATGCCTCTTCTGCTAAAGTAGACACTGATGGGTTTCTTATGCTCAGAGGAGGAAACTGTTTGATGACAGAGCGGCTTTCTGAAAATAGAAGCTATAAAAGCTTCCTATTCTTTTTTGATAAAGAAGTGATAACAGATTTTATGGTGAAGCATAAAATCAAAGCAGAAGTTCCTAAGGAAAATCCCGATTACCTGGTTTTGCAAAAAGATCCTTTCATCAGACATTTTCAGGAATCGCTTATGCTCCTGATCCATGAAATGGGGGTTATTCCACAAGCACTCAAAAAAGCCAAATTTGAGGAACTCATGCTTTACCTCATTGATCGGCATGATGAATCGATTGCACAGTTTTACCTCGAAAAACAAAAGTCGCCTCAGGAAATAAATTTCAAAAAAGTCATCGAGCAAAACCTGGATAACAAACTCAGCCTCGAAGAACTGGCATTTCTCTGTAATATGAGCCTCTCGACCTTTAAGCGGAAATTTGCAGAACATTATGAGAGTTCGCCTAGCAAGTGGTTTCTCCAAAAACGCATGGAGCAAGCAGAATACATGCTACGTGTACAAAAACTAAAGCCCAGTGAAATTTATTTCGAAGTAGGCTTTTCCAACCTCTCCAGTTTCAGCCAGGCATTTAAAAATAGATACGGCAGTTCTCCGGCTAAATACAGTTCTCAACTGGATTGAACTTTTTGCGATACATTTTGATCTGATTTCGAAAGCGAGGCATCCCGATGAGGTCTAGTTTTGTAGAAGTTTATTTAACATAAATTTCTATGAAAAGATTAGCTATTCTATTAATCAGTATTCCCTTTTTCTTTGCGAACACCTTCGCACAAACTTTCACATTGAGTACAAAAGACGTGGGAGGCCAGGCGACACTTAAACAAGTGTTTAAGGGCTTTGGCTGTGAGGGAGCAAATGTATCTCCTCAACTCAGTTGGGAAAATGCCCCGGAAGGCACCAAAAGTTTTGCCATCACGATGTATGATAAAGATGCACCTACTGGAAGTGGATGGTGGCACTGGCTGGCATTTGATATAGCTGAATCCACTTCAGAAATCCCTACAGGAGCAGGAGATCCCGCTAAAAATCTGATGCCTGCAGGCACTATTCAAAGTCTCACCAATTATGGAGTTTCAGGATTTGGAGGCCCCTGTCCGCCAGAAGGACATGGACCGCATCAGTATGTTCTGACAGTATATGCGCTCAATGTAGACAAACTAGGCCTGGATGCGAATACCAATCCAGCTATTGTCGGATACTACCTGAATACTGCCACAATCCAAAAGGCATCTATTGTATTCTACTACCAAAGATAAACCTATGTAGCCGTGAACCTGGAGAGACAATTGCTCTCCGGGTTCTATTTTTTATGCATCATCTCTACTCCTGTCCAATCTTCAGAAACCCCCTTCCCTCTATACTCCGTCGCCTTCAACAGATACATAGATGCAGGCTTATCATCTGGATTAAAGCGTATTATCTCTGCAAAAGAGCGCAGAGCTGTATCAAAATCTTTGGCGAAATAAGCCGTAAGTGCCTTTTCAAAAAGCTCCTGTGTACTTTCTTTTTTCTGGCGTATTTCTATAGAATCTCCATCAAAACACTCATACAGCCCTATTGCTTTATTTTTCCCTTTAGGCATGACCTTTCCTAAAAATCGGATCTTATATCCATGATCGTCCCCCAACTGTAAACGGGTAAATTCGCTCAACAAAATATTGACACCGAAATGTTTGGTTAGCCCTTCTACCCGGGCTGCAGTATTGACCGTATCTGAAATAGTTGCTGGTTCCATCCTTTCTTTGTCTCCAATTATCCCCATGATCAGCTTACCCGTATGCAAGCCCATCCCAACCCTTACAGGAATTTTCCCTTTTTTTTCCCGCTCCATATTGTAATTGCTCAGGGTGATCTGCATTTCTACAGAAGCTTTCAGCGCATCCTTTCCACTTCCTAAAAAGATCGCCATAATGCCATCTCCCAGATATTGATGTACAAAGCCTTTATATTGGTTGATAATAGGGCCCATACGACTGGAATAGGCATTTACGAAACGAAAATTCTGATCAGGACTCATACTTTCAGCCAGGCTAGTGTAGGAGCGGATATCTGAGAAAAAGACTGTTACTTCCCTTTCAACATTGACTCCCAACCTGAGTTCCAAAATACTCTCGTATCCCAGCGTTTGTAAGAAAGAGCGGGGAACAAATTTCCCGGTAGCTGCATTGATATTATGGAGATTGAGTTGGGTAGTAATTCGGGCCAAAAACTCATTTCGGGTAAAAGGCTTTGATAGGTAATCATTTCCACCGAGACTCAATCCTTGTACCAGATCATTGACCTGATTTTTTGCTGTAATAAAAATGACGGGTAATTCACTAACGAGGTATTTTTCTCTGATTTTCTGGCATACTTCATATCCGGACATACGAGGCATCATGACATCCAATAAAACCAGGTCATAATTCTGTTCAGAATCGATAAGTTGGAGAGCTTCTGCCCCGTTCATTGCAGAATCCAGATGGTAGTTTTTATGGATTAAATGATTGCGAAGTACCTGGTGATTGATAGGTTCATCGTCTACAATCAGAATGCGGAAGACAGAATCACCCTTTGAAGATATAAGTTGTTCTGGCTCTTTCCATTGTACCTCTGTAGCTGATCGTAAGCTTGAGAGTTCCTGAGATTTAGGAATCATTTCGAGGGGAGCGGCTTTTTGTGTACTAATCGGAAGGGTAAAGAAAAAAGTCGAGCCTTTTCCCATAGAGGAACGTACCCACATTTCTCCACCATGAAGCTCTACCAGTTTTTTACTGATGCTCAATCCCAGACCTGTTCCCGCAAACTTACGTGCTATTGAACCATCCGCTTGCTCAAACTCGTTGAAGATAAGCTCCCTTTTATCTTCAGGAATACCTATTCCCGTATCCTCTACCCTGACTTCCAACATCTCATTTTTTTCTACCGCATGCACCGATACCGTACCTTTTTCAGTAAACTTTATAGCATTTCCAATCAGGTTATGAAAAATCTGTTGTATCCGCCCTTCATCTCCATCAACTGCTGGCAAATGCTTAGGAATACGGTTTTCCAACATAAGCTCTTTCCCCTTCAATAAAGGCTGATGAATTTTAAGAACGACATCTGTAATACTATATAGATCAAGAGCCTTCTTGCGCACGTCAAGTTGCTTATTTTTTATTCGAGAAAAATCCAGGAGATCACCTACCAAGCTATTTAAGCGGTGTGAAGAAGAAACTACCATTTGCAGATTTTCTCTAATAAAGTCTTCCTTAAAATCTTTCATGCCATCAATGAGAGATTCTGTGATTCCTATGATTCCATTTAGGGGAGTCTTTAATTCGTGAGAAGTGTTGGCGAGGAACTGGTCTTTGAGTTTATCCATATGCCTCAGTTGCTCATTGGCTTTTTCCTGAACCTCCAATTGTAATTTTCTGTTTAAATCCTGGCGATATCCCAAACCCAGAGAAAAAGTCAATACCTCCGCGATAAAGAAAAATTCGACTACCCTCAGATAATCCTTGATATTAAAAAGCAGGTCAGCGGCAAGACCTACAATCCCTGCCAACACCAGGAAAAGAGTCCCAAAAATCATGATCTGCGCCAGTCGCTCCTTGGTCCGGAAAAAACGAATGGAAACAACCAGCAAGAAGAAAATAGAAGCTCCCACTGAAACATTTATGAGGAAATCTATATAGGGTTCATGGTAGGCAAAAAATAATATGACCAGTTCTACCGCCATTACTAATAAAATAATCTGTTGCCAACCCAGACAAACTCTATCCCATTTAGGAATCAGGCTACGGGTGTCCACAAAAATCCGAACGAATTGGAAATAGGTAACTACCAGGGCATTGATCGAAAGAATCCAGACTAAGAGCTGTAATTGGGGGAATTGGTGAAAGAAAATTTCAAAGAAAAGCCCTGAGCGATAGAGGAAATAGATGGAAGAGGAAAATAGAAATAGGACATATATCAAATAAGATCTATCTCTGCTCCCGACAAATATCAGGGCGGAAAAAAATATCATGATCCAGAGCATTCCCTGAAAAACTCCTTGCCCTATTCTAAAACTTACTTCCGAATATTGAACACTTTCTTCACTTTGCAAATAAATGTCAAAAAAGGGGGCAACTTTATTTATTTGATTGACCCTGATGTAGAGCAATAGTTCTTCGCCTGCTTCAAATTCTACAAGAAAATGATTAGCTGCGGTCTTGGTAAAGGATTTCTCATTCTTAGCTAAAAATCTCCCGCTTTTATAAGATTTAACTATTTCCCCCTTCCTTTCTATTAAAAGATCTACAAAGCTGTTCCCACTCAGGACATATCCCCGATCGGGAAACAGAACTAAACTTTGTGCGTTTTGAAAATTATTTTTCAGCCTCATCTTAGCCCAATAAGAATCTTCCTCATTGAGTATGAATCCCAAATTTTTTAAAGAAATCCAGGAGGTCGAATCATCTTGCAAAGCAGAAATATCTATTTCCTCCAACGGACTTTGTTTGATGTAGAGATAGGGATTGAGAGAAACCTTAGCGGAAATTGAATCGAAAGAAAAAGTCTGAATTTCCTGAGCCAGGGAAATAGATGTGCAAAGCTGCAAGTACAAGCAAGCTATCGCTAGTATTCTTAGGGCTTTCAAAATTTTCATTACAGAGGAGGAGGAGCGTGTATAAACTTGCGAAAGATGCCGTTTTACACAGTATCTGACATTTATAAGTTAGGAAAAATCTATCAAAGAAATATCGTTTTAGGGTAAAACTCGAATTATCGTTCTAATTAGGTAGCGGACTTCAAAACATGGGATTGTAACCAATCCAACATTATTCATTCTGAAATAAAGAACACCATGAAGAAGACCACCTCCCATCCAAATTCATCCCTTACTTTCCAAGTCGAAAAGTTGACTCGCCCCAGAAAACTGCTTCCGGAAATTCCGTATGAAGAAGTCTTGCATGGATTTAGCAAAGACATACATAGCACTCCATCCGGCCCTAAAAAACTGGTCGATTTCGGTGGACATCCTTTTCTTGGCACTTTGTATTCAGCCTATGCGGACCATAGACCTATCATCCTCTCTCCCGATATGATCTGGCTCCTGATCCTTCAGGGCTTTTCCCGGCATATAAATTATAACACGACTATGATGGCTGAGCTATTGGGTTTTAAAAAAGAGAAAGTCAAATTAAAACTGGAATACCCAGCTACCTTTCTAGAAGGTGGGTATGAGGTCTGGGAGGAAGCGGTCCTAGACTTCGAAGAAGAGCTGCGGAAACATGTGGGAGATACTTTCTTGAATAAACTGCTTCCCGATTTTTCCACAACCGGACATAAAGAATACATAGCGGGAATGGTCAGTGTAATGAATAGCCTGAAACCCTTTTTCACTTACCTTATTGAAGTTATTTCATGTGGAATACCAGCTATAAGCTTAGAAGGCACACAAAAGGACTGGATAGCCTTAAAAGCAAAAATCCTTGATCTAAAAAAATACGAACTAGACTGGTGGCTCAGTGATTTAGAAGCAATCCTCGATCAGTTCATCTCAGCCTTTAATAATAAAGTTGATAAAGATTTCTGGCGGAATATGTTTAAAATCCATAAACCTCAGATGTGCGGTGATCCTGAAAAAATTGACGGATGGATCACACACTTTTTTCCCTATGATCGATTTGGAAGAAGAAGAGCAGGGGAATTTATTCGAGATATAAATGATCTCCCAGAAGAGGTTTTGAAAGTAGATTTCATCTTTCGTATCAAGTATCCTGGGCAAGCAAAGGACTATCCTATGCAATTAATTTCCGGATTTGTAGGAGCAGAACAAAAAGCTGAAGATTTCAGCCTGAGGCCTCACATATCCTGGATGGTAGCGAAAGCCGATGAAGAAGATAAAAGTAAAGCCTTACCTCAGGATGCCTTTCTATACTCTTATGCCAACTTGACTGAATTCCCAGCAGAGGTACTAAGCATTAAAAAGTCCTTTTCCCTTGATTTATACTTTCTGGATAAAGTGGAGCTTCCTAAAGCTCTTCGGAAAAAAGAAATCCACTATTTGAAAGTAATGGGTGAAATTAGTCATAAAAACAAAAGATGGATCCTGCGAAACTTCCCCTTTTCTGCCGTGCAAATCAATGATGAATACTATCATAACTTGCCGGGGTATGGGTGGTTTAGCAGGATCCGAACTGCCCTATGGTATCGAATTATCCGGCTTTTGCCTTAATCGATCTTCTTGGGAAAAATTTCTTGCCCATTTTGCCAGTAGGTCATTTTACTTACTGCTCCCCTAACGTCAAATTCAAAATCAAAGTAGGCATCAAAGGCTCTGTAGGCGATGACTTTCTCGGATTCTGGATAGAGCATCATAGGAGGATATTTATTCACCTGAGAATACAACTGATCTCCTTTTCTCGTGATTTTCATAATTTGACCTTTCCCAAAATCATAGGTTCCGAGAAAGCGATCCATTTCGTTGGAGTTCAATGCTACCACCCTTTTAATGGGGGCCTGAAGGTCTTCGACAGCAAAACTCCGGTTGATCAAATTCCAACTAGTCATGAATAATTCCTCCCAGGCACGACGAGTATTGCTCATTACAGCAACTACAATTTTTGCATCCCTCAGAATCATCAGTTGAGAACTCGTACCTGACTGCGAACCGCTATGTCCTATAATACGGCCTCTGCGGTCATTTTCATCCTTGTACAAAAACCAACCCATTCCATAGGGATTCCCCTGCTTTTTTAATCCGGAGCGGGTAGTCATCAGTTCAAGAGTTTCCGCCTTGATAAGTTTATTATCCAGAATTGCCTGGCCAAATTTCAAGAGATCATTCACAGTAGAAAGGATGCCTCCGCCTGGAGTTTTCATACTCAGATTGGTTTTAAGGTCTTTCTTCAGTTCTCCTTTATCCGTTCTTTTATAGAGTCTGGAAGAGTTTTCGACATCAACCCCTTTCCGCTCAACCGAGGTATTCGTCATTCCCGTAGGTCCCCAGACATACTTTTTCATATAGGCTTCGTATTCCATTCCACTTACCCGTTCAATTACTACTCCCAAAACCACATAACCATAGGTAGTATAGCGATAAGTAGTACCCGGTTCGGCAACCAGTTTCCGTTCCCAGAATCTCTTCATCGCATCATCAAGAGTTGGGAAGTTTTTGGTCGAAAAACTATCCATATCTCCTTTATAGTGATTGGTCCCAGAGGTATGTGTCAAAAGCTGCCTAACCGTAAAAGTACCCTTTTCATGCTTGGGATATTCGGGAATATACGTATGAATAGGCACATCTAAATCTATCTTTCCCTGCTCATATAATTGAAGGATTGCGATGGAAGTCATGGGTTTGCTGATCGAGGCAATACGATGTATCATATTGGCTTCTGCTGGTATGCCGGCGTCTTTATCTCTCCATCCGACACCATTTTCCCACAACAACTCGCCATTTGACATAACTCCTGCTGTTATTCCCATATGTTCCTGGATGTCAACAGCAACTTCCAGAATACTATCTCCTTTAAGAGCCAACAATTCTTTATCTATTTCAGAATTTAGCTGAGCAAAAGCTGTTTGAGGAATCAGGAACAAACCTGAAATGATATGAATAATAATGCTGATCATGCGTTCCATGAGAATTATTTTTTTGGTGAATACTTACCCAAGGATAAGGAAGCCAGTAGGAATTGTTGCAGACAAACATGTCAATGGCACCGAGAGCTTTTGAATGGCACGGGATAGAGGGAAAGCTTGCCTATCTTTGTTTTGTCATGAAATATGCACTCCTACTCCTTTTATGCATTTCCTCTCTGAATTTCCTGTTTGCTTATGATGGAATTATCTATCCGGACAGACGTGTTCAAAAGCAAGGAGACAATCCTTCATGGGCCAGTAAAGGATTTAATGATGCTAGCTGGACTGATCAGGAATTGATGGACTTTGGATATTTTTGGGTAAGATTCAATTTTGAAGTTGATGAAGAGCTTTATGAGCTAAAACATCCCGGCCTCCACATAATTAGCCTTGGATCCTATGAAGTTTTTTGGGACGGAATCAAGATAGGCGAAAATGGGAAAGTAGGAGGAACCGCTGTGGAAGAGATTCCCGGAAATTTCATGAGTCAGGTATTGATCCCGGACTCTCTCGCAAGCCTGGGCGAACATATAGTTGCATTCAGAGTCAGCAATATGAATATGCCTACTTATATTCTGGGAAGTTGGAATGCCTGCTATATAGAGGAGTATAAAAAAACAGTGGAGGAATATCTGAGGGTCACGGCCTTCATCTTTGTTCTGGCAGGAATTTATTTGATGGCGGGCATCTACTACCTATTCCTCTTCCTCATGAGGAATAAAGAAAAGGAAGAGTTGATTTTTAGCCTTTTATGTTTCCTGTTTTTTGGACTCATTTTCGCCGAATATTTTAAGTTTATTTTTATCTATCCCTATCCCTTTCATATCACCCGTTTGGGAGTTGTTTATTTCCTGACCCTTTTCATTTCTTTTCTCACTCCCTACTTCTTCATCAACTTCTTTGAGGTTCCCAAAGCCCTCCTGATCAACCTAACTATTTTGGCCCTTCTTATAGCAGCCAGTTTTATTTTGACTATTGGGACAGATCCGGCAGCAAGAGTCATGTCCCTTGTAGGTATGATTGCTTCCATAGCTATAGCCTTGTATGCACTCATAAAAAAGAAGCAACATGCCTGGGTAGTATTTAGCGCATTGAGTGTATCGGGACTAGTTATACTATTTTATCAGTTGAGCTTTCGATTTCTCCTATACGCCTATGATGTCACCCTTTTTATCAGCTTCAGCATACTCGTACTCTCCATGATGTATGTATTGGCCCGTCGGTCGAGGGAACAAAAGGAAGCTTATGAAGCTTCTTTGGTACTTTCTTCTCGCCTCCAAAACGAGTTACTCAAAAAGAATATTCAACCGCATTTCATCATGAACACCCTAACTTCTTTGATGGAATGGATAGAAGAAGCACCAGGAGAAAGTATTCAGTTTATTGAAGCATTATCAGGGGAATTCGAGATCATGAGTGAGATAGCAGAGGAAAAACTTATTCCCATCATGCAGGAAATTGATCTGTGCAAGTACCACATCGAGATCATGCGTTTCAGAAAGGAATTGAACTACATCTTTGTGCAGGAAAATATTGATCCAGAGGAAAAAATTCCCCCAGCTATATTTCATACCTTAATAGAAAATGCAATTACACATAGTTACCCGGATAAAGAGAATCGAATCAAAATCTTCCTCCGATTTTTCCGAGTAGGAGGTCATAGGTATTATGAATTGGAAGTGATTGCAAAGAATAAAAAAGCGGCAAAGAAGGAGGAAGGGACTGGTTTCAAATACATTCGCTCGCGCCTCTCAGAAAGCTATGGCGATCTTTGGGAACTGGATAGCAGCCCAACTGAAAAGGGATGGCTCACCCGGATCAAACTCTTAACTGCCTAGGCATGCACATCCTCATAGTCGAAGACGAACCCATCATCGCACGTAGGATCACACGCATCCTGAAAGAGCAATTGGCGGAAAGTCCCAAACAAATAGCTGTTCGACATCAACTGGAAGAAGGGCAGGAATATATAGCCGAAAATGAGATTGATTTACTCTTTCTAGATCTCAATTTGCAGGGAGATAACGGCTTCGAAATGCTAGAAACTGTTTCCGCTGCCCCTTTTCACACCATTATAGTTTCCGCGAATAAAGACCAGGCCCTGAAGGCATTTGAATATGGGGTACTCGATTTCGTGGGAAAGCCTTTTAATGAAGAAAGAATAGCCAAAGCCCTAAGAAGGCTAAGAGGTACAGAAAACGTAGAACAACAAGGACGCAAATACCTTTCCATCCAAAAAAGAGGACGCCACATCTTAAAGGAAATCGAGCAATTGTTGTATATCAAAGGTGCTGGTATTTATGCTGAACTTTACTTCGAGGATGAAAGCAAGGAAATCCACAACAAAAATCTGGACAAACTTTCGCAGCTCCTCCCTACTCATTTTGAACGTATCCACAAATCCTATATCGTCAACAGCAAAAAAATCAGAAGCCTGAAAGCCGAGGCAGGAGGAAAGTATACCCTGGAAATGGAAGGGGGAGCTTTGCTTCCGGTAAGTCGGAGTCGATATAAGGACCTGAAGGAGAAATGGGCGATATAGATTAGGGTTTCAGAAAAAGTTAAAAATATTCACAGGGCTTTCCGACGAGTCCCATTTTTTGCATTTTAGGGACACGTAAATAAATCATGAGCCAGAAAGACCCTAGTTTAGAAAAATTACCGCCCCCTAAATCAAAGGTAATTGGTATTTTAAGTTCTCATCAGGTTGGTAAAGAATAAGTATGCACCAACCATTCTCTTATTGATTTATTAAAATCTTAGCTACAACCCATTCTCCATGAAAAAAATACAAGGCGATACTGTAAACTGGGGCATCATCGGTGTAGGTGATGTCTGCGAAGTAAAAAGCGCCCCGGCTATGAATAAAATCCCGGGTTCGCGCATCGAGATCGTTATGCGCCGCAATGCTGCAAAAGTAGAAGATTATGCAAAACGCCACGGAATAGGAAGATGGACTACAGATGCAGATGCGGTTATAAATGATCCCGAGGTAAATGCCATATACATAGCCACCCCTCCACAATCTCATCGGGAATATGCCCTGAAAGCGGCTGCAGCAGGCAAACCCGCTTATGTAGAAAAACCCATGGCTAGAACCCATGAGGAATGCAAAGACATGCTTGCAGCCTTCGAAAAAGCAGAAGTTCCGCTTTATGTAGCCTATTATCGACGCACCCTACCCAATTTTCTTTTTGTAAAGGAGCTTTTAGAGAAAGAGGCTATTGGGAAAATCCGCATGGTAAATATTGAAATGGTCAAGCCTTTGCAGCCGGACCTGATTGCCAATTCAGATGAAAACTGGCGAGTAGATCCGGAAATTGCAGGTGGAGGCTATTTTTTCGACCTGGCTTCTCATCAATTAGACCTCCTGGATTTTCTCTTTGGGCCTATCGGATGGGTACATGGACAAGGGAGTAATCAGGCAGGTATATACCCCGCCAATGATATCGTTGTTTCTTCTTTTCGATTTGAAAATGGGATTTTGGGAACAGGAAGCTGGTGTTTCAATGCAGGCGAAAGCGGCCATACCGAAATGACACAAATCATAGGAAGTAAAGGGAAGATTAGATTCCCGACTTTTGGCAAACCCTGGGTGGAAGTGGAATTGGATAGTGGGGAAAAAGATAAGAGCCGCTTCATTATGCCTCAACATATCCAACAGCCCCTTATCGAAACCGTCGTCTCAGAATTATTGGGCAAAGGCACATCTCCTAGCACCGGCCAAAGCGCCATGCGCACAAATTATGTCATGGACCAAATGATCAGAAATTAATCAGCCTTTAACCCCAAGGATTTTATTTGCACCCAGAGGTAATCGATTCAGGGTTTCTGGCTGAATATACTTTTGCTGATCCAATTGTTGAGGCATTCCCTTTCCACAAAAATAACTATGAATGGCTCTTCTGGGCCTGTCAGAACCATTATTTGTCCCTCCATGCCAGGTATGTGAATTAAAAATAAACACACTCCCTGCTGGTGCACCAATTATCAGTTCATCAGGATGACTACTAAAGGGATCATCCATAGAATCTTGAGGAGTTTTTCCCCAGAGATGAGTTCCCGGCACAATGCGTGTTGCTCCATTGGCAGATGAGAAATCATCCAATAGCCAAATTGAATTGCAAACTTTATAGGCCCCTGGTTCTACTGCTTCATGCCAATCTACATGTAATTTTTGCAGGCCTTTTCCCGGTTTAGCCGCCCGATAATTGAGGGAACTTAACTTAAATCCATCTCCTAACACATGTTGCATAGCAGCCAGTACACGAGGATGGGTGTAAAAAACATCAAATTCTGAACCCTTATTTACCAGATCTGCCAGACGATCAGCTCCAGCTTCTTTAGGGTGTTTTATATAGGGGGAATCAAAAAGCTCAAAGCCGGCATTTTCACCTTCCTGACGTAGGATCGATTCAACTTTTTCAATAATGCGGTTCAACTCTTGATCTGGTAGTAATTGGCCAAGATTCAGATAGCCATTTTCGTCCAGAAAACGAATTTCATCTTTACTGAGGGTATCGGATTTTACCCCCAAACTTTCTAATAGGGAGTTGGACATCTTACAGGTATTAATGTAAAGAATAATTGCCGTCGAGAACCTTTAAGCTTATATTAAAAAAATCCAACTATACTTAAAAGCTCATTTCTGAACTTTCGGCCAACATCTACCTGATCTATGAAAACAATTTCTACAAGCAACTTCAAAATCTCTGGCATGCTATCGCTTTGCCTGATAAGCATACTTGCGATCTCTTTTTTCGCCCAACAAAAAAATAAAGCTGAACAAAAACAAAGAGAAATTTATCAGCAAAAGCTACAACCCAATGATTGGCAATTCCGTCAGAGGGCATTTCCTTCTGGCGAAATAGATATGAAGGCCTATCAAAAAGCTCAGAAATTTCGAAAACTGGCCCTTGAGAAAAAATTACAGCAGACGAAAGATGGTATAGCAGATAATGAATGGGAATTTGCCGGTCCGCTCAATATTGGAGGAAGAATCACGGATTTAGAATTGACGGCCGGTACTCCTCAAAGGCTCTATGCAGCAGCAGCTTCGGGTGGGATTTTTCTCTCTACTGATATGGGAGCTACTTGGAACCCTATTTTTGATGGGGAAAGCAGTCTTTCGATTGGCGATATGGCGATCGCTCCCAGCAATGATTCTATCATGTATGTAGGCACAGGAGAACCCAATGCAGGAGGCGGCTCTTTGGCTTATGATGGCCTGGGAGTTTACAAAAGTATGGATGCAGGGAATAGCTGGACATCTTTAGGCTTATCAGAAATAGGAAGTGTGGGTCGGGTTCAAATTCATCCTGATGACCCAGAGACGGTTTATGTTGCAGCAATGGGGCCTTTGTTTAAAAACAGTCCAGACAGAGGCGTATATAAAAGTACCAATGGGGGCTTTAGTTGGACAAAGATTTTATACAAAAATGACTCTACAGGCTTCGTAGATTTTGCCATACATCCAGATAATCCGGATACCTTGTATGCAGCAGCCTGGGAAAGAATTCGTCGACCGGAACGCCGTGATTATGGAGGCCCCTCTTCAGGCATATGCCGCTCTTATAATGGAGGGGCAAGTTGGGAGGAACTAAATGTAGGATTGCCTCCTTATGGAGGAAGAATAGGTATAGCGATAGCACCATCTGCTCCCAATATCCTGTATGCTTATTTCGTCAATCCGGATAATGGATTTCTGGAAGGAATCTATAAAACCACTGATTACGGAGATAATTGGACGGCTCTACCCATTATGGGGATTTCCAACGTTCCTTTTATGTGGTGGTTTGGAAGAATATTTGTGGATCCTGTAAATCCAGATATTGTTTACACCACCGCTCTCAATATGCATAAGTCAATCGATGGTGGAAATACCTGGACTGAAATTTTTGCCAATGCCCATGTCGATCAGCATGCCATTGCAATTAATCCTCTCAATACCAATGAGCTTTTTCTGGGAAATGATGGAGGAGTATATTTGAGTACTGATCAGGGAGATACCCACAACAAAATCAATAACCTCCCGATTACTCAATTTTATACAGTTGAAATAGATGAGAGTTTGCCAGATAGGTTGTATGGTGGTACACAGGACAATGGCACAAACCGAAGTGCTATAGGATTATTGGATGATTGGGAGAATATTTTTGGAGGAGATGGCTTTTATGTACTGGTTGATCCCAATGATAATAATTTCATTTATGCAGAGGCTCAAAATGGTTTCTTTGCAAAGTCCTCTGATGCAGGAACTAGCTTTCAATCCTCTTCTCTGGGAATCGTAGGAACTCGCAAAGGATGGAATTCTCCCTTTGTATTTCAGCCCAATAATTCCAGCATCCTCTATTTTGGAGGAAGTCATCTATTCAAGTCTACAGATCGAGCCGAGAACTGGAATCCAATCAGTCCGGATCTCACCCAGGGGCCAGGGACTGGAAATCTGACCGTAGGCGTTTTGACCAGCATTAGCGTTTCTTCCCAGAATACGCAGACCATCATAACAGGTGCGGATGATGGAACCCTGAGTGTTACAACCGATGGAGGTACTAATTGGTCCACCGTTTCCGACAATCTTCCCGAGAGATGGATTACCCGAGTGTTAGCAGATCCTGCTTTTTCACAGGGTATTTATGCTACTTTTTCCGGCTATAGGTTTGGGAACAATGATGGGCATGTATACAAAAGTTTAAACCTCGGAACCTCCTGGACGGATATTACCGGAGACTTGCCAGATGTTCCTATTAATGATATCATCAAAACCCTTCCTGATAACCGACTGTATATCGCAACAGATATTGGGGTATTTTCCTCTGAAAATGATGGCGCAAATTGGGAGCTTCTGGGATTGGGAATACCTAATGTAGTAGTTACCGATCTGGATTATCATGAAGCTACCAATGTTTTGGTCGCAGCTACCTATGGAAGAGGTTTATACCGTATCTCATTGGAAGCAGGAGTAGCCTCAGCTATTTCGCGGGAATTTCTCTCCCTGCCACTTTCTGCCCACCCAAATCCTGCAACTTCAAATACCAGGCTTTCTGTACGTGTGGAAAGATTAGGCAAATTCAAATTGGGAATTCGCGATCTTCAAGGATCACTAATCCAGCCTGTAAAAGAGTACCTTCTCTCAGGCGGTGAACATCAGATTGAGCTCGAATTGGGAAAGCTGGCAGCAGGGGTTTATCTTATTGAACTGATGGAAGAAGAGCAGACTTTGAGAGGTACTATCAAAATAATAAAGCACTAATACTACTATGGCGCGACAAAGAAAATTTTGGGGCTGGGGATACGAAGATTTTCCACTCAGTTCAGGAATGCTTGAGAATTATACCGATATGCTGAAATTCAGTTTAGGGATAAAGGAATTTGAAGATATCCCTGAACCTCAGATTGAGAACCTCAACTTAAAAGAGCCCCGTTTTTCTATCCCTTCAGAGTTAGCTTCCATATGTTCTGCAGAAGTCTTTGACCGCGCCTCCCATACATATGGAAAATCCTTCCGAGATGTTTGGCGAGGGCTTATGGGTCGATTTGATCATTCACCAGACTATGTCGCTTTCCCAAAAACGGAAACGGAAATTCTTGCCCTGATGCGCTTTTGTAGTGCAGAGAATATATCTCTCATTCCTTTTGGAGGAGGCTCCAGTGTAGTGGGGGGAGTAGAACCGAGTAAATCAGAAAAATACAAAGGAACCATCAGCCTTGATATGAGGCATTTTGATCAGATTCTGGAAGTTGATAAAGCAAGTCGATCCGTTCGGGTACAGGCTGGCATTTTTGGACCAGCACTTGAGCAAGGGCTAAAAGCGCATGGATTGAGCCTAAGACATTACCCTCAAAGCTTTGAATTTTCTACTGTAGGAGGTTGGATCGTCACCCGTTCCGGAGGACATTTTGCCACTCTTTACACCCATATTGATGAGTTTGTTCAGAGCGTGCGTATGGTCAGTCCAAGTGGCATTATGCAAACCCGTAAACTCCCCGGTTCAGGTGCAGGGCCAAGCGAAGAACGACTTCTCTGTGGATCGGAAGGAATCTTTGGAGTAATCACAGAAGCCTGGCTCCGTGTACAGGATATGCCAACGTATAAAGAAGCACAGACTGTTAGCTTTGATTCTTTTGAGAAAGGGGTAGAAGCCTGCAGACAAATTGCTCAATCAGGCCTCAATCCTAGCAATGCCCGTCTGGTAAGTCCTTTGGAGGCTTTGTCAAATGGCCTGGGAAAAGGAACAGATACTGTTTTAATCCTTGGTTTTGAGTCTCATGATCATGAATTGGGGAAATGGATGGAAAGAGCTTTAGAGATTTGTAAAGCCCTTGGGGGCTACTGGAAGGTAAAGGAAAAGAGAGCTGAGGGTCCTCGAGACAAAGCTGCTGATGCCTGGAAGAAATCTTTTTTGCAAGCTCCTTATATGCGAGACGAATTGATCAAAATGGGGATGATAGTGGAAACTTTTGAAACAGCTATAACCTGGGATCAGTTTGATGCATTTCATAAAGGAGTTGAATCAGCAACACAAGCCGCTTTAAAAGAACATTGTGGGGGTGGGATCGTAACGGTGAGATTCACCCATTTATATCCAGACGGACCGGCGCCTTATTATACCGTCATTGCCAAAGGAGAAAAAGGGCGACAATTGGAACAGTGGGATTTGGTAAAGAAAGCTGCTTCAGATGCTATTATCAAATATGGAGGAACGATCACCCATCACCATGCTGTAGGAAAGGATCATCAGCCTTTTTATGAGAAACAACATAGTTCAGCTTTCAAGACGGTCTTGAAGAATATCAAAAAAGGATTTGATCCAGCAGGAATTTTGAATCCGGGGGTGTTACTTAAAGAAGAAGATCTGGATTGATTGCTACCCTATTGACTTACTTCTTTGCTAGCTTTTTGTCTTTGCTAGCTTTTTGCCCTTTAAACTTTCGTTTCCTTCGAAGATTTTCAAGCCAGGTAGCAAATCTATGTCTTTCATGAAACGGGCGGTCTTTCAAGCCATTACTTGTAGAGGAATCAGGATTTTTCATAGCAGCATATTAGGAGTACTTTCAATCTTACGAAAAAAACTCATCTGAGATTTAAATTCTTCCCTAGTAGCTTAAAATTTCCTTTCCCACAACGGCCAAAAATAATATCAAAACACTTTTACCCCATAAAGCGATAGCCCACTCGATGCACTGTCAGTATATGTTTGGGCTTAGAGGGAATCTCTTCGATCTTCTGCCTGAGTTTTGTGATATGGGTATCGATGGTTCTCATGGAATAGAGATGATCATGTCCCCAAATATCCTGAAAGATTTCTTCCCGGCTGAGAATTTTTCCCTCATGATGAACAAGGTATTTAAGCAAAAGAGATTCCTGCTGGGTCATTTTCAAGATCTCTTCTCTCTTGATAATTTTCTGTTCTCTAAAATCGATACGAATTTTCCCTAATTGATAAACTTCTTTATATCCCTTATTTCCTTTTCCCCGCCTCAAAACTGCCTCAATTCGTGCCAGTAATTCCAAAAGATCAAAGGGTTTGCTAAGGTAGTCATCTGCACCCGTTTTCAGTCCTCTGATCTTATCTTCGGTGGCATCCCTCGCCGTCAACATGATGATCGGTACTGGATTCCCTTTTGCCCGAAGCTGCTTACACACTTCTATTCCACTCATTTTTGGCAACATAAGATCAAGCAAAATCAAATCGATATTTTCTGACTCCATCAATTCCATTGCCCTCCGTCCATCTTCAGCAAGGGAGACCTCATAGCCCTCAAAGCGTAGATTCTGATCAATCAAGCTTCGCAAAGAAGGATCATCCTCCACACAAAGAATATGTTGTTTAATCAACTTCTCCATCGTCGTTTACAGTTGGAATTTTTATGCTAAAGCGACTACCTTTTCCCGGTTCCGAGTGTAGGTGAATCTCACCTCCATGCGCCTCCACAATCTTTCGAGCTATTGACAATCCGAGACCATCTCCCTTTATGTTATGAGTATCCAAATCTACCGCTCTGACAAATTTCTCGAAAATATCTTCTTGCCTGTCTTTTGGAATGCCTATGCCTTTATCATGCAAAGAGAGTTTCACATGCTTCTCTTCACCCTGCAGCTCAAAAAAGAGATCCTTATTTTTACCACTATATTTCAAAGCATTATCCAGCAATATTTCCAGAACGTCTTCCATTGCCTCTGAATCCATCTCGACAGAGGTTTCAGGGAAAACAAGATTATGGTTTAAGGTAAAGCCTTGCAATTTTACTTTTTCCCTTGCTAGGTCCAGCCAGTTTCTTGCCCAGTTTGCTATTTGGATTTGCTTTTTGTGGTAAACTTTGCTGCCAGATTCCAAGCGAGCGTAATTCGTCAATCTCCGGATTTTTTCTTCCAACTTACGGCTCTCCTTATCGATAATTTCTACGGCTATTTTTTGCTCATCTTCACTTTCCAACCTCCCCAAGCGCATTCCATCATTGGCGAGTTTTATTCCGCTTAGCGGCGTCTTTAATTCATGCCCAACATTAGCTAAAAATTCTCTTTTGAAGGCTTCCAGTTTTTGGGCCCTCAGTTGGATGAAATAAAGGGCTAGAATCAGCAGAATCAGGATACCAAATACGAGACAGAGTAGCCAAATATTCCGTTGATATAAGGAAGCTGCTACGGCATCGGCATCTTTCCCCAAAAAGCCCAACTCCAATTGATACCACTCCCAATAAGGACTAATATCTCGCAAGGAAATTCTCGAGGCCCCTTTCCCCCCCAACAATAAAGCTGAATTAAAGACCTTCCGCCCAGCCTCATCCTTGACATATATATGCAAATAATCCTTACTGATCCCATCTATTCTATCTAATTCAGGTCCGGATAAATAATTGTCAAAAAAAGAAGGGAAAAATTCTTGTTCCAGATGTAGAGGAGAAATCTCAAAGCCTACAAAGCCCTTGAATCTATAATTACCCGGATCAAAAAAAGGATGCAGAGCCAGACGGGTCCCAGAAGAAAAAGAATTTTCCTTTAAGAAGAATATCAGACTACTATCAATGCTATTGGCCCAAAACATATGAAGGCTATCGTTCCAGGGTTCATATATACCTGTTAGTCTTTTCTTTAGGGTATTTGAATTAAATTCATTGAAAGGCTGCTTAGTTGCAGAAGCAAAAGGCAAAATATACCATTGCTGCTTACTAGAATCAGGCAAACACAAAAAAGGAGAAACTACAAGCTCAGACATCTCCAGCTCTTTGCTGTTATTCCGCTTATTAGCTAGCTCAATCGCGACTTCTTTTATTTCCTTTTCATATGCCTTACTCAACTCGATTGCGAGGCCTCGGTTGACTTCTTCCAGTCCAGCCGATAAGCCAGCAGAGACCTGTTGTCGAATCTGAGGTAATTGATACAGTTGTACCCCAAAGATTCCCAGGACCCAGATAAGTGCAAGTAGTAGTAGCCATTTGATTCTTGCGCCTAACTTCATAATGAAAATTCACAGAATTTTACCTCCAAAACAAAGATTTAACAACTTTGACAAAACTTGACAATAGATTCACAGCAATGATTACATGAGTCTCTAGATTTGTTTCATAAGATCTCAACCAATTTTTCACTAAAAAACAGAAATCATGAAATCAATCATTACAGGGCTATTAAGCCTTTTTGTCCTTACAGCATGTACTGTACCTAGTCCTTCTGACTTTGAGAGCGCCAATAGTCCGCTGGGTAAAGACGAGTTTATCACGATGTGGCGGATACCGGGAAAAGCTTCCGCCATAGAATCTATAAATCAGGACTCGGACCACCTGAACAAAATGGATCAGATTCTCCAGCCATTCTTTCAGCAATTAATCACCCGTATTTTCAAGGATGCGAAAGATGGGAAGCTCAAGATTCAGGAGTCAGAAGACTTGACAGATCTTGAGGAAAAAGTAATTGAGGATCTCCCCAGTAGAATGGGTCGAAGATTTGGAGCCTCTTACCAAAACCTTAGCCCATTCATGGGAGCCATGCACATTACCCAAAAAAGGAAAGTGAATGGCAAAGGCTTTCCCTCCACAGAACTTGAACTCATGCTTATCGAGCAGGACCCTCACGGCCAAAGCCCGGAAGCTTTTTTCGGTTCTGTCCTAGTATCCGATTTAATGGAACTTGACTATAGTTTTGAGATTAAAGGAAATACTTATACTCTGATCAGCTTTTTAGACAGATACAATGAATTTGTTTATCCAATTTTCTTCAAAAGTACCGATCAGGAAGCAGGACTTCGATCATTGGATCAGGCATTTGACATGAAGGAGATTGTCTTGGAGGGAAAGTGGAATTCGGTAGAATGGCTAGGTGGTGAACCCAATCTGACACAATTCAAATCCATCGATCTAAGCAAAAAAGAAATGGAGACCCACACCGGAACCTACATTTTTAAAGCTGGAGAAGGTAGTTTTCTAAATCAAGCGGATGAAGATGTTGCTGTGAGCTTTGAAATCGAAGGAGAGCACATCAATGTGAGCTGGAATTCAGAAGGCCCCTTCTATGGCTTTGATATTTTCCCCAGTTCAAAAGAGCATTTCTTTACGGTCTACGGGGATGAATTTCTTTTCTATCAAACGAAAGATGGAAAGAGCGGGCTGAAGCTTACTGATTCGCAAGGGAAGGAATCTGTGGCTGTCAAAGAATAGGAGAAAGTGTTGTAGTGTTATGGGGTTGTAGTTGGATTTTATACAATACTACCGCTCCATAACACTAAAACACCCTTCAACTCTAAAATCTCATGAACACCGCATTCCCCAGCAGCAGTTTTCCAACATGCCAAAAGCTTCTGAAGTTTGGATCTTCTGGAAAGTAAACGATCGTTCCTCTCCCCAAAGATTCGGAACCAAAGGCCAGGGTATTGGCTATTTTTTCTTCCAGCTTTGCACCGGTAAATCCACTGACCGCTGTAGCAGATTTATAGGCCCCAACATTCCATCCATCATTCATATAGGGATAAATGCTTGAACTTTGTTTGATGAGGTGAATTTTTGAACCCAGTCCAAAAGCAAGGGGATGTGAATCATCCAGACTTACTTCATAGACACTACCGGGAGCTGATTCTGTGACATATTCTTTTACCTGATCTTCGTATCTATTGAGTTTTGACTCTGGTTCGGCTGCAGCTACTTCTTTTGCCTCTTCCTTGGCCTCTTTTTCCCTGTATGCCGCCAAAGCTGATGAAAGCGCTGTCCCTTGTTCATCTTTTCCAAAACGGCTAAAGATCCCTATTGATCTTTGCAGGGCAATTACTTTCCCCCCCTCTCTTACAAACTCCAGAATTTGTTCCTTAAATCTTCCATAGGATCCTGAAGGAAGCACCAATACATCATATTCTGATAAGTTCACTCCTCTTAGAAATTGGGTATTGAGTACATCTACCGGATAGTTGATATCTTCTTCAAAATAGTACCAAAGATTGCCAAAGGCAGTTGGAGAAATTCCCTCTCCGTTAACCAATGCGACTTTGGGAATTCCTATTAAGCTTACACTACGTGAGCCAAAGTCTTTTCCCTTTTCCACCTGCCCATTCTGGGTGATTTGTAGCACTTTCCCCAGGTTTGCAGCAATTCTTTGTGCTTTTTCCACAAAATCTGCCTGGGGATTATCTGCTCGAGTAATAATAAGAGTTCCTCTTTCGAAAGTTTTTCCCCCCAGACTAAAGGGCTGACTTGCAAAACGACTCTTTATTCCTTCTTTCGCCAATGCTGCCAATAAAGCAACATCCGAAATATCTTCCCATTCAGCAACAAAAGCATAGACTTTTCCATTTACTGCAGTTCTAGCCTGACTATGCTGAACTTCTCTCTCAGAAAGGGCAATTTTCGAAGGGGTAGCATAAGCTTCCAGACCATAGGCAAAAGGCATCGCCCAGGCAGTAAGGTCGTAGGTGATCGAATCTTCAATCTCTGGCTTTGGCTCAAATAAAGCTTGCACCAACCTTGATTGGGCTTGAAAAGTAGAAATGACCAGGTCATTACTTTCCAATTCAAAAACCTGATTTTCATTATCCATAAAGGAATAGCCCTGTAAGCGATTGGCAGAATTAGCTGGATAGGCATACTGGATTTGGTTCCTGTCCAAAAGGGTTTGCAAAGCATCCAAACGAGAGGCATCATTATCAGCCTTTATGACATAGGCTTTGTACTCACCAAAGGGATTGTTTCTTGCCTCATCAAAATACTTTACAAACTCATCCACCATACGATCCTTGTTCTTAAAAGCAGTTTCTATGGTAGAAAGGCTGGTCGTATAATGATGAGCAATTCGATCCGACAATTTCAGTTCGGTGCCATTATTGATTTCAATGCCCAGACCTCCACGGCCGCCTCCGCCTTGCTCGTAGGTCAGGCCGATGGCTCCCTGAAAGCTCGGCCAGGTATCTCCGTAGCTGGGATAGAAAAGATCAAATACTTCTTTGGTGAAATACAACCAACCCTCTCGGTTGAAATAGGAAGCGTGATTTTTACCTAAAGCTTCATGAAATTCTTTTTGCCAATCTGTAGTAAGCTTATGAATCGGTTTGGATGGCGGGGCGAAAAAGTAAGGAGAATTTGCTCCCATTTCATGAAAGTCGATGTGTACATGCGGCATCCACTCCTGATAGCGTACAGCTTTTTCCTGACTTTCTTTTTGCGTTTGCCAGGCCCAATCTCTGTTCAGGTCAAATATATAATGGTTGTATCTTCCTCCTGGCCAGGGTTCTCTATGTTCCCATGTACTTCCATTGGGATTAGGGACTTTATTTCGGGCTTGTTTGTACCAATTGACATATCGATCTCGTCCGTCCGGATTGATACAAGGATCCAGGATCACAACCATATCCTCCAGCCAGTTGGCAGTATCATGGGTCACAAGCTGGTATAAAGTAGCAATAGCTGCCTCGGTTGCAGAAGCTTCATTTCCATGAATGTTATAGCTCATATATACGATCGGTACTTTACCTTCGGCTTCCCCTTCCATCAAACCGATACTCTTTAGGTGATCGGTCCGAATTTCCTCTAATCTGTCCATATTCTTTTTAGAACTAATAATAGCAGTAAGCAGCTTTCTGCCTTCATTACTTTCACCATATTGCTGGACAAGGACTTTATCCGAATTATCGCCTACATATTCAAAATAGGAAACCACCTGATGGTGCCAGGTAAATTTTTCACCTAAGGGATAGCCCAGAAAGTCTTCCGGAGATTGGATGTTTTGGGCCGATAGGAATAAAGGGCTCATAAAAAGAGCCAGATAGATCGTTAGTCGTAGTTTCTTCATCTTGGGTATTCGCTTTGGTCCAAAGTAGAATAATTTTCCAGAAAGTCTAGCTGCAATTGGGCGTTGATAGGCGCAGAGTCGCCGAATTGGAGAGGAGAACATCTAATTAAAGCCTCAAACAAGCCTGTAATTGCGAGGACTTACTAAGGACGAAGCAATCCCCTTGACTACAATAAGCAATCAGGGATCAAGGAGATTGCTTCACTTCATTCGCAATGACAGCTGTGCTGGGTTTTTATGAACCCTTTCGCTCAAGGCCCTTTTCCCTTTTTGTAAAAAAAATGGAAACGACCCGCAAAGCCATAGCGTGAAAGGACTGCAATGCATTTCCTTTAATCAAGCATTAAGGGAAATGGGGCTTGCGCGAAAGGGTTCAGAAATCTCCCATGAATCCGTGGCATTTTTCGCCTAAATACTCAAAATCACAACTAATAAATAAGATCTATTCTTAATTCATCTACCAAAACACAACGCTAAAGTTGTATTTTTGAAAAAAATATGTAATTATTTTCACTAAATAGTTGCATTATTAAATAATATAACTTAATTTGCAATCATAAAGTTGGAAATCACCAAAAAGAACGCTTTGAAATCTAAAGATCCGGCAACGAGAGAAGAGATAGCACGCTTTCTGGAAGTGTTTGTCCAACAGAAGAAAGAATTTGGGATAAGATTCTACCAGCGGAAAAAAAATGTGCAGGCCCTGCTGGATTTAGAACTAAGTGCCCGTCAAAGAGAAAAAATATTAGAAGGCCTACAAATTGAAGATTATTACAAGGGACCGAGGGAGGATGGAGTGAATAAAGGAGCCGAGTTTTGGGAATTTGGTGTGTATCTGAAAAAGAAAGATGTCTACATCAAAATCTCGATCGGATTAGGAGAAGAAGCCGTAAGATGTTTTTCATTCCATGCAGCAGAAAGACCGATAAAATATCCCTACAAATGAACAATTAGAGAAGAGAGCCGAGAGACAGTCGAGCAAACAGCATCAACCATGAAACACCAGCACAACCAGAAGCACACCGCAACGCTCGCTGGACTCTCCTCCTTCCTCTAACAAACCAAATGTATATGACAGGTTCAACAGGACATAAGAACTCGAAACTGGTGCAGGAATGGGTGGAATATAAATTCCGCAAAGAGCCCTTCAAGGTATTTGGCTCTTATTATGTAGATGAAAATGGGGAAGAATATACCACTACAGAACTGGATGAATTCAAAGTAACCCAGGCACAAAATCTGTATCGCACCAAATACCATATTCCCTTTCCGGAAGAAATCAAAGCTATCCGTGAGAAATATGGACTTTCAGCAGCGAAAATGGCGGAAGTACTTGATTTCGGGATCAACAGCTACAGACAATATGAAGACGGAGTGGTTCCCAGCCTCGCCAATGCCAAGCTCATTCGCCTGGCTGGAGAGCCCAAACACTTCCTGGGCTTTGTAGAGGAAAAAGAAAATATCTTCTCGGCAAATAGCTACCGCAAATTACTGGATCGCATATATGGGTTGATGGGAAGCAACAAACTGGAACAGGTCGTCAAATACATATGGAACTTCCACCTCGAAGCCAACGCCTTTACAGGATTCGTAAAGCCTAGTTTTGAGAAAGTCGCCCATTATGTGATCTATTTCGCCCAAAAGACCCAGCCGATGAAAACCCGCTTGAATAAACTCTTGTTTTATGCAGATTTCCTGCACTTCAAGCATACAGGCTACTCGATTTCAGGCTGTAATTATAGAGCGATTCCCTATGGTCCGGTACCCTCTCATTTCAGAGAACTTTTCGGAGTCCTTGAAACAGAAAAATATATTCAAATAGAAGAGGAGTTATCTGATAGCGGGCATATGGGCGAAAGGTTCCTGGCTTTACAGGATTTTGACTCTAGCCTCTTCAGCGAGCAAGAACTGAAGCACATGGAGGAGGTAGTAGAAAGCATGGGCGAAATGAAGACCAAAGATCTCATTGAGCTTAGCCATGAAGAAGAAGCCTGGCAAGAAAATGAAAAAGAAAGAGAATTGATCGATTATCAACAATATGCCTTTCATCTGAAAGGAATTTAGACACAATACATTTCAACTTAACAACACAGCACAACCAAGAAAATTTTTTGTCCGATAAGTATTCATGCGTTTGATTGAGGGGAGAGCGAATTATTCGCCTCCCTTTTCTTCTTTCTACTCCCTCCCACCACATATCCCTTACATAGGTTAGCCCCTCTTATTAATTGATTTATATTACTACATCATATCGTATATTTTTATAAGTGTACCAAACGAATCAATAAAGCATTTCGATCTTTTTATCCTCACATCAAACCATGGCAAAAAATAGAAACCAGGCAAGATTACGAACAAAGGCCTCAAGAATCGGCGGCGGAGCAATCCTGATGTGCGCCCTGCTCATAGGAGTCCTTTCCACCCAGAGAAATAGTGATATCCCTAATTTCAAGGATGTAGACAAGCCGGAAGTTCTGGAAACTGAATCTTTGAATAAAGTTGAAAAACCACTTTTGACGGTAGCGCCTGCACAGACAGAGGTAATAGAGATTACTGCTAAAAGAACTAAGGCTTCTGAAAGCATTTCTTCCAATGCCTCCATCGAACAAACCGCCTCAACAGTTCAGTACGGAAGTCTTCAGGCAGAAGTAGATGGTAATGATGGTAAGGTTCGTTGGAATACCTTATTCCAGCGACACATAAAAATCTTTGAAATCCAACGTTCACTAGATGATAAAAATTACAAAGTCATCGGGCAGGTACAGGGAGAAGGCGCTGGTTCTCATAGCAAAGAAAAAGTGTATGAATACATCGACAATAGCCTTTCAAGCGTACAAATGCCCAGGGTATATTATCGAATCAAACAAATTGGTTTTGATGGTATAGAGGAATTTAGTGAAGTAATTGAATATGAGTTTGGCCTTGATCTGGGTCTATATTCCAGAATTGACGAAATCCGGAATGGCAAGATTAAGCTTCTATATGCTGCTGATAAAACAGGTCCTATTTCTTTGCGTTTTCTAAACGTAGCGGGAGAAGTAATCGACAGCCATGAATTGCAAGCCGACTTTGATCCAAAAGCACTTGCCGTTGATGCGAGTAATTGGAAAGAAGGGAAATACTTTTTGCAATTGCAAGATGAAGCTACTTCTGTAATGGAGCAGTTCGTCTACAAAAAATAATGACTAATACGCCTCATTGCGATTCCAGTAAGCTGGAGGAGCGATCCCGTTGAATTTCTACAGCTATTTTTAGTCAAGGAGATTGCTTCGCCTGTAATTCAGGCATACAATGACAGAGAATTTCAGAGACATCCTTTGGGGTGTCTCTTTTTTTGGTAAAAGTTGGTATGCTCCTGCACGCTTGCACAAAAGAAGCACACGCTTATTAGTTTCAGGTGGCTTATAAGTGACCTAAAACCGTACTTATGGTCGATTTAAAATTAACCATGAAAGCTACTGATTATCCATTCGCATTACGGAAGCAGGCCTTATTTCTGATAAGAAGCCTGTCAGCTAAATCAGCTGCTCCTGCCAAACGCTCTGTCATCGACTCGACGACTATCAATAAACAGAGCCCTGATCAAAGCCCTTATCGCAATACACCTTATCCGACCTTCAGTCGGCAAGTCACTCTCTACAGCCTCTCTTTGAGCAAAGGGCTTTTAGGACCTCTAAAGAAATCTAATACATCTAGTCTGAATTAAGCTAGGAATTAGCACATATGCATTAATGAAGGCCAGGTCAGGGAATAAAATATTTCCTGAGCCTGGCTTTTTATATTCCAACTTTCTCCCCTGCACTCCTGTCTTTAAGGTGATGAATCGAAAACTATTCTGGAAATTTTTCGAACCTGCATTTTGGATTGCAGGCCTCAGTTGTCTGGCATTTTCCAATCCAGAAGAAGAACACATGTCTTTATGTGTGTTTAAAAACCTGGGATGGGAAAATTGTTGGGGATGTGGGATTGGGCATTCGATCTCTTATATTTTTAGAGGAGATTTAAGTGCTTCTTTCGAAGAGCATATATTCGGAATTCCCGTATTCATCATACTGATTGTTCACATTGTTCACACATTAATCAAGATAAAAAAGACGCTATGAGCCAAGACCTAATCATGTTCTTCCCCGATGCAGATCCAGAAGAATTGCACCATTTGGAAAATGCTACTGAAGGGTTTGATGAAAAACAGCTCCAGATGTTTGCCGCCATGTACCGCACCAAGCGACAAAGCACCCAAACCATCTTATTAACTACGCTCCTCGGTTTTATCGGACTTGCAGGTATCAATCGCTTTCTGATGAATCAAATCGGAATGGGCATTGCCTACCTGCTTACAGGAGGATTCTGTTTAATCGGCACCATCATCGACGCCATCAACCACAAAAGAATGACCCTTGATTTCAATATTGCCCGCATGAGCGAATGCGCAAGTATTGTGATTAGAAGAGGGTAAAGGAAGTCAGAACACAGAATAGCGATTGGAGAAGGGAAAGGGAAAGTCGTAATTCTACTTGCTTTTCCGAAAACCCTTTCGCGCTAGCCACATTTCCCAAAAAACGTGTTGGAGTGTTGGCGTATGGGTGTTGAGCCTATGGACTGTCTTTTGCCCAAACAAAGAACACGGAAGCACAAGAACACTTCTACTCTCATTTCTCCATTCCTTATTCCTTGTTCGGCATTTCCCCCGACGAATTATCCTAACAAGTTTTTATACAATGCAGGTTTCTCAGAAAGAGGCCTGCATTTTGTTTTTTGCCCGAAATGTGGGATTTTTAACCGCATAAGAAGAAAACACAAATTTATATGAAAAAGCTAGCTATCACCTGTCTAATCCTAAGTGGATGGTTCACACAACTGAATTCACAAGACCTTCAAGATCAATTGGTTGATGAACTTTGTACCTGCGTTACGGAAGAAGTGAGCCCGGATGTAGATGCCGAAACTGTAAAAATGGAACTGGGTCTTTGCATGCTCAATATAACCTCTGGCCGTACCAAAGAAATCGAAAAAGAGATGGGAATCGACCTGAGTTCTCCTGATGGATTTAGAGAATTCGGGGAGCAGCTTGGTGGAGTACTTGCCCTGAAATGTGAAAAATTTGTCGAACTCCTTTTTCAGGCAAAAGAGGGAGAAGCGAGCCTGGCTGATGAAGCTTTGGAAGAACGAAAAGGAGAGCTTAGTCGCAAAAACACTCGTAGCTATGAGGGCAAAGTCGAAAAACTTGCCGGCAGTGATATTATGGTTCTCCGACTTAGTGGAGGAGAAGAATTTTATTGTATAGACGAATTCACCGGTTTTGGTTTATTGAGATTCAAAAAAGACCTCATTGGGAAAAAGGTTCAGGTAACCTATTTCACCCGCAAAGTATTTGATAAAAATTCTTTTGAATTTATTGAAAGAAAAATCCTCGCTACACTGGAAATGAAATAATTTTCCCTAACGCATGTCCGCACTCACACAAAAGTTCCTGAGAAATCCTTCGCTCTTATGGTCCGGCGTAATCCTGCTGGCTTACGCCTACTTTTGTTACTTGATGCTGGACATTAGTCTCCAATACATTCCTTTTGATACAGATGTAGCCTTTCTCCGAATCAAACAGGATTATATAGGACTGGAGCATTACAAACTGGCTTTCTTTACCCACGTCTATACTTCCTTTTTCTGTTTGTTGGCAGGCTTTACCCAATTTTCGCCTTTCGTCAGAAAAAAGCTTCCTTCCTTGCATCGTTCTGGAGGTTGGTTGTATGCAGTAAGTATACTTTTTCTGGCTGCTCCTTCCGGTTTTATTATAGGTATTTATGCGAATGGGGGCCTTCCGTCCCAAATCGCCTTTTGCCTTTTAGCTTTACTGTGGATATGGACAACTGGGAAAGCTATTTGGGAAATCAAACAAAAAAACTTTCAGGCCCATCGATTCTGGATGATTCGAAGTTTTGCATTGACGATGAGCGCAATTACCCTCAGGGCCTGGAAATATATCATCGTTGCCCTTTTTCACCCCAGACCTATGGACGCTTACATGATCGTAGCCTGGCTGGGATGGGTACTCAACCTATTGATTGCAGAATACATTATTTACCGATTAAAAAAATGAAACGATTCATCTTTCCTATTCTCCTACTTTTTCTATTCTCATGTGGAGGAGAACAGCAAAACACACAGACCACAGAGACCAAAGAACAAGCTCCTAAGGAAGAAATTGCAGCTCCGACTCCTCCTTCCCCTGAAACTCCTCCTACTATGGATCATAATCCCCTTGGCATGTATGTTGGAGCTTTTGAAGCCTCTAAATATGGAGCAGGCAATGCACCTTCCTATAGCAACCTGATCAACATCTCTATCAATCGTATAGAAGACGAAATAGTCTACGGACATAGTGTGGTTGCGGGAAATATTCGTCCTTTTGAGGGCAGTGTAAAAAAAGTCGGCGATACCAACTATATGGTGGAGGCAAAAGAGCCTGGTGACGATCGCTATGATGGTTCCTTTAAATTTTCAATCATTCTGGGAACAGAAGCTTCGATCAATGGTACATGGACCGCCAATGATACCAAACTTGCTGTTTCCGAGAGAAAGTACAACTTGAAGAAAAGACAATATGATTATGATCCCGAATTGAACCTTCCCGTGTCCGTTACCTATGATGGACTATACGATACCTGGAGTGGGGATGAAGCAGAGACCCTAACCAGCTCCGTCACAGAAATCAATGCGTCCAAAGCAGTACTAAAAAAAGAGGATGTAGAAAACCTTTACAAAGCTGATCTGGAATTTATCAGAAATACTGTTTATGCACGCCATGGGTACTCTTTTAAAAACCGCCGGGTAAGATATGTATTTGACAACCACGTAGAATGGTATATCCCCGTTTCTACGGATATCCGCGACCTGCTTACAGATGTCGAAAAAGAGAATATCGAATTGATCAAGCGATACGAAGAACATGCAGAGGAGTACTACGATTCTTTTGGTCGCTAAGTAGAATATTCCTTTTTTAGTAGAAATTTATCCCCCTCATTTATGGGTAGTAAAGTAAAATTATACGATGTATTCGGTGAATTGCTGTATGTATTGGCAATGGCCGATGGAGTGATTCAGGCGGAAGAAGTTGAAACCCTGGAAAAGATGCTTGCCGATCATCCCTGGGGCAAGGAAATCAAATGGTCCTTTGAATATGAACGCAAGCAGGATAGTGATATAGAGGACCTTTACAAAAAGGTGATTCTCTTTTGCCAGGATTATGGACCTGATCCCGAATATCAGGCCATGTTGGATGTCATGGAAAAAATGGCTGAAGCATCAGCAGGTGTAGAGAAATCTGAAAAAACGGTCATGGACAGCTTTACCAAAGGGCTGACTGAGCGTTTTAAAAGAGATATAGAAAATTTGAGAAATTCAGGTCAATAGACCTGAATTTTCTCAGTTTTATCAATTCCTTCTCCTTTCAAATTCAGAAAATAAAGTCCGGGGGCAACTCGTGCTAAATCAAGTTCGAGGTATACAAAGTCTCCAGCAACAGGCAGATTTTGGTACAAGACTCTGCGCCCATCTAATGAAACCAGTTCTGCTTCAATTTCAGGAGCTTCCTGATCAATGGCCACATATAAATAGCTTCCACTTTTGACCGGATTGGGATAGGCATATTGATCTGGATTGTCTAGGGCAGGGTTTTCTACACCCTGGAAAAGATTCTTCGCTTTAGTAAAAGCATCAAGGCCCACCTTTTCCCCAATCAACCTTCCGGGTATATCATCTGCGGGTGGGTGAATGCCTCCCCAAATACGGGAGAGACTGGTTTGATCCGAAGCATCTCTATAGGTCGCCCATTGCAAAATGATGTCCTGGCTGGGGCCGTCTTCAAAAACCAGGAATTCGTCCTTCTTCGCTACAAATTCTCCTACACCACCCGGAAAGAAAGGATCGCCCGTAAACATGGTCAATACCTCAGAGGCCGCTCGTGAATAAGTCGAATGCCCGGACACATAGCCCGCAAAGTTTGGGGTAACAAAACTGGGCCTTTGGTAGGGCCACCAATTTTCGCCCAAAATCCATCCTACTCCTGCTGTGGAGGTATCAGGATCCAATATAAAATCAGGTCCTCTCCAGGCCTTTATTTTTATTTTGCCAATGTTTTGTTGTTGGATACCCTCCAGCGGATCACCAGCTCTCACCAATTCAACTAAACCAGGCGTAAGTTCAATGCCATTGGGGTCATAATTTTCATCATTGGGATCTGAAGCCTGGCCCCTTGCGATCATCAAGCGTAAAGCAGAAACAGGTCTTACATAATCATAATAGCCTTTGATTCCCCAAGCAGAAATAGCGGCATCATGCATCGCTCCTCCCAACGTCAGATAAGTCTTTACATCCCATTCTAAATCATCCAGTATATCACCTTGACCTTCAAACCTCTTCACCAAATCCGGATGATCCGACACATAATTCAAAATCGTGAACCAGTGGCCGGGCGGGGTCTCAGAATCCGGACCATCTGCCCAGAATTCAGCCAGTACTCGAGCATAATCTCCACGCGGAACTATCTGAGGTTCATAAGGCTGACCAGTAGCAGGATTGAGCGCATGCCCTGTACCTATGTCACCTCCCTCTATTTCTTTGTAGAAATTGGGGAGATCGGCTATGGTCTGGGGAAACTCATCAATATTGGTATTTCCCAATGCTCCAGGAGAAATGTCCCACATAACGCCATCGCTGGGATCAAGATGAGAAGACCAAAGGGCTACAATCTCAAATCCCCACTGATAATCAGTATAATCATTATTATTTCTTTCGGTTGGCAAAAAGGGTGGAGGTCCGGGATCGTGGTAGACATAAAAGTCGGTCCCGAACTTCTCATAAATCGTCAGGTCTGAACGATTCAAGGCAAAAGGTAATACTTTGCCCCATTCCGGACTTAGAAAAGGAGGCACATCACCAGGAATGGGATTACCGGACTGGTCTATGAATATCTGAAAGGTCAGGGGCTGCCAACGATTGGGATCGGTTATATAGGGATTCCCCTGATCATTGGGATCCATGGGGAAATTTAAAGGAACATAATATTCATTTCTATAATCCTCTTCTTCATTGCTACCATCTGTTTTTCCATAGTTGATCAGGCCCTGGCCGATGTAATTTCCCAGAGCTACGGGATTGCCCGTCTGATAGGCCACCGATATATCATTGACATCATAGCCTAAAGCCGCCATAAGAGAGTCTACCCGATTAGTTGTTTCTACTGCTCCCGGAGAATTCTGGAAGCGGTATTTAATGATCCTCGCCATCGCAAAACTGATAGCCGTTTCCCGTGCTTCCTGTATGTCTCCGGTATAAGGAAAATCCTCAAATTCCAGGGGAAAACTATGAAGGTTTTTTCCCAAAAAATAGGTTTCAGCTCCATCCTCAAAAACTGCCCAGGCATCGTACATAGCTACAGATGAATGAAACAGATTTCGAGCATGTACCGTAGGACGGGCAAAGTCATTTCTAATAGCCTCCAGCAGGACTTCATTCCACTTACGGGCCACCGAATGTTGGGCCTGGATGTTCAGCGGAGATAGGATCAAAAGGGATAAAAAAAGGTAGAGGCAGGCTAAAACTCTCATGGTCAATTTTTAGGCTACGGTTAATTAGTAAAGCTAAATACAAAGATACATATAATCTCTTGTATATGACACAAAGCCTGAATGCCAATTCAATTGCTTTTTGTCACTCTTAGAGTCGTAATTTTCTTTAATTTCGCTGCGCAATACTAAGACAATTCATCTATTACCAGCCCCTATCCATGAAGTACCTCCTTACATCAGAAAGAGTTGGCTTAAGAGCCTGGAAAGATTCGGATCTCGATGAGTTTGCAGCCATCAATGCCGATCCCGAAGTCATGAAATATTTCAATAAGTCGCTCACAAAAGAGGAGACTGGAATCATGATGAAACGTTTGCAAAAGCAATTAGAGGAAAGAGGCTATACCTATTTTGCAGCTGATGAAAAATCGACGGGAGAATTTCTGGGTTTTGTCGGCTTGCACTTTCAGGATTATGAAGCCCCTGTACGCCCCTTTGTAGACATTGGGTGGAGGCTGAAAAGAGCTTGCTGGGGAAAAGGATTTGCACCAGAAGCAGCAAAAGCCTGCTTACAATATGCTTTCGACGAACTCGGACTGGATGCCATTTATTCTGTAACTCCTATGCAAAACATCCCCTCAGAACGTGTCATGCAAAAAATAGGCATGCAGAAGATCGCAGAATTTGGGCATCCCAAAATCCCAGACGACAGCGAGATAAAAATCTGCGTCCTATACGAAATCAAAAAAGAGGATTTCTAATTACTCCTTAGCGATCAAATCTTCCTTGGTCAATTCATGAACCGTAGTCTTGTCTCCATCCGGAGTCAAAGGAAGGTTATTGGCTTCGCGAACCTGCTCAACAATGATGCGAGAGCTAGGTGCAATGTGATCCAACCAGGGCTTGGCATACAATCCCATCGTGATCATCAAAACAACCAATGGCATCATCACGAATACTTCGCGTCCAGTAAGATCCACCAGCTTCATGTTCTCTTCCTTATCCAGCGTACCAAACATCACACGACGGAACATCCAAAGCAGATAAACCGCGGCAATTACTACACCGGTAGCACCCAGAATCGGGAATACGTTGGAAATAATTTCAGAATCGAAGGAACCAAGCAGAATCATAAATTCCCCCACAAAGCCATTCAAGCCTGGAAGCCCTACAGACGCCATAACCGTGATCAGGAAGATGAAGGTATAGCGAGGCATCTGCTTGGCGATTCCCTGGTAGTCGGCAATCTCACGCGTATGACGACGGTCGTAGATCATACCCACGAGGAGGAAGAGTCCACCAGTCGCGATACCATGGCTGACCATTTGGATGACTGCTCCACTCAGGGCTTCTTCCGTAAAGGCGAAAGTACCCAATACGATAAAGCCCATGTGAGAGACCGATGAATAGGCCACCAGCTTTTTGATGTCCTTTTGCACCATAGCCGCCATCGCTCCGTAGATAATCCCAACTACCCCGAGTATGGCCATATAAGGCGCAAACTCCACCGAGGCAACCGGGAAGAGCGGCAGACAGAATCTTACCAATCCATAGGAGCCCATTTTCAAGAGTACCCCTGCCAGAATTACCGAACCAGCAGTAGGCGCCTGAACGTGAGCATCGGGCAGCCAGGTATGTAGCGGGAAGAGCGGAACTTTGATGGCGAAACTCAAGGCAAATGCGAGGAAGAGCCAGGTTTCGGCCGAAGCAGTAATATCCGCATACTTAACCATCACATTGTAATCCGTGGTGAAATAGACATTGGCCATTTCAGGATTAGCAGCGAGAAGTTCCGGATTGTTAAAGTCGATATTTGCCCCCAGGTAAATGATGGCCACCAGCATGAGCAGGGAACCTACGAGGGTATAGAGGAAAAACTTTAGCGAGGCATACACCCTGTCCTTCCCCCCCCAAATCCCAATCAGGAAGTACATCGGAATCAGTACCATCTCGAAAAAGATGTAGAAAAGGAGCATATCCAGGGATACAAAGAAGCCCAAAACCCCTACTTCCAGCAATAAGAGCAGGAAATAATAGGCACGGGGACTTTTATCAATGCCCCAGGAAAAGTAGATGGATAAGGGAAATATTAAAGTCGTCAGCATGATGAGATAGATCGATATCCCATCCACTGCCATCGTAAAGTTAATGTCAAAATTACCCGCCGTGACCCAGTCCATGTTGAAGTAGAATGCAAATCCTTCCGGGTCGCTGTATAAGGCTCCGCTAGACATCCTGCCAAAAAATTCATACAGGACAACTAAACTCAAAACAAAAGGTACCATTGAAACCCAAAGTGCGATCGTTTTTGATAGCTCTTTTTGGCCGGGTTTTAGAAATGCAATGATAATAGAACCAATTAGCGGAGAGAATACTAATATGGGAATCAGTTTTTCCGAAAGGAGATTCACGTGCGGTAATTATTAAGTAGTAGAAATAGCTTCTTCAAAGCTTTGCGATATGTAATATATAACCTTTTTCAATGATTACCAATCCGGGAAATGGGGGTGTGGAGTTGGGGGAAAGTACCCGAAAAGAGATCGAGTAAGACCGTGTGTCACACTGAGCTTGCGAAGTGCCTAAGGCATACTCCACCTCCTTTCTATACTTCTCTTGAGATAGTGGGAAAAAGGTGGCGTGGAGAATGAGGTCCCTCCGCGGGGGTCGGGATGACACGAGTTGTTCGTAGCTTTCGGGGGACACTTCCGCTGCATGCCCGTTTCCCTCGAGAAGGAAAAGACCCACCATCCAGACCACAGGTCATCTCGAAGCTTGGAAGTGCGAGGAAAGATATCAGGCAATGTGTCACCCTGAGCTTGTGAAGGGCCTAAGGTTTTCCCCACCGCCTTTCCATACTTCCCTTGAGATAGTGACAAAAGGGTGGCGAGGAGATTGAGGTCCCTCTACGGGGCTCGGGATGACACGCTTTGTGTGTTGCTTTTCAGAACCCTTCAACGCATCATATAACCATCCGGCCTGCGGGCACATTCCCATTTTAAGGGGAATGGCGATCGCGCGAAGGGGTCAGTCAAAAGAGGTCAAAGCCCCTTCGCATACTCTATCGTCGCATTGATATAGGCCTGCGCAATCTGCCGCACGCGAGAAGAAACCACGATCCCCTCAATCTCAAAATCCTTTTGATTAAACATCAGGCTCTCAGCGGCATTGTCCTGACACAAACTTTCCCCATACACAAGTGGCCCTTTAATCATCCGACTCAAACTCAGGTTCCGGGCATAGACGCCTTTCTTATCCGCAAGGATGCAGGCATTTTTCAAATAACTCAAGTCTCTGCTTTCCTCTACCAGAGGAACTTCCGTAAGAAAGAGCGAATGCCGCAAAAAGAGATCAGAAAGATTCACAGAAGCCTCCAGATCTTTCGGACTCAGCAACAAACGCAAAAAATCTACCCGATCCACGCCTTTGCTTAATTCTCCCTTCATAAAGGAACCCGGCACAAAAGCCATGGCATAATTTTCTTCCGTAGGTATAAACTCCCCTTCCTCATTTCGATTGAGCCAATTAGGGGCATCGACATTGTAATGGATAATTAGGGTGAGGTCCGGTTGGTAGTTGTTGATGATCTTCGCGCGATTGTTGAGATCTTGTCTGACGAAAAAGTGATTGAAGATCTTATCCTCGGGCGCTCGTTTTCGATAGTAAGCTTCCTGTTCTTCCGTGATTATTCCTTCCTTCAAACTCGCCTTGAGGGTACTGTCCCATTTTTCCTCCTTCCAATCCCAATACTCATAGCCCTGCGTACTCAAGCCAGCTTCTGTTCTCGTCATGAATACTTCCACCCCCAATTTCTCCAACTCTTGCCGAATGACATGAGCTGTACCTAGGTTGAGATTAGCTTCAAAGAAAGAAATGGCTTCATCATCAGATCGAGGACTGGCTGCCATTTTTACGTACTTCCCTTCCAATTCGGCGATTTGCATATTGCCCGCCATATGTCCGGGATCGAGGGCTACTTTCAAGCCTTTGAGTGGAAGATCGCTGCTGTCCTGGTAATGGAAGGTAGCGGACTTGCTTTCGCCCGAAAATCCTTTCACCAAATACTCTCCCCATTTCTGACTACCCTTTTCATCCAATAACTCCAACATCTCCTCGCTATCCTTGGCCTTGAGCAAATTTCGGGTAAGCTCATATTCTTCGGGATAAATCTGCCACATCGCCAATCCCTCTTCCGTCGAGAGAAAACGAATGCCATGTTCATCGATCTCAAACTCTTCGAGAAGAATGGGATCCTTGATAAGCAAATCCAGTTGTTTCTGAAAATCAATGCCGGGTGGAGGCGCTTGCGTTTGCCCTTGGACTTCAGGTTTACAGCTTTGCAGCCCCAGCAGGAGAAATGGGAGGAGGTAGAAAATGTGATTCTTTCTTTTCATCGGAAATAGAAAGAACAAAATTTAGTCCAAAAGAAAAAAGGGAACCTTGGTAAAGATTCCCTTAAAACGGATAAGAAACTACTACTACTTACTATGCGCAACTATTAAGATTCTATAACGCCTCATAAATCCATCATTCACTATACAAATCTATGTCTCTGAAACAGAATTACATAGGCATTTTGCGGACATAACTTTCATGGAAAAATCGCAACAACAGACAGGATATTTCGGCAGAAATAAACATTTGGGGCCTTATTCATCAATTTTTCATAAGAATAGGCTAAAATTCTTGCGTTAGTTGCCAAACTTGCAGGACAGGGATTTTTGCTTATTTTCGCCTCTGAAAAGAGAAATTCAATGTGCCGCCTTTAACTAGCGGCCCAATTTCCATATTTGAATCTATTCGCCCCTCGATTCACGCTTATTTCAAGATTTATGAAATACATTAACGAAGCAAACTGTAAAGACCGCAGAGCCCTGATCAGGGTTGATTTCAATGTGCCCCTCGATGGCGACTTAAACGTAACGGATGATCGCCGGATTCGTGAGGCGGTTCCTACGATCAAACATATCCTGGAAAATGGAGGATCGGCTGTTTTGATGTCTCACCTCGGCAGACCCAAGTCCGGTCCTGAAGATAAATTTAGCTTAAGGCATGCGATTTCTACTTTACAGAAATACGTGGATGCTCCTATTCATTTTGGCGAAGATTGCATCGGGGATGAAGCCTTTGAAATGAGTGCAA
>JBCBRM010000068.1:0-40375 GCA_039819665.1 Bacteroidota bacterium
GCTAGAAGTTCTTACAAGATTACGTGATTCGAGCAAGTTATATCTATTGAACTTCTAGCCCATGAGGGCCAAAATAAGATCTTGAATGGTCCATTTGATTTATGGAAAAAAAATCAGTTCCATTAATCTTGAGAATATCACCCAAATTATCTAAGATAAAATCACCTTTTGTTGTATTAAAAATGATTAACTCACCATTCTGAGAGATGCTGAAACTTTCGATTTCATCCTCCCTTCTAATGGGTGAAACATCAAAAAAAGCTTCTTCAAAAAATAGCTCTCCATCAAAATTTAAAAGATATATCTGCTGATCTTCTTTTTTTGCCAGTACATAAGGTTTCAAACCATTTATTATCAATAAACCTGTTTTTGCAGCATAAGTACCGATATGAAAGGAACTTAATACCTCCATTTTTTGAGTTTCAAGTATTAGAACCTTACCATTTTCTTTTGCCACTAATCCGTAGTTATTCCCATAAAATTTACAGGAAACTACATTTGTGTAATCTTTCACTTTTATTAAGTCCCCATTTTCTAGAGCATAAAATGAAAGTTTTCTATCCCTACTTAGAATACTTATGTGTTTATCATTTTGTAGAATTTCCAGATTTTCGACATTCCCATCCAATTCAAACTCATTCTTTAATCTGCCATTAGGACTCCACAATCTAAGGAAGCCATCTTCACTGCAGGTAATAAAATTATCAGAGCTATTAAAAAATTTGAATGTAATTATTTTGTCATCAAAAGAGATATCTTTAATCAAAGGTTGTTGATAAACTTTATCAATAACTTCTCTAGAGATTTGGCTGGCATACTCTTCTGGAAGTTCATTAAAACTTAATGCCCTTTCTGCTAAATGAAAAGCAAAGGAAGGGTATCCTTCTTCTAAAGCAGTAACGCTAGAATAAGCATAAAGAATTGCTTTCTTTTGTTGCAGCTCTGTTTCAGCCTTAGTCATTTGAACCAGGGAGAAGATAGACAGAATGATAAAAAATATTGTGATAACAATAAGTCCAAATATTCTATTTCGATACTTTTTCTTTTTCGCAGCATCTTTATTGGCATGCATTCGTTCCATTTCCAAGACAAAGGAACGTTCCTCTGAAGAAATATTTACGATTCCCAAATAAGGAAGAATCAGATTATGGAGTTCTCCTTTAGAAACCAGAATTTCATTGTCTCGAAAATCAGAAAACTTTTTTGAGATTCTACTCTCGACCTTTCTACGCATTCTTTGTAACCCTGAAGAGTTATTAAAAACTTCTTCGGCCAGAATATCATGAGCTAATTCAATTTTCTTCATTTTACGATACCTCTTTGATAATCCTGGCTTTTTTCAACTCTTCAATGCAGAATTCAATATTCTCCTTTGATACTGAATATGCGTCCGTAATTCTATTGATAACCCAATCCGTTTCAACCCTACGCTTGGTCTTATCCTCGGTAATCAATTCAAATAGAATTTCCTGAGGGACTCCTTTATCATGGACACCAAAGTCCTCCAACTTACTTTCTAGTCTTGATAATTGTGAATTTAAGAAGTCTGACAAAATTCGCTTTAAGTCCCCTACACTCTCTAGCAAAGGCAAATCAATTAGAGGTTGTCCCTTTATCTCTACGGATTCTTTGTACAGCCTATCTAAATAAATTTGAAGATAACTTAATTCGATAAGCTCTCCAGAGGGGGACAAATTCGTTATGATTTCTTTTACGGTTTGATTAGAATTCTGTATTTCTATTTCATATTCTTTACAACTTTTCTCAATCACCTCTTTTATCTGTTCCCGGCTCATTGCCTCGACCCGCATTCGATTTTCAAATAAGGCAGGCACCAATTCTTCATAAGGGGAAAGCCTGGCAATGTATTCTTCACGCATACTAATTATCACCCGACCTTGCAGGTCCGACTCAAGCAGCTCCTTCAGTAATTGGAAGAATTCAAGTCTTTCTTGCTCTTTCCCAAGAATAAAAACCTCCTCAAACTGATCAAATATGAGGTATATGGGTTTGAAATGATCCTTATAAAGGATTCTCAATTTATCAATGACAGGAAAAGGCACCTCATCTCCTTCTTCATTAATGCTGAGGTTAGGGATGAGGGATAAAGAATTCAGTTGAATTTGTTCATTTATACTCTCTATAATATCATCGTCTTTTCTAATAAATAGCGGTAACCAATCAGAGGGTTCGAATTTATTTTCCAACCCACAATTGATAAGGCTAGTTTTACCGATACCTGATAAGCCATAAACTAGTACCAAAGGGGAAGAAAGAACCAACTGATAGAGCTGGCTGATTTCTCTATCCCTACCAAAGAAAACCTTTTTATCCTCTTTAGTGTAGGCATCCAGAAATTTAAATGGACTTTGAATCTGGCTCATATTAAATCAAATTAAAATCCGCCTGGAAGGTATCCACCTGTCGTTGTACCAAATGGAAATAGTCTTCATTGTCTTCCGTATCTTTTGTATTGGTGTATATCTGATCATCCTCATCTTCAATTACCTTAAAAAAGCTACTCTTAACCCGATGAAAAATTACTTGTTCATCAAGCTTTGACGAAAGGAAAAATATCTCCGAATCACTTTTGGCAGAGAAAGCATTTTTATCAATCACGAATGGAGAAAGGCTGAGGTAATCATCCAGATCAGCCTGCCCTTTCCTCAACAAAATGACAGAATTATTATCAGTGGGGAAAGAAGAATCGAGCGGTTTATCTTTTACAGAAATACTATCCTTCAAGGTAAGTTTTAGCAGTGCATACTTATGCTTGTACACTTCACTTTCATAGCGAGGTTTATGCAAAAACACATCCCGTATACCATAGAGGTCATAATTAACCAGAAAACCGACAGCACTCAAATAATCACTAAGGGCTTTTTCAGCTTTTTGACATTCCTCCGGATAAAGGATTTCATCTTTCAACCTGAAAAGATCAAATTTTAAATTCTCCAAGTATTGGCAGGCTTTCTTGAAATCATCCTTGACAAAGAGTTCGTGAAAGTCTTTGTATTCTCTTAGGAAAACATCCACGCCTTTGTTCTGCATCTCATAGAATACAGAAATAGCTTCTTCTGTATAATTGAAACTTAAGGTATCCTTTAAGGAACTCTTGTGCCAATCACTTAATTCGATCCTAGATTCGATGTATTGATTGTGTTTCTGCTCCCACAATTGAGATAAGAGAAAAAAATACACCAGTTTGGAACAAATCAGGTAGGTACTCGAAATTTGAAGAAGCCTTTCCCTGCTTAGCTTCTTAAGATCACTTGAAACCAGTTTCTGAAATTGTACAGCTATAGGGTAAGGAAGCTTCTCTATTATGGTATTGAGGTAATCGGTAGGATCCAGTTCATGCAAATCCGCATTGATTGAGGGATCGTACTTTTTCATACTCTCCAAAATCTGGCCAAATTGCGAATTAGGTCCCCTGACTGTCCCTCCTTCTTGAAAACCTATTGATTTAGGTGCAAAATGAGGCAATTTCCACCTTAGCACTTCTTCATGGTCTGGATGAACATATAAACCCCATGGAACCTGGTCTTGTTCTTTTTCTCCTTTTAAATAGCTTAAATCTATCTTCCTGAAAATTCCAGCTTCCTCTTTATACTTTGACTTCAATAATGCTTCAGCTCTTTTAAATGACTGCGCAAGGGAATTACTCTGAGACAAGGCATAATAGAAGGTTTTTGCGAAGCGAACTGCTTTGTCATCTTGTATGCTTTGTGAAGTAGCAATAACAGCCTTAATACCCAGTGACAGTAATTTTTCCACTTGCTTTCTAGTAGAGCAGCCGTTGAGGAATACTAATTTCAATTCCTCTTTCCGTGAACTAAGCAAAGTCGCAATCCCTTCAGAGCCAGCTTTTCCATCGTCTAAGAATAAGTGATCCTTATCTGCATGTCCAGCATAGTGGAAGATGTATAAAGGCTGTTCACGAAAGCTATCTAGTTGAAAGATAAGATCTTCTGTGCTAGCATTTTCTTTTACATTCAGTTCTATTGCCCCTTTTTGGTGAAGAGGCTTCAATATTCTATCTAAACTTCTGCTTTCTTCCTTTAGAAGATTTAAAAAGGCAGATTCATCATTGGCAAATGCAAAAAATATAACAGGGCGCATCAGAACAAGATTTGTGATGACTTGTCTGCTTTTTATTAGGAGTAAGACGAAGTTAGTTAATTGCTTCGAATTTTCCCAAAGGGGAAAATACAACAACTGGCTTTTACCGTTTGTAAAAACCAGTTATTGTATTTGGAGATTTACTTCTCTATTCCCAAATCAATACTTTCACAACTTTTCCTCTTCTAAGGAAACGGGAATCAAGATCATTTAGGTCATAAAGCTCAGCTGGAGTATTATTGAATTTTCGGGCAATAGACTCAAGTGTATCCTTTCCTTTAACCCGATACCAGCGAACTACGCGCATGGGCTCCTGTCTTTTTTTCATATGAAAATTAACACCAGAATCATTTCCTCCACGACTTATTCCCTCTTGAGCTGCATATTCAGCCCTATTCATGCGAGCTTGAAGCTGTCTTCTTGCTTTTAATTGCTGCTCCTTGTATTCTCCGATTCTCATATCCAGACTAACAATGGCATCCTGAGTCTCCTCATCTAGTCCATAAAATATTTCATCCTCCGTAGGATGATCTTCAAATCTTTTGTCCTTTCTATACCTTGCTTCAGGATAACGACTCTGACCAAATGAAGACGTATTATTTCTACTATAAAAGGGATCATCTGAGGAAATACGTGTATAATCGCCATCTCCATTTTCAGAATATCCGGAGTCATTTCCGTACTTTCTATCTTTTTTATTCAGAGACCCAAGTCTCATTTCCTTTTTCCAAGATTTTTTATTCTTCTTGGACCAATTGATCTTAGCTTTTCTTCCAGGACCAGAATTGATCCAGCTATTAGGGGAATAAGAGGGAGAGTCAAGATTCGGTATACGAATAATCTCACCGACATACACCACACGAGAGTCCATTTCATTATAGTCCATAATAGCTTCAGCATAATCTGTTACTGAAACATAACCGGCTCTACCTTCCAGGTGCTTTCGTGCAATAATATAGAGGTTATCGCCTTTTTGAACTTCGTAGCTGAAGCTTTCCGGGATTCTTTGGTTTCCGAAGAAAATAGGATTACATCCTTGAAGGATAAGTCCAAATAAAATCGTAGCGATTACAATTAGTTTCTGTGGGGTTTCTTTAACATGTCTAGCTTTCATACAGTATTTGGTTGGGTTGTGTACAATAAAATGGGTAATAATGTGCGCTATCACTTCTACATAAATCAAATATGGAATAGGGCGATGTCCTCTTGAAACCAAAAAGGAATCAATAAGACAATGGTTGTGTCGTAGCTATTTTGGGAAAAGCAGTGATTGTATTTTTTGAGTTCTAGGGTAAATTCGCTTGTAGACGCTGAAAATTAGTAAGCGAAACAACTCAAAATTTTAGGTGATTATTTTGTGTTTTCATAGTGTTGGTTTGGATTTATTATGTTAAACCGAATTTTTGACAAATAGGTTACAAATTCTTTTTATTTAGATCGGGTCTAACCAACGATTTATTAACTCGCTGATCTCTTTTGCTCTCTGTTTCACCATATAGTGATTGCCTCCTTTCACAATTACCGGATCATTTATATTTCGTATGGGAAAGATTTTATCCTTATTTCCATGAATATGGATAAATGGTATTTCCGGCGCCTTACCATCCCATTCGCAGATCGTTTTTATCGCCCACATTCTATATTCATCATCAAATTGAAGAAACATATCTTTGATGAGAGCTATATCTGCTTTATCCTCTATTCCCATTAAAGGAGCGAATTTTGCAAAAAATTCCACACGCCAATTTCCCTTACTTAGATAATACAGAGGAACATGTCTCATAAACTCCATTTGAAAGGGCTTTTCTTCTGAGGATTTCATGGTCGAAAGTAAAATCAATTGCTTAACAGGTCTTATCCGAGCAATTTCCTGAGCCATTACCCCGCCAAAAGATAAGCCTAGAAGAATACAATCTTCCTCATGCTCAATTTTCTCAGCCAGACGTCGCGCATAACTACTGGCAGAGTCTTTGGGTCGAGGCTTGATCCAATTCAGGTAAACCATATTAGCTTCTAAATCGAGCCCATAAAAGATTCTTTCGTCAACGCCAAGGCCCGGAATTGCGTAAATAGTCTTGTTTGGCATAGATTTTTTTCTTTGCTTTTAGGTATATTGTTGATAATCAAATCAAAATGTCCCAAATCATCACCTTCGTCGCTATTGCTGCCGTTATAGTCATTGGACTAACAATTGCTGCCATTTTTATTCGAAAATACCACATAAAAGAAAAAATCCATCAGATGCTTTCTGATAATTTTGGCATGCGGGGCAGCTTCATCAATGAGAAAAGATTTCAACTCAGAGGCTGGGCAGGTGATTATAAATTGAGTATTCAAAGTATTCGCATTCCAGAAAGCGAGGCAAATAAGGAAGAAGGTAATGCCATAAAATTTTCCTTGCCTATGGTCAATCCCATGCGAAAGTGTTTGCGGATTGTAAAGGAGGATACCCAACATCCCGAAATTAACAATTACATTCCACTGGATAAGTTACTGGTAGTCAAACATGACATGGGTGATTGGTTGAAAATAAATACCAATGACCTGGTTTTTAGCAGCCTTGTACTTTCTGAAAATGCAAGGATCAGTGTCCATGATGCCCTAAAAAATCTCCCCCACGGAGCGATCATGTATATTCAAGATGAGGAATTGGCATGTATCATTCCCACCTTGCTAAAAAAAGAATCGCAACTTGAAGGCTTTTATAAAATTGCTAATGCCTTAAAGGACATGAAAGATGAGTTGAATTAAGACCGACTTAGTCTTTCTTTTCCTCTTATTTCCGAGAGCAAATGTTTATCTTTGTGTAAGGATCCCTTTTTGAAAGCGACCTATCTATCCATTGTTGGAGTCTACAAGGACGCACAAAAGGTAAATGATATTTGAATGAAAAAACTGGCCCTCAAATTCCTTCTATTATCTTCTCTTATGATGGCGGGTTGTTCGATCGACCTGAAAACCAAAGACATTGTTAATGAAGAATTGAAAAGTCAATCGGTGAGTGTAATTGACAATTTCTTCAACTTCACCTACGTTGAAAATCACGCCATCGCTTTCGGTATGCTGCAGGATCTCGATAAAAGTATCCGCATGCCTCTTATATTTGCCCTTCCAATTTTAGCAACTCTCCTTTGCTTTTATTTTGTATGGAGGATCAGGCATACGAAATTCAGTTTACTCCTCCCCTTCTTTCTTATCCTTGGAGGAGCCTATGGAAATATTTTGGACCGGGCTATGAATGGTTATGTAACTGATTTTCTCCACCTCCACTATTTCCATGACTACAATTTTTACGTATTCAATGTAGCGGATGTATTGGTAAATGCAGGGTTCATCTTATTGTTACTCCAATACAAGTCCTTCAACAAATTATTGGATGAGACTTTCCCCAAAAAGGAAAAGCCCCAGACAGAAAGCTGAAAATTATGCAAACTACACGCTTCATTGTATGCTGTCTGATTTTATTTAAGGTACTATATCTCTCTGCCCAACAAAATGGAGACCCAGATTTTTCTCCACTTATTGCTCATCCTTCCTATCCTAAAAATAAAGGATCTCAGGTTTTGATTGATGAAGGACATAATAATTTCCATACCCTGGAGGGGAGGTATCAATCATTTGCAAAAGTTGTAGCAGCAGATGGTTACAAAATGGGGGCACTAAAGGGAAATATTAGCAAAGAGAAATTGTCAGATTGTCACATTCTTGTGATTTCAAATGCATTGCATCAAAGTGATCTTGAGGACTGGATTCTTCCTAATCCCTCAGCATTTACAAAAGGAGAAATTGAAATATTGAACGGCTGGGTGAAAGACGGTGGTTCCCTGTTTCTTATTGCTGACCATATGCCTTTTCCCGGAGCAAGTGCTGAATTGGCAGCTTCCTTTGGTTTTACCTTTAGAAATGGATTTGCCCTGGAAACCGAAAGAAGGGGCGGAAGCCTTTTTGACAGAAATTCGAACAATCTTTCATCCAATCTACTCAGCAATGGTCGAAATGAAACCGAGCAGATTGATTCAATTTTTTCCTTTACGGGTCAGGGGTTTAAAATTCCAGATGAGGCCCATCCGATACTTTCTTTAGGTGCAGATTTTCAATCTCTGGAACCTGATACAGCCTGGAAATTCAACCCAGGGACCCCTAGAGTTTCGCTTGAGGGCCATCATCAATTGGCTTATATGGAATATGGAAAAGGGAGATTGGTCGTTTCAGGAGAAGCAGCGATGTTCTCAGCTCAAGTAACAGGCCCCCAGAAAAGAAAAGTTGGGATGAATGCACCTTATGCAAAGGATAACTACAAATTGCTGCTCAACATCATTCGCTGGCTGGACCATCAACTCAATGAATGAAACTGATCTACAGCAATATTAAGCTCATTTCTTTTGATAAATTCGGCTGACCACCATGCCTAGATGAAAGCTTGCTTCATGCTTTAACTCATAGTTGGCCATTTCGAAAGCCCTATCGAAATCGGGAAGCTTACGTGCATTTATGCCACAGAAAATTCTGAAAAAGCGATACATAACAAAAATCAGACCTTTAGCATATACCTTTTTCAATCCTTTTTCTTTAGGAACATAAAAATCTACAAAAAACCATTTGCCATTTTCATGTAAGGCCTGATCAATCAAAGACATACTGGCAAATAACCTCACTGGAGCAAATAAATCCAGAAAGAAAGGGGTAAGTACCGCATCATAGGAGTTTTTCTCGGGAATCATTTGTTCATTTCCATGAACAAAATCAATAACAACTGCCTTACTCTTTTTTCTGGCCAGGGCTATCATTTTCTCAGAAGCCTCCACATAGACCATTTCAAGTGCAGGCTTCCTTTTACCTATTTCTTCTACAATCCAACCCGTTCCTCCACCGAGAATGAGGAGTTTCCCCTGATCTGGCAGCTTATTAAGGTAATGAGTCTGTGCCTTTTTCAGGCTTTTCCCAAAAACAAGCCTTACAAGAATATCATAAATAAATGCTAAGCTGTCGAAACGCTGATCTTTTTTACTTAGCATATAGCAAAGTGTTAAGCCGCATAAAAAAAGGAAATCCCGGGAAAAAGGAAAACTGCATCTGCCCAGGCACGATAGGCTTCCTTCGTACCAAAGCGCTCTTCATCCGCAAAAACCCAAATCAATACTGATAGCATGAGAAGATAAATGCATTCTGTTAGTATAAAGAGAGGACTGCTATTGCCTACTAAAATCAGTATCCCCATGAGAAATATCAGCAAAGCAAAAAAGTAAAGCAATCGTTTACTGGCTTTTTTCCCAATGGCTAAGGCAAAGGAAGTATGCCCATCCATTTGATCTGTCTTCATCTCATACATGGAAAAAGTCAGCAAATTGATCAAGGCCAGTATTAGGAACTGAAAAAAGAAAAGAAAATCCGAGTATTCCCATTCCATTCCTCCCAATACCCATGGAGCTCCCCAGACACCTCCCGCGTAGATCAAAGCCACTCCCAATTCTTTCAAAAAAATGGGAGAAATTCTTTCTCCAACCCATTTCACCAGCAGAAAATGAATCAAGGTAAAGGCACCCATGAAACCAGCGAAATACAGCATGGAAACAGGAACAAGAAAAGGAAAAATGAAAACGCATAAAACTCCTGCCAAAAAGAATACAACAGCTATTTGTCGAAAATATGTATTGTGGAATAAATGTCGAGGAGTATGGGCCTGATCCTTCAATCGGTATGCATCTAGTAAATGATCTGCTGTATAAATTACCCAAACACTGATTGGCAGAGCAATCCAAAATACACCTGGCATCTCGACACCTAGCAAAAGAACTACAAGATAAGCAGAACATAAAGCTCCTAGGACTACATCCAGGCTCAGAAGCCGAAAGATATGGAAGAACTTATTCATCTTCTCCTAATGGTATGCAGATATCCTCTTTGGGAATTCGAGCGAGCAAGTCCTGGATACTCTTTCCACTTTCCTTATCCTGCCAATCCTTTTCCAGTTCAGCTAAAGGTGCAAGTACAAAAGCCCGCTGTGCATAAAAAGGATGAGGCAGGATCAGTTTTTCTGAATTATATTGTTCACGATGGAAGTCTATGATATCCAAATCAATAAGACGAGGACCCCATTTGATAAGACGTTTTCTTCCCATCTCTTCTTCTACAGCCAGACAAATATCTAAAAGCTTTTCAGCCCCTTGCTCGTATGCAACTTCTATAACGGAATTGAGAAAACTATCCTGATCTCGAATTCCCCAGGCAGCGGAACGATACATAGAAGATTTCCTTAAGATCTCCACTCCTTTTTCCTCCAGTAGCTCATAAGCTCTAAGGATATTCTTCTTTTTATCACCCAAATTAGTTCCAACTCCCAGAAAAATCATTCGTCTATTATTCTATCAGGCTAAAACTGACTACTACCTGAGCCTCAAAATCAGTACAATTTAGCTATATTTACAGCCTGAGTGTAATAAATTTCAAAGATTAACGACTTATAGATCGTTAATACACACAGAATAGAATTAAACACCCTTATGAATTTTTCCAAGACTTATTTGGCATCACTATTAGCGATCGTTACAGGTGTGGTAGTTATCATTCCCGTTATGTTCATTGCAGCGATAGGATGGTTTGCCTCTTTGGCATCCTCTCAGGAGGTAGTGCCTGTAAAAAATAATTCCGTGCTCAAGATTTCTTTGAGTTCTCAGGTGGTTGAAAATGCCAGTCCTGATCCAATGAATATTGATCTTCAAAAGCTCTTCCCCGTACCTGGAGCTGGATTGGCTAGCAAAATCGGATTGTTTCAGATCGTTCAGAATATTGAGAAAGCGAAAGAAGATGATCGCATCAATGGTATTTACCTGACCCTTGATCCCTTCAACTCTGTTGGGTGGGCAAGTCTTTCAACCATACGCGAAGCTCTCGTTGATTTTAAATCTTCCGGGAAGTTTATTTACGCTTATGCTGAAATTTATTCTGAAGCAACTTACTATCTGGCAAGTGTTTCGGATGGCGTCTATATGCCACATATCGGCGGGATGGAGTTCAATGGACTTTCTTCAGTTCCTATGTTTTATAAAGGACTATTTGATAAAACAGGAGTAAAGCCCAAAATTTTCAAAGTTGGAACCTTCAAATCGGCCGTTGAGCCTTATTTCCGTAAGGACATGAGTCCGGAAAGCAAGCTACAAACTTCTGAATATCTAGGAGATTTCTGGGAAATTTTCCGTGCGGAAGTGGCTGAATCTCGTTCTCTCACCCCTGAGAAGATCGATGAATTAGCAACTAAACTGATTATGCCAGATGGAAATAAGGCTACAGAAGCTGGCTTGATGGACGGAGCCCTATTTGAAGACGAAGTACTCAAAATCATCAAGGAAAAAAATGGGCAGTCTGAAGATGATAAACTGACCACGATAAGCATGAAAAAGTACCAGCAGGTCCCCTCTGGTAAAGAGTTGAAAAAGAATAAAATAGCCATTGTTTTTGCTGAGGGAGTAATTGTTTCTGGTAAAAGTAGCGATGGAAATGTAGGTTCGGCGACTATCGTAAAAGAACTTCGCAAAGCGAGAAATGATGAAAATGTAAAAGCCATTGTTCTTCGCGTAAACAGCCCGGGCGGTAGCGCATTGGCTTCAGAAATGATGGCCAGAGAGGTAAAGCTTTGTTCTGAGAAAAAGCCTACCATCGTTTCAATGGGTAATCTTGCGGCCTCCGGAGGCTACTATATCTCCGCTTATGGGGATAAGATTTTCGCTCAGGAAAACACCATAACAGGTTCTATCGGAATCTTTGGGGTTTTGTATGACGGAAATCAGGCTTTGGCTGAAAATCTCGGAATCACCTTTGATGAAGTAAGCACCCACGCAAATGCGAATGTAGGGGACCCAAGACTACCCTGGACGAAATCAGGAGAAGATTTCATGCAGAGAAATATCGAGAAAGGATATGGCAACTTTATCAGTGTAGTGAAAGAAGGTAGAGGATTTGCTGATTCACTTGCTGTAGATAAAATCGCTCAAGGAAGAGTTTGGTCTGGGAAAGATGCGATTGATATAAACCTGGTGGACGAAATTGGAAATCTCTATGATGCGATTGAATACGCTTCAGAGCAAGCAGGGGTCTCTGACGAATACAGACTTCAATTGCTACCTGTTTCCAAAAGCCCATTCGAAGAAATCATGGGAGAATTGGGAGCCGCGCAGGCGCACCAACTGGCTAAAGAGCTGGACGTTGATGAAGAACTAAAGATGCTAAAAGAGATTAAGAAAATCATTCCGGAGAGTGGGATCTATGCCCTCATGCCGATGAGTATAGAAATTCGCTAAGAATAACATTAAAACCCTAATGCCAGCTTCCTTATAGGAGCTGGCTTTTTTTATTGCAGCATTTTTCCTGCGATTTCCTTGAGCATTTTTGCAGCCAAAGCAGCGGTTATATCAGATACATCTCTAAAAGGATTGTACTCCACGATATCTGCTCCGATCAGATCCAGTTCTAGTTTGTGGAAAGCATTGATAAATTCGCGTGGATTCATTCCCCCAGGCTCATGATGAGAAACTCCTGGAACGAAAGCCGGATCGAAAACATCAATATCCAGAGATAGATAGACTGGCCCCTCTAATTTGATATCATACATTTTATCCAGTTCCCGCATCGTGATGATATCTACGTCAAATTTCTCTGCTTGCTCCTGATGGTGTTTAGATACATTGCGGATCCCAACCTGAATCAGTTTTTTCGCCAAACCTTTTTCCATGATTCTAGCGAAAGGACAGGCATGAGAAAATCGATCTCCTTCGAAGATGTCATACAGATCTGTATGTGCATCAAAATGAAGAATGCTAAAGGGCCCATGCAAATCAGCCATCGCTTCCACCAAGGGAAATGTAATCGAATGATCTCCTCCCAAAAAGATAGGTTTAGCTTTCGGATCAATCTTGCTTTTGATTTTGGGTAATAACTCCGGATAGTCTCCCACCTCTATATCTCCTGCATCCGTCCAATCGGCTTTTTCCAATAAATCGATGCCATTTTCGCTGATAAAATTGGAGGAACCATCATGTAAAATTTCTTTTATTTTGATGGGTGCTTGAGCTGCACCACGCATAAATGATGACTTGGCATCATAGGCAATTCCCAACAATTGGATTTTGTTCTTGTTCATGTAGCAGGTAGATAAGTTTTTGCAAAGCTAAACTTAGCCCAATTTTTTTGTAATATTGCTCAATGATCTGTAAAAATTAAGCTATGCGCTATTTGACTATTTCCCTACTATTCCTCCTATTGACTGCATTTATCGGAATCCAGCAGACAGAGGAAATTGAAGATATTGTAAAGGAAGATCTGCCTTATTTGGTAGAACTCTACAAAAAATTTCACCAAAATCCTGAAATATCCCTCCAGGAAAAAGAGACCTCACAAGTCCTGGCAGCTGAATTACGCCAGATTGGTTTTGAAGTAACTGAAAATTTTGGAGGCTATGGAATTGTTGCCATCCTGAAAAATGGCGAGGGACCACAAGTTCTGTACAGAACTGATATGGACGCTCTTCCTATGCCCGAGAAAACAGAATTGGAATATGCCAGTACCAAAACTATCCAGTACAATGGAGAGCAAACGGGCACTATGCATTCCTGTGGGCATGATGTGCATATGTCTACCTGGATCGGAACGGCAAGAGCTATGGCAAAAATGAAAGATCAGTGGAGTGGCACCCTGATGTTAATTGGCCAGCCTGCAGAGGAAATAGGTGCAGGAGCCAAGATGATGCTCGACAATGGATTATATGAAAAGTTTGGAGTACCTGACTACGGATTAGGATTGCATTCAAGTCCGAGCATTCCTGCAGGTCAGATTGGGGTAGCTGAAGGTTATACCATGGCCAATACTGAAAGTGTAGATATTAAGGTTAAAGGAGTAGGAGCGCATGGAGCATCTCCCCATATGTCTATAGATCCTGTAGTTATAGCCAGTATGATTGTTATGGAACTTCAGACCATTGTGAGTAGAAATTTGAAACCTACGGAATCAGCAGTGGTTACGGTAGGCGCGATTAAAGGAGGAATCAAGCACAATATCATTCCTGACGAAGTTACTTTGAAGCTCACAGTAAGAACCTATACTGAAGAGGTTCGTGAACTAGTCCATAAACGAATCAAAGAAATCTCAAGAGGTATTGCAATCTCTGCAGGTGTACCTGAAGAGAAAATGCCTGAAGTAGTCATTCCTGAAGAATTTACCCCAGCCAACTATAACAATCCTGAATTAGTTGCCAAGATTAAAGGTTCAGCTACTGCCCAAATCGGAGAGGAAAATGTCCTGTATGCAGAACCTCAAATGGTAGGGGAAGACTTTTCTCGCTATGGGACTACAAAACATAAAGTACCTACGGTATTATACTGGTTGGGAACTGTGCCTGATCACCGTGTGAAATCAGGAGATATGCCAGGACTCCACTCGCCTTACTATTATCCGGAGCCAGAATTATCCATACAAACAGGGGTAGCGGTAACCAGTAAAGCTATGGTGGATCTGATGAAGAAGTAAAGATCTTACATAATATATAAGGCGAATAGATTATTTCAATTCGCCTTATTTTATTTTTCATCAAAATTGCAATCCGGATTAACTTTCTGACATTGCGGGTCCTGGCAATCCACCAGGCCATTTTTATTGTCATCAAATCCGTTCCTACAATTTTCAGAATTATCTACAGGTCTTATCGCAAAAAAAGTAGCTAGTGCAAAGAAGATCAAAACCGCAGAACGACGCCTGAAACGTGCTTTGAGTTCTTCATAGTTTCTCTGGTGGATAAGTTGGGAAATCATATTAATTCCAATAACATAATAGTCCAATAAATGTATAAACATCAACACCCTTGACCTATTGAAAACTTCCAAAATTCTTACCCTAAGCTATTTAGTGTTTCCGTGTAATTCCGATACTTAATGCATAAATCTTCAATTCCTTTTCCTCTGACATCAAGGCTTGCATGGCGGCTTCAAACGTTGCGCCGGTAGTCAATACATCATCTATCAATATGATAGCTCCTTCTGGTTTCTTTTTTAGCTGAAAAGCATTTTTAACATTCTCCCACCTCCTACTACCTCCCATTCGTGTTTGCGTGCGGGTATACCTAACACGTTTCAAATAATCTGATCTTACAGCTTTCCCTAAAATCTCACCAAGCCCCAAAGCGATTTCTTCAGCCTGATTGTATCCTCTTTCTACTTTTTTTCGATAATGTAAAGGAATAGGAACAATGGCTTTTACATCATTTACCCATTCCTCATTCTTTAATCTATGTCCGTAATAGGTCCCCAAAAATCTTGCAAGATGTGGCGCGGATTTATACTTGAGTGCTTCAATCAGCGACTGGAGTTTACCTTTTTTGTCGAAATAGAAAAGAGCCATAGCTCCTTCCAGTTTTACCCTCCCCCCCAAACGATAATAAAGCTCATTATTTTGAATGCTTAGATGAAAATTTGTTTCGGGTATTTGAGATAGACAAGAAAAACAAATGTATCTCTCCTGTGCAATAAGTTCTTTTTCGCAGGCATAGCAAGTATGAGAATATATCAATCGAAGAAAAGATTTCAGGATTCCAGCTTGGCTCATAGCGGAGATTTTCAGATTTTTAAGTGGATTTACATTTAGTTAGACACCGCTTCCTCCAAGGATATCAACATAACAACCCAATAACCTGTAAAAGCATTCATGAGCAGCCTAAAAAAAGTCCTCAAATTCCTCGGCATATTCATCCTTTTACTGGTTGCTGCTATGTTTATAGCACCTTTTTTCCTAAAGGATAAAATTAATTCCCTGATCACTGAGCAGATCAACCAACAGATAAAAGGGGAATTCTATTTCTCTAATCTGAATCTCTCATTTTTCAAAAATTTCCCATATGTAAATGTGAGTATTCAGAATTTCTACTTAAGAGGAATTGATAAGTTTGAGTCAGACACCCTTGCACAAGCTAAAGAAGCGAGTCTTAGCCTGGGACTGTTTTCGGTGCTTTCGGGAGAGAGGGTAAATATCAAAAAAGTTAGACTGGATGAGGGACGTATATTTATTCATGTTCTCGAAGATGGACAGGCAAATTATGATATAGCCAAAAAATCTGAAGAAGTAGATGCAGAAGAAAGTTCAGGAGACCTAAAAATCAGTTTAGCCTCCTATGAACTCAAAAATTCGGATATCATTTATCATGATGAAAGTCTTCCTATGAAGATGAGCATTTTAAATCTTCAACATCTGGGGAAAGGAGATTTCACCTTAAGTGAATTTGAACTGGATACACATACAGAGTCCCCGGAATTCAACCTCATTTATGATGGTATTTCCTATATCAGAAAAGGTAAAATTGATGCAGATGCGAAACTGATGATTGAAATAGATCCAATTATCAAAGTCGCATTTTTAGAAAACAAGCTTAATCTTAATGAATTAGCCCTTGGATTGGATGGTTATATATCCCTTCCCAATGAGGAGGATATTGAAATGGATCTAAGTTATTCCAGCGAAAAGACAGATTTTTCCTCTCTTTTATCATTGATTCCAGGGATTTATATAGAGGGTTTTGAGGAAATTCATACGGAAGGAGAATTAGCCTTCACTGGACGTGCAAAAGGAATTTATAATGAACAACAACTGCCTGCCTTTGGGATTAAGCTCGATGTAGATAATGGACTATTTAAATATCCGGATTTACCCAAACCGGTTAGTGGCATCGAAATAGATATGAAGGTCGATAATCCTGATGGAATTTTAGACAACACCCGAATAGACATCAATGAATTTCATGCCGATTTAGGAAATAATCCCATTGATATAAAAGGAGTTATAGAAGGGATTGAGAAAGTAAAGATGGATGCTGCATTAAAAGCAGATGTAAATCTGGCTGAAATATCCCAGGTTTACCCAATAGAAGGGACAGAGCTTGCGGGTAAATTTTCAATTGATGCTACAGCCAAGGGTATCTATGATGAGAGTCTATCTCTTTTTCCTCGAGTTGATGCGAAGATGAACCTGGATAACGGATATGTAAAAAATACAGCATACAATACGGAGTTAAAAAATATGGGCTTCCATGCTAAAATGATGGATGCTAGTGGGGATATGAAAGAAGCCAGTTTGGATGTACCAGACTTTCATGTTGAATTGGGAGGTGACGCACTGGATGGAAGTTTGCATGTAGACAATTTTGAATCCCCCAATTACAAACTTACTGCAAATGGAAGTCTTGATTTGGCAAAGGTAATGGAGATTTACCCCATTGATAGCATGAGTTTAGCCGGAAGAATCCTAATTGAATCTTTTTCCACAGAAGGGAATTATGCAGACATAGAAGCTGAGAATTATACCAATCTTCCTACAAGTGGAAAAGTTCAGATCGATAATCTCGCCTATTCTGATTTATACTATGTGCAGCCAGGGATAACAATTAGCAGCGGAAGGGCAAGTTTCACTCCGGACAAAATTGAATTTAGTGAGACTAAAGGAACTTTGGGAAAGAGTGATTTCAAGGCAAATGGATACTTTAGCAATTATTTAGCCTATGCCCTCATGGATAATGAACCCCTAAAAGGGCAAATGCAAGTTGTATCGAATACCTTTGATACGAATGAATGGATGATGGATGAAGAGGTTTCGGATTCATCTGGTGAAGAAACTCCTCTAGAAGTGGTAGCCGTACCTCCTGAATTTGATGTATTCTTTGAAGCAGATGTTGAGAATCTCATTTATGACGACATCAAGATCAAGGACTTTTCGGGCACAGTACATGTCGCAGATCAGGCTGTTGCTATGCAAGATGTCAATTTTGATATGCTAGGTGGAAAGATCAAGATGAGTGGTCTGTACAATACGGCGGATATCAATCGCCCTACTTACAATTTTTACATGGACCTAAAGCAGTTGAATATCCAGCAGGCCTTTCAAAAATTGAGTATGGTTGAGGCCTTTGCTCCTGCCGCACAATTTGTAGAAGGTATAGCAAATATGGAAGTGGGTATTTCAGGGAGATTAAAAGAAGATATGACCCCAATTCTGGAAAATGTAAGTGGACTAGGTTTAATGGAAATAATCCAGGGACGACTGACCAAATCCAACTTAATCAGCAAAGTTCAGGAAAAAACAAAAATCAATGCCTTAAATGGAGGAAAGATAGACCTGAATGATATTATAGCACAATTTGAAATAAAGGATGGCTTTATAGAGGTGAATCCCTTCGATTTCAATATCAAAGGGATTAGGTTCACTTTAGGAGGAAAACAAAACATAACGGGTGCCTTGGATTATAGCCTTGATATTGATGCTCCAGCCGGAAGTATTGGTAATGCTGCTTATTCAGCTCTATCTGGCCTGACAGGAGGTTCTTTAAAAACGAGTGAAAGAGTTCAGGTAAATCTAAATGTAGGGGGGACCTTTCAGGAGCCAACCGTTTCCGGAGGAAGCGGAGGCACAGTAGATCAATTAAAAGACCAGGCTGCTGATCTTGCGACCGATAAGTTGAAAGACAAACTAGGAGTTGGAGAAGATACACCGGATTTGAATAAAGACAGCCTTAAACAGGAAGCCGATAAACTTGCCCAACAAGCCAAAGACAGCGCCAGGCAAGTAGTTGAGAATGCAAAAGAACAGGCTAAAGATTCCTTGACAAATGTTATAGATAAAACCAAAGACCAGGCTCAGCAAAAAGCTGAGGAAGAACTCAAAAAAGCTGTGGGTGATGATGCGGCAAAAGCCCTTGAGAAATTAAAAGACAAAGTAAAACTTCCTTTCGGCAGAAAGAAAAAGAAGGATACGGTAAAAAAAGGGAATTAAGGATTTACTTACGAAAATCCAGATATGACATAGCCTGATCATATTGGCGCAACCAATCAGGATTTCCTGAGATACGTCTACGAAAGGACCTGCTTCTGTTTTGTAGAGTTGTGGTTGACTTTTCTGCCATCAAATTCATGACAAACAGCATCCGATCCTCATTTTCCATATGCTTTTGCCATTTATCCAACTCTCCATACAAACGATCAAGCGCAGCATCATTTTCAGTCGTAAACTCAACTATATGAGCTACAGCTGCCGCATCTCCCGGCTTGGCACTTGCCTCATCCAGCAGCTTTGCCATAACACGTGATAATTCAATATATTTTTGAGAAGGAGGTTTATAGGGATCATCTGCCAACACATCCAATTCGGTTCTGGTTTCCGGACTCAGCGCTCCACTCTTTGGATCTTTACAGGCCTGCAAAAGAAAGCTGAGTAATAAAACTGTAGTAAGGATGCGAAAGTAGTGTAACATTGTTCTTGTCGCTATGGTGTATTTCTGAAAGCAAGATACACAATCACTTGCTTATAAAGTCCAGTATTAGGATATTTTCGCCTTAATTAACTTTATACTTATGATAAGGAACAGCTTTATACTTATATCCATTTTCCTGCTATTCAATTTCTCTGTTTACGGACAGAAAAAGAAAAAAGTTAAAATTCCCAAAAAGGACTTTGTGATTACGATGACGACTCCTCAAGGGAATATTTACTTGCTTTTGTATGATGAGACCCCTAAACACAAAGAAAATTTTCTAAAGTTGACGAATGAAGGATTTTATAATGGAACTGTTTTTCATCGTGTGATCAAGAATTTTATGATCCAGGGCGGCGATCCCAATAGCAAGGATCCCAATAAAAAGAATATGTATGGACAAGGAGGTCCGGGATATACAGTCGAAGCAGAATTCAATCCAAAATTCAAGCATAAAAGAGGTGCTTTAGCTGCTGCAAGACAAGGTGATCGTGCCAATCCAACCAAAGCTTCTAGTGGGAGCCAATTTTATATTGTTCACAATGCTTCGCGGTGTAAACATTTAAATGGAAGCTATACGGTTTATGGAGAAGTGATAAAAGGGATGGATGTCGTCGATAAGATTGCTAATGTGCCTGTTGCTCGGAGGGGAAATGTACCTGCTGATCGTGTAACGCTGGAAGTAACAGCTAAGGAAATGAAGCGCAAAAAGATCATGAAACTATATGGATATAAGTATCCAAAGGTAAAATAAGTACAGCTAAAGACAATGTCATTTCGAGGTATGGATTAGTATAGGATAGAGTACCGAGAGTTATTGTAGGCAAATGATTTCTCCGCCTTCAGTCTTTTACTAGCCAAAAGCTTCGAAATGACATTAATTTTTAAGGGGGCAAATTTTTAACTGGCCTGATCCAGCAGTTCGGCAGCGTTTTTCAAGGCAGAAGGAGTAGGTTCAGCTCCGCTCAACATCTGGGCCAATTCAACTACCCGTTCATCATGCTGTAATTCCGTAACATTGGATGATGTATTTTCACCAATGATCTGTTTTTGTATGCGGTAATGACTCCGTCCTTTTGAGGCAATTTGAGGTAGATGAGTAATGCTTAGAATTTGGAAACGCTGAGAAAGTCTCTGCATGACATTCCCGACTTTTAATGCAATTTCTCCACTAATTCCTGCATCAATTTCATCAAAAATCAATACAGGAAAATCTGCTCTTTCAGCTAAAGCGGCTTTTATCGCCAGCATCACACGAGAAATTTCCCCTCCCGAAGCAATTTGAGACAAGGCCCCTTCAGGCATGCCGGGATTGGTTCGAATCATAAACTGTGCTTTATTAAAGCCCCTTGGGCCAGCTTTCAGCTTTTCACCCTCCAATTCTATTCGAGAATTTTCCCCCAGACTTCTATCAATTTGTACTCGAAAAAAGGCCTGTTTGAAACCTACATCTCCAAGCATCTGATCAACTTCAGAGGATAATTCTTTTCCTGCTTTAAGGCGTTTCGATTCTAATTGCAGCCCCAGTTTGAGCAGACTAGCTATCAGTTTGTCATAGGCATCTTTTTTCAGCCTGATGTTTTCTTCCAATGAATCAAACTCCTGAACTTTCCCCTGCACCTCTTCATAAATCCTCATCAAATCCTCTCCAGAAACTGCATTGAATTTAAGCTTGAGGCCATGGTAGATAGCCAGACGTTCTTCAATGAATGCTAATCTTTCAGGATCGGAAGTAACTGTTTCCAGCATCTGGCTAAAGGAATAGGCTGCATCTTTTAAAGCTTCTCGAACGGATTCCAAACGTTCTACTTCTTCCGCCAGACTTTTATTTACTCCAGAAACTTTCTTCAAAGGTTCCAGTACGGTACTAAGCTGGACATATAGGGAATTGTCCTGATTATAAATAGACTCGTTTGCACCTCCCAATGCTTCCCTAACTTCTTCAGAATTTTGGAGAAGATTTAGTTCCTCTGTTAAGCGATCTTCTTCATCAGTTTCTATACTGGCAGCCGAAAGCTCTTCTAGTTGGAAAGTGTAAAATTCCAGCTGTTGTTTGGCAGTCCTTTCCTTTTCTTCTAATTCTTTTATTTCGGTAAGCAAAGCCTCAGATGCCCTCCATTCCTGCTCAAAACTTTTTACGAGTCCCTCACAGCCAGCAAATGAATCCAGTAACTCAAGTTGCTTATCATGGGAAAGAAGATGATGGTTCTCATGTTGACTATGCATATCCAAAAGGATATTGCTTACCTGCCGCAATACCTGTAAGGAAACAGGTGTATCATTAATAAAGGAGCGGGATTTGCCGCTAGGATTAATTTCTCTACGAATCAGAATTTCGGACTCATTCATATCGAGATCCTCATGAGCCATATCAAAATCCTCGTAGGCCTTGAGTTGCTCAAACATACTTTGCGGTAAATCTCCAAAGCGAGCTTCAACGATACATTTTTTCCCTGCGTCAAATACTACGGTACTGTCCGCACGTTTTCCGGTGATAAGCCCCAATGCGCCAATCAGCATGGACTTACCGGCGCCCGTTTCTCCCGTGATCACACTTAAGCCCTGATCAAAAGCTACACTGACTTCTGAAAAGAGGGCATAATTACGGATAAATAGATGCTTGAGCATGTTGGTTGAAAGTGTCCGATAGTTGGACAAAGGTAGAAGAAAATTTCGGATTTATTCACCTTCTTAAACGAAAATGCAAAAAATTTTAGCTTTTTACATAAAATTAGCAAAGCAATAAGATTCTGCATCCGGGATTTGCCTCTTCAACAATTTTTCTAACTTTGCCCGATACATTTAGAATAAACATTAAACCCTCAATCTAGCATGTCAAAATCATATGACGTAATTGTTATAGGCAGTGGCCCGGGAGGCTATGTTGCTGCTATTCGCGCGGCTCAAATAGGACTAAAATCGGCGGTAGTAGAACGTGAATCTATAGGAGGGATCTGTCTTAACTGGGGATGTATCCCAACCAAGGCACTTTTGAAAAGTGCGGAAGTGTTGGATTACATGACTCATGCCAGTGATTACGGTCTTAAGGCCAATAATGTGGGATTTGACTTCCCAGCTGTTATTCAAAGAAGTAGAGGTACTGCTGACACAATGAGCAAGGGAGTAAATTTTCTCCTGAGAAAAAATAAGGTAGATGTCCTTTTGGGACATGGTAAAGTTAATCCGGACAGAAGTGTTTCTGTGAAAGATTCAGAAGGCAAATCGGAAACATACACAGCCAAGCATGTTATCCTCGCTACCGGAGCCAGAGCTCGTAGTCTCCCAAGTATGCCTATTGATAATGATAAAATCATTGGTTATCGCAAAGCCATGACTCTGGATAAACTTCCTAAGAAAATGGTGGTTGCTGGGTCGGGAGCCATCGGGATGGAGTTTGCCTATTTCTACCATACGATGGGCACGGAGGTAACCATTGTGGAATATTTGGATAGAATACTTCCAAGAGAAGATGAAGAAGTTTCAAAAATGATGGCCCGTATCTATAAAAAGAAGGGTATGAAAATCATGACTTCTACTGAAGTTACAGGGGTAGATACCTCTGGGAAAGGAATCAAAGCCACAATTAAAACGAAAAAGGGAGAGGAAGTTTTGGAAGCAGATATTTTATTATCAGCTGTGGGAGTGGTAGCGAATGTAGAAGAAATTGGTCTTGGAAATCTGGGAATCCAAATGGAAAGAGGCCTGGTAGTTGTGGATGAATTCTACCGTACAAATGTCGAAGGCATCTATGCGATTGGGGATATGATACCTGGTCCTGCATTGGCTCATGTTGCTTCTCACGAAGCCCTTCGTTGTGTAGAGAAAATAGCAGGTAAGGATGTAACTCCTATTGACTATGGAAACATCCCTTCTTGTACCTATTGTCAGCCAGAGGTCGCTTCTGTTGGTATGACCGAGGCTCAGGCCAAAGAGGCAGGATATGAATTGAAAGTAGGTAAATTCCCCTTCTCCGCTTCCGGCAAGGCCACAGCAGCTGGTAAAAAGGATGGATTTGTGAAAGTAATTTTTGATGCCAAATACGGTGAATTCCTTGGAGCCCATATGTTGGGAGCAGGCGTAACTGATATGATTGCAGAGGTCGTTGTAGCCAGGGATTTGGAGACTACCGGTCATGAGATTATCACGGCTGTTCACCCCCACCCTACGATGTCAGAAGCTGTAATGGAAGCAGCGGCTGCCGCTTATGGAGAAGTTGTCCATCTCTAATAGAGAAAAACATAGAAGCAAAAAATCCCGCTGAAATTCAGCGGGATTTTTTTTTTGAGCGAGAGACGAGATTCGAACTCGCGACCCCGACCTTGGCAAGGTCGTGCTCTACCAACTGAGCTACTCTCGCTTAAGGGTTGACAAAAGAATGCAATTCTTTCCTTATCTCCAAAAATTTTCTAAAAAAAATTAGGCTTTCCCTATTCCTTAGAATCAAACAAGAAGCTTTTGAAATAGCCTTTATTGATCAGGTAGTTCATCACCCAGTAACCAACATAGGTTACCAGAAAAAGCCCTTCTACATTCAGGATGAATGCCAAAAAAGACCCCAATGCTGCAATGAGGTAGATCCCTATAAATGGATAGATATATTTATGGGATTTATTTGAAAAGATGAGACAGTCTACTATTTGCCCCAGACAGTAAATGCCAAAGCTTGCAATTAGTATCGGCCAACTCAAGGTGATGAATGCAGTGAAAGTAGATATTGCGAGTGCAAGAGACAGTACCAGACTCAAACGAAATCTCTGATCCATTATGCGTGGCAACATAACGATACTGGTAGCACCAGCATTTAAGAAAATGAGAGAAGCAAGCAAGTAAAAGGCTATAAGTGCCATCAGTTTAGCAGGTATTTATTTTTCCCCCTCTAAATCAGGAAGCTGTAAACTACCTGACATTTCTCATTATCACCTAAAACTACTTTTATAATAGGAAATAGACATTCACAGTATTGTAGTCTTTCTAACTATAACGGAGAAAATCCCGATTTAGTAGCTTTTTAACCTCATTACTATGCTGAATGTTTTAAAATTGATAGGCTGGGGCCTTATTCTCCTCCTATTAGCTCTTCCGCACTCACTATTCAGCCAGGCCTGCTGCTCTGGTGGGGTACCCATTTCCAGTAATCTGGGATTAGGTGCCTCCACAGCTGGAACTCTTCAATTTCAGTTGACCTATGACCATAATACCCTAAGAGACCTACTTGCATCCAGCGAACGACTAGATGATGATAGAAGGACGCGGAATACTTTGTCTCTCATTTTAGAATCAAGCTACGATTTCAATCAAGCTTTTTCGATAAGTGCACTTTTTTCCTTGGTTCGACAGGAAAGAATTATTCTCACCCAAGCCAATACCGAGGATATCACGATCAATAATGGTGTCGGTGATGGAATAGTTCTTTTTCGCTACAATTTCTTACATGGAGAAAAGCATCCAGACATTGATTTCATGTTGGGGGTGGGTCCAAAATTCCCCTTTGGACAGGCAAATTTTACGGATGATAGAGGGATTACTCTACCTGCTGATTTACAACCCGGCACAGGAGCCTGGGATGCGATTCTATGGACCAATTTTAATCGCAGGGGTTTATTGAGGGACAACCTTTCCTTTAATGTAACCGCCACCTATCGATTTACAGGAACTAATCCGGATTATAATGGAAGCTTAGCCTATAAGTTTGGTAATGAGTTTCAAATCCAATGGGGATTTCAGGATCGCTTTCTTATCGGAAGTTTGATCGTTGATCCAATTATTACCTTTCAGTATCGGACCGTTGGAGTTGATCAGATAGATGGAAACAGATTTGAGAATACGGGAGGGCATTGGATCAATTTCAGGCCTGGACTCAATTTCAATATTGGCCAAAATTCAGCTCTCAGGTTAACGGGAGCTTTACCTATATATAGATACCTCCAGGGAACACAATTAAGCACTAGCTACCGCTTCGCTATCACTTTTTATCAAAGTTTGGGCCTTAACAATAAAAATGATTCACCTTTCAAGGGCCTGGCAAAGTAACTCTCTAACCCATTATCAATGAACATTATTAAAAACACTGGCTTTTACTTTCTCTTGCTTCTTCCCCTACTTTTTTCTTGCCAGGAAGGGGAATCTGAATGGTTGGTACCCCGGGATGAAGTATTTGATGGCGGTCCAGGTAAAGATGGAATACCGGCCATAGACGATCCTAAATTTCTAGATGTTTCAGCAGTAAATTTCCTCGACGATCAGGATTTAATTGTAGGATTTAAATCTGGCAATGAGATCAAAGGCTATCCACATGACATCCTTGACTGGCATGAAATCGTCAACGATAAAACCAATAATATCGCTTATTCTGTGGTATACTGTCCACTTACCGGCTCCGCCACAGGTTGGGATCGGGTGATAAATGGGAAAGAAACGACTTTCGGAGTCTCGGGCCTACTTTATAATACCAATATCATTCCCTACGACCGAGAAACAGATAGCAATTGGTCTCAAATGGAGTTAAAATGTGTAAATGGAAAATTAGCAGGAAGCGATCCCGGAAATTATTTGTTAATAGAAACTACCTGGAAAACCTGGAAGGAGCTTTTCCCAAATTCACAAGTTTTATCAGCTAATACAGGTTTCAATAGAAGGTATGGACAGTATCCTTATGGAAGCTATCGTTCTGATAATGATCTATTCTTTTTCCCCATTAGTAATAGGGATGATCGTCTACCTGCAAAAGACCGCGTTTATGGAATTGTGGTCAACGATAATTCTAAAGCTTTTCCTTTTTCAAACTTTTTAACGGGTTTAAGTGTTGTAGAAGATGAGGTAGGCGGAATACCCGTAGTTGTAGTTGGAGATGCGGAAAGAAATTTCGTCGTTGGATTTGAGCGGATGACTGAAGATGGAAGCATGCTAAATTTCAGTGCTCTTAGTGGAGAGGGAACCAATATCATGACGGATAACGAGGGCAATACGTGGGACCTTTTTGGATATGCTACGAGTGGACCGCGTACAGGTGAAAGATTACGGATAGTCAGAGGCTTTATAGCCTACTGGTTTGCCTGGGGAACCTTTTTCCCAGATATAGAAATAACAAATTAGAATGTTTACTTGAATTGAGGCCAGTCTTTGTGTAGGGACTGGCCTTATTTTTTTAGGAAAGGGCTTTTAAGGCTGTGATAGCTCCTCTTGGATCTTCTGCTTTAAAGACATAGGAGCCTGCCACCAAAATATCTGCACCAGCTTCCAATAAGGCAGGTGCTGTATTCAGATCCACTCCTCCATCTATTTCTATTAGGGTTTCTGTACCTGCTTCCTGAATCATTACTTTCAGTTGAGCTACCTTGGAAGGGATGTAATTGATGAACTTTTGACCTCCAAAGCCCGGGTTTACCGACATCAGTAAAACCAAATCAGCCAGATGCAAAACATGTTTCACCATATCCACAGGTGTAGCAGGATTTAAAGCGACTCCACTTTTCATACCGGCATCCCGAATGACTTGCAAAGTCCTGTCCAAATGAACCGTAGCTTCCTGATGTACTGTCAAGACCGAAGCACCTGCTTCCTGAAAGGCATCGATGTATTTCTCTGGTTCGACAATCATCAAATGAACATCAACCGGCTTTTTTATGTGTTGCTTAGCCGCTTTAAGAATGGGAAAGCCAAAGGAAATATTGGGAACAAATCGTCCGTCCATCACATCAAAATGCAACCAATCTGCATCAGAATCATTTACGATATCAAAAGCTTCCAGTAAGTTTGAAAAATCTGCGGCAAGTAAGGAAGGGGCTATTAGTTGTTTCATTCAGTAATACTCATTGGGAGTTAAAAAAGGTAGGATCCCAGAACATTCGTCGAGTAGCAGGTAGTAGGAAATATATAAGGGCTGCAAAACAAAGGATGCTCAGCCCCCCATTGATAATGATAGATTCGATATAGGAAAATTGACCTTGTGGCACAGCATCTAAAGTATTACTCACAATTCTGAAATCCATGCGAGTTTTTAGGTAATAAACCATAAAGCCAAAAAAACCACTCAAAAATCCAAGAAGCAACACACAGATCGTCCAGCCAAATTTGGTATACAAACGGGCAGAAATTCCCAGAATCAACATGGCCAGCGGAAGATTGATGGCAGATAGGTCCGCCCTGAATTTATCTTCCCCCCCAAATAAACTTACCAATTGCACATCACAATATGCCCAGTCAATAATCTTGCAGGAAAGGCCAAGAGGAAAGAGGACTATCCCTATGCCCAACAAGATTGAAGAAGCAAACTCTATGAACAACACATCTGACTTAAAAATATCCGCTTTTTGCTCTTCCATATAAGGAATCAACCGTATAGGGCTGGGTTTTTCGTTCAATTTTATAGCTATTTCGCTATCAGAAAACAAAAAAAGGAAAAATCCCCTTATCAGACAAAACAAATAATTATCCGCGTTGAATGGCTTTTTCCTTGTTTTTATTTGGATTAATTCTAAACTGTACCTAACATTACATCGATTTTCGGGTTATATGAGCATGGATCCTATAAATATCTTCATAGCGGACGCAGCATTCCTCGTTAGAGAGGGGATTAAAGCAGTGATTCAAGATAAAGACTACATGAAGGTAGTAGGAGAAGCAGTTCATTCCGACGAACTTAAAAAGAAGCTTAGGCAGACCTCCTCTGATCTGGTTATCATTGATTACGAAGCATCTGAATCATTTGATGTAGACGACATCAAAGACGTCATCCAGCAAAATCCTGATACAAATGTACTTGTAATCTCGACTGATTATGAAAAAGATCGGGTGATCAAGGCGATCAATTATGGGGCAAAAGGATTTTTGCTAAAAGAATGTGATCAAACTGAGATTTTGGGAGCCATCCATGCCGTTTCTAAAAACGACAAGTTTTTTTGCGGAAAAGTGCTGGATATAATTCTGGAAAGAAATACGCCTAGTTTCAGTAAAAGTATCGACGACAATTGTGATCCTACCCTGCTTACCCAAAGAGAAGTTGAGATTGTAAAATTGATGGCAGAAGGATGTCCGGCTCAGGAGATTGCAGATAAACTTTACCTTAGCATACACACCATTTACACCCATCGCAAAAATATTATGCGAAAACTAGGTGTGACTACTGCCGCAGAAGTCATCCTGTATGCGATCAATACTTCTCTTATCCAAGCCAACTAGGCTAGCTCTCTAATAATTTTTTGGGCTTTCTCCAGATCTTCCTCTTGAAAATCGAGGTGGGTTACCATGCGTATAAAGCTTTTCCCGAAAGAGGAAGCCAATAATCCTTTATCCTTGAGTTTGCTCAACACTTCATTTCTGCTAAAACGCTGTTCTTCTACTTCGAAAATGACAATATTTGTTTCGACCGATAAGTTACCTTTCACCCAATCCTGCTCCAATAATGAAGACTCTATACTTTTGGCTCTTCTATGATCTTCCTTAAGCCTTTCAATGTGATTATCCAGAGCATATAAGCCAGCAGCAGCAATATATCCAGCCTGTCGCATTCCACCTCCCAGTCTCTTCCTTACCCGATCTGCTTGTTTTATATCCTCTTTACTACCTACAAGCACAGATCCCACAGGAGCCCCCAAGCCTTTGGATAAACAAATGGAGATAGTATCAAAATATTTCCCGTAATCCGAAGCCTTATCCCCACTTGCTACCAATGCATTGAACACCCGGGCTCCATCCAAATGCATCCGTAGACCATATTTTTTACACACCCTAGATATCGCTGCAATATCCTCCAAGTCATAATAGCATCCTCCTCCTTTATTGCAAGTATTTTCTAAGGAAACAAGGCGGGTCCTTGGATAATGAACATTGTCGTCATTGATACTTTCTTCCACCTGTACTGCCGATAAGCGCATTCGATCTCCTACCAATAAGCGAGCACTCACCATAGAGGTTGCAGCCATTCCTCCTCCTTCGTATAAGTATATGTGTGAATGCTGATCACAGATAACCTCATCCTGCGGTTGAGTAGAAATCTTGATTGCGATCTGATTACACATGGTTCCTGAAGGGCAAAACAAAGCCGCTTCTTTTCCGAATAAATCAGCTAGCCTATCCTGTAATAAATTTACGGTCGGATCTTCTCCATAAACATCATCTCCTACAGGTGCTTTTTGCATACTTTCCAACATCTGGGGGGTTGGACGCGTCACTGTATCAGAGCGTAGATCAATCATGAAATGCAATAATGAAAATTTCGAAAGGTGAAGGTAAGTAATAATTCATATTTGCCTAAATATCAATTATATTAATATCATGAAGGATCCATTTAAAAAGCTTGGTGAAACGGTTCAGGGCAAACGGCAGCTTATCCGTGGTAAACGCCTGACCAAAAAGCGTGGAAATTTAACAGGTGTTTGCGCTGGAATTGCTGATTATCTGGAAGTTGACCCTATTTTAGTTCGGATAGGCTTTATTGGTGCTTCCTTCTTCTCATTTGGAGCCAGCATAGTCGCTTATTTGGGACTCTCTATTTTCCTACCTAAAGATGAGGCCGAGAAATGGGGTCCCAATCATTATACCTACGACGAGCATGAAAAATTTGTAGAAGATTCGTTCCTCGAAGAAAAACAGGTTATTAGAAGATCTGACCCCCTGGCTGGTAGTGCATTACTAGTTTGTTCAAATTGTGATACTGTAGCCAAACCTAATTCAAAATTTTGCCATAAATGCGGAACGATGCTCTAAAAGAGAAAATACAGCTAAAAGGCCTTTATTCCACAGAATACGAACACCCCTTTGATCGACAATCGCTAGACAAACTGGAAAACACCCGTGGTCTGGAAATGCTGACCAATAGGGTTCTCGATTATGGCTTAGAAAAATATCTCCATATCAAGCATACCGGGGACAATATTCGGGTTGAAAAAGAGACGATTCCTGAGGTTTATGATATTCTTCTTGAAGCCTGCAGAATCCTGGATATGAGAGATGTCCCTCAATTATACATAAATCTCGAAGATAAGATCAAATCTTTCACCAGTGGAGAAAAACAAAGGATCATTGTCTTGAGTAGTGGAGCCATCGACTTACTCAATTCTGATGAGCTTCTTTTCCTTTTAGGTCGAGAGCTCGGTCATATCCGAAGTAATCATGTGCTTTATCGAATGATGGCAGACTCACTTACCATCCTTTCTCAATTGATAAGTGATGTTACCCTGGGTCTTGGCAATTTGGTTACCATGCCCCTAAAAGTTGCGCTTATGCACTGGTATCGGATGTCTGAGTTTACAGCGGATAGAGCAGGTCTACTCTGCTGTCAAGATGTAGATGTCGCGGCACAAGCCTTAATTAAAATGGCAGGCCTACCGCTAAAATATCATGGGAGAGTAAAAACCGAGCATCTCAGGAAGCAATCTCATGATTTCGACAAACTAGAAGCGGGTAATTTTGACAAATTAATTCGTTTTGTAGCGAGTTATGAGAATTCGCATCCCTTTACCATTATACGGGCCTCGCAACTATTCACATGGATTGAAAGCGGGGCTTATATGAATATTCTCAATTCCCATGGACAGAAACAGCTTCCCGTAGATGGCAAGTGTCCAAACTGCATGGCCCCTTATACTGCTGAGGACCTGTTCTGCACACAATGTGGATATAAGTTACCTACCAAGCGATCGAAAGAAGACTCGGAGAAAGTTGATACCCTCAGCGAAGAGGATGCGCGGATTGACCTTACTGAAGATGATGCCCGGACGTAAACTTACCTCTACGGATTTCATGCTCAAGTCCTTGCGTCGGTCAGATAAAAAGATAAATTCTAAATCTGCGAGATAGCGCTTAATGGTCGTTTGTAAAAAGACCTTGCGACCTTTAGCATTAAAGCCTTTTAGGCCGCATTGTGTATCCGTAATGGAAATCCGCATAAAAGTCCGAGCGAGGAAGCGCAGAAACTTTGAAACCTGTATCCGCAACCAGGGAAGATGAGAATAATAGGAACGATCCTTTATCCCAATCGCAATATCAACCTCCTCTTGTTTGAGTAATTGAAAAATTTTGAGGAAACTCTGGGTTCTATATGGGAAATCAATATCTGTAAAAATGCAAATAGGAGCCTTTGATTTTGAAACCCCCGAGCGTAAAGCTGAGCCCTTTCCCTGATTGACCTCTATATCCAAAAAATCCAAAGAAGGAATGACTTTCTTCAATTTGTCAATATCGACCTTAGCCAGAGGTATTGAGGAACCATCATTAACCAAAATAAGGTGGACCTGTTCTTCGGGCAATCTTTCTACAATTTGCTCATAACCCTCAATTACACGCTCTGCCCAATCCTCGGCAGGATTGTAACATGGAAGAACTATATCAAGACTTGCGTTCAAAGTAGCAGGATTGATTTGCTTAAGGTTTGGGAGGCGAAAGGTAGTAATTGTTGTACATCAATTTCGCATCAGCATTTTCAAGGGGCAAATATACATCAATTGTTTCATCTCGTATCATGATTGAACCTGCAATCGGCGAATTTCCCTGTAAGTATATGACTGCTTTATTACCAGGGGCTTTAAGCTTAAAACGATAATCTCTTCGCAACCAGTTTTTATATACATTCATCTCGAAAAGCATTCCCTCATCCAGGTGAAAGATTTGCTGATCATTTTGATCGAATTCTTTGAAGTTGAAAGCAGGAAATCCAGCCTGAGCAGCATCAATTTTGGCCCATACAGAAACTTCCATCCAACTGGTGTCTGGTATATAGTCTTCAAATAAAACCAAAGGATCTCGTTTTGGCCCCACTAATTCATATTTCCCCAAATCTCCATAATCCCCTTCTCCAAAATCCTTAAAAAAGAACCAGGAACTATCACTAAGGTAAAATTGATCCTGACGAAAAAGGCTATCCTTTTCTGCTTCAAAACGACTCAATACTTCAGATCCTTTACTTGCCAGATCTTTGAGTTCCAATTTATACAGTGAATAGTTTCCTCCATTATGAATAAGGCTAGCTTTCGCCAGCAATTGCTGTTCCGGCCAGCTAATTGGTACATTCTCTTGCTTTAGCACCAAAATTGGCCGCTGATCAGGCATATCCTTGATGATTTCCTTTTCTACATATTCAGAGGAAAATAGCTGGACCAACTTTGAGGAATTAGCCATAGAAGTACGAGACATACTTCCACATGCCATAGGCAATCCGGTAGAATAAGCCAGCCGATATATTTGTTCTGTGATGCCAAAAGTAGCCCATTTAGGTACAAATTTCTCCGAGCCGATATTGAAAACAGGTACAGACAAGGAAGCCTGAAAGTCATCAATTTTCATCCCTGAATTTTCTATCCATTCTTTATAATCAGGAACATCATGGGTAAAGGCATTTCTTCCTCGATTACTTTTTACAATATCCGCGTGAATATCAGCATGTATTCCAGCATCCCAGAGCCAGAATACCAATCCCAGGAATAATATCCATCCGCCTATATTAGCCAGAGATTTCTGTTTAAGCCTCCGATAGATCAAATAGAGGTATACTGCAGCATACATGGTAAAAACCGTATAGAAAGCCCAGGCAAAGCGTCCGAGGGATCGAAACTGCTTGAGCGGGGGAACTAAATCTACCCAGAAAGGATGCCCCCACTTGATCGGCATAGCCATAGCAAAAATCAATAGCCAAACCGATGCCCAAAGGGCCGCTCTCAATTCCCCTGGCAAAGCAAAGCGGGTTATTCTTTTCCACCTTTTTCTCCATCCATAACCAATCATACGAGCCAGGGTAAGGAAGAATACTGCAGTAGCAGTAAGTCCTACATATGAAAATGCTTCCATACTGGGATTCTTTCCATGGAAGAAGCGATTATAAGCTTCGTATAATGGTCCCTGGACAGGCATAAATACGGTGTGCCAATGGGCCTGATAAGATAGGATTCCAAAAGGATTGGAAGGTCTATCTGTGGCTGGATCGGTTATCCATAAAAAACTCTGAATAATCAATACAGGGATTAACAGAAAGAGACCTGCTCGCACAAAGCTCCATTGAAAGTCCTTTCTTTTTTGTCTCCATCTTTTAAATCCATAAAGTGCCATAAAAAGAAAGGAGAAAAGTGCCCCTATGAGTAAATAATAGGCATGAACCAGACCTGAAGCACTCAAGTATATTAGAATCAAACCTGTATATAGCCACTTCCTCGAATCTTTTTGCGTAAGCTTTATTAGCAGTAACCAAAGAATGGGGACAAAACAAGTATAAGCCAAGGCATAGTGCCCTGCAAAGCGATGAATTTGTGGACTAAGTAAGGCCAGCAAAATTGACAAAGGGATCGCATATACATGCGGTAATTGAAAATGCCGGGCTATGCGATGGAAAACCAGCATAGAAATGAGGATACTCAGGAAGATCATCCCGTTGAGAATACCTACCGTCTTATCTGCTATAGGAAATATATTATCATCCCACCAATTGAGAATCCAGGAAATAATGGGTTGATTATCCGTATAAAGCACATGCTCACCATAAGGATAATTCATCCCACTAAAGTGAACACCCTGGTCATATTTTATAAACCAGGCAGGTGTGAAGTAGTTTTTCAGGGCATCCAGGCTTCCTCCAAGCAAAAAATTATTGGGATTCCAGAAAGCATCTACAAAGATTCTATCAAGGGCATAAATCCCAAGAATCAGGAGGATAATAGTAGGTAAATATTTTTTGATCCTTTCGGCCACGGGCATAAAATAAGCTCAAAGGTACATCACAGCTAATTAGGGGAAAAATTATGGATGAAAAATATGTACCTTCGAAGAAAAGTTAAATTTTCACACATGACTATTCACACATTAAACAACCAGAGAATCACGATTTTCATTCTTTCCCTGCTTTTATTTTTATCTGGCTGCAAAAGTTCAAAAAAGGTGGCTGAGGTGCCTGTCAAAGATGAAAGTGGTTATCTTTTGAAAGTAAATATGGAGAAAGGGGATTCCTTTCGATATAAGCAAGAAATAAAGCAAGAAATTACCCAAAGTATTATGGGTATGAATAATGAGATGAAACAGAATATTGGTTTTGGATTTGAAATGATGGCAGTTGATGAAATAGCGGGAAGGACCAAAGTAAAAATAAGTTATCTATCGGCATCCTATATGATGGATAATCCCATGATGCAAGCGGACTTCGATTCAGAAAAAAGCATGGAAAATGTTCCCGATGCAGCTTTGGGGGCAGCAGCTCTCATTGGCTTGAGTTTTTATGGATACCTAAATGATGAGGGAGGTTTAGAGGATATGGAAGGTCTAGAAGAATTTAAAGAAGGATTGATTGAAAACATGCGGAAAATAAATCCAGAGGTAAATGAAGTTATGATTGCCGCCATGCAAGAGCAATATAACTCAGATAAAATGAAAGAGAGCTTTTCAGGCCTTAGCGCTTTCTATCCAAAAGCTCGCATAGAAGTCGGTGATAGTTGGAATCAGAAAATGACCATCAAGAGTTCATTCGCTATGGATCTTGATACAGATTATACCTTGGACAAAGTGGAAGAAGGGAAAGCGTATATAAGTGTGAATTCACGCCTTACTACTGATCCTGATAGTCCACTTGAGATGCAGGGAATGCTTCTGACTTATGCCATGGAAGGAGATCAAATCGGTGAGACCATTGTTGACCTCAAAACAGGAATGGCAGTTAGTTCATCTGTTAATCAAAATGTAAATGGTATCATGACCATGGAAGGAGGTCAGCTCCCTGAGCCTACGGAGGTGCCTATGGGAATCAAATCTGTGACAACTATTACGTTGATTAAATAGGAGAAGCAAGATTTTTTCTTTATTAAATCAACTTGTCTTAGTAGAGAAAAAGTTCAAGAGTAAGCTTCAAGCTCAAATAGAATTGAATCCTGATTTTGAGGCTTGCTTTTGAACTTAATTTGACCGGGAATAGAGGTTACATTGGTTAGCAGCTAGCGAAAGAATTTCTCAACTTTATGAATAACAGTAGGTAAGGTAAATACTACTACCCTATCTCCCGCATGTATTTGGGTATGTCCATTGGCAATAAACCCCTGTTCATCCCGAATCACTCCTGCGATTATCGCATCCTTTGGGAAATTCAAGTCCTTGACCGGGTATTTGGTGATACGGCAACCTTCATGCACAATAAACTCAAGAATTTCAGACTCAACATGATGTAAGCTGGTTAAAGCTTCTACCTGCCCTCCTCTCACATGTCGAAAAATGTTATTAATGGTGATCATCTTCTTATTGATTAGCGTATCAATTCCTATATTTTGGGAAAGGCTGATGTAATCAATGTTTTCAACCAAGGCAATGGTCCGTTTCACTCCATGATTTTTGGCGACCAGACAGGAAATGATATTGGTCTCAGAGTTACCAGTCAGAGCAATGAATGCATCCATTTCGGCTATTCCTTCCTCTTCTAAAAACTCAACATTATTTCCATCTCCACAGATTACCATTGTTTCAGAAAGCTCATCTGCCAGATCAAAGCATTTCTTCCTGTCCCCATCAATGAGTTTAATCTTATATTTATTCTGGGTCCATTTCGCAAATTCACGTCCGATCAAACTTCCTCCCAGAATCATTATGTCCCGAATTTCCAACTTAGTTTTGCCTGATAACTCTTCAAGACGAGCTATACAACTAGGCGAACTTATGAAATATACATGATCTCCCGCTTTGAATAAATTTGCCCCACGCGGGATGATGGTTTCATTTAGCCGCTGAATCGCTACTACTGTAAATTTGAAATCTGGGTATTTTTTCGCAGCCTTTATAAGATTCAATCCTACTAAGGGAGCATTTTCCTCAAGCACTACCCCAGTAAGTGCCAATTTCCCATCACCAAACTCAAAAGCATCCGTTAGATTAGCTCTTTTTATAAGACGCATTATTTCCTGTGCAGCCAGGTACTCCGGAAAGACCATGGAGTCAATTCCTAGCATTTGTAAGTCCAGTTTTTCTTTTTCGATTTGGAACTCAGGATTGAAAATCCGGGCGATGGTTCTTTTGGCTCCCAGATGCTTGCCAATAATCGCCGTCGTAATATTGGTTTCTTCTGAGGAAGTTGCTGCAATAAGAAGATCAGCTTCATCAATTCCTACTTCTTGCAACAAACTGATAGAAATGGAATTTCCTTTGATTACCCCTACATCAATATGGGATTCTGCATAGGTCAATCTTTCTTCCGCTTTATCAATCAGGATGATATCATGGTCTTCATGGGAGAGCATTTTTGCCACGTGGAATCCGACTTCTCCGGCTCCGGCTATGATGATTCGCATATTATCAATAAATAAGAAGCCAAATTTAATCAATCAAGGGATATTTTTCAGCTCACTAAATTGGAAAATAAGAACCTTACATAAGACGAAATTTTTTTATTTCCCATTCAAACCACGCTTTTGACGGATCACGCATGCAAATTCATCTTTAGCTACTGATTCCCCCATATACCCTCCTACATCCTTACAAGGGGCTTTTTTGGCAAGATTTCCTTTACGTACTTTACATTGTAACAGCGAGGGAATATAGGGTTAATAGAATGCTTTATGAAAAATCAAACACCAGTTGTAGCAGGTCCTTGCAGCACAATCAGTATGCGCCACAAGAGCAAGTACCCTACAATTAAAACATTAGCTGAGCGGCCCAAAAACAAACAAACCGAGCCTGTGTTCGAAGTTATTTTCAGCCATCCGAGGAGATTATTTTTATTCCCGACTGAAAATCAGGAATCAGGCTCATGAAATAACCAGAGATTATAAGCACTTTCTTTGAATCATGTGTTGTCAAAGTAGCACTTCGGTGCTACTTTTTTTAATTGATAAATAGCATTTCTCTGTATTTGGGCAAAGGCCAAATGTTATCCCCAACTCTTCCTTCCAACTCATCCACTTTATTTCTAATCTCATCAAAGATGGGAAGAATTTGCTCTGTATAGCCAATAGCGATTTCCTTGGTATATCCTCTACGCTCTATCCGGTTTCGAGTAACCCTGAGGCTTTCCAAAGAACTAAAAAGTTCCCCTATTTTTTCGCCTATCAAAACAGCTAAATCCTCCTGAACAGAAAGTGCCTTTCTTCCTAGACCACTTTCCTGTCCCATTCGTAAGGATTGTAGTAAATCTTTTTGGTATTCCAGAGCAGCAGGGATAATAGAGGTTTGTCCCAACTCCTGGATAATATCAGCTTCTATCCTGACCTTATTCAGATATTCCCCTAACAAAACTTCATATCTTGCCTCAAGTTCATCAGGGGAAAGAACTTCTGTTCGGTTGAATAGTTCCTTGGTTTCTTCATTTAAGAACCCTTCGAGACTATAAGGAGTTTTACCCAATGTGACTAGGCCCCTTTTTTCGGATTCTGTACCCCAACTGGGACTATAACCATCGCCATCAAATAATATGGGATGACAATCTTGCATATATTCTTTGAGAATATCTAATATGGCCAAATCCAGATTTCTTCCTCTTCTCTGCTTAGCATCAACCCTTTCTTTAAAATCTATCAGTTGGTCGGCAACAATAGTATTGAGTAGCGTCATAGTTTGGCTACAATTTGACGAAGCTCCAACAGCACGGAACTCAAATTTATTTCCGGTAAAGGCGAAAGGGGAGGTACGGTTGGTATCCGTATTAGCAATCAATAATTCGGGAATCTCGCTGATTCCCAGTCGAAGCAATTCATTGATAGGTTCATGCTTACGCTTGCGGGGAGGATTTTCTAAATCAGACAGGATCTTTGCCAATCGCCTTCCTGTAAAGATAGACAAGATAGGCGGAGGAGCTTCATGAACCCCCAGGCGCCGATCATTTCCTATAGAAACAATACTTGCTCCCAATAGCCCAGCATGATTGTGGAAAGCCTTGATAACGCTGACGAAAATTGCCAGAAATAACAAGTTCTCCTGTGGATCACTTCCGGGTGCCAGCAAATTTCGGCCAGTATTGGTTTTCAGGGACCAGTTGCTATGTTTTCCAGAACCATTAATTCCAGCAAAAGGCTTCTCATGCATGAGCGCTGCCAAATTGTGCTTCTTGGCGGTTCGATCAATAAGGTCTGCCATCATGAGAGAGTGGTCTATGGCTATGTTTAGGTTCTCATGCCAGGGAGCACATTCAAACTGACTAGGTGCCACCTCATTATGCCGGGTTTTTAGGGGAATTCCTAATCGATGGCACTCCAATTCCAGTTCATTCATAAAAGCAAAGGCACGCTCTGGAATAGACCCAAAATAGTGGTCATCCAACTGCTGTCCACGAGCTGAGGCAGCTCCAAAAACCGTCCTACCACTCAGCATTAGGTCTGGCCGAAGGTGGTAAAAGCTTCTATCTATCAGGAAATATTCTTGTTCAATACCGAGAGTGGGATAAACCCGACTCACTTCCTTATCAAAATAATTACAGACTGCTGTGGCTGCTTTGTCCAACAAGGTCATGGATTTCAACAAGGGGAGTTTATAATCCAAGGCTTTGCCGGTATAAGAAATGAATATGGTCGGGATACAAAGGGTTCTTCCGTAGGTAGTTTCAAAAATGAAAATTGGAGAACTGCAATCCCATGCTGTATAGCCTCTGGCCTCAAAGGTGCTCCGGAGGCCTCCACTTGGGAAAGAAGAGGCCTCCGGCTCCTGTTGGGCCAATTCTTCCCCTGAAAATTTATCGATGGGTTCTTCTTCTGTCAGTTCTAAAAAGGAATCATGCTTTTCGGCTGTATTTCCAGTCAGGGGCTGAAACCAATGGGTATAGTGTGTCGCTCCTTTGTCCAATGCCCATGATTTAACTGCATTAGCGACAGAAGCTGCAATATTTCGATCCAGAAATTCTCCGCTTTGCATACATGCCTGCAATCGGACAAAGATATCATTGGAGAGATACTCCTTCATCTTTTTCTGATTGAAGACATTTTCACCAAAGATTTCGCTGGGCCTGGGAGTAGGCACAATCGGCTTTCTCCTTGCTCGTTGCTGGATTTGTTCTATCGCCTTAAATCTGGGATTCATAAGGCTAAAGAAATGAAAATAAAGGTAAAGATAAAAGCGTGGAAGAAGTCGAGCCTAATCCACGCTTTCTAATTGTTTTTAGCTATTCATCAACCTCCGCTACCTACATCTATGACTTCTACCCATTGTCCTTTGACCCGGGCATTAATAGTCTTATCATACATGGCTTCACAATTCGCTCCGGGGAGGTAATATTTTCCCAGATAACTGGCATTGAGGTTCACCTTAAACGTCGCAGACTTGTTTTTGGATAGATCAAAGAAAGTATAAACTCTATCATCTCTAATGTCTATATAATCTGCTTTAGCAGCATCCTGGTTTTGGGTGCCATCCAGGCGGCTATTATGGATTTCCCATCCTGACGGGAATATCTGGGCCAAAGCCAATTCCTGATAGAATCTACCACTTGGATTTGTAACCTTGACTTCTGCTACAAAATCAGTTCCTTGTTCCAGACGGGAAGGATTGATGCTTTTTCCATTAAGGTCCTTATAGCTAACTGTTACGGTAAGTTTGTTGCTTGCACTTGTTTCTTCTCCTACTCTTGGAATACCATCCAGAATTAAGCGAGCATACATAAAGGATTTGCTTTCATTTTTAAATTCGACATTTCCTTTTCTAACCTCAGCCATATCAACTTGCCAGACAGGTGCATCATAATCAACTTCCTGCCACGCGCCTCCATTGATGCGGTAAGAGAAATCCAGTTTAGCTCCATTCTTATTCTTGCCGATATATTCTGTGATTCCCACTAAGCTATAGGCGATGGTCTGTGTACTCATCCATCTTTCCTTATCACTCAAGGCATCCGAGATCTTTTTTAGTAGTGGCTTGGCATATTCCCTTTCATCCATAATACTCAATACCTGAAGCATGATACCATAATCCCGGGTAGCACTTCCATAGGAATAGCCTAATTCGCTATAATCGGAAATATCCATCGGTAGAGAGCGTACCATTTTCCTTGCAACATCTCTTTGCCCAGCCAGATAATAAGCTCCAGCCAAATGCCATTTTGAC
>JBCBRM010000069.1:0-40027 GCA_039819665.1 Bacteroidota bacterium
CTTTTATGAAACGGGAAGAGTAAAAAAGAAGCCGATTGGAGAAGAAGATGTTGAGGTGATAGTTAAGCTCTTACAGGAAGTTAAGCCCCAACAAATTTTTGCCGCCGGAGACCTTTCTGATCCTCACGGGACTCACCGAGTCTGTCTGGATGCTATATTTAAGGCTTTGGAACAATTGAAAGGAGAAGCCTGGCTGGAGGAATGTTGGGTTTGGTTGTATAGAGGTGCATGGCAGGAGTGGCCCGTCAGTGAAATCGAAATGGCCATACCTATTAGCCCGGAAGAATTGAGAAGAAAGAGAGAAGCGATTTTTAAGCACCAATCTCAAAAAGACAGTGCGCTTTTTCCTGGAAATGACCCTCGTGAGTTCTGGCAAAGAGCTGAAGACAGAAACAGGAATACGGCACAAATTTATGATGCCTTAGGCCTTCCAGAATATGAAGCGATAGAGGCATTTGTTCGCTACCACTTTTGAATAGAATGAAGAAATGAAATCAACAGAGCAGCCCTCCAATTATGATGGGTTGGATAAAATGAGCACAGCAGAATTGTTGTACTCTATCAATCAGGAAGATTTAAAGGTCCCGGAAGTTATTTCAAAACTTCTGGGGCCTATTGAAGATCTGATTAATGCAGCTTATGAATGTATGAATGTAGGGGGGCGACTGATATATATGGGGAGTGGAACAAGTGGGCGCCTCGGGATAGTAGATGCCTCAGAATGTCCCCCAACCTTTGGGGTTGATCCGGGAAGAGTGGTGGGATTGATAGCGGGCGGAAAGGATGCGGTTTATCAGGCTGTTGAACATGCAGAAGATAGTTTTGAGCAAGGTTGGTTGGATTTGGTGGAGATTGGGATCAACGAGAATGACTTTGTTATTGGGATTGCAGCGAGTGGAACTACTCCTTATGTAATTGGAGCTGTAGAAGAAGCCAGGAAAAGAGGGATTAGAACTGGATGTATCACCTGTAATCATGAGACTCCTTTAGCGAGTAAAGTGGAGTTTCCCATAGAGGTGGTTGTTGGTCCGGAGTTTGTCACAGGAAGTACACGCATGAAAGCAGGAACCGCACAAAAACTGGTGCTTAATATGATTTCTACTTCTTTGATGATCAAACTGGGCCATGTGATTGGAAATAAAATGATAGATATGCAGCTTTCCAATAAAAAGCTGGTAGATCGGGGCAGTAGGATGATTATGGAAAAGACTAGCCTTGACTATGATTCAGCAAAAGAACTATTATTGAGACACGGAAGCGTTAGGGAGGCATTAAATGCCTATTCAGGTGGTAATTGAAGCTTCTGTAGGCTATTGGTTATATTGCGAGCTAAACGGGTAATATGTCTTTAGTCTACAGATTTTTTTCTTTCCTTTTTTTAAGAAAGGGAGCTCTCTTTTTTTGCTGCTTTACTATCCTTTTTCAAAACCTTCAGTCACAAATCCATCCACCAAAAAGAGAATTTAGAGGGGTTTGGATAGCTAGTGTAAAAAATATTGACTGGCCTTCCCGGGCTGGCCTTTCCACAGAAAAACAACAGGCCGAACTACTGGAAATGTTAGATCGCTGTAAGGAGACTGGCCTAAATGCTGTTATCTTTCAAATTCGGCCCGCAGGTGAAGTGTTTTATGAAAGTAGATTTGAGCCCTGGTCCTCCTATTTAAATGGAGAAATGGGGAAAGCACCCACTCCTTATTATGATCCACTGGAGTTTGCTATTAATGCTTGTCATGAGCGAGGCCTAGAGATGCATGCTTGGATCAATCCTTTTCGTTTGAATCTCGACTGGTTTGAAGGAAAAGAATTGCCTCAGGGCCATATTGGAAATCGTTTTCCAGACTGGACCTTTGCCTATGGAAAAAATCTCTACGTTGACCCTGGAAATCCCTATGCCAGAAGGTATATTCTGGAGATTGTAAGCGATGTCGTTAAACGATACGATATTGATGCTATCCATTTTGACGATTATTTCTACCCCTACAAAATTCAGGGTGAAATATTGAATGATAGCCTCAGCTTTCAACGATTCAACATAGATAACCTTAACCTTGAGGATTGGAGGAGACAGAATATAAACTCTTTCATTCGCGATGTAAGTGATAGTATTTATGCAGTAAAACCATTTGTTGAACTGGGTATTAGCCCATTTGGTGTTTGGAGGAATATATCTCAGGATCCTAAGGGCTCCAACACACGTAGTGGGCAGAGTAGCTATGATGATTTATATGCTGATATCCTGAAATGGATGGAAGAAGGTTGGATCGACTATGTAGCTCCTCAGATATATTGGAGTAGGGGATTTGGCCCCGCTGATTTTGAGGTTCTATTGGATTGGTGGGAAAGAAACAGAAAGAGGACCAAATTATATATAGGCCAGGCACTCTATAAGATTGATAATAATTCGGATACCAACTGGAGTAATCCAGAGGAGATTCCCCAACAGATTCGACAAATCAGAAATTTGCGATCTGTATCCGGTAGTATTTTTTTTAGTGCAAAGTGGCTAAAAACAAATCCTCTGGGAATCATGGATTCCCTTTCGCAAAATCACTACTACTTTCCTTCTCTTACCCCTTATGCAAATCGTTTTCAGGTTGAAGCTCCCCTTGCACCTTATGGATTGGAAACAGACTCTGACCCCAAAGGAGTCGCCATGATCTGGTCTTCTGAAGCTTCTAATAAGGAGGTTAAGTACTATGTTGTTTATCGAAATAAAGGAAGGAAAATCCCTTTACCTTTACCTGAGTATCAACAAACAATCGTGAGATCCAATGACCTTTATTTTCTAGATAAGAATACCCGTTGGTTAAGAAAATATACATATGCAATTACCGCAGTGGACTGGCTGGGAAATGAGAGCGAAATCAGCAATTTTCGTTCCCAAAGGAGGTGGAGCAGAATTCCTAAAAAGCCTAAAAAAGAAAAGGCGACCTTGGGAGGGAGATAAGGTCGCCTAGTTTTTAATTACAAAGAAGACAGGAGTTAAATAATAGTAGTTTGTAGTTTAGTTTTTTCCTTCATGGTTAATTAAAGATAGAAAACTATTTGACTAAAAGCAAGGAATAAATCGCTTCTTTGACTAAATGTTTCATGTATTCGCATTTATTTTTCCTGAAATAATTTACCCCATAAAGAAATAATGGGACAACACAAAAATCCCCTTTCAGGGCTTATTTTTTTAGATGAGTAATGATTTTATTACACATTTGTAAAAATCTACTACCTGCTTTTTATGATCTGTCAATTAATAATTAAAAGAATATTTCTCATTGGCTTTCTGAGTAATTTTTCCTACAATTTTTGCTTTTTTTCTTTTCAAAAAGTCGGATAAACAAATAAGGAAATTATTTTTTTAAAAAATTTACCCTAATATTTTTATAGATTTTGGTCCCCAAATTAGGCTTTCTGCCTCATTATCAATGATTAATCAATCATTCAATAAATAAAACAGAATCGTAGCACTTTAAAAATAGATCATGCAAGCTCATTCCATAGTTTTTTGGCCCTTTTTTTGATGTATACTGAACTGAAAAAGATTAAAGGAAAGCCGACTTACGCATAGGGTCAAAAATTATCTAATACTAAACTTTTTTATTTCCCATAGTATGCGTAATTTCGTTTCAAATATCTGCTCTTTATAAATCCGGATAAAAAAAAGTATGCCTGACCCCATCAGGAGTCTTTATTCAGTCCCTTCTTTTTATCCAGTCAGACCCACCAAGCACCAAATTTTATACTAATCCGCACTTAGTGCTGGTTGGTTCAGTTATGGTTTTATTCTGTTATTAGCGACAGTAAAGTTCTCTGTTACACTGACGATATGGTACAATTATACCGCTTTACCCAATTTCTCATTAGCCTTATACTGGTCTTTTGGCTAGGCACTGTGTCAAGCCTTGCCCAATCCCAGGTAAGTCAACTTTGCAGCTTAGATAATTTCCAGGCATCTAACGGCCATTCAATCTGGTTACAAAATCTACCAGGTTCTCCATCAGATAATTACGTATTTAATTCCCAGGGAGGAACACTTACGGTTTTCAATGATGGAACAGCAAATATTACGGGCACAGTAACCAATGATCTTCAATCAAATCTCCAGTGGGAGGTAAATATCTGGCTTATAAATGAGCAGGATTTTACTGCTTGGACTGCCCTGGGAAGAGGAGTGAAAGTTGAGAGAGCTCCACAGGCTGTGGTTACCGCCAATCAGCAAAACTGGTCTTTTTATGAATTAGATGATACCAGAAGTACGCTAATTGGTGTTAGTGGTACCTTCTATGATGGAGATACGCTAAATTTGAGCCACAGACCTTCCAATTTTGATTTCGGTTTCCAATTGGGGATAGGCGCAAATGCTAAAAATGGCAATGATGGCCTTTCCGGTTGGTTCTTCTATTCAGGTGCTTATACCGGAGTAGGTGATGTAAATGTAAATCGTAATTGTAGTGCACCAAGCTGTGATGTAGAAATCACAGATGTTACTACTACCTGTATAAATGATTCAACCTTTGAGTTGAGCGTTAGTTTTACTGGAACAGGAAATCAGTTTGAAATATCTGATAATCATGGGAGATCGCCACTTAGTGGATTGACCGCTGGTACTTACCTCTTTAGCTCATACAGTAACAATACAAATGTCGAAATCATCGTCAGCGATATGAGTATTGCAGCCTGTGCAGATACAGCAGGTGTAGTTACCAATGATTGTACTCCTGCTCCTGTTTGTGATGTAGCAATCGACAGCTTGTCTAGCAATTGCCTTAGTGATAGCACTTTTGAAGTACTTGTATATGTGTCTGGAACAGGGAACTATACAGTAAGTGATGATCAAGGCTCTGCTACCCAAAATGGTGCTGTTGGTATGTTTGTGTTTGGACCTTATGCCAATAATACTTCGGTTTCTTTTACTGCAAATGATGACTCTATCGCCAACTGCTCTGATAGTGCCGGACCAATCAGCAATGATTGTGCGCCTCCTCCACCAGTTTGTGATGTAGCTATTGACAGTCTATATTCTGTTTGTATTAGCGATTCTACATTTGAAGTTAATGTTACGGTCTCAGGAACTGGTACACTGACCATTAGAGATAATCAGGGATTCCCCTTGCAAACTGGTACAGCTGGTACGTACACCTTTGGACCTTACAGAAACAACCTCTCAAATATTCTGATTATTGTTTTGAATCCAGATATTCCAAATTGCCAGGGAAGCCAAGTTGCTCCTGCTTTGGATTGTGCACCACCACCTCCCCTTTGTGATGTTACACTAGATAGCCTTCAAAGTAATTGTCTAACGGATTCTACTTTTGAAGTTTCCTTTATAGTTGGAGGAAGTGGGAACTATACACTTTCTGATGATCAGGGTATGAGTCAAACAGGATCTGCAGGATCTTACACCTTTGGACCTTATGTAAATAATATATCTGTTTCTTTCACAGCTACCGATGATTCTGATAGTACTTGTACGGCGGGTATTGGCCCCATCACAAATGATTGTGGACCTGACACTTGTGCAGTTACGATTACAGATCTCGTTGCAGAATGTGCTTCAGACACTTCTTTCGCAATACTGGTTACCTTTACTGGAATTGGAAACAATTTCAGTATCTCCGATAATCTTGGGTCAACGCCTATGACAGGTTTGAGTCCTGGTACCTATACCTTTGGAGATTACTTTAATAGTACAGATGTATTTATTACAGTATCCGATTCCAGTTTTGCAGGATGTACTTCAACCCTGGGACCCGTTACCGCAGACTGTACCCCTGTTCCTGTTTGTGATGTTTCTATAGACACTGCCTTTACCCAGTGTATCAATGATTCCACCTTCGAGGTTGTGGTTACTTTCCAGGGAACTGGAAGTCTATTCCAAATCTTCGACAACCTGGGGTCACCTGGAGTTACGAATTTGGCCGCAGGCACCTATACTTATGGGGTTTATCCAAATGGAAGCCAGGTTCAGGTTACAGTACTCGACTTTGCGATTTTCAACTGTTTTGAAACTACTCCTCCACTGACCAATACCTGCGATACAAGTGGTACAGGGTTATTCACCGGCATCTCTAATTTTGAGTCCCAGATTACGGGTAAAAACGTTGACTTGAGTTGGGAATCGAAATTACTTGAAAATGGTACTTATTATGAAATTGAAAGAGAAGAGGGTTCAGGTATCTTCACAACTATCGGTATGAGAATGCTGAGTGAGATGGACCTCTTTGAAAATAAATACTTCTTCACTGATTATGCGATCCAGGCAAATAAGTACTTCACTTATCGGATCAAACAGGTCAAACCAACAGGTGAAATATCTTACTCATCTTTAATCAAAACTATCAGATTAGATCGAAACGAGCTGCTGGTGGGAGAAGTTTATCCTAATCCTTCAAACGGAATTACATGGATCAAGATGAATGCTGGAAGCCCACACAGAGTAAATGTAGAACTTCTGGATGCTAAAGGCTCACTTGTATCTGACTCAGTGATTAATACGATCGTAGGTGCTCAGGAATTATTGATTCCTTCTACAAAACTACGACCCGGTATGTACCTGGTGAGATTGACCCTTGAGAATAACAAGGTCTTCGTCAGGAAGTTAATAATTACAGAATAATACTAGAATAAGTAACTGAATTATCAGGAGGCCGCCCTAAGGGGTGGCCTTTTCCTTTTAAAGGCCTATGTGTATTTTAAGGCCATGATTCAGAAAGACTATTTGATGCGCCTGATAGAAGAGATGGCTACGGTGGTTGCCAGGCTATTTGGTTTGATGACGGAAGATCGATTACAAGAGGCGATAAAACTGCTTGATAAAGCCTATGATTCTTTTTTCAAATTTGAAGGAAAACTTCTTCGCTATACCCCGAAAGAAGAGCTCCTTAAAATTTTGACTGAAAATGAGAATATGGAAGCAGAACAAATGGAGATTATTTCGGAATTGCTTCGAAATGAAGCTGAGGTTTGGATAAAAATGGGGAAGCTTGATGAAGGGATTGATGTGCTAGGCAAATCTATCCATTTGCTTGAGTATTTGGAAAAAGAGCAGGCACATATATATTCAATAGAGAGAAAGGAGAAATTGAAACAAAGCAGAAACCGATGGGATGATTTGCATAAGTCCTAACAGGAGCTTAAAAGTGTTAGAAAATTTATAGTGAAATCGCCTACATATAGGCGATTTTGCATTTTTAGGGAAAATTTTTTTGTAGGATATGTGGAGAATAAAAAAAAAGGTCGTATGTTAGCTAGGCCTTTATGCCTAAGATTGCTTTTCCTGCCTATTTGGGCAGGTTTTTTGCAAAAAATAGAAGGAAGGCCTACTGTTGATAACCCAATTTTTAACTAAAAAGCAGTAGCATGTTTTAACATTTCACTAATAATCTATCTAGATCATGGACAATCGAGTTTATGTTTTTGACACTACTTTGAGAGACGGGGAGCAAGTGCCCGGCTGTCAATTGGACACACATGAAAAAATTGAAATTGCTCGTGAACTAGAACTGCTAGGAGTAGATATTATTGAGGCTGGTTTCCCTGTCTCAAGTCCTGGTGATTTCAAATCCGTGGTAGCGGTTTCCAAAGCAGTTAAAGAGCCTGTAGTATGTGCCCTTTCGCGTGCAGTGGAGAATGATATCAAGGTTGCTGGTGAAGCGCTAACATTTGCTAAAAGAGGAAGGATACACACGGGGATTGGAGCTTCTGATCTCCACATTTATAATAAATTGAATTCAACACCAGAGAAAATTCTGGAAAGAGCTGTAGCAGCAACTAAATATGCCAAAAAGTTTGTGGAGGATGTTGAATTCTATTGTGAAGATGCTGGTCGTGCCAATCTTGAGTATCTCGCTCGAATGGTAGAAGCTGTAATTGATGCAGGAGCAACGACTGTAAATGTTCCTGATACAACTGGATATTGTTTGCCTGCTCAATATGGGGCCAAAATCAAGTTCATAATGGAAAATGTTCCCAATGTGCACAAGGCGCGTATTTCAGTTCATTGCCATAATGATTTGGGGATGGCCACTGCAAATACAATTGCTGGTTTAGCAAATGGGGCTCGCCAGATGGAAGTTACTTTGAATGGTATTGGAGAAAGAGCGGGAAATACTTCTTTGGAAGAAACTACTATGGTGTTGAGAAGCCACGAAGAAACGCTGGGCCTCAAAACCAATATAGATATCAGCCGCATTTATCCTATGAGCCGCATGGTTTCTAAATACATGCGTATGCCTGTCCAGCCTAATAAGGCTATCGTAGGTAGAAATGCCTTTGCACATTCTTCGGGTATTCACCAGGATGGAGTATTGAAAAGCAGAGAAAACTATGAAATCATCAATCCACAGGATGTAGGTATTCCTGAGTCTTCCATTATTCTGACTGCAAGAAGTGGAAAAGCTGCTTTGAATCATAGACTTGATAGAATAGGAGTAAATCTTTCAAAAGATGAATTAGTGAAAACCTATGAACGTTTTTTGGTAATGGCTGATGAAAGAAAGGAAGTAAATGACCAGGACTTGATGGAATTGATGGGAATTGAAGGAAGCAAAAGAATTCTCAAAATCAATTCATTGGAAGTTAGCTGTGGAAGTAGTGGTAAAGCTGTAGCAAATGTTGAGATCAATAGAAATGGCAAAATGCTTTACAATGAAGCTAAAGGGAATGGGCCGGTAGATGCCTGTATTAAAGCTATTGATGCCATAATGGATATTCCGGTAAAATTGGAAGAGTATTTAGTACAAGCGATTACTGGGGGTAGTAATGATGTAGCTAAGGTACACATTCAGATTTCTTCTGATGGGCAACTTCACCACGGATTCGGGGCAGATACTGATACGGTTTATGCAACTGCTGCTGCATATTTGGATGCAATTAAGAAAGTATAATAAGGGTTTTCAATAAGGGACAAGCGTCCAGATATTACATGGCAAAGACACTTTTCGACAAGATTTGGGAGCAGCATGTGGTTACCAGAGAAGAAGGTGGACCAGATGCGCTCTACATAGATCGTCATTTTATACACGAAGTAACAAGCCCACAGGCTTTTGCTGGCCTCAAAAGAAGAGGCATACCTGTAGCTCGACCGGAGCAAACCATTGCGACTGCAGATCATAATGTTCCAACCATTGATCAGCACCTACCCATCAAGGAACCTTTATCTCGTATGCAGGTTGAGACCTTGGTGAAAAATTGTGAAGAATTTGGTCTGGAACTCTACGGACTTGGACATCCCTATCAAGGAATTGTCCATGTTATCGGCCCGGAATTGGGAATAACCCAGCCCGGTATGACCATCGTTTGCGGAGATAGCCATACTTCTACGCATGGAGCCTTTGGGGCCATCGCTTTTGGTATAGGGACTTCTGAAGTAGAGCAGGTCCTTGCTACCCAATGTGTGCTAAAGGCCAAGCCCAAAAGCATGCGCATAAATGTAGAAGGCGAACTTGGAAAAGGCGTTTCGTCCAAAGACATCATCCTGTATATCATTTCTCAAATCAGTACTTCCGGAGGAACGGGCTATTTTGTAGAATATGCCGGTTCTGCGATCAGAAGCTTGAGTATGGAGGCTAGGATGACTATTTGCAATATGAGTATCGAGATGGGGGCAAGAGGAGGATTGATCGCGCCGGATGAAACTACTTTCGCTTATGTAAAAGGAAAAGAGTTTGCTCCCAAGGGAGAAGCTTTTGGTAAAGCGGTCGAATACTGGAAAAGTCTTCCGACGGAGGAGGGCGCAGAATTTGATAGGGAATATACCTTCAAAGCAGAAGATATAGAACCCATGATCACCTATGGTACCAATCCGGGCATGGGAATCAAACTCAGTGAAAATATTCCAGCCCTGGCCGATATGGATAGCCAAAGTGATAAAGACAGTCTCCAAAAATCCCTAAACTATATGGATTTGGACGAGGGAACTCCTATGAAGGGCAGAGCTATTGACTATGTTTTTATCGGCAGTTGTACAAATTCAAGGATCGAGGATCTTCGGATGGTCGCTGATTTTGTAAAAGGGAAAAAGAAGGCTCCAAATGTACAGGTGATGGTCGTTCCCGGCTCTCAACAAGTACGCTTACAGGCTAAGGAGGAAGGGATAGATCAAATTCTTGCTTCAGCAGGATTTGTTTTGAGAGAACCCGGTTGTAGTGCATGCCTGGGTATGAATGAAGATAAAGTTCCCAAAGGAAAATATTGTGTTTCCACCTCCAATCGAAATTTTGAGGGAAGACAGGGACCCGGTGCCAGAACTTTCCTTGCGAGCCCACTTACGGCAGCAGCGACTGCACTTACCGGACGCATTACAGATCCCAGAGACTTAAGCCTTAGCTAATCTAATCATGCAAAAATTTCAAACCTTGAATTCTTCATGCGTGCCCATGCAGGTGGAGGATGTAGATACCGATCAAATTATTCCTGCTCGCTTCCTAAAGGCCACAACCAGAGACGGCTTTGGAGAAAATCTGTTCAGGGATTGGCGATATCACCCAGATAATACTCCCAAAGAAGGATTTGTCCTCAATGATGCTACTTATAGGGGAGATATTCTAGTGGCGGGTAAAAACTTCGGTTGTGGTTCCAGCCGCGAACATGCTGCCTGGTCATTAGTAGATTATGGTTTTAGGGTGGTAGTTAGTAGCTTTTTTGCAGATATTTTTAAAGCTAATGCCCTCAACAATGGTCTTTTGCCCATTCAGGTTTCCGAGGATTTTCTTAGAAAAATATTCGCAGCTATAGAAAAGGACTCACATACGCAGCTGCATGTTAATTTGGAATCTCAAATTATTCGGCTGGAAGAGAGTGGGGAAGAAGAAAGCTTTGAGATCAGTGCCTACAAGAAAAAATGTCTGATGGAAGGTCTGGATGATATTGATTACCTTATCAGCCTCAAAGATGAGATCAAAACTTTTGAACATAATCAAATAGCTTTTACCTAAGCCAACAAAGAATCACTCACATGAATAAGTCTATTGCCGTACTTGCTGGGGATGGGATCGGACCCGAAATAATCAAAGAAGCTATCAAATGCCTGGAAGCTGTAGGGCAGCGTTTTGGACATAGCTTTACTTTCAATCCAGCTTTTGTCGGGGCGGTTGCTATCGATGAATGCGGAGATCCTTTTCCTCCTGAAACCCTGGAAGCCTGTCTGAATGCTGATGCGGTACTTTTTGGTGCTATTGGTGATCCCAAATATGACAATGATCCTTCTGCCAAGGTAAGGCCTGAGCAGGGCTTGCTTCGCATGAGAAAAGCTTTGGGACTGTATGCCAATATTCGACCGGTAAAAGCCTATGAAATTCTGGAGGATGCTTCTCCCCTAAAGCCAGAGATAATAAGAGGAGTAGATTTTGTGATTATGCGAGAGCTGATTGGAGGGATCTATTTCGGAGAACCCAGAGGAAGAAATGAGCAAGGAGACAAAGCCTTTGATACCATGGTTTATGATGTGGAGGGAATAAAAAGGATTACAGAGAAAGCCTTCGAATATGCCTATAAGCGCAGGAAGAAACTTACCCTGGTAGATAAGGCCAATGTACTGGCTACTTCCCGTTTGTGGAGAGAATATGTTACAGCTTATGCGAAAGAGCATCCGGAGATTGAGTTTGATACCATGTTTGTGGATAATGCAGCTATGCAATTAATCCGCGATCCTAAGTATTTTGATGTGGTATTAACCGGAAATATGTTTGGTGATATCCTGAGTGATGAAGCTTCAGTGATTACTGGTTCATTAGGTACTTTGCCTTCTGCTTCAATTGGAGAAAAGACATCCGTATATGAGCCTATTCATGGTTCTTATCCTCAGGCGGCCGGGAAAAATATTGCAAATCCGATTGCAACTATCCTTTCAGCTGCCATGATGCTCGAATATGAGTTTGGAATGGAAGAAGAAGGAAAAGCCATACGAGACGCAGTTGAGTATTCTATTGAGCAGAATTACACAACCTCAGATTTGGCTAATGGTACACAAAGTACCATAGAAGTGGGTGATTTTATTGCCACAAGAATAAAAAGCGGCAGTCTAGAGGCAGTTTAGTAATAACCCCTCATTTCGAAATCCAGAACTTCATCCTGATGTCTCAGCCGCATGCTGAAAGTCGATAGCTCAGAAACCTTGTAGGTCTTTGCATTGGTTTTTGTATCAAATTTCAACAATAAATCATCTGTACCCTGGCTTTCCCAATAGCCGCTTTCGCCTGTAGTTCCTTCTGAGCTTTCACGTGTCCAGCTAAATTCTCCATTTTCGTTTAGCTTAAGGAATATTTGAAGATTATTTCCGAAATGAACCCATAAACGATTTTCGCCAATTTTTTCTGATAAGGGAAGATTGGCGAAATAGGTTTTATACTCTTCCTCTTTTACATAATCCCCTTCAAAATACACCCCATTTCCTGCTCCACAATCATTTCTGCTCATTTGTTTTATGGAAAGCGTATCTCCTATTAAGGTGTATGTGATGTGGCAGAAATCATCTGCTTCTTTGGCATCATCATAAAAAGACTCTTTAAACGTAGCCGTATTCCCCTCAATGACAATCGTTCCAGATAAATCTCCTATATTTCTTCCATTGGTAGAGAAATGACTAAAGTAAAACAGATGATCGTCCAGCATACGAATACTCAAACTACCGATTCCATTTGTCCAGCTTCCTGCCCAGAGACTTTTGACTGTATTTTTCCAGGCCCTTGGATCGATTTCACTTAGTCCAACACTGAATTGATTCTTATTTCGACGGTCCTCCCATTGTCCATACATAAATTCCTCTAGAGACTTGCTATTCAAAGACCAGCTGCCCGTTTGTGTATCTGAGGCATCAAACTCCTTCAATAGAATTTTCTCGCCCTCCAGTTTACCTGCCAAACGAATGTTCTCATTAAATTTGTCATAGTAGTATTTTCCTGTATAGCTATTTCCTGATTGTACCAGGTAGAGCGTAATAGGATATGCATGATTCAGGCTTCCAATAAATACTTTTGCTGATTCGGGGAGCTTTTCCTCAATCTTTTGTGGAGGTTCTGCTAGCTCTGTTTGCGTAGAAGTAGAAAGCCGAGCACTATCGATTTCTTTAGAATTCGTAGAAGTCTCTTTTTGGGGAGCTGAACAAGACAATAAAAAACTAAGAGCAAGCAGGTAGTAGTAAGTTGTGTGTGGCATAAAGGGAAAGGACTATATCGAGCGAAAACTTAATTCTATGATACGCTGATTAGTATTTGATAGTTTGATTTCTTCTGAGATTCGGAAATCGATCAATAGGCAAATTTTTTCCAGGTCTTCCATAATAATAGCCTGTTCTTTTCTGGGCTGGGACCATTTAGCGTCAATCATGATATCACTGAGCTTTTTATGCTGTTTCATCCCCAGAGGCTTCATTTTATCTCCCGGAGATGCTATTCGGAAGCTTATGGGAAAATTCAGGTTGTCCAGGCAAAAATAATAGCTGCCTTCTTTGCTAAAGTCAGCCTCTTTAACTTCTTCCAATTCTATTTCCCAATTTCCAAGTTCGAAGCTTTCTTTCCCAAGCCAGCGTTCGATACGATAGTGATCTACTCTAGTCCTTTTCTCCTCTTTATTCAGAATAAAAGCCTTGCGGTCCTTGATGACTTTACCTTGGGCAGTGAGGATCATTTTTCCCGAAAGACTATCCTTAAGTGCAAGGCTGTTCCAAAGATCATTTCCATGCAATCCCCAGTTTTTTAGAACTTGAATTAGAATTTGATCCAATTGCTCGGGACTAATTTCTTTTTCAATGTCCTCCCAACTAAAATGATAACTCGAAATCAAGCCTTTGGCGAGATAGTTGGAGCCGTATAAGTTGAGGCTATGTTTTTGTTGCTGATACAGTTCTTCTTTCCTCAATAGTTGGCTTCGAATAGAGGGATTTATTTCTTCCAGCAAGGGTAAAACCTGATTCCTGATCTGGTTTCTCAGATAATCATTACTGTCATTACTGATATCATGACTATAGCTAAGTTCCGCCTCTTTTATCCCTTCCATGATTTCTGCCCTTGAAAGTTCGGTCATAGGTCTTAGGTAGTTTTCCCGGCTGATAGGAATCGCATGAATCACTCGATCTGCATTGCCTTTGATTAGACTCATCAGGATAGATTCTACCTGATCGTCCGCATGATGTGCTATGGCACAATGCCCAATATCATGCTCGTCCATAAGTTCCTCAAAGAAAGAATAGCGGATATTTCGTGCGATTTGTTGCAAAGAAGCTCCCGAATCTAACATTCGATCTTTGGGATTTTCTCTTTTGATATAAATCGGAACTTTCCAGTCTTTCGAATAAGCAAATACCAGTTCCTCTTCCTTTATGGAATCCAAATTCCGAAGCCCATAATTTACATGGGCTAAACTAATTTTGTAACCCATCGTATAAAGGAGAAAAGCCAGATAAACAGAATCTGGGCCACCACTGATACCGACAAGTATTTGCTCATTTTTTGAGATGGGGTGGTGCTTTTCCAGGCAGGATTGCAGGATTTTTTGATGCTTGGATACGGAAGAAGAATTTGTTGGCACCGATGTAAATTACAGATTGTATAGCGTTTTATAGATATAAAAATACCAATTGTGAGGACATTTTCGCTATTAATCATACATATATGATCGAATAATACCTTTTGGAACAGAAATTGTCTTTTTATGCATCGGGTTGATGTGATAGCAAACAACATGAAACGATGAAGCATGGAAATAATAAAAAACAAACTCAGTAAATTTGCGCTAATTTTGGTATTGTGGGTGGGTTCAGTCAGCACAAGTTTTGGATTTGAGGGGACATGGATTAATCAACGATCAGTTATTCCTCAACTAAAAATCACGCTAGAAAGAAACAACATCCTTGTATCGGCCTGGGAAAACAATGAAGGTAGGTTACGCTCGCTCGGAACAGTAAATGCAGAACTTGTTCGCTCTGTTTTACGAGTTCAGGAAATGCTAACCGCGACTTATCGTTTTTCCAATGGAGCCTTAAACATCCGTCTGATCCCTGAAGGGGAAGACATGAGAGTAACCATCAAAGACGGTTACAGAGAGACCGAATACCTCTTTTACAAAAAAGATCCTTTTGAAGGAGCGAAAAGTGTAGGTAGCATTTATGGTGAAATCCTTGGTCCAGCCAAGAGTACAGCTAGTATTTTTCAAATTCTGCTGTACGGACCTGATAATGGAAACAAACTCATTATGCGTAAGCCTCTTGGAAGAAACAAAGCGTTTAGTTTTGAAGGACTCCCTGACGGAACTTATTGGATGGTTGTAAAGGCAAGAGGAGTTACCCGTATCCTTCCTTTTCCAAGCGAAAAGAAGATTATAATCAGGAATGGCGAAGCCATAAATCAAAATGTAGAATTAAAGTAAGCAAGATATAAATGTTAATTTGCAGCCCATCCTTAAGGATGGGCTATTTTTTTACTTGAAATTTTCCCAAAATGGATGTTGGTTTGGGCGCTAATAGCATATAAGGATACAATTAGGTAATCAATAGGTGCTATTATTCTATATCCTCTCATGAGTCGACGTTATATACAGGGCCTGATTTATCTGCTGTCAGACTTTCTCTCTACTTACGGAGTGTGGCTATTCTTTGTCCTTTTGCGTCGGGAAACCCTTGAAGGATATAGCTTCCTGGAATTTCAACAATACATCAACGCAGCAGTAATCAGTACAGGCTGGCTATTCCTTTATGCTTTTGCTGGTCTTTATCATAAGCCCTTGAGGAAATCAAGAATGGCTGAGTTGATACAGGTGTTTAAATACACCCTTATTGGTGTGTTGGGACTTTTTTTTGCCTTTTTTTTAGATGATCCTATCCCACCTGAAAATCCCTCCTTACAGCGAATTCTCCTAATGACCTACATGGGACTTCAATTTGGAGCTGTTGCAGGTCTCCGATTTATCATTACTACTATAACTAGCATTCAGATCCGTCGCCGAATTCTGGGTTTTCCTACCCTTTTGATTGGAAGTGGAAAGGAGGCCAATAAGATATTTGACGAACTAGAAGGCATGCGTCGAGGCTTAGGTTATGATTTTAAAGGGTATATCTCTATAAATGGAACTGAAAGCAAACTTAAAGGAAAACTGAAACATTTCGGAAAGTTGGATAGGCTAGGGGATGTAATCCGAAATCGGAAGATAGAAGAAGTAATTATCGCGCTTGATGAGGCAGAACTCAAAAGAGCAAAAGAAATCATTCCGATCTGTGAGAGTAGCGGAGTTTATATAAAAGTAGTTCCTGGGACCTATGATTATATCATGGGGAGTGTCAAAGTTTCTCATATCCTTGGAGCGCCTCTGATAGAGGTGTATCCACAGATGATGAAGACATGGGAACAAGTTGCCAAACGTATTTTCGATGCCTTGGCCTCTGGCTTCGCCCTATTAATCCTTAGTCCCATTTACCTCCTGATTGCCTTATTGATTAAAATGGATTCAAAAGGTCCAATATTTTTCAAACAGGAACGTATCGGTAAGTCAGGAAAACCCTTTTTTATCTTCAAATTCCGAAGCATGTACCAGGATGCAGAAAAAATGGGGCCTGCCTTGTCCAGCGATGATGACCCGAGGATTACTCGTATGGGAAGGTTCTTGCGAAAAACTAGGCTAGATGAATTACCTCAATTCTGGAATGTGTTGAAAGGAGAAATGAGTATCGTAGGGCCTCGACCTGAACGACAATTCTATATTGACCAGATTGTAAAAATAGCTCCTCATTATATTCACCTACATAAAGTAAGACCCGGTATCACTTCCTGGGGACAAGTTAAGTACGGGTACGCTTCTACAGTTGAGGAAATGGTGCAACGTCTGACTTTTGATATACTTTACCTGGAGAATATGTCCATAGCTCTGGACTTTAAGATTCTCTTATTTACGGTAATTGTGATGATAGAGGGTAGGGGGAAATGAGGAAGGATTAAGGATATAGAATTTCTTTCAGTCGTTTCTCCACGATCATATCCCGATTCTTTTTTCTTCTATAAATCTCATTCTGAACCAAATCAATCTCTTCCTTTATTTCGATGAGGTCATTGAACTTATCGATATTCTGATCCCGTTTGCTAATCTTCTCAAGCTCTTCTTCTAACTGAATGATTTGATTTTCTCTCTTTTCTATATTTAGGTCGAATAATTGGAAGAGGTAACTTTTACATTGGGCTTCTATGAGTTTCCGATCTTTTTCTTTTGTTTCTCCAAAGAGTTGGATGGCGAGATTTAGCTCAGTTTCTGTTTTTGAAATCTTTTCTTCAAAACTCATGGGCTGAGCAGACCTTTCCTTAAGGCGCTTGTTTTGCTCGACTGCATTGGAGTCTTGCTGTGCAAAGACAGGAAAGTAAAGCAAGCAGAAAGAGAGATAAAGGAAATACTTCATGATCCTGAGTAATGCAGATCGTGTCAGCCACAAAGTACAATTCCCGTGCCTGCTTCACAAATAAGCTTTCGTGAATGGTAAGACTCTCGAATTAAATAGTTTGGAATAATGCTATCCCGGTCAGAACATCTTATTTAGTCCAACCAGGTTTGATGCTCTGCAACTTCTTGCTTACAGGGCTGCTTTTGAATGCTATCGGCCTCAGTAGGATTGTCGAGGGGACTCAAGCTTAGGCCGAGATAAAAGATTAAAAAGGATGCCAGCAAAACAAGTTTTCTTCCATGGAGAATTTTACTGTATATCCACCCTCTTAAATAGCGCTTCATAGTTTTCGTATTAAGGGATTTACTTTTTCTACGCAATTTCAGGGATTCGGTTTCTCTACTTTAACGATTTCTCAGTCCATATAGGCGGATTTCTAGTAAAATTATTCGAATGAGAGATGATAGAAAATGCTATAAAACTAAGTCCTATATTGGGAGACTAAATGAAAGCAGTAAACAGCATACGAAAAAAGGCAGGCAAATTTCTTAAACGGAAATTAGGCAAGACTCCAATGCGGGTCTGGCACATATTGCTGGGGCTTATCATGCTTGCTTATTTAAACGTGCTCCCACATCCACTTTTCAAAGATTCTACTTCAACCGTAATTCTGGATAGGGAAGGGAAGTTGCTGGGGGCAAGGATAGCAAAAGATGGTCAATGGCGCTTTCCACCTATGGATAGTGTGCCAAATAAGTTCAAGGTAGCTATAACTACCTTTGAGGATAAAAGATTTGACCACCATCCCGGGGTAGATCCTGTGGCTATGTTCCGGGCGATTTGGTTGAATTTACGTAGTGGTGAAATCAAGAGTGGAGGTTCAACTCTGAGTATGCAAGTAATTCGATTGTCCAGAAAAGGACAAGCACGGACGATTTGGGAGAAGGTAAAGGAAATAATCCTTGCTACTCGTCTGGAATTAAAGTACTCGAAGGAGGAGATCCTGAACATGTATGCGACCTATGCTCCTTTTGGCGGAAATGTGGTGGGATTAGAAACGGCTGCCTGGAAATACTATGGTCGAAAAGCTGAAGATCTCTCCTGGTCTGAAACCTGTACTCTGGCTGTATTACCTAATGCTCCTGGCTTAATCCACCCCGGTAGAAATCGTAAGAATCTCTTAAGAAAACGGGATTTCCTGCTCGGCCAGTTATTGGAAGACGGTTTTATCGATAGCCTGGATTGGGAGTTGGCGCTCTTGGAAGAATTACCAGAAAAACCTTTGCCTCTTCCTCGTTACAGTCCCCATTTATTGGAGCGTATTCATCAGGAGAGATTAAAAACAGAAGAAGTCCATTCGATCAAAAAAACGACTATCGATCGGCAGATACAAGTGAGAACCAATGAGATCGTTCGTCGGCACCATAATCATTTGAGTCAGTCTGGTATCCATAATTTGTCTGTGCTAGTTCTGGAGGTCGAAACGGGAGACATCCTTTCTTACATTGGAAATGCACCCTGTAAGGAGGATAAAAATGGCTGTGCTGTAGACATCGTTTCTTCAAAGCGCTCTACGGGAAGCATTCTAAAACCTTTTTTGTATGCAGAAATGCTAGATGCTGGAGAGATTCTGCCTGGAACGCTTGTGCCAGATGTCCCTTCGTTTTTCGGAGGATTTAGTCCCAGTAATTTTAACAGGAGTTATGAGGGGGCTATTCCTGCGAAAAAGGCACTTGCTCGTTCACTCAATGTCCCTATTGTGCATATGCTCAAAGAGCATGGAATAGATCGATTTCAGTCCGAATTAAAAAGCATGGGCATGACTACCCTACATCGGCCTGCAGATGATTATGGACTGACCCTGGTGCTTGGAGGAGCAGAAGCCAATCTTTGGGACCTATCGGGTATTTATGCATCCATGGCTCGCAGTTTGAAAACTCATTCCTATTATGGAGGAAAGTATAATCCTGCTGACTTTCATCCTCCTAATTTTTTGCTTGAAAATTCAGAAGGCAGACTAGCCGTTGATGAATTCGATCAACTGGAAGAAGGATCTGTATTGACGGCCTCTTCAATCTATAAAACCTTTAAAGCCTTAATCGAGGTGAGTAGACCAAATGTAGATAATTTCTGGCAGCAATTTTCATCCTCCCAGAAGATCGCCTGGAAAACCGGGACCAGTTATGGATTTCGTGATGCCTGGGCGATAGGGGTCAGACCTGAGCATGTAGTTGCTGTTTGGGTGGGGAATGCAGATGGAGAAGGTAGACAAGGTATAGTAGGGGCTGTATCTGCTGCCCCTATCATGTTGGATATTTTTGATGCCCTTCCAGTTTCAGAGTCCTGGTTTACGCCTCCTTATCAAGAAATGGCATACGTTCCTCTCTGTAAGCAGAGCGGCCAACGTATGGGGCTATATTGCACTGAAGCGGATAGTAGCTGGATTCCCTCTACGGGCCTCTCTTCAGATGTCTGTGCATATCATCAAATGGTAAATCTGGACCCTTCCGGTGAATTCAGGGTACTTAGCGCCTGTGAAAACCCCCTGAATATGGTGCAGAAATCCTATTTCATTTTGCCGCCAGTCCAGGAACGATACTATAGGAGAAATGACCCGGCTTACGAAATGCTTCCTGATTACAGAGCTGATTGTGAAGCATTTATTGCTGGAAATACCTCTGCTAATCCCATGCGAATCGTGTACCCTTCTCGCAGGGCAAGTTTACTTATTCCGGTTGATTTAGATGGAAAGCTGAGTAGTACCGTTTTTGAAGCTGTACACAGCGACGCTAATGCGATTGTGTACTGGCATTTAGATGATAAATATATAGGTAAAACTATTGAAAATCATGAACTGGCTTTAATTCCAGTTCCTGGCCATCATAGACTTACCTTAGTCGATGATAAAGGTTTTTCCTTAAGCCGAACCTTCGAAATCATAGAGGAAAAAAGCTGAAAAGTATGTAAGGTTTTCTGATTTCTATGAATTTTTGATCAGTTTATGTACTGAGTAATTATTCAAATAATCCGAACTTTTCTCTCGTAAGGAAATTGGAGGAATCAAAGAAAAATAATTAGCTATAACTTCTTGTTGGCAGCTTGTACCGGTTTGTTTTGATTGCTTGTAATTTGTTGATTTGTAGTTTTTTTGATTTTAAGTGGTTGAAAATGAAATTGTTGTATTGTTTGAATTAATACCGTTTTAAATGTTTCGAACTTATCCATAATCAAATAAAGCAAAAGTTGAAATAGATATTCAAAAAATCACGAAATATTCAGATGTAATAATATCTCTTATTGATTACTCTTTTTAGTACAATGTTAGAATGTAAGAAAAGTAGTCCTAATAGAGATTCTTTCACACAAGGTAACTTGCCTCATTATTTCCTAATTTAGCAACGTAAGAAAATGATCTTACACCCGTGTTCAGATCTTTACATACTACACCAATCTGGGGAATATTGCAGATTGGGTCTGGGGAAAAAACGGTAGGAAAAGAAATGTGGTAGCTAAGGCGAAGGTTTTGTATAATTGATCATGTGTTTAATTCTCTTCGCTTACCACCGACATCCAGTATATCCACTCATCCTGGCTTCAAACAGAGATGAGTTTCTAGATCGCCCTACAGCACGCATTCACAGGTGGAATCAAGCTCCCATCCATGCAGGGAAAGACTTAAAAGCAGGAGGGACCTGGATGGGGGTTTCGAGCTCCTCCAAATGGGCAGCACTCACCAACTATCGGGAAGGTTTACAGGAAAAAAAACAGGCACCCTCACGGGGTGCTCTGGTCGTTGATTATTTGCTCAATAAGCAGTCACCAGATGTATATGCAGGTCATGTACATCAGAAAGCTCAGGAGTACAATGGTTATAATCTTCTCTTAGGCCATAAAGAAGAAATCTACTATCAATCCAATCGCTCTGAAAATGTTCATAAACTTGAGCCAGGTTTGTATGGCCTTAGCAATCATCTGCTAAATACTTCCTGGCCTAAGGTGGATAAAGGGAAAGAGGCCCTTGAAAAGGTGATAGAAAAAAAAGAACTGGATAAAGAAGCCCTTTTCAATTTATTGATTGATAAAAATTTAGCGGAGGATGAAATTCTGCCGGATACAGGTATTCCCTATGAATGGGAGAAAATGCTTTCGGCTATGTTTATTGAAAGTCCGAATTATGGTACCCGAGTTTCAACGATTTTATTGATGGATAAAACAGGGAGGATGTATGTGGAGGAAAGATCGTATAAGCCTGAGGGTGATGCAATTTCTTTTGAGATTGGGACTTGATTTTCAGTATAACTGTCACACCCCTCAGCGGAGGGGCCTTAAATTTAGTTATAGAATAATTTCATGCTGTTTTGGCAAGTACTGTAGACCACTCGGCAGGCTTGTGGTGACAATGAAGAATTGGGGACTCAATCTATTTTCCGCAATTATAAAGGAAAAGGGCTGATCCTTCGACCAGCCCTTTAAATTATTCTTCTTTTTCTTCTTTGGGTACAAACTTGAGCGGATCAAGTTTCTGACGTTTCAATCCCTTGTTGATCTTGCTAAGGTTTGCTGTCCGCATCTCATCAAAGCGCTTTATCGCAGCTTCAATTTCCACAGAAATATCCTCCAAAGCCTGAATCTGAGAAGCTGTAGGCCTTCCGGTATAGCCACTGATCCCTCCGTATACACTAGATAACTTTTCCCTTAAACGGACCTCTCCGGTAATGCCTCCGCTTTTGGTGGCTACCAGAGTCTTCCTGAGGCTATTTAAATCTGTCTGAAAGCTTTTAACGCTTTCCTTGAATTTTCCTTTCTTCAGTTTTTCTAATCTTTCCCCTGCTTGTTTCTCTAAAGCCTGAATATGCTCTACTGCGTCTGCCAGTCTTCCCAATAATTCATAGGAACGAAGGACGGCATCGTAATTGGCTTGCAGATCTTCTGGCTTATGGGGAGACCGAGGATCAAAGATTAATTCTGTCTCTGTCGTAAAGGTCTCTTCCCCTTTGGTTAGTTTGATGGTATAAGTTCCCGGTGCCAAAGAAGGTCCAAATGCTGCACCTATGCTGAGGCCTTCTCCTTTAGGAATTTTAGGAGCTTTCTTACGGGTATTCCAATATACACGATTGATTCCCTTTCTTTTTCCTGAGGGAACTTTTTTCACCAGATTGCCTTCCTTGTCAAATACTTCAATAAAAAGATCTCCAAAAATGTGTCGCTTTTTTAAGTAATAAGTAACCACAGCATTATTGCTGGGATTTTGGCCCGTAAATTCATCATCTCCAGGAAAATTCTGGCCCATCATTCTCGGTCCAATTACGTAAGGCTTGGCAGGAAGAAAAGCCAGATCCTTCTGGATGATTTCTTCATTCAACGCTCTCAAAGGCGTCAGGTCATCTATGATCATGATCCCTCTCCCGTGAGTACCTAAAATCAGGTCATGCTCACGAGGATGTATGGCTAAATCACGAACGGAAACTGGTGGGATAGATCCTCCAAATGGGGTCCAAACTTTGCCTTCATTAATGCTTACAAAAAGTCCCTGCTCTGTTCCGAGGAAAATCAGGCTTTTGGATAAGAGGTCTTCTTTGATAATATGGGCGTGCCCTTTGATATTTTTATCAACCAAAGACGTCCAACTTTTGCCCATATCACGGGTAACATATACATAGGGTGTTTTATCTCCATTCCTATGACCATCCAGGGTTACGTAGCAAACATTTTTATTGTAATGACCAGGCTCCACCGAGGAAACCCAGGTATTAGGTCCGGGACCTTCAATATTTGAAATAAGGTTATTCCAGCTTTTCCCTCCATCTGTGGTAAGTTGCAGATTTCCATCATCCGTACCCACCCAAATGATATTTTCATCTATGGGAGATTCTGCTATGGCAAAAATGCTACAATGGTTTTCAGCCGTTGAGTTATCAATAGTAAGTCCGCCCGATTCTTCCTGCTTTTGTTTCTCCGGATCATTGGTAGTTAGGTCTGGGGAAATTCGCTCCCAGCTATCCCCTCGATCTTTGGACCGATATAGGTACTGAGCTCCCAGGTAGAAATTTTCCTGATTGGCTTGCCCAAATACAAAAGGGGTATTCCAGTTGAATCGGAGTGGAACATTACTATCAGCAGAAAAAGGCTTTATGGATTTTGACTCTCCTGTACGTGCAGATCTTCTGTTTATATTTCCCCCCTGAGATTCCCAAAAGAGATTGTCCTGATTCAAAGGATCGACCAGTACATTGAATCCATCTCCAAACCCAACCCCTCTCCAATCGGAGTTCATGATACCTCCTCCGCCAAAGCCATTCCCACTGGTTCTGGAAGGTCCTTTCCAGGAGCCATTGTCCTGCAAACCTCCATAGACATTGTAGGGGTAGGCGAGGTCATAGCTCACTTTATAGAACTGGGAAACAGGTAGGTTTCGGATAATGCTCCAGGTCTTGGCTTTATCCATACTTCTGTAAACGCCTCCATCGGTTCCTAGGTACAAAAATTCATTGTCATTAGGATCTATCCAAATGGCATGGTGGTCGCTGTGGACACTGGCTATGGTAAGACCGGGTGCAGCCCAACTTTCTCCTTTGTTATCACTCACGGAGAGGCTTGTACCCGGCTTATAAATGCGGGCACTGTCTTGTGTATCCGGGATTAAGAGAGAGAAATAAAAAGGACGATTGCTCATGGCTGGATTGTCGGAGATCATGCTCCAGCTTTCCCCATCATCTTCGGATACCCAAAGGCCAGATTCCTCTGCTTCTATAGCTGCATAGGTATAATGGGGCTCAACTGGAGAAACCGCAATTGCAATTCTCCCAAGTGTACCATCCGGGAATGAGTCGGATTCAATTTTTGACCAGGTATCGCCACCGTCTTTGGTATGGAACAAGCCGCTGCCTGGGCCTCCGGAACGGAAGTCATAGGCTCTTCTTCTAAAGTCCCACATAGCTGCATAGATGTGATTAGGATCTTTGGGATCAATGGCCATGCTGGCGGCTCCCGTATTCTCATCTACATAGAGGACCTTCTCCCAGCTTTTTCCGCCATCTTTGGTGCGAAACACACCTCTTTCTTCGCTGGCATTCCAAAGATTTCCCAAAGCTGCTACATAAACAGTATTGGGATCTTCCGGATGCATGATGATTTTGGCGATGCGCTCCGTTTCCTTTAGCCCCATATTTTTCCATTTTTCCCCTCCATTAGTGGTTTTGTAGATTCCATCTCCTACGGAAGTGCTGTTTCTTGTCCAGGGCTCTCCGGTTCCTACCCAGACGGTATCCGGATGGTTCTGATCAATACAGATATTGCCAATTGCCTGGGTATGTTTATCAAACACCGACTCGAAGGTTGTACCGGCATTTTCACTTTTCCATACTCCACCTCCGGCAGCTCCTACCCAAACGACTCTTCTGTCGGAGTGGAGGGCATCAAGGGTGGTAATACGACCGCTCATATTTGCGGGTCCTATATGACGAGCTTCAATGGCTCCAAAAGTATTTTTACTTAGGCGAACGGGTTTTTGGGCAAAAAGGGATTCTGTACATAGAAATAACAGAAATACCCATAACCCCAGGGATAGGCTAATTCTTTTCATTATTGCGTGTGTAAGCGTTAGAAGAAAGGGATAAAAAATCAGGCTGTCCCAAGGAATTTCCTTATAGACAGCCTAATGATATCTTTAGTAAGATTAGTTGTTGGATTCAAATAGGCTTTCGTCTACCTCTTCGTCCAACTTGATTTCTTCGAAGATCATTTCCATCATGGCTTGTCCGTTTGCACGTACTTCCATAGAATGAGGGAATGGAATTCCGTTTACTTCTTTGTAGTTGCTCAGGAAAATCTCAGCTTCTACTTCTTGGCCTTGCATGTTTTGAATAACATCCATTTTGATGATGATGTAGCTATCCTGATCCAGGTGCATGAAGAAAGAATCTCCTGTTCCTTCCTGAGGAATGATTTTAAGTTTGTAAGTAGGAGAGCCTTCTACTTCGTCTTCTCCAACCAGCTCAACATCATATCCTTTTTCTTTGTGATTGTAAAGGATACCTTCGATATAGGCCTGCTGCTTCATCTGCTCGATCTGCTCCTCGGGAATGGGTTGAGGATCTGGACCTGCCATAGGATTGATCATCCATCCACCTTCTCCATCAAATACCTGTACGAATGCATTACCTTGAAAATCCATTTCTGTACGGCTTTTATTAGGGCGGACTTGTACCATGTCGTATCCCATTTCCATTTGCCCTCCCATCATGATCATTTTACCTGTAGATTTTACAGATTTGATTTTCATGACGTCATCTATGGCCATTACTTCAAAGTGGCCTTCAAGAATTTCTTCCAGGTCTTGTGCGTTCAGGGAAGGAGTTGTTCCTACAATGATAGTTGCCAGTAAACCGGCGATAATTGAAGTTAATCTATTCATGTTGTTGATTTTAGAATATGTTCTATAGCTATTAGTCTATATGAACGTCAGATTATTACGATTTATTCAAGATTTTTTGCAAAAAACAGGGAGAATGCAGCTGCTATCATGCTTCCAAAGGCTGCCCAAAAGCCCACTCCTGCCATTCCGAAAAAGTTTAGGGGAGTTTCTACATTGGGGCCAAATAGTGCTTGTGCAGATTCAGTTGACATAAAATAAAAAGAAGCCCAGGCGATCCCTAAAGAAAGCAAGGTTAAAAATATACCGTTGCTATACTGTTTCCCTCTAAGCGCTTTTAACATATATCCCAGGAAGAAAAGCAAAAAGATCGCAGGAAGAGCAAGGGTAAAAAAGGAACCTGCTACTGTGGCATAATCCTGAGGTTGACTTATACTCTTTGTCAAATTCCAGGTAGCATTCCAAAATCCATTGCCCTCCGGATATTCAAGCGTTCCTGCGGCATCGGCTACAACCTGACCATAATTATAAGCGCTAACTTGCATTTGGCCATCAAGCAGATAAGCGCTATTGAAAAATGGAAGGAAAAGGGAACCAATGCCTGCCACTGCTGCTATAAAAAGAAAGATTCTGTCGAGTTTCATAAGAGCTTATTGGGTTTCTTTTTTCTTTAAGACAACCTAAAGAGTCCAACGTCTCTAAAGAGGTTTAAACAAAGAAGTCTTTTTTTGGAGTAAAATGAAAGAAAATGAATACAAGCATAAAAAAAGCAGGAATAGAAGAGACTCTACCCCTGCCTGATATTATTAGACGAAATGTTTATACAAGTGCAGCGGAGTCTTCCTCCTGGCTGTCTTCATCATATGTTTGTTCACTTCCGTTTCCATTTTCATATCCATTCCCATTCCCGTTTTGTGGGTAATGCATCTCCTCAATCTCGGCAACTACTTCTTCCGTAGCTGCTTCTTCCTCAATGTTCAGATTTAACTTATCTGCCAACCAAATGTTCAATTTCTGAACCAGGTAGTAAGCCACCGGAACGTAGATCAGAGTGATGAAGGTAGCGAAGGATAAACCAAATATGATGGAGTAGGAAAAGGGCTCCCAGAAAGCGGAACTATCTCCTCCGAAGAAGATCTGTGGATCTAAACTGGAGAATAAGGTTCCGAAGTTCATATTAAATGAAATGGCTAAAGGAACCAATCCCAATATGGTGGAGGAAGCTGTCAAGAGTACTGGAGTAAAACGAGTCGTTCCTCCTTCAATAACCGCTTCTTTTAAGGGCATTCCTCTCTTTCTCAAAATCTGAATGAAGTCCAGGAGAATGATACCATTGTTTACCACGATACCTGCCAGTACAACCATTCCCATACCCGAAAGGGTTACGGAGAATTCCATTCCCAGTAAAGCATGTCCTAGGAGTACTCCTACACAGCTCAGGATCACCTGGCTGAGGATGATGAGCACGTTGCCGAAAGAGTTGAACTGAGTAACCAGGATCATAAAGATCAATATGATGGCTACGAGGAAAGCACCTCCCAGAAAAGCTCCATCTTCTTCCATGTCCTTGGTCGTTCCGCCCACTTCAATATTTACTCCTTTTTGACCTCTGTTGGCTTTTTCAAAGGCACTTACCCAGTATTCTACTTCAGCTGTTACCTCGGCAGCATTGTACTCGGTCAGTACATTGGAAGAAATGGTTACCGATTTCTCCAAATCAGAACGGTTGATGCCACCATAACTGGAGGAATAGCCAACTTCAGCAATCGCAGAGATAGGAACAGCTTTGTGCTGTCCGTCTGCCATATCCATGTAGCGGATGTTCATGTTCATGAGGGCATCCAGGCTGTTTCTGTATTTCTTGTCGAGGCGGAGCATGATGGGATAATCATCTTCCTGATCCCTGAACTTTGAAACTTCTTTACCAAAGAGGGCCGTACGCAATGCCATACCGACCTGCCCACTTCTGATGCCCAACTCACTGGCTTTTTGTCTATCGATATCTACTAAAAGCTCTGTCCGATTTCCATCCGCATCCCATTTTAGTTTCTCTACACCGGGTACATTAATTGAGTCGAGGTAGTTGAAAAGATCGGTACTTACCGCAGTCATATCTTCAAAATCCTCGGAAGTAATTTTTACTTCTACTGGAGCTGCTCCCGGAGGTTCGTTTGAATCCTGGGCAACGGTGATTTTTGCACCAGCAATGCCTTTGGTTTTTTCTCTTATTTCCTCCAGAATATCTCGGGTAGATACATCGCCTCTTTCCTTGATATTGACAAACTCTACCGTAATTTTCCCCTTGTGAGGACGAGAGGTGTTTTGGTCGAAAGAGTTGGGATCACCCGCACCGATTGCCACATTGGTGATAACCGACTTTACGATGGGATTATCTTTTCCGATTACCTCATACACTCTTTTTTCCAGCTCTCTGGTAACATCATGTGTCAGTTCAATATTGGTTCCGTTGGGAAGCTCATTGAAGACGTAGATGATGTTGGGTTCTGTTTTAGGGAACTGGATAAATTTGATCCCTGCTCCTCCTACGTAAACAATGGTTCCGATTACAAACACCAAAGTTCCTGCTATAACCAATCCGGGCTTTTCAACCGTAAAGCTCAGCAGATTACTGTATGCATTCTTGATGCGAGGGATCAGCTTTTTCTGGAAAGCATTGATGGCATGCCTTAATACAAAATGATTAAGTAGGATAAATCCTCCCATAAAGAACATGAAGTTGCCCATGCTATTTGCTGAACCCAGGTGGAAAAGAATGCCCAATACTACAGCTACTCCTGTATAGGTGAAGATTCGCTTATTGCTAGTCCCTTTACTGCCTTCATTAGGGCGCATGAAGGTAACCGCAAATACTGGGTTGATAACATAGGCCACAAAGAGAGAGGCAAATAAGGTAATAATCATTACTACGGGCAAGAATCCCATGAATTCACCAACCGCTCCCGGCCAGAAGAGCAGGGGAAGGAAGGGACAAACCGTAGTCAGGGTTCCTGCGAATACCGGTCCGATTACCTCACCCGCTGCTTTCTTTGCTGCCAACTTGATCGGCAGCTTTTCTTCATTCAATATTCGATAGGTATTCTCAATTACTACGATGGCATTATCCACCACAATTCCCAGTGCCAGAATGAATGAAAATAGTACGATCATATTCAATGTATAACCCAAAGCCGGTAGGGTGGTAAAGGCTATAAAAGAAGACAAAGGAACTGCCAAACCTACAAACAAGGAATCCCTCACTCCCATAAAAAACATCAATACGATGGTTACGAGAATGAATCCTATGATGATGGTATTAGTCAGCTCTGAGAGGAGGTTTCTCGTCATCATAGAAAGGTCTACCGAGATGGTAACTTTCGCATTGTCCGGGAATCTGTTTTCCTCCAGGTAGTCAATCTTGTCTTTGATCTGATCCGCGGCGGAAACGAGGTTTTCTCCTGCCTTCTTAATTACGTTGAGGGTAATTACTGGCTCTCCGTCCAAACTCGCATAACTCTCTCTTTCCTTAAAGCCATCTTTTACTTCTGCGATGTTCTTAAGGTAGGTGGTATTCCCCTTATCAGAACGAATGACGAGGTTCTGGATTTGTTCTACGGCTGTGAACTCTCCATTTAACCTGACCGCCATTTTCTGATTGTCGATATCTAACTCCCCACCAGAGATAATCACATTCTCTCCTGAAATGGTTTGCTCAATATTGCCCATGGTAACTCCCACGGCTTCCATCTTGTAGAGGTCCACATCGATCTGGATCTCACGGGTAGGCGCTCCCACAATGTCCACACGCAAAATCTCCGTCAAAGACTCGATTTCGTCCTGCAACTCCTCTGCGTATTTCTTCAGGGTTACATTGTCATAGGGACCAGATACATTGAGGAACATAATGGGAACCTCCGAGAAGTTGATGTCCAATACCTGGGGCTCGTTGGGGAGGTCGCTGGGGAGTTCTGCTTTCGCCCGATCTACTGCTTCCTGCACATCAGCTTTGGCCTTGGGTATTTCTACATCGGTTTCAAACTCAACAAAAACTGAAGAGAAATCCTGAAAAGAAGTAGAGTTGATCTCTTTCACTCCTTTTATGCTTTTGATTTCTTTTTCAAGTTTTCTGGTTACTACTGTCTCAATATCCTCCGCAGACGTACCCGGATAAGGAGTAGAGACATAGATCACTGGCCAGCTAACTTCCGGATAGTTCTCTTTAGGGAGAAGGTTAAAGGATACCAGACCAGCTACCGTTATCACCATTGCCAGGAGGAAAATTGTTACCCGGTTATCAATGGCCCAACTGGAAATGGGAAATTCTTTAAATTTTTTACTCATGATCTAAGTTTCCTTAGTTATTAGCTAAACTTTCTTCAAATACTACTTCCTGACCATCACTCAAGTCTTTGTAGCCTATGGTAACCAGTTTGTCGCCTACTGCCAGTCCTTCTTTCACCAAAACTTCTCCTTCAGCGCTTAGGCCCAGCTGTATATTTTTTCTTTTACTCAACCAGGCTCCTTTTTCATTCTTCTCCACGATGTAAACAAACTGCCCAATATCAGTTTGCTGAATGAGTTCAAGAGGAATTACTATGGCTTCATCTACCGTTTGATCGTTTACCGATATTTCCCCAAACATATTGGCTTTAAAGAGGCGATTGTTAGGGAGCTTAACTTCCACTTTGAAGGTTCTGTTATTAGGATCAATAGATTGACCTACAGCGGTAACTTTTGCTTCTGTTTCCATATTGATGGTCGGGAAACTCACTTTCACTTTATCTCCTCTTTTGATGTAGGGCAAATGAACCTCTGAAAGGTTGGCTTTTAAACTCAGATCACTCGCATTCACAATTCTGAATGCTGGATAACCGGGGTTGAGCATTTCACCTACTTTCGGCATAATCTCATCAACCACTCCTGAAATGGGGGCATAGACTTTACTGAGCTTCAACTGCTCCTTTAAAGTAGCCAAGCGACGCTCCAAAGATTCTTTCTGGTTCTTGGCAGTCAGGTATTGAACTTCCGTACCGATTTCCTGTTCCCAGAGTTTAGCCTGTTTGTTATACATGATTTCGGCCAACTCCAAAGAAGATTCAACCTCACTGATTGAACTTTTCATTACGGCATCATCCAGCTGAGCCAGAAGTGCTCCTTTTCCTACAGATTGCCCTTCGCGTACGTAAATAGCTGTGATCCTACCCGGCTGCATGGCGCTTACCATGATATTCTTATTGGCTTCCACCTGACCCTGCACTTTCACAAAGTGCTGGAATTTAGAATGGGTGAGGTCCAAAGTATTTACAGGAATGCGTCGGACTTGATTGGCCATTTCTGGATCAAGGCTTTCAATTTCTGTTTGGAGCTGATCGATCTCTTTATTCAAAGCGATGAGTTCTTTCTTCTTCGCTTCGAGAACGGCCTTCTTGCCTTCCAATGTCTGGGGCTCTCCACTTGAGCAGGAAATAGCGACCATCGCCAGGAAGGGGAGTAACAATAGGGAATGTATAAACTTTGTCTTTTGCATTTTATGTTGGATGTATGATGTTCTTAATTATTCTGCAGTTCTGTAACGGGCAAACTCTCCGGTACTTCTTTGCAATTCTATTTTAGCCATGAGGTATTCAAATACTCCACTGAGGTAGTTTGATTCAGCTTGTTTTAACTGGGTTTCAGCATCGTTCAATTCTAGGCTGGAACCTACTCCTTCTTTGTATTTGATTTGGCTTACGTCGAAAACTCTCTGTGCAAGGTCTCGTGTGCGCTCTAATGATTCCAGTTTGTTGAAAGAATTCAATTCTTGCGCCTGGGCATTCTTGATTTCCAGCTTGATGGAGTTGCGCATGATGTCGCTGTAATTTTCCATCTGCTTGATTTGATATTTGGTCTGAGAGATTTGACTTTTCTTTCTGAATCCATCGAAAATAGGAACATTCAAGCTGACTCCGATCACGGAAATTGGAAACCAGGGTTCTGCACCATCGAAAAAATTGAACTCACTTCTTTGAGCATTCCATTGATAAGAGGCGAAGCCATTTAAACTTGGAAGATATCCATTTTTATATCGTTGAAGATTGAGCTGTTGTAATTGAATTTGAGATTGGAGGATGTCGTATTCAATTCTTAGTTTTGGGTCGAAAGCTGCTCCTAAATCTGCAAGGGCTGGAGATTCGAGTGCCTCACTCATTTTCTCCGTAAGCTCAATATTTTCATTTACAGGCATGCCCATCTGAAATTTGAGCATATCCTTACTTAGAGCTACCAGTCTTTCCAGGTTTGTCTTTTCGAGCATGAGGTTGTTGTAGCTGATCTGTAATCTGTCCACATCAATTTTTTCGACAAAACCTTCTGTGTTCAAAGCTTTTGTTTCATCAAAAAGCTTTTTGAGTCTTTCCAGATTAGCATTGATAAGATTTAGGTTCTCTTCTGCGATCATCGCCTGGTAGTAAGCCTTACTTACAGCGACTGCGGTTTCTTCCTGACTTCTGTGGAGGTCTTTTTTTGTTACTTCCTGCAATGCCTTTGCAGCCTTTACTCCAGTAAAATAGGTCCCGTCGAAAATCAATTGATTTAGGCTAAAGCCAGCGGTTGATTGCCAGGGAAAGCCAAATGCTGCTTCAACTTCTTCACCGGGAATGGGTTGGAAAGTCTCAGGGTCCAAACGCGTCAGGGGATAGGGGTTTCCATCAATTGTAACTATATCCACAGCTGGATTAAATAAGCCGGGAAGAATCTGAGTCGGTAGTTCTGCAAAGTATTGCAAATCGAGACTCGCATTGACCTGAGGTAAACCCAGGGAAAGGTATTCCTTTACCTGAGCTTCAGCAATGTACTCTTCAAAGCGTGCATTTTGAATGTTCTTATTGTTGTCTAATGCATACTGAATACTTTCTTCCAGATTATAGCTTTGTGCACGCAAAGCCTCTGGAGGGAAAATGCCCAGCAGGAGAATAACAAAGGGATATATAAGATTTACTCTCATTATTATATAGTGGTGTTAAAAATTCGATTAGTCATTTTGTGTGCGGGTAGAAATGGGTTTTGTATGCCGAACCTTCTTTCTGGGGATAAGGGGAATGAAGACTTCCAATAGTTCTCGACCTCTATCTGAAACTATGCCATACATATAGAGGAAGAACAATTCGATTTGAACTTCCCAGATATCAAAAACATTGGGAGGGAAGAGATTCTCCTGAAGGGTGGCCATAAATTGAGATACCCGGATTCTCGCTACGAGATCAGGGTCAATGTTTTCTCGATACAAGCCTTCTGCTATTCCTCTCGTCAGGTTATCGCTAAGCTTTTTCAGAACAAAGTCTCCTATGTAAGCTTCATGTATTTCAAATGATTTGGGATAATATTTATTCACCTCATACATGAGGCGAGGGGACATATTCTCCAAAGTTTTGGCTGTCCATATGCAGATTTTAACCAATTCATCGATCGCATTCTCCGCTATTCCTTCTATATGCTCGATCTCTTCTCTTTCTGCTTCGAAATAAGCCTCTGTCACTTCATATACAATAGAAGCCTTGTTATCGAAATACTGATAAATGGTTTTCTTGGAGATTCCCAGATCCTTGGCTATTTCATCGAGGGTAATGCTTTTTACCCCATATTTCAGAAATAAATCTCTAGCGTGTTGCAAAATGCGCTCTTTTGCGCTCATAGGATGTCTTTCTCATTTATACTACGGAAACTCTAATCATTCCCAAAGTTTCCACGTCTGCAAATTAAACGCATAGTCTGCTGAAAAGTTGGGATTTTTTTAAAAAAATATAAACTGGGGAGAAAATTGGGAAATAGTTTTATTCGAATTAAAATCTAACAGTGTTATGGGGATGGGAATATGTTACTATTTGGCAAGCCTTTTAAGGTGCTTATATTCTGGATCTAATGCCTTTTTAATAAATAGAGTAGGGGAGAAAAAGATCAAAGAGCTTTTGCAAAACGCTTCATGCCTCCAAGCATATGTCTTTTTACCTGGCTGTCCATGCCTCTCAATTGTCCGGACATAACCAGGCTCACGTGACCGTGCATCATGGCCCACCAGTTAAAAAATAGTTCGTCGGTATCGGCAGAGAAGAGGTGGATTTGCTTCAGGACTTCAGCAACTGATTTTCCTGTATCCTTGAGTGCTTCTGTGGAGGGTGGGGTAGAGCGGATGCCATCAAGGTTAAACATCACCTGATAATACTCTGCATTCTTGAATGCCCAGTCCCAGAAAGTAGAGGAGATGGCTAATAGCTGTTCAACTGGATCTGATTGTGATTCCCGTGCTTCTTCCAGGGCATATTTTAGCTTTCGGAAGCCATGAGATTCCAGCTCAATGAGAATAGCTTCTTTATTTTTAAAGTGCTCATAGATGACTGGAGGAGTATAGGCAATGATGGCAGCAATCTTACGAATGGAAACCTTGGGCCAGCCATCTTCAATGGCGAGATCGCGCGCTGCTTTCAGGATCGCAGCTTTTAAGACTTCGATCTCTTTTAGTCTCCGCTCTTTGTGGGGTTTAATTTTTTCCATTTATAAAATTCCTAACGGTGTTATGCGAAAATCAGGATTTATTTTCAAAATTCAAAATTTACCTCATAGAAAAAGGCCAACCCAAATCATTAGGTTGGCCTTTCTGGTGATTCTGTAATTCTTTATTTATTGACGATTTTGATCAAATCGCCTTTTTTAACCGGGCTATTCAATTCCATTCCATTCAGGATGGCCAGCTCCTTCATTTTGCTCGTAGGCATTTTGTAGTAGGAGAGGGCTGCTTGTAAGCTTCCATCTCTGGCGACCGGTTTCACATAAATTTTATCTGGCTGCACATTGATCTTGGATTGATCCCTGAGCACTTTGAAGTTCTCCTGGGTGTTTCTGAAGAGGTTCTGATATTTCCCAAAATCAGGATAAGCACTTAATCCATGAATCAAGTAAACCAGGCCATTATACTCAATGGCATAGGTTGAAATCCTCAATTTGGCAACATAACCCTGAGGTGCCGGATTGTAGCTAGAGCTGCCACCAGGTCTTGAGCTTCCTCCTGTATTTCCGGTACTTGGAGTGGGTTTGCTACTTCCTGTATTAGTAGGCGTTTTGCTACCTCCGCTTCCTGTACTTCCTTTAGGTGCTTTTTGGCCCTCAGACAAAGTGCCACTTGGGCTTTTGCTGGAAGGAGTCTTGGAAGAAGTAGTGCTGGTAGAAGTACTGCTGGGTGTTTTGCTTCCCGTACTTCCTTTGGTATTGGAGCTCATGCTTTGTCGCGGAGCTGCTTGTTGACCGGATTGTTGTTCGTCTACCTGGTCAGATATCACTGCCACGACTTTCATTCCGTTTAGGGTCAAATTGCGGGAATCAACTAGGCGAAGTTTGTTATTGGTAACAAACTTCTGAGCAGCTTCTTGTGCCGTTTTTTCCTGAGCTAGCTGAAGAAGCATAAGGGCCTTACCGTCTTCAGGTGCCATTTGAACCTGCTGGGGAGAATTTACCGTTTTCCAGTTGCGAGGAACGGGATATTGAAACTTCAGTTCCGGATGGTAAAATACAAAGTTCTCAACATAACCCTGACGTGGGTCCTCTCCATAGACCAGTCCATTGAGCATTTTTAAGTACTCATTCCTTCCTATTTTGTAGGTAGTCCTGGTGGAGTCTTTTGCTTGCCACTCTTTAGTATATTCTCCTACCTTTTCATAACGATTCAAAGGATCTGGATGAGTCGATAAAAATTCAGGCAATCGCTGACCACCTCCATTTTCCGTAAGCCGGTGGATGGTGCGGAAGAAACTGGACATATACTGGGCATCGTATCCTACTTTGGTACTATATTCGACTCCTAATTGATCTGATTGAGTTTCGTGATCACGTCCAAATTTCAGGAAAAGCAATTGCAAACCCTGCATAGCCTGGTTGGCATATTGTCCTAGTTCAGGAACTAATACCAAACCCGCAATAAGTCCAATCGATCCCAGGGTTTGCTTGGTATATTGTTTAGCGGAATGCCGAGCGGTAACGTGCCCAATCTCATGACCCAATACGCCTGCAAATTCAGCTTCATTATTAAAATGAGCCATTATCCCACGTGTGAAATAGACATACCCTCCCGGAACAGCAAAAGCATTCACAACCGGAGAGTCCAGAATTTTGAAGTGAAATTGCAGATCAGGCATATGGGAAACCTTGGCCATTTGCTGGCCTTTCTCATTTATAAAGGCCTGAAGCCTGTCATCTTCATACAGACCAAAACTTGCTACGATCTGGGGGTCGGATTGTTTGCCTAAAGCCAGCTCCTGAGCTGGAGACATAAAGGAAATTTCTTTCTTACCTGTAACCGGATTCCTTGCACAAGAGCTAAGGAAAACAGCGAGGATCAGAAGGAAAGAGTAATAGGTGAATTTTCTCATGATCTAAGCTAGATGTGGTTAGCTGCAAACAGTTTTTGCTTGCGTTGTCCCTTTGAGACGCCATTTTGCTGCAAAAGTAACAGCTTATCCGAATATACGATTTATGTTATAAACTTAGCTCGTATTTGGTTGTTCATAAATCTAACACTGTTATGAGTGTTTTTTAATTCATTTCAATAAACACCTCTAAAGGACACCACATGTAGAAAGGCTTGGAGGGTTTCACTTCTCAGGAGATTGTTCTATTTTTGCAGCTCCAAAATTTAAGCATAAATAAAAAAGATATACATGGGATTTAAATGTGGAATTGTCGGCTTGCCAAATGTAGGGAAATCCACCCTCTTCAATTCGCTTTCGAGTGCGAAAGCAGAGGCAGCCAATTATCCCTTTTGTACAATAGAGCCTAATGTCGGAATGATTCCTGTTCCGGATCCTCGTTTGGATAAAATTACCGATTTGGTAAACCCTAAGCAGACCATTCCTGCAGTTGTTCAGATCATGGATATCGCGGGTCTTGTGAAGGGGGCTAGTAAAGGAGAAGGTCTAGGGAATAAGTTCCTTGGAAATATTCGTGAGTGTGAAGCCATTATTCATGTGCTTCGCTGTTTTGATGATGATAATATCGTCCACGTAGAGGCTGGGGTAGATCCGGTTCGGGATAAAGAAATCATCGACACTGAATTGCAGTTGAAAGACCTTGAATTGCTCGAACGGAAATTGGAGCGGACGAAGAAAATGACCAAAGGGGGGAATAAGGAAGCGATGAAACAAGTGGAAGTGGTCCAGCAGTATATCGACCATGTTTCACAAGGAAAAAATGTCAGAGAAATGGAGGCTACAGAGGATATGAAAGAATTGGTGAAAGAGCTAGGCCTTTTGACAGATAAGAAGGTTTTGTATGCCTGTAATGTAGATGAGGGAAGTTTGCCTGATGGGAATGCCTATGTGGAGCAGGTAAAAGAGGCCACCAAAGATGAAAATTGTAAAATCATGGTAATCTCCGCTGCTTTTGAGGAGCAATTGATGGATTTTGAGGATTCGGAAGAGGTTAAGGAGTTTTTGGAAACAGTAGGTTTGGACGAGCCCGGACTTAATGTGTTGATCCGCACTGCATACGAATTGTTGGGATTGCAGACCTATTTTACGGCAGGGGAAAAGGAAGTTCGTGCCTGGACGATCAAAGCAGGAGCCAAGGCACCACAGGCAGCCGGAGTAATACATACGGATTTCGAAAAAGGATTTATCCGTGCGGAGGTCATGAAATACAATGACCTTCTGTCCTTTAAGTCAGAAGCGGCCGTGAAAGAAGCAGGTAAATTGGCTGTAGAAGGAAAGGAATATGTTGTGGAAGATGGAGACATTATGCACTTTAGGTTTAACGTTTAAAAAAATATAATCATGGATATAAGTGTTCAGGAATTAAAAGAAAGAATTGATGCAGGTACGGCTCCTGTGATGATCGACGTGAGAGAATCTCATGAGTGGGAGCAAGACCATTTGGAAGGGGTTGAGAAGATTTCCTTAGGGACTCTGCCTGCAAAATTGGCAGATATTGAAGCATGGAAAGATAAAGAAGTAGTTATGATCTGCAGAAGTGGAGGAAGAAGTGGAAGAGCTACTGGTTTTCTGGCTCAACAAGGTTTCCAAAATGTACGCAATCTGACGGGGGGGATGCTAGCCTGGAAAGAGCATATCGATCCTTCTTTTGACGTTCAGTAATGATCAGCCACGAAACTTCTGTTAGGGTCAGATACGGGGAAACGGATCAGATGGCCTACGTCTACTATGGAAAGTATGCCGAGTACTTTGAAGTAGGTAGGGTAGAACTGATTCGAAGCATTGGTATTACCTATAAAGAAATAGAGGAAAGAGGAATACTCATGCCTGTGGCTGACCTGGAAGTGCACTATAAATTTCCGGCTCGCTATGATGAATTGTTGAAAATCAAAACGATAATTTCAGAAAAACCCCGAGCTTCCTTTCTTACGGAATATGAGATATTTAATGAAGAAGGGAAATTAGTTGTAACCGGAAAAGTAAAGCTTGCGTTTTTTGATAAGGAACGCATGCGTCCAGTCAGGGCTCCTAAATTTGTCCTGGATGCGGTTGAAGCACACTGGACCTCTTGATTGGTTTTATGAAGGCATTAAAATTCCGGCTCCGACGCTTACTACTCAGATTCTTTATAGTTCTGCGAAGGATTCGTTTGCCCGGGTTTCAGGGAGTAGGGTTATATGATGTATTATATTTCTTCATTAGAGCTCTCTCTAACCCTAAGTTTACCCTCATGGCTTCGGCCATGGCCTATCATTTTTTCTTTTCGCTTCTGCCTACGCTACTTTTAGCCCTGATTATCTTAGGTCAATTGCCCTTTGAACCCTTAAAAGAAGGGGTAATAAGATTCATTCTCCAATTTTTCCCGGAAGGAGGCCTAGATCAGGATACCATCCAGAATATGGTTAATGCCATAATGGAAAAATATTTCAACAATGCTCCTAACATCTGGCTGGTGATTGTTTCTGTCCTCCTGGCCCTTTGGGGATCTATGCGGGGAGTAATAGGGATGATGAAAGCTTTTAGTAAGCAAGAGTCTCTCTTTGATTCTGTTTTTAAAACCCGCAGATGGTGGGAACTTTATAGCATGGCCTTTCTGATTATGATCAGTGTAGGAGCCATAGTCGTAGCAGGGGTGAGTATTAGAATTTCTTTGGGATATCTCCTGGGTATAGTGGCAGATTCCCCAGGCATGATCAGTGATTCTTTTTATCGCTTTCTTAATAATTCTATTGAAACCATTGTTACCATAGTTACCCTCTTTTTTGTAATCAGTTCTCTATACTTCCTTGCACCCGCCACCCAACAGCGCTGGAACTTTTTCTCTCCCGGATCAATAACTGCAAGCGTCCTGACCCTGGCAGCTATACAGGGATTAAAATACTTCTTTATCAACTTTGCTAATTATGACAAACTCTATGGGAGTTTGGCTGCTATTATCGTGATCCTGGTTTGGTTCTATTATATAGCGATCGTATTGCTGATTGGTTTTGAATTAAATGCGGCCATTGACATAGCTTCTCATCGACTGGTCATGGTAGACGAGCAGGATCAGTTGAAGGCGAATGCGAGTGAGGTGTTGAATCCGTAGGCCTGAGACTCAAAAAATACAATTTCATTAGATGTTGACATACGGTCATTTTTTGGTGTCAAAATATTTGACGGCCTATCAACGCCAAAAAAGACTCTATGAATCTCATTGTTTTCCCTCTCATCTTTGACGGCCATAAAAGACTTGGGGTGAAAAACCTGAGTTTTCACAAAGATTTCCCCAAACTCATGAAACAAGTTCCAGGAAGTAGATGGACACCTTTTGAAAAATGTTGGCACTTCCCCTATGAGAAAAAGCATTACGAAGCCTTTCTCTTAGTTTTTAAGGGAGTCTCTATCGAGGAAAAACTAGTTGTGAATTTTAATGAAAACACAAAGAATATTAAGCCCAGATCAAGGCAAAACTCTTTGAGTGAAAAACAGCTAAGCGTACTGAATGAGATAGAAAAGCAACTTACCTTAAGGAGATATAGCAGAAGCACAATCAAAACCTACAAAAGCTTCTTCATCCAGTATTTGCTGTTTACCAAAAGTGATAAACCTGAAGAACTTGAGAAAGAAGACATTATGGAGTTTTTGCTTCAGGGGATGAAAAAGAAGAATTGGTCAGCATCTACCCAAAATCAGGCAGTTAATGCCATCAAGTTTTATTACGAGAAAATATTAGGGCAGGAGAGAAGTTTTTATGAACTAAGGCCAAGAAGAGGAACAAAGCTGCCGGGAATATTTAGTGAAAAGGAAATTGTGAGGATATTTTCTGTAGTAGAAAATATAAAGCATAAGAGTATACTCATGATCATTTATAGTGCT
>JBCBRM010000070.1:0-38476 GCA_039819665.1 Bacteroidota bacterium
GAATTGAAGCCCACTTCAAGCGCTAATCCCAGCAAAGTATACTTCTCCGAGTCCTCCTTTTGCAAAACTTCTATCAACCGAGCCGTCAAAAAGCAACTCGGCCTGTCTCCCAGTGAGTTACGGGCGAAAAACGGGGTCTCAGATAAATAATTGACCCCTGTCGGACCAATCAAATAGGGTTCAACTAAAAAATTGGAACGCTTGGGTACCTTGCTTTTCAGATGTTTAGGGCATCAAATTCATATTTAATATCCTAAACAATGAATCATCTTATTATTCTTTTATGCATGCTTTGTTCATACTCCTTGCTGGATGATACAGAACAAAAAGCAGACCCTCAACTCCTGATTGGTAGCTGGAAAATCGACATGAGTCCACAGGATTTATCGGATGACAATTTCGCCCTTATGCGCATCGAACAGCAGGAAGGCAATGGTTTTGAAGGCATCTTTTATCGGGAAGGTGTTCAGATACAAAACGGACAGATCAATACGCAATTGGGTAAGCTGTACGGAGCCCTTGTTTCAGAAGATGGTACCGGCCATTACAATACGGCTTTTTACTACGAAGATGGACTCCTTCATGGCTCTACCCATGCCATTGAGAGAAACTTCCTTTCTGTTTGGACCGCTAAAAAAATCAAGGAATAATGAAAACGAGCATATTATTTACCCTAAGCATCGGATTTTCGCTTTTCTTCCTTTCCTGGCAGCGACCCGTGGAAGAATCATCCTTCCGAATAAAGAAAAAAGGCCCCATCAAAGTTGCGAAAGATCAGCTTCATACTTTTGGTTACCTGAGAGTTCCTGAAAATCGCCAGCAAGCAGATACGAAAATGATAGAACTACCGGTTTACATTTTCAAAAGCCGCAACAAAAATCCACAAAAAGACCCCATTATCTGGCTGACTGGGGGACCAGGAAGTTCCTTGATGAACTCGGCGAGATATTCCCGCTATTTCAGCTACCTGGAAGATCGGGACTTTATCCTCATCGAACAAAGAGGAACCCAATATGCAAAGCCTCACTTGGATTGTCCGGAATGGGCGGAAGCTGCCTATCAAGCCCGCCTGATAAGATTTGGGGAGAAAGATGTGGAGGAAAAGGAAAAATTGCAGGATAAGCTGTACGAAGAAGCTGCGAAGAATTGCCGGGAAAGACTTCGAAATAAAGGGATAGATCTAAACGGATACCATACCCGCGAGATTGCGGCAGATGTTCATGATTTGAGCAAGCTTCTGGGACTTGAGCAATACAATATCCTGAGCCTTTCTTATGGGACAAAAATCGCCCAGGTGCTAATGAGAGATTATCCCGAGAACATCAGAAGTGTGGTGATGGATAGTCCCTTGCCTTTGCAGGTCAGTTATGATACCCAAAGTCTAAGCAATCTGCGAGAGGTGTATGAGGCCATTTTTGCAGATTGTGCTGCAGATCCTGCTTGCAATAAGACTTTTCCAAAACTCAGGGATCGTTTTTATGCCTTCCTTCGAGAAAAAAATAAGAACCCGCTTCAACTAAAGATTTATCATCAAGAAAAGAAAGAGGAAATTCTTTGTTATGTAAAAGGGAAAGATATTTTCCTGATGTTGGGGGGATCCTCGACTCCCGATATGGCCTCCGTTCCGAGGATTATTGAAGAGGTTCTCTCCGGTAATTACCAACTCATCGAAAGTTATTTAGGCGGGCTGTCGAGTGGCTCTGGCTCAGGGCAAGGGATGAGGCTTTCGGTATGGTGTGCAGAGGAAACTCCCTTTGTGACGACTGAAGCTATTGAAAAAGAAAGTAACCGCTTCCCGGAAAGTAAAGGGGCTTATCCAGCTGTTTTTGGACCAGAAGTCTGTGAAATTTGGGGGGTAAAGGCTTTGGATGAAAGGGCGAATGAAGCGATTCAAAGTCCTATACCAACTTTGATTATTAGTGGGGAGTTTGATACCGATACACCTGTTGGATGGGGCGAATTATTAAGCAAATCTTTGCCTAATAGCCATCATCTGATTTTCAGGGCTTATGCCCATACACCTACTACCTATTGGGATAATCCCTGTGGGATGGAGACTGCCAGGGCCTTTTACAATGATCCGGATAAAGCACCAAAATTGTCTTGCCTGGCAGAATTGGAAGAATTTCGATTTACTGCTGACTAGCTAAATTCGTTTAGGAATAAATCTATATATTGTTCTCTTACATGAGGAAACTACTACCTGATACCTTTCTGGTAAGATCCATTAGGGCCAATTAAGGAGACGAGTCTTTTCTCCTGTCAAAATTGAAACTACTTAAAACTATACTATGACTATTCTTATTATCGCTACTGCGATTCTGGAACTACTGGCCGGAGCTATGCTATTTTTTATTCCTGAGAAAAATCCGGATTTCAAAGAAGCACCTTCTTCCACCCTGAGTTGGGGGAAAATGTATGGAGCGGCAGCTTTATCTGCGGGAACTTTTGCTGTGCTGACCTATTTGAGCATGGACCCTGAAGTGATCCGTGTATTTTTACAGACCTTTATGGTCTTCCATGTACTTGTGGGCATAGCAGCTTTCTTGGGGTATAAGAAAGGAGATTTTAGTGGGCCTGCCGTTGCTATAGGCCACGCCTTATTTGCAGTAGCTACGATTTATTTCTATACGACTACTTTATAAGAAATTTTAATCCACTTTGTCAAGAGTCCCTCTGGTTTGATCATAGATCATGAGAGAGAGACTCTTGATTTTTTTGCCTCTCTTTTTAAAGACTATACTGGAGGCCATAGAAGTTGGTAACATGAATTTTTCTTCGCTCATTGGAAGGATGATCGCCGGTTCAATAGTTGCCGGAAAATTCGGTTGCAGCAAGTAAAGACCATCTTCTTTTTGGGTGATGCTACCTTTGATTTTGCCTTCCTGAGCTGAATAATCTCCGATATATTTTGCCTGCATATTCTTATCCCATTTATCATCTTTCTTTAGCATAAATTCGATATGCTTCAGAAAGTTGTCGAGATAGTAATGGTCAGGGTGAGCCTCTTTGGCATCGGTATATTTTTCCTTGGCCTCTTCATATTTCTTTTCAGCCAAAAGTTTATGTGCTGTCTTAATCATCTCATCTTCTTTAAAGCAGCGCATGAATCCACTTTGGCCCTCTTTTAAATAAAGTTGTTCAGCTTCACTTTCCAGATTCTTTTTGAATTTGATTCCCAGGTCCTGAATAGAAGCGAAAAAGATATTTGTACTCGTAGGATATAGGGGGAAGTCTTGTTGATTGAGAACCCGGAAGGTGAGTAAAGGAGCATTTGTACCTATCTCTAAAGAAAGTTTCCTAAACTCTACTTCATACTCGCCTACATAATTTTTGAGTATTTCTTCTGTAAGGAAATCTGCAGAGTCTTTCATGAAGGTTATATGGTCAAGGAATTTCGACCAATAAGGACTTTCCGGCTCCAGAATATCAGCCTTTTTAAAAATACCCTCAGCTTTTTCGTATTCTTTAGCATGTAAGTAGTGCTTTCCAAGCTCTTTTATAACCGTCAATTTTTCTGGATTTCTTTGGATAAATGATTCTCCTCTTGTGATTCCTTCTTTGGTTTTATCCAACCTCAGAAGAAAATTTAACTCCGTTTCTATCGCTGCATCTGGATCATCTCTGGCAATTTGATATCGTTTGACACTCTCTAAGGCTTCTTCAAACATCCCAAGTCTTTGGTACTCTCCTGCCAACGATAAGTGGAGATCACTTTGAGCAGGCTTCATGTCTGCCATCATCTTAGCCAGTTGAACAGCTTTCTCTGGTTGACCCTCAATACGATAATTGAGGATACGGACATTGGTCTCCGCAGATTCGCCCAGTCTTTTCCTGTGCTTCATGGCCCGCTCTATACTCTTTTCTGCTTGTGTCGGACTAAAAGACATCTGGTGATTGATAAGGGCATTGACATAATTTGCCATTGCAAAGGATTCATCATCTTCACCAGCTTCATTGATCAATTGGAGGCCTCTTCCGAAGTTGGTGTTCATATTGACCAGGCCTTCGATCAGTTTTTTAAAGGCATCTACATCTTCGGTCAATTGCTGAGTAAGTGGCAGATCTTTTACATTGGCGAGATAATCTTCCGGTACTCCCAGATCCTTTTTGATGGCCAGAGAAGCTTCATCTACAAGCGGTAGGATTTGAGGTCCGCTGAAATCCCATTCTTTGATTTTTTGTCCGCTGGAAACCTGATAGAGTTCAGGATGAAAACTATAGATGCTATCTTTTACCCTAAAACTTCCCCTCATCAGATAATCGACCCTTTTCTCTTCTGCTTTTTCCAGCTCTGCATTGAATTGCTCAAAGGTTTCCCTCTCTTCATAATAATTAAGCATATAGGGGTCTTGATCCCAATCCATCTCTAAGGCGAAAGGAATAGCTGCACTTAGCCAGTTATACTCTTCTTCCCCTGTCTCATTATCAAATTCGACCAGATAGATCTTTTTCTGTTGGGAGGAACGAACGATCTGCTTTTCGATCGTATTTCCATTTTCGTCTTTAACTTTGATGCTTGTAAATGTGCCATTTTCACTTTCACCCGAACCCAATCCACCCAGCGCCCATACAGTCGCCAAGGCAACAAGTAGGAGGCCCCCGATCAATAAGGGGAGGGTATATTTTTTAGAGGAAATATTTTGGGTATCAGGCTTTGCTTTTGTGTCGTGTTTGACAAACTTTCCACTAAGGGTTTCTGGATTAGGCACTACCAAACCTTCCATACCCAATGCATACACCTCCAGGGGTTTCTCAACATTTTTAAAATTGAAACGACCCATAGACTGGACCGGTATCTCTTTCTGGTTCTTGATATAATCGTAGACTTTCTCCGAAATCATCACACTACCCGGTACAGCCACCGATTCCACCCGCGAAGCTACATTTACTCCGTCTCCTACAGCCTCCGTTTCTGAATAGAGAATATCTCCGGTATGTATTCCGATCCGAAGGGGAACTTTGGGTTCCTCTTGCAATTCCTTCTGCATCTCCACTCCGCATTGAGCTGCATCAATTGCGCTGTCAAATACGCTCAGCGTTCCATCCCCATAATATTGTAGGATTGTTCCATTGAACTCTTTATGTAGCCGTTGAAAAACCTCTCGATGGCGGTTTCTCATTTCCAGAGCCTTGGCTTCATCTGTTTGCATCAGGGCGGTATATCCCTGAATATCTGTGAACATTATGGCTGCGAGCTTACGGGTACTTTCCATTTCTTGTGTTTTTTGTGGCCTATAAATTACAAAAAAATAGGTCTAAACAGGGGTTTTTGTTCGCCCTTACAAAATAAAGACTCAGATAAAGGGGTTTAGTTTGAAGTTGATAGAAATGGGAGGAAATGAGGATAAATCTCAGCTTTCAGATGTAAAAGCCTGTCAACTAACGTTCGGAAAATGAATCATCCAAATTTGAGTGGTTCCTGCATGCCTTCGTCGAATGCTTTAGAACGGGCATTGCAGGACGTCTTGGTGAGCATTCAGCCCGGTTCTGGGGCTGAAAGATGTGTATTGGGCAGAAGATTTTTCTTCTGCCCTTTTTCTTTTCCTAAAAAAAATAAGCCGTTCCCGAGTAAAGAACGGCTCCAAATACTTCCGATTGAGGTTACAATTCTTATTCACATCTACATCTATCATAATCATAGGTTCCTCCACCACTATCGCATTCTAATACTTCTTCAGTGGAGGGTACACATTCCGTGGGCTCGCAGGTAGGATTGCATGCGATTGAGATGAGGGTGATACAGGTAAATGCACAGATGCGGACAATTTTTCTAAGGCTCGTTTTCATTGTTCTTGCTTTAATGCTTAATGATTGATTGTTCATGCTGTGTTTGAATATTGTTGGTAAATGAATGAACATGACAAACTTAAGCCCAGGTCTATTTTTAGGCTGTTTATTATGTCGCAAATGTTTTACCCTATCGTTCTTTTTGAGAAAAATGGCTTAAATGGGCTAAATGAAGGCTTAATTCTAGACCTAAGAAGAGCTGTTACGAGACTTCGTTCGATCAGAAAACCTAAATATTCCGACACTTTTCTTGCTGAATATTACATTCATATTACCATTTCCGAAGAAAACTATTGTTTATCCTACCAATTCCAGACTTTAGCATCGGCTTCCCGAAATACCGGGAAATAACGAATCCAAAAATGCCTGGAAAGTTCTTTACAAAACCTGAAATAGGGAATGCACATTCCCTCTTGCTCGTACCTGACTCCCACCATTTATGCTGGCCTCATCAGGAGGCGAATACCATACAAGAAGCAAGACCTGCTTCCATTTGCTCTCAGGATACCCAGACCCACACCAAGAAAAAACCTATGTATGCATCCTGGATTACTCAGCCCAGGAAGCCTGTTTTACCCATACCCAAGAATATGTTTAGCGCGAATTCTGTTTATCCTGGACGATTCCTCCTCACCTTGTTCATTGCAGCTTTCTTTCACCTCATATTACCAAATTCGCTTACCGCTCAGACCATTATCCAGAGCTGTGAGTTGACACCTTATGCACCTAATGACCATGCTTTCTGGTTAAATGCCATTCCGGGCGACTCCACCCGGGATTATGTATTCGATGCACAGGGAGGGAGGATCACTTACTGGAGCGATAGTACGGTTCAGATCGCAGGAAGAATTGAAAATCAAAGAGATCCCAATCGTTTGTGGGACGTTGAGCTTTGGTTGATAAATCCTCGAACCTATACTGAATGGACAGCTTTAGGACGAGATATTAAAAATGGGGGAGGGGTTGATCGTACAGACTGGGAAAACTGGATCATCTATGAGCTTGACAACAGTCGCTCCCGCATGGTCGGAGTAGCTGGTTCTGCCTTTGATGGAGATGTGATCAATATCATGCACAGACCTTCTAATCTGAATTTTGGATTTCAAATCGGAGTAGGAGCCAATGATAAAAATGGGAATTTCGGAATTTCCGGTTGGTTCAACTTTGATGGCTCCTATAGCGGAAGAGGGGATATAAATGCAAATATCGAATGTGATACCCTACCTCCCCCTCCTCCTGCCTGTTCGGTGATGATTGATACCTTCTTTGCCAGCTGTAAAAGCGATTCCAGCTTTGAAATGAATATCAGCTTTACAGGCAACGGAAGTAATTTTCAGATTAGTGATGATCAGGGAACTCCAGTTGTAGGAGGGTTGAGTAGCGGGACCTATACTTTCGGAGAGTACTTTAATAGTACAGACGTAAGACTCACAGTTTCAGATCCGAACTTCCCCAACTGTACTGAAACTACCTTTCCAGTTACCCTCGATTGTACGCCTGTACCTGTTTGCGATCTTGTCGTTGACAGTATTTATACCCAATGCATGACCGACTCAACCTTCTCGGTAGTAGTGAGTATAAGTGGGACAAGCAATCTCTTTATGATCATGGATAATTTGGGAAATGATCCCCTGGATAGTCTTTCCGCAGGAACCTATACCTATGGAAATTATCCTAATGATTCGGTGGTTTCCATACTGGTACAGGACTGGGCAGTATTCAACTGCTTCTTCCAGGAAGATTCCCTTACAGATAATTGTACCAATGACAGTTCGTCTACAGGCATGGGACTAAGTCCCGACTTGCCCGAAGTATTTGTAGATCCCGTATTCCCTAATCCGGTTAGGCAGAACACCCAGATTCGTGTACGTTCTGAAGAATCCGAGATGATGACCTTCGCAATCAGGGTGGTTGACGCTATGGGAAGGACACGACAGCTAAATCAGCGGATGATCCGAGAAGGCCTGCAGGAGTTCAACCTTCCGCTCAATGACCTTCAGCCTGGACTGTATTTTGTCAGTTTTGGCATCAGTGGACAGGTAGTTTCAGCTCAAAGAATCTTAGTAGTAAAATAACAGTAGAACATTAGCGATACCTGAGCTTTCTAGCGACACCCAATACACCGAAAAAACCGAAACCCGCCTCCCAGGCGGGTTTTTTATATCCGATGTTACGATTTTTCGATTGAGTGTAACGAAGAAATACATACAGTCTGTATGTTTTAATCCTATCATTAACATAACACACACACAGTGAAAAAGTATTTCATTCTCAGTCTAGGCTTATTAATCGTCCTGTCTTTCAGCCAAAAACTCCACGCTCAGAAAGCACCCAAGAAAGGGGAAAAACTCATTTTGCATTCCAAAGAAGAAGGTGCCATTCCCAATCAGTATATGGTGGTTCTTGCCGACGAATTTTTCCCTCCCTTTATAAAAAGTGCTGCTTATAAGCGGATGAAAAAGAGAGAGCAGAAAGCTGAAGCCCTAAAATCCTATACAAATCAGGTTAGGTCTAAATTGACTCCTTTTCTTCGTGATCAAAAGATTGATCAAAAATCTGTAAAGAAAATTTATGGAGGAGCCTTTGTGGGATTTGTGGCTGTCTTGAACCAGGCACAAATAAAGAAATTAACCTCATTAAGACTTGTGCGCTGGGTTGAGCAGGACGCTCGTTTAAAACTGGTGATTGTTCCCGGTACCTTCAAACCTATCAAAGTACAAAGAGTAGATTGGGGAGTAGAAATGGTAGGTTCCGGAAATGCAAACAGCCTTGAAAGAATAGCCTTTGTTGTAGATACGGGTATCGATCAAGATCATCCCGATTTGAATGTAAATCGCTCTTTGAGTTCTTCTATGATCGTCTCAGAGCCTGGAAAAGATGATAAGAATGGACACGGAACGCATTGTGCCGGCATCATTGCTGCTAAAGATAATTTCATCGGAACCAAAGGAGTCGCAGCAGGCGCAACGGTAGTAGGTGTGAAAGTCCTGGATCGTAATGGAGACGGAACCTGGTCTGATTTATTGGACGGAATTTCCTATACCGCAGCTGTTGCAAATCCGGGTGATGTAGCGAATTTCAGCCTGGGAGCTCCGGGTTCTCACTGGCTGGCAAGCTGGAGCATCAAATTATTCCTAGGGGGACGCGGGATTTTTGTTACCATTGCTGCCGGAAATTCCAATATGCATGCCAGAGGATATGCCCCTGCCAATACCAATGGTTCTCGAATCTTCACAGTTTCTAATATGATGCAAAACCGACACATTGCTGCCACTTCAAACTTTGGCAATGGCCCGGTTGATTATGCAGCTCCCGGAACAAATATATATTCTTGTGATAAAGATGGCGGCTATGCTACCAAGTCTGGAACTTCTATGGCTGCGCCCCATGTAGCGGGAATTTTACTGCTCAGAAATGGAGTTGTAAGAACCAATGGGGTACTTTTGGTCGACAAAGATCCTGTAAGAGATCCGGTAGCTTCTGCGAATTAAGATCAAGGTAGCTTAGATGTATATAGGCAGGACTTCAGATGGAGTCCTGCCGTTTTTTATCTAAATGAGATTTCAAACCAAGCTGTCATTGCGAGGTCAAAGCCTGGCCGAAGCAATCTCCTTTACACCAAAGTACTATCTGGAATCAAGGGGATTGCTTCGTTTCCCTCGCAATGACAGCTTTGTTAGCATACTTATATAGCCCGTTTAGGTGGCTTGCACTCAAACCTCCGGATAAATTGCCAATTGTAGTCGTGGTATTTATGGGTCAAGCCCCAGCCCAAGGCTTCGGTAGGCGATTTTTCTGTATTGAGGGAGCGAACCAATCCTGCTGCATGTGGTCCTCCTTTGATATAGGACTTTATTTCAAAATTGATTCCATCTGGAGCCCATTGTAGGGTGTTTCTTTCCGGACCATCTGTGGTGATCATAGCTGCTATTCCTCCCTGATACGGCCAGACACAAACCTCATGTCCACTGTTGCTGATGGGATTATAGGGAGACTTGATATAGGGCCCCTCCAGCTTGTCTGAAATAGCGACCCCGTGTTTGATCTCCCGACCTCCGATGGTCATTTGTTCGCCCATCCTTTCCCCTTTATAATAGAGGTAAAACTTGTCGTTGAAATGTAGAAGGCAGGGATCATGTACTTTGTGGCTGTCAAAATCTCCTCTTTTCTTTACCTGGAAACGATCATCATCTTCGCCCAGCCATTCTCCATTATCAGCCGGAGAAATGATGGGGGCATCCAGTTTTTTGAAGGGACCCTGCGGGCTTGTTGCAATGGCCATTCCGACTTGGTTTTTAACTCGATTGACGTAAGGGTGCTTCACGGTTTGATAGGTGAGTACAAACTTATCTTCATACTGCATGACTTCGGGAGTGAAAACAGATCTGTCGTCATAGGCACCTTCGGGACCTCTTCCAACTGCCAATCCTTCTTCGTTCCACGTCCAGCCATCTTCGGAAGTCGCATACCAAATCTCTGTTAAATCCCAGGGAAATACTTTGTTGGCCGGATCGCCCGTGTGAAAGCCTTTGGTAATGCCGGTCGTTCGAGAATAGTACACATAGTATTTCCCATCTACAGACAAAACTGCGCTAGGGTCGCGGCGGGTAACTCCTTCCTCAAAGGCAAAGTCTCCTTTCAAGTCATAGCTTTTGCAATCACAAAACCAATCGGGACCTTTTGCATAGCCTCTTTCCAGAGCTCGCTTACTAGCTGCGCTTAGTTTGGCATCTTGAGGAATTCCTAAAAACTCTTTGTCTGCTTCACTATAAGCTGGGGCTTTCGGAGGTGGACTGGTACAGGAAAAAAGGAGGGAAAGTCCCAATAAAATTGAGAATAGTCTAAGATAGTTCATAGAAGTAATTTTTGAGGTTAGGGGAAAGATACGGAATAGAAAGTAAATCTTGACGAATTCTTTACTTTGTGCTTTATTGAGAGAGGCTCAATAAACAAAAAAACTTATTACCTATAAATTGATAGCTGATCTTCTCGTATCTTAAATTAGAATTATAATTTCATCATCTATGTGGGAAGAAAAACTCAAGGTGTACGACGAATTGGTAGAGAAGTGTCATCGTTTTGAAAGGAAAGGTAAAACCATGCCTTATACCTCTGCCAATGGCTATATGTTCTCTTTGCTCAATAAGGCCGGTGAATTTGGGATTCGTTTTTCGAAGGAAGTTCAGGAGAAATATATAGAAGAATTCGGGACGGGCCTCTATAAATCTTATGGGGCGACCATGAAAGGTTATGTCCGTATTCCCGATGAGATGCTGGAGGATTTGGATAAGCTGGCTGAGTATCTAAATGAGAGTTATGATTATGTCATGACTTTACCTCCCAAATAAAGTAGTAAGTCTGGAAAAAAGGAATCTGAACAAAAACATGAATCTCAGAGAAAAAAATCCTGCTTTACTCCTCATCGATATCCAGAAAGGCATGGATGAAATCGAATATTGGGGAGGCAATCGAAATAATCCTGATGCAGAGGAAAAAGCTTTGCAAATTCTGGCAAAATGGAGGGAACTCAGGCTGCCCGTTTACCACGTCCAGCACTCGTCGCAAAACCCGCTTTCCAAATTGCACCATACCCAGCCGGGTTTTGAGTTAAAGGACGGATTCAAACCTCAAGATGGCGAGCCACTGATTGTGAAAAATGTAAACAGTGCCTTTATCGGAACAGACTTAAAAGAGCAGTTGGATAAAGCAGGGATAGACACCCTGGTGATCGTAGGCCTTACCACCAATCATTGCGTCTCAACCACTACCCGTATGGCTGGGAATTTTGGCTTCCATACCTACCTCATCTCTGACGCCACAGCAACTTTTGACCGCATAGGAATCAATGGAGAGAAATATAGCTCCGATGTGGTACATCTCACAACTTTGGCGAGCCTAAATGAAGAGTTTGCTGAGGTGGTGGATACAGAAGATATTTTGGGGAGGGTTTAATATCATTTTGCATGTTGCTGCAAAGTCCCCTGAGAACCCCTCTGCTCAGGCCAACCTCCCCTTATTAGATGAATAATGGGAGGGGCGCAATTCAGATCAATATTTATTGCCTTATGCGCGTTGTTTTCCTTATTCTTTGCAAAAAGGGAAAGGGGGTTTGTATGGAAGGATTGATTGCACTATGCCGTAAGCGGTTTTGACCAATGCAGTCTTGTCATTGCGAGGTCAAGACTTGGCCGAAGTAATCTCCCTGAATCGAAAAAATTCATTTAAGTCAAGGGGATTGCTTCGACAGTTGTACAGCCTCGCAATGATATCTTTGATGTAGGATCGATTTTTTAAACAGACTGAACAAGAAACAAGGAAGTAAGAAGTAGATCAAACAAGTACTTCTCAATTCACCATTCCTTGTTATTTATTCTTACTTCTTTACCCCATTACTTGCTTCAAAGCATCTCCAAATTTTTCGACATCTTCCATTCTACCTGTACTGATTCTGCACCAGTCAGTAAGGGGAGGGAAAGGTCTGCCGATGATTACATCTTTGGCTCTCATTTCCTCCATGAGTCCGCCTATTTCTCTGCCGGTATGGAAGAAGACAAAATTGGTATGCGAAGGTACATATCGTAAGCCTAAATCATCTAGTACGGAATAGATATGCTTTTTTGCAGCTGTATTTTTCGCCAGACTCATCTTGTAGAAATCAGGATCTTTCAGGGCAGTCATGGCCCCTATATTCGCCATCATATTGCACTTGGCCATCACATTTACTCGGACGCGCTCTGCGATGTCAGGGCGAGCGATAAGGTAACCCACACGTAATCCGGCTAAGCCATAGACTTTAGAGAAGGTTCGGGATACAATGACATTCTTTCCCTTTTTCACCATCTCAATCATAGAGGGGTAATTGGGTTCGGTGATAAAGTCGTAATAGGCCTCGTCGGAGAAGAGAGTTGTTTTATCGGAAACTGTATTAGCAAAATCCATCAATTGATCCTTGGGGACCAAAGTTCCGGTGGGATTGTTGGGATTACAGAGAAAGATCAAAGACGTCTGGTTGTTAATTCGACGCTCCATTTCCTCAAGGTCATGTCCCATGTCTTTGGTAACGGGTACTCGATTGATGTATGCGCCGAACTGTTCTGCGTAAGTTAGGAGAGATTTATATACGGGATCAGCGGTTATGATTTCTCCTCCATTTATGCCGAAGGTTAGTCCGGTTGCTTTCAGGCCTTCGGTAGACCCCGCAGCCATAACCACATGCGCTCTACTTACCCCTTCCTTTTTAGCAATCATTTCGGCCAACTCATTCATTTTTCCATAGGGATAGCGGCATCCGAGGTCAAAGTTGTCTATCATGGCTTGACGAACCTTCTGAGAAGGGCCAAAAGGATTTTCATTGGAGTTGAGTTTGGCAATAGGAGAAAGGGCAGGACTGGGGCTAAGGATATCTGCATTGCCGGCAAAAACTTCAGTTGGGGTCAGCACAGCTGCTAATCCTGCCATACCTCCCATGCGGAACCAGTTTCTACGGTTTATTTTTTTCATAGTAATAGTTGTTAATTTTAGGAAAGGAGAAATTACGAAGAAAATAGATATGCCTAAAGCATATAGGTGTGTTAGAGTATTAGCGTGTTAGGGTGTTGGAGATTTTTTCTGCTATTCTCGTCGGGAACCTACCCAAGCGCGCTGGCCCTGCAGAGCCCATAGGGAGTTGGGGCGGCGAGTGAGGCTGGCTTTGGGCTCTGCGATTTTTGACTCCATCTTTTTCTAAAAAAGATGGAAAAGAACCCTTTAATCAACTCCTATATAAGAAGAAATTACCACATGAATATCAATAAAATCGGAATCGCGCTCATAGGAATACTTGCTCTCTGCATCGGCTTATACTTCTATTTAGAAAGAGATATGCTCGGCTTTCCGGATGGTCATATGAGTCCACGGGAAGAAAATCTAAATGTGATGTATCTATTCTATCAGGGAGTCGCAGCTATTTTGTTGCTTAGGGCATCCTTAATTTTCTTTTTGCCGAAAGGGCCCATAGGAAAAACGCAGCTCATGAGTTTGTTGATTCCTATGATATTATTCCTGCTTTTCATTTTCTTTTACCACCAGGTTTATCTGACTAGCCCTGATCCCGAAATCGGTCTGCGTTTGGACCTCTTGATCTAATTCCTGTACTTCAATCAATGCAATCAATTTTATGGCACCCATTATTGAACACATTAGCACCAATAAGAGGTATGTTTTATTAGGAGCTGGCTTGGACGTATATCAGTCTTCGCCCAAGCTCGTAATTAAAGAGACCGGAGTAGAGAAACCGATCTGTGTTTCAAACCCAAATGGAGGAATTCAGCGACTTCAATCCCAAGAGTTTATCGTATTAAGGGTAGACGGAAAATCCCTTGAAGAATTACTGCATTCCTAAGTCGATAAGAGGATACCATCCATGAAATCTTTTCCAAAAATAAGCTCTTCAGAACTTTTGCTGGATTCAATGAGTATTCAGGATGCACGAGCTTATTCCGAAATCTTATCTGAACCTGAGACCGGGCATTACTTGACCGAATCAGGGCCGCTTAATGAAGAAGCAGCAGCAAAAAAGATTGAACGAAATCAAAACCTTCAGGAAGAAGGTAAAGCAATTTATTGGGCTATTCGCAAGCCAAACCATGAATTTTTAGGATATATTGCCGCTTTTTATTTGGATGGAGAAAGGGCTGCGATTAGTTATGGGATACATCCTGACTTTCGCAGAAAGGGTTTTGCTTATAGAGCCTTAAAAATGATATTGGACTGGGAAGGCCTGGCAGAGAAAGAATTAGAATTGGCTACTCATTTGGACAATGTGGCGTCTTTCGAACTGTTGAATAAAATGGGAGTAAGTTATCAGGGAATATTAAACATGCCTCAAGGGTTGAGGCATGTTTTCATACGAAAGAAAAGATAAGTATGGCTAGCAGTTGTATAGAATTTGAAGTAAAGGAATACTGGGTGAGGGATAGTGTCGTGGAGACCTGGCAAATTTCACTGGTGGACGAAATCAAGAGTAGAGCGCTTAATGAAAGTTGGATACTGGAATTTCAAAAAGAACTAGCCTTCCAAGCAATACCTCTTATCATCGGCGGAATGAGTATGCATCTGAATGAGTGCCTGACTTCTCTAGATCGAAAGGAACAATTTAAAGAATGGGTCCAGGCTATCATCGAAAAGATGAAAAATGATCCAGATTATGTAAGCGGGAAGCATTATCATAAGCTCCGTCGGCAAGCCCTTCAGATGTTGAGAGATCAAGGGGAGTTGCGTATCTCGAAGGAAAAAGAATTTGAAAAGATGCTGAATAGTTCTTGTTGGGCAGAGGCAGATCTTTCGGATTATCAGGAAAGATATATTGAGTTTTTTCAGGCCTTGATTGGTATTGTTGAACAGCGGGATATGGACTTTAGTTATTGTTACACAGCCAAGAATACATAAGAGTGAAGATTACACATTTGGCCCTTCCAGCATATAGTTTGGAAAAGGAACCAGACTTTCAGCTTATTGGTTCTCAGATAGAGGCAAAGATTGGAGAAGAATTTTCGAACCAATACTTAGCAATGCGTGGCATAAGTTTGAAGGATCATCCGGGTAAAAGTCCAAAAGAACTGGAGAGTCTGATTCTTAAATATGGGACTGATCGCTACGACCCCAATAGAAAAGGAGTGCAGCATGAAATAGATGAGGAATACGGGATTGAGCTACATGCGGTATCTCTAAGATACGATCAGGAATTCTTTTGCCATCACTATCAACATAAGTATAGAGAAGGACATAAAGGGCTAGCTGGCTTTCTGGAAGATTTTTATCATGGAGCAAAAATAGGTCGTAAAGATCCACTTCGAATCGATCTCTTATTATTCTATGATCTGAATAAATTGGAAGCAGCTCCTATGAGATGGTCAAATGGTTGGCCTGTAAAAACCCACCGATACATTAACCCAATTCATGCTACCGATTTTCGTTTTAAGGATACTGATAGAAAGCAAGAGGCTTTAGTAGGATTGCTTCATCTGGGGAAATAGAACCATTGGCGAAAATTGATTTGTACAGCCCTGATTTTTTGTGTTAAATTGATAGTACAACCATAGCAAGTATATATGAGAACGTATTTCGTTCCCTTCCTCTTCTTTTATCTGACCTTCTTGCCTCTTTGTTTTTCCCAGAAAGCCGAAAAGGTTTCTCCGGAAGATATTGAACTTGCCAAACAACTAAAGGAAAGCTATCCCGAGGAAGATTTGGCTTGCCTCTCATGCGAGTTGAACTTTAGCTTTGATTATAATACAAGCCGACAAAAAATCGGGGTGCATGAGCGAGTAGAAAAATCGCTTATCTCAATTTCTCAGAATACAGAATTTTATTCTACTCATTTCTACAATGAGCAATCCCGCATCTCATCTGTTTCGGTAAGTAATAAAGCGGGTAAAATTCAGGATATAGAGAAGAAAGATGAATACTATCAAAGCTCTGAGTACTTTTATTCAGATGCTCGCTTGCTGTATTATCAGCTACCCTTTAGCATAGCCGGGAGTATCAGGAATGTCAACTATGAGAAAGAATACTTTGATGTTAAATATTTTACCTCTGTTTATTTTCACGAACGATATCCAAGCAAGGAAGTCAAACTCAATTTTTTGATTCCGGATTGGCTAGAGGTAGAATTACGGGAGATGAACTTTGAGGGATATGATATTAAAAAGTCTGTTTTCAGAGATGAAAAAAAGGCCCAAAAGATCTATACCTATATGTTGAAGGATATTGAAAGTATGGATAAGGAAAGAAATAGTCCTGGTCCCAGTTATGATTATCCCCATATCATCATTCAGGCAAAATCTTATGAAATGAGAGGCGAAAAGCGAACTCTTTTCGAGTCTGTAGACGACCTTTATGCCTGGTACCATAGCCTGACCGATTTGCTAGAGGATAATCCGGACTCCTATCAATCACTGGTGCAAGAATTAATCGCCGGAAAAGCTTCAGATTTGGAGAAAGCTAAAGCAATTTATTATTGGGTTCAGGATAATATCAGATATGTAGCTTTTGAAGATGGAATAGCCGGTTTTAAGCCGGATGAATCTCAAAACGTATTCAGCAAAAGATATGGGGATTGTAAAGGCATGGCGAATCTGACCAAGCAGATGTTAAAGCTAGCTGGTTTTGATGCGAGATTGACCTGGTTGGGGACGAGGAGAATTGCCTATGATTATAGTTTTCCCAGTTTGTCAGTAGATAACCACATGATATGTACCTTATTGCTAGATGGGGAAAAGTATTATCTCGACCCGACAGAGAAATACAATCCCTTTTTCAACTATGCCGAACGTATCCAGGGAAGGGCAGTGATGATAGAGAGCGGTAAAGAATATATAATTGATGAAATTCCTACTGCTCCTGCCGCCGAAAATACGCAAAGCTATCTGAGCGAAGTGAAATTGGAGGGAGAGCAATTGATTTCTCAGGTTAAAAGGATCTACAAAGGCGAAAGTAAAAGCAGTTTGCTATACCAAATTCACAACACAGAACAGGACGCGCTGGATAAGAGCCTGTATTATTTTCTGACTCGGGGAGAAAAGAACCTTGACGCAAAGAACATCACCAATACTTCTTTTGATGATATGGATCCTGACCTGAGTATTGAATATGAATTGGTGCGGGATAATGCAGTCTCTGACTTTGGAGAAGAGATGTATGTGGACCTCGACTATTACAAACCCTTTAGTGATTTTGAATTAGAGGACCGAAAGACAGATTATCTCTTTCCCCATAAGATAAAAATGGAAAGGAAAGTTGTCCTGCAGATTCCTGATGGATTTCAATTGGGCGATTTGGCACAACCTATAGATCGATCCTTCTCTGATTTTACCTTCAAAGTGAATTACCAGAAAGAAGGGAATCAACTCATTTACTCAAACATTATAGAGATTGAAAAAGCAGTTTTGAAAACGGAGGAATTTGAAGAGTGGAATAACTGCATTAAGTCCCTGAATGAATTTTACCAACAACCGCTTACACTGATAAAGAAGTCATAATTTAGGACTGCACACCAAAGACAATATTTATGATGATCTTCAAAAGATCCCTGCTTGCCCTTCTGTTTATATTAATACTATCAGGCCTTTCAGCACAGAAAAAATTAACTCCTGAATACATAGAGAACTACTTTTGGGGTAGCGGTGATCCTATGCCCAAGGACTTGACTGTTCCTGCCAAATGGGAAAATGAATCAGCTGTCATTCTTTTTCAGGAGTATAATTTCAAATTTGAAAACTCCGGCAAAAGAGTCAATCAGGTAGAGGCGCTTAGAAGGAGAATCAAATTGCAGGATAAGGCAGCTGTGGACCAATATTCAGAATTCTCTTATAAAGAAAAGTTTGATGTGAGTTCAAACTGGAATAGGCGGGTAGAAAAGGTATTTGCGGGATTTAAGATTGTCAAACCTAATGGAGAGGAGCAGATCGTCGATGTAAATACAGCAGTTAGAATTGAAGGGACAGAAGATTATCAACGAAAAATTGCTATTCCCGGTCTGGAAGAAGGGGATATCATCGATTATTATTTTTATTCTTTTAATCCTTCAGTCTTTACGAGTATGCATGCCTTTGATCCGGTTTTTACTCCTTTAAGTGCGGAATATCCTATCCAGGAACAAAGGATTACCTTTGAAGTTGAACGGAGATTTTTCGTAGCATTCAATTCCTACCATGATGCCCCTGAACTAGAGCTGGTGAGTGGGCCGAGGGATAAACTGGATAGATACAGCCTGATTGATAGGGATCGGGATAAGATTGAGACCACCCGTTGGTTTTATCCATATAGAGTACTGCCCTGTATCAAATTTCAGGTAACCTTCGCACGCAGCAATTATGAGCTTTTGCAGATGAGAGCGGGCCTTGAAAATGGGGAAACGGTAAAAAAAGAAATTGATGGAGAAGACGTCATGGATGCCTATGAGTATAATTTCTCTCCCTATAAATTTGAAGATAAAAAGCTAGATGCCTATCTCGAAAAGAAGGGCCTTTCTCTTCAGAAGGATAAAAGAAAAACTCTGGATGCGGTTTTCAATTATATGCGTACTACCCTGCAAGTATATGCTAGTGAATTACGTGCTGTGGATCAAGCGGGAGGATTGAGGGCTTCGGATCGCAGTGATATGGAATACGGAAGTAATTATTTTCGTGTATGTAGGGAATTTGCAAGCTACCTTAAAACCAATAAAATTGATTTCCAATTATTGATAGGGGTGCCTCGACGCTATGGTGAAATCCATGAAGTCCTCTTTTTTCAGGAGTTTTTCATCATCCTCTATATCCCCGAATTTGAAATATATGCAGCTCCGGTAGGGGAGCATACTACGCTGTCGGAATTTCCTGCTTTCATGGAAGGAGTAGAGACCTATACCGTTCCTTATGCGAAGAAAAAAAGTGCACTAATCAAGAATCATTTTGTCACTTCGACTAGCCATGAAGAGAATAAAACCCTGCAAAGGTCTGAAATTGAAATTGAAGAAGATATGAGCGCTCTGTCGGTGAAAAGAATCAATACCAGTTGGGGACATCTAAAAACGGATGAGCAAGATCGTTATCTGATGCTGGAGGATATTCTGGGAGAGGATTATGCGGAGGTTGGGAAAGCCAAATATCTGGATGGAGTCAAACTGAAAAAGACCTTGATTAGTCAAGCCAGACTAAAGTATAAAGCTAGTGCGGAAGAGGCTCAAAAAATTCAGGAAGACCGTTTTAAAGCTGCTTTGGAAGATGAATTGGATATGGAAGTGCCAGATTACCTTGATTTTAACATTACCTCAACAGGCAGGAAAAATGCTGCGGAGCCATTTTCATATGAAGAATCATTTCTAATTAAGACTGACCTTATTCAAAAAGCCGGACCTAATCTCATACTGGAAATTGGCAGGTTTATCGGAGGACAAGTTGCTTTGGAGAAAGATGAAATTGATCGTACGGAGGGTGTATTCTTGGATCATGCCCGTAGTTTTGATAATGAGATTGTGATGACCATTCCTGAAGGCTATAAAGTAGTCGGCCTGGATAAATTAAGCTACAATATCGATAATGAAACAGGAGGATTTGTGAGTAGTGCCAAAGTAGAAGGAAATCTATTATTGATCAATACAAAAAAGTTCTACAAGCACAATTTCGAAGAAGCCAAAGATTGGCCCTTGATGGTAGAATTTCTGGAAGCTGCTTATAAATTTTCACAGGAAAAGATTTTGTTGAAGAAAGCATCCTAATATGGATCTAAAAATCCCCGACTTTTTATTTGAATTATCCCAAAGCCATGTAGAAGTGGCTAAATGGTTGGAAAAGCTTCCAACTTTTGTGGAGGATTTGGCGAAAAGATGGGAGTTGGTGATTGGAGAGCCCTTTGAGGAAGATGCAAGTTGTTCTTATGTGGCTCCTGCCAAATTGAAGGATGGTTCTGTGGCTATTTTAAAACTGGGATTTCCCCATACAGAAGCCTTACATGAGATAGAGGGCTTAGAGATTTTACAGAGGAATGTGAGTGTGAGACTCTATGCCTATGATAAAGCGTCAAATTCCCTTTTGCTGGAAAAATGTGAACCGGGAAGACATTTGAGGAGCGAGTCAGCAGAAAAGCAGGACGAAGTCCTTACTCGCATCCTTCCCCAACTCTGGCAAACGAAATTCCCTGCCGGGACCTTTCGCCCACTCAAAGAAATGGTCGATCAATGGAATCAGGAGACTAAGGAAGGACTCTCTTCTTTCCCGGACAAAAATCTGGCCCTCAAAGGATGTAAGCTAAAGGAAGAATTGATTGCTTCCACCCCTCAGCATGTCTTATTAGCTACTGACCTGCATGCAGGAAATGTCCTTTCTGCCCAGAGAAAGCCCTGGTTGGTAATCGATATCAAACCTTATATGGGCGATCCCCATTACGACCTTACGCAGCACTTACTCAATTGCCTGGATAGGGTAGAAGAGGATGGAAAAACATTGATCCGTAAATTAGCGAATAGTTGTAAGTTGGAGGAAATTCGATTACAAAAGTGGTTGTACGCGAGACTAATAGCTGAGCAAAAAGGTGTGCATCAGCAACTTGCTCACAATCTTTTCCCTGAATTTCGGTGATATGCAAAGCCTCAAAACGGACAAAAGCTATAAAGACCTTGGATACTGCTTGCGGAAAAAGAAATTTAGCCGGATTGAGTTCCAGGATAAAAGCGAATACATCAGCACCTATTGGCTCAACCAGCCCGTGACCTTTAAGCTCAAAGAAGAAGTAGGTTTCGAGACCTGGTACAAAGAAGCTTTTGGAGGCTCCTTGATTGTGTTTGAAATCGCCTATGAGGAGGGGAATGTAAAAATCAGGGGCTATTGTCCGCTATTACTCTTTGGCTTCTGGTCCATGAAATTGAGTTTCAAAAAGAAAGCGGGATTTATTTTTAAGTACCGGAAACAGGGGTATCAGATTCAGGAGGAGTTGATGACATTTCTCAAAAACTAAGTCAGGAAATCAATCTACTTCTCCCGATGCCAGGTATTCACATCCGGGGTAAACTGTGGATAAGACTTTGTTAATCTTTGAATTTGCTCGAAGGCACCGGAAACGGGTACAGCTTTGGCTTCTCCGGGATAAGTACTGAGGGTATCTGGAGGAATTTTGGAAAGTCTCTTTTCAATCACCAAAGCTTCTCGATCCACCATGTAGAAGCTGGGCTTGGCATTGATGGATTCTAAAGAAACAGGTTCCGGAAGATTAAAGGCACCGATATTGGCTTGCTTGTAGGCATCTTTCTGACAATCGCAAGTGGCAACTGCGCTGGCTCGGAAGATGGCTGAGAATACCACCACCGCAACGCAAATCATGATTAATCGGTCCATATGTAAATGTAAGGGGATTTGTTCTCAATTTCTACTTTTTTCTTTTTCCTTAGGTGAATTAAAGTTTCCTGTTCTTTTTGTCGGCAAAAAGAACCAAAAACCGGCAAGATTTTAAAGCCCCGCCACTGTCCGCCCCGACCACCATATCTTGCGGGCCATCGCGCCTGGGTAGAGGGGAGATGTGTTAGGGTGTTGGGGTGTTAGGGTGTTTGAGTGTTAGCGTGTTGGTGTGAGGATATTTTCAATCTGCCTATTCCAACCCACTTTCCCACCACCCAAGCGCTCAGGCCCTGCAGAGCCCATCGGGAGACGGGGCGGCAAGTGGGGCTGGCTTTGGGCTCTGCGCTTTTTTGCCAAACTTTTTTCTAAAAAAAGTTTGAAGCAACACAAATAGACTTTTCAAAAAAACTTGAAGGATAACACTCCAATAAAATAGTAGTAAAAAAACAAGGGGCTATCCATAGGGATAGCCCCATTGTCAGTTTTAATAGATCCGATCAATCAACATCGGCAATAACCACATTAGCAGTCTTTAGCAGGTCAGTGCCTCCTCTTCCCACTGCAACCGTCCCTTCTGAATTGGACGCATCACTCAAGGTGAGGGTGATTGTTTTTTCTCCATCAGCTACTCCGTCAGTCAAAAGCTCGACAATGAGAGTAGTTCTGTTGGTTTCATTTACCGCACCGGAATTAGGTCTGATTGTCAGGCTACCACCAGCGGCAGAAGCTCCTTCGATATTGTAATCTGTTCCGAAAACGGCAGAACCGCTCAAGGCATAGTTTACATTAATATCAGACAAAGTTCCTGTGGGATTCTCAACGATAATTTCTACTGTGCCATCATCTTCGGTAGCTTCGAAATCATCCAGAGTTGCATTGTTACCATCTGCATCGAATGCCACATATCCGGGCAGTTCTTCCAGGTCGAAATATTGAGATACTTCGTAATCAGGATCGCAAGCAGTCAGAAAAGCTGCACTCACGAAAAGGATAACTAAATAATATATTTTCATTTCGGTATTAGCTTAAAGGATTAATTCTCAAACCACATAGGCGTATCCGTAGGAGGGTTTGCAGGCGTATTTGGATTAGACGCCACCTCATCCGGAGGATAGTTGAAACGCTTCAGAATGGTGCTGATGTTGGTTCCGGGAACCGGATCCAGCGTAGGAACGCCTGTACGACGTACTGTGTTCCATGCAACTACCGGACGGATGAAAGACTCCAGGTACAATTGGACATGGATATCTTCCATAGTAGGTGCATTCAGGGCATCCACAAAGCTTTGCGCATCAACAGGATTGATGGTTAACTCTGCTCCGGGGATATCACCTCCCCACCATGAGATGTTATTGAGGATACCTCTTCTGTACTCCTGATCTGCAAGATCTAGTTGACCATTAGCCATAGCAATCTCTGCACGGTAGAAGTCGATCTCTGCCGGCATGAATAGCATATGAGGTAGGTCATTTCTGATCACATTGTCTCTTACAGAAGGACAAGGACTTGAGAAAGCGAATGTACCGATATCACAAGGCTCCAGCGCATCAGGATTGCTGATCAGAACATCTGCTCTGGGGTCTCCCTGAAGCAGGCCATGAACCACAGGTCCGAATGCATATACTCCCTGAGCTTCGTTTGAAACACCAAAGAAGGCTTCTACAAGGTTGTTGTATCCATTTTGGCCACCAGGTGCATCGGAATAGCGAATCAAGGCAGATTGGTTATTTGACTCAATCATGGGCTCAGCGAGCACTGCATTGATCTTGTCATCAACATTTACCTTGTTGCGAAGGATCATCAATACTCTCAACTTGAGAGAGTTTCCATACCTTCTCCAAAGATCCATATCGCCTTCGTAGATGATATCTCCAACAGATACGTCAAAGATTCCCTCATCGGGAATAGCATCGATCAAAGCGATGGCTTCGTCCAAAATGTCAACCACGCCATTGAGTACATCTTCCTGTCTGTCAAAAGCAGGCTCAGGAAAATTAACAGCATCAAGTGCCTCAGTAAAAGGTACATCTTCCCAAATACTGGTTAGCTCAAAGAAAGTATTAGCCTTCAGGATTTTGGCAATGGCTGCTACATTGTTGCTGGAAGGACCAGCAGCTTCTGCATCCTGCTCAACCAACAACAGGTTACCTAATACTTGTGAATACATCATTCCCCAAGTGTTACCGGTAAGGAAAATAGAAGTATTACCTTGTCTTGGGCTGTTGAAACAAGCAGAAAAGTGCTGAGGTACGTCCATGATACGCGTACCGAGCTCTGTTGTATGACGGTTTGAGTACTGCGCCAAAACGAAAGGCAGCAATACGTTAGGATCGGCAGTAGTTGCCGCTAGTGGGTTTCTGTTGATATCCAGGGCTTCCTGACAAGAAGGGCCAACAAGACCAAAGATCAACAGGATTGCGATTAATCTTATATTTTTCATGTGAAGATTTCTTGTTTAAAAGCTTGACTAGAATGCCAGTTTAAGGTTCACACCAAAGCTTCTGGTAGAAGGTACAGAAGAGCGTTCTACACCAAATCCATCAGCACCAGCTCCGAAGAGGTTGTTCTCTGGATCGATATGAGGAACTTTGCTGTAAAGCAATGCCAGGTTTCTACCCTCTACCCCCAGACTGATACCTTTGATGAAGGTATTTTGCAGTACTCCTGCAGGAAGAGTATAATTAACGGCAATCTCTCTCAGTTTTACAAAAGAGGCGTCAAAGATGAATGGCTCAGCAATGCTGTTGTCATCCAGGGCTTGCCAGAAGTCTGCAGCACTTGCTAATGGAATATCATTGTCTCTTACCGTTCCGTCAGGATTCTGAATTACGCCTTCGCGGTCGATAAAAGTGCCTCCTCTGTTCAGGAGTGTTTCTTCTGTCAAACCACCAGTTTGAAGGTTCTCTACAGTAGAAGATTTCATTACTCCCCCAGATCTCCAGTCAATGGTAGCAGCAATATTGAAATCGCCTATTCTGAAGTTGTTTACAAATCCCATGGTGAAATCTGGCAATACAGATCCCATAGCTTTTGCTTCTCCTGCAAGACGAGTACCGTCGTTAGGGTTGATCAAAGGTCTTCCGCTAGCACTGTCTCTTCTCCACGGAATGGCGAATAGTTCAAAACCCGTACCTACTTCTGCTACAACCTGTACACTACTGAATGCACTGGCTTGCAATACACGATCAACATTAGGAGAAAGTTCAACAACTTCTACTACTGCTCTTGAGAAATTGATCAAGGTATTCCACTCAAATACTTTTGTTTTGATCGGAGTAGCATCGATAGAGAATTCAAATCCGCTTGTATTTACCTGTCCTACATTGGTTCTAAGGAATCCAAATCCAGTAGATTCAGGAATTGGCAAAGGAAGGATCTGATCTCTGTTTTCTGTGCGGAAGAAAGCAACGTCCAGTCTTACGCGGTAGTTGAAAAGATCCAACTGGCCACCTACTTCATAAGAAGTTTGTTGCTCAGGTCTTAGGTCTGCTGGAGGGATCGTATTCAGTTTGGTAAATGCCAAACGATCATTGAATGGGAAGTTTATATTCAAGCTATACTGACCCGTTGCAACAGTCGCGGGATTGAATAGGAAGTCCAATTGGTAAGGACCTGTATCGTTACCTACCTGTGCATAACTTGCTCTTACTTTCAAATAGCTGATGATATCGGATTTGATATCCAATGCGTCTGAGAGTACCAAAGCAGTACTTACAGATGGATAGAAGTAAGAGTTGTTGTCCAATGGAAGGGTTGAAGACCAGTCATTTCTACCGGTAACTGTCAAAGTAGCCCATCCATCATAGGTCAGATCAGCAGAACCATAAGCACCGAAAAGTCTCCTTTCGCTGAAGAATCTGGCAGGTACGGTTTGCTCTGTGTTACCGGGAGCAAATAGCTCAGGAACGAGGAGGTTTGAACCGAAGAAACCTTCATCTTCTCTCTTTCTGGAGTTGTAGTTAAATCCACCTACCAGGCTAAATTCAAACTTGCTCCCGAAGTTCTCATTGTAATTTGCGAGAACGTCGATGTTTTGCTGAATGTTGTTGATGTTGTCAATGCGGTAATCTCCTTGCAGTCTTTGGATGGTTCCTTTTCTGTTGGAGAAAAAACGATTGTCCTGATCAAAGTCATATCCATAACGAGCGGTTACAGATAGGTTGTCCAAGATGTCGAAGGTAGTCGCAATGTTACCAATGATACGCGTGTCTTCGCGATCATTTCTGTTCTCATTTCTGATCCAGAGGTAGTTGTTTGCAGTAGGTCCTGCAAAGTTTACCTGGTTACCTGCATCGTCAATCCAGGGATTAAAATCATCAGGATTCAGGGTGCTACTGAAAGAGCTAAGTCCCACGATATTGGGATCATTTGCTCCTGTTGCTCCTGTACCTTCCGAACTGGTTCTTGCGAATTGAATACCAAAGCTGGTTTTCAGTCTTTTGCTATGCTGAATACCTGCATTCAGACCTGCATTGAAACGATCCAAAGAAGCTCCAGGCAGAATACCTGTTTGGTTCAGTGAACCGAGGCTCAAACGGTAGTTGAACTTTTCATCAGCATCAGAAATAGAGATGTTATTGATGAAGGTATTTCCTGTGCGGAAAAACCTGTCAATACCATTGTTTTCGTATCCCTGTAAAACACCACTCTCACCTGTAACAGGCAGGTAGTTTACAGTTTGTCCAACTAGTTGTGGTCCCCAATCAAACCCTACAGAAGAAGAATCGTACTTGGCGAAGTCTCCCATTCCGTATTCCTGCTGGAATTTAGGCGTAATAAAAAGATCGTCTACACGATAAGAAGAACTAACTTCTACACGAGTAGATCCATCAATATTCGATTTGCCTGATTTGGTAGTTACGATTACAGCACCTGCTGCTGCACGAGAACCATAGAGCGCGGTTGCAGCTGCACCTTTCAGGATGCTGATGCTTTCGATGTCGTCAGGATTCAGCACAGATGCACCATTACCGAAGTCTCGGTTTCCGGTAATACGGCTCCCATTAGATACAAACTGATCGTTATTGATCGGAATACCGTCCACTACCCAAAGAGGGTTGTTATTTCCACTCAAAGAAGTTGCACCACGAATGATGATCTTGGAAGATCCTCCCAGGTTTCCATCGGTATTCCCAATGTTTACCCCGGTAACTTTTCCTTGTAGTGAGTTTACAATGTTAGTGGATCGGGCTCTTGTAAGTTCTTCAGATTCGATTTTGTCGACTCCATAGCCCAGAGTTTTGGCTTCTTTCTCAATACCCAGGGCCGTAATTACTACCTCTTCTACAACGAGATATTCTTCTAAACTCGCGTTGACGGTAGATCTGCCATTGATGGCGATTTCTTGAGTTCCGTATCCGGTATAGCGAAAGATCAAGGTGTCTGCACCTTGTGGGACATTCAAGGAGTAATAGCCTTCCCCGTCTGTGAGTGTACCCAGAGTTGTACCCTTTACTATAACACTTCCACCTACAAGTGGAGTCCCATCAGGGGTGGTCATATTTCCAGAGACCTTCTGCTGGGCTAATACTGAAAATCCGGAGAAAATCAGTATCGAAATTAATAGAAAGATGTTCTTCATGTCTCTTAATTTCTAGGTTAGTTACTTTAATGATTAAAAATTACTACAGTGAAAAGAACGTTAGACAGACTTATGCCCTTAGGGGGCACAAATCTCCTCCTTTAGCCTCTTTAGGCTTGCATAAATTTTTTAGTGCACGAGTGCTCTATCGACAAGAAAGTCGATTCACATTACATAAAAGGGTATATAGATTAGACACTGCTGAAATAGCAGAAGGATAGTTGCAACAAGACGAGAGAAAGCGACTAATTACTCATATGATATTAAATAGGAAACTGATAGATGTCAGTCGCTAGTGTGATTTTTTAGCTGTTTGGGGATAGCTGTTCTTTCGAGTTTAACTGATCTAATAACGCGGGCTTTGGTCTTTTAGTTGTTTCCGTTAGTGTGTACACCTTATTATTTCCTGTTCTGTGGTGTTCCCTAAAAAGCGTGCTTTCGGTGCGTAAGATTATTATTTCTATCAGTTGCGAGTGTATTTTTTTCTGAAACAGTTTCGAAATTATAGGTTTTTTACTTCCCCCCAAAATTTCACCTCAATATTTCTGAAAAAATATTTAGTCAAAAAATATTATTCTCCTGACACTAAGGCTTTTGGAAAATTATTCTGCAACAGAATAATTTTTATACATGTAATCTTTTATATATGAGAAGCTAATATGGAAAAAAGCCCGCCTTTTTCGAGCGGGCCTGTGAAAAACACCTAAGGAAATTAGGATTTATTGTACTCGGGCGTTTCTCTAGCTACCTCTAACCCATCCCTAAGCTTTATTAGGTATACCTAATGGCTGTTACTGTAGCGTATGTGATTGGGAGATAAATCCTTAGATAGATTTCCAATTTGGGAAGCATTAGCACTTTTTCTCTAAAGCTTCTTGCCTAATTATTTACCACAAGGATCGCCATCTTCCAGATTTCGTTTTACAACTCCCCAGGAATTGAATTTTGCTTTTCCTTTGATGGTAATTTCCACATAATCCGATCCTACTTCAGTGATGATGCCGCCAAAGAAAGGTGCGGAAAGCTGATCTTTGATTGCTTCTCCGGCGATTGAAACATCATTATTGTTGTTTTTCGCTTTCAGACGGAGACGCTGAACGAAAGGAACACTGATTTCATCGTAGTACTGGATCACATCGTAAGCCTTAACACTGGTTCTGGGAGGTACTTCGATGCTTCTTACCGTGGAAATTTTGATGGTCTCAGAGCTGGTTTGGGATTGACCCTGGGTATTGGTGGAAGTGATGTTTTGATTAACTGTATGGGAAATATTGGCTGTGGCAGTGGCTGAGCCACCCACTCCGTAGAATTGACCTGAAGCAGTAACTTCAGCTCCATAGGATTGCGTAAAGCTTTGGCCAGAGAACAACTGAAGGCTTTCTTCCTGAGAGACGGTCATGCTAAAGGTTTGAGAGCGTTCCTGTCCGATTTTAGCAGTAGCTGTTGCCTCGCTACAGTTGCGAATCTCTTCGGTGAAGGCAAATTGCATCTTGGCCTGAGGCAATACCGGAGCATTAAATTTAGAACCTAAATCTTCAATCGTCCATTCGATACTGGCTGCGATGGGTCTCCAGTGTCCTCGATGATCTTCAGAGTTGGTTCCTATGGGATATGCTTTATTGTCTCGTGTTCCTGCGACAATGTATTGGCCATGTCCAGACCTTATATTGATAAAACCATCTGCTCGCTTAACAATAGAGAATCTATTTTGTGTAGTTGCCGTGGAGGTTGCATCCGGAGCAACCGTGAAAGTCTGGGCGTTTCCACTTATGGTATGGGTCATAGTCTGCATATCGGGTACATTCTGAAATATCTGGTGATATATTTTGAATGAACTTCCATTTCCGATATCTCCAAATACAAACTCCTGGACTTCATTATTGGCAAGCACCTCATTGGGATCAAAATCGACCAGATGGTAGGATTCATATATTCCAGGTTCCAGGATAAATCTCAGGACTTGCCCGGTTTCTCTATTGACGAGTATGTATCGTACATCGGGCGCAAAATCGAAATTCTCTCCAGTGCTAGGTGGTGCTAAATCCTGGTCATTTCCCAATTCTAACACACGATTGCTGCCGTCAAATATGGCGGTAGATTCTGAACGATCCACAACGATCTGATCATTTTGATTTTTTACCGAAATCCGAACGGCAGTTCCGTCCTTTAGCTCTGTAATTTGGTCGGCACTCAGGCTAGCCGCTGGCCAGCTAAAAAGAGTCAAATGCGTCAAAGGATCGATGCTCAAACTTCCATCTAAATTGCTCAGCAAACTGTTCTGAAATTGGAGCTCAATGCTGCTGGCAGATTCTTGTTTTCTTACGATCTCGCGGGTATCTATGGTCAGGCCCACTTTACCTGAATCCAAGGGAAGATCGATGTCAATATCTGCTATGCGTGTGAGCTCTGTTTCGGTCGGAGCCGGAGGCTCTTCTTCGCAGGAGGTGGTGCTAGCAAGGATGAATATTGGAATCAATATCCAGAATAAGTAGCTCTTGGGAAAAAAGGTGTTTTTCATCACTAAGTAATTTGAGATTAACAATTGATTGTCGATCACAAATAGCTCAATGATGAAAAAAAGAACTGTATAGGAGGTCGCAATGATTTGTACTCCCGTATCAGGATTTTTGGAACATTCTTTTGCTCTCCTAATTCCTGTAACTCAGGTCGCAGATGATGCAACAGAGGTCGCAAAACATGCTTTTTATGCCTTTTCGGGCCATTGAGAGGGGGAAACGCCAAATGCCTCCATAAATATTTTTGAGAAGTAGGAAGGCGAGGAAATTCCTACTGCATAACAGACATCCGACATATTTCCGTAGCCTTGCTCGAGCAATTGTTTGGCTCTTTGTAGGCGAAATTGTTTGATGAACTCTGTAGGGGATTGCCCCGTCAAAGCCTTGAGCTTGCGATGCAATTGAGAGCGACTTAGGGCCATCTCGTTCGCCACAATTTCCACCGATAATTCTGAATCATCCAGCCTTGATTCGAGTAGCTCTGTAAGGCCATTGAGGAATTTGGCCTCCTGCGAACTTACGGCAACTTCCGAAGGCTTGAGAATGACCTCTCCCTGGAAGCGGACCTGCATCTTTTGCTGGCTTCTGACCACGCTGTTTACGACTAGTAAAAGTTCATTGGCATTGAAGGGTTTTGTGAGGAATGCATGGGCCTCATGTTTCCAGCCTTCAAGCCGATCTTCAGCACTGGCTTTGGCGGTCAGAAAGATCACCGGAATGTGATCCGTACGGCTATCGGCTTTGAGTGCCTGGATGAATGCAAGTCCGTCCATCTTCGGCATCATAATATCCGAAATCACCAGATCAGGCGTCTCCTTTTGTGCCAGCTCAAGGGCCTCCTTTCCATTCGAAGCTATCATCAAACGGAAATGCTGAAAAAGGATGTTGTGCAAATACTCTTGCATGTCTTTTACATCCTCCGCGATCAAGATAAGAGGCAGTGTACTATCCTCGGAGGGAGCTGTAACTGTTTCCAGACTGGCAAGGCTGGCAGCTTTCTCCAGAAAAATCTGATTTTCGTCCAATTCCTTCCTCGAACGCACATAATTGATCTGCTCTTCCTGCAGATGCTCTTTGCCCTTGAGGAAGTGCAGAATAAAGCTTGTTCCTTCTCCTACTTTACTCTCAATTTCAATCTTTCCTCCATGCAGCTCGACCAATTCTTTACACAAAGCCAAACCTATTCCTGATCCGGCATCCTCAACCTGGCTTGCGGTATCTGCCTGAAAATAGGGATCGAAAATATGCGTCTGCTGCAAAGGAGAAATTCCCGGGCCATTGTCTTCTACCCGGATGAGGACTTTATCCTGACGATCTTCAACTTTTACATAGAGTTTGCCTTTTTCCGGAACAAATTTGCATCCATTGGAAAGGAGATTGCCCAGAATTTGCTGGAATTTATCGGCATCCAGGTAGAGTTCTACTTCTTCTTCGGGGAGAATCAGTTGATAGTCGAGCTCTTTTACTTCTGCCTTGGAGGAAAAAGAGGTGAAGATGTATTTGATTAAAGGATTGACTTGTAGGGGAGCGGCCTGTAATTCCAGTTTGCCGGCTTGTATTTTGGAAAGATCCATCACCTGATTGACCAATTGAAGCAGGCGATTGGCATTTCGTTTCATCAGGCTAAGCTTGGAGACATCCTCCGGACCTTTGATGCTTTCCAGAAGTTGGTTAAGGGGCCCCAAAATGAGGGTAAGAGGCGTTCGAAGCTCGTGGGATAACTGGGTGAAAAATCGGGATTTCATGCGATCCAGTTCTCGCCCTTGCTCCAGCAATTCTTTGCTCTGCTTTGCCCGTATCCTGAAAAAGAAAAATACGCCTAAAGCAAGCAAGGCAAGAAATATCACTCCTCCAATCAGAAAATTTCTTCTCAATTCATCCTGCAGGGATTCATTTCTCAGTTCAGCTATCTCCCTTTCCTTATTCTCGGTTTCGTATTCCAGTAAGAGTGCCTTATATGCTTTCTTATTTTCGGCTTCATCCAGAGAGTCTTTCATTTGGATGTAGCTCTTTTGTAGGTCAAAAGCTTCGGTATATTTCTGTTGGGCGAAAGCAATCTCTGACAAGAGCTGCTTCATTTCCAGGATGCTTTCTGTGCTTCCCCTTGTCTGGAAAATTTCCATGCCTTTTTCTCCAAATTCTCGGGCTTTATCGAAATTCTTCAATCCTATGTAGGCTCGTGTCTGAATCATGCGTATGTTTCCCTGTCTCCCTTGGTCCATGCGATCTTTATGCTCCACAAAAATTTGCTCGCAAGCATTCAGAGCCTGCTGATAATCGCCCTGAAAAACCTGCACATTGGCCTGGTTGATATCTATAGTTAGCTTGGTTAATTCGAGGAGATACTTATCGATTTTTCCCATGAAATCGTTTTCCGACATAATCCTTTCTCCCTCGGCTAAATAAAAGCTGGCCGAGTCTAACTGATTCTCCTGGCGAAATAGGATGGCAAAATTTATCAAGGAGGGTATTTGGGTAAAAGGATTGCTGCTCTCTTTTCCTATGGCAATAGCCTTCCGAAAATATTCTGATGCATCTTCTTTTTCTCCCTTTTGCGAAAGCATCAGGGCTATATTTCCAAATGATCGAATTACTTCAGCCGTATCTTGAAGGCCTTCCGAAAGTCTGCCTCCTTCCATGTAGGCTTTAAGTGAAAGGTCAATTAAAGATAGTTTGCTGTAATAATCTCCGTCTCTCGCAAGAGAAACAGCCACCATGGCGCTATCATTCATTTTTGTCGCCTGCTGCCGATAAAGCTCATTGTATGCCAATGCACTATCGATTTGATCCAGGAAATAAAAGCTATTGGGAATGTAATCATAGCCCCTTAAGGTGTGCCTATCCCAATTTTCAGCTTTTGCCACAGATACCCCCCTTTTGTAATAGAAAACTGCTTGCTCATACTCCCGATAATAATGATAGAGAGAGCCCAGAAGATAGCTGCATTTCATTTTGCCAAAGGGGAAATCGAGAGAATCTGAAATTGCATAGCCTTTTGTTACATAATCCTCTGCCTCTTTTTCCGGAACAAATAGAGAAGTACCCAAATGAATATAGCTATGTACCAAATGGGTATCCTGAACATTGGGAAGTTGAGCCCGAATGCTATCAATTTGAGCTTCGGTCATTATTTGAGCCTGAAGCGAAGGGAAGGAAAAACAGAGTAACGTACAGACTAAAGCAAGGGGGAATATTCTGGTAGAAGCAGGTTTTAGGAAATCCATGATGAAAGATCGAATCGCTGAATTCGGCAATCAGAAAACAGAACCCCAAAAATTTCTGTTCAATGGCTGAATCCTTTAGTCAAGCTAGTTCCGCGAGGACAATGTTGAGAGCCTTAAAATACGTATCCTGAGGTGAAGATAATGTATTATTTTTTTTAACAGAGAATATATTAGTTATCAATTATTGACCTAAATAAATTCCTCCTTTCCCAAATTATGGAAATTGCTTATAGTTTTTTCTTCGTCAGATTTTTCGGAGGAAAGCCAAATTCTTTTGAGAAGGCTCGGGAGAAATAAGAAGGATCAGAAAAACCCACCTCATAGGCAATTTGAGAAACAGGCTGATCCGAACCCTGAAGGAGTGCTTTAGCCTTAAATAATCGAATGGCCCGAATATACTGGGTGGCAGATCGATTGGTTAGGGCCTTTACCTTCATGTACAATTGGGTACGACTTAGCCCTAGCGATTCACAAAGGAGGTCAACCCCTAGATTGGGATTTTGCATATTTTCCTCTATAACGGCTCGCACCTTTAATATAAATGCATCCTCTTGTTTGGTCTCAGCTTCTTCACTGGTTTCAGGGGCTTCCAGGTTGAGGTAGCGATTTTGCAATTTCTGTCTGAGTTTTTGCAATTGTTCCAGACGGATGAGGAGTTCCTCTTTGTTGAATGGCTTGGTCAGATAAGCATCGGCTCCTCTTCTTAGCCCTTTTAATTTTGACTCATCATCTGCTTTTGCGGTAAGGAGGACTATCGGGATGTGGCTGGTCCTTTCATCCTCTTTCAGACTCGCACAAACCTCATAACCATCTTTAATCGGCATCATAATATCACTGATGATAAGATCCGGGACTTCTTGTACAGCCATCTCAATTCCTACTTTGCCATCTCGAGCAATAAGTAGTTGGTAACTATCTTCTAAAAGAGATTCGAGGTAGGTAACTACATCGTCATTATCTTCAATAAGCAGTAGTTTGATTGCTTGTAAGGGGGAAGTCGGATTTCTACCGCTGTCAGTAGTTTCCAGTTTTGGCCTTACAGGAAGATTTAGCTGAATTTCCTCTTCTGTTATTTCCTGTATAATTGCTTCCTGGCTAATGGGGATTCTCAGGCTAAAGGTCGAACCTTTATTCTGCCTGCTTTCTACATTAATATCCCCCTCCATAAGGACGACCAGTTCTTTTGTGAGTGCTAGCCCTATACCCGTTCCTTCTCCTTTACGACTGGAAGAAGTATATACCTGGTAAAAACGATCAAAAATATAGGGGAGCTTATCTTCTGGAATCCCCAAGCCTGTATCTTTAATTGACAACTTCAGGTACTCTTTTGTGGGTTGATCAGGATCCGTACTTTTGTCCACCATCAAATAAATGTTGCCGCCTTCAGGACTAAACTTTATGGCATTGGATAAAAGATTGGATATGACCCGTAGCAATTTCTCCCGATCAAAATCCATCCACAATTCCTCCATTTCGCATAGGAAGTGCAGGTCTATATCTTTGCTCTCCGCCAGGGATTGGAAGGATTCAAATATGTAACTGAGGTAGAATACAATATTTCCTTGCTTTTTATTCAAACTTAGGCTGCCTGACTCGAGTTTGCGAAGATCCAGAATTTGATTGACCAGGTCCAGCAATTGGGTATTGTTTCTTTGAATGAGGTTCAAGCCTTTATCTGTCCATTTTTTAGGCTCAGATTTTATTTGATCCACCATGCCACCTATTACAGTGAGCGGAGTTCGAAATTCATGAGAAATATTGGTGAAAAAGTGAGATTTGAGGATGTCCATTTCCTCAAGTTTTCGTTTCTGTTCACTTACTTCTGTATGTAGGTCCATCAAAAGCTTATTTGCTTTCTGCTTTTGATAGTAATACCAGGCAAAGGCCAGAATCACAAGAATGGCGACAATTAAAGCAATCCAGATAGCCTTTTGGGCATTCTTCTCCTCATTGAGTTTCTGTTCCTGCTCAAAGGAAAGTTGCTGCTTTTCTCGTTCGAACTTATGCCGAGCTTCCATTTGAGCCAGTGCCCGGGTATTTTCCTTATTAAACAGAGAATCCTGCAAATTTTTATGCAATTCCAGATAGGCCAAGGATTTGGGGCTATTATCTTTTTTCTTGTATAGCTGATACAAAGTTTTGGCTGCCTGAGAATATAAATTTTTCGATCCCGCAGTAGATGCAATGCTCAGGCCTTCTTCTGCCTGAGAAATCGCTTGCTCAATTTTTCCTTTCTTTTCACTGATTTGAGCCAGGGTTAGTAGAGTTTCAATATGAATATTTTCTGCCCGATAACTCTCGCAGATGATTTGAGCTTTGTTTAAGAAAAAAGTTGCTGAATCCAGTTGACCTAAATTCAGGTAGCAGCTGCCTGTTTTCTGGAAAATACTCGCCGTAACTCTTCGATCACTGGTGGCTGTTTTCTCCTGAATTTCTAGTGCCTGATGAAAGTAAGATAAAGCGTTCCTGAATCTCTCCTGTTTCATATTTATGGTTCCCAGGCCAGCTAGATTATAAGCCAATACCCTGACATCTTCTATTTTTTCACTGACTTCAATGGCACGTCTAAAATAGGTTTCGGCCATGTCAAGATTGCCAGACTCTTCATAAAGATTGGCCAGTAATCTCAAGGCATTGTTAACTTTTCCATCGGAATTCATGCCTTCCGATAATTGAAGATTGTATAAGTAGTAATCAAGACTTCGGGCAAATTGTCCATTCATTCTATAGGCAAGCGCCATCTTGATAAGTACCTGAGATTCTTTATCCTTGTCCTGAATCTCGCGTGTGTATTCAAGTGCCTGTTCGTAATAGTAAATCGACTTCTCAAGGTCATCCTGAAATGTGGCAGTTAATCCTAAATTTGCAAGGATAAATATGATCGTAGGTTTTACCCCCAGTTTCTTGTGAATATCGAGTCCTTTGAGAAAATATAACTCCGCCATGTCATATTTTTTCTGATCTAAAAATATGGTTCCGATATTGTTGACGGCTGCCGCTTCCCCTTCTCGGTTTCCCCTTTTTTTCTCTATGGCCAAAGCTCTTTCGTAGGCTTCCAGCGCCTTGTCTGATTTTTTCAGGGTTTTGTACAAAGTTGCCTGATTCATCACTACACTTGCCAGGGTCATCTGGTCGTTCAACTCTTCAGCCAGTTTCTCAGCTTTTTCAAAATACCAGAGGGCGCTATCGGTCCGATTTGCATAGTAATGAATGATCCCCAAAACCCTTAGGATGTTATCAATCTTCTCATCAAAATGGATCTCCTTGGCAAGTTCATAGCTCTGATGCCCTACAAAAAGCGCGGAGTCTGGTTTTAATGAGCGCATGATATAGGCCAATTCCCCCAACATATTGACATGCATGGTATCACCATGAGCATCACCAAGCACACGTTTCAGGCTATCTGCACGTGGAGTTTGAGACAAGGAAAGAAGGGGAATGAAGCAAAGGAGGAAAATGTGTGCAAGCAAGAACTTATTCATTCACTGTAGATAGACTAGGCAGGGTTCACGACTAAAACGATATATAATTTAGACAATATATTCGTCTATCCGATTCCCTGATGAACTAAATTCTTGAAATTTCGGTCAATTTTGCTCTTTTTTCCTAAACGGAGGAAATTTTAATTGATCAAAACCTTATAATACGTTTCTGTTGCTCCCGCAGCGTTTACAATAAACAAGACATAAATTCCACTCAGAAGATCATCTGGGACCCTAACTTCCTGAGCCTTATTTCCCATGACCCGTTTATCCATCACCAATCTTCCACTCAAATCAATTAATCTGAGTTGTATTTCCTCATCATCATCTTTGGGGGAAACATGAAAAATCTCCTGAGCTGGATTCACAAAAGGGGACAAATAGGCATGCTCGGTTTCTCCTTCGAGGGGATCAGGATCAGGATTCAGGTTTTCACCGCTTATGACTTCATAGGGAGTAAAGGAGCCACATTTCTTGCCACTCTTTTCCCAGGCGGTTGTACTAATTGTTTGTCGATTCTCTGTATAATCAGTTTTTACTTCAGAAAATTCAAGAAATCTAAGTCCGACTCCCTTTAGCCATTTGATCTCCCAGCGAACAGCAAAAGGTTGAGAGCTTGGGTAACAATAAAATTCCAGGTTTTCTCTATTGGGGCCGTCAAATTCGTAATACTGACAATCATTTGCCGGATGATCAAAAGGATAAGAGCTAAAGCTGCGTTCAAGGTAGTTATCGCAAGCTACAACCCATTCGTAGGAAGGAGATTGGAACCAGAGGAACTTCATATTAGGGAATGATTGAGGTCTTGGATAGACTTCTCCAGGACTGATCTCCCAGAGATCTCGGGAGGATACCGATCCTGCCACACTCCATCCAGGCATGGCATCCAAATAGTCGAGATTCACCCACCTTTCAGCCTGTCTAAATGTTAAAGAAGAATCAACGACTCCATATATGTCTCGCGGGAATAATACTTCCTCGTATTTTTCCATGATGTATTCCTGAATACGGTAAATAGCTTCTCCAGTGGGTCCGATATCAGTATCCAGAACCTCGAATTGTATAGTTTTGTCCCAAGTTTTTGCTCTGCTGGCCTGGGTTCCGCTCCCGGGTGTACTGATGATTCGACTATCCAGGCGTTCTATTTTATCTCCAATTTCGTAAGCATAAAATTCCTCTCTTTGGGGAAAATAGAATCCCAAATTGGGGCCTGTAATTCCGATTTGCTTGTGGTAATTGAACTGACTGTCAGCCGATGGGAATTGTAGGAGCCCCAAAGATTTTGCTTGGAGGATTGTATCACCATTAGAAAGCAAAATTCTCCTGATAGAATCGCTTATTCCATAGATTTCTTCCTCATAGATCTTATCTATGTTTGCTACTATCATATGAAGGCTATCATATAACCAGCTCGAGGGTGCATTTTCTTCAAAGAGGACAAAAGCACCGGGTTGATGAAAATATTTTTTCCCATTTCCCTGATTTCGCATACGTTTATTCAGGAATTGAGGTGCTGCCAGTTGGATCAGCCTTCTATCATTGGGTTCCGGATAAAAAAGTTGGGTATTGAGAAAAGCGGTATCTACAAGGTTCTTTTGTCGATAGAGGGTTTTGGCCGAAAGAGAATCCTGGAGATTGCCATCGCTCACGTAGTGATAGCGGTAGTCGGGATTGAGGATTTGCCAGTTTTGGGCATTCAGGCTACTGAGCCCTACATAGAGAGATAGGAATAGTAATACTGCTTTTTTCATGGGGCTGAGCTTTTTTACATAAGAGGGGTAGGACTATCTTTTAAAATATTTCATGTGCCTGAAATAATCAAGTGCCATTGGAAATGGTAATAGATTCTTAATCTGGGGTAAATGGGGGGTGTGTCAGCTAAAAAAGAATCATGTAAGAGTATTATTTATGCGTAGTATTTACGCATAAATTGCTATATTTATCCAATCCTATATAAGTTAAGAACGTAGCTGAAAGTGGGATTTTATTCTACAATAATTTAATTCATGAAAACCTTTACATTTCGCCTATTGGT
>JBCBRM010000071.1:0-36541 GCA_039819665.1 Bacteroidota bacterium
CATGGAAGAACAATAAACCGGGTAATTTTTTGCCAGATGTGTAGCCCTCTGGTAGAAAAAGCTGACCATGAATTTTCATGCCATCTGCCGCCGGAAATATGACTTGCTTGGGCTCGCTTAATTGATCCGAAGGAAAGGCTTTTATTACATCAGGATGCAAAGGATTTAGCTTGCCATTTTGATCCAATCTAGCCAGGTGGGCTGGTAGGGTAGGGCCAGATGCAAAACACATGAGTTCACCCGTAGGCAATTCCAGAGGAGACCATTGTATTCCTGTACCAGAAGTCATCTGTTTCCATCCATTTGAAGAAAGATTAACCTGAAAAATGTGTTGTCGATCTATGTCTCCATGATTGCCAGAATAGTATAGACGTTCCCGATCCTGGGACAAGGAGACAAATTGTACTTCCCCTTCTCCTGGGCTCAAATCTTTCAGCTGCCCATTTGCTACAGAAAGACTATATAAGTGAGTCCAGCCTGAACCCTCATAAGGAAAGATAAGTTGATCATTTGCCCCCCAGTACAATTGTCCTTTTCCTGAAATGAAACGAAATACGCTTCCAGCGCCTTCTGGACTTGTCCAAAGTTCTTTACTTTCACCAGAGTTCGCATCTACCAGCATTACAGACCAGCCAGCACCAGAACGTCTTTCGAAAAAAGGGAGAAAAGACTGATTCGGGCTTCTAAGAAATGCAATCCGATCTCCTTCTGGCGACCAAACGGGATTGCTGTCAAGATCTACGGAAGGTGAAACATAGTTGAGCTTATGATTGTCGAGGTCATAAATTCCGATGAAACTATGATCTCCTCGAGTACTTACAAAAGCTATTTTGTGTTCTCCAGCTTTAGGAGACCAGTTTATTTGAGATATTCCTCCGCGGGTATGAATCATTTCGGCAGGGCTTACCGGATTCTCCATTTTTCTCAGCCACAACTTACCTCCCTGAATAAACGCAAGATGATTTCCATCTGGAGATAGGCTAGGGGAGTGGCCTTCATTGATTTTTTTGGTTTTCCTATCTTTGGTCGATATTTTCCATATTTCCCGTTTCGCTCCATCCGGTTGACTAGTCGGATTGGGAATTTCTCCCTGGCGATTTGGTCCATCACCCTTAACATACAAGATGAATTTAGCATCTGCACTGAATTGGAGGTCATACAGGCTTTCACCATTATCCTGATTATAATTACTCAACTGTTTACCTAGATCATCAGGTCCTGAAGAAATCCAGATATTTCTCACCCCTTTTTCGTTGTATACCCAGGCCATAGATTGTCCGTTTGGGCTATAAACCAAATCAGAGGGAAAAGGTGCGGCCAGAAGAGATTCCAGGCTTAGGGTAGATTGGGCGAAAGAAGCGTTGAGAGTAAATCCGATTAGGATACAGATCAAAATTCGAAGGGATAAAGCCGTCGATTGCATAGAAGTAGTAATTTGGAGGTTAAAAGCTCGTTAGGAGCTCCTGTATTTTCCAAATTACGAGAATTTCAGGGTAATTATCTACCCCCTCCGACATCTATTATACTTCCCGTTACGTAAGAAGCTTTTTCGGAAAGCAACCAGGCAATGCTTTGGGCTACTTCTTCAGGAGTCCCACCCCTTTTCATAGGAAGAGCTTTTGAAAGCTCTTCCACGCGATTAGGATTTCCACTAGCCTTATGAATATCTGTATAAATCAATCCTGGTCTTACAGCATTTACCCGTATATTTTTATCCGCTATCTCCTTTGCGAGTCCGATGGTAAAAGTATCCATAGCTCCTTTGCTAGCCGCATAATCTACATATTCAAAAGCAGCACCCAATCGAGCTGCAATGGAAGATACATTTACAATAGATGCACCGGATTTCATGCGCTTGATCGCCTCCCGGCTACAAAGAAAAGTACTCAGCATATTGGTTTTGAATACTTGCTCCCATCTTTCGGCTGACATATCCACTACAGGCATAGCTTTAAATAGGATGCCGGCATTATTTACCAACCCAGACAATTCTTCCTGCTCAGCATCTATTCGCTCAAATAAGCTGAGCACTTCAGCCTCTTTTGAAACATCTGCCTGAACACAGAAAGCCGATCCTCCGGAATTTTGAATTGCACTGACAACTTCCTCTGCTGCAGCTTTATTCATTTTATAATTGATACAAACCTTAAAACCTGCCTCAGCAATTAATTTGGCTGTTGCTGCGCCAATCCCTCGGCTGGCTCCGGTGATGAGGACAATCTTTTTCATGCTGTTTTCCATTTATCGGATCAGCAATTAAGCAAAAAAATTATTGCAGCAATTTCATGGCCTTCGTACATTCGATGTTTAAACTCCAAATCACCTAAAAACGCTATGGATCGAAATAAAATTATCTACTGGGCCGCTACAGGTATCATGTGCCTGATCTTTACTTTTTCTGCTGTCATGTACTTCGCCAATTACGAAACCATGGCTGGCTTTTTTGAAAATTTTGGTTTTCCTACCTGGTTGGTTTATCCTTTGGCGGTGGCAAAACTGCTGGGGGTTACGGCTGTATTAACCAAAAAATCAGATATGCTAAAGGAATGGGCTTATGCCGGATTCTTTTTCGATGCTTCCCTGGCTTTTACTTCTCATACAATCGCCCAGGATGGAGGGTGGATGATGGCAGCAATCGCTTTGGTAACGCTGGCGATTTCGAGATATATGGATCCTAAGGTGTTTCCGAAGAGCTAAAGAAAGTAAAAACAAGGAACAAGGAATGGAGAAGTAAGAAATATTGCTCCCTTCTCTATTCCTTGCTCCTTATTCTTCACTCATCTCCTCTCTTCCTCAAAGTTTCCTCACTTTCTCCATCATCAAGGGCCCCAGCTCAAAACTACTGCTGAGCAATTCAGCTTTCAGGCCAGCTATATTCTCATTTTTCGCCTTATACACCTCTGCTATCTGAAACAATACATCCGGCTCAAAGCATTTGCCTTCTACTTTTTCTTTAAGTAGTTGATAAGCTGCATCTATTTCTCCGGATTTGTAAAGGGTCCAGGCTTTTAGGCTAAAGGATTGAGGAGTTGGACGATCTTGTAATTCTTGCTCTGCGATTAGTAGAGCTTTTCCAACTTCTGATTCCTCCTCAGCCAGTATTCCTATCTGATACGTATTGTACATGTTCCCAAATTCCGTTCTTCTTATTTCTGTTAGAAATGCAGCCTGAGCTTTTTTACTAGCTACACTTTCGCCCTGGAATTCAGCAATCTCACCTTTCAATTCAAATAGATCGGGAGACTTAGATTGTTGTTGGAGAATGTTTACAATTCGTAAAGCTTCTTTTGGATTCTTTTCATATGAGTATGCAATCCAGGCAATTCCTTTTTTCGAATAGGTATCGGCTGGGTTCAATTCCAGGGCCTTACGGTAATTATGGTAGGCTTGCTCAATTTCGCCAGCATGCCCGTAAAAATCTCCAAGATTGCTATGGGTCCATCTTACCTGTAATCCATTTCGATCCCTCTCGGCTTTATCCAAAGCCTTTTCCATAAAATCAATGGCTGTATTCAGATTCCCTTTTTGGTCCTGCCATTTTGCCATTCGAATGAGGTAGTCGAAATTTTGCTCATTGGCAATTAGGTTCAAATACATGCTCGCTTTTTCTGTATTCCCCAACTCCAAATAAACATCAAATAGCATACAATGGGTTGCAAAGAGCTTATCTCCAATTTCTTCTGCTTTCTCCAGCAAGTCCAACGCATCTTTAAATCTGTGTTGAGATATATAGTTTCGGGATAAAGATCGGAGAATTGCAGAATTTTTCGAATGCGTTTGTATAACTGCTTTCGTTAACAAACGCTCTGCATCCTTTAAATCTGAAATATCGGCTTGCATATTGAAAATCTCCGACTTCACAGCTGCCATTTTTTGTAAATAAGGGTACTGATTGGGATCCTGTTCATATTTTGTTTCCCAGAAGTCAAAATTTTTCTCCATCTTCTTCAAATCTTCCTGATGATCATATTGCAGGAAACTTTCATATTCAGAGGGATTCAGGCGAAAGCCTTTAGCTTTTTGCTGACAAGCAGTAAAGGAGAGTAGGAGGGAGGCGGAAAGAAAAATTAAAAAGCGCATAGGGATATGGATGATTGAAATAAAAAGTGAAGGGCAAAAGTGAAGGCCGAAACCAACACTTTTGCTCAGTCTTAACTTACCAGGGGCTTGCCAGGTAAGGGAATGAAGCCAGGAAGGCCTTGTCATTGGCATCTACATGATCGTCAGAGAGATTAGGATTTTCTCCAAAATCTTCGCCGCCAAAGATCAATAATAGCTCCACTGTAATCACATCATCTGCGAGAGCGCGACCTGTCAACACATTTGTCCCGTCAAAGAAGGTGGTTTTTCCATCCAGAGAAACGTTTAGAACATCCGTAGCAAGTAGGCCGGAAAAAGCATCTGCATCCAGGCCCAGGGCATTAGCATCACCCGGATTTGCATAGGCAGGACTCAAGGTCTCAAGGCCCGTTTGAATGGTACTTTTGAATGCTGCTGCTTGCTGAGAAGGAACCGTAGTATTGTAGGTATCTTTCATAGAGCTAGGGATAAAGACTGTATTAACGGCGGGTCTTCCCATTTGATCCTGCATTTCATAGGTTCCAGAAAAATCCGGCCCCATTGGCTCCATAGGTTCTTCTTCACATGCGATAAAGAATGAGAGGGATAAGGTCAGAAATGCTAATATTTTGATGAATTTCATATTTCTATCTAAAAATTGTTGGTTAATAAGATGAATAAAGGGGGGCTTATTGCAGCCTTTTGGTTTCTAGCCAGGTATTGATCGTGCCTGAGCCTCCAACTTGACTTTTGGGAAGTTCAATGGCGATACTCATGACATTGGTACCTGCGAAACTATCCGTTCCAGGATCATTAAAACCTGCAGCATTTCCGGCGATTACTTCCCCATATTGAGCAAAATCCATAAAGAAGGGATCGTCTCTGGGACCTGCGAATACACTCACTCCAGCATCAGTCGTGATGATAGCTTCCTGTCCATAAGGAGTAATTTCTACCTCATACTGACTGGCCGATGTTAAAATCGTACTAGAAGTGCCGGGGCTAGCAGGAGCTTCCGGGCCAAAAAAATACATTTTTCCCTCGCGGGGAATGGCTTGAATTACCAGATCTTCGACATTGTCGGCATCGGTGTCAATGTTGAATTCCACCAATACCCCTTCATCAAAGCTTGCTGCAGCACTTTCCGTCGGACTCATCAGCCCTTGAAGATTGGCTACAAAAACGAGGTTATCTGTGTTTTCTCCCTGAAATGCGTAAAAATCTGTAATATCAGCACTTCCTCCGGATACTGCAGGAGCATCTATATGGTCGGCTGCTATTAACAGGAAAACAAGGACAATAAGGGAGCTTGCTTGAAGATTGATCTTCCAGTTTTTCATAAAAAGCAAAATTTGTTGTGATATATTTTTTCTGATTCGCCCTTACTTACGAGCGCTTTGCAGAAAGTGGATTTCAGAACACAGATTTTTTTGAGGAAAAGGTCGTATTCCCATAATTATCAAGGAAATATTTGCCTCTTTTTTCCCAAATTGCGCTTCCTCAATCCTCTTTGAATACCCTTGGTAAAACCATTTTCACATAAGCTCCCAGACAAAAAACTCATGTCAAAGATCTGGGTGCTGGCACTTCCGGTTTTACTTTCCAATCTGCTTCAAACCCTGGTTACTGTCATAGACACCTATATGGTCGGCCAGTTGGGTCCGGTTTCCATTGCTGCGGTAGGAATGGGAAATACGATTCGCATACTTTTATTGATCTTATTTCTTGCTGTTTCTGGAGGTGCAATGAGTTTGGTAGCTCAGGCTAGAGGAGGACGGGATAAAAAACGGATGAGCCGGATCACTCGCCAAAGTATTGTATCAGGTTTGATGCTATCGGCACTCATTTTGGTAATTGGATACCTTGGTGCTGGCCCTATGATGGAGTTTGTGGACCAGGGGGATAATGAAGAGGCTGTGAATCTGGGAACCTTATATCTGGAGGTTTTATTTCTTGGGTCTCCCTTTCTCGTACTTAATCTTATTGTAAATCGCCTCATGCAAGGGGCGGGGGATACCATGACGCCTTTGATTCTTACTGCAGTAATGGTATTTCTAAATGTGGTCTTCAATTATATCTTCATTTTTGGTTGGGGAAGTATTCCCGCTTTTGGAGTTGTAGGGGCTGCTTACGGGACGCTGGTCGCTCGGGGACTTTCTACCATTGCAGCTATCATCATTTTTCATAGTGGAAAAAATGTTATTCATATTCTTCCCGGAAGCTGGTTGCCGGATTGGAGCCTAATCAAAGATATCTTGAGCATAGGAGTGCCTTCGGGTATACAGGGGGTATTCAGGCATAGCGCTACTCTCATGGTCATCTTCCTTCTCACAGCAACAGAATTGGGGACCTTTGGAGCTGCTTCCCTGACAATTGGCTATCAGGTAGCGAGTTTAGCCACTATGCCAGTGGTTGGGCTGAATGTAGCGAGTACCAGCCTCGTTGGGAGAGCATTGGGTAAATGGCAAATAGAAGAAGCCAATTATATCGGGAAACTGATGATCGTATTAGGAGTTATTCTGATGCTAATTTTAGTTCTTCCCATGATAGTTTTTGCAGAAGAGATCATTCTTATTTTTGATCCTTCCGCTCATCCAGCCGTACTCAAAGGTAGTCTGGGATACTTTCATACCAATTTGATATTCTTACCCGTTACGGCAGCCTCCATCATTCTAACGGGAGCTTTACGCGGTACAGGGCATACGACTCCAGCTATGATTTCCACCTTAATTGGCCGAAATGCCTGCACCATTTTATTCGCCTGGTTATTTGCCTTTCCCATGGAGATGGGTTCGATTGGGGTTTGGTGGGGCATCGTCGTGGGGAGACTGATTGATGTCTGTTATATGCTCTACACCTGGGCGGCTAAAAAATGGATAAAGGTAGCCCTGGAAAAATCAGAAGTTTATCGAAGACACCTCAAAGAACTTCCCAAACAGGTAAGAGAGCAGTTTCTAGATGAAGTTCGAGCACCACAAATGGCAATTCCCCATACCCTCGAAGTGGTTGGGGAAGCCGGGGTCCTGTATCAAAGACCTGATCAGGAGTTGGAAGTAATTTTTGAAGGAGAAAATTATAGGGAAAGAGGGTGAAAGTTCAAGTTCAATTCCGGACTCTTCCCCCTAATCTTAGCGTTCAATTACCTCAAAGTACAAAGTATCGCCACTCAAGCCCGAGAAAATACCAAGACCATTGTTGATATTACTGGGAGGTTCGCTGATGGTAAGGGTACTATTTGAAGACGACTGATAAAGGGCTGCATATTCAGGATTTACCCGAAATACGATTACCCTATGTGTACCGAATTGTTGTAAATCTCTCAAGGGATTGATAGCATAAAAATCACTGATTTCAGGCTCCGTGATTCTTTGAAAGCGTCCGAGTTCTCCGTTTTGCTCTAATATATCCCTCAAAAACTCATTGATGTAGCGAGGATTAGACTCAATATTTTCAATCAATACATAATAGTAGTCCCCTTCCGAATTGTCCCAACTGATCTCAATGGGATCCGGTTGCTCTCCTAAATTTCCTGGAAAACTACCACTTTCAATTCGGTCCATCTCTACTTCTAAGGAAGAAATATTCGCCTCTCTAGCGGTGGGTACATAAGTTATGGCCGAAACTTCTTCTCCCTTATGCTCAAATTTGAGCTGATAGCTGGTCTCGCTTTCGACGATAATATCAGGGTTATGGTAGTAGCCATTCCCCATAGAAATCAAATCCCAATTATTAGTTCCGTCCGAAAGGCTAGGGGAAAGCTCATCCAGGCTGATAATTGAGCTATCAGACTGAGAATATGAGATGGATTGGGTGATTCGGATGGAATCTACGGGGTAACCTGCATAGATGTACCCTGAAACTACCGCAGTTTCAGTTTCAAAACTACTGAGGCCTTCTTGTTCGCAGGCGATCGGAAATAAAAGGACAGGGAGAATAAATATGATGATATACTTCATGAGTTCTTATCTAAGTTTCCAGGTGAAGAAAAAGCTGGGAGTAAGGGAAAGGAGGGAGATATCGGTTTCTATGAGTTCGCCTTCTATGACCTCGTATTCTTTGTACCAAACATTGCGTCTGTCATAGAGATTGAAAATGGAGACCCCGAAGCTGGACGGACTTTGGCCCAGTTTAAAGTCATAGGTAGCCGAAAGATCCAGGCGGTGATAATTAGGAAAGCGAAGGGCATTTTTATCACTGACTTCAAAGAAATCAGCAGTTGTACCATCTAGAAGACTGACTTCGTAAAATCCTGTAGGTGCCGTATAGGGACGCCCCGTTGCATAAATGAAGCTACTTCCAAAGGTCCAGTTCCTAACCTTAAAGCTTCCTACTAATTTTAATTCGTGGGTTTGGTCCTGATTAGCGTTGAAAGGCTCGTCTCCAAAGGCTTCAAAATCATACAAAACTTCTCCCAGGGTATAGCTGAGCCAGCCGGTAAATTTCCCCACCTTTTTCTGGATCAAAAATTCGGTCCCTCTTGCTACTCCTGTTCCCTGATAAAAGAGTTCCTGATAATCCAGGCTCTGATTGGGACCAAATCCACTTCTGCTAAGTCTTGTGGTATATTCAGAAAGGCCATCCAGATTTTTATAGTAGGCTTCTACATCGAATAACCAGCCATTGGTTTCGTAGCTCAGACCCGCGATATAATGTTCTGCATAACTCACAGGTACCCGATTCCCATCTGCCAGCAACCAGAAATCTCGACTTCCCTGTTGAATATCCTCTCGAACAATACGAGTCGCAAACTGATAATACTGGCCCCAGGCAGCTTTTAATTTGAGCTTATTCGTAAGCGAATAGCTCATACTGGCTCGTGGTTCTACATACCATTGATCGTTGACTCCATAATGGGAAACTCTAAGCCCCCCTTTGACCAGCAGCTTATCAAAAAAGATGTGCCGATCCTGCAGGTATAAAGAATTAGTCGCTCCTATATCATCTCTGTCCAGCAAACTGATGGAGTCATTCTGGGTGAACTGATATTTGATGTCGTTGTAGGTGCTTTGTAAACCGAAATCCAGCTGATTTTGAGGACTGAGTTTCCATTCATTATCCAGCTTGAAAGTTACATCCTTCAAATCGTTGAATTCATAGGAGCCATTGTTTCGCTCTATGGTCGTATCTTCTCGAGTGATGCTAGTTTCATTTCGCCGGTCTCTTTCGCTGTAGTAATTGGAATAGGAAAGATTAGCCTTACTGTAGAACTTTTCATTCCACTTTCTCGACCATTTCAGGCTACTTCCCCAGTTTCCCCAATTGGTTAGGTCAGTATTATTGCTGTTGAACGTGAAATTGGCATTTCCCCCTCCAAAAGGTCCTCTGCCTCCCAAAGAATTATTATCCAGATTTCGAGAATTGTCCAGATTATCCTGTCCATTGTAGAAACTGAGAGAAATTACATCCTTGGAATTCGGGCGATAAGTTACTTTTGCATTGAGGTCATAAAAGTAGGAGTTAGGCTGGACTTCAATCTGTCCAAACCTCCCTCCCAGTCCTCCGGGTGGCCCCTGCTCAGTCCCGGAGCTTTCTGTAAACGAATCAAAAAGATTATTATAAAAACTACTTTGGAAGGATCTGCGACCTGCCACCATAAAGGATCCTTTCCCATTGGCAAAAGGGCTTTCCACAAAGGCATTTACACTCACCAAACTGGCTCCAAAACCCGCATTGAAGCGCTCGGTATTTCCATTCTTTCCTGTCAAATCGACTACACTGGAAATCCGACCACCATACTTGGCTTCGAAGCCTCCTTTATACAATTGCACATCTTTTATCGCTTCCGTATTGAAAGCACTAAAGAATCCAAATAAATGGTCAACATGATAGACGGTAAAGCCATCAAATAGGACAAGATTTTGATCGGGTGTTCCCCCTCTGACAAATAAGCCGGATGAACTTTCATTACTACCACTCACTCCAGGTAATAATTGTAAGGAGCGGAAAATATCTTTCTCTCCAAAACTTGGTAGCGTAGCAAGTTGTGCAGGAGAAACGCTGATTGTGCTAATACCCGTTGAGGCTTCCATCAATTGTTCTTCCCGTTCGGATAGAATCAATACTTCTTCCAATTCTACATCAAAATCCTCCATGAAGATGTTGAGATTGTCCAAATCCATATCTGGACTCAGGCGGAAAGAAAGATTCTGATAGCCCAGGTATTTGATTTCCAGTAAAGAAGTATCTGATGGCACATTAAAGAGGCTGAAATAGCCATCTACATTGGTAGTTGTACCAATTTTTGTGCCTGCCAGGCGGACATTGGCATACGGAAGGGTCTCCCCACTATCGCTATCCTTGATGGTGCCTTCAATCGTAATATTGAATCTACTGGCAGCACTTAGGGCTTTAGGAACTATTTTACCCGTTCGCTTAAAAATCCTGACCAGATTAGGCTCTTCCAGTTCGAAATCCAGACCTGTACCTGTCAAGAGAAGCTTCATGGCTTCAGGGAGAGGTCTTTTACCAAATGCCACATTTACCCGGAATTCCTCGAGTTCTTCTTTCTTGAATTCGAAATCAAGTTTGTAGCCAATTTCCAAATGGATCAAAGCCGCCTGAAGGGGGCGGTCGTAAAATTGACCTTTTACTTTCAATTCATGCAGACTTTGGGAAAAGCTTTGAGGAGCTAGCGTGAGAAAAAAGAAAAGTGAAATGATGCAGCATCTTATGCAGCGCGAAACCTTCATAGTTTAGGAGTTTGAAGTTAGATGACGTGTCCCGGTGCATTCCTGAATCAAAGCTCAAAGAATAGGGCTGAAGGGACAAAATTTTTCAATGAACGCCCTGAAAAAATCAATCTGGAGCCCTCTCATCTCAAAAACTGTTTAATTGAGCCAAACCTCAAGTTCATTGAGCCTGAAAGCAAACTGATTGATATTTCTTGTCCTGCCTGAAGGATTTGGATAGATTTGATTATGATTGAAAAAGGGACCTATAAGAGAAGAGTACTCCTGCAGATTCTATTCTGGAGCGCCATATGGATGAGCTTACCGATTATTGGTTGGGCATGGCTGGGAGGTAGTGGGTCGCTTTTTATCCGAAACAGCCTGGTTCTGGCAGCCGCTTCTGCTATTATTGCAGGTATCAATGTGGGATATCTGATCCCAAATTTCCTTTTCCCAAAAAAATATGGACGATATATTTTACTGAGTATCATGATGCTGATATTGGTCTCGATTGTTTCTCATGAATTCTGGACCAATGTATTTGACATGCCCAATATGCCATTTGGAGATCGCCCTCCTGCCGGAAGGGGAAGAGGTCCAAGAGGTAGTTTTTTCAGATTCTTTCCCTACTTTGGAAGGGCTATCCCTCTTTTGATTTGCCTGATCGGGAGCGCATTGTATGAAATGGCCACCTTCGCCCATGTACAAAGTCAAAAAGCCTTGCAACTTCAGCATGAGAAACTGGATGCAGAAATGAAGTTTCTCAAAAGTCAGATCAATCCTCATTTCCTATTTAATGCCCTCAATAATATTTACAGCCTTTCGATCCTGAAATCCGAAAATACTTCTGAAAACCTGCTTAAACTTTCAGATATGCTTCGCTATGTCTTGTATGAGTGTAATGCAGAAAAGGTGCCCTTGCAGAAAGAAGTGGAATATATCCGCAACCTCATTGGTCTAAATATGCTGAAGGATAGTGAAGGCTTGAATGTTAAAAGCCGTTTTTCTGAAATTTCTTCTCATCTCCTGATTACACCTTTACTGTTTGTTCCTTTTATAGAAAATGCCTTTAAGCACAGCAAGATCGAGCAATTGGACAAAGGATGGATTCGGCTGCATTTGGAGGAGGAAAATGGACGGATACATTTTAGTTTGAGCAATAGTATGCCTCAGGAACAGCTAAGTAAGGACAAAATGGGAGGTATCGGTCTGGTAAATGTGAGAAGAAGGCTGGAATTGTATTATCCTCAGAAGCATCAGTTGGATATTCTTGAGAGCGATGATGAATTTAGGGTGCAACTGGAAATTGATTTGGCGTAAATACTCATGAAGTGTTTAGTAATAGATGACGAAGAATTGGCAAGGGCTCTGTTGGAGAATTTCATCCGACGGCTTCCGGACTTGGAATTGATTGCCAAATGTAAAAATCCCCTCGAAGCACTGGATTGGATGAGTCGGGAGAACGTGGATTTGATCTTTTTGGATATTCAAATGCCAGAGCTGAATGGATTGGAGTTTCTGGAGGTGCTGGCTGAAAAGCCCATGATTATATTTACTACTGCCTATTCAGAATATGCCCTCGAAGCCTTTAACCTTAATGCACTCGATTATTTGCACAAGCCCTTTTCCTTTCAACGCTTTTTGCAAGCCCTCGCCAAAGCACGGGAAAAGTACCACTTCAAACAAGGACGTAATCAAGCTGAAACAACCCAACTACCGGAGGACACGGAAGGCTATTTGTTGGTTCATGCAGATCATAAAGTTCACAAGCTTTGGCACAAAGACATCCTATATGTGCAATCGATGCGCGAATATGTGACCTACCACCTGAGAGGGAGTAAACTCATGGCTCTGAATTCGCTAAAAAAGCTGGAAGAAGTCTTACCCAGAGAAAAATTTACCCGTATTCACAAATCCTATCTGGTCGCTGACGAATATGTGAGTGCGCTGGAGGGAAATCAGCTGCATGTGGGGGAAACTTTGCTGCCGATAGGCGGAAGCTTCAAAGAGCAGGTATTAAAGAAACTTTTTAGCTAAAAGACTCCAATTGACATTTCCCACCCTTGAGTACAAGGATGGGAAACAAATTCCTGTGAGCTAAGCATTAATTTCCGAACGTATATCCGATGGAGATATTGGCGAAAAGATCGAGGGGATAAGGATTGTGGGTGCTACTCATGCCCTCGGGATTGAGGTAGGTGAAGTTATCTTCCAGGCTACTACTGACATTCGCCCAATACCTGATAGAGGGTTCAATTACGATTCCTTTGATTGCTTTGGTGGATTTGCCGAAAGGTCTTATTTGTAAATAAACTCCTCCTCCAAGGTCGAAATTTCGATATTTAATGGATTGAGTTTGGTTTAGTTGGACATTGTATTGATGCAATTTTGCTTCAGCGCGTACATCTAGTCCCAGGATATCATTGGAAAAGAATCGGTAGCCTACTCCCGGCCCTGTAGAGTAGGGGCTTTCAAGGCTGATAATTTGGCCTTCGTAGGCAGATCTAAGAGCGGGCCCTTCGTAATTGAGAGAAACTCCATGTGAATATTCAAATACCCATCTATTCGTAGTATAATTGACCGCGAAATTAAAGCCATCCAGCAAAAGGGGCTGTGTCATTCCGAAAACGAGGCTCCATTTATGGGAGTAGGTCAGTTCTTTCTGTTGAGCAAAGGTTTGGCTGAGGGAAAGAATAATGAAGAGGAAAATAATGAGTGATTTTTTCATTGTACTATTTGTTGATTTCTTGATAGTACAAAGCTCAGCATGAGAAAATGCCGAGACATTCACATTTGTGAATAAATGAAAAAATCATCGAGCAGCCCTGATCCTGCTCAGAGATTGGGGCTTGATGCCAAGATAGGATGCTACATAATACTGGGGGACCCGATTCATGATTTGTGGCTTTTCTTCAAGGAGCTTATGGTAGCGTTCCTCAGCTTTTAAATTCGCCAAACTCGCAGCTCGGTCTGCACTTTCCGTAAAATATTTTTCTGCCAAAGTAGAACGAATTATACCAGCACCTGGAATAGCTTTTATAAGTGCTTCCATTTTCTCTAGCGCGAGCTCATAAACAATACTATCCTCCAGTGTCCGTATACTCAATAAGGAAGGAATTTTGCCCAACATACTTTTATACTGTGTAAGCCAGTCTCCTTCGAACGCAAAGTCACAAACCTTTACTTCTCCCTCTATTTCTTCATAGTAAAAAATAGCTCCTTTCTCCAAATAGGCTACCTTTCTACATACCTGTCCTGCTTGTAAAAAGTATCCACCCTTCTTCAGTTCAGTCCGGATGAAAAACTGCGCAATTTGATCTACATCTTCCTTACTAAGCTTGAAATGATCTTGTAAATAGGTCTCTAGCATACTCCTGTTGAATGGTATTAAGCGCTATGCATGTTATTTATTTCCTGCTCCAATTGCAAAACCAAAACCTTGGGCAATTCAGAAGATAACTTGTCCATTTCTTCTCTTATTTCAAAAAGCTTTTCTTCATTACCCAGGTGGTATTCATATAGGTAATAATAGCCCAGGTACTTGAACATAGGAGAGTCATCCTGCAGGATTTTGTTAAGCGTTTCCTCAGGCATGGCCCGTATGGATTTGTCCATGACTTTCAAGGTATTTGCCTGGATAATTGCCAATTCTACCTCTTTCCCTATTCCTTGACCCTTCAGTCTTTGGTAGCGCTTGCGGTCAGAATAAAAAATACCACTTCTCGAAGGAAGGCTAGTCGCCAGAAAAAGCATAAAGGAGATTAGCCCCATTACATAGACCAGAAATTTTATAGGTTGGGGAAGAAAAGTTCCAATTGTAAAACAGAAGATGGCAAAAATCAGAGAGCTCAATGGGCCAGCCAGTAAAACCTGGGCCAACTTATTTGCAGTATCCTCACCAAATCGTGTAGGAGAACTCGCTGCTACTCCTCCGTACATTCCAAGTTCCTTATTAAAATAAACTTTCACCTGTTCTTTTACCCGTTTAATTCCAAGCGGACCTACAATAAATAATTGGAATTTATTTCCCTGAGCCAGACCCGTGAGCAGGTGTCCCAATTCGTGAACAGCTATAGCCAGAAAGATCACAAGGACAATTCCCAAAGCCGTCCAAATATTGAATTGGTCTTTGGGAGGAACGATTGTCTCGATAATTGAGCTTTGAGCGACCAACAATCCAAATAAAACCCCCACCAAACCCATCGCCCCCATAATTAACAGGAATTTTAGGTATTTCATAAATAGATCATTAAAAATTGAATGCGTTTTAATTGAGTTGGTATTTGTCGAGAATTTTATCAATAGCAGAGTCCTGATCTTCTATCCAAATGGGATAATGGTAATTCTGGAGTTTTTCAAGGATAAAGAGCAACTGCTGTTTTTCTTCTACATTCAAATTCCCACTCATGATTTTGCTGACCTTTTTTATTTCTTTCTCCATTTCAACAAACATTTCTCTTCCTTTCTTTGTCAGCTTGATTCTTTTTGCCCTACCATCATCTGGATCTGGAAATTCTTCTATCATGTCCAGTCGTAACAGTCTTCTAACTACCTCCATTCCTGGGGAAAGTTCCATAAGACCCATTTGGATCACCTCCGTCTTTCTCCGACTACCTGCATAGTACAGGATGATGATGGCTACCATATCATTCCAGCCTGCCAAAGGACTTTCTCGGGTTACTTTCTTTATGTAGTGCTTGGTGTAATTGTTGATTTTACCCAATTCTTCTACGATTCGCTCATTGAGTTGCTGTTCAAGCTTAGGTCCCTGGTAGTAATTCTCTTTGAGGCTCTTTTTGTGTAACCAGTGGGCGAAAGAAGAAATTTCCTGTGAACCCGTCTCATTTTCAAAAGCCTCAAAATGATCCATCAACTCCTTTATCTTATCGTATTTCATACGTCTATTCTCTTTTCAGCTATCCTTTAATACTCTAATCAATTTATTGTGTTTTTGTAGTGAAAACAATTTTTTAAAAATATTTGTTCTCTTGAATAATTTTTGATTAATTGTGTTTACGCAGTAAATATAATAAATACATATTAAAAAATCACTATATAAGATCAAAGAAATTTTGGAAAAATGGCAGCTGAAATGTTCGCACAAGTAGAGCGCTTTCCCTTCATAGAGACTCGAAGCTTGAGTGGAAAGTCGCAAACCTATCCCAGAATTTTAGCAGGTACTACTTCTTTGCTGATTCTGGTCTTTGAAGATTTGGGTAGGTACAGAAAAGCGCAATTACAAGCCAATGCCTGGCTGGATCTTTGGGAAAGGAAATGGAAGGATTTGGGCATGCCTGCACATGAGATTCCTATGATGAGCAAAGCCTGGAAATGGGTAAGAAACTGGGTGGATTCCGGGATCAGGAGTGGTACAGCTGAGGAGGATTATGATAGGGTATCCTGCTATTATGGGGATACACATAAATATCAACGCCATTTATCCATTCAAAGCTCCTCTGAAGCACATGTGTTTTTCTTGGATCCATTTGGATACATTTTATATCAAACTTATGGAAAGCCTGAAGAAGCCTTTCATACCCAAATTGTAGATTCTCTCCATAAGCAGAAAGATAAACCTATCAACATAGACCCTCTTCTTAAATTTGAATATAGACGATCTATTCATCGAGGTACTAAGTTTAATTAGCCAACATATGTCAAAAATCATCGAATCTTTATCCTGGATTGATTCCGTGGCCGGTTTTGTCTGGCTCATCCTAACCGGAATCATGCTTTACATACTTTTTCGCATCAAAGGACTCAAGGGTACTAAAAATAAGTATTTCAATTTGGGTATATTTCTACTCGTGATTGTCTGGATTTATCCGCTATACACAGGCTTTTATTCAAGACTCGAAATCGGGGCGATAGGTAATGTCTTCACCCTTGGTATTACCCTCTGGCATTTGATCCGACTGAAGGAACTGGATCGAAAACTTTCCCGGCTCATGATTCCGCAGATAATATGGCTTTCCGTAGCTACTTTTTATGTCAGTCTTATGATTCTGGACAAATAACTCTTGATTTCTCTATACAATTTTTCTCCTAAAGGCCAGTTTTACTATTTTGGGAAAAGCCTCATATGTAGTAAAACACAGCCTTATGGAAGATCTGGATTCACATTTTTCGCCTACAAATCTTTCCCTAATAGAATCTCTTCAACTTCTTGCTCAGGAATTAGATAAGGGCCTTAAACCTCATATGTTGATCTCAGTCAATGAAGAAGGTTTTATGGAGCGAAACCCTAATTATTCTGAGTTTCTAAAGATTTGGATGAAAGAATACAGCAAACGGAAAGAGGTATATGATACAGAGGATTTACTAGCGTGGTTGAAAGGGAAACGAGAGGACTTCCTGGATAGCTTCATGAAAGCAACAGAGGATGGGCGAAAGGAATATTTCCAAAAACTCCTGAAGCTAATTTCCAATAGCATTAAGGAAAAGAATGGGAAGAAGGGATTGTCTTTGAATAAGGATCAGCTCATGGCGCTAATAAAAAAAGATAAGCTTGAAGAGTTGATGGAAGAATTGGAAGATCTGTTTGAAGAAGAATCTAAATATGAAGACCTTTCAATGGAATTGATCTTACACCAGGGGAGACTTTCTGAACTGGAAAGATTATATGCCCAAAACTTGATGGAAGAAAAGGATTATTTGATGGAAAAGGCGGAGTTACGCAGGGCGCTAATCTTAATTCTGAAAGAGATCTAGGACTTATTTGAGAAAGCCTAATCAATTTCAGTATATTGAGTAAAATCGATCTATAAAATACTATTACTATGTCCGACAATAAAATGTCCCGTGGTAAAGCGCTTAAGACCATGATGCTCGGTGGTTTAGCATTTGGAGCCGGGGCTGCCCAGGCAAAAATGAATCCACGTTACGACGAAGAAACCATTCGCAATTACCAGATCAAAGGAAACATCAACCACTCTGCTTGTCGCTGGTGTTATCGCGACATTGAGCTGGAAGATTTGGTAAAGGCTTGTAAGGAAATGGGGCTTAAGGCTATTGATTTGCTTAATCCTCCTGAATGGGAAGTTGCAACGAAACATGGATTAGAAGTCTCTATGTCCTTTGGAAGTTCTCTGGGAATTCCCCGGGGATTCAATGATCCTCAATATCACGATCAGTTGCAGAAAGAGTTCAAAGAACTCATTCCGAAAGCTGCTGATGCCGGCTTGAAACGGATCATATGTTTTTCTGGTAACAGAAATGGCATGTCTGATGAAAAAGGCCTGGAAAACTGTGCTGTTGGTTTAGAGCCAGTTGTCAAACTGGCCCAAAAGCACAACATCACCATTATCATGGAGTTGTTGAATAGCAAAGTCAACCATCCGGATTATATGTGCGACCTTACCTCATGGGGAGTTGCTTTAACTGAAAAAGTGGGATCTGAGCATTTCAAACTTCTTTATGATATCTACCATATGCAGATCATGGAGGGAGATGTAATTTCTACTATCAAGAAATACAATAAGTATTTTGATCATTATCATACGGGGGGAGTACCGGGGAGAAATGAAATTGATGAAAGCCAGGAGCTTTATTATCCAGCCATTATGCGTGCGATTCTGGATACAGGCTATACCGGTTATGTAGCACAAGAATTTATCCCCAAACACAATGATCCCCTGGTTTCTCTCAAAGAAGCTGTGATGATTTGTGATGTATAAATAAGGATGAATGATAAAGAATATCCTCAGTGCGGCTGCTTTTCTCCTGAAAAGCACGGAAATGACTGGGAAGAGGTTCTTTCATCCGAATTCACACGCACAGAGTTTCTGAAGGTTCGCAAAGGGACTGGCTGCTCAATTTGCCAGGTAAAGCGCTATACTTCAGAAGCTACTCGCTGCAAAAGATGCGAGATAATCAGGGCTTATTTATCCTGTATGCACAGACGTCCTGAGCAACTCCTGCTATTTGAAGAAGAGGAAATTCGACCAAATGATTAATTCTGTCGATTTCCTCTTTTTCTGTATTCTCTCCTTATTTTAGTTTGCCTAATTAAATTCGATTACAAACTCATAAATCTCTATCTATGAACTTGTTCAGCAAATCTCTGTTCGCTGTACTCCTGTGTTTCCTTATGGGAAATTTGTCTTCACAGGATGCGAAAAAAGACAGCACAAAAAAGAAAAAGCCTAAAACACCCCTGAGCCTGGAAGTCGGTCGTACGATGCAATTGAATACCACAGAAGGGACTTGGATATCTCTGGATGTAAGTCCTGATGGTAAGCAGATTGCCTTTGACTTATTGGGGGATATCTATCTGCTTCCAATAGAGGGCGGCAAAGCTAAAAGGGTAACGAAAGGAATGGCATTTGATACCCATCCTAAATTTAGCCCAAACGGTAAATTTCTTGTTTTTACTTCAGATAGAGATGGAAACGAAAATATCTGGATTAAAAATCTGGAAAGTGGAGATTCTACCCAAATTACCAAAGAGAAAACGGACCATATGCAATCAGCAGAGTGGACACCGGATGGTAACTACATAGTTGTGGTGCATGGTCAGAGAAACTGGAAACTCTATATGCATCACAAAGATGGGGGAAAGGGAGTACAGTTGATTAAAAAGCCGGATGCAATCAAGATTTCTGAACCAACTTTTGGCCCGGATGAAAGATACATCTGGTTCTCCCAAAGAAGAGGTGCATGGCAATACAATGCTCAATTGCCCCAATACCAACTTGCTACATATGACCGCGAAACGGGAGAGATAGCCCAGCAAACCAATCGCTATGGATCGGCTTTTGCCCCAACCCTTTCTCCCGATGGAAAATGGCTGGTATATGGAAGCCGCTACAATGCAGAAACAGGATTAGTAAAGAGAAATCTCGAAACGGGTGAAGAAGATTGGTTGGCCTATCCGGTACAAAGGGATGAGCAGGAATCGATTGCTCCCCTGGGGGTTTATCCAGCTATGTCATTTACTCCTGATAGCAAATTTTTAGTAGCCAGTTATGGAGGTAAAATCTGGAAAGTTCCCATTGATGGTGGAGAGGCACAAAATATTCCTTTCCAGGTAAATGAAAGCTATGATTTAGGGCCTGAGGTAAGATTTGACTACCCGATTTCTGATGCAAAGGAAATGATCGTAACCCAAATCAGGGATCCTAAACTTTCCCCTGATGGGAAGAAATTAGCCTTTACTGCCCTAAATCGTTTGTATGTGATGAACTATCCCGAAGGTGAACCTAAACGGCTAACAGAAAATGATTTCACCGAAGCTATGCCTAGCTGGAATAGCGATAGCAAGCATTTGACTTTTGTTACCTGGGAAGGAGAAGAAGGGCATATTTATAAGATCAATATAGAAGAAGGAAATCCCCAGAAGATTACGAATCAGGGAGGAATCTATACAGAGCCTGCCTGGGATTCCCGATCTAATAGAATCGTCTTCCTGATGGGAGCAGCACAGAACTTCAAAGATGCCATTGGTCCTTTTGCTTTTGGTGCATCAAGAAATCTTGCCTGGATTTCAGCAGATGGAGGCGATATCACGAAAATCATGCCTTCAAATGGCCGGTCCAATCCTCATTTCGTCAAAAAGAATGATCGCATCTATCTTTCTCATGAACAAAAAGGATTGAGTTCTATTCGATGGGATGGTACGGATGAAAAGATACACATCAAAGTTAGTGGTATCACTGCTTTCCCTGCCCTTAATCCTGAGCATGGACATCATCATTCCCATAGCCTGTTTTACAATGATTCAGAGCGAGAGCCTCAGAGAAAACCAAGTAAGGCTTCCTTAATTACGATGGCTCCAGAAGGTGATCGGGCCTTAGCTAAAATCAATAATGAAGTATATGTCGTTACCATTCCTTATGTAGGTAAAGATGTGCCTGAAATCAATGTTGCCAATCCGGATGCTGCTGCTTTTCCGGCAATGAAGGCGACAGATATGGGAGGGGAATTCCCACATTGGAGTGCTGATGCAAAACGAGTGAATTATTCTTTGGGAAATGCCTATTTCTCCTACGATATCGCTGAGGCGAAAAGGGTGAAGGAAGAGTTGAAAAAGAAAAAAATAGAGGAAGCAAAAAAGAAAGCTCAGGAAGCAAAAGACGACAAGAAAGAAGAGAAGAAAGCGGAGAAAAAAGAAGATGAAGGATATAAAGCCAATGAAATCAGGATAAAAGTAGCTGTTGAAAAGGACGTTCCGGAAGGAAAAATTCTGCTAAAAGGTGCTCGTTTGATCACCATGAATGGAGACCTGATTTATGAGCGTGGAGATATTCTGGTTGAAAATGCTCGGATCAAAAAAGTAGGTAAAAGTGGTACGGTGAAAGCACCTTCCGGGTCCAAAGTGATGAATATGCGGGGAAAAACCATCGTGCCAGGGTTTGTAGATACCCACGCACATATGTGGCCCAACTGGGGAATTCATAAAAACCAAATCTGGATTTATGCAGCGAATCTGGCTTATGGAGTAACCACTACTCGTGATCCCCAAACAGCCACTACGGATGTATTGACATATGCAGATATGGTGGAAACTGGTGATATGATTGGACCTCGCGTTTACTCTACTGGACCAGGTGTAGGTTTTTGGTCTTACCGGATAAAGAGTTTCAAGCATGCTCAAAAGGTATTGAAACAATATTCTGAATACTATAAAACCAAAACGATCAAAATGTATTTGGTAGGAAATCGCCAGCAAAGACAGTGGATTATCCAGGCGGCCAAAGAGCAAGGACTAATGCCTACTACAGAAGGGGGACTTGATTATAAACTCAATATGACCCAGGTCATAGACGGCTATCCGGGACATGAGCATTCCTTTCCTATTTATCCCATTTACGGTGATGTTTTGCAGTTGATGAATGAAACCCAGACGGCTTATACCCCTACTTTACTAGTAGCCTATGGAGGCCCATGGGCAGAAAATTATTTCTATGCGACTGAAAATGTAGTCGGAGATAAAAAACTTAACCATTTCACTGCCAAAGAAGAATTGGACCAAAAATCTCGCCGTAGGGGAGGTTGGTTTTTGGATGAAGAGCATATTTTCAGCCGCCATTCTGAGTTTGTAAATGATTTGGTGAAAGCTGGAGGTATTTCCGGAGTTGGTTCACATGGTCAATTGCAAGGACTTGGCTACCATTGGGAACTGTGGGCCATGGCATCTGGAGGAATCACTAACCACAATGCGCTGAAAACCGCTACCATTTTAGGAGCGAGAGCGATCGGTTTGGAGAAGGATTTGGGCTCTTTGGAAGCAGGTAAAATTGCTGACCTCATTATCCTTGATAAGAATCCACTTGTAAACATTCGTAACACGAATAGCGTAATATACGTTATGAAGAATGGGCGGCTTTATGAGGGTAATACTTTGAATGAAGTATATCCCCGCATAAAAGATGCACCAGAATTCCTGATACAAGAAGGAGGCCCTTCAGGTCTGCCCGGTATTAGGAACTAGTACGGAAACAATAAACAAAGGCAGGGAAAGTGACTATGGGTTGTCTTAGGTCATTTCCCCTGCTTTTGCATTTTCAAACATTGGGCTTTTTATGTATCATGGAAACTAGATATATAAACAAAGGTCTGAAGAATGAGGTTCGCAGAGAAACATCCTTTGGCATATAAGAATGCATAGAACGTTTACCCGACATCTCCTGCTCCTGTTCCTAATGCTGCTTGCTGGCAAAAGCATGGCGCAGGAAGAGATGTATATTTCGCTGACAGAGACTTACAGTCAGGAACTTACGCAGGAAAACGTTCGACCCTATATCAAATTTTATGAGGACCTTGAGAGCAATCTTAGCTATGCCGATGTCTTGATGTCCTATGTTCAGGGGGAATTTAAAGGACATACCCTCCATGATTCTCTTTACAATCCCAGCCAGAAAAGTACCTGGTGGATGGCAGTACCCCTAAAAAGCAATGCAAATAGCTGGCAGGAATACTGGTTCAATGCCGGGGGCGAATTCCTTGTATGGGATAGCATAAATATTTATACCCTTTATTCAGATAAATCGGTGCAGGAGCAACGTACAGGTCGTATGATGGATCGATCGGAATGGAAAGCACCTGTACATCCCAATTATTTTTCCGTAAGACTTGATCCCGGAGATAGTGCACTGGTTTTGTTGGCCATGACCAATTATGACAAAGCTCACCTTACCCCGGATCAATTATATTTTGAGGCCATAGATTTCCAAAAAGAGCTGCAAGCCAATCTTACAGAAAGATTTACGGTTGGATTGTTTTTGGGAATCCTGAGTATACAACTCCTCTTCTTTCTCCTCTTCTTTATGATTACCAAGGATGATACTTTCGGCTATTATGTCTTGTACATCCTGGGACTGACGGGAGTAGTCTTCTTTACTGCCCAAACGGATTTTCACCTCTTGCGTCTCAACCTCTCCATGGCCTTCATCATCTCAGCAGTCTTTGTCCTCTTCGCGATTATAGGTTTGCTTAGATTTTCAGTTTCATACCTCAATATCAAAGAAAAATTGCCGGCCTGGGGAGCACCTGTCAGGTGGTTTGAACGAACGATTATTTGTTTGACGATCTTCCTGATGCTGGCGATAGGAACTTTTGTAAAAACGGGTGATACCTCCCTTAGCACAGAAGATGGATTGATGAGTGTGCTCTTTATTTTAGGCATCCTCCTTTACATCCTTATGTTTGTACTGTTGGGGATAACCCTTTTGTACTGGGGTGTACAGATGATGCGGATAGGGTTGAAACCAGCTCGCTTCTACCTCATGGGTAATTCGGTTTTCATCTTGGGAGTCCTCTTATATATTTTGTCCATCTTTCTTTCCATAGGGCAAATAGAAATACGCGAAACCCTCTCCAGCATGGAACTCATACGAGGAGGGATCATCTTGCAGCTATGTCTGTTTGCAGTGGCTCTAGGAGCCAAAAGAAACCTCCTGGAAAAAGAAAAACGGGATGCCCTGGAAGATAAATTGAAGCTGGAAGAGATTGTAAGTGCAGCGTCCTCTCGCTTCGTTCCTTATGATATCTTGCGAATCCTGGGGAGAACTGATATCACAGAAGTAGCACTGGGAGATCAGGTAGAGCAAAATTCGACCGTCTTTTTCTCCGATATAAGAAATTATACCTCCTTATCAGAAAAGCTCAGTCCTCAAGAAACTTTCAAATTCCTCAATACTTATTTGGGTAGGGTAGGGCCTATTATCGAAAGCTATGGGGGCTTTGTAAACCAGTTTCTTGGAGATGGGATCATGGCTTTGTTCATGGAAGAATCCCTCCAACTCAGTTCCAGTGAAAATACCTTGAGGGCTGCCATAAAAATTCAGGAAGAAATCCTGGAGTTTAACCGAACTAATAATAGCTTCGATATACAGGAACTCCGCATGGGTATCGGCATCCACCATGGGCCACTTATGGTTGGTATTATTGGGGATGAGCAACGCATGGATATCGGTGTTGTTTCGGATACAGTAAATACAGCTTCCCGTATGGAAGGCTTAACCAAGATTTTTGGAGCCTCCATCATCATGAGTGAAGTTTCCTATAGAGAACTCAAAGAACCTGAATCTTATACCTTTCGCTATTTGGGGAAAGTGAAAGTCAAAGGTCGTCAGCAGGCATTGGGAATTTATGATTGCTACGATGCAGAAAATTCTCATGTCTTTGAGCAAAAGGCTGAGACTCGTATTCTTTTTGAAGAGGGACTAGAGGCCTATTTTGCCAAAGATTTCAAATATGCCCACCGAGCCTTTGAAGAGGTTCTCACAAATTTCCCAGAAGATAATGCTGCCAAGTTCTATCTCACTCAAACCAAAGGCCACCTAATAGAAGGAACTCCCGAGGGGTGGAATGGGGTCCTGATGATGAATAAAAAATAGACATGAATTTTCTTTCCTCCATTTCCCTAAAAGAACATGAGGAAAGGGGTTTCCCTTTTGACCTCCCTCTTATTCAGGAATTGGGAGAATTGAACTTTTCCAAACAAGTCAGCTTTTTTATTGGAGAAAATGGCTCTGGCAAATCAACTTTATTAGAGGCTTTGGCTGCAGGTATAGGCTTGCCTGCTATAGGAAGTAATGATGTGAGTGAGGATCCCAGTCTTGGACCCGCAAGGCGATTAGGAAGAAAGATCAGATTCAGGTGGAAGAATAAAACCCGCAGGGGCTTTTTCTTAAGAGCGGAGGATTTTTTCGGCTTTACCAAAAGACTTAATCAGCTTCAGCAGGACTTTGAGAGCGACATAAGTGAAATAGAGGGAGAACTAGAGGGCTATGGGCTTCAACTGGCTAAGGGAGCAATTATGGGCCAGAAACAGGCGCTTACAGATCGTTATGGTGAAGATTTGGACGAAAATTCTCATGGGGAAAGTTTCCTTAAGCTTTTTCAAGCCCGATTTACCCAGCCTGGTATCTACCTGCTAGACGAACCAGAGGCTCCCCTATCTCCTCAGCGGCAGTTGGCCTTGATTAGTATGATCAAAGAAATGTGCGAAGACAAGCAGGCACAGTTTATCATAGCGACTCATTCCCCCATACTCATGGCCTTTCCCGGAGCTAGCATTTTTGAATTTAAAGACGGAGTAATCAGCGAGGTTCCTTATGATGAAACGGAGCATGTCGTTCTTACACGCAACTTTCTCAACAATCCGGATTTATATTTACGGCATTTGTAGGAAGCTCCTCTCTCCTCACTTAAATTTTCCATTTCTTGTTCCTTGTCCTTACTTTTGTTTATTGACCTATTAAGCTCTCTTGATAATAGTTATGGCGGAGAAAATTCATATTGATGGACAGGAGATAAGCATAAAATCTGTAAACCAGCAGGATTATATTTCCCTCACAGATATGTCCAACTGGGATAATTCAGAGTATGCAAGAGATCGAATTCGCAACTGGTTGAAGAACAGAAATACCCTGAATTTTCTGGCAATTTGGGAACGGGATAACAATCCGAATTTTAATTACGCCCAAATGGACGTAATTAAAATGGAGGCTCCTGAAAACTCATTTTCCTTATCCGCAAAAGCCTATATAAAGGAGACAGGAGCTATCGGCATTATTTCGAAAGCGGGGAGATATGGAGGAACATTTGGCCATGTGGACATTGCTTTTGAGTTTGGGTCCTGGTTAAATGCAGAGTTCAAGTATAGACTTATCAAAGAATTCAAACGACTTAGATCAGAGGAAATGATGCGGCAGAAACTGGAATGGAATGCAGGTCGAGAGCTCGCACGTCTCAATTACCCTATTCAAACAGCTGCCATACAAGAGGTCTCAGGAAGTTTGGCCGAAAAGAAAAGGGGAGGGATCTATGCCGAAAATGCCGACATGATCAACAAGATCGTTTTTGGGATGACGGCAAAACAATGGAAAGTTCAGAATCCGGACTTGAAAGGCAACATGCGAGATTATGCTTCTGCAACCCAGAATACAATTATAGGCAATTTGGAAAGCTTCAATTCTGAGTTGATTCGGAAAGGAGCCAGTGAAGAAGCCCGGGAAAAAGCCCTTGGAGAAATGGCTGCTTTTCAAGAGAAAATTTTAAACCAAAAGTATTTATCAGACTAGCTTCCAAGCCCTTTCTCTATGAAATATATCTTATCCCTCCTACTGGCTCTGGCTATTATGAGCTGCGAATCAAATAAATCTGAAAGTAGTCTGCATGTGCCGCTTTCTTCACCCAAAGATATTGATATGAAACTCTCCCAATTGGATCGTGACAAGCTATATGACAAGATGTTGGGTATGTTAGCGGGTTCGGCGATCGGAGATGCTATGGGAGCTCCTACAGAAATGTGGGCAAGGCAGGACATCCAATTGGAATATGGGCATGTAGATGATCTGGATGATATGGTTCGGGAACCCTCAGCTGAAGGGATTTGGGACTTCAATATGCAGGCAGGAAGTACTACAGATGATACAAGATGGAAAGTTCTTCTGGCAGACTTTCTTACGGGTACGGGTGATAATGTAGGGCCACATCAAGCAGAGCTTGGTGCTAAAGCTTTTGCAGATCATTTGATTAATCATTACAGCAAAAGTCTGGAAAATCTTAAAAAGACTGAAGGTCTGGATTTGGAGCCCTATGAGGATGGCATGCGTCGTTTGGAGTGGTTGAAAGAATGGATCAAAGTAGCCAAACCCTATTCAGATGGGGATATACAGGGATACAGTGAGGCCTTAAGTCAATTTTATGGTGGGGAAATGGTATGTGCCGGAATGCTCTTTGCGCCTATTCTGGGAGCCTACTATCCCGGAGATCCAGATTGGGCGTACAAACAGACCTACGAGGCTGATATGTTTGACTTGGGATACGGAAGAGATATTTCAGGTCTGACAGCTGCTATGGTGGCGGAGGCTTTTAAAGTGGATGCCAGTCCAGATAGCATTCTTCATTTACTCAGAAAAACCGATCCTAAAGGTTATTTCAAAAGCAGGCTGGTAGGTAGGACCTCCTACAAAGTCTATCAACAGGCCCTGAGGATAGCAAAAGAAGCCAAAGAAGTTGAGGTAGAAACGTTTTTCCAAAGAGAGATCTCAGTGAAGCTGGCCCTTCCCCTAAAGACCAAAGAAGACTCAGTAAAATATGCCCAATGGAGTACTGCTTATCAGAAGCTGGATAATGAACTCATGCGTTATCCTTTCCATCCCTCAGAAATCTTTATCGTCAATCATGTCGCCTTGCTCATGAATGATTTTGATTTTGTGCAAACACTCTCCTTTGTGATAAACTACGGAAGAGATAATGATACCACGGCTGCCGTAACGGGAGCTATTCTGGGTGCGTATTGGGGAGCCGGAAAATTACCAGAAGATATGTTGGCGAAAGTGATAAAGGCAAATCTTGACTTAGGATATGATTTGGAGAAAATAGCGAGTCGTATGACCCAGTCTATTTTGGCTGCGAACTCTTAGTCTAGATTAAAGATTACCCGCTACCTTTCCTAAGGTTTAATAATATTATAGGCATCTTTTCGATAATTAGGAGCCGAGCTATCTCTAATGAGCAGCTTCAGCGGTCCCATATATGAGGATACCTTCTCTGCTCCTGCAGTTATAGAAGTATTGACTTCTGTCGAATCAAATCTATGAGAATGATGATATATACCCCATTTATTATTCCCACCCCAGGGATATTCATCAAAGACAGTTTGCTCTGCTTTATTGTATAACAATTCGCCATTGATCCAGACTTGAAATAGACCATTGGCACCTTCGTCAAAAATCGCATGTATCACGATTTCAAAGGTTTGCCCAGCTTGGGGCGTAAAATCTGTAACAAATCGAGTGTCAAGTACGTGGTTGACAACCTGTATCTCGCCGCCTTGGGCTGGCCTGGGTCGATCTAGTCCTGCAATCTCCAATTCTATCATAGGAGGGCTACCAACTATGCCCGGATGATTTTGATAAATGGTAATAGGGGAGCTGGGATCAATGACGTAATCGGCATCGAAAGTATAGGTCCAGCCTATCCAGTGTTCGCTGCCCAGCGGATGGTTGATTTGCCAGGGGGCTGTTCTGATTTCACTTCGATAGTTGAAGTTTCCATCATTAGTGCTTGGAGGGCTCGGACTTGTGGGGTTGAGAAAAAAGCGTAATTTATCTCCATCGATTTTTACCCCATTTACATCAAAAGCAAAATCCACAAATAAGCCATTCCCAAATGCAATACCATCCGGCCAACTATAAGTGGGAAGGTTTATTTCTGACCAAATCCAGCTATTGACAATTGATGAATCCAATTCCGGATGGGTATTGGGTTCATTAGTGGGTTCTTCTGGAGGAGCAGGGGGCTTGTAGATTGGACCGCAAGCAATTTGGCTAAGAAAAAGACATGATATTAGGTAAATACCAAACTTTTGGAATATTTTCATTACGACGAACTTATGGTTGCGAGATCTTACTGTAAGTAGCCCAAACTTTTAGCAAATTAATACTTCTTTCCCAAAAATAACAAAGCAAAAATATGGAACTACAGACTAATGAAACGCACGGTAGGAGACACTTTGCAAAAAAGCTGGCAGGTGGCCTGGGGGCCTTTGCCCTCACTACTTCTACGATTGGCTTGGGGGCTCTGGAAGCTTGTGCTCAGAGCTCAGATAGAAAGCTGGGCATTGCCCTGGTCGGTCTGGGAAATTATGCCACCAACCAATTGGCTCCCGCTTTGCAGGAAACCAAAAACTGCTATCTGGCGGGTATCGTTACCGGGACCCCTGAAAAAGCAGAAAAATGGAAATCTAAGTATAAGCTCCCGGATAAGAATATCTATAGCTATGATAATTTTGATGAAATCAAAGACAATCCGGATATCGATCTGGTGTATGTTGTCCTGCCTAATTCCATGCATATGGAGTACTCAATTCGGGCAGCTAAGGCAGGAAAACATGTGATTTCCGAAAAACCCATGGCCACGAATTTGGCGGATGCAGAAAAGATGGTACGCGAGATTAAGAAAACAGGTAGAAATCTGTACATCGGCTATCGTTTGCACTATGAACCCTATAATCTTGAAGCTGCACGCATTGGTACAGAAGGAGATTTTGGTAAAGTCAAGGTCTTTGAAGGGAGCTTTGGATTTAAGATTGGAGATCCGACCCAGTGGAGACTTAACAAAGAACTTGCAGGAGGAGGACCCCTTATGGATGTAGGTATTTATGTAATTCAGGCTGCCAGATATTGTACCGGCGAAGAACCCATTGCAATCACGGCTCAGGAATACAAAACCGATCCAGTAAAATTTGCCCAGGTAGACGAAACCATTTTCTGGCAGATGGAGTTCCCTAGTGGAGCTGTAGCTAATTGTAGTACTACCTATGCGAGCAATATCCAACGTCTTTTTCTGTCCTGCGAAAATGGCTACGTAGACCTTAGTCCGGTTTATGGATATGGAGGTATCGGAGGAAAAACCCATAAAAAAACCCTGGAATTACCAGCGGTCAATCAACAAGCCCTGCATATGGACGGAATTGCCTACAGCCTTATCCACGGTACGGAAGCAAATAATGTATCCGGAGAAGAAGGATTGCGAGATATGAAGGTAATTGATGCAATCTATCGTGCGATTGAAAGCAAAGGGCGGATAGAGATAGGATAATGAATAAACAAACTGTCATTGCGAACGGAGTGAAGCAATCCCCTGAATTCTAATAGTAATTCGTAGTCAAGGAGATTGCTGCGCTCTTGTTGAGAGCTCGCAATGACAGCATTGTTTAGGAGAAATAATTAAGAACAAGGAACAAGGAGTGAAGATTTGAGAAGTAGGTGTTATGGATAAACCCACACGTCTTAGCTCTCCATTCCTTGTTCTGTATTCTGCAATTCTTTACCTAAGCACCCCCTGCACCCGCAGCCAATCCTCCAGGCGATCCGCCCAGGAATTAAACACTGGATTAGGCGTATTAATCATACCTAGTCCATGTCGGCCTTCCTGATAGATATGGAGTTCGGCAGGAACGCCTGCTTTGCGTAAGGCGAGGTAATAAGCCACACTATTTTCTGGAGGAACTCCCTTGTCCTCGTTTGTGTGGACTAAAAAGGTTGGAGGAGTTTCAGAACTAACCTGTTTTTCATTGGAAAGTAATTCAATCATTTCTGGAGAAGGATTCTTGCCGATCAAATTCTTTTGAGAGCCTTTATGCGTAAAATCTTCTCCAAAAGCGATCACGGGATATCCTAAAACTGCATAATTGGGCCTTGAGTGTTCTCTGTCGATGGGATCTTTTGCATCTGTATTCCCTTTATCGAAATGCGTAGAGGCAGTCGAAGCCAAATGGCCTCCTGCGGAAAAACCCAGAATTCCGACTTTTTCCTTGTCAATTCCCCATTTATCTGAATGCGCCCTGACGTACCTCAAGCCCCGCTGCGCATCATACAACATTGAAGGATGCTTATATCCATGTTTGGCAAGGCGATAGCTTAAAACAAAGGCATGGACTCCACGTGCCTGAAACCACCGTGCGATCTGATCCCCTTCATGATCCATGGCCAGATTCCAATAGCCTCCTCCCGGGCAAATCACAACGGCAGGGGTATTTTTTGAGGCTCCTTTTACCAGATAGAGATCCAATTTAGGCTTGTCTTCAGGATCTTCTCCTAAAGCTCCGGGTGCACCTTCTGGCCATAAAAGAACCGATTTGCCTTTTTGGGCATAAGCTTGCAAAATGATGCATAGAAAGATGAAGAGAAAAGTAGTAGTTCTTCGCATTTTTATTTGCCTTTTTTAGTTGAAAGGAGGTAGATGAAACAAAAGATAGAAAATCTTCTATTCTCCCAAAAACAGCTACTCAATTTCTTTCCCCCAAAGCTTCTTATATTGAGTCTCCCAATCTTTTGCACATGAAAAAACTACTGCTTTTAGGGCTAAGCTTACTAAGCCTACAATTATTCGGTCAAGAGGAAAAGAGACGACAATTTCTCGAAGAACTTAAACCCTTTCTGGAAGCTTCTACGGGTTCCTGGGCGAGCAAGGCATGGGTGAGTCCCCTGGATAGCAACTGGCAAGCCTGGCTAGATCGGACTGCTGAACTTCCTCCCAATTTCGACATCATACCTACCCAGGTATTGCCACATGATCTGATGAAGGATTTGGTTTCTGGAGATAAGATAGAAGGAAAGACTCAGTGGCAGAGACAAAGGAGAGTTATGGCAGGAGTACTAAAGACCTGGCTTAGTGGAAACTTTCCCCCGAAACCTGAATCCATAGAGGTGAAAACTCTTGAAACTAAGGTAGAAAAGGGAATCAAGATAGAGCGAGTAAAAATCTCCTGGGGGAATCATGAAGATTTAAGCATTCGTGCCAGCATTTACTATCCCTCTGGCAAAGGTCCCTTTCCAGTATTTATGACTCCGGGAACAAAGGGACATTCCTGGATCAGCATCAGCCAGGCTTTGAGTCGAGGTTATATATGTGTGCAATATTCCGGCTGTGATGCGGAAGACGATACAGAGAAATATTCCAAACATTATTATCCCACATACGACTTCACTACCATAATGAGAAGGGCCTGGGGGGCACATCGTATTGTGGATTATTTATATAGTCTAGATGTAGTAGAGAAGGATCAGATTGGTATTACCGGCCTTAGCAGAGATGGGAAGCAGGTTCTTATGGCGGCAGCCTTTGATGAACGCATAGATGCAGTAGTGGTTTGTAGTGGGGGAACGGGCGGTGAAGACCTTTTCCGCTATACTTCTCCCAACTATGATAATGAAACGATTGCTGCCATTACCGGCAATTTCCCTCATTGGTTACATCCAAGACTTCGATTTTTTGCGGGAAGAGAACATAAACTTCCCTTTGATCAGCATTTTTTGAGTGCAATGCTTGCTCCCCGAGGGCTTCTGTTGAGCTCGTCCTATTTTGAAGATCAGGGAAATCCCTGGGCCATAGAACAACATTTCGATGCGGTTTTGCCTGTTTTTAAGTTTTTAGGTGCAGAAGGGAAAGTAGGGTTACATTTGAGAAGGGGCTTGCATCGGCCAGCTATGCGGGATGTACATACCTATGTGGATTTTTTTGATAAGATTTTTGGTCGAGGAAATATAGAGGTACCCGTGATTCGCTATTACGATTATTCTTTTGAAAAATGGCAGGTATTAAGTGGAAAAGAGGACTTTGATGAAAGTAGGATAATTATTCCTGCTGCCCTTTCTGGAAAATCAGACTTTCAGCCATGGAAAGGGGAATTAGCTAAGGAATGTAGAAACCTATTAGGCGAGGCTCCCATGGTCCTTAATCCAAGTTTTAGAGCTGGGCTTGATTATTTGGACCAGGTGATTCGCCGTCCTGGACTCCCCACGGGAGCCAAATCCAAGGAATTGCACATTGGCCAACTACAATATCCAGTAGATAAAGAAGGCGAGCCGCTGAAAAATGTACCTGTAGTCGTGTATTTACATGAATTTGCTTATCCAACAGGTTATGGGAGAGGAAGTTGGCGTTTTGTTCATGCCTTGCTGGACGCAGGTTTTGCAGTTTATTTACAGGATCAGATTGGATTTGGGAGTAGGGTAGAAGAGGGAAAAGACTTTTATCAACGCTATCCTAAGTATTCAAAAATGGGATTGATGGTTGATGAACTCAGCCTGGCGATAGATGCTTTGGAAGCAGAAGAAATGATAGATAATGACAGGATTTATGCGGTGGGATATAGTTTGGGGTCAAAAGTCGGCCTTTGGTCTGCTCCTTTTGAAGATCGAATCTCTGCCATGGCTTTGGTTTCAGGGGTAAATCCATTAAGAAGTAGTGGGATTGATAAGGAAAGGCTGGGTGTAGAAGTGTATTCTCATTTGCATGCCCTCATTCCTCGATTGGGCTTCTATCTGGGCAAAGAAGAGCAACTTCCGGTAGATTATGATGCCCTGATTGCTGCTTATGCACCTAAGCCTCTTTTGCTAATTTCCCCAATTTGGGATCATGAAACAAATGCCGGAGAATTGGCGCTAAGCGTCGAGAGGGCGCATAAAGCTTATCAGATTTTGGGTGAAGTGAGTAATCTAGAATTTCAGCCGGTAAAGGACTTCAATCGTTTTAGTAAAGAAATGGAGGAAGAGATCTTGAACTGGTTAATGAAAAAGGCGGGCTTATAAAAGTGGAAAGTTCAAAAAATTGAATACTTTTATCCTACCAAAGGGATCAGGAATACATTTTTAAAACTACCTACTAATGAATCAACAACGGATTTTTTACTGGTCTGTAACCGTTGCACTTGCAGGCTTTCTTTTTGGATTTGATACGATTGTCATTTCCGGTGCAGATCAACCCATACAAGAACTTTGGGGACTGAGTGATTTTAACCATGGTTTTTTCATCATGTCCATGGCCCTCTGGGGTACGGTGATAGGAGCTTTATTTGCGGGGATTCCTTCCGATGCTATAGGAAGGAAGAAAACTTTGATTTGGATTGGAGTTCTATATACTGTCTCTGCATTGGGTTCAGGATTGGCCTGGGATCCTTTTTCCTTTTCTTTCTTCAGATTTATTGGAGGAGTAGGTGTAGGAGCCTCTTCGGTAGCAGGACCTACTTATATAGCGGAAATTTCTTCCCCCGAAAGAAGGGGCCGCCTTGTGGCTTTGTACCAGTTCAACATCGTCTTTGGTATCCTGATCGCCTTTTTCTCTAACTATTTTATCGGTCAATGGGTGGAAAATGAATCCTGGCGCTGGATGTTGGGCGTAGAGGCTATTCCTGCTATTCTCTATACAGTTATGGTATTGGGGGTGCCCAATAGCCCGAGATGGCTTGCTACGAAACGCCAGGATTACGAAGGAGCACGAAAAGTATTGGAAGATATGTATCCGGCGCATCAAGTAGATTCTGCCCTGGAGTCAATAAAAGCTGATAGCGGACCATCTACAGGTTCACCGATTTTTAATGGGAAATATAATAAGCCGCTTATTCTGGCCTTCCTGCTGGCTATGTTCAACCAGTTGTCAGGGATAAATTTTGTCTTGTATTATGCCCCACGATTATTGGAAGCAGCAGGAATCGGAGCTGATGAGGCCTTGCTCCAATCAACTAGTATAGGTATTGTAAATCTCATTTTTACCCTGCTAGGGATGTATCTGATTGATAGGATGGGACGAAAAACCCTTATGTATTATGGATCGATCGGATATATCATAAGTCTGGCAATAGTCGCATGGGCCTATTGGGCAGCCGCGGGCCAGGTTCTTTTATTGACATTTGTACTTGTATTCATAGCTTCTCATGCAATCGGGCAGGGAGCAGTGATTTGGGTATTCATCTCCGAAATTTTCCCTAATAATGTTCGTGCCAATGGACAAGCCTGGGGATCAGGAACGCACTGGGTATTTGCCGCAATTATCACTATGGTTACGCCATTTTTCCTCGGACTGGTTGGAGCCAATCCCTGGCCACTCTTTGCCTTCTTTGCGGGAATGATGATTCTCCAATTGCTATTTGTCCACTTCATGATGCCGGAAACCAAAGGAAAATCTTTAGAAAAAATATGGCTGGAAATTTCAGGCACAAGCCTGGATGAGGTGGACGAAGAATTGGATAAGGTTTAATGCACAAGAAAAAAGATATGTGGAGAATTAACGCTCAGATACTATCAATATTCGTTATTGCGGGTTTTGCTTTCAGTTCTTGTAAGACTGCATCTACCGAATCAATAGAATATAGGAAGGATATTCCTATCCCTCTTTCTTCTTATGATGAAGAACACCGACCCCAACTGCATTTCTCTCCTCCCGGAGAGTGGATGAACGATCCCAACGGTATGGTTTACTATGAGGGAGAGTATCATTTATTTTACCAGCATTATCCTGATAGCAATGTCTGGGGGCCTATGCACTGGGGGCATGCCGTAAGTAAGGACCTGATCCATTGGGAAAACTTACCCATTGCCCTTTATCCAGACGAACTGGGCTATATTTTCTCTGGGAGCGCGGTAATGGATTATGAAAATACCAGTGGCTTTGGGGAAGAGGGCAAACCAGCGATGGTTGCCATATATACTTATCATGATCCTGTTGGAGCCAAGGAAGAAAGTAAGACTTTCCAGACACAGGGCATCGCTTATAGCACTGATAAAGGCCGTTCTTGGACCAAGTATGAAGGCAATCCTGTGATCCCGAATCCTGGTTTAAGGGACTTCCGTGATCCCAAAGTATTCTGGCACAAGGAGAGCAGTCAATGGGTCATGATCTTTGCACGAGGAAATCAGGTTCAAATCTATAATTCTCCTGATTTGAAAGCCTGGACCCTGGCCTCAGAATTTGGTGAAGATCAGGGTACGCATGCAGGAGTTTGGGAATGTCCGGACTTGTTTGAGCTGCCCATAGACGATACAGGAGAGAAAAAATGGATGATGATCGTGAGTTTAGGAGATGGAAATCCCAATGGAGGTTCGGGTACTATGTATTTTGTGGGGGATTTTGATGGAAAGACCTTTAGCAATGAAAATCCTAAGGATGAAGTGCTCTGGCTGGAGTATGGACGGGATAATTATGCCGGGGTCACCTGGTCTGATATCCCTGAAACGGACGGTCGCCGTATTTTTATGGGTTGGATGAGCAATTGGCGATATGCACAGGTGGTTCCAACCTATGCCTGGCGGAGTGCAATGACCCTGGCCCGTGAGCTTTCTTTCACCGATTATAAAGGAAAAACGATCCTTAAAACCACTCCTGTAGTCGAAAATGAGGCTATGCGTATCAATGAATCAGATTTAGTTGTAGGTGAAGTAGCAGGCTTACGTCCTTTAGGGATTCTTCCAAATGGCTTAATGGAAATCGGGATAAAACTGGAACTTGATCCATCGGATAGCCCTGAATTTATCGCACTTCAGCTGTCCAACTTAAAAGGGGGGATTGTTCGGGTCGGATACAAGACTTCCTCCCAAGAGTATTTCATTGATAGACAGGTTGCTGGTAAATCAGATTTCCATGAGGATTTCGCTACCCTTGATGTAGCTCCGGCTAAAACTGGTGAAGAAAATATCCTGGATATGAGACTCTTCGTTGACGTTTCATCTGTGGAATTATTCGCCGACGAAGGCCGTACTGTCATGACTGATATCTATTTCCCGACAGAAACCTTTACTCAGCTTAGCTTGTTGGTTGTCAAAGGGAAAGCAAAGATCCTGGCTGGTAAGGTTTGGGAGCTGGAGGGGGTGTGGAAGTAAATGTGTTCCAGTGTTCTGGTGTTCTGGTGGGTAGCATCACAAGCATACCAGAACACATTATTCCACCCTCCCTATATCCTTCATCCTCCCAACTTCCGGGACTTTAACCATCCCATGTTTACGAAAGTAGGAGATCAATATCTCACTGATTTTTCGCTTATCGATCTTCCGTTTTTTTCCAACAAACATCTTATAAGCATCTCC
>JBCBRM010000072.1:0-35775 GCA_039819665.1 Bacteroidota bacterium
TCTGTCTCTTTGAGCCAGTCGTATCCTTTTTCCTCTAGTTCAAGGGCGAGGTTTTTATCCCCAGACTTAACGATTTTCCCTTCATGTAAAACATGAACTACATCTGGCACGATGTACTCAAGCAATCGTTGGTAGTGGGTGATAACCAGAAATGCATTATTCTCATTTCGGAGCTTATTTACTGCATCCGAAACAATCCTAAGCGCATCGATATCCAGTCCCGAATCAGTTTCATCCAGAATACAAAGCTTGGGTTCAAGCATGGCCATCTGGAAAACTTCATTTCTCTTCTTCTCCCCACCTGAGAAACCTTCGTTTACGGAACGCTTCGTGAGTTTTTTATCTAAAGCCACAACTTTTTGCTTTTCCTTCATAAGTTTAAGGAAAGCTCCAGCGCTCAAGGGATCCTCTCCACGATATTCTCTAACAGAATTTAAAGAAGCTCTTAGAAAATTCGTCATACTTACTCCCGGAATTTCAACTGGATATTGAAAAGCGAGAAATAAGCCTTCTCCTGCTCTTTCTTCTGGCTCAAGTTCAAGGAGATCTTTTCCATTAAATGAAACTTCGCCTCCATCTACTTCATAATTCTCATTCCCTGCAAGCACAGATGCGAGTGTACTTTTGCCTGAACCATTTGGCCCCATTATGGCATGTACTTCGCCAGGCTTTATATCCAGATTCAGACCTTTAAGAATCTGCTTATCTTCGATTGATGCTTGTAAATTTTTTATGCTGAGCATTAGAAATTTTTTCTTTGTATGAACCCTTATTAATTATCCTACGCTTCCTTCGAGGCTGATGGAAAGTAGTTTTTGCGCTTCAACTGCAAATTCCATCGGTAATTGGTTGAGCACTTCTTTTGCATAGCCATTTACGATCAAACTAATGGCTTGCTCTTCATCAATTCCTCTTTGTTTGCAATAGAAAATTTGATCTTCACCTATTTTAGAAGTAGTAGCTTCATGTTCGATTTTTGCTGTGGTATTTCCTCCTTCAATGTAGGGGAATGTGTGTGCACCACATTGATCTCCTATCAACATTGAATCACACTGGGAGAAGTTTCGAGCATTTGTCGCACCTTTCATCATCTTCACCAAACCTCTGTAGCTATTATTGCTCCTACCTGCAGATATACCTTTGGAAATAATGATGCTACGGGTGTTTTTTCCCTGGTGAATCATCTTTGTACCAGTATCTGCTTGTTGGCGACCATTGGTTACTGCTACTGAGTAAAACTCTCCTTCGGAATTATCTCCTTTTAAAATTACACTTGGGTATTTCCAGGTAATGGCAGAGCCTGTTTCTACCTGGGTCCAACTAATTTTAGAGTTATCACCTTCACAAATACCTCTTTTGGTAACGAAGTTATAAATTCCTCCTGCTCCGGTTTCTGGATCACCAGGATACCAGTTTTGGACGGTGGAGTATTTGATTTCGGAATTTTCTGACGCTATCAACTCAACCACCGCAGCATGAAGCTGATTTTCGTCTCTTTGAGGAGCTGTACATCCCTCCAGATAAGATACATAACTTCCCTTCTCAGCAACTATCAGGGTTCTTTCGAATTGACCTGTATTTTGTTCATTGATGCGGAAGTAGGTAGAGAGCTCCATTGGACAGCGTACACCTTCTGGAATGTACACAAATGAACCATCAGTAAAGACTGCAGCATTTAGGGCTGCATAGAAGTTATCTGTGTGAGGAACTACTTTCCCCATATACTTTCTAATCAGTTCCGGATGATCCTGGATGGCTTCACTAAAAGAACAAAATATTATTCCCAGCTCCGCCAACTTTTCTTTATAAGTTGTTTTAATTGATACACTATCAATTACTGCATCAACAGCTACCCCGGCAAGTACTTTTTGTTCATAAAGAGGGATTCCTAATTTCTCAAAGGTCTTAAGTAATTCTGGATCAACTTCGTCCAGACTCTCAAGTTTTTTCTTAGGCTTTGGGGCTGCGTAGTAGTGGATGTTCTGAAAATCGATAGGGGGATACTCGACATGTGCCCAGGCCGGCTCAGTCATTTTTTTCCAGTGAGCAAATGCTTTCATTCGATACTCCAGCATCCATTCTGGCTCATTCTTTTTGGAAGAGATAAGTCGGATTATATCCTCGTTAAGTCCTTTGGGTGCTTTGTCAGATTCAATGTCAGTAACCCACCCATGCTCGTATTTCTTATTGGTCACTTCCTGGATGATTTTTTCATCTTCTGAAAGTTCCTCTGTTGGGGCTAATTGATCCTGTAACATTCCTTATTTTAATTTAGACTCATTCTAATTAAGTAACGAAAAAAAATGCAGCTTGTTCAAAGTGGCATTTTCTTTTTGTCAGACGCCAAATTTAGTCTAACTAAAATTAATTACCTAAAATTAGGTAGAATGTTTAAAGCTCAGTAGAAAAAAAATAAAATTTTGTAGGCCTGAAGACCAGCTTAATTGTTTTTGCCCGCCATGAAGGCTTCCATAGGTTTGAATTGTTTGGCTTCGTCTCCATTCCTGTAGATACGGACAGACTCAATCAAATCTCCTTTGGCAATGGAATTAACCACTTCCATTCCCTGAATTACATAGCCAAAAACTGCATGCTTATTATCAAGCCAAGGGGTAGGTACATGGGTGATAAAAAATTGACTTCCATTGGTATCGGGACCACTGTTTGCCATTGATAAGGTGCCAGGTTTGTTGTGGAAGAGCCCAGGGAAGAATTCATCTCCGAAGGCATATCCGGGAGTACCCATTCCTGTAGCAAGTGGATCTCCTCCCTGGATCATAAAGTTAGGAACAACCCTGTGAAAGGTGAGTCCATCATAGAATGGCTCGCCTGGACCTTTGAAGTTGTTTTCCATATTTCCTTCTGCCAATGCGAGGAAATTTCCTACGGTGGTAGGAGTCTGTTTGTAAGTAAGTTGTGCTACGATTTGCCCTTTATTGGTATTGAATACAGCAAAAATTCCATCAGGATACCCATCCAGGCTTTCCATAGACCATTTGTTGCCACATGAACTCAACAATAGACCTAAAACGATACTTAAAAACAGGCTTCTTTTCATCATATTATAAATTTGAACACCGCAAAAGTAAAAAATGAAGAAGAAGAAATAAAAATGAATCCAATATTTCTACCACACCATAAGGAAAATCGGCCATTGCATTTGTTTTGGATAGGAATCCTGATCTTCTTTGAAAACTTATGCGTATCCCTTTTATCAAATATCTGAATATAGGAGCCCACATTCTTATTTGGGGTACGATTATCTATTTCTTCTTTCCTGAGCCATATGGTCGAGGCTTATTCAATACTTTATTCTATGAAGGAGATGAGGAGATTCCGTTTTTTCTCTATAGCACAGTTCTAAATATTATCCTCTTTTACTTATTCTCTCATAGAATCCTTCCATATTCTCTGAAAAAGAATAGCTTCAAAATATTTGTTTTAAGTAATGTTTTTACTTTAGCTGTATTTGTATTATTTGAGTGTGGTTTAGACTATTGGTATCAATGGTACATTTACAAATTCATAAGAGTACCTAGTGTATGGGAAGAGTTTGGATTGGGGTATTTTGACTGGATAGAAGGTAACCTCGTATTCACAGCAGTTATTTTAGCATTAGCAAATTTCTATGGCTATACATATGCTTGGTTTACAGGCCAAAGAGATCGGCAAATCCTTAAAGAAGAAAAACTAAAAGCCGAACTTTCAGCCCTCAAACACCAAATCAATCCTCATTTTTTGTTCAATATTCTAAATGGATTGTATGGTCTGGCTTTTAAAAATAATGATGAGCAAACAGCTAGCGGAATAGCAAAACTTTCCCAATTGATGCGCTACATGCTTTATGAGAGTAATGATAATAAAGTACCCCTATCTAAAGAGATTGAATACCTTGAAAACTACATTGATTTACAGAAACTCCGCTTAAATGGAACCACTAAAGTCAATTTCTCCGTAAATGGAAATATAAAAGGAAAACAGGTAGCTCCTATGCTGTTTATTCCCTTTGTTGAAAACGCTTTTAAGCATGGGATAAGTACGGTCAATGCCTCACAATTAAACATAAAACTAAAGGTATTTGAAAGTGATTTGGACCTGGAAGTAGTGAACCCCATTCATCCTAAAAATAAGCACGAACTCAACCCTTTTGGAGGAATTGGCCTCAACAATGTAAAAAAACGCCTAGATCTATTATACCGGGATAATTATTTTTTGGACATAGAGGAGGACTCGGAAAAACATCGCGTTCATTTAAAACTAAAACTATGAAGAAATTGAACTGTATTGCAGTTGATGATGAGCCTTTAGCATTGGAAGTGATTAAAAGGTTTGGAGAAAAGATCCCAGCGCTCAATCTGATGGAAACTTTCCAAAACCCTATTGAAGCAGTTGAATTTATAAAAGAGAATCCGGTTGATCTGGTATTTTTAGATATTCAAATGCCTGACCTTACAGGATTGGAATTCATCAATAGCTTTGCAGAGAAACCCATGGTTGTTTTCACTACTGCTTATTCAGACTATGCCATTGAAAGTTATGAAGTGGACGCTATTGATTACCTGCTAAAGCCAGTACTGTTTGATCGATTTTATAAAGCAGTAAATAAAGCGCTAATGAAAATCGAGGAGTCCGGGACTGAAATCAGGGCAGAAGAAGACTTCATGTTTATCAAATCTGATACCCGCATATTCAAAATCAACTACAATGATATTCTTTATATAGAAGGTATGAGGGACTACATAGCTGTTCATACCCCTAAACAGCGAATCCTTACCTTGATGAGCATGACTCGGATGCTGGATAAGCTTCCCAAAAGACGATTTATGCGTGTTCATAAATCCTACATTATTGGGATAGGCCATATCCATATGATCCAAAATAACCGTGTCCTGATAAATCAAAAAGAAATTCCTATCAGCAATTCATATAAAGAACAATTCCTTAAATTTATTGAGAACAAATAGGAAACAATCAATACACTAGCTCTATGAAAACTATCTCTGCTATTTTATTGGCCAGCTTAATGGCCATATTATCTAATATGCTATTCGCTCAAGACCAATTGGGCTACCAAATGCCCCCACAGGCCATTGCTGATCTGGCTGATGCTGCTCCTACTCCCGCAGTGAGCCTAAGCCCGGATGATCAATGGATGCTGCTTATGCAAAGATCAAGCATGCCCAGTATTGCCGAACTCTCTCAACCAGAACTTCGAATTGGAGGTTTGCGTATCAACCCTCGCAATAATGGACAAAGTCGCACTTCCTATTATTTAGGCTTCACTTTCAGGTCTATGGAAGATCAGAAAGAATTTGGAGTGGAAGGCCTACCTTCTGAACCTTTAATTTCTAATGTTTCCTGGTCCGCTGATGGGAAATACATTGCTTTTACCCATTCAAAACAAGAATATATTGAATTGTGGGTTCTGGATGTGGAAAGTCGGAAAGCCAGGAAGTTGACAGATGCCTATATTAATGCAGCAATGAGAGGACGTCCTTATTCCTGGATTTCTACCTCCTACGATATTATCATGGCAGCAATTCCTGAGGGCAGGGGAGATGCTCCACAAAAACCTGCAACTCCTTTAGGACCGGTTATTAGTTCTAATGAAGGAAAAGTAGCTGCAGTCAGAACATATCAGGATTTATTGAAAAATGCTTTTGATGAATCGCTATTCAGTTACTTCACAGAATCTCAACTACATCTTGTTAACGCTCAAAGTGGTACCTCAAAGAAATTAGGGGATGAAGGAACTTTCATGGGTTTTAGTCCTAGTCCAGATGGGCAGTACATTATGGTCAATCAGATTAAAAAGCCTTTTTCCTATTTAGTTCCTTATTATAGATTCCCCAGATCCGTAGAGATTTGGGATAAAGCCGGAAATTTGGTGCGGGAAATGGCTGATCTTCCATCTGGAGAAGATATTCCTAAAGGGTTTATGTCTGTTCAAACGGGGAGACGTTCCTTTAGTTGGCGAGCAGATAAAGCTGCCAGTTTATATTGGGCAGAAGCATTGGATGGAGGAGATCCTAAAAAGAAAGTAGAATTCAGAGATCAGGTTTACCACATGGATGCTCCTTTCAAAGGAGATCCTGTAGCGGATATGAAAACCGGTCTTCGGTACAGTGGTATTCAATGGGGAGATTCTGATTTGGCCATAGTAAATGAGTATTGGTGGAATACCCGTAGAAGAATAAGCACAGCTTTTTCCCCAGAAAATCCCTCCGAAACTAAAGTACTATTTGATCGCTCTACAGAGGATAGATACAATGATCCGGGGAATTTTGAAACAGTAAGGAATGAATATGGAAGGTATGTTATTCTTCAGGATAAAAAGAAAAAGAAGCTATTCCTATTTGGTTCAGGTGCTTCCCCAGAAGGGAATAAGCCATTCGTTGATACCTATGATCTGGAAAGTGGTGAAACAGAAAGATTGTGGAGATCTGATAATCCTTACTATGAATACCCGATAGCTATTCGGGACGTAAAGAAAATGACCGTCCTTACAAGTCGGGAATCCAAAGAAACGCCTGCAAATTTCTACATCAGGAATTTGAAAAATGGAGAACTTGAGCAGGTGAGTGAGTTTGGAAATCCTTATCCTTCTCTAAGCGGGATAAGGAAGGAACTTATCAAATATGAAAGGAATGATGGACTGCCTTTAACAGGTACTCTTTACACTCCCCCTGGGTATGATCCTCAAAAAGATGGCCCCATTCCTGTTTTGCTTTGGGCTTATCCCCGGGAGTTTAAAAGCGCAAGTGCAGCAGGTCAGGTGAGTGGTTCTCCAAATCGTTTTGTAAGACTTTATGGAGGAAGTCCGTTGTTTTGGGTTGCCAGAGGTTATGCGATTTTGGATGGTCCAAGCATGCCCGTAATTGGTGAAGGCGATGAGGAGCCTAACGACAGCTTTGTAAAACAACTTGTAGCTAATGCAGCAGCAGCTATTGCAAAACTGGAAGAAATGGGGGTAGCAGATGGAAAGAGAGTGGCCGTCGGGGGACACTCATATGGCGCATTTATGACCGCCAATCTATTAGCTCACTCGGATCTCTTTGCATGTGGTATCGCGCGATCAGGTGCATATAATAGGACTCTGACGCCCTTTGGCTTCCAGTCAGAGGAAAGAACATTCTGGGAGTCTCCGGACATATATTTTGCGATGTCTCCTTTTATGCATGCAGACAAAGTAAAAGAACCAATTCTCCTGATTCATGGAGAAGCTGATAATAATAGTGGAACATATCCTTTACAAAGCCAACGATATTATAATGCTTTGAAAGGCCATGGAGCTACGGCCAGACTGGTTATGTTACCACATGAAAGTCATGGATATAGAGCCCGCGAGTCTGTCATGCACATGCTTTGGGAAATGGATAGTTTTATGCAGAAATATCTGGGTAAAGGCTTTAAACAAGCATCCAGATAGTCAATATAATCCGGACCTTTAGAATTGTCTTAGTAGGGCAAATCTAAAGGTCTGGAAAAATGACTGCATAGCGACCTTCAATAATTTAAGTCTTCGAATACTCACATGCCCGGTTTCCCGAAACTTATGGGTGATAGGGACTTCTTGTATGTTCATTTGACTTTGTGTAGCCAGTCCACTAATTAGAATATTGGGGGCGAAAGTATCGGGGGGGATATGAGCAATACTTTCCTCAAAACTTCTGGCTTTCATCAAACGAAAGGGACAGTTGACATCTCGTACTCCTTTTCCAAATAAGAGATTGATTACAAATCTGGAAATGAGAGTAATAAATTGTCTAATAGGAGGAGAGTTTCTCACTCGCTGTCCAATCAAAAAATCAAAGCCCTGTTTCCTTCTCCAGAAAGCGCCAAAATCTTTGGGGTTTATTTCATCATCTGAGTCAATTTGAAGTACCCATTCTGCCAAATGAAATCCCAACTTATATCCACGTAAAAGGGTAGGGCCATGTCCTATGTTCTTGTGGCTAAAAGGCAGAATCTTTTCATTTCGTTCAGAAAGCCCTGAAATGATCTCATAAGATCGGTCTTTGGAACCATCATCATACACCAAAAGCCGGTAATCACCTATTACCTCTTTCTCCAAAGTATCCAGCCAGTTTTCGAGGACTTTTTCTATGCAGGCCTCTTCATTATAAACCGGAATTACGACTGCTAGGCTTAATTCTTTCACAAGATTTTCTTTTTTGCAATGATGATTTGGTGCAATCTCAGGATTCGCTCGTATTCCAAAAGCTCAAATCTGTCCTCCATTTCCGCTTTAAAACTTTTTGATTTAAAATCTTGTACATGCCAGTCAGAAAAACCAGACTCTATACCTGGGAAGAAAAATTTCATCAGACCCAGTTTATTCAAAATATTTTTGACTTGATTTTTTAATCCTTCCAGGGGCACAGTTAGAATCAACAAAGTGTTTTCATCCAGCAGCCTATCGATTTGGTCCAAAGCTCTACCATAATCCGGGATATGTTCAAGCGTCTCAGAACAGATAATTACATCTGCTTTAGCATAATAGGGGATAGGCTGGCAAATATCGGCCAATATCCATTTACATCTACCTTCAGGCAACTTATCCTGGGCAATAGTTAAAGCATAATCAGAAATATCAACACCGATTAGCTGGGCATCAGAAAACTCTGTATGCAAAGCATGCAAGAGATTTCCAGCCTCGCAGCCCAGTTCAACTATTTCCAATTCTTTATATGGCCTGTATACTCGAATCGCTTTAACAATTCTTTGAACCCTTCTTTTTTCAATCCATCCAGCTATTCCTGTGTAAGGTGTAGGATGAGACAGAAACATTTCATTATTCCACTCTCTGGAGCCGATATGCTGCATGTTTGCTTTTGATTTGGGTTTCATAAACTTCAAGCGCTCGGGAAATGGTCGCGTCCATATCGTAGTATTTATAATCTCCCAATCGCCCGGAGATGATCAAATTCTCTTCTTTATCAGCCTCTGCACGATATAATTTTACCAGCTTTTGATTTCGAAGGTCATTGATTGGATAAAAAGGATTCTTACCATTATCCATCAAAGAGTACTCCCGAATGATCAAGCTCTTGTTTGGATGATAGGCGCGCTCCGGGTGTAAATGGCGAGCCTCATGGATGCGGGTGAAAGGGATGTCAATTTCAGGATAATTCATCACGGAAGTTCCCTGATAGTCCTCTACTTCTTTTATTTCTTGCTCAAAGCGAAGACTTCTCCATTCCAGTTTACCGTATTTGAAATCATAATAACGATCGAGGGGGCCGCTGTAAATGAGCGTTGTATCGGGAGAGATAAGGTCTTTGATGTCAAAAAAGTCCAGACTAAGCTTGAGTTCTATTTTTGGATTCCTAAGGAGCTGTTTGAAAATATGGGTATATCCATTTAAAGGGATGCCCTGCCATTTGCTATCGTAATAACTCTCATTATAATTTTTCCGAAAGGGTAGGCGAGTTAAAACAGCTGCTGGCATCTCCCGAGGATCTTTATTCCACTGCTTGAGGGTATATCCTCGAAAGAAGGCCTCATAAAGAGGTCTACCCATCATAGAAATGGCTTTATCCTCAAAATTGTCAATATTTTCACTTACACCCGATTGCTCAATTTCTTTAGCCAGAAACTCATCTACCTCAAATGGTTTTAGGTTAAGATCATAAAAGGAATTGATGGTCTCCAGATTGATAGGAAGTTGATAGACTTTGTTTTTGTAGGTACTTAGAACCTGATGCCGGTAAGAATTGAATTCCGTAAATCGATTTATATACTTCCAGACCTGCTCATTTGAAGTGTGGAAAATATGGGTGCCATATGCATGATACTCAATCTCGGTTTCTGGGTCCCTTTTAGAATAGCAGTTGCCTCCTATGTGATTACGCTTCTCAACAACTAAAACCTTTTCCTTTAGGTCATTAGCTATGCGTTCAGCCATTACTGAACCAAAAAAGCCCGATCCAACAATGATATACTTAAATTTTCCGTAGTCCATGATCACTTATTGTGTGTCAATAAGGAGGAATTGTTCTCCTGAAATCGTATCTCTAAACTTTCGTCTTATTCTAAGATTAAGAGCCGGGTCAAGGGTTACATTTTTACTAAGAACCAGAAAATTGATCTTGTGTTTTTTTAGGAAGGAAAGCTGACTTTTAGGAAGAGATTGGAAGTTGCCTGCTGATTTTTGCTTTAGGACGTATTGGAAGAAGATTCCACTATTTCTATTGACTAGATTGTTCCTTTGGTTACTGGGATTAATTGTGATTTGGTGATCGGAGAGACTAATGCAGTCGATTTCGCCCTCAAAGTATTGGAGATAATAAGCTCCCGTATAGGCATATGTGATTTTACTGAAATCCGAAAAATAGTCTTCCTCTGCCTTTAAAACTCCTCCCAAATCTGAGAGTTCTCCTTTCTCTGCCAGCGATTTTATTTCTTCTAAATAGGCTTTGCTATACTGGGGATTTGAATGGTGAGAGAATAGTTTGGGACTTAAGATGATCAGCTGGTTGAGGAAAGATGCTCCAAGTATCACGTACATCCAGGTCCGACTTGCTCGATCTTTCCACAAATAAATCATTGCCAATATCGCTGTGGTATTCAGGCAAACAATGACAGGGTTGAAAAAGAGTTGAATGGCATTTTCAAAATCGCCCAAGAATGCATATGCCGCGGCACCTGAAAGAATGATCATGAGGCTAAAAAATAGCAACTCTCTCAAAGCCTGATCTGAAGTTCGTTTGTAGGCAAGGAAAATCAGGCAAAAAGGCAGCAGAAAAATGGGAATCAATCCCAGTACATGTAGAAAGAATGCTCCCAGACTGTTGAATAGATGTGAAAAACTGAGATATGCCAGCAATTCTTGTTTCTCAACTCCCATAGAAGCTGACAATTGAGGAGAAGGACTCAGGGCATAAAAGGCCAGCACAGCAGCAGTACTTAGCAGGATAATGAATAGAGATGTACGAAAGGATCGATCCTTTCTTCGCTCTACCCATAAACTCAAGAGAATAGTAGCTCCCAGAATAGCAGGAATGCTGACCACCGTTGCAATCATCAACATGGCCAAGATAAGGAAGGCCTTCTCTTTCTTTTGATCCAGAAAATTCAGTACAAATCCCAGATAAAAAGGATAATAGACCATCATTTTAGTCCGGTAAGTCAGGGAGGATAGATTAAACTCTGGAAATGAAAGGAAGGAGATTTTGAGATAGAGGCCGGAAAAGAAGAAAAAAGCCAACGCAAGGAGGAGACTTTTCCATCCAGCTTTGTATCCCCATTTTTCCAATAGTGCCAGAAATCCTAGGCCTGTGATGAAGTAAAAGCTGGCTTTAACCAGAATTCCTAAACTAAAGACATGATTTACTCCCAACAGCCAACTAAAAAAGGAACTTAACCAGAGCTCGAGATAATGGTAAGGAGTTAAGCCCTGATAACTTTCGTCTAATCCATTTAATAAGGCGAAATAATTCTCCTGCCCATATCCACCTAATGATTTAGCCCGCTGCGCATAGATAAAGAAATCATTTTCCTGAGTGCTTAATCCATCAGGTATATAGAATCCCACTTCCCCAAAATTGATAAGCGAGAAGAAGCACCAGAGGAAACAGAAGCTCCCAAGTAAGATAAGGTGCAGCAGATTTACGGATTGTTTATCGGCCTCAGTATCCTTTTCCTTATCATAATAAAAGTAGGCAGCAAAAAGTGGAATGAAGAGCCATTGCACCGTCAGGCCTTTTGTCTGAACAATCGACCAAATGCTCGAAAGTAATACCCAAAAGAGTAAAGAGCCATGGAATAAATCGCTATAGGTTAAAGGCCTTTTATTTTTTTGCCTGATATGTAGGTAACTCAACAGATAGAAAAAACCCCAGAGCATCAATAGTGCTCCTCCATACATCCACAACTTTTGCAAGGGCTCTGACATGAGTGAGAATTTGTCTTAGAAAAATATAGATACTTATTTAAAAGCAAGGTTACTCAAGAAGATCTATTTAAACGAAAAATTATGCTACTAGCTTTGGACATGGGGAATACGGATATTTTGGTCGGACTGCATGATGGCAATGCCTGGGTCCAACAATGGCGAAATCCCTCAGACCAAATCGATGAATTAAGAAACAGGCTTATAAAATGGATGAAGGAAGCAGGCTATTCTTTCGATTGGATAAGCAAGAGCATTTTCAGTACAGTTGTTCCCGCCCATCGAAAAAAGGTCTCAAATCTTCTTAGAGACCTTCTGAAACATGAACCTATTGTAATGGGACCTGATTTCTATCATAACTTTTCCATTAAAATAGATAAGCCTTCTGAAATAGGGTCTGATCTGGTTGCAAATGCATATTGTGCATATGAGAAATATGGACAGGCAGCTGTGGTTGTTGATTTTGGGACTGCCTTAAGTTTTACCACTATTTCAGATAAAGGAGAAATTTTGGGAGTTAGTATAGCACCCGGGTTACGAACAGCTATGCGAGCGCTTTTTAGTAAAACTGCTCAATTATTTGAAGTACCCCTGGAGATTCCCCCTTCAGTCATTGGAAAAAATACGACTCATTCCTTACAAGCGGGAATTTTGCGAGGATATATTGGATTGGTAAATGAAATTCTTGATCAAATTGAATCTGAGTTGGAGAAAAAGCCCAAAATAATAGCTACTGGGGGACTAGTAAGCATACTTACTCCTTTACACGATAGATTTGATGAGATAGACCAGCTCCACACCCTGGAAGGATTACGGCTAATTGCTGAAAAATATCAAGGTTGATTCTGTATGAATTCTTCCTCATCTTCCCCAAACTCAGCCCTATACCAGGCTTTGAATTCCTCCAGATTTAAGGGGAACCAGTAATCCTTGCAATCCATCTCTGCTAACATTTTCTGGCTGGGTTTTGGAAATTTCCCATCTTTAAGGTGAGCATAATCTTTATCCTTAAAAGTTTCTCTCATGAAGTAGGCCCAAATAGGCAAGGCAGTAGCAGCACCCTGGCCCGCAGCCAAGCTCCTGAAATGAATCCGTGGATCATCTGCACCTACCCAGGCTCCTGCCAGTAAACCCGGAACTGAGCCAATAAACCATCCATCACTTTGTTTCTGAGTAGTGCCGGTTTTTCCTGCGACTTCTGCTTTGATTTTATAACGAGTTCTAATGGATCTGGCAGTACCTTCATCCACTACATCCTGAAGCATTCGATTAATAAAGACACTGGTTTCTGGACTTATGACCTGCTTATTTGAGAATTGGCCGGGATCCTGATAAATGATTTTCCCATTTCGATCTTCCATCCGTAGCAAATATCTGGGATTGACCACCTTTCCTTGATTGAACAGAATGGCATACATATGCAGCATGTCCCGTAGGCTTACATCTGCACTTCCCAATGCGATTGAGGGTAAGGCGGGGAGATCATAAGTCAAACCCATACGCCGAGTGAGGTCTACTACCTTTTGGGGACCAATTTTCAAAATCAAATTTACTGCAGCGATATTAACGGAGTGGGTGAGAGCCCCTCGCATAGAATATTCTCCTCCATATATATTGTCAGAGTTTCTGGGCGACCAATTATTGTAGGTTCTATATGCTACTTTGTCATTCGGGATGTATTCACAGGGAGAAACCCCTTCTTCCAGGGCAGCTGCATAAACTAGTGGTTTAAAAGCGGAACCTGTCTGGCGTCGGCTTTTTACATGATCAAACTGATAAAATTTATGATTAAAGCCTCCCACCCAGGCGCGTATGAATCCATTTTTAGGTTCCATAGCCATAAATGCACCTTGCAGCATATATATATCGTGCAGGATAGAATCACGAGGACTTAGGCTGGTGTCTCTGATTCCTTTATGGGTGAAAATCTGCATGGGAACTTTCACCTGAAATACAGAGTCAATTTCTTTTTCTGAAAAGCCTGCAGTTTGAAGACTCTTGTAACGTTTGCTCCGTTTTAGCTTATCTTCATACAAGCCTTTACTTGCTTTTGCCTTATTATAGCCTTTCCAGTGCCTATCAAATTTCCCCTGCAGCTTCTTCATCTGATTATTGATAGAAGCTTCCGCATAGCGTTGCAATCCAGAATGGATACTTGTGTATATCTTCAGGCCATCTTTATAGAGATTATAGTGTCTCCCATTTGAGGCAGGATTTTCTTTACACCATTGGACCAGCTCCAGGCGAAGATTTTCTCGCAGATAGGGGGCAATACCTTCATGATGTGTATAGCGCCCATATTCTAATTCAAGATCAAGGGCCTTTAGGCTATCCAATTCGTCTAATCCAAGCATTCCATATTTATGCATTTGGCTCAAGACCAAATTTCTCCTCCCTTTTGCACGAGCCGGATGTTGAATCGGATTGTAATAGGTTGGGGCTTTTAACATACCCACCAGGAGAGCAGCTTCCTGTTGATTAATCTCTTTTACATGTTTATTAAAGAAATTGCGAGAAGCTATTTCTACCCCAAATTCATTTCCCCCAAAAGAAACCGTATTCAAATAAAGGGATATAATATCTTCTTTAGAATAAATCTCTTCAAGCTCAGAAGCAATAATGGATTCTTTTACTTTATTGACCGGGAGACTCAAAAGGGAAAAGTCTTCTCTAGGATAAAAATTCTTGGCGACTTGCTGACTAAGGGTACTACCACCGCCAGAACTTTCATTCTGAAAAAGCAGGGTTTTGAAAAGAACGCGCAATAAGCTTTTCCCATCTACCCCTTTATGTTCATAAAAGCGAATATCCTCCGTTGCCAGCAATGCATCTATAAGATGTGATGGCAAACTATCATAGGGTACAGAAATCCGGTCTTCCAAAAAATATCTCCCAATCAAAACACCGTCAACAGTATATATTTCTGAAGCTTGAGGAAGAGGAAAATTAATTAATTCATTTTTATCTGGCATTTCCGTCCAGAGACCCCAGGAAACTGTCTGTATAAAAAGAAGGAGGAGAGAAAGGACACTAAGGAATGCTCCAGAGATGAGGGATGTACGCGGATATTTCCGAATAAATCCCCGGAGTTTAGTATAGAACTTTTGGTATGAACTTGTCTTCTGATGCGTGTCTTTATGGCTCATTACCACCAAATCAATCTAATAGCAAGTTACATATATATCTGCTGATTACCAGAAAGCTATGAAAAGAACCGAATTATCGAATTGATTAAAAGGTAAATTTGTAGATTTGTGAGGAAGAGATATGAAAAACCTGATTCAATTATTGCCAGACGCAATAGCTAACCAGATCGCTGCGGGGGAAGTGGTTCAAAGACCTGCCTCGGTTTTGAAGGAGTTGTTGGAAAATGCCATCGATGCCGAAGCAGATTGCATAGATGTTGTCATCAAAAATGCTGGAAAAAGCTTGGTTCAGGTTACTGATAATGGGAGGGGAATGTCTTCACTGGATAGCCGCATGTGTTTCGAAAGACATGCTACTTCTAAAATCAGAAACCAATCAGATCTTTTCAATATTCGCACCCTGGGATTTCGCGGAGAGGCACTGGCCAGTATCGCAGCGGTTGCTCAGGTACAATTAAAATCTCGGCAAGGTGAAGATGAATTGGGGACTTTATTGGAAATAGAGGCTAGTGAAATTAAAAAGCAGGAACCTGCAGTAATGCCGATAGGTACTACTTTTCAGGTAAAAAACCTTTTTTTCAATGTGCCTGCCCGTCGTAATTTTTTAAAATCCAATCCCGTAGAAACTCGGCATTTACTCAATGAATTTATCCGAGTAGCAATTCCACATCCTGAAATAGAAATGAGCTTCAGACATAATGAAACCCAGGTCTATGAATTGAAAAAGGGCAATCTGGAAGAAAGGCTTCATGCTTTATTTGGAAATGATCTGCGAGGAAAATTGACCCATGTTCAGGAAGAGACGGGCTATGCAAAGCTATCCGGCTTTTTGGGAACTCCTGATCTTTACAGAAAATATAGAGGAGATCAATTCTTTTTTGTAAACGGAAGATATATCAAAAGTAATTATCTCAACCACTCAATCGTCAAAGCCTATCAGGAATTCATTCCGGAAGATACCTATCCCTTCTATTGCATATTTATCGAGATCGATCCAGAACACGTAGACATCAATATTCACCCTACCAAGACTGAGGTGAAGTTCGACGATGAACGGACCCTGTATGTTTTGCTACAAGGAATCGTAAAACAGGGATTGGGAGCATTACATCAAGCTCCGGAATATGATTTTGAAAAGGGATCGATTCAGTCAGAGATTTATGGTTCTTCATCACCCTTATCCAAGACGAGTCCCAAAGATTTTCCTCGCATTCCGGATTTTCCACAGAGGGAAGCTCCAAAACCCGAAGATTGGGATGCATTGTATAGACCCGAACGGCCGTCTATAAGGAAAGAGGAACAGCCCCCCTTTGATCGATTTGAAATGCCACTAGTCCCAGAAAGGAAAAGTCCCCAAACAAGCTTACCGATTGGACAGAAAAGCAAAGAGGGAGTAGGGGAAGAGCCGGGTTTTTTCGTTCAATTTAAAAACCGCTTTGTCCTTACCGAGCGAAATGGCAAATTGTTGATCATTGATCAGAGCCTGGCTCATCAGAGAATCCTTTTTGAGAAATTTCTCAATAGCCAGAAGGGAAAACAACTGGCCAGTCAACAATTGCTTTTTCCTCAAACCATAGAATTTACAGCTCCTGATTATGCTATGATTCTGGATGCTGAAGATGCCCTGCAAAAAATGGGATTTGAATTGAAGGAATTTGGGAGAAATACCCTGATTGTCTATGGATCTCCAGCGGGAATTCCTACAGGTCAGATAAGAGAAATATTTGATCAGATTTTAGGAGATTTGAAAATATTAGGCGCTAGCCATACGCATGAAAAACTTTTTGAAGGAGTTGCAAAATCCGTTTCTGCCAGAAGCGCTGTAACTTCCTCAGGAAAATTGAGTATCATAGAACTAAAACATTTGGTTGAAGATCTATTTAGATGCGAGGCGCCCGCATATAGCCCCAGTGGCAAACCGACATTTAAAAGTATAGACCCGGAAGAACTTTCCGTATTTTTTAGTTAAAGAAAAAGATAATGCTGGACAGACTTACTCCGATAACCAAACATTTGATACTGATCAATGTAGTAGTATTTGTGGCGCTATTGATCATTCCTAATGCACAAACTATTGATGAGACGTACTTCGTCTTGAATAAATCAAATGCCCTTGGATTTAGGGGAATTGGTCTATACCAGGGAGAAGAATATCTGACAATGGATGTGAAAGGACAAACCATGGCTGTTACGCCCGCTAATGCGTTTAATCCGGTCCAAATAGTAACCTCTTTCTTTAATCATTCGAAGAGAGGATATGGAGGTCGAATCGAAATTTTCCATATTCTTTTTAATATGATTGTATTGGGTATGTTTGGGCCTGTTTGTGAAAGTGTATTGGGCAGCAAACGCTTCCTTAATTTTTATCTTTTCTGTGGGGTAGTTGCAAGTTTGTTATTGACCTTTTTGGATCCTTCTCCCATACCAGTACTAGGAGCATCTACAGCGGTCTCAGGAGTGCTTGTAGCATTCGCGATGACTTTCCCTAATCAGAAAATGGGGCTGATGTTTTTGCCGATTTACTTTAAATCTCGTGATTTTGTATTAGGAATAGCTGGTATTTCGGCGCTTTTAGTCATTCTGCAAGTATTCGGAATAAATATTGGAGGGGGTATATCACACTTTGGTCACCTGGCTGGAATGGTTGCCGGATATTTATTCTTTAAGATTGAAAAATATTTGCCGCTGCCTAAATAGTAGCTAAACATTATCTTCAAATTTGGCTTGTAATAGTATTAGGGAAAAAAGTAACTTTGTTTATGGATTTGAAAGATCAGTTCAATTTATTTATCAGTCGCCATAAAACAATTGCCTGGGTATTGGTTTTGATGGGAGCTGGCCTGCTATTGCAAGGCTTGTTGTTCATCATATTTAGTAGTACCGGTCAGACGCAAATGTATGATGGTCTGATAAAATTACTGGTTTTACCTTCTGATCTCATTCTCTTACTCCGACAACCCTGGAGCATTATTACTTTCCCATTCTTTAGCCTTGAGTTTAATATTCTTAAACTTCTGGTTAACGGTCTTATTTTATGGGCCTTTGGTCGCATACATCAACAATTGATGGGAGACCAAAGAACGCGAAGATTATTAATCCTCGCTGTTCCTATTATCGGGATTCTAACAGCTAGCCTTTCAAGCTTCACCACAAATCCTTTTGTGGAACCTGAACCTGCTCCTCAAACAGAATTAGTCGCTGAGTCATCAAATTCAGCGGTTGAAAGTGCGGATACTGATACAGAAACAGATGCCGATACCCAAACAGAGGCAACTACAGAGAAAGTAGAGAAACCCGGCATAAAACCTGATCCCCAAAAACAAGCCATTGCCCAAAGAGGAATGAAAAATTTGTATTTCCCTTCTGGCATGATAGCGGTAGTTATGGTTCTGGTTTTATCTTCTGTTACGCTGGTGCCTGCTTTTCAGGTTCAACTCTTTTTATTTGGTCGAGTAAAGATCGTTTGGATCGGCGTGGTATTGTTATTGCTTGAGTTAGCAATGGCAGGATTTGTTACTCCCCTGGGAATTGCTATAGCCATTGGATCTTTATTGGGTTTTCTACATGTGTACCTAATGAGGAGAGAGATCGATATAACTGAGATGATTTGGTCCTATTACTCAGAAAGCAACCGTCCCAAAATGACAGTAGCTTACAAATCCCGGAAGAAAGATGATTTGCAGGAAGCACCTGTAACCTCTGGCCCCAAGAACAAGAAAAACAAAGGAAGTGTACCGCAAGAGACGGTAGATAAAATATTAGATAAGATCTCTGAGAAAGGATATGAGAGCTTGAGTAGGGAGGAAAAAGAGATTCTTTATAAGGCATCGAGCCAAAAGGAGGATGAATAGGAACAGGAATTTATTCCATTTCATTATTGCTACATTCTATGCGCCCGTTTTAGCCCTGAGTCTTTTGGGCTTGACGGCTCCTTATATTTCTACCTCTATTTTTTCCTGGATTCAACTTATCCCCAATCTTTTTCCCATCCTGGCAGTTTTTCACTTACTCGCCATATTCTTATTTATCAAGAAATTTAAATTTTTAAGTCTGTTTGCTTTCCTGGGTTTACTAGGATGCAGTTGGGTGATCTCAATGGATTGGAAAATGGGCTCCCAACAGGATGCTTTAATACAGGAAAATCAATCCTTGAAAATCCTTTCCTACAACGTAGGAACTTTCGACTTCAAGGCAGAAAATATAGATACTTCTTCAGAATTACTGAAAAGCCTGGAACCTGATGTAATAACTTTACAGGAATTCAGGAATCATAAGTTGAAAGATGGCTCTTACGCGATTGATTATATGTCCCGGGCGTTGGATATGCCTTACCATCGTTTTGTCCACCTCCCGGTTCATATACATGGAGCTGTTATATATTCTAAATACCCGATAGTGGATATCGATACGCTTTTTATGCCTAGGAAAGAAATCAATAGTGGGATACTGGCGAGTATTGAAACTCCTGTAGGTATGGTAGGAGTAGGGAACGTCCACCTAAGCTCATTCCAAATTGCACAGACGTATAATGAAACAGAAGGATTTTTTGAAAAATTAATTGCCATTTTCAGAAGGGCAAGAATGGTGGTCAAATTGCAAAACGATAAAGTTGATCAAATCCTTCATAAAACCGCTCAATACCCCAATCCGATCATTATCACAGGGGATATGAATGCAACTCCTCATACAAGAGTTAATTATTTATTGGCCCAAAAAATGAATGATTCCTTTCGGGAAGCAGGATCTGGAATTGGTTGGAGTTACCCTTTGCTAAACAAAATGCTGGGATTACGTATAGATCATCAGTACGCATCTTCAGAATTCGAAGTTTTAAATCATGAGATCGTACGAGCAGGTGTATCCGATCATTATCCTGTAATAGCTACCTATCGGATACAACCATAAGTATTTGAGATGAGTAAAATTCTCCTCACATACCACTTCTACTGTTGCCGCCTGGTCGGCTAATACACCATTTATTCTCATTTTCTACATTTCTTTCCCACAGGAAAGAATGTTTTTGATTTCCGATCGAATAAGATTTGGAAAATGCTTTTCCTAATTTTTACTTGCAAACCGTATGACACAACTTCAAGTTTATAATAGCCTAAACAGGAAAAAAGAAGTATTCGAGCCCATAAATCCTCCATTCGTAGGAATGTATGTTTGTGGTCCCACCGTTTATGGAAATGCGCATCTAGGCCATGCGAGATCTGCCATTACCTTCGACACTGTTTACCGATACCTGAAAGATCAGGGATTTAAAGTACGATACGTTCGGAATATCACCGACGTGGGACACTTGGAAAACGATGCAGAAGAAGGGGATAGTAAGATCGAAAAGCAGGCAAGGATCGAGCAACTGGAACCCATGGAGGTCGCTCAGAGATACTTCAATGCATATACCGAGGATATGACGGCGATGAATTTGATTCGCCCCGATATAGAGCCGCGAGCTACAGGGCATATCCTCGAGCAGATCGAAGCTGTTCAGCAAATCATCGATAATGGATTTGCCTACGTTTCTGAAGGATCTGTTTATTTCGATGTATTTAAATACAACGAGCAATTTACCTATGGAAAACTCTCCGGTAGAGACCTCGAAAATATCCGCGAAGGTACCCGTGATTTAGATGGGGTAAGCGACAAGAAAAATCAGGCTGACTTTGCTATTTGGAAAAAAGCTGAACCCAATCATATCATGCGCTGGAACTCTCCCTGGGGAGAAGGATTTCCCGGATGGCATATCGAGTGTACGGTTATGAGTACCAAATACCTCGGCAAGAAGTATGATATCCATGGAGGGGGAATGGATCTTTTGTTTCCTCATCATGAAGCTGAGATTGCCCAATCAAACGCCTGCAATTGTAATTTGCCAGCATCTGAACAGGATGAAGCTAAATATTGGCTCCACAATAATATGATCACGTATGAGGGGAAAAAGATGGGTAAGTCTTTGGGGAATGCCATTGGACTTCGCCAATTCTTTAGTGGAGATCATCCCTTGTTGGACCAGGCTTATCACCCCATGGTGATCCGCTTCTTCATCCTCCAGGCACATTATCGCAGTACCCTGGATTTCTCTAATACAGCTCTTCAGGCCTCAGAGAAAGCCATGAAAAGAATGGGGGATACCATCAAGCGCCTACAAGCCATTGAGGTAAAATCAAGGCCAGAGATGGTCAATTCTGAAATGGAAAACTCACTGGCTTCTTTTTACGAAGATGCCCAGAAAGCCATGAATGATGATTTCAATACAGCCCAGGTTATCGCTCGAATGTTTGATACCCTATCTATAATCAATGAAATTTATCAGAATGCCAATAAAGCCCTGCCAGTAAAAGCAGAAACTTTCGAGAAATTTCGTAAAGATTTTCTTCGAATTTTCACCCAATGGCTTGGGATGAAACTTGAAGTAGATGAGTCTTCTCAAATGGGGAAAACTGTCGATGGGCTTATGGAACTGGTGATTGAGTTGCGTTCTCAAGCTAGGGCTGAGAAACGTTGGCCAGAGGCGGATTTGATTCGGGATCAATTGGGCAAACTCAAAATCAAGCTGGATGATGGCGCAGACAAAACTGATTGGAGATTTGAATAATGAATAGTGTACCTAATACATACAAAAAAGGAGGGTTGGCTTTATTGTCAGTGCTCCTTTTTTTATTTGTAGATCTTATCCTTTTGTCCTGTGAAGACAAGCCTAAGAAGACAAGTTTTGATGATTCAAAGCCACCTATAGAGATCCCCTCTTTTAATTCAGATTCTGCTTATGAATATGTGGCAAAGCAAGTAGCATTTGGCCCTAGAGTACCCAATACCGGTAGTCATATAAATTGTGGCGAATGGTTGGGGAAGTTTCTTGAGGAGAAAGGAGCAAAAGTATTTCGACAAACGGCTTTGCTTACGGCTTGGGACGGCACTCAACTATCTTCACAAAATATTATAGCCCAATATAATCCTGAGGTAAAAAAACGGATTTTACTTTCTGCTCATTGGGATACAAGACCTATAGCTGAAATGGATACAACAAGGAAAGATAAACCCATTTCAGGTGCTAATGATGGAGCAAGTGGGGTAGGGGTATTGTTAGAAATAGCTCGACAGATTCAAGCGAAAGGTCCAGCAGTTGGAATAGATATATGCCTTTGGGATTCAGAGGATTATGGAAACCCTGGCACCATCAATTCGTATTGTCTGGGCACTCAATATTGGGCGAAGAACAAACATGTTCCAAATTATAATGCTCAATTTGGTATCAACCTTGACATGGTAGGGGCCGAAGGGGCCCAGTTTTTCAAGGAAGAAAATTCGATGGTATATGCTGCAGGAATAGTCGAAAAAGTCTGGCTTTCTGCAAGGAGACAAGGCTATGGATCCTATTTTTCTCATGTCAGAAGCAATGCAGTAACTGATGACCATTTCTATATAAGTAAATTAGCGGGCATTCCCTGCATAGATGTGATTGACCAAAGAAATGGAGTTAACTTTTTTGAAGAATGGCATACACATGGAGATAATATGTCTGTTATTTCCAAAGAAACCCTGAAAGCGGTTGGACAAACGGTACTGGATGTAATTTATAGAGAATAATGCTAGCCCTCATTTTTGGCTCTGCTATCCTATATCTAACAATTCAGCTTGTTTTGGCTAGAAGCTGCTTTCGAATACAAAAACAAAAACTGTCCCTAGCAAAGAACTTCTCTCCTGTTTCACTCATCATTGCCGCTCATAATGAGGGCGAAAACCTTAGCAGGAACCTTCCCAACTGGCTGGGACTTGACTATCCGGAATATGAGCTACTTGTAGTTCTAGATCGATGCAAAGATAACTCAGAGGCTATTCTTCAAGCATACAAATTAAATCATCCATATATAAGCTATCTTAAAATAGAAGAGCTACCTGAAGGGTGGACTGGGAAAAAATGGGCGCTACAAAAAGGAATAGAAGCCAGCAAGTATGAGTCTCTGGCTTTCACAGATGCAGACTGCCAATTGGAGAGGACCTATTTATTAAATGTAAATGCTATATATGCTAAAGGGAATGAGGTAATCCTTGGACAGGGCTTATTTCAAGCTGAAGCTACTTTTCTCAATAAATTTATTCGATTTGAAACCTTTTACACTGCATTTCAATATCTCGGGGCTGCCAAGCTAGGATTGCCTTATATGGGTGTTGGCAGAAACCTTGCTTACACAAAATCTTTTTACCTGAATAATCAAGGTTTAAAGGAAATAAGTTCTCGAGTATCTGGAGACGATGATTTGCTGATTAATAAATATGCAAATCCGCAAACTACCGCCTGTATGATTGGATTGGGTAGCAGGAGCTTTTCTGAAGCAAAAAAAGATTTCAGATCATGGATAAATCAAAAGCTGAGACACCTAAGTGCTTCACCAGCCTATTCTTTCAAATCAAAAATTTTTCTCTCAGCTTTCCACCTGTCCCACAGTGCATTTTACCTGGGACTTATTCTTTTTCTCATTTTTGATCGAACCTTATGGCTCTTCTGGGCGTCTTATATAGGACGGATTAGTATTAGTTGGTTAATTTTTCTTAGCGTGAAGAAAAAATTGGAGGACAATAGCCAGCTATACCTATTTCCCGTCTTGGATTTGTTGTATTTTATATACAATTTATCCCTCGTTCCGATAGGACTTATTCAGAAGAGGACGGCATGGAGTTAAAACCAAAAGTTTCTAAAAATACTAAAGAAGATAGGGAGCTGGTCGCAGCAGCACAAAAAGGAGAAAACAAAGCGTTTGAGACCCTGCTAAAAAAGTACCGTAAATCAGTTTACTATTTGTTGCTGAAGATGGTTAAAAATGCAGATGATGCCGAGGATCTTACCCAGGAAGCTTTCGCTAAAGCTTTCAACTCCATTGAAAAATTCGATTCCAAATTTGCTTTCTCGACCTGGTTGTTCAGAATAGCTACTAATAATTGTATTGACTTCATTCGCAAAAAGCGAGTGCAGACAATCTCTATTGATTCTTCTATTGAAGGAGATGATGGAAGTTCTATGCGTTTTGATGTAAAGGATGAAAACCTGGATCCTAACGAGACCATGCTAAAGCAGCAGCGCAAACGCTATCTGAATATGGCCATCGAAAGATTACCAGAGAAATATAGAACATTGGTGGAGTTGAGGTACTTTCGGGAATTATCTTATGAGGAAGTAGCTACTGAATTAAGCATTCCATTGGGTACAGTTAAGGCTCAATTATTTAGAGCTAGAGAATTACTCAACCAGGAATTGAAAAACTTAAAATCACAGATGTGATTTTACTTCTATTACTATTACACGACTTTCCCGCAAATCCATGATAAAAATTGGATTATTAGGTGTAGGCCATTTAGGCAGAATCCATCTTAAGTTATTAAAAGAGATTGAAGCTTTCGAGCTAGTCGGTTTTTTTGATCCTGATAGAGAACTAGCCTCAAAGGTCTCTAAAGATAAAGGCATTCCCTTTTTTTCGTCCGAAGAAGAACTTTTAGCACAAGTTGATGCTGTAGATATTGTTGCCCCTACTCTAGCGCATCATAAGTGTGCGATGCAGGCACTTCATCAAGGGAAGCATATCTTTATAGAAAAACCCCTTACCAATACCTTAACAGAAGCCAAGGAGCTATTACAGTATAGCGAGCAGCATCCTGAATTAAAGATTCAGGTGGGGCATGTTGAGAGATTCAATCCCGCTTTTCTATCGGTTTCCAATCGGGAGCTAACTCCTATGTTTATAGAAGGCCATAGGTTGGCTCTTTATAATCCCAGAGGAACAGATGTTTCTGTAGTGCTCGATCTCATGATTCACGACCTGGATATAGTATTGTCTATCGTTAAATCTCCGGTTCGGAATGTAAGTGCCAGTGGGGTAGCCGTTATCAGTGAATCCCCGGATATTGCGAATGCGCGTATTGAATTTGAAAATGGTTGCGTGGCAAATCTTACAGCAAGCAGAATTTCTGTAAAAAATCTTCGCCGACTACGTTTCTTCCAAAAAGACACTTATCTAGCGGTTGACTTTCTGGAAAAAAAATCTGAAATATTTAAACTCAGTCAATCTCTGGATGAGGTGCCGGAAGGCATCCATCCAATAAAAATGGACTCAGGTCAGGATACCCGTTATCTTTATTTCGAACAGCCGGAAATTCATCCCGTCAATGCAATCAGGATGGAGTTGGAAGAGTTTGCTGCAGCTATCAAAAAAGGTGCAGCCATTCGGGTGTCTCTGGAAGATGGATATAGAAATCTTGCGCTTGCTCATCAAATTCTTCAAGAGATAGAAGACCTCACAAATCGGGTTCAAATCCCATAATTGTTTCAAGATATCAAAACTTTTAAGACTGCTAAGAACCCAATATTAGCAGCTAGCTCCCTCTTATCTGCCATTCATGGGTTTTTGACTAAGACTCGCCTTAAAAAGGCATAACTTTTGGTCAAATTTGAGAGTTGAATTCTCGTTTGGGGTTAATTAATTCAAGTACAAAATAAGGAGTCAGTCTTTGATTGATTCTGATGATTTTTTTTGAACTGTTTTAGTTAACATTGCCGGCGTGGAGTTCAACTTAATTTAATTGATAAAAATTACTGTTTACCCCAATTTATCTTGACTGTTCTTTTAGCACTATGAGGTTAAATTCTACTAAATCTTCCTTGCCTACTTTTCTTACTGGCAAAGGCGTTGCAACTATCCGATTAAAAAACAACCTACTTCCTTTTCTATTTCTTCTGTTTTTCTCAATTTCTGTTATTCAAATACAGGCACAGATTAGCTTTAATTCTGCAAATCTGGATTTGAATGGTGTGATTTCTATTTCCAATGCTACCTCCCTTGAGTTTGGACCGGACAATCGCTTATATGTGGCTGAGAGATATGGAAAAATAAAGGTATTGGATATTCAGCGCATCGGATCAGCAAATTATCAGGTTACTGCAGCTGAGACGATTTTACTAGTTGAAAATATTCCCAATCATGACGACGATGGAAGTACAACTTCCCAAAACTTAAGGCAGGTTACTGGACTTATTGTTGAAGGTACACCTGCGAATCCGATCATATATGTGGGTTCAAGTGATCCCAGAGTAGGTGGTGGTGGAAGCGGAGGGGACAAAGACCTGGATACAAACTCAGGCATGATCACTCGAATCACGAAAAGCGGAGGCAGCTGGGTTGCTGTTGATATCGTAAGAGGTCTTCCCCGTTCTGAAGAGAACCATGCCAACAATGGTATGGCCTTCACCTCTTATGGAGGAAAAGACTACCTGATGGTTACTTCTGGAGGAAATACCAATGCGGGTGCTCCTTCCAACAACTTCGCATTTATCACAGAGTATGCCCTGGCAGCTGCGGTAATCGCTGTTGACTTGACTGCGATAGAAGCCTTGCCCATCCTAACGGATGCAAGCAGTGGCAGAAATTATATTTATGATATTCCCACGCTGGATGATCCTACGAGAGCCAATGCAAATGGAATCGCCGATCCGGATGATCCCGGATACAATGGAATAGATGTCGGCGATCCATGGGGGGGGAATGACGGATTGAACCAGGGGATGTTGATGCCAGGTAGTCCTATCATTATGATTTCACCTGGATACAGAAATACCTATGATTTGGTTATTACTGAGAGTGGTGGTCTTTATGTAACAGATAATGGTCCAAATGGTGGATGGGGAGGATTTCCTGAAAATGAAGCCTCTTCCAATGTCACCAATAACTACCGTGGTGGAGAACCTGGAAGTACTTCAGCAGATAATGGGGAGGATCCTGTACAAAATCAGGATCACCTGACCTGGGTAACTGATGATATCACCACTTATGTAGCAGGAAGTGTTTATGGTGGACACCCTTGTCCTGTACGTGCAAATGTAAATGCAGGGCTTTACACAGTAGGTAGCCATTCTAGCGGGGGGGCATTCTTTAGAACAGTAACCTATGATCCAAATGGCTCAGGGGATGAAACTGATCCTTCTAAAGCTTTACCTGCAAACTGGCCACCGGTTGATCCAAGTTTGATCGATGTTAGAAATGCGGACTACAGAGACCCTAATAAAACCAATCCTGATGGAGATGATGATTTCTACATGACCAAATTGCAAAACAACTCTAATGGAATAGCAGAGTACACGGCTTCTAATTTCGGTGGAGCTATGCAGGGCGATTTGATCATAGGCAAGAGTGGCGGAAGCATGCATAGAGTGATTCTCAATGGCGATGGATCTTTTAATGCCATAGAAAATCAAAAGTTCTCTACGGGTGGGGGTAACCCTCTAGGAATTACCTGTCAGGGTGATACGGATGTGTTCCCAGGTACTATTTGGGTAGCGACTTTCGATAATAGAATTCACCTTTTCGAGCCAGCAGGATTCATTTCTTGTATTATGCCTGGAGACCCTGGTTATAATGCAGCTGCGGACAATGATGGTGATGGATATACCAATGGAGATGAAGATGATAATGGAACAGATATGTGTTCTGCTGCATCAAAGCCCAATGATTTTGATTCTGACTTAGTTTCAGACTTAAATGACCTGGACGATGATGGAGATGGAATAAATGATGATAGCGATCCTTTCCAAATGGGTCAACCATTTAACATCCCATTGATCAATGAATTATTTTCTGATAACCTAACGCTTGGAGGGTATTTGGGACTGGGGCTTACAGGTCTTATGAATAATGGTGATCCCAATCCAAACTACCTTGACTGGTTGGATATTCCTGGAGAGGCAGGCTCACCCATCAATGATATCATGGGAGGTGCGATCGGTGCGGTAACTATTTACCAGACAGATGGTGATGCTTTCAATGATGACCAGGAAAAAGCATATCAATATGGAGTGAATGTAGATAATACCTCAGGGCAATTTATCGCAACTACTCGAATGATGCCTCCTTTCCATGTCCATACAGGTGGAGAATCTCATGGTATGTTTATTGGAAATGGTTTCCAGGATGATTACATCAAATTAGTGATGTATTCAGGTGGTTTAAAAGTTGAAGGTGAAAGCGGAGGAACAACTCTTACAGGTCTTCCTAGCGGAGCTTTGGGAGGCACTCCTACTAATAATTTGGATCTCTTCCTGGTTGTTGATCCGGTGGCTGGTACCGTGCAGGCTAAATATGCGATTGATAATGGAGCAAGTATCAATTTAGGTGCTCCTTTTTCTGTCAGCGGTGCCCTCCTAACAGCTATTCAATCCAATACCACTCCTATGGCGGTAGGATTGATTGGTACCAATGGTGGAAGTTCTGAATTTGCAGCCAATTACGATTACCTGAATGTCGTAACAGATAAGCCTTTCGTGACGCAGGTTCTACCAGATGTTGAGAGACCTACCAGTTCGCCTCAGGAAACTACCAATCTGGATAACTATTTTGACGATAATGACGGAGTCGGAAATCTCACCTATTCAGTTGAAAACAATACCAATACCGCAATCGGAGCAACAGTTGCATCTAATATTCTGACTTTGACTTTTCCAGCTACTCCAGCGGTAAGTGATATAACCGTTAGAGCTACAGATGGCAATAACCTCTTTGTTGAGCAAACTTTTAAAGTTACAGTTAGTGATGCACAGACTATCCTCTACCGTGTGAACTCCGGAGGAGCAGCAGTAACCTCTATAGATGGCGAAATGAACTGGGGGGAAGATAGTCCTGGAACAAATAGCCCCTACCTGATAGACAATGGATCAAATCACACTTCTGGAACCACTATGAACTCTTACGATCCTTCCGTAGATGCTGCAACGGTGCCAACAGGTATTTGGAGCAATGAAAGATCTGACTTTGCAGGTGGTGGATTGATTGAATATCAATTCCCGGTTAGCCAGGTAGGACCGTATGAAGTCCGTTTGTATATGGGGAATGATTGGGGTGGTTCTAATGATCCCGGCGAACGTGTCTTCCATGTACAAATTGAAGATCCGATACCATCTGTATATTCAAATGTTGACTTGAGTGATCAATTTGGCCACAAGGTAGGAGGTATGATTGCCTTTACTACCCAGGTAAGCGATGGAAATCTGAATATCAAATTCCTGCATGGTCCGGCTAACAACCCATTGGTAAATGGCATTGAAATTCTGGAAGGTAAGTTCGGAAGCAACCCAATTGCTGTAAGTAGCGTTGCGGATCAGACTTCTGCGGAAGGAGAAAATGCAAATGTTACAGTTGCCGCTTCAGGAGGTACAGGAAACCTGGCTTATAGTGCTACAGGTCTTCCTCCAGGTGCCACTATTGATCCAACAAACGGTTTGATTGGAGGTACAATTTCTTCTGGAGCCTCCGCAGGAAGCCCCTATACCGTTACGGTTACGATTGATGACTCTGATGCCGCTTCAGACGACATCCAGAACATCCAGTTCACCTGGACAATCAGTGGAGCAATCTTCCCGGTCGAATGGCTTACTTTCGATGTCAAAGAATATCAAGGCAATGCGGTCCTGAACTGGGAAACCGCTAACGAACTCAATAATGAATACTTCGAAATACAGAGATCTTTAGGAGGTGGCCTTTACCAAACTGTAGGTAGAGTAGAAGGAGCTGGTAATAGTAGTACAAGTACTTCCTACACATTTGTAGACGAAGACATCCTTTCTTTGAATGTGAGTAATTTCCTTTACCGACTAAAGCAGGTTGACACGGATGGAGTATTTAGCTTTAGTCCACAAGTAGAACTCACTATAGATGTGCCATTTATGGGATATCCGGTTCCATTCGACAATGAATTGAATATCCGCTATTTTCCTTACAGATTTGATAATCCACAAATCAGAATTGTAAGTAGCCTGGGGCAGGAAATGTTCCGTGCAGATATTATGGATACGTCCGGAATACAATATGTAAATACAGAATCCTGGCCAAGTGGTATTTATTTCATCCACTTGAAGTCCAATAGGCCTAATCAGGTATTCAAAGTGATAAAGGAATAAAGAATCAAGATAAATTGAGATGTGTAGTCCCTGTCGATCTGTTGATTGGCAGGGATTACTTCTTCCTAAAGAAGATATTGATAGGAGTTCCTGAGAAATCGAAATGCTTTCTCATCTGATTTTCCAGGTATCGCTTGTAGGTTTCTTGTACGTGGTCCGGATGATTGGTGAAGAAAAGAAAGGTAGGAATTCCTGCGGGTATCTGTGTGATGTATTTGATTCGAATGATCTTTCCCCTATGTGCAGGAGGATGATGGCGCTCAATGGCAGCCAGCATAACCTCGTTCAATTCATTGGTAGATACTTTTCGCTCTTTATTTTTATAGACCTGAGCCGCAGCCTCCAGCAATTTCAGTAATCTCTGTTTATTTACTGCGGAAACAAAAAGTATGGGTACATCATTGAAAGGTGCGAGTTTTTCACGGACTTTCTCCGCATAATCTCTGGCAGTATTGGTTTCTTTCTCCAATAGATCCCATTTATTAACGCCGATGACGATACCCTTATGGCTTTTCTGAACTAAACTAAAGATAGCCATATCCTGGGCTTCAATTCCCAGGGTAGCATCTATCAAAAGGATGGCAATATCACAAGCTTCAATAGCTTTGACGGTTCTTAGGGTAGAATAAAATTCTATATTTTCCTCTACTTTGGCTTTCTTTCGAAGTCCTGCGGTATCAACTAATACCAAATCATTATCGAAAGAAGTGAAACGAGTATGAACGCTATCTCTCGTTGTACCAGCGATAGGAGTTACAATATTAACATCCTTACCAACTAGTGCGTTTATCAAACTGGATTTACCGACATTAGGGCGGCCGACTATGGCAAATTTCGGAATGTCTCCATAACCATCGTCTTCAACCTCTTCAGGTAAAAGCTCAACGATTCCATCTAAAAGATCCCCTGTTCCTCCTCCATTAGCAGCAGAGATACCAATTACATCTCCCAACCCTAACTCATAAAACTCATATACTTCATGCGCTTGATTGCTACTATCCATTTTATTAGCGGCCAGGATCATTTTCTTGGTGCTCTTTCTTAGGAGTTGGGCAAAAGTTTTATCGAGAGGGGTGATACCTGCCCGGCAATCCACTACAAATACAAGAACATCAGCCTCTTCCATAGCGATATGAACCTGCTCTCTGATTGCTGCTTCAAATACGTCTTCTGAACCAGTCACATAGCCTCCGGTATCAATAACAGTGAATTCACGACCATTCCAGAGAGCCTGGCCGTAGTTTCTGTCTCGCGTCACTCCACTATGGTCATCAACAATGGCTTTTCTCTCTTCAATCAATCGATTGAAAAGAGTAGACTTGCCTACATTTGGTCTTCCTATAATTGCTACGATTCCGCTCATGCCTCTAATAATGTTTCCAATTTTCAGAAATGGGGCGCAAGCTACAAATTTTAACGCGCATCCAGCAACAATCCGTCAAATAACCAATTGGCCAGAAGCCTTCTATTACCTTCAATTACCAACCTTGCCTGATCATTTCGATTTCTAATATTACCGAGTTCTATGAATACAGCTGTCGGGTCAGTCTCTCTAAGCATATGGAGGTCGCGCGAAGTTACGGAACCACTATATCCTCGATCCTTTCGGTATTCATCATATTTCTGTCGCATAGTCTCTTGGAGCTGGACTGCGAGTTTTTTACTCCTGTTGTCGCCGATTTTATGGTAAAAATAAACATCTGTTTTCTCTCCCTGATTTTTTGAATCCACATGAAGCACAACCAGTCTTTGGTAGTTCACTCCCTGCCGCTTATTTTTCTTATACAACATATTGATGGCATCAGAGCGCTGTGCAAGTCGGAGTTTTTGGCTTGCAGGTATTTCTTTGTCTACCCAGCAGGTCTCATCTTTATCACAGGGTAAAATTTCTCCCGTTCGAATTCCATCATCTTCATCCCGAATAATGAGGTAAACTGTTGCCCCATGAGACAACAGATTCCAGGCAAGCCTAAGAGAAATGTCATATGCATATTCGTCCTCACATAAGTTCTTTCCATAAAATGTACCTACCGCACCTGGATCAGGTCCTCCATGTCCCCCGACGATATAATACACTTTCCCGCGCAAACGAGTACTGTATAAAGGAACTCTTTCCTCATCTTTCCCGAAGATAGGGTAGGTACCTCGAAGACGAACTTTTCCTGGTCTTGTATTGTTTGTTGCGCCAGCAGAAGGGCCACTAGGCAAGCTCGGCCTTGCTTCGGAAATACCAGAACTCAGAATCGGAAGTTCTTCCGAACGGCAATTCATTTTGCTATAGGGAACCCAGAGTTCTCTATCCTGACGATAATCCCCTCTTTTGATTCCTGCCTGATGCATCAACTCATTGTATTTCTGTATACTTTCTGCCCATGCAAGATCATTTACCCCAGTAGTTGAGCGTATACTTTTTCCATTATAGACGTAAAGATAAATGGGAAGCTTATAAGATTTCCCTAAAACAAGACCCTGGCGAGGACGCATCCCATTTACTGACCGAAAGTATTTCTGGTTGCATGCAGTATTCACTTCGTAGGTCCTTAGAATGGCCAGCATTCCTTCGCCTTTCTTGGCGGTAACTTCCAGGTGCTTTCTGGATTGGCCATTAAGATTGGCGCAAAAAATAAGCGCCAGTATGAGAAGAAAAGATCTAGTAGAGTACATAGAACGGTACAAGATTGACTTTGGACGAATATACTAAATTCCTAAGTGAAACGATTTTTTCTGTAAAAACTTGCTTTCAACCTTTGCTCATTTTTATCATCTTTATACATAAGGATTCAAAAAGTATGAATATCCATATATGAAATGGTTTAAAAAGACAATAGCATTTCTGTTTCAAATTTTCCTGATGGCTGTTTTGCCATTCTGGGTATTCTTGCGGGGATCAATTTATTTATATGAATCTTATGATTGGTATCACTGGTTTGCCATGATTGCAATGTTTGCTTTGGTCTTTGTGATTTTGTTGATATATGTAGCGATGGTATGGGATGCTATATTTGGGGCAAATAAGATCAGCAGGAGGAGTCTTAAAGGCAAAATATTTTTTGTATTAGTCCTCATGAGTTTCTATGCAGCATATGCTTTATTTTCCCTCTCTTCCGGCAATGCAAAATCTGAAAAAATTCATAATGAATACCTATCCCTTCATCCTTTCATGAGAATAGCCTCTGGAACCCTGATCTTTCTGGATAATGACCTGATGATAACGAGTGCCTCAAGGGTAAAAGAGGACTATAAAGATATGGGCTTGAAGACTTTGAAAAATTCCCTTCATTATAAGCAAAGTGATGGTTATGTACATGCGGTGGATTTGCGAACCAAAGGGAGGGGGGAACTTCGAAATACCCTCACAATCTGGTACTTTAAGGCAATGGGGTTTAATACCCTGAGACATATGGGTACGGCTGATCATTTACATGTATCTCTTTCTATAAAAGATAAACCTGGAGTTATTTAACTTAAGATCAAGTTCAGGCATAAACAGAAAGATGATTATGCTCTATGGAACAATTTAACTCCTGTTTTTATCACAAACGAAAACCCCCACCAAAGGCGGGGGCTATTTATTAATTTCTGAATGGACAGCTTATTTCTTCTTCAAGAAGCCTTTAGCCTGTCCTACCCAGTCATCTCTATCTATGTGTCCTTCATTCAATTCTATCGCATCATTTACTAAAGCGACATCGCGATTAGTAAGTTTGGATAGCTGATGGAAAGTATAGATCTCCAGTGCATTGAGTTTGTCTTCGATAAAAGGACCAATACCGTTGATCTTCTGGAGATCGTCTTTATCTGCAACACTTGCAAGTCCGATTCTATCATAGTTTAACCAGGACTTTCTTCCTTTTACACGAGTCAGGATAAGGTCTTCTTCAGAAATTAATCCTGCCTGACGCTTAGATTCCAGTACCCAGCCTGCTTTCTGGAATTTATCCTTAGGCAAATCAAGAACCCCATTGAGTTTTGCCTGATCTTCTTCCGTCAAATTTGCAATTTGAAGAAACTTATAGATGCCTAGAGCGTTAAGTTTCTTTTCTAGTAATGATCCCAGGCCTGGTAAGCGTTTAAGGTTGTCTTTGTCATCTGGACCACCAGCTCCAATTCTTCCCAAATCGATAACTCCTTTTTGAGTAGCCAAAGAAGCCAACATGGTTTCCTGCTTTCTTTTTCTTTCAGCCGCAGCATCAGAACGACTACTTCCTCCAGCAGCCTTCAAGTTGGTAATTTGACCTTCCAGCTCTTTAATTCTTAGCTGTAAAGCTGCATCTGCATCCGCTGAACCAGAAGCCGAAGCTGATCCCTGTAAACTCAGGTATTGTGTGTTGAGGCTTGCATGTTCTTTTTCCAGAGAAGAATATTTTCCTTTAAGAGAATTGAGCTCTGCGCGCAAAGAATCTGCAGCACTATTGTCTACCACTGTTTCTGTATTTGTAACAGAGTTTTTGCCAAAGATACGTCCGATAAGGTATCCCAGGATGGCGGCCACTAACATGAGGCCGAGTATGGTTAAAAAGCATGACATTCCGTCGCAATTTCCAAACATGATGTTTTTATATTTTTTGTGTGTTATTCGATAATGATTATTTCTGCCCTTCTGTTAGCTCTGCGGCCTTCAGGAGTCTCATTGGTAGCAAATGGCTGGGTTTCTCCTTTGCCGCTGCTGATGATTCGATTTGCATCGAAACCACTTCTTACAAGCCAGGCTTTGGTTTCCTCTGCCCTTGATTGACTCAAACGCATATTCTTTGCAGGATCTCCATCGCTATCTGTATGTCCAGTTACTGAGAGTTTTGCGGTCGGCACAGCATCCAGATAAGTTTTGGCATCTTTCAGGAATTTCCGTTGAGCATCAGTGCGGATGATGATGACAGAACTAGTTTCAAAATAAACCTTTTGTGCAGCCCCTTTCAGTCGTTTCCCAAGCTCTTCCAATGCTTTCGCTGCATCGACATCGCTCGTTTCTCCCTTCATCTTGTTGATAATTTCAAAATAAGCCCCATCAAAGGTAATCCCATCTCTAAATGCCATATCTGTAGACATAATAGAGGAAAGCTCCACAGAGCTTTCTGGAAGCCCCAGACCCAGTAAGTAATTTTTCAAAGTATCTGCTCTGGCTAGTCCAAGGTCATCGAAGGTAGATTTGTTAGCCTCTGACTCTTCATAATAACCAGTAATAGAGAGAACCTTGTCGGGATTTACTTTTAAATAATTTGCTATTCCTTGAAAAGCTGTTGTGACTTCAGAAGGTATTTCTGGCACAAATGAGGAACGAGGGAAACTGAAATCTTCAACGGAACCGATAGAGAATTTATCTCCATCACTAAGTTCAAATCGATAAATGTCTGTAGAAGTTTCCGGAGTTCGTGTTTGTGGTGTTTCCGGCTCACTTACCTCGGGAGTTGTTGCTACTCCTTCTGTGGTTTGGGCCGAAGCTGTAGGTTCACATGCACAAAAGCGATATTGGTACCACCAGGGACCCAAGATCAAACTTATCAGCAATAGGACCCATAGCCATTGTAATCGACTCATGGTATATATGTTGATTTAATTGAGAATGTAGTTGCAGCTTTATATATAAAATTTAATATATACAAAATATATAATAAATTCCCCAAGTATGAAATATCTAAAAATTGAAAGGTCGGTTAATAAAAAACTTTACTTTTTGCCCTTTTCACTGTTTAGATGGGAAAAAGCGGTTCAGGTAACACCGAAAAGAAGAAATTCCACTAAAAAATATATTATGAAATAGCATAAACAAAAGAAGGCCGGTAATTCTACCGGCCTTCTTT
>JBCBRM010000073.1:0-35572 GCA_039819665.1 Bacteroidota bacterium
TTTTTTGCTAAGACTGGCTCCTTCCCACACCCGTTCAGGATACCGATGATAAATTATACTTACTATATACGGGTGCCGGTGAACAGGCGATCGGTATAGCATCCCTTGACAAATTCCAGGATCCATGAGTAAATACGAAATAAGATTCTACCATTGGGAGGAAAAGCTCCGAGACCAGGTTTATCTTCGTCAACCTTTTGGCGATAGATGGGAAGAATACACCTGGGGAGAAACTTGTCTAATGGCAAGGAAACTAGCCACAGGTTTAAAATCTTTAGGCTTAGCAGAAAAAAGTCATATAGGCCTTGTTTCTAAAAACTGTCGAGAGTGGATCATTGCCGATATGGCGATTATGATGGCAGGCTATGTTTCCGTCCCATTTTATCCTACCCTTACTTCTGAACAAATCAATGAAGTAATCGAGCTGGGAGATGTATCCGCTCTGTTTGTGGGAAAAATGGAAGTCTGGGAGGAAATGAAAAAAGGGATTCCAGATGATATGCCCATCATTGCTTTCCCGCATTATGAAGGAAATTCAAAAGTTGAGGAAGGCGAACAATGGCATGACTTCATCAACCGATTTGAACCAATGGTAGGTCAGTATTACCCAGATACCGAAGACATCTGGACCATTGTATTTACCTCTGGTACTACAGGAACTCCCAAAGGAGTCGTACTTCCTTACTCCATTTTAGATAGCACAGGTGCGGTGGCAGAGAAGACAAACGCCTTAAAAGTATCCTTTGAAGGAGACAATCGATTTTTCTCTTACTTACCCCTCAATCACATCGCTGAAAGGGTGGTAGTTGAGAACACTTCCTTTGGATATGGAGGTACGATTTCATTTGCAGAAAACCTGGAAACATTCGCTAAGAATCTCAGAGAAGCTCGTCCCACTGTTTTCTTTGCTGTACCTCGAATCTGGACAAAATTTCAAATGGGTGTGTTAGCAAAAATGCCTCAGGAGAAGTTGGATAAATTGTTAAAGATTCCAATTGTAAGTGGACTGGTAAAAAGAAAAATTAAAGCAGGACTGGGATTGGATAAAGCCCGGGTAACCATGTCGGGAGCAGCTCCAATCGCCCAAAGCCTAAAGGAGTGGTATAAAAAACTCGGAATCTATATTGCAGAAGGCTATGGAATGACAGAGAATTGTGCCATTTGTACGAATCTTGACGGAAAAGACAGTCGTCCGGGATCGGTAGGAAAACCCCAGGCTGATGCAGAAATTAAAATTGATAAAGAAAGCGGTGAAATCCTGATGAAAGCTCCTTATGTGATGAAGGGCTACTATAAAGATCCGGAGAAAACATCGGCAACTATTCGAGATGGATGGCTCCATACAGGAGATCAGGGGCATATCGATAAAGATGGCTACCTTTTTATTACGGGTCGGGTGAAAGACACCTTCAAAACTTCCAAAGGAAAGTTCATCATACCTGCTCCGATTGAATGGAAATTTGAACACAATCCAGACATCGAACAGATTTGCGTAATGGGATTAGGCTGTCCACAACCCATTGCGTTGGCTGTTCCCTCCGATATAGGAAAATCAAAGCCCAGAGATGAAATGAAGCTCAGCCTTTCACAAACACTGGAAGAAGTAAATCATGACCTGCCCAATTACCAGAAAGTATCCAGCCTCATAGTAGTCAAAGATAGCTGGGGAGTAGAAAATGGACTTTTAACCCCCACACTGAAAGTAAAAAGAGGCGCAATGAACCAAAAATATCAGAAACATTTGCTCAACTGGCATGAAAACACTGATTCAATCATTTTTCAGTAAAAACTGCTTCTATGTTAATAGCTTTTCTCGTTTTTCTCATACTCATTCCTATTGCTATCTACCTGTTTGTACAATCGGGGCCGCAACTTCCTCCAGAAACAGACCTTTTGATTAAAGAAGTATTGTCGGAGAAATTACCCAATTTGATTAGTGGAAGGACTGGCAAAGCCATGAACGGGGATATCTCTATCTATTATGAAGTGATGGAAGGAGAGGATTCTTCTAAAGGAAATATTCTACTCATCAATGGACATAGTTCTACTCTGCTCTACTGGCAACCTTATTTCTACCAACCTTTATTAGATGCTGGCTATCGCTTGATTCGTTTTGATAATAGAGGGATTGGTATGTCGGACTGGATTCAGAATTGGACCAAGGAAACGGCTTTTACGCTGGAAGATATGGCCAAAGACGCTATGGCTGTTCTGGATGCAAATGGCATTGAAAAGGCCCATATTTTAGGTATGTCGATGGGAGGTATGATCGCCCAAAGAATTGCCATAAGTCATAAGGAACGGGTGCTTTCTCTTTGCTCTATCATGTCCACCGGCTTTATCAATGATCCAGAATTGACTACTGTACCAACAAAATTCAAATTGGATCTAGGTAGACTTACGCTTCGTTATTTGCTTAAGCCGACTGAAATCAATCGTATGAAAATGCAATTGGGTATAATGAAAGTACTGGAAGGTAATGGAGGATATGCCCTTGAACCTAAAGCGATTCTTCAAGCAGCTCTCTACAATATACGTCGTAGAGATGGAATGAATAAAAAATTGAGGGATCAACACACCTGGGCCATTACCTATTCCGGCTCTCGGTATGAAGAATTGGGCACTATAGATGTTCCGAGTCTTATCATTCATGGGACTTCCGATCCCTTGGTACTATTTGAACATGGGAAAAAATATGCAGCTATGATTCCGGGTGCCCAGACACTTTTTATAGAGGGCATGGGACATGACATTCCCGAATTTCATATTCAGGAAATCCATCAGGCTATGTTTAAGAATATGGATGCAGTAAAAAAAACGAAGAATAAAGTAGCCTAAAACAGATCTCAAGATTTTCCTAAAAAGCAGGGAAAATATATGTAGATTCATCTCCCCAAATAAAAGATGTGCTGGGGTGTTAGGGTCTTGGCGTTACATCACTCATCACCTCTAATACACATTCGCACGCTAAAACCATTTATTATGAAAGAAGCCGTAATCGTATCCACCGCTAGAACAGGCATAGGTAAAGCTTACCGAGGTGCCTTTAATAATACAAATGGACCTACGCTCGGAGGCCATGTCATCAGAGAAGCTGTAAAAAGAGCAGGAATTGATCCTGCGGAAGTAGATGATGTAATCATGGGTTGTGCCATGCCGCAGGGTACTACAGGTCTAAATATTGGGAGATTGACTGCTTTAGCGGGAGGGTTGCCAGTTACGGTCAGTGGTATGACCGTAGATCGCCAGTGTTCCTCAGGAATGATGGCTATTTCTGTTGCTGCCAAACAGATCATCCACGATGGGATGCAGATTGCTATAGGTGGGGGACTAGAGTCCATCTCTTTGGTACAAAATGAGCATATGAACAAGCATAGGATTATAGATAAGGCCCTGGTAGCCCAACATAAAGATGTGTACATGCCTATGCTTCAAACAGCTGAGGTTGTAGCAAAAAGGTATGGGATCACACGAGAACAAATGGATGAATACGGCTACCAGAGTCAAATGCGTACTGCTGCAGCTCAGGAGGCCGGAAAATTTGACGATGAAATCGTCCCTATGACTACTACCAAAGGAGTACTGGACAAGGCTACAGGAAATGTAGATTTTGAGGAAGTTACTCTGACTAAAGATGAAGGAAACCGTCCGAGTACGAATATGGAAGGTCTGGCTAATCTGAGATTGGTGATCGAAGGGGGAACCATTACTGCTGGAAATGCCAGCCAACTTTCAGATGGGGCCTCTGCTTCAGTACTGATGGATAGCAAAGTGGCAGAACAAAGAGGACTTGAGCCATTGGGTGCATACAGAGGTATTGCAGTAGCGGGTTGTGAACCAGATGAAATGGGAATAGGTCCTGTTTTCGCAGTACCCAAGTTATTAAAAGCGCACGGACTGAAAATGGAGGATATTGGCCTTTGGGAGCTAAATGAAGCATTTGCTGTTCAAGTCCTATATTGTAGGGATCGTCTCGGTATTCCTGACGAGATCTTGAATGTAAATGGAGGAGCAATTTCTATTGGCCATCCTTATGGTATGTCTGGCGCGCGTATGGTTGCTCATGCATTAATAGAAGGAAAAAGAAGAGGAGCCAAGTACGTAGTCAGCACCATGTGTGTAGGCGGAGGAATGGGAGCAGCGGGTCTCTTCGAAGTTTACTAAGGGTAACTTCATGTTCTAGAGAAGAATACAGAAAGTTTTGGCCTACCTATCACAAAACTGGATACCTTAGGCTGTAAAGCTTCCTATACTGGAGAAATAGCTTTTCAGGATGTAAAAGTTCCCGTCGAAAACCTCCCGTGAGAAGGGAACAAAGGCTTTTCGTACATTATGCAGGACTTTGCATCTGAAAGGCTGTTTCTTGGGGATCAAGACTTTATTTATTCCGAAAATACATAAAACCTCTCTTCAATAAGGAGAGGTAAAGATTCGTTTAAAAAGGAAAAATCCGGCTAAAGTTTTCAATTCATTTAATTCAGGAGCCGGATGCGGAGAATAATAAATAGATGGGCAGAGTAAAAAAACCGCTCTCCCTAACTGACAAAAGGAAATAGCTCAAGGAAATCTTAAACGAGGCGCAAGGGCCATAGTTTAATTGAGCGGCAAAATGAAGAAATTATTACTGGGCATACTATTGTTGCTGGTATTAACCGGCCTGTATTTTCTATTCTATCCAGTAGACTTTGATCCGGTCGCCTACTCTCCTCCTGAGAATCCAGGTTTCGAAGGGACATTTGCACCCAATCAGGCATTAGATCAGCTAAGCTTTATTCTAAATGAAACAGGCATGGCCCCGGAAGATATCGCTATGGGACCTGATTCTGTTTTGTACACAGGATTCGATGATGGAAGAGTCGTAAAGTTTAGCAGAGAGGGAGAATTGATCTCTACTTTGGGCAATACTATAGGACGCCCCCGGGGTATGAAATTCACATCTACAGGCAAGTTAATCATTGCGGATGAATACCAAGGTTTGATTAGTATGGACGAATTAGGAGAAGTACGTGTTTTGACGAATGAGGTAGCAGGTACCCCTATATATTTTGCTGACGATCTCGACATAAGTTCAGAAGGCATTATTTATTTTACAGATGCCTCTCAAAGAAATCATGCAGATGAAATCGAAAAGGAATTTTGGGAACTCCAACCCACGGGAAGACTTCTAAGCTATCATCCAGCAAGTCAGGAGACTCGATTAGAACTATCTGGGCTTCGTTTCGCTAATGGTGTGGCTATCGGTCCCAATGAAGAATATTTGCTTGTAAATGAGACTGTGGGAATGCAAATCATGAAGTATTGGCTGAAAGGCCCTAAAAAAGGGCAGGCGGAAGTATTCTTCGATCAACTTCCAGGCTACCCAGACAACATTAATTTTGATGGAGATTCCTTGTTTTGGATTGGTCTCACACAAGCCCGGGATTCTACTTTTGAAAAGTTGTACGAAAAGCCTTTCACCCGAAAAGTCATCGCCCGTTTACCCAAATTCCTCACAGAATCTGAAAGGGTCCCTCCCATGGGAATGATCCTCGCGATCAATCTAAATGCGGAGGTCGTTCATTTCCTCCAATCTCCGGAGGGTTTGATCCATGATATCACCAGCGTAACCCCAACAGACGAATATCTATTCATAGGAAATCTTGGCCATACAGCAGTAGGAAAACTGCCCATTCCAAAATAGCGTTTCCAATACCTTCTCACAGTAAACCTCCCTTTCTAAAAAAACCCTCTTCTTCGAATCAAAAAGAAATGCTAATTTCCATTAGCTTTTCAACCAAATGATCCAAGATGAGAAACCTACTACTAATCCTATTCAGTCTATCCTATATTTATTCCTTTTCCTATAGCCCTGAAGAAATTGCCCGTTGGGAAAAACGAGCAAAGGGAATTGAAATTGTTAGAGACAATTGGGGCATCCCTCATGTATATGGTAAAACCGATGCTGATGCTATTTTTGGTATGCTGTACGTTCAATGTGAGGATGATTTTGCCCGGGTGGAAAGAAATTACCTAGACGCTACTGGACAAATGGCGCTGGCTTATGGTGAGGATTATATTTATCATGACCTGAGAGCCCGGATGTTTCTGGATTCAGTAGCGGCTAAGGCATATTATACAAAGAGTCCCCAATGGATGAAAGACCTTTGTGATGCTTTTGCAGATGGAATCAATTACTACCTCTACAAACACCCTGAAGTAAAACCGGATTACCTTACTCGATTTGAATCCTGGATGCCTTTTACCTTTAGCGAGGGAAGTATAGGGGGAGACATCACACGCATTCCTCTTCAGGGAGTCAAAGCATTCTATGGGGATAGCAAAATGAGTTTCCTTGATGATCGCTGGGCACTTGAAGAAGCTCCTACAGGATCAAATGGATTTTCCATTGCTCCTGCCAAAAGTAAGACAGGAAATTCCTTATTTCTCATTAATCCACATACATCCTTTTATTTCCGTTCTGAACTTCATATCAATAGTGAAGAAGGTCTCAGGGCATATGGAGCAGTAACATGGGGGCAATTTTTCATCTACCAGGGCTTCAACGAAAACTGTGGATGGATGCATACATCAACATATGCAGATGCCATTGATCAGTATGAAGAAACCATTATCAAAAAGGGGAATTCTTATTTCTATAAGTATGGCAATAAAGAAAGGCCTGTCACAGAAAAGAAAGTCTCTATTCCCTATACTTCTGGCAATGAAGTGAAAAGAAAAGAATTCACTCTTTATTTCACCCATCACGGCCCTGTTATCAGAAGCCAGGGGGATAAATGGATCACCTTTCGAATGATGAATCGCCCGCTGGATGCCTTGACGCAATCCTTTATGCGAACCAAAGCAACAGGCTACAAATCCTTTAATAAGACCATGAAGATTCGCACAAATTCTTCTAACAATACGGTCTACGCTGATAATGAAGGTAATATCGCCTACTGGCATGGCAATTTCATTCCCAAACGCAATCCCAACTATGATTACAATGGCCTAATCGATGGCAGCAATCCCAAAACGGATTGGGGCAGACTCCACAAAGTCAAGGAAATGATCCATGTACTGAATCCCGAATCTGGCTGGCTTCAAAACTGCAATGCGACTCCTTACACTGTTGCCGGAAAAAACAGTCCAAAGAGAAGCGATTATGCAGACTATATTGCACCCGATCTGGAAAACTTTAGAGGAATAAATGCCGTGAAAGTTCTGAGCAGATATACTTCCTTTGATATCGAAGACCTGAAAGAGGCTGCCAATGATCCTTATTTGGCCATATTTGAAAAGACAATTCCTGATTTGGTCGCAACTTTTGATCAGGAGAAAAGCGGGAATCAGGGCATGAAGGAAGCCATGGATCTTTTGCGGAAATGGGACAAAAACTATGGAGTAAATTCAGTTGAAACTTCCCTGGCCATTTATTGGGCGGAACAATTGCGTCCTAGCGTCCTGGCAAATACAAGCCGCGAAGAAAGGAGAAAAAACATGTTCGACCAATTGCTCATAGACAAAATTTCAGCACAGGAAAAACTGGCGGCTTTTGAGCGTGCGATGAATAAGCTGGAAGAAGACTTTGGGATGTGGAAAACACCCTGGGGAGAGATCAATCGATTTCAGAGATTGACCGGTAAAATAGAAGAGAGTTATGATGATGAAGGCGAAAGTATCCCTGTAGGATTTACCAGTTCTCGTTGGGGTTCACTGGCTGCATTTAACACCCGATCACCAGGTACAAAAAGACGTTATGGACGTTCGGGCAATAGTTTCGTAGCCGTAGTAGAATTTGGCCCCACACTCAAAGCTCAAACCATTGTCAGCGGAGGCCAAAGCAATCAACCCGATTCGAAACACTTCACTGACCAGGCAGTTAAGTTCTGCAAGGGTGAGTTTAAGCAAGCCCATTATTACCGGGAAGATGTTTTGAAGCATGCTGAGAAGAAATATCGGCCTGGGGAATGAGGGAGGAAGAGGTACTCTAGTATTCTTGTGTTCAGGTGTTCTAGAGGGCTTTGGAAGGAAGGAAGCAACTATAAATTACCTTTACGAACACAAGAAAACCAGAATACTAGAACACATGAACACTCTTAAGTTAATCCTCCGCCTTCTCATGGCAGCTTTCATGATTTATGGAGGTGTAAATCACTTTCTAAATCCTGCATTTTACGAACCATTTATGCCGGATTTTTTTCCAAAAGATCTGGCAAATTATGCTTCGGGAGCAGTAGAAATTATCCTGGGGATAGGTTTACTCATTCCCAAATACCGAAAAATGGCAGCCTGGGGGCTTATTGGATTGATGATCATATTCCTCCCCTTACATATCTGGGACCTTTTTAAAGAGACTCCAGCTATCGGAAGTAAAACCGCAGCCTGGATCAGAATTCTCGTCCAATTCCTATTCATTGCCTGGATTTGGTGGGTGGGGAAAGAAGATAAAACCTAGCGTGTTCAGGTGTTCTAGGGCTCTGAATAATCCAAGCAGAATACGAAAATATAAGTGCACGAGAACACCACCTTATAACCACCTCCTAACCTTTTCAGTATAGGCTGTATAGGCGTCTCCAAATTTTTCCTGTAAAGCTTCTTCCTCAGCCTTGATCTGGACATTGGTCATATAGAAATAAAAGAAAATCAGAACGATAATTCCTAAGGCATTTTGCAGATAAAACAACCAGCCAAGTAAGATGGAAAATAAACCCAGATACATGGGATTTCGGGTCCATTGAAAGATCCCATCTGTAACAAGAAGACTAGTTTTTGAAGGATTCATGGGATCTATTGTAGTTTTCGCGGCACGAAAAATAAGAACTCCAGCCGTACCACTAGCTACTCCCAATATCATAAAAACCAGGAAAATCGACTTACGCCACGAAGCCTCTACTGAAAACTCTGCAATGTGAATATAATTTGCGATGGCCCACATGGCCAAACCACAAAGGAAGGTGAGAACGGGAGGTACTATGCGTAGTTTCATCTGCTATATTTTTACAAAAAAATAGATTAACCCTAATTACTAATGTAAGTAAGCATTAGTATCCCTATTTGGCAGCCAAGACCCTTTCTATTACAATTTATTGAATCTTTTTCCCCTTTAAAAACCAAACGTAAAAGGCCAAATTAGCCCACCGCCTCTAGCCTCCTCTCGTTATCAGATTTTAGCTACCTCCCTACACTGATGAAAAGAACTAGCCTTCTAATTGCTATTATTCCTCTCCTCTTTGCCTGCAACAAGCCCAAAGATTCAGGTTCGACAAAACAATTAGACCTTTTAAGCAAGCCGGATTCGGCTGCATTATTCGCTGCAGAAATTGTATCCACTGCCCTCAATGAAAGAGACATTGCGATCAATTCAGAGGGAAATGAAATCATTTTTACCAGAGGAAATCATACCTATGGCATACGGGCCTTAATCAGTATCAGGAAATTGGGAGATTCATGGGAAGAGGCAAGCATACTTCCCTTTTCAGGTTCTTACCATGATTTGGAGCCCTTCTTTAGTCCAGATGATCAGAAACTTTTCTTTGCGTCAAATCGACCTTTGCCTCAGGATAGTTCTCGCAAAGACTACAACATCTGGTATGTGGAAAAAAAGGGGGATTCCTGGTCGGCCCCCATAGCCCTCGATACACTTATAAATACGCGTGGAAATGAATTTTATCCGGCTGTAGGCGAAAGTGGGAACCTCTATTTCACTGCGGCCTATCCAGGTCATCCGGGAGGAGAGGATATTTACCTCAGCAAATGGGAAAATGGAAAATATTCGCCACCAATAGCCCTTGATTCTGCTGTTAATTCTCCCTTCTACGAATTCAATGCTTATGTATCTCCCCAAGAGGACCTTATAGTTTTCAGTTCTTTTGGTAGAAAGGATGGAAAAGGCGGGGGAGATTTGTATATGAGCAAAAAAAATGAAGAAGGAAGTTGGCAAAAGGCTTTTCATTTGACGGCCATTAATACCCCATCGCTTGACTATTGTCCCTTCATCGATTTGCCAAGAGGGAACTTATATTTTACCAGTAATATCGCTGAAAAAGCACCCATAAAACTCACCCATCCTGATCAGTTCTACTCACTTCAAAAAGAAATTAGAAATGGAGCTGGGAATATTTACAGAATAGCTTTGGACAAGATCATGCAATAGGCAATTGCCCATGATTTTAGCCTAAATTTTCCTTTATTTTACAGCAGAATATTCTTGATTTAGAGCTATGAAAAAGTCTTTGCTACTCCTACTGTTGTTTTCCTTTTTTGCCTCTTGTGATCTGGAAACACAAGGATATACCTTTCATTTGGGCCAGGGCATTATGATTGGAGAAGTAAGCGAGAAATCTGCTATTCTTCAGGCCCGATTAACGACTAGTCCTAATCTCATTGAAGGTGATATGCCCGGTTTAGCGGGTACTGGAATTTTTGAAGTAAGTCCTGCAGAAGATTTTTCCTCCCCAACCTTTACCCATAACGTACTTGCGTTGGAGGAGAATGATTATATCATGAAGTTCCAACTCAATGATCTCGAGCCGGATACCCGCTACTACTATCGACTGCTATATGGAACCATTGGGAAACTCTACCTGACCAGCAAGGCAGGCAGTTTTAAAACCCTGGCTGGGCCTAAAAAAAGTAGTGAACGTTCATTTGTAGTAGTTACGGGAATGAATTATTACCATTTCCATTATGGAAAATATAATTCTGCAAAAGCCTATAAAGGGGATGATAAGGAGAAAGGCTATCCTGCTCTAGAAGCTATAAAAAAACTGGGGCCTGATTATTTCATAGGTACAGGAGACAATGTCTACTTTGACCATCCTAATAAAAAAGATTTCAAGAGAGCAGAAGAAAGAGGTGCTAATCCACATCCTGCAACTTACGGAGGGCAAGAGGTCGAAGATGAGGCAGGCATGCGAAAAAAATACCATGAGCAATTTAGTCAGGAAAGGTACAAAGAACTTTTTCGGCAGGTGGGTACCTATTGGGAAAAGGATGACCATGACTACCGTTTCAATGATGCTGATCCAGTCAGGGATTTTCCTATTTCCCATGAACTGGGCATAAAAAACTTTAGAGAGCAATTGCCCGTCGTTGATCCTAAAGATTCCCAAGCCAAGACCTACCGTAGCCATCGGATGAATAAAGAGCTTGAAGTTTGGTTGTTGGAAGGAAGAGATTACAGGAGTAATAACCTGGAAGAAGATTCAGAGACTAAATCGATCTGGGGAAAAGAGCAGAAAGACTGGCTAAAAAGTAGCTTGAAAGAGAGCGATGCAACTTTTAAAGTTATCATTTCCCCTACCCCTATGGTCGGACCGGATGATGCTCACAAAAAAGATAATCATACCAATCCAGAAGGGTTCCGACAGGAAGGTGATGCTTTTTTCAAGTGGTTGAATGAAGAGGAATTTCCCCATACAAATCTTTTTTTTGTATGTGGAGATAGACATTGGCAATACCACGCAAAGCACCCCAGTGGTTTCGAAGAATTTGCTTGCGGAGCTTTGGTAGATAATAATAGCAGGGCTGGATACGCGGCGGGTGATCCGAAAAGTACAGATCCGGATGGACTGATAGAGCAATTTTATGTTCAGGATGACGCAGAAGAAGCCAGTGGTGGATTTCTACATGTAGCTTCTGAATCGAAGGAAGGAACTTCCAAGTTAATTTTCAGCTTTTATGATGAGCAAGGAGAATTACTCTATCAAAGTATTAAAGAATCATGAACACTCCCACAATTTTCCTCATCAGTTTTCTTAGCACCCTTTACTCTTTCACCCTAAGTCAAACACCTGAAGTTGGATTGATTTTACCTCCGGAAGAATTTGGATCTAATTACCAATGCTGTATTGCGATTCCCCTAACAGGATTTACCTTATATAAAGAAGCGAAAAGTAACTCAATTGCAGGCTGCATACTTCCCACTTCTGAAAAAAATACCCGGGAACGTTACAACTTCCAAACCCAGCCCACTTCAGATGGAAAGATGATAGACCTAAAAGATTTTCATAGGATGTCATATGAAATCTCCTGTTTGAAATACCTGGAAATAAGTCAGGGATTTGTCAAAATAAATGAAAGCTACTGGATAAAGAAAGAGGAGTTAGAAACTATGGGCTTTCAATTGTCATCCTGGATGGACTTTCTTGTCAAAAACAGTGGCAATTTTTTAGGATACTATGCCAATGATCCCGGGCTGAATCTGCGAAGAGGTATAGGAACAGAATATGAAAAGATCCTTACTATGAAAGGGGATGAAATGGAAATAAGCCTTACTGGAGAGGTTAAAGGCTTGTGGGCGAAAGTGAAGCTTAAGCAATACAAAGAGCATCCCTGCAACCAAATGGAAGCAGGAGAACCTCAAATTCTCAATACCTATGAAGGTTGGGCGAAAATTCTGGATGACTCGGGCACACCTAATATTCATTACTATGCAGGAGGCTGCTAAGGTAAGAATTGAAAATCAAGGAACATGGATTGGAAAATTGAGAAGGCTGGGACTGGCTTTACATTTGAAATATTACATTCACCTTTTACCTTCCTTATTCCTTGTTCTTACTTCTAATGTTTCCAAAAGCCATTTACATGAAAATATATAAACACCCAGATGTTCAGCAAGTACAGGATTTCTACGGGGATCTTCTGCTGAATTTTTATGAGAGCTATTCCGTAGGGGAACATTTGAAGCTACTCGCTGATCGTCTTTGGGAAGGGATGCAGAATCGCGAAGAAGTAGTTGCTATCGAATTATCCAATTACCATCCGGAATATCTGGGACAAAAGTGGAATCAGCTTTCCTCAAAGCAATTGGATAAAGTTGATGCTTTCCGATGCATAGCTTCACAATACGGATTTGGAGAATGGAAAAATGTCGAGGCCTTGGATGAGCAGGATTACGATCCGAATTTCGAGAAACTGGTTGACCTGGTTTTGAATGGGAATCTTTCAAAAGTAAAGTCCTTATTAGAGCTACAGCCCAAGCTGATAAATCAACAATCATCATATGGCCATGGCGCCAGCATCCTTCACTATTGCGCCAGCAATGGACTAGAACTTTGGCGCCAACAAGTACCTGGAAACCTTGTAGCCATTAGCAATCTTCTGATTGAAAATGGTGCAGACAAGCAAGCGAACATGAAGGTCTATGGAGGGGAGTTTACCCCTTTGCCTTTATTGGAGACCAGTGCCCATCCACTTGAAGCCGGTATTATGGAAGAGATGAAAGTGATCCTGACCTAAAACTCCACACATACCGGAGTTTTACATGCAAATACATGTACGATTCCTGGGATAGGCCGGCCCTTTTTATCCAGTTTATACACAGAAATATTGTTGCTATCCTGATTGGCACAGAGGAGAAAACTTCCACTAGGATCTACCTGTATATCTCGAGGCTCCTTTCCTCCGGAAGGTAGTCGAGCGGTAAAAGAAAGTTTCCCTTCTTTATCAATCCCATAAGCCGTAAAACTATTATGCTGCCTATTACTAACATACAAGGCTCTGGCTCGAGGATGAATACGGATGGCCGCCGATGAGGGCATGCCCTTGAAATCAGGAGGTAGAGTATTTATCTCGTTTTTAATACTAAAACTTCCAGAGGTCTTACGGTATTTCGCCACATACAAATGGGCGGTTAATTCACAGAGGATATAAAGGATGGGTACTGCGGGATGGAATACCATATGACGAGGTCCGGAACCAGGAGGAAGACTAAGCGCATTTTCTGCCTTTTCTAAAGGTTTTTTAAGCCTATGTGCCCATATGGTATCTGATCCTAAATCACATACATACACATACTTCTGATCTGGACTTAGTACTGCCTGATGTGCATGTGATTGTTCCTGTCTTCCTTTATTAGGTCCCTTGCCTTTATAGCCAAAGGATTTCTCCAGTGCCAATTTCCCTTCTTTGCTTACAAAAATATCCATCAAGCCATCGGTATAAGAGCAGGCAAATACTTTTCCCTTATGATGAAGTACATGACAAGTCGCCCTCCCATTCGTCAGGACTTTATCGATCCTCTTTAATTTTTTAGACTTCTTAACCTCATAGCTCACCAACTTGCCAGGCTTCTTGATAAACTCCTGAGCCACATACAAAATTCCCGCTCGATCATCATGATACAGATAGGAAGGGTTCACTCCTTTCTCAGAAGTATGTAAGTGATTAATGCGTCCGGTCTCTAAATCCAGGCTACAGGAATAAATGCCTTCACCAGTGGCATCCGGTACATGAGCCGCTGCCTTGGTATAGCTTCCGACAAAGAATGGCAGGGAAGGCATAAGGCTTCGTTAGTTAGAGTTTGGGAATAAATTGACGTAAATAAGTATGGCTCTGAACCAGGGAAAGTTTCTGTTTTTCCAGAGAACCTTCATAGGCCCGATCTTCTACCTCCACACAGACAGGCCCATCATAGCCTGCACTAGTCAAAACCGAAAAGAATTTCCCCCAGTCAATTTCTCCCATACCCGGCAATTTAGGGGTATGCCATTTGTTGGGAGGTGTCATGATTCCATATTCATCCAGCAAGTGTTTATCTATCCGGACATCCTTGGCATGAACATGAAAGAGTTTATGAGCGTATTTACGCATAGGGGAAAGGTAATCCATATGCTGCCAGATCATATGAGAAGGATCATAATTGAGTCCAAAATGATCACTGGGTATATCCTCCCACATTCTTTTCCAAATAGCGGGCGTTGTACCTAAATTCTTTCCCCCTGGCCATTCATCATTGGTAAAAATCATCGGGCAATTCTCTATACCGATTCTGACCTGATTTGCCTCAGCATGCGCAATGATATCTTTCCACACTTCCAGAAAACGAGGCCAATTATCATCCACTGATTTGGTATGATCGCGCCCAATGAATGTGTTCATATGACCAATCCCCAAAAGCGCAGAAGCATCTATCACTTTTTTGACGTGTTCGATATAAATAGCTCCTTCTGCTTCATCTCCTACCAATGGATTGGGATAATAACCAAGCGCACTGATGTTTACTCCATAGGCATCACAAAGTTGATGGACTTGTTTAGCCTCTGCTTCTCCAAATTCGCTGACATCTATGTGTGTAACCCCGGCATACCTTCGTTCTGCTTTGCCTTTCGGCCAACACATAATTTCTACACAATCATAACCGGTTTCTCCAGCAAATTTAAGAACTTCTTCTAAGTTCAGTTCGGGTAGTATCGCGCTAGCAAATCCTAATTGCATCTTTGTTCTCTTAGGTCCTTGAATGAGAATAGAAATTAAAAATAAATCAGAGACTATTCAATTTCTCCTATATCTTTCATTTGCGAAAAGTTTGAATCCATCCGATTTTTTGTCATTTCTAATGGCTTGAAGACAAGCTATTGAGGTAAATAAACCACTAACCTAAAAGCACAGGAATCTTGAAGGTACTAGCTGTACCTTTTTCCCCAACAAAAGAGAAGATGAATGATCTCAATAACAAGCACGAGATAAATGAGTATCTTGATGCGAAAGAAAAACTCTCACATGAACCCCATTCGCCTTAGTAAAATTAGCCTGCTATTTATGGTGGGTTTTTATATGTTCCTGGTAGCATTCAACAATATCAGTGATTACAATTCAAATTTCGCATTTGTGTCCAATGTGATGGGTATGACAGATACATTTAGCGAAACTCCCCCCGCTTACAGAACGATTAGTTCTTCTACTGCTCATCATATATTTTATATTATGATCATCCTGACAGAATTGAGCATTATGTTGTTGTGTTTTAAAGGTGTTTGGGAGTTATGGAAAACTCGTAAAGAGACTAATAAACTATTTATTCAGGCAAAGAAATTTGGAATTTACGCTTTATTGCTAGGTCTCATACTATGGTTTAGTGGTTTCATTGCTGTAGGGGGAGAATGGTTTATGATGTGGCAATCCGAAACATGGAATGGAAATCCAACAGCTTTCAGAAATAGCATTTTGTTTATGGCCGTCCTTATTCATTTAAGTAATAACAACGATTGAATTCAACAAAACCATTTCTTTGTTATAGGGTTTATAAATAAGAGGAATAAATCCTCCAATACATGGAAGCCAGTATTCTTTTATTTACCGTCGTCTTATTCCTGGGATGTCTCCAAGGGCTCATTATGGGCATCATATTGATTCGGGATAAAGGTCCTAATCAAAAAGCACATAAACGCTTGGCAATTTTACTTTTCTTCTTCTCTTATCGTTTACTGGCGGAAGCACTGAAATTCTTTGAGATCGGCTATTTTGATTTCGCCTATCACATCACCCTTGAATACAATTGGATTTATGGTCCGCTGATCTACTTTTTTGTTCGAGCCTATATTTATCCAGAGCAAAGTTTCAAAAAAAATGATTACCTGCATTTCCTACCCGTACTGATCGAATTCCTATTCAGTTTCTTTATCAAAAGCCAGAATTTCTTTTGGGATGGAACCCGAGAAAGTCTGAGTTGGGCAGGTTACTGGGGTTACGTCCTATGGATGCATACACCTTTTATGTATCTGATTGCAGGATTGATGATCCTGCTCTATGCAAGAAAATCCGTCCGTTTGCTGGCCAAGGCTGAGCAGAAGGAGTCTCTGAAACTGATAACAGAGAACCTCAAATGGATCAAACAACTCTTGTTGGTAATGAGTATCTATTCAGGAATTTTCCTCCTGATTGTACTGGTCGATTATTTCTTCTTCAATTACGCTTTCACCCATTTTGATTTCTATCCTCCCTTCCTCGGTCTTGCAGCAATTACTTATTGGATTGGATTGCAGGGATTTACCCATAGAAGCAAAGTTCCCTACAAAAAGAAGAAAATGGCATCCAGCCAGAATCAGGAAGTGTTGCAAGAACTAGCTGCGCGTTTGCAAAGTAGCATGAAGACTGAAAAGTTATATACCAATCCCGAATTGAGTTTACATTCACTAGCAGAGCAATTTGAGGTAAAACCCTACCTGATTACTGAAAGCCTAAATCAAATTCTCGGAAAAAGCTTTAAGCAGTTTATCAATGAATTTCGTCTGGCAGAAGTTCAGGAAATGCTCGCCAGCAATCAATATGAGAATTTCACCTTACTCGGGATTGCCTACGAAGCCGGGTTTAATTCCAAAGCCTCTTTCAATCGGGTAGTGAAGCAAATGACAGGAAAATCTCCTAAAGAGTTAAAGTCTATAAACCTGGCTTCGAAATAAGGTCTCATTTCTCCAAATGAGCCGATAGATGTGAAAAAGGACCTTTTCTTTGGGTACATTCATTCACTTCAACAAAATCAACAAACATGAAAAAGATATTAATTGTCCTTAGTTTTCTGCTGGCAACTCAATTTGCTAGTGCGCAGGAAAAGCCCACAAATGATCCCTTGAAAGAACTGGAAGGCAAATGGAAACTGGACTTAAGTCCTGAAAATCCTAATGATGATAATTTCACAGAATTAACGATTAAGGAGATAAGCCCACTCGGAGTAAAAGGAACGTTTTATTATACCAAAGTCCGCGAAGGAAGGGTCAACCTCAGTTATGAAGGAGTCTATTTTGCCTTTGTTACCAATGACGGCTCCGGGGATTATAATACGACTGGCTTGTATAGGGATGGAAAACTTATGGGAACCACACATTCTTTGGGTAGAGACTTCCTTTCTGTATGGACAGGTAAAAAAATAGAATAGAGAAAATTTCCTTTTCGAGAATATTTATCCCGGCCTTTACCCAAAGGTCGGGATACTTTTTCGTTGGCTACATGGATACCTAAAATCAGCCTTCTTGCCTCTGACCGTTCATCATTTTATTTAACCGTTGCTCATAAATCGATTCCTGTGAACTCTGGAAGGGCGTATCTAGAGAAAAACAACAACGATTATGAAAAAAGTATTCTTATCTATCATTAGTTTTATTTTAAGCACATTTAGCATGGCACAAGATATTACAGGCAGTTGGAATGGCGCTTTGGAAATACAAGGTACCAGCCTGAGAGTAGTTTTTCACATTGAAAAAGACGGCACTAGCTACTCCAGCAAAATGGATAGCCCGGACCAGGGAGCTTTTGGTATAGCAACTGGCTCAACTTCATATGAAGATGGTAAGCTTACCATCACGGCTCCAGCCATGGGCCTTACATATAAAGGAGAGCTTTCAGAATCCGGTGATAAAATAGCTGGTACTTTTAAGCAAGGAGGCATGAGTCTTCCGCTGGAACTGGGAAAAGAGGAAATTAAAGTAGAAAATAAAGAGCCGAAGCCGAGACCTCAGGATCCCAAAGATTTCCCTTATGAGCAAGAAGAAGTAAGATTCAAAGTTGAAGAGGGTGGCCATGAGATGGCCGGCACCCTCACCTACCCCAGCAATGGATCATTTGAACAAGTAGTTGTTTTAATTTCAGGTTCGGGACCTCAGAATAGAAATGAAGAATTGGGAGGCATGAATCATCGTCCCTTCCTTGTATTATCAGATCATCTGACGAGGGAGGGCATCGCAGTTTTGAGATATGATGACCGAGGAGTAGCAGAATCCGGAGGGGATTTTAAAACAGCAACCTCCAAAGATTTTGCTAATGATGCAGCAGCAGCAGTTAAATTCCTGAAATCTCGGGATGATATGAAGGGAAAGAAAATAGGTTTGATGGGGCATAGTGAAGGAGGAATGATAGCTCCTATGGTAGCAGCCAGTCATTCTGAGGTAGATTTTATCGCTCTACTCGCCGGACCGGGAATTGAAATTCCGGAATTGCTCTTGATGCAAAGTAATCTGATTTCAAAAGCAAATGGTATAGACGCAAAGGTCAGAAAAGAAAACACGCGTGTTATGGGATTGGCTTATCAAATGCTCAATGAAAATCAGGAAGCAAGCACAGAGGAGATCAAAACCAAGCTAAAAGAAATATTCAATGAAGCATTTGCTGCTATGAGTAAAGAAGATCAGGAAAGTATACCAGATAAGGATGCTTTTATAAAACGGCAATCAGCTTCTCTCCTTTCTCCCTGGTTTCGCTATTTCATGGCCTTTGAGCCTGATGATTTTCTCTCTAAAGTAAATTGTCCGGTTTTAGCCGTAAATGGAGGAAAGGATTTGCAGGTACCTTCAAAAGAGAATTTAGCAGGGATTAAAAAAAGCCTAAAGAAAGCCGGGAATGAAGAAGTAGTTATCAAAGAATTTGCTTCCCTAAACCATCTTTTTCAAAAATCAGAAACTGGCGCTCCAGCTGAGTATGGAAAAATCGAGGAGACTTTCAATCAGGAAGCCCTTGATTTTATATCCGATTGGGTGGTTAAACAATAGTTAAAAGGAGAGGGATATTATTTTATCCCGCTTATATTTGTTGGCAGTAATTATGATTCAGACAGGCGACAGAAACTTTTGGCTTTCACAAATCTCAGGTTGGGGGGCAATCGGTATTTCAAATTTTGGAGTACAGTATATTGCCGGCGTACCCTGGAACTACATGCTGAGCAATGCCATTTTGCCTTTCGTAGCAGGTTTCATCCTCACTTCTATTTACCGCTTCCTGATCAAGAATATTGCCTGGAACAAATGGAATTTCAGACAGATCATCCTCCTGATCATAGTATCTACCTTAATCCTGACCATTGCCTTTTTGATTACGGTCTTCGGTGTGCACAAGCTACTTATCCCTGAAACACCTTTTAGTTTACCCGGCTTTCTCTCCAATTTTTTCGTATTCTCTCTGGTAATGGGCCTTTGGAACCTCATCTATTTCTGGATTCACTACTTTAATAATTGGAATACCGCCGAGATAGAGAAATGGAAACTGGCTGCCGAAATGAAGGATGCTCAATTAGGCTCTCTCAAATCTCAAATCAATCCCCATTTCGTCTTTAATGCCCTCAATAATATCCGGGCCCTGATTCTGGAGGATCCAGATAAAGCGAGGGATATGCTCATAAATTTCTCCGACCTCTTCCGTTATTCGCTCAAGCATACAGATCAGGCAAAAGTTGATTTGGAAGAGGAACTGGAGATCGTCAATCAATATCTGGAACTGCTTTCCATTCAATTTGAGGATAAGTTAGCCTATGAGTTCTCTGTTTCTCAGGGTCTGGGGGAGATCAAAATTCCTCCTATGATCCTCCAATTGCTGGTAGAAAATGCTGTCAAACATGGTATTTCTCAAAATAAGGAAGGAGGAAGCATCCTGATTGACATTTCTAAGATCGATCGCAATATGGATATATCTGTGAAAAATACGGGAAGCTTTGAAAGATCTGCCAAACTGGGAGAGAAATTAGGAGTAGGTTTGGAAAACATCTCCCGTCGCCTGGATCTCATCTACAATGGCAAAGCAAAATTTGATATGTATGAAGAGAAAGAATTTGTGGTAGCACGATTAAATATTCCTTTATCATGAGTACTTGCTTGGTCATAGAAGACTCTCGGCTGGCACGTCAGGAACTTATTACTATGCTGGCTGACATAGGGATTTTTAGTGAGATATTTGAAGCGGAAGATGCTGAGCAGGGGAAAGATTTATTACTAAAGGAAGATCCGGATTTAATATTTCTGGATATTCATTTGCCGGGACAGAATGGGTTTGAGTTTTTGGAAAGTTTGCATGAGTTACCCAAAGTAATTTTCACTACTGCCTATGATGAATATGCCATTAAATCCTTTGAATACAATGCCATAGATTACCTGTTGAAACCCATAAAAAAGGATCGATTGGAAAAGGCATTAGAAAAATTGGATTTATCATCCACGGAAGCTTCAAAAAAACTAAGTATAGATAAGCAGGTTTTTGTGAAGGATGGAGAAAAGTGTTGGTTCCTTAAACTGGGGGAGATTCGGATGTTTGAGTCTGTAGGTAATTACTCCAAAGTATATTTTGAAGGGGGAAAACCCATGATCCATAAATCCCTCAACTATCTGGAAGGGGTTTTAGACCCAGAAATATTCTTCCGGGTAAACCGCCAACAGATCATTAATCTCAACCATATTGATAAACTGGATTCCTGGTTCAATGGAAAACTAAAGATTCGATTGAAAAGCGGGGAAGAAGTCGAAGTTTCTCGCCGGCAATCCAACCGAATCAAATCTCTTTTCAGTATCTAGTCGCTAAGAACTGCTTCTGCATTTCCAGCAACCATCAAATATTTGATCAAGTCAGCTACTTCTTCATCTGAAAGCGTCTGAAACAATCCTTGCGGCATCATGGAAACCTCCGAACTTTCTCGACTTTGAATATCTGCTTTATTCACAATCAATTCCTCCTGCCCAACGATTCTCATGACCAGCTGACGATCATTTTCTTTAGCAATATTCCCTAAATAGGTTCTGCCATCTCGGGTCGTTACAACTTCCATTTTATAGTCGTCCTGAATATCGCCATTAGGATCCAGGATATTGTAAAGCAAATAATCGATACTTCCTCGATTGGCTCCTGTTAAATCCGGGCCTATTTTGCCACCTTCCCCATCCAAAATATGACAGGCTCCACAATTATTGGTAAAGTGGGCTTTCCCATTAGATGCAGAAGCAGCACTGAGGACATCTTCGCTTAGCATGCTTGTGTATCGAGCGATTTCGGATTGGGTATTCTCTGCCAACTGATCTATGGGCCCCCAAACTTCTACAAAGCCATTACCCATCACTCTCCTCAATTGTCTCGCCACATATGCAGGAATATCTTTGCGAGGCACATGTTCTTTTTTGATGGCTTCAGTTAGCATATTGGCATACATTCGACGAGTCGCCATGGTTTGCACGATCTCAGATTTTTCTTCTGTCGAAAAAGCAGGATACTCTGTTATCAATTCGAGTCCCAGATTATAATCTTCATATTGAGCAAGGGCGCGAATGGCTTCAATTCTCATTTGCTGCTCTTTCATCAACTCTGGCAAAACTTCCGGTAGTTCAGCCCATTTTTGGCTTGCCAGACCTCTTAAAGCTTTTTGCCGATCTTCTGTAGATGCTGTCTGATCTGTCAGAACATTCATATAAGCTTTGGCAGCTTCTGCACTTCCAAATAAACGGGAAATATCCTGAACGAGATCCTTATATGCGGGATTGATTCTCAATCTATCTCTTGTAGCAGCCCAGGGATTAGGTTCCTTGACATCAGAACGGCCCTCCAGGGCTTTTTGCATACCCGTTAGGATAGCTTCGGTATTGGAGGAATTTGCATGTAGCGAAACGATCAACTTATCCTGATGATCTCCATCCACCAATCTTCTACTGATAAACTGGCTAATCATCGGATTCTTGCTATTGAGTGCCAAAGACATCGAGCGCGCGAAATTATCATTGACTAAAGGTTCTAGACCGAACCAGGTCATCAAGGGGATATTGTGATCTGCATTATCCAGATCTCGACTGAGTAGATTGGTAGCCAGCCTCCAGGCTGTTTCCGTATCCACCCTTTGCATAGCTGAAGCCAAATAAAGCCTTACAACAGCTGATGGATCCTTAGCTGCCATATCGATCAGTTTTTTCGACATTTCCTCTTCAATCTGCTTATCCTCCGTCAAAAACTGGATTGCCCAGGCCCTGATGTATTCATCTTTATCCTCCAAAGCCTTAGCTAAATCATTATCCCTGAATGCCTGACTCACGTGCAGGGTCCATAGGGCCTTCAATCTGTAATCTCCATTCAGGTTGTTCCAAAGCATATCCTGAAGCTTTTCTTTGGCTTTTTTTGATATACCTTCCTTGCTGCCTCTATACTGGAGAATTACCCGGGCCCTTCTAGTATGCCAATCACTTTCGCTTAGTTGTAAATCCACCAACTGTTCATCATTCAGGGTACTTAAATCCGCGTATCTACCTTCCCAGTTTTTGGCTTGAGATTCTTCTGGAAAAATGCGGAATATTCGTCCGGTTTCTTTTTGCTGAACCGAGTTGCCGCAGATATCTGCATCATGCCAATCCAGCACGTATAGGTTCCCATCCGGACCTATTTCCAAACTGAATCCTATCCACTGAGCATTATTTGCCATCATGAAATCTTCTCCATCACTGGCTATAAAGCCCGATCCATTTCGGTGAAAAATATCTGATAAAACGGCATGTTCATGGATATTCGCCATAAAAATCCGTCCCTTTTGCTCTTCAGGAAAGGCATCTGATTGATAAACCCTCGCACCGCCGTGCGCAGACCTATGCCTGTGATCTACTATGGTTTTTATATCCTGATATACATAGGGATTGAAATGCCGGCCTCCCTGACGATGGTATATGCCCCCAGGAATGACGTGAAAGAGGTGTGGTATAACACATGCAGTGATAAACAACTGCCCCTTAGCGTCATAGTCTATGCCCCAGGGATTGCTGAAACCATGAGAAACTACTTCAAAAATATCTTTGGTAGGATGATAACGCCAAACGCCTCCATTGATATCGACGCCCTCTTTATCAAATATATCGTCGGGAAAGGGATCCTTGTGTTTATAGATTTTCCCATCTCCCTCAGGTTTTCGAATTCGGGAAGGAGTCGCGAATCCTTCCAATCCATATATCCATCCATCAGGCCCCCAGTGTAGACTATTTAGGGTTTCATGTCGATCTCGAATTCCCCAGCCAGTACGAAGGATTTTAATATCGTCTTCATCCGCTTTATCATCCTGATCAGCATCAGGAATAAACATAAAGTTGGGAGGAGCTCCCAGAAATAAACCATCAAACCCTACGGCAATCGCAGAAGGAAAAGGAATACCTTCAAGAAATACCTTCTTTACATCCGCTACCCCATCTTTATCTGTATCTTCAAGAATAAGGATACGACTGTTCCCAAAGTTTGAAAAGCCTTCTTTCCTATTTTCATAATCACGATTTTCTGCTATCCACAATCGCCCCTTATCATCCCAGCAAAATGCCATTGGTTGAGTAATCATCGGTTCAGAAGCCCATACATTTACCCCAAACCCATCCCTGATCGTCATATTATCCACCGCTTCCTGAGGAGTGAGAAACTTGGCATTTCGACCTTCTTCTTGTGCCAACTTCCAGAGGGCTACTCCTGTATACATCCCCTCCTCTCCAATAAAGCTATTCCAATCATCGGTCATTGTGATATCATCCAGGCGCCCTTTGTAGAACAACAATTCATGTTGATATAAAACAGACTCTCCTTTTTGTAAGGCACGTCCTTTTTGGCTCATACTTCCACTTCCTAATCCTCCCTGGCTTACGGTCCAGGCTTGTGGGAAGTCTGCATTGGAGGGATGGTCGAAAAGTGCTACATGAAAAGGACTTTCAGAATTATCCAAACTCAAATCAATCCACATAGCTCGCTTTCCATTGGCTTGTGCATTTCTTTGGCGAGCTGCATTTACAATCTGTTTTTCTCCTACGATATGTGAAAAGAAAAGACCATTGTCACTTGAACTCCCAATCTCTACATCCGTCAGAGCTTTGCCTTCCCATTCCAGATCAAGACTTATCTTCTCACCCAAGGCACTCATGGTCCATATCTGGCTTTCTTCCATGATTCCTTCTCCTGCTTCATTCAGATATTGATAAATAAGCTGCCATTTGACCTGTTCCCCTTCTTTCTCCAAAATTTCACTGGAAACTTTTTTCCAATACCCCGGCCCATTTTGTTCGAGGTAATTTCGGCCATTTAGATTGGAGAAAGCCCAGAATAGACCCTCATTTTCGGCTAAAAACTTTTGAGAGCCGGGGAACTGTAGAGAATGGAGATAGGGACGAGATTCTTCTTTCATTTCATGAACCAAAAGAGCAGCTTTACTCTCTTCAGTTCTTATGAGGTAGGAATTCCCTGATTCATTTTCATAGATCGAAAACGAAGAAATTTTTTCTCCCGTAGGCTGAGAACTACGGCAAGAAGCGAAAATCAGGGCTAATAAAAGTAGATAGACCAGCCGATATAATTGTCTGTTCATGTTATTCGTAGTAGTTATTTGTAGTATCAAGTTAGGAAATTTAAGCTTATTTGGTGAGCCTTTTACAAAATAGAAGCTGTATCTGAGATGAAAGCCCTTGACACATCAATTACTTGCTTGATCAAATGGACAATCAATGGGAGAGAGCTGAAAGAGACCGAATTTGTTTCCACCTCTTATATGAATCGTGGACAACAAAGAAATCTGGACAATCCAGACTTTCACAAATACCCCATTGAGATTTGGCTGAAAAAAGATCTATTTCTGAAAATATTTACTCATGCTTATGATCCATTTGTGGTTGAGGAAAAGAAGGAAGATCCTTATGAATGGGGGCAATTTGAGGTCTTTGACAGGCTGAGGAGGATGTCCTATCCGAATTTAAAGGATTTATTTGAGGATCATAAGGAGCTTGTGGCTCTTAGCTTTTTAGAATTGGAAACCGATTTCTCAGATCTCATTGCTATGAAGAGGAAAGCCGAATCTGAAGTGAGTATTTACCTTCATCTCTGGCAAAACTGTATAATAGAAGAGGAATCAGTTACCATTCAGGGATTGGCATTGAGTTCGCAGGTTTTGGAATAGCTGGATAAAGGAGATTCTTCTTATCTTTCCAGAAGCCCTCCAAACAAAGTAAACCGTCCCTGTTTCATCGAAAAATGGGAGGGCCGCAAGTAAAGAACAAGAGTTGTAGCTTTATATGAAAATCCTCTTCATCCAAACTGGTGGTACTATTGATAAAGATTATCCCAAAAAACAGAGCGGCTACGCCTTTGAATTTGGGGAGCCTGCAACGAAACGTATTTTGGAGAAACTTGATATGCAGCTCGAATACGAAATCATCACAGCTTTCCAAAAAGATAGTCTTGACATCACGGAAGAGGATCGCCAGAAATTAGTTCAACTTATCAAAGGGAGAAAGGAAGGCAGAATTATCATTACCCACGGAACGGATACCTTAATTGAGACAGCACGGTATCTGGAGAGTCAACTAAAAAAGCGATGCGTTGTCCTTACTGGAGCTATGCGGCCGGAACGCTTTAGTAATTCGGATGCAGCCATAAATCTCGGCATGGCACTTGCAGCTGTTCAATTACAAGATGATGGGGTATATATTTGCATACAGGGTTTGGTGCAGCAGGCATCCCTCATTCAGCGCAGCATGGAAAGCGGCTCATTTTTTTAGGGAAAAATTTTAGACTCATATGACCCGAAATATTCAAAACATTCACGTTTTCTTCCTTTCCTTCATTTTCGCATTATCTTCCCTTTCAGCTCAGGAATCCATCGGACTTTACACTAAATCCACCTCTGAAGGGCTTGAAGTATACAGAGATGGAAAAGCTATATTTTTTTATCAAACTAAAACTAAAAGCCTGGATGGGCAATTTCCCAGGGCCAATTATATTCATCCACTATATGGCTTAAATGGCGAGATTCTGACAGAGGACTTTCCCGAAGACCATCTTCACCAAAGAGGAATCTTCTGGGCATGGCATCAAATGATAGTCGAAGATCAGTGGATTGCCGATCAATGGGATTGCAGAGGAGTAAAATGGGATGTAGCCAAACTCAAAACGAAAAACATGGGAAGTAGCCTGGAAATACATGCCACCATCTACTGGCTAGGAATGCACCCTTCCAGAAGTAAGGAGGAAAAGCTATTTCTGGAGAAAACCATAATTAAAATCAATGGGGAAAGATCGGATGCAATCGATATTGAATTTGACATTTCCATTACCGCAAATTATTTGGGAAGTAAATTGGGAGGCTCCAATGATGAAAAAGGCTATGGAGGATTCTCAGCCCGTCTACGGCTCCCGGAGGACATTAGTTTTCACGCCAAACAAGGAGAAGTAGAAGCTAAAAATACGGCAGTAGAAGCAGGAGACTGGATGAGTTTTCATGGAACTTTTGCTCCTGATGCTACTATTCAAAGTAGGGTAACTCTTATGAATCACCCCAATAACCCCTCTCCCTTTCAAGGATGGATTCTTAGAAAGAAAAATAGCATGCAAAATCCTGCTTGGCCGGGCAAGCATTCCGTCTTTTTTGTCAAGGGAAAACCCACCCGTTTGCGCTACAAGCTTTTGGTTCATGATGAGATGTGGACCAAAGGAATGATCGAAGAGAACTTCCGCAACTTTGTTCAAAGCCCCTAGGAATTACTTGCATATACAAGCATTTTATCTATCTTTGTTTCATGAGCAAAGATAAAAGAGTAGTTACGCCCAATTTTGACAGAATTAATCCTGCCAGCTGTGTAAATGCTCGTCTTAGACGCTTACACCGCATGATCAATACAGCTTACCAGCAAAAGATCAATCCCTTTGGCTTACGGGGGAGTATGCTTTCCATTCTCTTTATCATAGGTAAGAACCCAGGTATTAATCAAAAAACAGTAGCTGATTTATTGGTTTTAGATGCTTCTACGATGAGCAGGGACTTAAAAAAACTCATGGAGAAGAAATGGGTTGAAATTAATAAGGGAGAAGATTCGAGAAGCTCAGTACTCAGTTTGTCAGACGAGGGCTATGAACTTGTGGATGAAATTGCACCTGTTTGGGAAAACCTTCACACTAAAGTTCAGGAGATCCTGGGTAGTTTTAATCTTCAACAAATTGATATCATTACAGAAGCTATTCGTTCAAACATGGAAGAAATTAAAGTATAAAAATTTTCCCTTATACTTGTATATACAACTAATAATAAACACCACATCATGTTAGAAAATTTGCCCTCTTATATTCCCGTCAGTTTCATTCTGACAACAGTTGCTAGCCTGATTCTATTCTATTGGGTACAGACCAAATCTGGCATACATAAAAGATTGAGGAACAACATTATTGGAGGGATTAGCCTTTGGTTAATTGCTCATGCTTTATTGGGAATGAATGGATTTTATCACCTTCATACCCAGGATATCCCCCCCAGATTCTTGGTGATATTTGGTCCGATAATACTTGTAATTGTCTATCTCTTCAATAGTAAGAAGGGGAAAGCCTATCTGGATAGTCTGGATTTGGAAGCCATGACCTGGTTATCGATTATTAGAATCCCTGTCGAATTTGTTTTGTATTGGCTTGCTTTGAGTGAGGTAATTCCTGAACTCATGACTTTCGCCGGAAGGAATTTTGATATCATTGGAGGAATTACAGCACCATTTGTCGCCTATTTCGGCATACAAAAAGGAAAGATGAACAGAAATCTATTGCTGCTCTGGAATTTCCTGGGACTGGGCTTATTGCTTTTCATCATTGTTAATGCATTGCTTTCAGCTCCATTTCCTTTTCAGCAGTTTGCCTTTGATCAGCCTAATATTGCCATCCTGTATTTTCCGTTTGTTTGGCTACCGGCTTTTGTTGCTCCGGCAGTACTGTTTTGCCACCTGGTGAGCATCCGCCAATTATTGTATGCGAAAGATGAGGTTAAGACTTCTTTACAAACAGCAGAAGCTTGATAGCTAATATTTTGCTTATTGGTCCGGGCTCGCCATGTTCAGTCCGGACCCTTTTTAATGTATCCAGGCAAAAAATTCCATCAGCAAAGCAATCCCTGCATGGAGCAAAACACCCCCCCAAATATTTTCTGTACGTAAGGCAAGCACCCCTAAAATATAGCCCCCGAATATGGAAGAAAAGGCTTCCAGAAAGGGTTTTCCAAAATGTAGAGCCGCATAGGTACATACCATAGGCAGGACCACCTCAGGGCCCAATAACCGAACAAAACTATAAATGAGAAATCCTCGAAAGAAGAATTCAATAGAAAGGTAATTGAACCCATAGGCACTTTCAAAAATCAAAACGGCAAGCCATTCCGGAATACCAGTCTCTTTTATAAATCGAGCAGAACCACTCTTTGCATAAAGGGGATAATAATTTTGGAATTGCTCGGCAAAACTTGCTAGTCCAATGACAAATATCATAATGCCCAGCAGTGGGAAATACATTTTGAAACTTTCCCACTTAAACTTCATCCCATAAAAGGAATTGAGATGTTGTTTATCTTTTGGCCAAAAAATCAGCAGAGGAATAAAGAATAGAAACAAGCGGTTAAATCTTCTTAAAACCCTCCATACAAATCGACATCCGTCCATTTCCAACCATTGGCAAAAGACTCCTTCTAAAGCAATTGCTCGATAAAGCCCTAAAGCTGTAAAGGCTATAATTACTTTTAGCCAGAACTCCTTTTTTCCTAAAAAATCAGCTTTTTTAACTTTTGCAATACAAAAGGCGGCAAATAAGAAGGGGATGACCAAAAAAGTCGTATAGGCCAAAGCTCTGCCTGGATAGTTTCTGATCGTATCAATGTACGCGTCCTCAAAATCCAGGCTGTAGTTGAAGCTAAAGATCACGAAAAGAAAAATGCCGATGGGGAGATATAGTTGCCAACGAAACTGTTCTTTGCTGTAGTTCCAAACATGAAGAAAAAGTGGCTTCATAGATCGATCAATTCAGCTCAAACATACATATATGTATTTCCTATTCAAATATTATTATAAAGTAGGCTATATTTAGTCAGAGACCGAAATGCTGCTATTCTCATGTAAAGACCCATATATCTCTAGACCCGAAAAGATAAGCGCAAAAGTTGATATGCAAAATACCTTCGACAACTCATCTTCCTTTGGGCTTTCCTATGCCCTCAATCGCAGGAAATTTATAAAATTGTCTGCTATGTATAGCACAAGTCTATTAGTTGTACCTGCCCTAGCCTGTAAGCCCTCGAAAGAGAGTTTGCGTTTTGGCTTATTGGCTGATTCCCATTATGCACAAAAGGATGACTGGAAAAATCGTCGCTACGATCAGTCTCTGGCAAAAACAGAGGAAGCTGTGCGGATTATGAATGAGGAGCAGGTAGATTTTCTCCTGCATTTAGGGGACTTTAAGGACGAGGGGAATAGCCCAGATCGAGAAGAGACCCTGGGTTTTCTAGACGAAATAGAAGCCGTTTTCCAAGGATTCCAAGGACCGACCTTTCATGCCATCGGTAATCATGACGTGGATAGCATTACCAAAGCAGATTTCCTCCAACATGTAGAGAATACCGGCATTCCCAAAACCCAAAGCTATTACTCTTTTGACATAAAAGGCTTTCATTGTGTGGTACTGGATGCCAATTACCACAAAGATGGCAGCGACCAGTATTATGCTGAAGGAGCAGACTGGCAGGATCCCAACATTCCGCAAGAACAACTGGATTGGTTTAAAGATGATTTGGCACAAACTGAACTACCTAGCATAGTATTCTGCCATCATCCGCTTTACGAATTTCGACGAAATGAGAATCAATACCATGTAAATAATTTCGCAGCCGTTCAGGAAATTCTGGAAGCCTCACAAAAAGTCATGGTGGTATTTCAGGGTCATGTGCATGCGGAAGAGCACAGCAAAATCAATGGCATTCACTACATCACCCAATTGGCTATGGTGGATTATGAGGGTTTGGAAAACAACAGCTTTTCCATCGTAGAAATCAAGGATCAGCAAATTCGCATCGATGGCTTTAAACGAGTTTCGGACCAGCTGATTGAATAAATGAGCGAAGTGCAACTATCTATAGAAGATCGAATCCTCGGCCTCTCAAAAATCTGGCAGGAGGCTAATTATAACTTCGCCCATTTTGATCAGGTACCAGATTTAGATTGGGAGGCAGCATATCAAGACTTTCTACCCAAAGTAATCGAAGCAGAAGATCTATACACCTATTATCGTTTACTCCAACAGTTTACGGCTCTCCTCGAAGATGCGCATAGCAGCATTTACTTTCCCCCACACCTAAATGAAGAGATTGTATCACCTCCCATTCAGATCGAGAAAATCCGGGAGAAATTTTATTTCGTCAATCTAGACAAATCCCTGGAGCAAGAACTTCCCCTATTTGCTGAGCTCCTTAGGATAAATGGAAAGGAGACGAAAGAATATTTAGAAGCAGAAGTCTTGCCCTTCACTTCTGCATCGGCCCCTCATAGTCAGCAATATTGGGCGACTCAGGATTTGCTGAAAGGGAGAATAGGCGAAAAAATCCAAATAGAATTTGAACACGAAGGCCGGACAGGAAATTGGGAGGGGATTCAGGGAAAAATAGAATCTACAAACTGGATTCGTAACCCATTCAAAAAAGCTCAGGATGTCGCCTGCGAATTTACTGCAGAAGGTATAGCGCATCTTCAGATCAACAACTTCAACAGCGAAGCAGTTCTTGATGCCTTTCGTAAGCAAATCCCCTTACTCTATTCCTCCAATGCCATATTGCTGGACTTACGATATAATCTGGGCGGAAATAGCCAAATAGCGCGGGAGATTCTCAAATATTTCACAGAAGCCCAACTTATCCCAAAAGTCCAGGGAAGTACAAGGAAACATCTACCCAGCCACAAAGCCCTGGGTTCATTCTTAGCCTTTCAACCCCATACAGATTGGAAACCGACAGAAGCAGATCAAGTTTTATTCATGAAATATTATCAGGGTCGGGTCTGGGAGCTGGAAGAAAACCGGCCCTATATAAACGACCAGCAAGCACAGAAGTTATTAGTCCCTATCCTCGTTTTGACAAGTCCAGATACTGCCTCTTCCAGTGAAGACTTTCTGGTTTCTTTTCAAAGCCTAAATCGTGGAAAAATAATGGGCAGTAAAACTTGTGGAAGTACAGGAGCCGCAGTTTTCTTCAAACTTCCGGGCGGAGGCATGGCTAGGATTTGTGCGCGTAAGTGTACCTATCCGGATTCCCGCGAATTTGTAGGCTATGGAATCGAGCCAGATATACCTATCGAGCTAAGTCTGGAAGATTGGAAAAAGGGAGATAGCCTAAAAAATAAAGGAATAGATTTGCTAAAAGACCTTATTCTTTAAGAAGTTGTGTGGGAAAGTTGGGCCAGGGGCTCGACCTATTTTTGATTTTTCTTCTTCATTGGCAGCTCTTTGTCTCAACAATTCGAGTTTGATACTTTTCTCACCTCTATGCATGGCCCATTCATGATTAAATTTAAAAATAGGTTTTAGAATAAAGGAGAAGCTTCGAAATAAAGGCTTTTCCGCTTTTATTCTCCAATCGTAATGAACCTCACAAAATTTAGAACCACTTTTTTGCTTGATATTCCAAATGCCTTTTCCTTCTAAATCACCAAAAGCTTCCAATTTAAGCCGATGGGGAAAAACTTTTTCTGTTGACCGAAAGCTCCACTTAATAGTATAAGGCAGAAACCCTTTGGTATAGACATTTACTAATTGCTTCATACCCACAACTGGTCCCTCCTCCACTATTTTCAAATCCAGGTAAACTGAAGGCCACCATCGAGTTAATTGGCTGGGTTTATCAAGAATGCTAAATATTTCTTCCTCTTTGGCTTCTAATAACCAATAGGTATTAAAGTGGTAATCATTGGATTGGGGCATGCTTCAAGGACTTTTTCTCAATATACGAGAATAGTTGAAAGCTCGGATTTCAACTTTTTTTAAAAAAATTTAAAAAACATGAGTACAAAAAGGAATTGGCTGCCTTATCCTTATGAAAACAGTATAAAAATCAGCTAAAATGAAAAATCTGATCCTTCTCTCTAGCTTCCTCTTACTCTTCCTTACCTGGAAAGCAATGGGGGTCAAGGAGTTGGAAAAAAGATCAGAAAGAGCCATGACCCTCGTAGGTCCCGATTACAACAACAAACCACAGGATAACTCGATAGCAAGTCTAACCCATTCATCATTCATTAACCCTAATAAGCAAAACACGAGTAGAACACCCCTTATGGACGCTTTCACTGATGGGGTCCAAACTCCTGAGACCTGGCAAAACTGGAAACAGGAGATTCATCAGTTATTAAAGAAGGCGCCATAAGCTGTGTTCCAGCTTATAATCTCGACGACGTGTACATAAAGGATCTCATAGGAGATCCTTTTTTTGTATTAAAAAAGGGATTGCAGATTGAAGAACAAGGATCAAGGAAGGCAGAAGTAGTTTTATGAGTTGCATTTGCAATGTCCACTTCTTAATTCTCCATTCCATGTTCCTTGTTCTGCATTTTATTTCCTCCTACAGCATATCTTTGCTAGCCTGTTATACAGGCGAAACAATCCCCTAGTAACCCAATAATTATTCAAAGTCAAGGAGATTGCTTCGCCGGAGGTTCCGCCTTGCAATGACAACTAGGTAGGAATTACCACTACTCAACAACAATCATCCGATGCAACTGCCCTCCTTCAAAGCCTAATTGTAACATATAATGACCGGGATTAAGTCTTTCGACTGAAATTTCGGACTCAAATTGTTCGCCCTTTATTAGTGTTCTCCCTTGTAAATCCAGCAAGCGATAAAAAAGAAATTGGGGTTCATTTTCCCCTATCTCCAACTGTATAAAAGTCTGGGCAGGATTAGGATAAACATAAATCGCGTCATGGCTCAGCAGCTCATTAATGGAAGTAGTTAATGAATAGGGATCACTGCCATTATTGAATTCATCTATATTACTGATACCATCATTATCAGGGTCATCATTTGGGCCGTAGGTGTAAGTGAGCATGTTTACAAATTCCCAATCATCATCCAGGCCATCATCATCGACATCATTGCCCGATCCGGAGAAATTGGGGTGGCTAGGGTCGAGAGCAGGCATTCGGGCACTGACATCCCTGAGGTGGTTTCGAAGCTTGACCCTGAGATCATACTCGTTGGCAGAAAGTGAAGTAGAAAGATCGATGCCCTCTTCTATATCAGTTAACAGATCATAGAGATAAAAATTGCCTGTTTCGTATTCCGCAATCATCTTATAGGAGCCTTCAATAACGGATGAACGTGGAGTCTTGGTAGGATTATTTTCATAATGAGGAGAATGGAAATACATGGGCTTGGGAGGATCAGGATTTCCTCCCGTTAAAGAAGCTGAGAAATCTTTTCCATCAATAAGCATAGGCAAAGGCTGATTTGTTCCAATCAGATTTGCGAGAGTTGGGAAAAGGTCATATAAAACTATGGGCAGATTGTTTCTGCTATTGGCAGGAACGTTTGGTCCCTTAACAATAAATGGGATTCGAATACCTCCCTCATAAATAAATGTCTTGCCACGACTAAGAGGCGCATTGGAAGACATGCCTGCAGCCGCCCCATTATCTGAGGTAAAAATCACATAGGTATTTCCATCCAGCCCCAAATTGCTTAGCTCTTGTAACAGCATGCCGATACCTGTATCCAAATCCTCCGTCATAGCAGCATATTCAGGATCAGTATGTGTGCTTCCAGGCGGACGACTATTGGGATCATTGTAGAGATTTAGGGTTGATTGTTGGGCCTCTATACCTGAGTGAACGGCATAATGGGACAATTGAACATAGAAGGGGACTCCATCATTTTTGGCTGCCTGGATGAAGTTTATGGCCTTATTGGTAATCTCAAAGATTCGCTTGGGGTCATTTTGTGCAACTGTATTTCCTGTATCCCCATCACCATTTGCAGTATTACCATCACTTTCGTCAAAGCCATGAGAATCAGGCCCCCCATTACTCAAATGCCACTTCCCATAATGCGCCGTACGATAATTCAAACCGGTACTTTTCAACCACTCTGCAATAGTTGTATCAGCTGATTTTATTTGAGAATCATTTGCCGCCGGAATCAATAGTTCTCCGCTTGTCAAACCTCCACCGGTAGTAGTTGTTTTTGTTCTGGCAGTAGTTTTTCCGGTTAGCAAACTTGCACGGGTAGGTGTGCATTTAGGAGCCGATGCATATGCCTGAGAAAAGATCATCCCATCCTGAGCCAGTGCCTCTAAATTAGGAGTGAAGTAGAAATCACTTTGTGAGTAAGGATCATTTAGCTGCATCTGAACCGATGTCCCCGTCCAACCCAAATCATCTGCAAGTATCACAACAAAATTTTGCTGAGCGAGCATTTGATTTCCCCAGAAAAAAGTAGCAATTAAAAGGCCGAAGTATATTTTAAACATATAGTATTTCCAGAATAAAGTATTTTTAATAGGTAGCTAAAGTAGTTATAAGTAATGCTTTTGTTTGCTTAGACTTCTTTTACGAGGAAATCCTTCTCGGGTCATACATGTTTTAACTCAAAGAGTAGAGCGAGGTACCAAAAACCATGCTTAAGCATAATCTTTTCCCTTCTGAAGAAATAATAGGAAGATTTTTGAAGTACGCATACTCTTAGTCAAATGGCTACGCTTATGTTAGAAGCAAGTAAAAAGTCAAAAATTGAAACTTTCTCAAACACATAGCGAAAAAATACTAAACTCAAACACTCAAACACTCAAACACTCTAACACTTAATCTTCACTATGCGCCAATATAAACTACTATTTATCAGCCTGGTACTGCTTGCCCTATCCTGTAAGCAAGAAGCCAAAGTCCAGGAAAAAGATTATTCAGAAGCCATTCAGTTCATGGAAAACAAACTCCTGGGAGGAGTTATAATAGAAGGAGAAGAGCCGGAAAGATTTACCTTACAGGAAAGGATGGACGAATTTAAGGTTCCGGGAATCAGTATTGCATTTTTTGAAGAAGGCGAGATCAAATGGGCCAAAGCCTATGGTCATGCAGACAAGGAGGCTTCCCGGAGTGTGAATGTAAATACCTTATTCCAAGCAGCGTCGATTAGCAAGCCCGTAGCGGCCTCAGCAGCCCTTACCTTAGTAGAAGAAGGCAAATTGGACCTTGACGCAAATGTGAATAGCTATCTGGATGGATGGCAAATAGAGGATAATAAGTTTACGGAGAATGAGAAGGCTAGCCTTCGAAGATTGGTCTCCCACAACGCAGG
>JBCBRM010000074.1:0-35043 GCA_039819665.1 Bacteroidota bacterium
CTTCCATTGGGTTTAGGGTAAAAGGATCGAACTATCCCCATAACTGAGGAATCTGTACTCATTTTCTAAAGCGGCTTGATATATCTTCTGCCAATCTTCCCCTACCAATGCAGCCACCAGCAGAAGCAAAGTCGTATCTGGCATATGAAAATTTGTGATGAGTCCCCGAGATAATTTAAAGGAATAGCCCGGCATGATGAGGATAGAGGTAGATGCATATAAGCGATCGAGATCATGAGCATCCATAAAGTGTAGGATAGCTTCAAGGGCAGATTTCACAGAAATCTCTATTTTATCCTTTTCATAAGCCTCCATTTTTTTGATATGAAAATGATGATTAGCTTCCAATTCCGCCTTTTTCTCCAGCACTTGTAACCCCAGCCAATACAGACTTTCTAACACCCTCATGGAAGTGGTCCCGACAAGAACAATCTTCCCAATAGCATCTTGAATTTTCAACAGGCTTGAGCGCTTGAGGACAAACTGCTCGCGATGCATATCATGATCTACTACAGCATCAGATTTAACCGGAAGAAAAGTGCCCGCACTCACATGGAGGGTAACGAATTCTTGGCTAACCCCTTTTTTCTGCAAATCCGAAAGCACCTGATCTGTAAAATGTAATCCAGCTGTTGGGGCAGCTACGGCTCCTGATGTTTTGGCATACACGGTTTGATATTGCTCTTCATCACTGGCTTGGGCTTCTCTTTTGAGGTAGGGGGGAAGAGGCAAATTTCCACTTTGGCTCAGGATTTCTGCGAAGGGAATACCGGCATCCTCAAAGCTCAATTTCACCAAATCCCGCTCTCTATCCAATAATTCTGCTTTGATCAGAATTTCTTCCCCATTGATTTTCAGGCTTTTCTCCAAAATTTCTCCTTCCTTCCATCGCTTTTTACGCCCTATTATACATTTCCAGGTACAAGTTGAATTCGCTTGTATGGCCTGCTCTACACTTGCTGGTTCATGTGGATTTAGCAGGAGGATTTCGATCCGGGCACCTGTTTTGCGGAAAAATTCCATACGCGCATGAATGACCTTACTATCATTAAAAACCAGCAAGTGATCCTTTGTCAGGATATCAACTACCTCCTTGAAGCTGTGATGTTCAATCTTTCCCTTTCTATATGCCAGCAATTTGGATTCATCGCGTTTCTCCAGCGGAAACTTTGCGATCCGCTCCTCTGGCAACTCGTAGGTATAATCCGAGATCCGTATATCCTGCAGCTCTTTCATTGGGGGGCAAAAATAGGAAAAAGTGTTCAGGTGTTCTAGTGTTTAGGTTTTCTTGTAGGAGGGAGCAGTGGGATATGGGTGTTTTAGTGTGTAGTTAGGATTGGAGCTACTCGAAACAACTGTATGTCCTTTTCATTTCTCCTTTTTCCGTTGTTTCTTTAGCATACGTATATGAAATACTATGAAAAGCTACGGAGACGCTAGAAGATTACTGGGCCTGGTTTATATGGGGGTGATCAGCCTCTTATTGCTGGGCTTGCTTATCGGGGATAACCTCTATATTGCTATGATGCCTTTTGGGGATTTTTCTGATTCTCAATACATTTTTTTATTTCTGCTTGGATGGTTTCTCTTAAGTTTTCCCTTTGATTTATTGGGAGGCTATGTATTGCCGAAAAAATATGGAAGAAGCATCGAGGATTTTGGTCCCTGGTTGCTGAAATGGGTACGCGGAGCGGGTGTCCAACTTTTATATTTTGCAATCAATGCCTGGGCGCTTTTAGGGATTACGGATCTCTTGGGTTTATGGGGAGCTGTGGGCTGGTTTGCGATACAAATGATTGTGATCGGCAATTTGCAGGTATGGATGGCGAGAGCCGTGGCGCATTTCCCCGATAAACCAGAGAATGACAGGGGCCGATTGGTTCTATATCTGGAAAATTCAGATAAAGCTTTTACAGGGGGTATTGGTGGGGTACCGGGCAATGAGGTATTGGTGATGCCTACTTACTGGAAAGGAAAGTATTCTGAAAAGGTATTGGAAATGTTGTTGACCCGTAGGCATGGTGCAATTTTGAGTAAGGGACATGGACGTGGATTTTTAATGGCATTTCTCTGGAATACCCTGATCTTTATACTCGCGGCATATTTGGGGGATTTAACGATAGGGACTTTCGAATCACTCTTTAGCACGATAGCCTACTTTAGCCTTTTCTCGATCCTGAGTTTATTTGGTCCCCTGGTATGGTTGAGCCGAAAGGCAGTTTATGAAGTGGATCGATGGACTTATTATAAAGGTGCGGATGCCGATATATTACGTGAATCTTTTGCCCTTACTTATCAACTGAGAGATTTGCCGGATGAAAAAAGAGCCCTGGCGGGAATTACCCAACCCATTCCTACAAAAGATGAGCGAGTTCAAAATATGCAAACCCAAAAGGATATTAAAGGTGGTTGGAACAGTGCTTATCTATCTGTTTTTCTTTCCTGGTCCGGAATCAATCTGCTTTCTCGCTCTTTGCCTGTTTTGGCAGGTCGGCCTGAGTTATGGGTTCTTTTGCCTTGTGATTAAATTCTGCTTGGGAGGCTGAACTTTTTAAAAAAATCTGAGTATTATTTTCTTCGAAAAATTTATATTGCAAGTGGTAGTATGGAGCCAGAATTGGAGCCGCTTTATCCTACAGCTTTATGGAAATTTACATTTACAACCTTGACCGCAGCACAGACGAGGATGAATTGCGTGAGTTGTTTGAAGAATTTGGGGAAGTTGATTCTTGCGTAAAACGAAAACATCCCGATCCTGAAAAAGATAGTTTTTCTGCTATTGTATCTATGCCCTATAAATCGGAGGCTGATGAAGCTATTGAAGAGCTGCATGGCGAGACGATTGATGGCCGTGATATAAGAGTATTGGCTATGCCTGATCCTGTCATAGAGGAGGCCCGGGGAGACGAGGATGAGGATGCTGAAGGTCAGGAATGGGTCTTTGAATAAGGCCTGTTAAGGATAGTTAATCTCGCTAAAACTCCCTTCTGGATAGTTTACTTCTGTGAGAAATAACCCACATGCTTCCGCACTGGGGCCAGCAGCTCTACGATCTTTTTTGAGCAATATTCTTTGCATATCATCCGCAGGTCGTTTCCCCCTGCCAATTTCCAGGAGGGTCCCAACCAGTCCTCTAACCATTCCCCGCAGGAATCGATCTGCCTGAATATGAAATAGTAACAGTTCTCCCTGCTCTTCCCAATAAGCATGATCAATCCGACAGATATTGGTTTTATTGTCCGCACGTGATTTACAGAAGCTGGCAAAATCTTCGTGAAGCAGAAGGGTTTTTGTTGCTTGCTGGATTATATCCATGTCCAGATCATGCCGTAGCCATAAAGCATATTCCTGTTGGAAAGGAGATTTTTTTCGAGTACACTGGTATATATAAGCCCTGCTTATCGCATCAAAGCGTGCATGGAATTCGAGAGAATTGGCCTGGTAGATATGATTGACCGAGATGTCGCGGGAAAGGATACCATTGAGGCTATGACGCAGACTTTGGGGAGGGATGCGGTCCAGGTCGAAGTGGACGATGAGTTGGCGAGCATGGACGCCTGCATCGGTTCTTCCTGCTCCTAAAACTGAAATTTTTTGAGACAGTATAGTTGAAAGCGCTTTTTCCAATTCTTCCTGTACAGTAAATGCATTATTCTGAACCTGCCAACCTGCATAGTGGGTTCCTTTATAACTGATATCCAAAACATACCGCATGCTAGTTTCCTTTGGCATAAATTTCATACCTTTGCCGACGATTCACAAAATTAGCAATGATCCAGAGAATACAATCAATTTTTTTAGTGCTGGCTGTATTGGCAAACCTTGCAGTCCTGGTCCTTCCTGTTTGGCAATCTGATTTGGGGTCAAGTAGCGGTAGAATAAATGCTTTGATGTTTGATGCAGAAGGAACCGAAGCTGACCTTCAATTTTTTGAACATGCTGAAAGCGGAAGCAAAGCCTTACATACAGGTTTCTTTGCTATGATTGTGATCTCTTCCCTCCTCCTCCTATACACAATCTTTAAATTCAACAACAGGCCTCAACAAATCAAACTGGCCTACATTGGCATCATTTTGATTTTTGTTGAAATTTTATGTGTAGTGCTTCTGGCTCAGTCCGGAGCAAATGCAAGTCCTCTTCCTGCTTTTGCTGGCCCAGTACTTGCAGTGCTTTTTGCCTGGTTGGCGGCTAGATATATCCGGAAGGATGATGATTTGGTCAAATCCGTTGACCGTATCCGCTAGGATGTTTTAAATTCCCAAAAATAGAGTGGAACTTCTACTTATTTGCGTTCATCTTTGTTTCAATTAAAATGAAGAATAATTAACAATTTGTTAAAATATTATTACTAATTTTGCAATTATTATTAAAATAAATACTGATAATTCGCTTTTTAACAATAGACACAAATGAGTATTAGCAAGAAAGTACTGAAAAGTAAGCCCGTAGTAAAAGTAACCTTCAAACTCCCCAAGAAAGTTGTAGGTGCTGCAAATGAAGTCGCACTGGTAGGAGACTTTAATTCCTGGGATACACGTGCAGAATTGATGAAAAGCCTCAAAAGCGGAGACTTTTCTACTACTGTAGAACTTGAACAAGGCAAAGAGTACCAGTTCAGGTACCTTATCGATGGATCAAAATGGGAAAACGATGGTGAAGCTGATAAATTCGTAGCATCTCCCTTTGCAGATGCTGAAAATTCAGTAGTCGTTTTATAAGAAAAGCAATTCAAAAAAAAAGCCCGACTCATGTGAGCCGGGCTTTTTTTATGCTTGTCCTTTTATTCGATGATAATTTTTTTCACCAGTTGGCTTTTGGGGCCTCTTAGCGTAAGGAGATAAATTCCTGACGGAAGACTTCCTTCTTTCATAAGAGAAATTTCAGCTACCTGTCCCGCTTTTAATTCGCCGGAGAAAAGCCGACGGACCTCTTGTCCGTTGAGAGCTTGCAAAGAAAGATGGAGGAATTGATCTTCTTCAACCAGGAGTTCGATGCGGCTATCGGCTCCCACAGGATTTTGCATCCGTAACTGCAACTGCCTTTGTGCTTCAATCCCAAGTACAATCACTGGGCTATAATTTTGAAGACCGTTGCTTCCAATCTGCTTGAGTCGGAACGAATAGCTGCCTCCCGGCAATGAGGCCGTATTGAACCTATATAGTCTTTTACCTGAATTCAACTCAAACTGCTCTTGCTCTCCAATTTTCTGAAAGGTATTTCCATCCCTGCTAAGCTCAACTTCAAACAGTATCTCCTCTTCACTATCCTCCAACACCCAATCCAGCTCAACGGCTTGCTCACTGATTTCGCGAGCAGTAAAGCTTAGGACTTGGGGACTCAATACCGCTTCCACTCCAAATGCAGAAGTATTTCCATTAGGATCGGTAGCAGTAGATGTGATAACGGGTTCTGCCGCTGTAATTGTAACAGCAAAAACTTCATTTACCACATAAGCTCCAGTTCCATCTGTAACAATTGTACTGGTCCCAATAAAGGTCTTTCCTTGCGCACTAGTTGGGCTAGTGAAAAATTCTAGTCTATAGGTAGTGTTAGGAGCACTGTTGAACGTTCCGGAGATGGTAGAAGTAGGGCCCCCATTGATAAATCCTGTCAAAACAGGTGCTGCTTGTAGGTTGTTTCCCCCACTTAACTTTATTCCCTGAACCGGATGGTCATAAATGCTATTGCTAAGGATACTATGCCTAAGGGTAGGTGCTCCATTGACTTCGACTCCACCCTGTAAGTTATTCGCAATGAAATTTCCTTCTCCTGCAGCTATCCCTCCAATTTCAGTATCCAAAGCACCTGTATTTATCAGAACTCCCCTGCCTGTATTGGCGAGGTTGAGAAGGCCAGATAGATCTGTCCCTATGTAATTATGCTTAATAATTGTGAGGTCTCCTCCTACACCGCCTATGCTGATGCCATTGGTTCCATTTCCTGAGATAACATTTGCACCCGCGGCTGTAGCATCTCCAATAATCGTATTTTCAGCACTTGTTATTGCAATTCCGGAAGCTCCATTTCCAATTGTAGCCGTTCCATTGATATCTGTACCGATAAAGTTTCCATAGACATAATTGGTATCTGTTGCATTAAATCCTATACCGGAGGAGGAATTGCCCGAAATGATGTTACGTGCAGCTGCTGTATTGCCCCCAACGATATTCTTTTTGGCTCCATTGCTGAAGTCAACTCCATTTCCTGCATTTGCTACGGGGCCTGTACCGGTTGCATTGGTGCCGATACGATTTCCAATTACTTGATTGGCAATAGAATTGGCAGAGGTAATACTGACTCCATTACTGAGGTTGCCCGAAATGAGATTTCCTTGCCCAAGTAGGGTTCCTCCAACTAAATTACTATCTCCCTGAATGGTGATGCCATTTGTTAGATTGGGAAGGGCGCTATTGCCAGATAAATTTGTGCCGATATAATTTCCCAGAATTTCAGACTTGCTTCCTAAATGATCAATACCGACGCCATTGCCAGAAATAATATTTCTCGTGGCACCTGTGCCTCCGCCTATGCCAATAACATTACTCAAAATAGTGCTAATTCCCGTCCCATTGGCAATAGCTGCATCACCACTAATATTAGTACCTATTAAGTTTTTAACGATAGAAGCGGTATCAACATTGGTAAATCGTATTCCATACATTCCATTACCGGAGATAAGGTTTCCATCTCCTGCATTAGCACCTCCAATAGTTACATTATCTACATTTTGAGCTTCAATACCAGCAGAGGTATTCGCTGAAGCAGCAAGACCCGTAGCATCCGTTCCAACAAAACAAGCAGTAATTGTAGTGTTGTTTGCGAGGGTTACTATACCGCTTGCAGTACACCTGTTTACAATGATACCTCTAATATGAGAGCCAGGGGCTGTATTGGATAGGAAAAAGGCCCAGGTAAATAAATTTTGTGCATTTATTTCAATTACAGGCGCATTAATGGCATAGGACGGGTCGGAACTTCCGTCTATGAATACAGAATCTGTAATATTTGGAAGGACAGTTAATAAGGTAATCGTTTTGGTCCCAATTCCTCCAATATTAAAATCGATTGTATCCAGTGCAGCAGGCGTGGCGGTGTTTGCTAGGGTTATAGCCTCACGAAGGCTACCTGCACCCGCATCACCTACATTGGTAACCGTGTAAATCGTAGGGTAGAGGGAACTTGAAGTTAGGATAGTAAAGATGAGAGAGGCAATAATCTTTCTGAAGCTCATACGTCAATTAAATAAAGCGTTCGCATGTCCTGATTTGAGCAAAGAAGATAGGGGGGTGTAATATTCTGATCACAAAGATACGAAAAAATGCGGATACTGCCTAAGCAATATCCGCACACCACACAACCATGAAACACATTTAACTCAAATCTACTTCACTAATCCCTCGTCCGCTTTATTTTACTCACTTCTTCTACTTGTATTTGTTTGTTTATCAATCTCTTATGAGATTTCTATCTGCCTTGCAGGCTTGGGAAGGGCCTCTTCTCTTTTAGGGAGATGGAGGTACAATACTCCGTTCTCAAATTTTGCTCCGATTTTATCAGTATCGACAGTCTCGGGCAGGGTAAATGAGCGCTTAAAGGCATGAAAGGAAAACTCTCTTCTGGTATATTTTCCGTTTTCATCTTTCTCCTCGTCCTTTTTCTCAATTTCGGATGAGATGGTCAGGATATCCTTATCTATGGAGATCTTGATATCATCTTTTCCAAGGCCGGGGATAGCAAGCTCCAGAGAAAAATCGGTTTCGCTTTGCTTGATATTCACAGCAGGTAAATTGCTTGCGATGGGCCTGGCGTTGAAAAAGTCATCATTCAGGATTTCGTTGAATATACTGTTGAAAGTAGGGAATCCGTTGCTTCTGTTTCTTACTGCCAATTTCATATCTATCTGTTTTTTTAAGTTTTACGTTTTTGATTACATCGGATAGAGAATCAATTGTAGTGCCATGTGCCAAAAGCTGCTAAGCTGGCACAAATTGACAAAAATGTATGTCATTTTGGCGGGTTTTGAGTGGGGGTTAGTGTCATAATGGCAGTGCCTTCTTTATTCTCTGGTATTTTCAGGCAAATTGTGGAAAAAGCGGAGCATCTAGTCCGCGATTATTTCGTTCTAAATACTAGTTTTACTATTGGTATTTATCACACTTTCTTTTCAATGAAGCAGATTCTAATTATAGGCGCCGGACGGTCGGCCAGCACACTTATCGACTATTTGCTCAAAGTTTGCCGGGAACATGATTGGCGCATCCTATTAGGAGACCTGAATCTTGAGCTGGCGAAAGAAAAGATCGGAGACTCGCCCTATGGTTCTGCCTTTACTTTCGATGCCCACAATGAAGCTGCAGCAGATGAGATGGTGAGTAAAGTAGACCTGGTGATCTCTATGTTGCCCGCTCGCTTTCATGGATTGCTAGCTCGACCCTGCCTCAAGCACCACAAGCATTTTATTACCGCTTCTTATGTCAGTGAGGAAATTAGGGAGATGGATAAAGAGGCCAGAGAAAAGGGCTTGCTCTTTTTGATGGAATGTGGGCTTGACCCCGGTATAGATCACATGTCTGCTATGCGTGTCATGGATCAGATTCGTGCCAAGCATTTAGAACTAAAAGGATTTGAAACCTTTACCGGAGGATTAATTGCCCCTGAAAGTACCCTTGATAATCCCTGGGAATACAAATTTACCTGGAATCCACGCAATGTAGTACTTGCCGGGCAAGGTATCGTGAAGTTTATTCAGGAAGGACGTTATAAATATTTCCCCTACCACCGACTTTTTCGCCGTATAGAAATGCTGCATATTCCAGAATACGGCTATTTCGAAGGCTATGCCAATCGCGACTCCCTCAAATACCTGGATGTATATAAACTTAGAGGCATCAATACCTTATATAGAGGTACCCTTAGGAGACCAGGCTTTTGCAAAGCCTGGGATATTTTTGTGCAATTGGGGGCAACAGATGATAAGTATGAAATGGAAGGGGTAGACAAAATGACCCATCGCCAATTCCTCAATTCCTTTCTTTCCTATGATCCTCACAATTCGGTAGAATTAAAACTGGCGCACTACATGGGCCTTGATCTGGATGGGGAAGAGATGTTCAAATTGAAATGGCTGGGACTATTTAAGGAGGAGTTGATTGGACTAGATACAGGAACACCTGCGCAGATTTTAGAACATATCCTGAAAAAGTCCTGGACCCTTGAAGAAGAGGATAAAGACATGATCGTTATGCTCCACTTGTTTGACTTTATGGATCAGGGGAAAAAACGCAGGGTGCAATCTCACATGGTGGTCAAGGGAGATGATTCGCTCCATACCGCTATGGCCAAAACGGTCGGCCTTCCTATGGCTATAGCAGCCAAACAACTTTTGTTGGGAAATATGAATGTAGCGGGCGTCCAAATACCGGTTATCCCCGAAATCTACAATCCCATTCTCGATGAACTCAGTTTATTAGGGATAGATTTTTTAGAACGTGAAGTGGAATTGGTAAATTGAAAATAATACGCCCCAAATAAGGCGCGCTGGGGATGCAATGAAAACTCAGCGGATGTAAAGGCGGGAAGGCTCGGCTTTTTCGTTGCGATTCTTTAGTCCTGAGCTAAGCGAAGGATCTGCGCTTTTCTAAAAAGTGGCAAAAAGAACCCATAGAAAAGATAAAAAATAAAAGCTCTAACAAACCTATGCGTTATTTCAAATGGTTCCTCGGAATACTAGCGCTCATGCTACTCATCTTTGCCCTTGGGCCCAGACCCGACACTCCCAAATTTGAGCAGGAAATTCCAGCTGTCGATGTCCCTATGGACAACCTCAATCTGTTCCTCAATGCCGTTGAGCGTTTCCACAAAAACCTCAAGCCCGATAATCAGGCAAGAATTATCTGGGCCGATACAAATTATGAGCAGACCGAATACAGCCTGCTTTACTTACATGGATTTAGTGCCAGTCAGGAAGAAGGAGCAGCTATGGCCAAAAGTGTAGCCCGCAGATATGGGATGAACCTTTATCTGGCGCGATTGCATGCACATGGATTGGCTGGAGAAGATGCCATGCTAGAGTACCGGGCAGATAGTGTTTACTTTACTTCTATCGCTGCTTTAGGGATGGCGAAAAAGCTGGGCAAAAAAGTCATCATTATGAGTACCTCTACCGGAGGAACCCTGGCATTGAAACTGGCTGCCGATCATCCCGAAGCCGTAGATGGCCTCATCTGTTATTCCCCCAACATCCAACTCTTTGATACCAGTGGAGAAGTACTGGTTTGGCCTTGGGGACTTTCTCTGGCGAAAGCTGTATCAGGTGGAGATTATCGGGAATTTCAAGCCGATGAATACACCCAAAAATACTGGACCCACAGATATCGGATGGAGGCTGTTGAGCAACTGGTGGTGCTCATGGATAACACCATGACTCCCGAAACCTTCCAGGCCGTCAAAGCGCCTTTATTCTTAGGCTATTACTTTAAGGATGAAGAAAATCAGGACAAAGTAGTTTCAGTTCCTGCCATGCTGGATATGTATGAGCAATTGGGAACTGAGGATACCAAAAAGAGAAAAGTTGCCTTTCCCGAAGCAGGCGATCATGTATTGGCTAATCCCCGAAAGTCGAAGTCTTATGGCGAAGTGAAGGAGGAGACGTTTCGTTTTGTTGAGGATATTTTGGAAATCTCTCCATTAAGTATCGAATCTAATTAGAGTTTCTTTTATAGTTTTTTCTTTCTCCTTGGGTGGGGTTTCTTCTTTTCCCTTGATGGAAAAGAAGCAAAAGATCAAGCTGCTGCAAAGCCTCGCGCATATCCGGCCCCCGCACCCAATGCAGCAGCGTGGCCCCGGCGCGCATAGGAAAACGTGTTGGCGTTGAGGAGAATCCAGGTAATTACAATCGCTAGCATACTAACACACTAATACCCAAACACCTTTCCCCTCCTCCAAGCGCGATGGCCCGGCAGCGCCAATCGGGAAATGGGGCGGCTCAGTGCGGCTTTTGGCTCCACCTTTATTAAAAAAGGTGGAAAACAGCTCAGAAAGAATCTCAAAAAGAAAAAAAAGCTGGAAACAATCCTAAAAAGAAATCTCCAAAAACAAAAACATACCCATCAAACAAAAAATATAAGACTTTGAATTAATCAATATCTTTTCGCTTCTTTGCGCTCAGAATTCATTCCCCCTCGTTTTACACACACCTTTATAAAAGAATGCTACGCTTGCGGAAAATGTACCTTCCGTGGAGGTGACTTATCGTTCTTTTCTAAGTCTCTATAATCGAGTAATTGTTCAATCAAACACAAATAAAAATCATTTAACATGAAAAAACTATCGAGTCTATTGATCGCTTTTGCCTTGATCGGGGCAATTATTACAGGATGTGAAGAGGAGCCACCCGCACCTGCTAGTGGACCTACGATCGCAGTTAATTCCGGATCAGGCAATGTAGTAGATGCTGCTGATGTGCCGATCAATACAGAATTTATCGTTTCTATCATTACCGTTGCCGGTGATGCTGATATCACTGAAATTGAAGTTCAGGAAAATGGAACGGCTATTGACGCAAGCAGAGTAACTCTGGACGGAGCCGCTGCAGGTGGAAACCCAAGTCCTATTGGTGCTAACTTCGCTTCTGGTTTCAATTGGGACATCGGAATCGTTACTTCTGATGTAGTAGACGCAACTAATAGCTACACCATCAAAGTTACCGATGCCAATGGTTTGTCTGATGAGCTTTCAGTGAGCATCACGCAGATCAATGCATTGACTGAGACTACCATGGTATTGCTTCAAAACCAGGGCGGACCTGCAGGACAAGGAGGACTTGACCTCAACACAGGTACCCAAACCGGAACTCAGGCTACAGATACAGATGCTGATATCCGCGACATGGGTATCGACATCAACCTGCCAAATGATCAAAACTGGATCCAGAAAATCGGTGTGATCAACGGTTCTGAAATTGCTGTTCCTGATGCAAGCTTTGACTACGATGCAGTAGCAAGTACTGCTCAGCTTGAGGCAGCTTTTGAATTGGGAACTGCCATCACCGAAACAGCTGAAAAAGTACAAGTTGACGATGTATTACTGGTAAAAAGCGAAGGCGTATTCTTTGCGATCAAAGTTACTGCAGTAAACGTTACCCCTGCTGACAATAACGATGGATACGAATTGTCTGTGAAGCAATAAGCTTCCCGGATCTAAACCTAGTATAATTGGCTCACTGCTGTTGTAGTGGGCCATTTTTGTTTTTTGTGTTGGTTTTTATGGCTTTTTTCCACCTTTTTAGAAAAGGTGGAGCCAAAATCGCAGAGCCCAAAGCCAGCCTCACATGCCGCCCCGGCTCCCGATGGGCTCTGCAGGGCCATCGCGTCTGAGGGGAAGGGAAGGTGTGTTTGGGTATTTGTGTGTTAGGGTGCTAGCGATTGTTATTACTTAGCGTTCACTAAACGCTCACTCCAACACACTAACACGCTAACACCCCAACACCCCAACACGTTTCCCATTGCGCAACGGGGCCTCGCTGCTGCATCGGGTGCGGGGGCCGGAAATGCGCGCGGCTTTGCAGCAGCTTGATCTTTTGCTTCTTTTCCATCAAGGGAAAAGAAGAAGAAATACTAAGAAGAAACCCCAAAAACAAAACCCAAAAAAGAAAATCAGAAACCCACTCAAAAAAAGAAGAAAAAAAATAAGCCCATGGCAATAACACTCCCCAAACCCCAATAAGTGTTAAAATTCGTATATTTCAACTATTATTACTTTTTAAAAGTGGATAATAAACCCTTAGGTGAACAAAACGGTCGGAGAAAAATGTACAATAAGCTCAAGGAACACCCCTTTATTACTTCCAAATTATAAGGATCAGAGAAATCAGGTAGATCAACCCCTTTATACAGGTATTTCTACCTGATTTGGGCGTGGATAATTTTATCTAAGGATCATGGGCTTTAGATTAAGCCCTAAGGCGGATTTTTAAACTAAACTATTTATACTATGAACTGGAAAAACCTATTTATTATTAGCACCGTCTTTTGGGTAGCGGTCTTTTTTGTTTCGAATTGTACCCAGCAAGGAGGAGATGAAATGGCGGATAAAGGAAAAGAGGATAGGGTAGCTGTTTGTCCCCCCGGTCCGGATGCTACACCCGAAGAAATCCAAAGATGTAAAGATATCAGAGGCCACATTGAGGGCTACCAAAAATTTATGGCTCAAACAACGGTTCAAGTTGAACATGATAAGAGCTATGATCCACCTGAGCCGCACACAATAAAACCCATTTTAGATGCAACGACTGTTAATGATACGGTAGTACCCTGGGGAGCTCTTGAAGATGAGGTTGGCTTATTGAGAGGTTTCCAATTTAGCATAGACGATTTTAAGGAAATCGTGAAATATGCCAATATGGTCAAGAAGAAGGAAGGGAAAAAATACGTAGTTGATTCAGTTTATGTTATGTTGGCAATAAACCCAGCTAAGAAAGGTAGGGAAGGTTATAGGATCAAATATCTGGATATGTATCTACAAGCGAATAAAAAGGAAAAGGCAACGGGTAGAAATGAAGCGTTTACGCTTCCACATTCTCCAATAATTCTGGATGAATTCGATGATTTTCCATTACCTTGTCCTACTTCTTGTCCTCCAGGAGAATAACCTAATTTAGACATGATCACACAAATTCTAGCTTGGATTGCAAATGTAGGGCAAGTTTTTCTTGTACTCTCTGTAATAATTTGGATCATCAATTACTTTCGCTTTCCGAAAGCAGTTCAGATTCTGGGATACTATCTTATTTTGAACGCGATCATTCAGCTAGTAGCCTATTTATTATGGAAGGATAGTCAAAATAATTTATACCTTTTGCATTTAAACACCTTCCTAGAATTTGTGTGTATATCGCTTTTCTTTAGAGAAGTGTATGTAAAGCAAGATTACTTCAAGAGCTTCGGTCTCTATTTTATATTAGGAATATGTATTTTTCTAATATTTAATTCTATGTTTTGGGAACCAACTGATGGGTTCAATACCAGGGCAAAAGTAGTTGTTCAGGTAATCCTGATTACGTATGTAATTATTTACTTTTTTGATGCCTATGGCAAAGTTGATTTGGCCCAAACAGATGCCCAAGCAGTCAGTTTAATTTGCTTCGGAATACTACTTTATAATTCGGGGAGTTTGTTTGTTTTCATGTTTAGTGAATTTAGCAGCTTGGCAGATGTCAGAGAAAGCTATCGTATAATTTGGATGATAAACGGTGTTCTAACATTTCTTTTTCAATTAATTATTCTAATTGCCTTTTTGAAATTAAATAGATTTGGAAGATCGTCTGACCCTAGTCTTGCAGGGAAAGTCCTATAAGGTTTTATTTTCTATTTATGGATTCTCCTTCTGAACTTATTTTATTGATCGCTCTCGGTAGCGGGTTGATGCTTATACTAGCACTGGTTTTTGTCCTCTTCTTCAGCTTTTCCCAAAACAAACTGCGTAAAGAACAATTCAAGGCCCAGGAAGCCAGGCTACAGCATCAGGAACAATTGCTGCATAGTAATATTAAGACCCAGGAAGAAGAGCGGGAACGCATCGCCAAGGACCTGCACGATGAAGTGGGCTCAAAACTCAATGTGATTCACCTCTATTTGCACCAACTTCTCAAAAAACAACCGGAAGCCAAAGAAAGTGTCAGTGAGATGATTACGGTGCTCAAAGACACCATACAAACCTCTCGCCGCATTTCGCATGATTTGTTGCCACCTACCCTGGATAAATTTGGCCTGGCGGTAGCCATAGAGGAATTGTCAGAAGTAGTGGAACAGGCAAATGATATGCAGCTTCAGTTGGAATTGGAAGGAGAAAGGCCGCAAGGGATCGATAAAATTGTGGAGATTAATCTTTTCCGGGTTTTGCAGGAATTGATCAGCAATACCCTCAAATATGCAAAGGCCAGTGAAGTTCGGATTAAGCTCTGGCAAAATGAGGAAAAAGTCATCCTCAACTATGCCGATAATGGATTGGGATTTGATCCGGACAAAAAAGAACACCAAAAAGGCCTGGGCATGAAAAATATAGAAAGTCGCTTGCAAATGATCGGCGCTGAGCTGGACCTCAAAAGTTCGCCCGGCAAAGGCGTGCAGGTGCAAATAGAAAGTAAGTTGAATCCTGTTGAAGTAGGAGAGCAGGTAATAGTAGCAGCGAGCACTTAAAAGAGCCCTGTCATTGCGAGCCCTTACGCAGGGCGAAGCAATCTCCTAGACTCCTGATTGCATTCTGAGTCAAGGGGATTGCTTCGCCGAAGATTTCGACTCGCAATGACAGCTTGAGCTGAGGTCTGTTTCTTTACATTATTATGGATAGAATTGGCCCAAAGGAGCTTCAAATAAAGGCGCGCTGGCCCTCAAGATTTGGTGGTCGGGGCGGAGAGTGCGGCTGGTTTATAATCTTGACGGTTTTTGTGCAGCTTTTTTCCGCAAAAAAGCTGCGAAAAGAACCAATAACAATCCAAAACACAAAAAATATGATAAACGTAGCCATAGCCGATGACGAAGTCCTCTTCCTAAAAGGACTTAAAATCCTCATCTCAGACTTTGAGGAAATGGAAGTCATTCTCGAGGCCCACAACGGCAAAGACCTCCTGGAAAAACTGGAAGCAGAAGAAAAACTTCCGGATATCCTTTTGCTCGACCTCAATATGCCGGAAATGAATGGGGTAGAGACAGCCAAACAATTGCAGGAGAAATATCCCTCCATTCGTTTTATTGTCCTTTCCACCTATTTCAGCAAATCCTTTATCATCAATATGATCGAATTGGGAGCTGCTGCTTACCTTCCCAAAAACAGTCTGCCCGAAGAAGTAGAGGCCAGCATCCGGGAGGTCTATGAAAAAGGTTTCTCCTACAATGATAAGGTGATGGAAGTGATCCGGGAAAATCTCGTCAAAAAAACCCGTCCCAAAATCACCTTTACCCCCGAGCTCACCGAAAGAGAAAAAGAAGTATTACAACTCATTTGTGAGCAATACACAGCCGGAGAGATTGCCGAAAAACTATTCATCAGCCCACGTACAGTAGAAGGCCACCGCAACAACCTTTTGCAAAAATTCAATTGCCGCAATACGGCAGGATTGGTCGTCTATGCCGTGCAAAATAAACTGGTGCATATATCTCCCGATGCCTTTTGGGGATGACTGATGATAGCAATCATCGGCAACGGCTAATCGCAAACCCGTAGGGGGCGATTGCTATCGCCGCCATAGATACCCCAAAAAAGAAAAGGCCAGTCCCGAAGAACTGACCTTATATATCATACACAATGAAGCTTACACACTCACCCCAAAATCCCTCAAGGCCTCATTGAGCGAAACTTTCTTATCTGTCGATGGCTTTCTTTTCCCAATGATCAACGCACAAGTTACCTGATAGGTGCCTGCGGGAAATTCTTTGGGAATGCTGCCGGGAATTACCACGCTTCTTTCTGGTACATAGCCGCGATACTCAATAGGCTCAGGTCCGGAAACATCGATGATTTTAGAAGAAGCAGTCAGTACTACATTGGCGCCCAATACGGCTTCTTTCCCTACGCGTACTCCTTCAACCACAATCGAACGACTACCAATGAAGGCATCATCTTCAATGATCACAGGAGCTGCCTGTACCGGTTCCAAAACGCCACCGATTCCAACGCCCCCACTCAGGTGTACATTCTTGCCGATTTGCGCACAGGAACCTACCGTTGCCCAGGTATCGACCATACTTCCTTTTTCTACATGCGCACCGATGTTCACATAACTCGGCATCATTACTACGCCCGGAGAAATGTAAGCACCATAACGAGCGGTAGCTGGAGGAACAACCCGTATGCCTTGTGCTTCATAATCTCTTTTGAGTTCCATTTTGTCGTGGTACTCAAACGGAGGAAGTTCGATGGTTTTCATTTTCTGGATGGGGAAATAGAGGATTACGGCCTTCTTTACCCAATCATTTACCTGCCAACCCTCAGCCGTCGGTTCGGCACAACGCAAACGACCTTTATCCAGTTCTTCGATGATATGTCTGATGGCTTCCTGGGTGCCGGCTTCTTTGAGTAAAGCTCTATCTTCCCAAGCGGCTTCTATTTGATTTTTTAACTCTTGCATAGCTTGTTTGATTTTATCTGATCAATTAGCTGAAATTACCTGATTTTCGCGGCGCAAAATACAAGATTCAGGCGAAAAAAAAAGCAGTCCCTCTTTTGGGGACTGCATCAAACAAGCATGATACAATGCAAACACACAATCTAGTTTTTTATATATGGTCTGCTATTCAGCATTAACCCACTTCCCGAAGGAAGAATATTTCTTTAGATAGACCCATGATTCCGGGTCGGGAAAAATTGCCGAGGAATTGAAAATTTCTGCGATAAAAACCCTGCTGGGCAATTTCGCAGCTTTCGGCACTAGAATTAATAAGCAAATAAGAACGCGCTTATTTGTTATTTAGATAGGGAGAGTTGAGGGAAGTCACCTCTGAGTTTAAAAATTTGAATTTCTTTTTTGATGCTTGTTTGGTGTGGCAAATTTTATGTTCCAATGTTTCTTTTCTTATTGGAGTTTCTTCTTCTTTTCCTTAGATGAAAATAGGCAAAAATCAAGCTGCTGCAAAGCCGCCCGCATATCCTGCCCCCGCACCCAAGGGGAACGTGTTGGCGTATTAGGGTTAGAGTGTTTGCGTCAATTCTTAATTTTTATGCCTCTATTTTATCCCAGCATCCCTACCCAGGCGCGATGGCTAGGCAGCGCCAATCGGGAAAAGGGGCGGCTATGGGCGACTGGTTCTTGGCGCTGCGATTTTGGCCCCACCTTTTCTAAAAAGGTGGAAAGAAACCCTAAATAAAAAAATTCTATCAGAGAAAATCTGGCAAAAAGAAGCAACGCTTCACTAATCCTGCCAATAATTCAAATCCTTATTCTTCTTCTTTCGCGTTCGATTGACGATATGCTGCAATAATCGCGTCGCGGCTATGGGGTCAAATCCGATGGTAGGTACGAGATTGCGGGTACGATAGTAATCGTAATACATTTGTCTTGCAACCATGAGGCGTTCGTTTCCATCTACGGGCAAGGTGGCCATGAGGGTATGCAATTTTTCGGGATCGAGATTGTCCCGGGCTGCTTTTTCCTCCGGACTTTCCAATACATCCATATTAATCACAGCCGTCCGCAATTCTTCCGGCGTATCATAAGGAAAGATATAAACCGTGTCTATAGTCAGGCTGTCTTCCAACAAATAGTTGACAACATAAAGGTAACCGCTGCTGAGGTCGCCCTGATACTCCTCCAAATAGTCTCTTACGATCAGCTTACTGTCATGATATCCCAGGTGGCTGAAATAAAGGGTATCTGCAGATCCTACCGGAATGCTGTAAAATCCTTCTGAATTACTGATTGCGCCCCGACGAGTATGGTTGACCTGTACTCGCACGAAGGGAACAACTTCGCTAGAGGTTTTACTAATCACCATACCGGATATCTGATAAATCCCATTATCCTGAGCTTGCAGCAGTTGGGGCATAGCTGCAGCGATAAATAGGAGGATTGGAAGGAAAAGGGACGAAAATCTCATATTGTAAAGATAGTGGAAAATGCCGCTATTTGGAAGAATTCACTGTATAATTACAACGAACGTATTTGGCAGATGGTTTATCAATAGATAAATTACTATCCAATTTTCCTTAATAGTTGTATAAAAGGCGACAAAGGTTGCATCATGAAGTTCCGTACCGAACTCCCCCATAAGGCCTCTCCCTTACAGATTGATCATCAAACAAAAATCCTCTCTTTGGGCTCATGTTTTGCTGATCGAATCGGCCAACGTATGCAAAAAAATAAATTTCCCATTCGCATAAATCCTTTGGGAATTTCCTATAATCCTATTTCCCTTTTGAGAACCTTGAGATGGATGATGGGGAAAGAAGAATTGGATGAAATTCGTTATCACGAGCAGAGAGACCAGTACTTTTCTTTTGATTTGCATTCCTCATGGGCAAAAGCGGATAAAAATGAATTGGAAAAAAGTCTTTCAGAAATAAGGCAATCTCTGGCGGATTATTTAAAAGGACTTGATATACTCATCCTGACTTTTGGGACTGCCCGTGTGTATAGCTTGGCCGAAAGTCAACACATCGTCGCGAACAATTATGCTTTCCCTGCTAATATGTTTCAGCGAAAGTTGTTGAAGCTGGATGAAGTGAAAGCTAGCTATGAAGGCCTGATTCAAGAACTTAAGACCTACAATCCGAATATGCAGATTCTGCTTACGGTCAGTCCGATTAGGCATGTTCGTGATGGTTTAGAGGAAAATATGTTAAGTAAATCTCTACTTCGCATGCTTTGTCATCAACTGGAAGAATCCCAGCCTTATATCCATTATTTCCCAGCCTACGAAATCATGTTGGATGATCTGAGGGACTACCGCTTTTACGAAGCCGACCTCATTCACCCCAACGAGCAGGCAGAATCCTATATATGGGAAGCTTTTTGTAAGCGCTACCTGAATGCCGATAGCCGGAACTTGCTCGAAAAAATTGCATCTATTCAGAGCGACCTTGCCCACAATGCCTTTCGCCCCGATTCCGAGGCCCATCAGAAATTCCTCCAGAAGCTAGGGCAAAAGATCGCGGCTATGCCGGACTATTTGGACTTTGAGGAGGAAGGGGAACTCTAAACAATCTTGGGCATCCCGTACTACGCGGAGGGACCTCATTCAGGTGCCAAAATCATCTAATAATTAGAACGTATGGCAATGCATTTAGGCAAGTATTTCAGATCCTTCCATTTCGGTCAGGGGGCAGCTATGCTTATTAGCAGATGACAGTTCTCTCCCGGCTCCTGCGCGTACTCCTTTGCTTGTAAAAGCAAGGATGTATGGGCTTGAGGCCGTGGGGCTATCGGGGGTTTCCTAAAATATTTAGAAGATCGCTCATTTTTTTAGAAAAAATACTAATTTAATGGGCGAATATTTTGTCTCACAGAATTAACACCTACCCATATCCTATGATAGATTGGCTTTCCTTTGCGTTGGGGATTTCACTTGGACTGCTTGTAGGCGGCATAGCCTTGCTATGGTTGCTTTACCCTCGCTATCGAAAAGAAAGAGAGAAAGCTATCCAACTGGAACAGGAAAAGGATCGCCTCTCAACTCTGGTAGATCAGGTGACGGAGCAAAGCATGCAGTTCGAAAATGTCGCCAATCGGGTTCTGGAGCACAACAGTCAGAAGCTCAAAGAGCAAAACCAAGAAAACCTCCAACACATCCTCAATCCTCTCAAAGAGAAGATTCAGGCCTTTGAAAAAAAGGTCGAGGATACCTACCAAAAGGAAGCTAGAGAAAGACATTCATTAAAAGATCAGGTAAAGGAACTCCATTCCCTTAATCTACAGATGACAGAAGAGGCCCGCAATCTGACTCGCGCGCTCAAAGGAGATAGCAAAGCCCAGGGAAATTGGGGAGAAATGATTTTGGCTAAGGTACTCGAAGGAAGTGGTCTGAGAGAAGGGAAAGAATTTGTCGTGCAAGGTAAAGACATGCAGTTGCAATCCATCAACGGGAAGCGATTACAGCCCGATGTAATCATCAATCTGCCTGATCAAAAACACCTGATTATAGATGCCAAAGTTTCGCTAACCGCATATGAACGTGTTATTGATGCAGAAGACGAAATTCGGCCTATGCATATGAAACAACATCTGGACTCGGTTTCCAAACATATAAAGGAATTGAGCGACAAACATTACCATGGACTGGATACCCTCAATAGCCCTGATTTTGTCCTAATGTTTATGCCAGTAGAACCTGCCTTTAGCATGGCTATCCAGGAAAAGCCTGAAATATTTGCCTATGCCTGGGAAAAAAAGATTGTCCTTGTCAGCCCTACTACCTTATTGGCTACCCTGAAGACGGTTGCTTCTATTTGGCAAATCGATCAGCAGAATCAAAATGCCCGTGAAATTGCCAGACAAGGAGGAGCGATGTATGATAAGTTTGTGCTCTTTGTAGAGGAATTGGAAAAGCTGGGTAAACATATTGACCGCACTGCAGAATCTTTCCACCAGGCGAAACAAAAACTTAGTCTCGGACGAGGAAATCTCATTTCACGGGCTGAAAAACTACGGGATTTAGGGGCTAAAACCAATAAAAAACTGGAATCTCCGTCTTCCTAATTGGGAAATTTTTAGACGAAAAATCATCCTATATTACCTTCTTTGTCGTTTTTAGGCCTGAAGGCCAAATTTTTCTTGCTATTGTAGCCTTTTCTTTTCAACTTGAGCCACTTCCTCGCCCAAGGATTGTGTTGAGTGTGTGGGCAGGAGCAAAAAAGAATTAGAATGAAAACTCTGGCAGCTATAACAGCAGTGGGTGGCTACGTCCCGGATCGAGTACTTACCAATAAGGAATTGGAGACCATGGTCGAAACCAATGACCAATGGATTCGGGAAAGGACAGGGATAGCGGAAAGAAGGATTTTAGAGAAAGATCGCGCTACCTCGGATATGGCTGCAGAAGCCATCAAAAATCTGCTGGCAAAGACCTCCTATGGTCCTGAAGATTTGGACCTCATCATCTGCTCTACCGTTTCTCCTGACCATGTACACCCGGCTACCGCCAATATCATCGCTGATAAAGTAGGAGCGACCAATGCTTGGGGCTTCGATATGAATGCAGCCTGCTCGGGATTTTTATATGCTGTCAGAACCGGTTCTCAATTTGTTGAGAGTGGTATGCATAAAAGAGTTTTGGTAGTAGGGGCTGATACCATGAGTATTCGCGTTGATTATGAAGACAGAAATACCTGTATTCTATTTGGGGACGGTGCAGGAGCAGTCTTGCTGGAACCCAATACCGAGGGATATGGCATTGTAGATTCTGAATTTGAAATCGATGGAAGTGGAGCTAAATACCTGAATCAGAAAGCGGGTGGTAGTAAGTATCCAACTACCCTGGACACCTTGCAAAATAAAGAGCATTTTGTGCACCAGGAAGGTAAGACCGTTTTTAAATATGCGGTGAAGGGCATGGCAGATATTACCTGTGAGGTAATGAAAAGAAATAATCTTGAAGGAGATGACATTGCCTGGCTGGTTCCTCACCAAGCGAATAAGAGGATCATTGACGCCACCGCGAACCGAGCGGGAGTTCCTGCAGAGAAGGTAATGGTCAATATCCACAAATACGGAAATACGACCAACGGTACCATTCCTCTCTGTCTATGGGAGTGGGAAAAGCAACTGAATAAAGGCGACAATTTAATGTTGGCTGCTTTTGGAGGAGGATTTTCCTGGGGAAGTATCTACCTCAAATGGGCCTACTAAAAACATAAATAATAGAGTAAAGAAAGAGGGATCGCTTGCGGTCCCTTTTCTTTTGGTTTGAATTTCCTCTTCCTTTCAAAGATATTAGTAAAAAATCCTTTTGTGAGAATCTCTTCTTTCTTCCTACTTTTTTTACTCTTGCTTTCCTGTCGATACGACGAGGATTTCAATTTCGTCCCCAAAACTAAAGGGGCCTATTTCCTCATGGATAACTATGGGCAGCGAGAACTTAGACTTTATGTGCCAGAAGGAAATATGTTTTTAAATGATTGGGGAGCAGCTAAAGGCCTGAATAATCCTTCTGATATTGCCGGGGCAGGGGAGGTACTTTGGATTGGCCTATCAGAACAAAATGGACTGGCTCGTTTCAATCTTAAAAATGAAACTCTCGATAATTTTTCTCTGGGTGATTTTACACCCCATTTTCTCTGTATTGGGGAAAACTATCTGATGATGTCAGACACACTATCCAATCGATTGGGATTTTTCCACCTTAAGAGAGAAGAACTAACTACCGTAAATTTGGATCAAAAGCCTGGGAAAGCCACTTACAGAAGTACCAAATTTTACCTTATCCTGGGGGAAAAAGATCTGGCCATTTACAATGAGCAGGCGTTGGCTGCGATCGAGATTCTCAATTTTGATCTGGAGATATTTGATGTTTTGGTAGACAACCGATTTAGCACCTGGGTATATACCCGTGATACTGCTAATTACCGAACAACAGTAAGTTGGAACAGTAATGCAATCGATCTTCCTTCTAGAAAAGTTCCTGAATCGAAAGCCCGACATAGCCCCTATTTGCAGCCTAGCTTTGATAAAGAATTTACCGGTTTAGTTGCGATTTCTGCAGGGAATTTGCTCAATTTCCCTAATCCTGCAGCAGATGATTTTGAAGCTGATTTTTTTGAGGGGAAGGCCTATTATGTGGCAAATGATAGCCTTCGATTGTTGGAACTTTCTGATTCTCAGACCAGAGTCTTAGGACCTTATCCCGGGATTTTTCTGAATAGCTTCTTTTACCTGGCTGCAGATGAGAACTAAATTTTGTCGGGTATTCACAGTTGCTTTTGATTTTCTTGCCTTAAAATAAAGTCCCATATTTGGGCCCTACATTCGCATATTTTATTAATTTGCGAGCGTTTTGCCAAAAAGGCATGCTATTTAAACAAAAAGATACGCTAATATATATGGCTAACATCTCAGATATAAGAAACGGGCTCACCTTTAAGTACAATGGAGACATATATTCCGTTGTAAGTTTCCAGCATGTAAAACAAGGACGTGGTGCTGCATTTGTCCGTGTGAAAATGAAGAGTTTGAATACGGGTAAAGTCATTGAAAATTCTTTCAACGGAAGCGCAAAAATTGATGATATTCGAGTAGAAAGAAGAAAGTATCAATTTTTGTATGAGGATGGAGATGCACTTGTATTTATGAACACGGAAACCTACGATCAGATAAATATTCAGAAAGCCCAGATAGATAATGTGGATTTACTGGAAGAAGGAGAGATGGTTGAAGTTCTGTTCAATACAGAGGACGATTTACCTTTGACTATAGATATTGCCAAGCACGTAATACGAGAAATCACCTATACAGAACCTGGATTGAAAGGTGATACTGCTACAAATACTCTTAAGCCAGCCAGAATTGCATCAGGAGCAGAAATTAGAGTACCTTTGTTTATCAACATTGGCGATAAGGTAAAGATTGATACCGAGAATCGTAGCTATGTAGAACGCGTTAAAGAATAATTTTTTCCCCGAATACTTTTATTACTATGGATTTCAAAGAAATTCAGGACCTGCTTAAGCTGGTTAACAAAACTACCCTAACGGAAGTAGAGATTGAACAAAAGGATTTCCGACTGAAAATCCGGAGAAAAGCACCGGATAACAAAGTGGTTTATCAAACAAGTCCGGAACCTGCAACTATCGTTCAGCCCATGATTACGGCTGCCCCTGCACCTGTAGTGCAGCCAGAGGTGAAAGCTGCACCGGAAACGCCTGCAGCCCCTGAGCCCAAAAAAGAAGAAGCTTCCGCTGACCTGGTTGAATTCCGCTCTCCCATGATCGGAACCTTCTATCGCTCCAGTTCTCCAGATACAGATCCATTTGTAAAAGTTGGGGATTCAGTAGAAAAAGGACAGGTTCTTTGTATTGTTGAGGCAATGAAACTCTTCAATGAAATTGAATCTGAATTTTCAGGGAAAATAGTCAAAATCATGCTGGAAGACGCTCAGCCAGTTGAGTACGATCAGGTACTCTTCCTTATCGACCCTAATGGCTAATTTCGTTTCTAAGCCTTTCCGGCTAAGCCCTCAAGAAATCGAAACTACTTTATGTTCAAGAAAATTCTCATTGCAAATAGAGGAGAAATAGCCCTGCGTGTTATTAGAACCTGCAGGGAAATGGGCATTAGCTCAGTTGCTGTCTACTCTAAAGCAGATAAAAATAGCCTGCACGTTCGTTTTGCAGATGAAGCGGTTTGTATAGGACCGGCTTCCAGTTCGGATTCCTATCTCAATATGGCGAATATCATTTCCGCTGCTGAGATTACGGGTGTGGATGCGATCCACCCCGGATATGGATTTCTGGCAGAAAATGCTGAGTTTTCTCAGCTTTGTGATGATCATGGTATCAAATTTATCGGACCGAGTGCGGAGGTAATAAACTCCATGGGGGATAAATCTACCGCCAAGGATTCTATGAAAAAGGCGGGTGTTCCTGTCGTGCCGGGATCAGATGGCCTGCTTGATTCGGTTGAACAAGCCCTTGAGATCGCAGAAGATGCTGGCTATCCCATCCTTTTGAAAGCAACTGCCGGTGGTGGTGGAAAAGGCATGCGCAAAGTACATGCTCCGGAAGAAATGGAAGATGCCTGGAACTCAGCTTCTTCTGAAGCAGGAGCAGCCTTTGGTAATGCGGGCCTCTACCTTGAAAAATTTGTAGAAGAACCTCGCCACGTTGAAATCCAGGTAATGGCGGATCAGCATGGCAATGTATATCACCTCGCTGAAAGGGATTGTACCATCCAAAGAAGGCACCAAAAACTGGTAGAAGAATCTCCCTGCCCAGTACTTTCTGAAGAAACCCGTCAGAAAATGGGGCAGGCTGCTGTTCGCGCTGCTGAGTCTGTAAACTACGAAGGTGCAGGTACAGTAGAGTTCCTTTACGATAAGCATGGGGATTTCTATTTCATGGAAATGAATACACGGATTCAAGTGGAGCATCCTGTGACGGAAGAAATTTTCGATGTGGATCTAATCCGTGAGCAAATCCGTGTAGCCGCAGGCGAAGTTCTGGATAAGCCTTACAAAATGTTAGAAGGTAGATGTTCTATGGAGGTTAGGATCAATGCCGAGGACGTTTTTAATGATTTTCGTCCATCACCTGGTATGATCGAATATTTCCATAAGCCCGGTGGCCATAAAGTTCGGGTAGATACGCATGCTTTCTCAGGCTATATGATTCCTCCTTATTATGACTCCATGATCGGGAAATTGATCGTTTCAGGTCCTACCCGCGAAGCAGTGATTGCTAAAATGGCTCGAGCATTGGATGAATTTATCGTGGAGGGGGTAAAAACTACCATTCCTTTCCATAAGCAATTGATGCAGGACGAAAAATTCCAAACGGGGGTTTATGCGACTAGTTTCCTGGAAAATTTCGATCTGGATCCGGATGTAGATGAATAGGCAAAACGGCTGTTCGTCTATTCTCGTAAGCTAAGTATAAAGATTCTGGGCATCTTGGGTATGCCCATAAATATCCTTCTATGACGACGGACAGAATACAGGTATACCAGGAAGGGATAAAACAGCTAGAACATAAGCTTGAAGGGCAAAACAGAAGATATAACCTTTATGCTTATGGTCGGGCGATCGTTTTCATACTGGGAATTGCAGCTTGCTATTTTTTATTCAGATTTGATTATGCACTCGGGATTTTTGCAGGCTTTGCTGTCCTGACAGCTTTCCTATACCTAATCAAAATACATGCAGAGCTGGCAGAAGAAAGGGAACACCTGAATCGGCTTATCAGCATTCGTCAAACAGAGATTGAAGCTCTGAAAGGTAATCGGGATTCTCTGGACGAAGGAGAAGAATACATAAATGCCGAACATTCCTATTCCTATGACCTGGACATCTTCGGTAGAGGCTCTATCTTTCAGGCGATCAACCGAACCGGCACCATCATTGGGCGTGGGCAGTTGGTAAAGGAGTTGGAACAACCCACTCAGGATAGAGAATTGATTCGACAAAGGCAGTTGGCCATAGCTGAACTTGCCGAAAAGAGTGAATGGGGCCTTAACTTTCAGGCTCTTGGGGTAGGTAAGCTAGAATCAAAGGATGAAACCCAGTCCATTTTACATTGGCTAAATGAGGAATCTTACTTTAGCAAACATGCTATCTATCCCGCTTTGATGTGGATTTTGCCTGGACTCTTCTTATTGGCATTCCTGCTATGGCTCCTCCCTGATATTCCCTTGCTAGAACCTCTTTTTGGCAATTTTCGAATACCTGGTTTGATCCCGCTTTTATTGTTTTTTGCTCAATTAGGAGTAGTTGGGCAAAACCTCAAACGCACAGGTAAAGAACAGGCCCTGGTTGGAAAGAAATCTCATATCCTGAATAAATACGCTGCATTACTAAAAGAGATCGAAGAACAGGAATTTAGCGCTTCTTTGCTAAAATCCGAGCAGGAAAGGCTGGCAGCTAGTGGAAAGTTGGCTTCAGAGGCAATCGCAGATTTAGGCAATCTCACCTATATGCTGGATCAGCGACTCAATGCTTTTGCAGGTATACTCCTGAACGGAACGGTCCTTTGGGACATCAAATACATGATCCGACTTGAAAAGTGGAGGGAAAAACATAAAAACGAACTCCCCCGCTGGTTTGAAGTAATCGGAAAATGGGATGCCCTCTTGAGTTGGGCACGCTTCCAGTATAATCATCCGGATTTTGTAGTGCCCGAGATTGCTGAAGGAGAATTTATGATGGATGCCAAAGAACTGGGACATCCTTTGCTCGATCCAGAAACACGGATAGATAACGAAATGAATCTCGCCAAGCCGGGGGAGTTTTTGATCATCACAGGTGCGAATATGGCAGGGAAGAGTACCTTTCTTCGGACAGTAGGAGTAAATCTGATCCTGGCCATGAATGGTGCAGTTACGTGTGCTAAAAGCTTCAAATTTGCTCCTATAGAAATGCTGACCAGTGTACGAGCTACAGATTCCCTTCAGGATCATGAGTCCTATTTTTATGCGGAATTGAAGCGCCTGAAGATGCTGATCGACAAGTTGAAAGAAGGTAAGCCTATCTTTATCATTGTGGATGAAATGTTGCGAGGTACCAATTCCCGCGATAAGCAAGAGGGATCACGCCAGTTTATTATGCAACTGATGGAACTCAAGGGGGTTGGCATGATTGCGACCCATGATCTTTCTCTGGGAACCCTCCAGGACGAGTTTCCAGACTATGCAAGAAATAAGCGCTTTGAAGTTGATATTACGGATGGACAATTGAGCTTTGATTATAAATTGAGGGATGGCATTTCCCAAAACCTCAATGCTACCTTTCTGATGAAGAAAATGGGGATCATGCCTTGATCTCTTTAGGTAAGAATTTGCTGCCAGAAAGCTACGAAATTGTCCTCGATCCTGGCAGGTTATCGACTATATTTGGGTACTGATAAAAGAATCACATGTCAAACAAAGACTGGAAACACCAACTCACCGATATACTGGGGCGCCTGAGTTTATTGGAAGAAAAGTACTCAGGATTGGGCCAGGACTTACTCGCCTACCTGGATGGGCTCTATTATTCTAATGGCCTAAATTATTGGGAATACATTCACCTGGAAAGTCTATTGGGTTTGCAAACCCCTCGCACGCCCTTTCCGGATGAGGTAATCTTTATCACCTACCATCAGATGACCGAGCTAATGTTCAAGCTGATAAAGCTGGAACTAAAAGCATTGACTGATGAGAAAGGGGAGGAGAGTGAGCATCTAAAACTCCCGAATTGGCACAAAAGAATCGGGAGGGTAGTGAATTATTTCAAGCATCTCTGCAACAGTTTCGACATCATGCTCACGGGGATGGATAGAGAGGAGATGAGAAAGTTTCGTATGGCCCTCCTACCTGCTAGCGGCTTCCAATCTGTTCAGTTTCGGGAAATAGAAATTATGAGTACGGGATTGGAAAACCTCATTCCCAAGGAGAAAGATGAAGGAGAAAAAAGTATAGCAGATAGATACCCTAATATCTATTGGAAAGCAGGAGGCATCGATTCGGATACTGGCAAAAAAACAATTACCCTCAGGACCTTTGAGGCCAAATATGATGAGGAACTTATTCAATTGATAGAGTCATATGAAGAACGTAATGTGGAAGCCTTATTCAGGGCATCTACTAAAGAAATTCGCGAAGATGAGGAACTCAAAGAGTTACTGCGAAACTATGATGTCCATATGAACGTATTCTGGAAGCTAAGTCATTTGTCTGCGGCTTCCAGGCATTTAGTGCAGGAAAACACGGCAGTAGAAGCTACCGGAGGAACCAATTGGAAAAGTTTCCTTCCGCCTAAGTTTCAAAAGATAACTTTTTACAAAGATCTATGGAGCAAAGAAGAGGTGGATGACTGGGGAAAGGCAGCCGTAGTAAAACATTTTCAGAAAAGTATTTCGAGTAAATGGATGAAATGACCAAATGGCCATTTTAGTGGGAGGAATTTATCCCCAAAAGCCCATTTTGGCGTATATATTGCTTCAAAAGATTAGGGAAAGTGATCTGTTAGATACGTAAAAATCAGAAGTTAAACAAGTGGTCTCTTATCTATATCTCTGCTATATTTGTTACAGTTCATAGATGTAGAATGGTCGAGGTCTTTCGTAGGTATTCTAGTATATAATGGAAGAATTTTTCAGGAATAATGATTTCGAGGAACAACAAACCCGGGCGAGTGTCAGGGAGTTTGAAAATATGCTCTTGGAAGACTCTTTCTTTTTCATCGACCTTGGGAAAGTAGAAGTCATCTACAACTATTATTTCCAAACCAATGAGCTTCACAAAGCTCGCAAATTGGTTGACTTCGCATTACAAAGCCATCCTTCTTCTGGTGCTCTTTATTATAAATTGGCCAAACTCGAATTTGAGTATGGACACTATGGCAATGCACTTGGGCATATAGATACAGCCTTAAGCTATTCTCCGCTTCAAATTGATTATTCCATTTTTAAGGCAGAAATTCTTGTCCGCTTGGATCGGAATAAGGATAGTCTGGATTTGATGGAAGAAGTGCTGAGTATTTCTACTCGTCCGGAAGAAATTTATATGACGATGGGAAATCTGGCTCAAATTTCCGGAGATCCTGTACTGAGTGAACAATACTATAAAAAATCCCTGGCTATCAAGCCTGATTTTGAAGAGGCCGTTTACGAATTGGCTTTTCTACTTGAATCTGAAGACCGACTCGCAGATTCAATTTCCTTATATGAAAGATATCTCGATGATTATCCCTATTCCGAAATGGTTTGGTATAATCTGGGAGTCCAATATAGAAAGACCGGCAATTACGAAAGAGCGATTGAGTGCTTTGATTATTGTCTGGCGATAAATGATGAACTTTCGGCTGCTTATTTCCAAAAAGGGCAGTTACAAATGGATCTGGGACGATATCAAGATGCACTACAATCTTTTCTTGAAGCAAATTCCTTGAGTCCCTATGACGTTCATACGCTTTTCCATGTAGCGGATTGTTACGAAAACCTGAATATGTTTAGGGATGCAATTCGCTATTACACCAAGACCTCGCAGGTAGATCCGGATTTTTTAGATGCCTTTATCGGAATTGGCTATTGTTTGGAAAAGCAGGAAAAATTTCTGGAAGCAATCCATTATTATGAGAAAGCTTTCAAGCTGGATGATGAAAATCCGGATGTGTGCATGTCCATCGCTACCTGTGAATTCAAGTTAGGAAATAAACATAGCGCATATATGTATCTGGAACGCGCTATCCAGTTGAATCCACAGGAGGTTTCCATTTGGCAAGATTGGGCCTGTCTTTTGCATGAGTATACACAATACGAAGGAGCAATTTCAATTCTGGAAGAAGGACTTAAATACAATCCTTCAGAAGCAGAGCTTTATTTTCAGTTGGCCGCTTACTGTTTGGAAACGGGTCATCGCAGCAAAGGCTTCAACTATCTGGAGCATGGGCTACTCTTGGATTATAAGGCGCATTATTACCTTTTTCATGTTGATGCCAGCCTCAAGCATGAACCCGAGGTGATGGAATTGATTCGGATTTATAAGATTTAGAGCCTTTTATTCCTCAAGTCGCGGGCTCTTTCTGCATACACATATCCCATTACATTTTTGAGTTGCACCAGGATATTGGTGATCTGATTGGGTTCAATCCTTTCGCCTGCATAGACCGACTTATCTGCCAACTGTGCCGCTTCTACGAGTACCTGTTGCTGTTCAAGGCTAAAGTCAGCCCGTTCCTGAAGGGCTTCCTTAAACTCGGTAGTTGTCATTGATCGATATCCGGATAAATCTTCCGGATCTAAAAAGCCTTTCCACAATTGCGTCAAACGATCAAATAGCTTGGGTTGATCATTCAGATTCTCCAGTTCGCGGAGTTGTCGTTTGAATGATTGCCAATCCAGTCGGTTCCGTCTGATAATGAGATATTTTCTGATGGGCTTGCGAAGGAGTAGGAGAAAGCCCAGCATGAGGCTGATGATTCCACTAATCAGCAAAAACATCCGAAAATAATTTGGGGGATCTTCCATACTGACCAGACCATCTTGCAAAGAAAACTTACTTCTGTCCTCACCTCCCTTTACTCTACGATTGAGTCTAATGGAATCTGTTTTGACAAACCGTCTTACGGTATCATCTCCCATATAATAGGCATAGGGCAAACGAAGTGCTTGCTGATCCTGTAATTGAAAACTACGAACTTTGTATTCTACTACATCCCAGGAATATCCGTCGAGGGTCTGGGTAGGCTCCGGATCGAAAGAAACCAATTCAAATGGAGCAAAGGCTTTCGCCTCCGGAAAAATCACGACTATATCCGAGGGATGTTTGATGGCCATTCGGACAGCAACGGGTTTACCTACCGCCATGGTATCTTGTTGAAATTCCAGTCGTGCCTGAATTTCCTGGGCATGTATTTCTGAAGGCTGTCCGGGAAATATCCAGATACTGAGCAGCAAGAATATGTAGATCGCTTCTCTCCTCATGAATTATGCCTTCAAGCGATTTCTCTTTTTAAAGTAATTTTCGAGAACTGGGATGTAATCTTCCTGTGTATTTACCGAAAGCATATCCATCTTATTTTTTTTGCAAAGGGTCTCCAGATTTTTCTCTACCTGCATGAAATTTTCGTTCAATTGCTGACGATAAGCTGCATTGCCAGCGTTTAACCAGGTTTGCCTTCCGCTTTCTATCTCAAGTACCGGTATGGTTCCTGTTCCCATTTGAAAGACCTCATTGGGGTGAAAGAGGCGGATCAAAATGACTTCATGCTTTCTTCCCAAATGAACGAGGGTACGCTCGTAATTTTCATCCAGAAAATCTGAAATGATAATCAGGATGCTACGCCTTTTGAGGGTATGCTTGATAAACTCCAGAGCGAAGTTGATATCCGTTTGCTCGCTTTTATTGGTATTCGTTAGGACGCCTCTTACAATCTTGAGGATATGTTTTCTCCCTTTATTGGGTTTGTAAAACTTCTCAATACGATCGGAAAAGGTGGCCAGTCCAAATTTGTCATTATTCTTGAGTGAAGAGAAAGCCATAATAGAAGCGATCTCCATGCCAATCAGCCGCTTATTTTCATCCTGAGGGCCAAAGTCTCCAGATCCACTGACATCAAATAAAACGAAAAGAGTCTGCTCTCGCTCCTCACGGAACTTCTTGATATAAACCTGTCCGGTCTTGGCGGTTACGTTCCAGTCGATGGTTCGTATATCATCGCCATATTGATACAGCCTTACTTCATCAAACTCTAACCCCTGACCTTTGAAAGCGGTATGATATTCACCAGCAAAGGTACTTTCCACCATCTTACGGATCTTGATTTCGAGCTTGCGTACCTTCCTGAGGATATCTTTCATATAGGCTGTCTAAGGTCTGTCTGTGTTTTTTGGATTAAATGGCTATGGGAGCTTTGATTAATGGATGTGGATCATAATTGCTTAAGGTAAAGTCTTCGTATTGAAATTCAAAGATAGATTTTACCTCGGGGTTGATATGCATTTGGGGTAAAGGCCGGGTGTCGCGGCTGAGTTGTAACTTCACCTGATCATAATGATTGTGGTAAATATGCGCATCTCCAAAAGTGTGTATAAAATCTCCAGGCTTCAACTCACAAACCTGTGCCATCATCATCGTTAATAAAGCGTAGGAAGCGATGTTGAAAGGAACCCCTAAAAAGAGATCTGCACTTCTTTGGTACAATTGACAGGAAAGTTTGCCATTTGCCACATAGAATTGGAACATTGTATGACAAGGAGGCAAAGCCATATTTTCTACATCAGCCACATTCCAGGCACTCACAATGTGTCGGCGGGATTGGGGCTTATTTTTGATAGAATCCACTACTTGAGAGATCTGATCAATGGTCGCTCCATTCGCACCTTTCCAACTTCTCCATTGTACTCCGTAAACCGGCCCCAAATTCCCCTTTTCATCCGCCCATTCATTCCAGATTCTCACGCCATTATCCTGAAGGTATTTTACATTATTATCTCCTTTCAAAAACCAAAGTAATTCATAAATGATTGACTTCAGATGTACCTTTTTAGTTGTAACCAACGGAAAACCCTCCTGTAGGTCAAACCTCATCTGATGCCCAAAAATACTTCGGGTTCCCGTCCCGGTACGATCCCCTCGATCCGTCCCTTCATCCAATACTTTCTGTAATAAGTTCAGGTAATTTTGCATGATGTTTATCAAGGTGTTGGAGTGTTAGTGTGCGGGTGTGTTAGAGTTGAATTATTGGATGAATCGCCAACACACCAACACTCCCGGACGTTTGCACTTCATTTCCTTAAAATTAACAAATATTTTGTCGTCTTTTGTGCTATCGTAGATTGACCTGACAAAGAACGAACATGAAGAGCAAAAAAGTATCAGAATCTTATAGCCAAAGCTCCGAATTGGTCCTTCCGAATGATACCAACAATTTGGGGAAACTGATGGGCGGAAAGCTTTTGCACTGGATGGATATCATTGCAGCGATCTCTGCCCAACGGGCAACCAATCGCACAGTAGTAACGGTTGCAGTAGATTTTGTGGAGTTTAAAGCGAGTATCCCACTCGGGGCTGTAGTGGTTCTGGAAGCCAAGGTAACTCGTACCTTCAATACTTCCTTAGAAGTGCGCATAGATGTTTCCTATGAAAATCTCCAGAAGGGAGAACGCAGGCACAGCAATAGCGCATATTATAGTTTTGTAGCTGTGGACCAATCTGGTCAGCCCATTCCTGTAAATCCGGTAGAGCCTGAAACCGAAGCTGAAAAGGAACTCTATGAAGGGGCGTTGAGAAGACGTGAAATGAGATTGATGCTGGCGGGTAGGATCGAACCCAAGGATGCAACAGGACTACAGGAGATATTTAAGAGTCTATAATTACGAAACTCGAATTACGTGACCTCTTCTTTTGTATAGGGTCGAAACTATATATAAGTTACTATTGCTCACTAAATTCACTTAAAATGAGAAAATATTTGACGGAGTTTCTTGGGACATTTTTCCTGGTACTCACTATTGGATTGGCCGTTGGGTCTGGAACTGCTTTCGCACCTATCGCTATTGGATCTGCCTTAATGATTATGGTATATATGGGAGGGCATATCTCAGGTGCTCATTATAATCCTGCGGTTACTCTGGCTGTTTTCATTCGTGGAAAGATCGACATCAAGGATGCAGGTATCTACTGGGTTTCTCAAATTCTGGGTGGGGTAGCAGCTGCAGCAGTAGCGGGGATGTTGGTACAGGATGCTGATTTTACCTTTTTGGTAAGTAAAGCTGGATCCGCAACCCCTGTACAAGCATTGTTAGTAGAAATTCTATTTACCTTTGCGCTAGCCTTGGTAGTCTTGAATGTAGCTACCTCAAAAGGTACTGAAGGAAATTCCTTCTATGGGCTCGCAATTGGGTTCACTGTATTAGTAGGGGCTTTTGCCGGAGGACCTATCTCAGGAGGTGCTTTCAATCCCGCAGTAGGAATTGGACCAAACGTAATCAATGGAGGATTTGCTGACCTTTGGATCTACATTGTCGGACCTTTACTCGGAGGAGCCCTCGCAGGCTTTACCTTCAATTTCCAAAATGAAGAGAAGTAAGAAAAAAACTTAAAAGCTGACTGTGGGAGGAAGCATGGCTTCCTCCCATTTTTTTTACCCTTCCATAAGTTTTCGCAAATAGTAACCATTTCCGCAGGTCAAAGCAGAGGAGGTTTTTGTACCTTTATTCATATAATCGTTCATAACAGAATACTCAAAACTAAGGGCTGTAGTAGCTAAATATTGCTATTACAGGAGCACTGAATCTATGCCTTAATCTGTTATGAAAATCGACCATATCTTTTTCCAATATTCACATTCTTTTTCCTATTCAAATGGCCCTGAGGCTATCTGAATTTCTATTACCTGATTTTACTCATCATTCTATACTGTAACATGAATA
>JBCBRM010000075.1:0-33468 GCA_039819665.1 Bacteroidota bacterium
AAGTTTAACCAGGAAGGAGATAACTATACCTGGTGGAGTTTGAGAAGTAGGGCCCGAGATAGCAACAAAGGATGGAGAATTGACTACCACATGGTCTCTTCCCCTTTGGAAGACAAAATTATAGGCGCTGACATTCTTCCAGACGTCAAGCACTCGGACCATTGCCCTATCAAAGTGATTCTCGACGCCTAAAAATCCTTCCGGACCCTTCCGCTTCAGGCCACGTTTCCCTTAAAAAGGAAACGACCCGCATTTGGCAGCTGGATTGGCTGATTTTTCGTTTTTTAAGCGTCACCAAAAAATAGTTTTGCAAATCAAATGGCCTGCGCGCACTTCCTTATTCCTACTACGGATAAGGGAGTTTTTGCTTTGAGGCTGTGGGTTTTCAACGCTCCCCCCAAGATTTTTTCCTATATTTCATCGATCAGGTCCAAAATAATGGAAGAGGCGTTTGCTTAAATGCGGACAAGTTCTGAAATTTATATACTACGGATTTCACACAATACTATTTTTAAGGTAAACTTGACTCTATCTCTCTCGTAAGGGAATAGTAGCCAGCCTTATTTTTTGTATTCGATTTCTATTGAAATCCTCATTGTCCGTTTTGGAGCAACCTAAATGCTTATGCCCCAGGAAAAAAATCTTCTCGACCAGCGCTTGCAGGAATTTCGTTCGCAGTATTACAAAGATAGGATCCTGCGCGGTTCCTTACTCCTCGCCTTATTGGTCAGCTCTATGCTGTTCGTGGCGTTATTGAGTGAAGGAATATTTGGCTTCTCCTCCAGTATTAGAACAACGATCGTTTATGGACTTGGAGGAATTTTTCTTTTGGTCCTGGGATATATGGTTGTTTGGCCATTGACCAAATTATTCAAACTCACCAATACCATATCCGATTTTCAGATCGCGGACATGGTGAGCCAGCATTTCCCCAACATCAATGATAAACTGACCAACCTCCTGCAGCTGCGCAATAGTAAGCAAGAAGATAATGCACTGGTACAGGCGGCTATCAATAAAAAAACAGAAACTATTACACCGGTCCCATTGAAGTCAGCCATTGATTTGAAAAAGAATCGCAAATATGTAGGTTATCTTGGAGTGCCAATGCTTTTGTTCCTTTTGACTTTCGTTTTCAATAGTTCTTTTCTGGGCGAAAGTAGTAATCGGATGTTCAACTACGACAAAGAGTTTTTGCCTCCTCCTCCCTTCAATCTTCAATTGAGTGATATCCCTACTTCCCTGGTGGCAGGTCAGGATTATACCTTTGAAGTAAAAGTTGATGGAGATAGACTGCCAGCTGAACTTTTTGTATTCATTCGAAATGATGCGGAAGAAAATTCCGAATTCATCGATTTCAACCTGACTGCAGAAAATGCCGAGACTTTCACTTACACTTTGAGTAATGTAAAAGAAGATTTTTCATTCAGAATCGGAAATGAAGCGGTTAGTTCAGAAATCTATCCGGTAGAAGTTTTGAAACGACCTTCCATCAAAAATTTCAGAGCCGTTGTTCAATATCCGGCTTACACAGGATTGGGAATTGAAAAACTGGCCGATAATGTAGGTGATTTCAAAGTGATCAAAGGATCCAGAGTAACCTGGGAACTTTTGCCTCAGGGAGATCTTGCAGAAGCATGGTTTGTTGGAAAAGAGAAAGTTGCATTCGAAGAAAAAGACAATGAGACTTACAAAGTGAGTCAGCGCATGATGAAAGACCTCGAGTATTTCATTTCGCTAAATTCAATAGAAAATATTGCTAATATAGATACCGTTCGCTACAAAGTGAACATTTTGAATGATCGCTATCCTTCCATCTATGTTTTCAAACCCAATAATGATTTTAAAGTAGACCTGGATCCGGTTATGCCTTTGGATCTGGAGATTGCAGATGATTTTGGCTTCACAAAAATGAATCTCTATTACCGTTTTGTAAAATCCGGAGGAACCAGTGAAGTCAGTGCAGAATTCAAAGAATATAAATTGGACATCGATCCGAATACTTTGCTTCAGCCTCTGGGCTATCAAGTTGATTTGACCAGCCTTGGTCTGACCGAAGGGGATGAACTTGAGTATTACATCGAAGTTTGGGACAATGATGGCGTTTCCGGTGCAAAATCTACGACCAGTGCTACCTACAAAGTCATTTATCCAACTTTGGATGCTCGTTATGATGAAGTCAATGAAAGTCAGAACGAAGTCAAGGATGATCTGAAAAATTTGAAGGAAAAAGCTGATGAGTTAAACCAGGCATACAAAAAAATGCAGGAAAAACTTCTTGAGCAGAAAAAATTATCCTTTGACGATAAGAAAGAAGCACAAAGAATGTTGGAAGAGCATCAGAAAATGCTCGAAGAGTTGAAGGAAACTCAGCAAAAATTCGAAGAGACCATCGACAAAATGGAAGAAAACCAGATGGTGTCTGAAGAAACCCTCGAAAAATACGAGGAGTTGAATGAATTTTTGGAGGAAATGGATAATCCAGAGATTGAAGAATTGCTAAAACAGATTGAGGAGCAGATGGAAAACCTCAATCCAGAGGATATTCGGGATAAATTAGAGCAACTTCAATCAAATGAAGAAGATATCAAGAAGTCTTTGGAGCGCACATTAGAGCTTCTAAAGCAATTGGAGGTACAGGAGAAGGCTGATGAGATTAGAAACAAATTGGATCAATTAGAAGCTAAGCAAGAGCTCTTGAACGAGAAATTGGAACAGTCAGATGAGCCGGAAGAAATGGAGAATTTGGCCGAGCGTCAGGAAGATTTGGAGGAGCAAATGGAAGGCATCAAAGAAGACATGAAGGAGTTGGAAGATTTGAAAGATAATACCGAGACTCCGGATGAAGAGAAAATGGATGAGCTTAATCAGGATGCCGAGGAAGCACAGGACGAAATGGAGAAGGCGGCTGAGCAAATGAAAGAATCTGCCGAGCAGCAGAAGGAGGGTTCGAAGAAAATGAAAAAGCAGTCTCAGCAGATGAAGCAAGATGCATCAGAGTCTCAGAAGAAGGCCAAGCAGAAAATGCAGAAGATGCAGGAGCAGCTTTCAGAGATGCAGATGAATATGCAGATGCAACAAGACCAGCAAAACCTCGAGAATCTTCGTGAGCTTCTGGAGAATCTCTTGAAACTTTCCTTTGACCAGGAAGACCTGAGAGATGAAGTTAGAGAATTGAAGTATGGTGATCCTTCTCTCAAAGACAAAAGCCAGAACCAAAAGAAATTGCAAGACGATATGGGATTGGTGAAAGATAGTCTCGAGTCTTTGGCCAATAAGATGTTCCAGATTCAGAAGTTTGTATTGGATGAAAGCAAAAGCATCGAGGACAACATGAAGCGTTCTCAAACTTTCTTCCGTAATAAGCAGATCCCTATGGTCAACTACCATCAGCAATCTGCCATGACCAGCATCAACAATCTGGCGAACATGCTATCCGATGCCATGAAGCAATTGCAAGAGCAAATGAAAAACGCCCAGATGGGACAGGGTATGTGTCCGAAACCTGGAGACAAACCCGGCATGCAGCAATTGGGTCAGGAGCAGAGAAAGCTGAACCAACAGATGCAACAGATGAAGAAAGGCGGAGGGGAAATGGATGGTGAGAAGCTGAAAGAAATGGCGGCCAGACAAGAGGCAATTCGTAAGAAACTTAAGGATGCCCATGACCGTATGAAGAGGGGAGAAGATGGAAAACCGCTGGGTGACATGCAAAAGATCATGCAAGACATGATCCAGTCTGAAACAGAATTACTCAATAAACAGTTAAGTAATCAGATGCTGAAGAGACAGCAGGAAATTCTAAGTCGTCTGCTTCAGGCTGAGCAGTCTGTGAGAGAGCGTGAGCTGGATGATAAGAGAGAGTCTAAAACAGCTCAGATAAAAGATCGTAAAAGCCCGGAGGAACTATCTCTGGAAGAGTATAAGAACAAGATCAGACAGGAATTATTGAAGTCCAATAAGTTGGAATATTCTAACGATTTCCTCATTTTGATCGAACAATATTATAAAAAGCTTGAAGGAGCGAATGAGCAGTAGCACAGAAACTAAAAAGTCATTGTTGAAAAAACTGGAACTGGAAACGAGGCCTGATGTAATTCATGACATAGAAGTGGCCATCGAAGAGATCAAAGAAAAGCTCAATTTCCAGGATGATGTATATGGGAATGTTATGGTAGCCGTTACGGAGGCTATTAACAATTCCATCTATCACGGTAATAAGGAAGACCAGTCAAAGAAGATCTATCTGGACTTTGAAATGAAAAATGAGTATCGATTATTGGTACGGGTAAAGGATGAAGGAGAGGGATTTGATCCCGCTGCTTTGGCTGATCCGACAGCTCCTGAGAATCTGGAGAATATAGGTGGTCGTGGTGTTTTCCTGATGCAACACTTGGCCGATGAGATCAAGTTCACAGACGAGGGGAGAGTAGTGGAGATGTGTTTTAACATCTAGTTCCGGTCCTTTTTCAAAGACTACTGCATGGAACAAAGCTTAGAATTCTTCTCGCAAGAAATAGAGTTTACCTTAGACAAAGAGGATTCAGTTAGAGACTGGATCCTCTTTGTCGTTGAATCTTATGGCAAGAAAGTCGGCCAGATCAACTACATCTTCTGCTCAGATGACTACCTTCTCCAGCTTAATATAACCCATCTCCAGCACGACTATTATACCGATATCCTGACCTTCCCCTATGCTCCTGCAGGGGAAGAGGAACTGATCTCCGATATCTATATCAGTATAGATCGGGTAAAGGATAATGCCCAGTCGTATGAACTTCCTTTCCTTGATGAGTTGCACCGAGTAATGATCCATGGAGCTTTGCATCTGATTGGTTTTGATGACCATGGAGAGGAGGCTAAAAAGGAGATGAGAGCAATGGAAGATCAGGCTCTGGCTCAGCGAAATTTTATCTAATAAGCTGTAATGTTCCACGTGGAACATCAATGGAATTATCCCTAAGTAAGTATCATTTTAAGCCTTATGTTCCACGTGGAACAATCCTTAAAATAGTATTAAAAAGCTATCTGTTTTGGAGCATGTTCCACGTGGAACATCACCATTTCAGATAGGAAAATTCTTAGATATCTATTCCCCCAAAGCTCCCAATTCTCTTTTGTAAAACTGGGGTTAATAAATAATCCTGGCGATAGATGGTATCATTAAGGATCAGAAACTCGGCTCCTTCTGTCTTCAGTTGAGCAATGAAATTTACATCTAGACGCATTATGCCTAGTGAGCTGTAGCCTCTTCTTCTCATAAGCTTTTGAGATTATACATGCTGGGGTGGTAATAGAAAGTTTTTTCGTTCTCAATACTCTCCTCCTTTTTACTTAGTAATTCAGAACTTCCTCATTAGAAGATGTATCCTGTTCCCGTTGATACTTTTGATCTTCATCATAGCAATCTTACAATCCCAGCTCTTTGGTCTGATAAGGGATAGTCAAAAAAAGAAGGATAAATCATTCAGATAAAGTCCTTATTTGCTATTCATTTGTATAGCTTTTCATCAGTAAGACCTCAGAAAGAAATAGTAGAATCGGGGAAGATATCCATGACCAAAGGACTAGAGATTCTCTTTTATAAGCTGTATTAGCATAGGAGAATATTAGTAATGAATTCGAGAAGGATTGATAAGATTGGCCTAATGAAACAAGTAATGCTCTGCGAAGAAGTTCTGGATATGAGTACCAATAGCGGAGGGTTAAATATGAATATCGTGAGAATGGTTAGGGAGAATATGAAAGTGAGATATTTATCTCTGAGCTGTTAAAAGGATTAGAATCCAAAGAAAAACAATCCCAATATTCAGGGGTCTGAACCGTCAGAGATATACCCTAATAATTCTCTAAATCATTTATAAGAGATAGCTATAAAAAATGTCTCCACAACTAATTTCCCCATCAGATTCAAAGTTAGATTTATTCATCTTGAATTTAGAGTAGTAGGTGATCTTAGCATAAACCTAATTATTAGAAACCCCTCCAGACCACCGCTCAACATGGAGACTTTTTGATTCAAACAAGAGGGATACTAATATCTACAACGTCATTAATGGGGCTGATTAAAGGGATATCCCTTAAGATATTTTCTCTCGTCCTAGATCCTTTACTTGCCTATAAAATCCGGGAAAGTTTCGACCTGAAAATAGATATAGACAAAGGCCAGGAATAAATAAAAAGTAGCTTTCAAATAGGGTTTAAAGAGCTCGTTTATTTCTCAGTAGACTCTACCAACCTAACCCCAACACTATAACACCCCAACACTTCCGCACTTCTTCCCTTCTCCTTTCAAAAAAAGCTCGTAATTTTGTGCTCCAATCATTTACAGTATAAACAAAGGAATAGATGTTTCCGGAATACGATGTAGTAGTAGTCGGCGCTGGACATGCCGGATGTGAAGCAGCAGCTGCGGCTGCTAATATGGGAATGCGAGTAATGCTCGCTACCATGAATATGAATACCATTGCGCAGATGTCCTGCAATCCTGCCATGGGCGGAGTAGCCAAAGGACAGTTGGTGCGAGAGATAGATGCACTCGGAGGATACTCCGGGATTGTTACGGATAAGACGATGATCCAGTTCCGCATGCTCAATCGATCCAAGGGACCAGCTATGTGGAGTCCTCGTGCCCAAAGCGATCGAATGAGATTTGCCGAAGACTGGAGATTACATCTGGAACAAACTCCCAACGTAGACTTCTGGCAGGAAATGATCACAAATCTGGTCGTCAAAGACAAAAGGGTAGTGGGAGTACGGACACAACTCGGTTTGGAGATCCCGGCAAAGACTGTAGTGCTCACAAATGGGACTTTTCTCAATGGGCTCATACATATTGGTGAGAGGCAGTTTGGAGGCGGTAGAAGCGCTGAGAGGGCCGCAGTCGGGTTGACAGGCCAGCTGGAGGAGATCGGCTTTGAGAGCGGTCGTATGAAGACCGGAACTCCCCCAAGAATCGATGGAAGGTCGATTGACTGGGAAAAAACCGAAGAACAGCCGGGTGATGATAACCCTGGAAAGTTCTCATTCACTGATACCGAGCCGCTCAAGACACAGAGACCTTGTCATATCACCTACACAAATCCCACAACGCACGAGCTTCTAAAGGAAGGATTCGATAGATCTCCTCTCTTCAATGGGAGAATTCGTGGCTTAGGTCCTCGCTATTGTCCTTCTATCGAAGATAAGATCGATCGATTTGCTGACAGAGATCGGCACCAAATCTTCCTGGAGCCGGAAGGATGGAATACCATCGAAGTATATGTCAATGGATTTTCCTCCTCTCTTCCCGAAGATGTTCAATACAAAGCCCTTCGTTCGGTTCCCGGTTTGGAGAATGCGCGCATGTTCCGTCCGGGTTATGCTGTCGAATACGACTTTTTCCCTCCGACTCAGCTCAACTTGAGTATGGAAACCCAATTGGTGGAAAATCTTTTCTTCGCAGGACAGATCAATGGAACGACTGGATACGAAGAAGCCGCTTGCCAGGGACTCATGGCTGGAATCAATGCCGCTCGAAAAGTTCAGGAAGAAGATCCCCTCATCTTGCAAAGAGATGAAGCTTACATCGGTGTACTTATAGATGACCTCGTCAATAAAGGCACGAAAGAACCGTATCGCATGTTTACGTCAAGGGCAGAGTTCAGAACTTTGCTCCGTCAGGACAATGCGGACCTCAGGCTGACAGAAATTGGTCATAAAATTGGCCTGGCGAGTGATGAGCGATATGAGAAGATGGTTGAGAAGAGAGAATCAGTCAAAGAATTGAGAACTACGATCGAAAAGACCTCCGTTGCTCCCGATGAACTCAAACCTTACCTCAAATCCATTAATTCTTCTCCGCTCAAGCAGAAAGTTAAGGCAATTAAGGTTTTGACTCGTCCCGGAGTGAAAATTGGAGGCTTGATTGGTGCTAGTTCTGATCTTCAGGAAAAAATACAGACTGAAAATTCCGATATATTGGAACAAGTGGAGATTCAGGTGAAATATGAGGGCTATATTCACAAAGAACAGGAGCTCGCAAAGAAAATGATGAGACTTGACAAAATTACAATCCCTGATAATTTCGATTATTCGAAAATTCAGAGTTTGTCATCAGAATCTCGGGAAAAATTGGCTGCTCAACGCCCAAAAAATTTGGGACAAGCCTCTCGGATCAGCGGTGTCTCTCCCGCAGATGTCTCTGTTCTCATGGTTTTTATGTCGCGCTAAAAAAGTCACCCTGAGAATCGCATAAAATTTACCTTCTCGGGTATTGATACAGTAGCACTTATTCTCAGCCGTTATAAGTTTCTGTATTTATTAAAAATCTAATATAAATTATTGATAATCAATAATTTAAATCACATACTTGTAAGTATGTAGTATGATATTTTAAATTGATTCTCCTGCAAAAAAATAGGCAAAAAAATGCCTTGAATTTCAAAAGCCAAATCTCGTAAATTGCAAGGCAATAAAAAGTTTCGCTATATGTCAAATTTACTTTCTCGGAGTCGAATTTCTTATTCAGTTTGTCCAATATGCAGGTCAAGCGAAATATCAGAAGTCTTGAATGCCAAAGATTACACAGTTTCGAAAGAAAATTTTTCCATTTGGCATTGTAGCAATTGTCAGGGAAGATTTACCCAGGAAATTCCCGATCAAAATTCCATTGGTCCTTACTACCAATCCGAAGAATACATTTCTCATTCCAATACAGATAAAGGTCTCATCAATACCCTCTACCAATGGGTGAGAAATTACACGCTCGTGAAAAAACGGAAACTAATAACGAAACTTTCCAAAAAATCCGGAGGCAACATACTTGATATCGGTTGTGGTACAGGGGAATTTTTGGGAGCCATGAAAGAAGCTGGTTGGAAGGTTCAAGGATTGGAACCTGATCCTGGTGCAAGAAAGCAAGCCCAAAAAAATCAGGCTATTTCGGTTTCCCCTTCAGAAGAGCTTTTCAATTTAAAAGATGGGGACTATGATGTGATCAGCATGTGGCATGTGTTGGAGCATGTGCATCAACTCCATGAATATTTTGAAAAAATCCGTGCTCTCCTGAAGCCAGGAGGATTGCTCATAATTGCAGTACCCAATTATCAATCTTTGGATGCGAAAGTTTATGGTGAGCATTGGGCGGCATATGATGTACCCCGCCATCTCTATCATTTCAGCGCCCGGTCAATGAAGGAATTATTCAAATTTCACCAAATCGAATTTGAGCAAATCAAGCCCATGCCTTTCGATGCATTTTATGTGAGTTTGCTGAGTGAAAAATATAGACATGGAAATGTTCGATTGATTCCAGCTGGAATTACAGGTCTTCGCTCATTTTTGAAATCTTCCTTTCAGACAGATACATGTAGTTCTATATTGTATGTGGGGAAAAAGGGGAATGAGTAATATCCTAACAAATCGTGTCATCCCATCCCCGTCGAGGGACCTACATTTTTCCTGACCTTTTTTCCAATATCTCAAGAGGAGTTTGGACCTACATCTTCTAAACAATCTTTTTCCACGAACTAAAATTCACAATAGTGCTCGCTTCACCCTTTCCCCAATTCCCTCTAATCGATCCAGGCTTTCATTTGAAAAAACAAAGCGGACGTATTTGTTCGCATTTTCCGATCCCCAATTGATCATAGGAGTAGCAGCTATTTTTCCTTTTTCCAATAATCTCTTCGATGCCCCCGCGCTTTCCATTCCCAAAACCGAAACATCCAGAAAAAGCGACCAACCTCCATGCGGTTTGATCACCCTAAAATCTTTCAATTCCTCCAGAATCAAGTCCCTACGTTTTTGCAATTCTTCATTCATTTCGGCTATCCCATCATTTTCCTCCTCCATAGCTACAGAAACCGCGCCCATTGCAATTCCCGTTTGGCAAACCACATTTGAAATACTTACTCTAGCTACATCTGCCATGATATCTTCCGGACCCACAATCCAACCCACTCGCCAACCTATCATACGATATTCTTTTGAAGCAGCTCCAACAGTGATTGTTTTTTCTCTCATCCCCTTAAAAGAAGCCGGATGGATGACCGATTGGTCATCGAAAAGAATCCGCTCCATAGCCGAATCATAAATCAGCCAACAATCTGCCTTTTTTACAAAGTCTGTTATTGCCTTCCATTCTTCTTTATTCAAAACCGCTCCACTTGGCATCGAAGGACTCATGATAAGAGCAGCTCGAATTTTTTCAGTTGGAATATTCGCTAATTCTGCGGTATCTAGCCTCCATCCCTCTTCATTCGCAATTAGCGAAACGAAAATAGGCACTCCTCCAGCAAGTCTCACTCGATTGATCAATCCGACGTAAGTTGGATCTGTCAGTAAGACTTTATCGCCGGGTTCAAGTGTAGCCAATAGTACATTCAATATTCCGGATAGACCTCCCGCAGAAATGAGACACTCACTTTTCCAACTGTAAGAATTACCGGAAGTCTCGGAAACTAATTTTGCCGCTGATTTTCTGATACTATCCAAACCAAAAAATGGTAAATAACTATTTGCATCATCATCCATAATGGCTTCTTTGCTAAATAAGAGGGCAGAAGCTGGAGGCCGAATATCCGTATCCAAATTTTCCAGTCTGAGTACTTCCGGATCAGATAGGCTATCAGCGAGATCTCCCATCTGTTCGACTCCGATCTTACTGATATGAGTTAATCTTGAAACTGACATGAAGCTGATTTTGATAAAAGGATAAATTTTTGATAAATCGCTATCCGAATCTAACAGATTTATTTTATCTCCGTTCAACATAGGAGACTCTTAACGGAAATATGAACGAAAATTATTCTCTCCCTGCCAAAACAAGGATTGGGCATGTCCACTTGAAAGTAGCTGATCTGGAAAGATCTACGGATTTTTATTGCGGCTTGCTGGGATTTGAACTAATGGCAAAATATGGAAATCAGGCTGCGTTTATTTCCGCAGGTGGTTATCATCACCACATTGGATTAAATACCTGGTTTAGTAAAGATGCTCCTCCCAGTAAAAAGAATACGGTTGGACTCTTTCACACAGCTATCCTTTATCCTACACGAAAAGATTTAGCGAAAATTTTTCTGAGACTAAATGAGCATAAATATCCATTATCAGGTGCGTCTGATCATGGAGTATCTGAGGCATTGTATTTGGATGATCCTGATGGAAATGGAGTAGAGTTATATTGGGATAAACCCAGAGATCAATGGCCCTTCAATCCTGATGGTTCCTTAAATATGTACACCCGAGCGCTTGATTTACAAAATTTACTCGCTGAATTGAAAAAATAGATATTGTCCCATGATTTTTTAGCATTTTATAATTACCTAAAGCTAAAATCATGACCCGTCGCAATTTTTTACAGAAGTCTGCCATCACTGGCACTTATTTGAGCCTCCCAAGTCTTTCCTGGATGAGGAAGGATGAAAAAATTCGATTTGGGATAGTCACTGATGCCCATCAGGATCTTATGCCGGATGTTGAGCAAAGAATGGAGAAATTTATTGACTACTCTACAAACTCGAATAGTGATTTTATTATTCAACTCGGAGATTTCTGCCATCCCATAAAGAAGAATCAAAACTTCATGAAGATTTGGCGTTCTTATAAGGCGCCATCTTATCACGTTTTGGGAAATCATGACATGGACTTGGCTTCGAAGGCGAAAACTCTGGATTTTTTGGAAATGCCAGCTCGCTATTATTCATTCGATCAGGGAGCCTTCCATTTTGTCGTGCTAGATGGAAATTTGATCAATCAGGATGGAAAATATTCTGATTATGATACTGCAAACTTCTACATTGATAGTGGATTGCGAACTTGGATGGATCCCGAGCAATTGGAATGGTTGAAAGATGATTTACAGAAAACCGATAAGCCTACGATAGTTTTTTCTCACCAAAGTCTGGTCAATGATCTCTGGGGAATCAAAAATCGGAGCCTTGTCCAACAGATATTTGAGGAAGAAAATACACGTTTTGGAAAACAGAAAGTATTGGCCTGTTTCAATGGACATAATCACATTGACTCTCTTCGAAAATTAAACGGGATTTACTATATCGATATCAATAGCCTGAGTTATCAATGGTTGGGGCAAAAATATCTGTGTAAAACCCGTTATCCGAAGGAAATATATGATGCCTATCCAATAATGGATAGAATGGCTCCTTATGAAGATCCCATTTTCGGTTTGGTAGAAATAGATGCGGAAAAAATTCAAATAAGTGGCAGAAATGGGAAATATATTGGTCCGAGTCCAAAATCATTAGGTTTGCACGAAGATGTGTATGGATATCCCTTTACCCCACACCTTTCTTCGAGGCAATTGAACCGGAATTAAGAGGCTTTCAAAATTTCCTCTAAAACAGGCCCTGAGAATTTAATGCCTGATACATAGGGCAGCTACCAGTAATTCATTTAATTCTCAGTGCCTATTTTCAATGATTTATAGGTAATAATAGAAATTATTTTACACCAATCAATCTATAATCAGCCTATTTGCCCATTTTTAGGCTATTTTTATAGAAAACTCAATTTCTCCGAAACTCAATTTTTTCCTCTTTCCCCCAATTCTCCTCTAATAATACTTGATTCTCTCCTTTGAGGTATTTGTTAAAGAATGCTAGCATATATCGATTGCTGATTTCGGTAATTTCTTTTGCATCCCTTGAACCCAATTGACCGGTTTTAAAGAATCCATGATCTCGAAAATTGGAATGCATGCTGCCATCAATGCGAATTCTATATACATCTGGTTCCGAAAAATTCATTAGTTGATCCTCATACTGCTTTTGCATTTCCTCTCTTTCATCGAAATCTTTCTTCCGAACACCTGCCACCAATAATTCTTTCCAGGAAACTTCCTTTCGATCTGATTGCATATATAAAAATGGCTTTTGGAAATGCGTACTATCAGTCAACTCCATCCAATCCCATCCATCCAGATTTACTCCCGCTTTTATTTCAGTGTCCTTTGTACAGATTTCTCCTACGGCTGCACCCCCGATTGACCAACCAAATATTCCTACTTTTTCTACATCAATTCTATCGAAGAAAGTATGACTGGAATCATGACTTATCTTTTTCATTTGTTCTAGACCAGAAAGAATATCCTGCGACCGAAGACCTAATGAAATCTTTTGCATAAATTCTTCTCGATTCAGATCCGAAAAATCCTGATCGAAATCAAAAGCTTTGACCTTTCGACCAGCCGGAAATTGGGTATCTACTAGAAATGTATGGTCTATGGCCAGGACGAAATAACCATGACTTACCAATTCTTCGATTTGTTGAGTATTTGAAAAGCGATTTCCACTGGCACCAGAAGAATAGATGATCAGAGGAAACTTTTGGGCATTATCAATAATGGATTCATTTTCAACAGACTGACTCATCACCCTTCTGGAATTAGGATAAAAACTCGCCATATGTTTATCCTGCTTTTTTATGGGAAAGGAAAATTGAAACATAAGTTCCCGATAATCATGCTCATTTTTAGTCAAAATCTCCTCCCTACTTTCATCCACAAAATGATAGGCTTCAGTTCCGATAGCATAAGGACCAGATGGATTTTCAAATTGCTCCTTAATTGGGAAGTTATTGATTAATGCAATCATTCCTGCCAACAAGAAGGGAATGGCAAGCATGTTCCAGTTTTTTTTATCTACACCCATCACATACCATTGAGTATGAAAAATTCCCAAAATAAAAAACGAAATCATAGCAAGTGCCAAAAATTCTTTTCCATTTAGAAATGCGATAGGGGAAAAGGGAAAGAAGTGAAGGATAGCCCCTACCAATATCGAAACTAACCCATAGCCTGGCAGAAAAGTGGTAGCCAGCTTTCGAAATCCTTGATTTTTCTTAAAGGCTGAAACTCCTGCAAAAAGAGACAAAAATAGGGTCGAAAAAATGAGATATACTTTTGGATGATCCCAGGGCATGAGAAAAATGAAGATTATCAGAAAGATCCATAAAGCCAGCAGGCCTAGATATGCTCGTATAATGTTTGCCATGTGTTTCCATAATGAATGGGATTCAAAAAGCTACAGGAAAATAGTAAAAGCCATGAAGAATAAGTATCATCGTAGCAAAATGGGCATTCCATGAAAATAGGAATCTTCACAGACATACACGCCAATTTACCCGCCTTAGAAAAATCGCTCCAGTTTTTTGAGTCAGAAGGATGTGATCGGATTATCCATATCGGCGACATGATTGGCATCGGCCCTTATCCAAAAGAATGTTTGGAGTTAGCTTTGAGCCATCCTAAACTGGAATGCATCATGGGGAATCATGATTATTGGTTTGTCTATGGATTGCCAAAGCAAAATTGGATGGGGCCTGAAGAAATAGCTCATCAAAACTGGACACATCAACAACTGAATGAAGCTTTCAGAAAGGAAGTAGAAAAATGGCCTTTCCAAATTGACTGGCAAGCTAAAACCAATTTTAAAATTTCCTTTCTTCATTATGGATTGAAGGAAAGTGGATGGGATTTTAAGAGTATAGCAAAAGAGCCTAACGAAAAGGCAATGGATGAAGTATTTGCTGATGTTGATGCAAAGCTTATTTTTTTCGGTCACCACCATATTTATCATCATTTCAAAACCCATAAAGAATATTTCAATCCGGGTTCTGCGGGTTGTTGGAATAAGTCGGTAGCCAGACTTGGATTGTTTCAGTTTAAGAATGGGAGAGTAGAGGTGAAAAGACTTTTTGTTCCCTATGAAGATGGAGGAATCATACAAGCTTTTGATGATAGAAAAGTTCCGGCTCGAGATTTTATCAGAAAGATATTCATAAGTAGATAAATCATGAATCTTCTATATTTTCTATGTATTTCAATATTTTTTGTTTCCTGTAGTTCTCCTGAAAAAGAATCTATGAAAAATACTGGTTATTACATGCCTGCAGAGTATGAAGAACATGACGCAGTTTGGTTGGGTTGGCAAGATTTTCCTCCTTATCGACAACCCTTTTTGGATGTGGCTACAGCATTGATAAATAAGGTTCCTTTAAAAATGATTGCCAATGATGAAACATCTCTTGAAAATCTGAAAAATGCCTTAATGGAAAAAGAGATAGATCCGAAGAAGGTCGAGTTTTTTATTATGGAAGACAATCGACTTTGGATGAGAGATCATGGGGCGACTTATTTATTAAATGAAGAAGGAGAAAAAGCGGTTTTAGATTTTAAGTGGTCGGCTTATGCCTATTATGATTTTCAATTGGTCAAGCAAAAAGGCGATAAGAAGAAAGCTCAGGAAGAAACAGATAAAGAACTTGCGAAAAACACAGGAATTGTTGATCGACTGATGGCTGAAACGGCTACTCTTCCCATCATTGATACGGATATCGTAATGGAAGGAGGGTCAATAGAAGTAAATGGAAATGGTACCTTGATTTTATGTGAGAAAGTTACGTTTCAACGAAATCCGGGAATGTCTAAAGTTGAGTTAGAAGCGGCATTTAAAAAAGCGCTGGGAGTGAGTCATATTATCTGGCTCCCAGAAGGTCTGGCAGATGATCCTCATTTTTTCAGCCAAATCGATGGAGATTTATACGGATATGGAACCGGAGGACATACAGATGAATTTGTTCGATTCATTGATAATAATACCGTGTTTCTAGCCTGGGTAGATGAAGCAGAAAAAGATGAGAATTCAATCAATCGGATCAATTATGAACGAATGCGTAAAAATTTGGAAATTTTAGAATCCTCTATGGATCAGGATGGAAATCCCATCAAGGTTATCAAAGTGCCGATTCCAGATTTATCCTTTCAAGAGGTAGAAGTGGTAGAAGAAATGGAAGGGGAATACGACCTCAATGTCCCGCTCGATATGATTGGAAAATCTGACAAAGAATTGAAGCTGGGGAATAAACTCAAACGAGTACCTGCATCCAGTTATTTAAACTATCTGGTAACAAATGGGGTAGTGCTGCTTCCCAGCTATACATCAGAAACTACTTCAGAAGAGAAGGAGGCAAAAGTGAAATCCCTATTTCAAGAAGCTTTTCCTGATCGCGAACTCATCTTTCTAAATGCGATGAAACTCAATTATTTTGGAGGCGGTATTCATTGCATCACCCAACAGGAACCCAAAGCCAAAAATCAGCAAAAAAACTCCCCCTGAGAATCGCATAAAATTCCTGCATTCGGGTATTGATACAGGCTAGAAAAATCTCAGAAGGGTTTTCTAGCCTCAAACAGCATTATTTTTCTAATTAATCAATTGATAATCAGATATTTAATAAACGTACCAACCTGTGTGTATAATTTATATTTTACTTGCCTTTATATGCAAATTTTAGGGTTTTGAGGGAAAATGGGTGGGAAATTGTGCAGATTTGTAACTAAATCAGCAATCATGAAAGAAAAGCAAATCTCCTATTATGCTCAGCGCGCGCATGAGTATGAAAAAATCTACCACAAGCCAGAGCGGCAGGAAGATCTCAGAAAACTGGAACTATTGTTACCCCAATGGGTAGAGGCAAAAAGCGTGCTGGAAATTGGATGCGGTACCGGATACTGGACCCAGTTCATGAGCCAGACAGCAAAATCGATCCTGGCTAGTGATATAAATGAAGCCATGCTGGAAATTGCCCGAAGCAAATCTTATCCCAATATTCCTGAATTTATGGCCTTGGATTATGAGCAGCTCGATGAAATAGAAGGGCAATACGATTTCATTTTTGCTGGTTTTGTTGTCTCTCATATTCGGCGAGAAAATCTAACCGACTTCCTCTCAAAATTATCCCGAAGACTCAAAAGGGGAGGGGAGATCATTTTTATGGATAATGCTTTTGTCGAAGGGAGCAATACACCCATTTCTGAAACGGATAAACATGGAAATACCTTTCAGGAGAGAAGTCTGGAGGATGGGAGTAAGTATAAGGTCCTGAAAAATTTCTATGAAACTGCAGATTGGAATAATGAAGTGAATAATCTCATCGACTTTGCCAAGATTGGATTGACCTATTTTTACCTCTTGCGGATCAAAACATAAGCATGCCAACATACAAAGAATCACTTCACCAAGGTTTCGCAAAAAGGGGTTTTGAGATAATTCAAATCAATAAGGATCCAGAGCTCTTGCCCTGGTGGATGGAAGAAATATGGATCATTCGAAATAAAGCCGGGAAAAGCCTGCTAGTAAATTTTCTAACAGATAAGTTATGGCAAAATGGGAAGAAGAGGGTTGAGGTAGTAGGTATCTCCACTTCTGAATTGAGAAGTTATCAAGACACTGATCAACTCTTAGTATTGCTGGATATGAGAAAAGGGAATTTTAGGGAGAAATTGGAGTTATTCTGGAAAAAATTTGAAGACCTACTTATTTAGTTCGCTTGATTTTCGAATAAAAAAGATAAATTCTAGCCTTAGAATTTGATTGCTCTCCTATGAAATGGAAATATGTTAAGATTGGTTTATTAGTTCTTCTTGCCCTTGTTGTCATCGTTCCAGCTTATCAATACTATGGTTCGATTGACTGGGCAAAAAAACGCACTGCGAAAATAGAGGCTCTTCCTGTCTTGAGTGAAGCAGATGATACAGGCTTATTTCGGATTCCTATTGGAGAGTTTACATTTTTTGCTCGTGTATCCGGTCTTCAAAACGAAGGACCAGGCTTAGTTTTACTTCATGGCTTTCCTGAATCTTCTATTGCCTGGGATGCGATGTTGGAGAAAGCCTCAGCAGAAGGATATCGTGTAATCGCTTTTGACCAGAGAGGCTACAGTCCGGGAGCTCGTCCAGAAGAATTAGAAGATTATCATATAGATAAATTGACTGATGATGTTTTGGCAATAGCCGATAAACTGGGTTTTGACAAATTTCATTTAGCAGGACATGATTGGGGATCCGCAGTTGGTTGGAACTTGAGTATGAATCATCCAGAAAGGCTGTATTCCTGGTCGGCATTATCTATTCCGCATATAGGCGTGTTTTTTGATGCCGTACTCAATCATCCGGAACAAGAAAAACGTAGCAGTTATATCCATCGATTGAGATTGCCCATTCTCCCTGAATATATGTTTTTAGCAGGTGGGCAAAAGCGAGTTCGAGAAGGTATGGCAAAGATTCCCTCAAAATGCCTGGAAGATTATCTGGAGATTCAAGCAGAAAGAGGAGCTGTAACGGCTATGCTGAATTGGTATCGGGCGCTTGAACTGGATGAAGTTGGGGTAAACTACAGCTTTCAGAAAACAGTCAAGGTTCCAACTTTGTATATCTGGGGAACGGAAGATGGGGTAGTGGCCCCGGAAATTATTCCCGAGCAAGAAAAATGGATAGAAGCTCCTTATCAGGAAGTTGCTCTGGAAACAGGACACTCGCTGATGCAATTTGAAGAGGAAGCGGTCATCTCTGCTATCTTATCTCACCTCAAGAGAAATTCTATCTCTGAAAGTCTTGAAAATGGGCCTGAGAATGAGCTAGAATAATGGCTTTCGGGTATTGATACAGGCTAGAAAAATCTGAGGCTCAATATATTTGTTTCTGCTCTCTTTTTAGGAGTTTAAGTATTTGATAGTCAGTTTTTTAGGTAAAATACCTTCTGGTATGTACTAATTTGTATTAAGATCGATTCTCCTGCAAAATTCAGGATTTTAGTCCTATTTACACCAGGAATTGATAAAATTCTTCCAATTTTGATGTGAACAGTGATTGATTTGTATTTCTTCACACTCATTAAAACGTGCATAAGCCTCCAAAGCTTCTCGCAGACTCATGTAAAATTCCTCACTTTCATCCGAAAAATTCTCTTCCTTCCAGAGATGTTGGATCATAAATATTTTTTTCTTTCGATCCGCTTTTACATCCACTCTTCCTGCAAATTCATCGCCCCATAAAATAGGTAAGGAGTAGTATCCGTACTGTCGTTTTTTCTGCGGGACGTAAACCTCAATTTGGTAGTCAAAATTGAAGATATTAGTCAGCCTTTTTCTTTGGATAACCGCATTATCAAAAGGATTGAGCAAATGAAGTTTTTTTCTTACGATTCGTAATATTTTTTTATCAAAATTATCAGAGAGAATATAAAATGGATCACTTTCTAATCCCTTGATTTTCAAAGAAGTAATTTCTCCGCTCTCTATTTTTTGCTGAATCCTTCGTTTAATCGAAGGTTTTATGCCTCTTCGTAGGTAATTTATCTCCGAAATTTGTGCTAAACCATGTGCATCCAAGGCTCTCTTGATCAGGTAATCAGCCATCTCATCCTCAGTAGGTTCGCTCCTGTCAATATGCCCTGGAAGGGTTCTTTCTGTGAGGTCAAAAACCTTTTGAAACTTCTTTCTAGAGGAAATCATCAGCTCTCCTTCTATAAATAATTGTTCCAATGCGATCTTGGCTGGTTTCCAGGTATACCAGCTTGGCTTTTGTCCTTTTGGATTTTCGAAGTTTTTGGATTGAAGAGGGCCTTCAGCTCGAATTCTATCCAGCACATACTTCCTCATTTTAGGGTCTCTTTCAAACCAATGCTTGTCCATAGCCTTGACCTGATTCTTTTTCCAATGACTGTATCGAAAATCCTCGATGGGAAGAAAGGCTGCAGCATGACTCCAGTATTCAAAAATCTCCTTATCCTTTTCCAACAATCTCCAAATCATATCCGGATAATAATCCGGAACCCTTGTCCAAATCGTATGATGGTGAGCGCGCTGAACTACCGAAATCGTATCAATCTGAATATAACTCAGCTGCCTGATGGTCTGCAAGGCGCCTCTTTTCCCTTTGTAGAATTTTTGTCCCAATAAGCCCTGCGCTTTGAGTGCTATTCTCCTTGCCTGCTTTTGGGATATCTCTATTTCCTGTGTATTTTTTATCAAAGCCTTAGATGAATGAGTAGTGTCGAAATCTATATAGAAAATCTTGCAGAAGATCGAAAATCAGCCATTAATGCTATTTGCGATCGACTCATGAAACACTTGCCTGAAGGGTCTCGGATTAATATGGATTATCGGATGCCGACTTTTATTGTCGATGAATACATTCTTTTTGCTCTGGCAAGTCAAAAACATCATATGGCACTTTACGTTATGCCTTTTGATTTGTTGGATGATGTGAAAGAAGAACTTACTCATTTTGATGTTGGAAAATCTTGTATCCGATTTAGAAAATTGACGGATGTGCGAATGAATGCTTTGAATCGAATTATTCAATATGTACTTGCCAATCAGGATCAAAGTGAAAATTATAAACGCTACCCGGCAAAAAGTTAGAGGGAAATTTATCTATGGAAAACTATAAAGTCATTCCCTTTCGATGGAAAGTGGATAAGTTGAACGAACTAGGCTCTTTACTGGATTATTCTTCTGTCAAATTACATTCAGAATTTTTGAGAGAATTGATCGCCTCTTCAGCTCGCATACTTGCATTTGCGGATAATGCCTATTGCTATTTCGTAGGAAGATCGCCGGAAAATTATTTTGATCTACTTACAGGAACCTTCTATGAGCATAAAAACCTACGAGATCGGATCAATCTTTTCCAATTCTCCACAGGCTACTCAAAATTCGAAGAACTTCTTTCCCAAAATCGATCTGAATTGGAAAGCCTTTTTGTGTATATGAGAGAGATTGGTCTAGCTCCTCAGCAGATACTCAGCAGAAAGGAAAAAACGGCTTTTATCGATTTGGTTTATATGGGGCGTACCTTTAGAACCTTACTTTCACTTTATAAATATTGGACAGAAAGGGAAAAAGAAAATTGGCCGGAGGTCCAGAAGAAAATGAGAATTGTCGGCATAACTGAAAGGACAAAAAATAGTCCCAATACCTGGCGTTGGCAGCAAAAGGTAGATTGGATAGAACTCATTGGAGAGTCTAGGGTAAAAAATGTATCTATTAGCATTGGATTGTGGAGTTATCTGGGTAATCACCAAAGTAAAACTACCTCTTCCCATGCTCCTGAAAAATGGGGGAAGTCAGATACTGAAATTCCACAAAGGAGTACTTATAATCGGGAAGGATTGCAGATTGCCAGAAAAATTTTCCTTTTAGGCCAGAGTAAAGAGACTAAAGGAGAGCTTCGCCAGCATATGGTCAATCAAAATGAGATGAAATACGATTGGTTTAAGGCTTATCAAATGGCATTAAAATAGTAGGATATGTTATTCAAACAGAGGGACTTACTGCTAATTAAAAGTGGGAAAATAAAATTGGCATTTAGGAAATGGAAAGCAAGAAAGGCAAAAGCAGGTTCTTTGGTTAAGACCTCAATTGGTGAGCTAAAAATCCTTTCTGTTGATGAAGTGGTTGAAAGTGACATCAGCGAAGATGATGCAAAGGCTTCCGGATTAGGATCGAAAAAGGATTTAATAGAGATTTTGAATAAACGAGAGGAAGGTCTCATTTATAAAGTTGCTTTCGTTTACCATGGAGAAGATCCTCGTATTGCGCTTCGCAATCAGGCAGAATTTTCCTATGAAGAATTCATAGAGCTAAAGACCAAACTGGAGAAAATGGATGCTCGCTCAAAGTCAGGCCCCTGGACATTAGTAATTCTTCGAGCTATTCATAAAAATCCTGAACTTCGTGCCGCTGATTTAGCCCAGCTCACCGGAAGAGAAAAAGATTGGCTTAAACCCAATATTCGAAAGCTCAAAAATCTGGGTCTGACAATCAGCCTGGAAGTGGGTTATCGGATATCAAATAGGGGAGAAGCATTTTTGAATAAGTTGTCAGGAGTATAAAATTTAGATTAAAGGATGACACTTAGAAACCGAGGCAACCCCTCTGGATTTTCTAAGCTATTTGCACGTATGATGATGAAAAATATGCACAAGGCAAATGAAAAAGATTTGAGGTCCATCAAAAGGATTCTGAAAAAAGGGGAAGTTACCTAGAAAAGATTTAAGCCCACCTATTTATCAGATTTGCGTTATCAACATAAACATCTAATCACAACGCACATTCCCATGAAAAAGATCTATCTATTTAGCTTACTATTCCTTTCCGGCTATTTTCTCCAGGCTCAAAATTTTGCTTCTCCAGATGCCAGTTGGGTATTTAGCTTCAATGGGACGTGGAGCACAGGAATTACACAAGTTGTCTATGAGAAAGACACTTTGATTGACAACCGATCTTGCCGAAAATTTTTGAGACAATATACCCGAGAAAATACCACTGGTCCGTTATTGGACTACCCCATTTATTTCTACGTAGAAAACGGAAAAGTTGAATTCTCTACAGATGCTATCCATTTTGACTTACTGTATAATTTTCGTGGACAATTCGAGCAAAAATGGAAAATTTACCGGCGTATTAGGGGGACTCTAGTCGATAGTTTAGAAGCCAAAATCGAAGCAGTTTACACAACTCAAATAAATGGCATAAACCTTAGAACTCAGTCCATGAGATTTACAGGTTTAGGTAGACGACAATATCAATACGTGGACGTGGTATATGAAGAAATAGGCCCTACTATGGATTTCTTTTTGCCCTGGGACAGATATGACAGGACACGGGATGGAGGAGAAGGAGGACCCTTGCGTTGCTTCCATAACAATAATGTGGGGCTGGTCCAATTTGACTCAGCTATCCATAATATGAATTATGTCTATGATTGTGAGCAAATTGTATCCATTTCTGATGTGAAGGTCCCCTCTTATGACCTAAAAACTTATCCCAATCCCGTCAGCCAGCATTTATTTATTGAGAATAATGAGAACCAATCGCTCAAATTTGAATTAATTGACCTATTAGGTAGAGAAGTACTTACCCGTAAACTTTCCCCTGGTAAAAATGAATGGGATGTTTCTTCACTTATGCCTGGCGTTTATTCCTTAAAAGTAAATGGATGGCTATTTCAACGGATACTCATAAGCTGATTTTGTCAAATTACAGCTAATCAAAATTTTTTTAAAACAGGCTTTAAGCTTTAAAGGAGAGGAATTAGGAAGAGTTTGTGGAATAAGATTCTTCTCCTATTCCTATACATTTTATTCAGAATTAAAGCTGGAATTATAGCTCAAAGCTGCCATTAATAAGAATTGCCGTTTATACGATTAAGATCTATCACCAAAGGGAAGCATATGAAAACACTACTATCAATCTCTCTTCTTTTTCTCTTTACACCCGCTGTCTTTTCTCAGGAATTTGTCAGAAATGATGCCCGCTGGGTGTACAACTTTCAAGGATTTTTTGGCTCTGGTTATACCATTATCGCTTATGAGCAGGATACAGTTATCGACAATAGGCTAGTCAAGCAATTCGGAAGGTACCACACACAGGTTTTTTATAGTAGTGAGGATACTTTTAGAGCGCGATTAGGGGCGATATTTTTATTTGAAGATCAAGGAAAGGTTGAATATTCGATGCGAGGTGCCCCATTCCAAGCTAGATTAAACTTTAATATTGAATTGGGAGACACACTAAATGTGAGAGATTTTTATCGTTCTAATGATTCAATTCCCTATGCGACCCGATATATATCCGTTATAGATACCTTTTTTCTGGAAGTTGGAGCTCGGCAATTACTCTCAAAAGAAATAGAATATAGGACTGTTTACACTAGTGGAAGGTCTGACTGGATTAGGTTCGATACCCTCGTTCGGTATTTAGGTTTTCTTAATCAATATATAGATCCAGATGATGCTGGTCATAGAGCAGTTGATGGAGGAGAAGGTGGCTTTTTGAGGTGCTATAGTAATGATGAATTAGGGGTTGTTCAATCACCTATCAGAGGGAATGTAGGCTATTATAGATATGACTGTGGAAGGTTTGATGTTGTTACTTCTAACAGAAACTCAATTACCCCAAACGTAATTTCCTCCTATCCTAATCCTGTTCTGGATGCCTGGCAAATAGATCATACTGGCCATAAACTCCTGGATGCAAACCTAATAGATGTGAATGGAAAGAAGCTTTTCCAATTCCAGCTCAAGCCTGGGAAAAATGAATTTTCTATTGGGGAGCTTCCTGCAGGCCTATATTTTCTAATGATAGAAGGTGAGACTGTAGAAAAAGTATTGAAGCAGTAATATTAAGCGTAAAGCCCCATTCCTTCACCTACTTCTAATACTTTTTCCACAGCTTTTCTCCCTGTTTCGCCTAAAGACAGTGAAAACTCATTTACATAAAGATCAATGTGTGCTTGCATAACTTCGTCCTCCATCTCCTGGGCATATTCCCGGACATAGGGCATAGATACTGATGGGTATGCGAAAGCGTGTTGAACACTTGCTCGCATATGGCTTTGCAAGACTTCGAAAACTTCTGGTCCCAGGGATTTTTTCGCAACAATCGCTCCTAGTGGAATTGGAAGTCCGGTTTTGGATTCCCAATGTTCTCCTAAATCCTGAATCAATTGGAGTCCCATGTTCTGATAGGTGAAGCGGTTTTCGTGTATAATCACTCCAGCTGCTACCTTATCCTCTAAAATAGCCGGCATGATTTCGTCAAAAATGAATTCCTTTTTGTGCTGAATTTCTGGAGCAAAATATCCAAGTAAAAGATTAGCAGTCGTATTGGCACCAGGAATACCTACAGGGAGATTTCTTTGAATAATTTCTTCAACTGTAAGTTCTTCTTTCGAAATGAGAAGGGGACCGCAATTATGTCCGAGTGCACTCCCTGCATCGAGCAAACGATATTGATCTCTTACCTTTCCAAAAGTATTGTAGGAAATTTTCACCATATCTAATTCTCCTTTCAGCGCCATCTGGTTAAGATGGAAGATATCGCCCATGACGATTTCATATTCTATTTCACCTAAATCAATGCGTTTGTGCACGATGGCATCAAACATAAAGGTATCATTCGGACAGGTACTAAAACCCAAACTAATCTTCATCGCTTCTTCTTATTTACTTTATACAAACTTAGGCAAATTTGCTTTGTTTTGATTTAGCCAAATCACGACATAATGCTCAAAAAACGCCTGTTTAAATTTTTTCTTCTCATCTTTCTGGTGTGGGCCGCCATTTATTTCTATAATCGAGATATACTCAACACTAGCCAGCCCAACTATTCTCCAAAAATTGTTGCACATCGGGGAGCTTCGGCAATTGCTCCTGAAAATACCTTCCCTGCAATTGAAAAAGCAGTTGAAATAGGAGTAGATGGTATAGAGATAGATGTTCATATGACTAAAGATGGACAAATAGTCCTGATTCATGATTCGGATGTAAGCAGAACGACGGATGGGGTAGGGGAAATTAAAGATTTGACGATGCAGGAGTTAGAAGATTTGGATGCCGGTAGTTGGAAGGGCGAAGTATTTAAAGGGACTAAGATCCCTACTTTAGCTGAAGTTCTGAGCTATTTAAAAGGGAAATGTACTCTCTTTCTGGAAGTGAAAAAAGGTAAAGATGGGAGATATGCTGGTTTGGAAGAAGAAGTGATTCGCTTGCTCAATCTTTATCAAATGAAAGAGCAGACAATTATCATGAGCTTTCAATCCGAAACGCTGAAAAAATTCTATGAGCTTGATCCCGGATTACGTTTACACAAACTATTGATAGGTGAACTTATCCCTCATATCCTTTATCATGATGGCAGCTTTCAATGGGGAGATGTGAATCAACTTTATTTTGCTTCCTCAACCAATCTCAATCATCATTTTCTAAACCCGCGCATGCTCCTTCGTTCTGCTAGAGCTGAAAAAACGAATTTCATTTATACCATAAATGAGGAGACAGATATGATGAAAGCAATGGAATTGGGAGTAGATGGAATCATTACAAACTACCCCTCCAGATTGAAGCAATTGATCGAAATTAGTTCAAATCAGTAGTTCTGGCATATTAGCAACGAGCGGAATCGTATTATCCTTGGGCTCTTTGCGAGGGTCTAGGTGGTAGGCGAAAATTTCAAAGTTTTTTTGATGGGGCATTAGATCCGTATAGCAGGAATGTACTCCATCTGAAGGGGTGAAACACATTTCGTGAAAGACTCGAATCTTTTTTTGACCATTGAATTTTGCCAGGTGCTCAAAAACTATATCGGGATTTCCAAGATCACCGGAATAAGCAACGATTTCCTCATCATCTTCAAAGAGATATGCATAGGATTGCATATGCTGAATGTGCATTCCAAAGGTATCGATGGCACTAATACCTTCAACAGAATCGAGGGGAATAAAATCCACATACTTTTCTGGATGAGGCATTCCAAAACTGATAAACCATCCGAGTAGATCCTGAAATTCCGGAGAGGGTATGAGAATTTTTGCTGGTCTGGGAGAGGGAAGGAGGTATTTATGGTGGAGAACGGTCGTAATCAAACTTCCTACATGGTCATCATGAAAATGTGTGAGCAGGATGTAATCGATATGGTCTGCAAGCTTGGCTTCACGAAGTTTTTTGTAAATGCTATTTCCACAATCGACCAGGATATTCTTACCACGGAAGCGAATGAATGCAGCAGAATTGCCATATTCATATGTAAACGCTCCACCAGTACCCAAGAATTTAACCTCCATGATCAAATTTATTCTTTACAACGGCCACTTAGTTTTGTGCCTTGAACACTCCGAGATACGCAATTTACAATGAGAAATTAAATTTTTTAGTTCTTATTAAGATTATTCAAAACAAATCCACAAAATTAGGCTTTTCGTTGGAAGGGTATATTATTAACTTGTTGCCTAATTTTAAAAAATCTCCATGCTTCAATCCATGACGGGATATGGCTCGTCTACTCAGTCGAGTCAAAACTACTCAGTTACTATTGAGCTTAAATCCCTCAATAGTAAATACCTTGAACTTGTGATGAAATTGCCAAAGGTTTATGTCAAGTATGAACATAAACTCAGGAACATTCTTTCAAAACGTTTGGGGCGTGGTAAAGTCCTGGTACTTCTCAATGTGGACGTACTCAATCCGGACAAACAACCTATAAAAATCAATCGCGCCCTGATCAAAGGCTACCTAACCGAATTCAAATCTGTGGCCAATGAGCTAGGGATGAAAGAGGATATCAGCCTGGAGTTTTTATTGGGCTTGCCAGAGGTAATTCCTACAGAGTCTGAAAACGAGGATCCTGAAGAATGGGAATTGATCGAAAAGGCACTGGCAGAAGCGATCGAGCGAATGATCGAAAGTCGTGTAGAAGAAGGCAAATCGCTAAGTGCTGATTTAGATAATCGGGTGAAAGGGATCCGTACTGAATTGGAAATCATCAAAGACCTGGCTCCTAAGCGTATGGAGATTATCCGGGAGAGGCTGGAAAAATCTTTGGACGAAATCCGCTCTAAAGTGACCGACCTCGACAAAAATCGCTTCGAGCAGGAATTGATCTTTTACCTCGAAAAACAGGATATCAATGAAGAGATTGTTCGCCTGACTCAACATCTCAACTTCTTTGAAGAAATGCAGGCCCTCAACAAAAGTAATGGAAAGAAACTGCAGTTTATTTCTCAGGAAATGGGGCGTGAAATCAATACAATTGGATCTAAAGCCAATAATGCAGACCTGCAGCGGCATGTAGTCCGTATGAAAGACGAGTTGGAAAAGATCAAAGAGCAGGTGCTCAACGCGGTTTAACCTCATTTTTATGAAGCTTTTATTCCCCACTCAACATTTAAAAATGGAGCGGAGGGAAGGTCAGGACTATATATGGGGTATAGTTCGGAAGAAGTGGTATGTCTTGCAGCCAGAAGAATTGGTCAGGCAAGCTATGTTGGATTGGATGATTCGGGAGAAAGGAGTTTCGGCTGCTTTGATCAGTGTGGAAAAAGGGATAAAATACCTCAAACTCCAGAAACGATTCGATGTCGTAGTATATGACAATAAGGGAAAGGCATTTATCCTATGTGAATGTAAAGCTCCCGAAGTTTCCCTGAGTCAGGATACCCTAAACCAAATAGCCCGATACAATGTAAGTATCCAGGCACCGCATCTCCTTTTGACCAATGGAAGAGAGGTATTATTTTTTTCTTTGGAGGAGGGAAAGTATGTGCATAAAAAAGAAGCTTGGTGGAAATGAAAAAGCCACGTACCAAAGTTCGGCACGTGGCATATAAAACAAGCGTTCTTACTATCTTCTAATTATCACTGTCTTTCCCTGCGACCTGAAATTCTCCGTTTCTAGGCTTATATGATAGATACCAGCTGGTATCTGGCTCACTTCAAACTCTGCTTTGCCTTCTACTAAGCTTTTTCGCCTAATTTCTTTTCCTGTATGGTCGAAGAGTTTCACATCCATGGTTTCATCTGTAACCGGACTACTGATTGAGATAATATCTGTTGCTGGATTGGGGAATACTTTGTAAGTGAAGTTTCCTTGCCCAATGCTGAAATTGACACTTTTCAATTCAGAGTATTCAAATTGCCCATCAAAATCGATTTGTTTGAGTCGGTAATAATTCACTCCTTCTTGCGGATTAGTATCAATAAAGCTGTAGCTGGTTTTTCCGTAGCTATTTCCTGAACCTTCTATACTTCCTATGTTTGAGAAAATCACTCCATCTTGGGACTTTTCAATTTCAAATCGATCATTATTCAACTCCAAAACAGTTTCCCAGTTCAATACAGCTCCAAAATCATTCGCTTCGACCTTGAAATAGCTAAACTCTACCGGTAAGGTATTTGGAATCTGAAAGTTGTTGATTAAACAGGGATCGAAAAAGAAAGAAAACATTCTATCAGTTGCAGAAGAAGGATCTCCAAAAGAGTCTCCATTATCAATGATTCTGGTTCTGACTACGAATGAAGAGGTTCCTCCAAATTCCAGATAAACCATATGCTGTGTATCGTCGGTGGTTATTCCAGGAAGGTTATCCACGGAAGATGCTTCAAAAATCGTCATCGTGGCAGTTGACTGATCAGAGAGATTCAGCTTCGAATTTGTCTCTATGGTGTATGCATTAAAATCACTGAAACCTACAGATTCTCTCATTCTATGTGAATCTCCATCTACATCTGCAGCAGTGACTGTCCAGCTATTTACGACAAAAGGGATAGAAGTACTGGCCTGAACAAATGTAATTTCAAAGTCCATATAGCCTTCCGTTCCATTATCATTCTGATTTGTGAGATTTACCTGAGGTTGGAACGCAAACTCGTCTCCGGTATCAATAAGATCTATGGAATATAAGCTCGTATTATTGGAGCCAATGATTTCAACAACTGCATCAACTCCGGGCAAAACTGAAGGGAATCGGTAGGTACTCGGTGCTTCCCAATATGCATTTGAGAAGTCAAGTTCTGGGGTATCCAGGCAAGTTTGTGCCTGTGATGGAAAATTTAATAGAAGAAAGCTAGAGATAACGAAAATAAACTTCGTAATAATCTTCATGAATCCTTTTTTGTTTTTAGATGATATTACAAAGGTAGGGGAGGAGATGTAAGATTTTGCTTGAAAACTGATGATCGGAAAGAATTATTGTATGATTATTATGTTTTAATGTATGAATTGTACTATATATCTAACAATCCATGATGTGTATTAAATGATTGCATATATGCCGATAATAGCCTCCTATGACTTGTATGAGCATGTATAAAGGTGAAAAAACTACAAAATAATGTGAAAAACTTACATAGAATGGTAGAAGTAATAAAAAAGTCGCAGATGTAATCTGCGACTCAAGTGAAAGATCTATTTAATCAAAAACTTCTATTCGAACCTATTCTATCGAATGACAATCTTGCGCGTAGGGAGATAAAAATGACTGGATTGCAAGTCCAGGTGGTAGACTCCTGCGGGTAGATTTCGTATATCAAGCACATTGATTCCTGATCCCATATTCTCCAGCATGACCAACTGGCCCTGCTGATTGAATATTTTTATAAATGAATCACTGAGGTCTCCATTACTGCTAATATGCAAATAGTCAGTAGCTGGATTAGGATAAACTTTCATTTGTACTAAATCCTTTTCAACTGAATAAAAGACTTCCTGGCTAGTAGAATAATTAAAGGCCCCATCGAAATCGATCTGTTTTAAACGATAAAGTATTTTGCCAAAAACTGGATTAGGATCAATGAATTGATAGGCTTGTGTTTCATCGCTATTTCCATACCCCACTACAACTCCGATTTGCTGAAAATTCTCTCCATCAAAAGAGCGCTCTATTTCAAAGCGATCATTATTGATCTCGAGACCAGTTTCCCATTTCAGTTCTACCATGTCCTCGACTTTCTGTGCAGAGAAAAAGTTGTACTCAACGGGAAGTGTGAGAGGATTGCTGTAGCAATTGATCAGGCAGGGATCAAAGTTAAAGGAGAATAAGCGCTGGTCTGACTTGGAAGGAAGTACATCACCGTCATCGATGATGCGGGCTCTTACGATAATAGACGAGCCACCATTGTAATCAAATAAAACGCTATTACTTGTCGAGTGTGTGGCAATTCCTGATAGTTGGTTATAATTTGAAGTTTCAAAGCTCGTCATATTCATCGCAGTATTGCTAGAATAATTGAGTACCGAGTAAAGTCCATCGAGGGTAAAGGAAGAAAAATCGCCGAGTCCTACTGACTCTCTCAGGCGATAATTGTCTCCATCTACGTCAACTGCAGAAAGTACGAAAGGGTCCATATCGATGGGAGTTTCGGTTCCTGTATGAACAAAATCAATCTGAAAATCGATATAAGCTTCTGTCCCTGAAGGATTTTGACTGAGAATATTAATGGTTGGTTGAAATGCATTGCTGACACCATCTCGGGTATCATCGATATATTCCAGACTTGCGTTGAAGCTGGAATGGATGCTTACAATAGCATCTGCATTGGAATTAATATGAGAGAATCGATAAATATCGCTTGAGCCGGGTACAAGGCTTGGGTTGCTAAAAACGAGTTCTGTTATGGCAGTGCATTGGGCCTTGACTGAAATGGCGAAGCTCAAACATGCAAGGAATAGGATCACTTTGCGAGTAAGGGCACTCATTTTTTCGTAGGTGTTGGGTGTTTGGTGTTGTTGGAAATCATGATAAAGGTAATTCCCTAACGATTAGATAATCGAACCCTTTCACCTGAATAGCCTCTTTTTCAACCTCAACCACTTATTTCTGCTCCCCAATAGAATTTTTTCGCAAAATGTTCAATTTGTGATTATTTTATAAATTGTATTATTTACGACAACCTAAACTTATTGCCAGCTGTAACGAATCTTACTTCCATTTGTGGGATCATTTTCTATGTGTAAAAAGGTATCTATCTCCTGATGAAGCTCTTCTACATGAGAAATCACCCCAACTATGCGATTTTCCTTACGTAATGATTTGAGGGTTTGAAAGATGATTTGTAGAGATTTCTGATCTTGTGAGCCAAATCCTTCATCCAAAAAGAAGAAGTTCTGCTTGGTCATGGCTTGCTGCTGAACCTGGTCCGCAAGCGCTATTGCCAAAGATAAAGCAGCCTGAAATGTCTGTCCTCCCGATAAGGTTTTCACCGAACGTAATTGCCCATCATTGAGCATATCTCTGACTTCAAAACTATTGCCCTCCGTCGGCTCCAGGCTCAAACTCCCTCTAGTTAGTTTTCGAAAACGCTCATTGGCGGCCAGACAAAGATTTCTCAGGAAAATAGAAGAAACATAATTCACAAAGCCACTTTTGAAGAACAACTGCTTGAGGGTACGAATATCCTCTGCTCGTAATTGAAGTTTTTGCAGCTCTTTTCCTATTTCGGCTTTCCGTTTCAATTCATCTTCTACTCGTTTAATTTCTTTTCTTTGCCCACCAATATCTAATGATATTTCTTCTATTTTTTGGTTTAAATCCTCAATTTTTTCTTTTAATTCCTCATATTTACTTAAATCGAGAGAATTATTCTGAATTCTATCTCCTAAGTTTTTTAGGGTATTCTTTGCAGTGAGCAAATCCTGTCTGAATTGATGAATCTGCTGTTTCTCTGCATCTATGTTGATATTTTCACCCAGCAAACTCTCAATGCTATGTAAATCATCAAAGCTTGATTTTTTGAGCCTTTCCTCCAATTGGAGATTACTTTCGGCCATTTTCTTAGCCAGATTTTTCTCCTGTTTTTCCAGCTCTGTAATTTCCCCTTTTAAAACATCTACACGTGACCTTTTTTGAAGTATTTGCTGCTCAGAACTCATATAAAGATCTTCTATTCCTTTGTAAAGCTCCTTTTGCTGCAGAGCTAATTGTTCTAAAGCTGTATTGCTGTTATCTATAAAGTCCTCGATCTTGATATGAACAATCTTCGCAATTTGCGATTCGTATTGAATTCGCTCTTGTTCTCGCTGTCTCTTGATCTTTTCTAATTCTTTTAAGTAGCGATCACGGGTTTGGTCTTCTTTTTCAATGCTTTTTTCCAATGCTTCCCATTCCTGGTTGAGCAGGTTGATCTGGATATCTGTAGCCGAAAGTTCTTGCAGGATTTTCTGACTTTGCTCAGGATTACTTTTGTCGAAATCTTTCCAGACAAACTGAGCCTCATGCTTATCTCTTTCCTGAGCTGCTTTGCTTAAGGCTGACTCTGCAGATATTTTTTTCTGCCGCAGTTTTGATTCTTTGTCTCCCACAACCTGTAATTGAAGTTGGGCCTTTTCTTCCTGTAAAATTTGTTGCTTGGCCAATAAAATTTTTTTACGCAATTCTTCTACATTTACATCCGTTCGCATAGAAACGGCAGGGGAGGGATGATGAACGGATCCACATAAAGGACAAGCTTCTCCATCTGCTAATTCCTGGGCTACTTTTACCAAATAAGATTGACCCAAACTATCTTCCAATTCTCTTTCTTGCTGCTCATATTGCTTTTGTAGTTCATCCAATCTTTGCTTGCCTAGTTGAAGCAATTGATCGGTCTCGAGTTTGTATTGACTGATATGCAGGGGCAAAGTCTTTAATAAATCAGCCTTCTCATCCGCCAATTCTACTTCTTCTTTTTGGATTTCCTCGACTTGTTTACGATTCAGTTCAAGCTCCCTCTCTCTATTTTCTTTCTGATTAAACCAGTCTTTGAGCTTTATGATTTGCTCCATTTCAGGTCGCTTTTCTCTCAACTTTCGAATCTCAGCACTCTTATTGGTCAGATCCAGACGCATTTGCTCCAAATCTCTTTTTTGCTTGTCTGTGAATTGTTCTCCATTACTGATCCGTTCCTCCAGTTTCCCGATATTCTGCGCTGATTCTTTGAGCTCTATGACCAGTTCAAATTCTTCGGCTCGTTTTAAAAATTGCTCCCGACTTTCATAATTAACTTTAACCTGTTGAAATGCTGCTTCTGCTTTTTCGAGCTCTCTTATATTTTCATCTCGATCCTCTTTTTTCAGACGAAGGTTCTGTTCATTTTTGGAGAAGGATAGTGCATCTTCTTCCCGTTTGTCTAGCAGAGGTTTGAAGTCAACCAAACAGGATTCATAGTTTTTCAGTTTTACTTCTCTTTGCTGAAAATTCTTTTCCTCATTTTCCAAACCCTCTACAAGCTGCTTTTGCTTTTCGAGTTCTTCTCCGAGGGCTTTTATTTCCTCTAACTTGTTGAGTTCTTTCGTTAGCTTATTTTGTGTAGATTTTTCTCTTTGTAACTGATCTTCAAGCTCTTCGCAATTTGCAAACGCAAACAAAAGAGC
>JBCBRM010000076.1:0-32060 GCA_039819665.1 Bacteroidota bacterium
AGAAAACAAGAAAACAGATCATGACTAAAAGAATATATATCCTTTGGATACTCTCAGGACTCCTTGCATTTCTGAGTTAAAAACATCCCCCTTCAGGATTCGGTACAAATTCCAGATTACCCTGTAATTCAGATGAGGGGAATTGAGCTACCAAACCGGCACAATCCCAGGGAGCATTGCGAATATTCAGAGCGCTATTTCCATTTACTGCCTGACGCTTCAATTCGTGTAGGCGATTTCCCTCTCCGATCAATTCCAGCTCTCTTTCTGCTCTGGCAGCCGCAATCAAAGTTGCTGCGGAACTGGAACTGATATCTGTCAAACCTGCCCGAGTTCTGATATCATTGATATCATTGGCAGCTACATCCAGATTGGAACCTTGCTCAGCCGCTGATTCAGCACGGATGAGTTTCAACTCCGTCAAATGCACAAGCGGAACATTCATCGCCTCTTCCAATTCAAATTTATTACAGAGGTAGAGGGTAAAATCCCCACTTTCGTCAGCCGTAAACCATTCCAATCCTCGCTTATCAGCCGCATCAGCAGTGGCCAGGTTGTAGAGATAAAAGGACATATGGACGTTAGGTACATTATTATTACCGGGATTGGGTCTATAGTTATCTCTGAACCAGCCTCCGGAATTATTGAAGAGTCCATCACTGATCAATTCGAATACCGCTTCATCCGTTCCTTCGGTTGAGAAACGAGCCGTCAGGCTAGTATCCATGCTAAAGAGGCCGCTATTGATCACATCATTGGCCTGAGCAAAAGCATTGGCAAAGTCATTCATTTGAAAATGAACTTTCGCCAGATATCCTTTAGCAGCCCATGAAGTGGCATAGCCATTATTTTCAGCAGGCAAATCATTAGCCGCATCTGTCAGGTCAGCGATTACTTGTGCATAAACTTCTGCAACAGTCGATCTGGGCAAAATGTCTTTCCCAAATTGCATCCTGAGTGGAATGCCGAGGTGATCATTGTTTGCAGAGAATCCGTAAGGCTGGGCGAACACCCGAACCAATTCGAAATGCGCCACTCCCCGGATAAATTTACATTCAGCAATGATACGACTCGCATCCGAAGCCGGAATTTCCGTGATTTGATCGATATTGTCCAACACAAAATTTGCTCTGGAAATAGATCGATACCCATCTCTCATAAAGGATGTAGTCGTTCCCAAAAAGATGTCCGTAGTACGAGTGTAATGTGCCGCCCAATCGCCATTTGCCAAAGCAGCTCTTTGTGCTATATGGTCGGCCATCAATTCATTGAGAAATTGCCCCTGTCCCCCCATGAAGGAACCTGAACGGAAGGCATCATATGCACCATTCAGGGCTTCCTGTACGTCCGAAGGCGTTTGCCAGAATATTCCGGTTGTTGCAGCATCTTCCGGAACGATCTCCAGAAACTCATCCCCACAGCTTCCCATAAACAATCCCAGGGAAGTCAGGCAGATGATTAAGACTTTATATATATGGTATTTCATTGAATTCTTCTTTTTCACTTGCTTAAAAATCTACCCGTAAGGTGAGGTTATAAGATTTCTCTTGCGGAGCGGTCAGGTAGGTAATATTTGTTCCTCCAATATTTCGCTGTCCTGCCGTTGTCCTATCTCTAGCTACTTCTGGATCTATTCCTGAGTAATTGGTCCAGGTAAAAAGATTGTTGCCAGCGAAAGTGAGAACAACTCGATCCAGATTTAAACTTTCAACCTTTCCAAAATCATAAGAGAGTGCAACATTTCTGATCCGCATATAAGAAGCATCTTCTAGCCAAAGCGAATGATTGTTTTGCCAGAAGTTTGCGTTTCCGCCCCAGTTGATCATACTGCGCGTTAAGCGAGGCACAGTGGACACATCCCCCGGTACCTGCCAGCGATCGAGTACTTCTCTTCTCATGTTCCAGTCCTGGGTAACTACCCCCAAATGACGTTTGGCAGCATCGTCATATATCGTTCCCCCAGATACAAATACCAGCAGTGCAGAAAGGCTGAGTTTTTTGTAGGAGAAGGTATTAGTGATCCCTCCACTAAAATCGGGTGCAGGACTTCCCGCAGCTACACGGTTCTCAACTACAGAGTACACATCGGTTTCCTCCCCTCCTCTTGTGAAGTAGATCGGACGGCCGGTTTCAGGATTGATGCGTGCCCAGCGTACAATGAAGTTTGTACTAACAGGATATCCGGGTACTGCACGTGTATCTCCAAATCCCCCATCCAGTGCATCAGGAGTTGCTGTGCCTACTTCCAGTACTTTATTGTTATTATCAACAAAGTTGATGATGGTCTTCCATTGAAAATCTCCGGTGAGGTTGACAGTAGTTAAAGAAGCCTCGATTCCTTTGTTTTCAATCTTCCCTACATTCTCAGAGAAATTGAGGTTGTCAATACCAGAAGAGTTTTGGATAGAAATATTGATGATCGCATCTGTGGTCAACTTATAATAATAAGTCGCATCAATCACGATTCGGTCATTGAACAAGCCTAATTCCAAGCCTCCATCATAGGTAGTCGAAACCTCCCATTGAAGGTTGGGGTTATCGAGCTTACTCTGATGACGGGTAGGATTACCATTATAGCCGGGACTTCTTACCTGTCCGTTTAGGTTACTAAAGAAATAGCTAGGAAATTGTTCTCGCCAACTGATATCGGCATTTCCTGTAATTCCCCAACTTCCTTTTAACTTTAGATAGTTAACAACTGGATTTGAGAACCAGCCTTCATCAGACATAATATAGCCTAAACCAATGGCCGGGAAGTTTCCGAACCTCCTATTCTTACCAAATCGTGAGGAACCATCACGTCGGAAGGTACCCTGGATAAAGAGTTTATCCTTCCAGCTATAATTTACCCGCGCAAATACACTGGCAAATCTCCATCGATCTATTTCAAAATCTTCGAAGCGCAAGGTATCTCCGGCTGCGACTTCAGGATTATTGTATATATGTGTGAAGACATTGCTGTATTCTTCTGCAAAGCCTGTACGATTAGAAGATTGGTATTCTGCTCCAGCGAGGAAGTTGATTCTGTTGTCGGGTGAAAGCTGCCAATCGTAATTAGCAGTAAGGTAACTGGACCAGTTATTGACTTTAGAGGCAAAACGCTTTGCCAGAAAAGTTGTGGTGGTCCAGACAGAGTCTTCCAGGAAGTAATCCCCCAGGTCCATATAATCATAGCTGGCAGTAGCTTTGATTTGAAGGTCTTTGATGGGCTTAAAGGTCAGTTGGAAATTATTGATAGATCGCCACTCCTGGGTTTTCCAATCCTGCAATTCTCTTTGGGCTACCGGATTTCCATAAATATTGAACCAGTCCCCATTTGCATCTTTAATCGGGAAAATGGGCAGAGCAGTAGAAATAGCGGCTCCAAATCCTCCGGACCAGGCCTGGTTGATGCGATCATTCAATCCTCTCGCTAAAGAGGTGGATAGTCCCACATCCAATTTAGGAGTAATCGCATAGTCCACATTGGCCCGACCGGTAAGACGTTGGAATGTGTTTCCTTCCTGATAACTCTCAGAGTCAGAGTAGGAAAGTCCCACATAAGTTTTCAGTTTTTTGCTTCCTTGTGTCATGGAAAGATTGTACTCCTGCTTCACACCTGTCTGCAATACTTCATCCAGCCAATCTGTATCCACTCCCTCTATATCATCATAGGTAAGATTTTGGGGAAGGGGTACACGACCTACTCCTCCATCATTTTCAAAGGCCTCTTGCTGTACCATTACCCACTCCTCTGCATTGAGCAGGTCAATGACATTGGTCGGTTCAGCAAGCCCTACCCGTGTTTTAAAAGTAAATCTGGGTTTCCCGCTTTTTCCTCTTTTGGTGGTGATAATGATTACCCCATTTGACCCTCTGGAACCATAAATTGCCGCAGCAGAAGCATCTTTAAGAATTTCAATAGATTCTATATCGTCAGGATTGATGGAAGAAAGAGGATTATTGTTAAGTCCCCCCGTCTCTCCAGAGAGAAAAGGATCTTGGGTAATAGGAATTCCGTCAACTACAAAGAGAGGATCTCCGCCGGAGCTCAGGGAACCTACTCCCCGAACACGGATCACAGATCCGGCTCCGGCCACCCCACTGGATTGGGTTAGCTGGACACCCGCTGCTTTTCCCTGTAGCGCGTTCTCGAAGCTCCCACCAATGGTCTCATTGAGTTCCTCTGATTTGATCTTGGAAACGGTTCCCACCAATTCTCTTTTTCGAGAGGTGCCATAACCAATTACGACCACCTCATCCACTGAGGTAGCTTCTGATTGCATCTTTAGGTCAATGGTAGTTCTTCCATTGATTTCTACGGTTTCTTTTTTGTATCCAAAGTAGCTAAATACGAGAGTAGTTGCTCCTGTCGGGAGATCAATCTTATATGATCCATCGTCTCCACTTAATGCACCTGTAGTGCTTCCTGAGACAATGATCCGGACTCCGATCAGAGGATCACCACTTTCCGCATCTGTAACTTTTCCGGTCAAGGTTCCTTGTCCAAAACTCCAGCCGGGTAGCAGGAATAAGACAAGTATCCACAAATAGTAGATCGTTCGGTTCATGTAGTTCTTTTAATTGAGCTGATAAGCCAGATTAGGCTGTAAAAGTCTTGTGCGAGTATCTAATCCAGAATGGGTAAGAACTAAAGTGCTCATTACTAAACACTTTCACTTTTATAAATATGAAAACTTTAATATATAATAAGGAGGTCATATGGGTAATTAATAGGGGGGAAATGATTAAATTGCGATATTCTTGAACCTAAAGATTCTAATGCCCAAGCAATTCCAAAGAATATCTGGTAAAAACCTGGATTTGGTGAAAATTTGCCTGAGCTTTACTTTTCTTATTTTTTCTGCTCTTTTCAGCTCTCTTTCCGCCCAATTATTTGGACTTCCTCACCAGGAGCGATATACCATTTCCTCCGGACTTTCCAACAATTCTATAACCGACATCCAACAAGATGCAGAAGGTAATCTTTGGATAGGAACCGCAGATGGTCTCAATGTATTTGATGGGTACTCATTTATCTCTTTTCATCCGGACCAAAGTGATAGCAGTTCTATTTCAGACAGTTTTATTTCTGCTTTGGAATTGGACCCCAATAGTAAACTTTGGATAGCTACCCAGAAGGGGGGGATCAATTATTTCAATGATAGCCTGGAAGATTTTTTCTCTCTTCCACTAAGTAATTACGATCAAAGGCAAACAGACTTTTTCATCACACATGGTCAATCACTCTATCTGGATGATCCCAAACATATATGGATCGGAAGTGATAAGGGGACTGTCAAAATCGAAGGAAAATCCGGTAAAGGGGAATTAGGTTTCCTAAATCCAGAATACCTTTCATATTCCTTTCTTTCGGATCAGCAAGGAGGTATTTGGATAGGGACTTCGGGAGGCCTATTACGAGCTTCTTTCCAAGATAAGAAGGCAAAATCAGTAAAAGGTTTGAGTGTTGAGAAAAGCGGAGAAGTCCTAGCGCTTGCCTACGATAGTCGCGGGAATCTATTGGTAGGTGCAAAAGAAGGATTATTTATCAAACAGGGAGAACAGTGGAACGAGATAATGAAGGATGAAGCCCAGGGAAGCTCTTTCAGCAATATCAACGCACTTCTACTTGACAGACAGGGACGGATCTGGATTGCAGGGCAAGATGGTCTAGAAATATTGGATGAAAAAAGCCTGAAGACCAATCCTACTGAAAGAAGGGTATTGGAACAGAATAAACTTCAGAATGAAAACATCCATTGCCTATTCCTGGATAGAGAAGATAATCTTTGGATTGGTACAGCAAATAATGGATTGATCCGATTGTTTTTGTCGGAGAAGCACTTTCCCCTTTTTCGTAAAAATCTCGAACCTAATGAAGGAGGGGCTCCAGAAAATACCATTCGGTCTATTTGGGCAGACACAGATTCAAAAATCTGGCTAGGAAGTTATGGAGCTGGTCTTTTCCTTTTTGACCGAAAGAAACTCACATATCAAAATTTTACCAGTAATAATAAAGCTTACACACTTAGCGGAAATCAGGTAAGCAAAATCTACCGGGATCGTAGAAATGATTTATGGGTAGGTACCTGGGGGGATGGTCTTAACAAAGTCGAGGAATATAATGGCGGACTCCGCTTTATTCCCCAAAAACTCTATGAGGCAGAAGACCCCGGACGTACAAACCTCTCTAAAATCCATCAAATTTTAGAGGATGAATTCGACAATTTATGGATTGGAACCAACGGAGGTTTATTCAGAAAAACAAAAAACAGCAACAAATTTGAAAATGTAAGTATGCTCTTCGACATCCCTGACCAAAGCATAAATTTTGTCATGGAAGATGTGCAAGGAAATTGGTGGATTGGAACCTGGAACGGGCTCTTCCTATTCGATTCTGTCCAAATGGAAAAGATAAAACAGAAGCGAACTTTGGAGTTACAGAAGCCGGCTGCTTCCTATTACTTTGAAAGGGACAATCCCGAAGGCTTAAGCAACAACCGAATAACAACCATCTTTGAAGATAGTCGATCACGCATCTGGATAGGCACTTATGGTGGAGGACTGAATTTGTGGATCCCTGAAAAAGGAACTAAAGGGAAATTTCGCTCCTTTTCTGACAAAAATGGCTTACCCAACAATGTAGTCTTTGGGATTATGGAAGATGACTTGGGGAAACTTTGGCTAAGTACCAATAATGGGCTTGTATTGTTTGATCCAGAAGCTCTCACTTTTCGGACTTATAATGAGGATGATGGGCTCCAATCCAATCAATTTTATTTCGGCGCTTATGCACGGACTCCCTCAGGGGAAATGATCTTTGGAGGAACCAACGGCTTCAATATCTTCGATCCCATCCTTTTTTCAGCAGAAGAAGAGATTCCGGGGGCCGTTCAACTCAGGAATTTTTTCATCCGGGGAGAAAAGATAGAACCAGGACAAGTCTTGGATGGGGAGGTTCTTTTATCCGAGTCTCTCTCACGTTTGAAGAAAATTGAACTGCAGCCAAATGACAATAGTTTCCGCATAGATTTTATTTCTCCCGGTATTAACTATAGTCAGAAAGTAAAATATGCCTTTCGATTGATTGGACTCACAGAAAAATGGCAGCATGCAAGTTTCCCCAACCTAAATGCAGTCTATTCCAATCTGTTTGAAGGGAACTATACCTTTGAAGTGAGGGCGAGTCTGGATGGACAGAATTGGAGTGAGATAAAACGCTTGTCCCTGGAAGTCCTCCCTCACTGGTATCGAACCTGGTGGGCTTATCTTATTTTTGGCCTCCTCTTCTTATTATTTCTTGGAATTATTGCAAAGCTGTCTTTTATCTACTCTAATCTCCACAACAAACTGAAACTAGAAAAATTGAGCCGCCAACAGGAGGCAGAAATAAATAGTATGAGGCTTTGGTTCTTTACCTACATTTCCCATGAATTTCGTACTCCTCTCAGCCTTATTATTTCGCCGCTAACCGAAATTCTGAATAAGCTGAATCTCGATCCGGATTTACGGAAAAAGCTTTCTCTCACCTATAAGAATAGCCAGAGACTGCTACGCCTCGTAAATCAAATCCTGAACTTTCGAATGATCAACTCAGGAAAGCTAAAATTGAGAGTAAGTGAGCAGGACTTGGTCTTTTTTGTGCATGAGATCTATATGAGTTTTGCGAGTTTGGCAGATGAAAGATGGATAGATTATCAGTTTGAAAGCAGCAAACATCGAATTCCCCTTTTTTTTGATATAGAAAAAATGGAATTGATTCTCTACAATCTCATTGGAAATGCTTTCAAGTATTCTAAAGATGGAGGCCAAATCATAGTTCGGATCAAAGAAGCCAAAGAAAGCGTAATTATCTCGGTTAAAGATCGGGGAATAGGAATTCCAGAAGCAGAAAAAGTAAATATTTTTGAGCCATTTTCCAGAGTCTCTGACACCAGAGAAATTGGATCTGGTATAGGCTTAACTATATGCCGAGATCTCAGCGAATTACATAAAGGGAAAATTTGGGTGGAGAGCGCGGAAGGCAAGGGGAGTACCTTTTTCGCCGAATTTCAAAAAGGGAAATCGCATTTTAGCCCTACTGAGATTCTGTCAAAAAGCAAGCCTATAACCTTGAGCCCGGTACCCCAAGGTTTGGAGCGTGAAGTACTGAAGGATACAAATACCGACCTGATCTTCCCGGAAATGGCTGGTAAAGACCGTTTAAAAATGTTGATTGTAGAGGACAATCTAGAAATGCGCAGGTACATGGCGAATCATTTCTCCTCTGCTTTCCATCTCTACGAAGCCCCTAATGGAAAAGAGGGCTTAGATCTGGCCAAGAAGAAAAATCCAGATATCATTATCAGTGATGTAATGATGCCAGAAATGGATGGAATCAGCATGGTAAAACGGCTCAAAACAGATTCCAAGACTCAACATATCCCAGTTATTTTACTGAGTTCTCGCACGGCTATGTCGCAACAATTGGAGGGACTGGAGAAAGGTGCATTCGAATACCTTACCAAGCCCGTAAATATTCATATCCTTCAGGCAAAAGTCAGAAGTATAATCGAAAATGTGCGGGTGATGCGATCCCGATACAAAAACGAAAGTATACTCCCGATTGACGAAAAAGGGAATAATTTGGATGAAAAATTCCTCCTCGAAGCTGCTCAAGTCATAGAAAAGAATCTCAATAATACAAAATTCAATGCTGCTGTTTTCGCGGAACAAATGGGCATGAGCAGATCGGGATTGTATAAGCGTTTACAAGGGCAAACCGGTAAATCCACTACAGAATTTATCCGCTTTGTCCGAATCAAGCATGCGGAGAAACTCCTGCGGGAAGGCAATCTCAACATTTCTCAAGCTGCATTTAAAGTAGGGTTCAATGACCTCAAGTATTTCCGCAAATGCTTTAAGGAAGAATTTGGACTAAGTCCCAGTAAATACCTTTCACAGGAAAATTTGCGCTAATCAGCCTTCAAGCTCCATTCCACAAAAGCATTCATCACTTCCGGCCAGTGTGCTTTCTCATAATTGACCTTCCCCTCCTCTACTTCAAAAAAATTGTGCTCTAAATAAGGATAGCGGTGAAAACTCAAGTTTTCTTTCCCCTCCTGAATAAAAAACAAGGGGATAATATCACACAAATCTGAGCTGCGATCTTCTGTCCCATAAGCGAGATAAATAGGAATATCCAGTTTCAACCAATCCTGATAAAAGGGATAGGAAAAACTCCGCCAGGCCAGAAATTCGGGATGTTTTTCCAAGCCCTCTTTAGAATGGACTAATCGAAAAAAGTTGTAAGTTTCCTCCATCGCTTTATTAGCATCTTCCCAATCTTTTTTGCCCTTTTCTACCTCCAAACGAGCCTCCCTAATAAACTGATCTATCCTACCGAACGGATTGGGAGCAAAAAGTCCCAAATGACTCACTCTTTTATCTACTTTTGCCAACGAAGCCGCTACTTTGCTCCCCTGAGAATGCCCGGCCAAAACAAAAGATGAGGTATCTACCCACTCCTGTTGAAATAAGAAATCCATGACCTTCTGCGCACGAAGCACATAATTTTCAAGATAATCGGCTTCCCTAAATTCTCTCGAGAGGTAACCCGGCTTGTCAGGATCAGGACCATAGGCAAAGTTCTGCCCCAACTGCTTCTGGTCTGCAATAAGGGGGGTTTGAGGCATAGAAATTACAATCAGGTGGTATTGCTTTCGGATAAACTCCAAATCGAAATTAGCAATCCCCCCCGCCTGCATAAAGAGACGCTGATCTTCCAAGCGAATAAAGAGAGGTATAGGTAGGGATCCCTGGCAAAAGAGGAAAACTGATTTTTTCTCAGCCAAAGTCGTGTCAACCAAAATAAAATCTATAGAATCGATTTCATCATCGAGGCTAAGATGCAGAGCCTTATTTGCGATGAGATTTACATCTTGAGCTGAAAGTGTGAGATAAAGCAACAAGAGAAAGAAGGAGAGAGTAATTTTTTTCATTTCGTTTTCAAGGTATTTTAAGTGATACACTTCAGTGTACAGGAAGTTCATTCTGTTTTCGGCAGAAATTCAAGCAACTGATAATCAGCATACTTTCTAAAAAGTAAGTATCATACTTATTTAATAGTAAACAGCATTAAGCATACAAAGAGCGTAGATTTACATACATGAAATTACTCATCAAATGCAATCAAAATTACTCATTCAATTCCTTTTATTTCTGTTGCCTCTAAGCCTTAGTGGCCAAAGCCTGGAACTTATGGTCGGGAATCAAAGGGTTTTCGCAGATGTGCAATGGCTAAAGCCTTTTGACAAAGAATTTCGTTGGACATTATTTAGTCGAACACGCGGCACGGTAGATTATAAGAATAATACCGATCTTTTTTCTGGTGCCTATCTCAACTATACCACAAAGTCCGGATTGGGAGTGAGTTTGGTAGGTCGGATAGGAGCAACTGGCACTGGTTCTGATATAGGTATCCATCTATTCAAGGCCAATGATACCTGGACGCTTTTTGCGTTAGCTTCAATTAGTCTCCAAAAAGAACTACAATACTCATGGTTCTCCATCCTGAGATTTACGCCAGAGCTCAATGAGAACTGGAGATTTTACAGTAGTCTTGAATTATTTTCAATTTTTAATAAAGCAGGGCATGCCTTTAGTGTTCAGAGGCTTCGGGCAGGAGTAAGTTGGGGTGAATATACTTTTGGCCTGGCCAATAATCTTTCTGAAATCGGCCCTGATTTTGGAATGCCTGATAACAATTTTGGTGTGTTTTGGAGAAAAAGTTTTAACTAAAATCTAAAAAGCGAAAGATGAAAATTGCAATTTTTGGTAGTGGGAATGTAGGAGGGGCACTAGCAACTGGCTGGGCTAAAGCAGGTCATGAGATATATCTTGGCCTACGGGATATAAACAATTTCAAAGGAAAGGACCTGCTACAAATTGACAGGATATCAGCCCATACAATCTCTGAAGCAGCAGAGAAAGCCAAAGTTTTGCTATTTGCCACTCCTCCACAAGTTATTGTTGATATAATTCCGCTCCTGGGAGATTTATCGGATAAGGTAGTAATAGATGCGACTAATGCTATCCGACTTAAACCTGAGCCTTATGCAACGGCTTATCACGCATTTGCAGACCTAAGTGATGGAGAAGTAGTAAAGTGCTTTAATACGACTGGCTTCGAAAACATGAAAGACCCTAAGTATGGCCCTATGAGTTTGGATATGTTTATGGCTGGGGAAAGTGATCAGGCGAAAAAAATTGCCAGTCAACTCTCGAAAGATGCAGGCTTTGAGCAATGTTATGATTTTGGGAAGGCAGATAAAGTAGAATTACTTGAGCAGTTTGCATTATCCTGGATCAATCTAGCCATCTTTCAGGGCATGGGAAGAGGAATAGGCTTTAAGGTATTGAAGCGATAAATTAGAAATAACGCCAGCTTGATTGTGAAGAAAAAGTTCAAATTCAAGTATCAAGTTCAAACTCACAAAATACTTGTTCTTGAATTTGAACTTGACATTTGCACTTGAACTTCAAACTACTTTTCCTTGTAACGGCAAAATTTATCTATAAAACAAAAAAGCTCCGAGTATCCTCGGAGCTTTTGCGCTTACATAAGCACACCATTTTTTGCTTCGATTGGAGGGGGTAATTCTGTTTCACCCAGCATTTCTCTGAGGTCTATTTCTATAACCCTACACAAAGAAAGCATCGGAATATCATTGCCCAATCCCTCGAATGGATTTTCAGAATAGTCTCCAACCAGCTCCATCATCAGATAAATCCAACCAATCAATACGGCGAAAGGTATAGTTAGGAAGAAAGCAAATTCTCCATATCCCTTAAATAAATCCATCATTCCAAAAGGCAGGAGGAAAATAAAGATTCCTACGAAAATAAAGCTCATACTTCCATATTGACGAGGAAGCGGAAATTTCTTGATGCGTTCGGCTTTGCCCTGATGGACATAAAAATCATATAGGATTTTCTGCAGCTCCATATGGCGGAAGTCATCAATCATCCCTTGTCCCCTTAAAGCTGCAAGGTCCTGGGCTTGCTGATCTATGATTTGGGTGGCGGTGTTTTTATAATTGATGAGGCGATCGTATTCATCTCTATCCAAAAAAAACTTCAGGTTTTTTTCCGACACATCATCATCCAACAAACCCACACCAAAGCGTTTCATACGCTTTTCGGTCACCTTCCCTACATGCGATCCCTGGGTAATATGCTCCCAGGAAGTTGGGATCAGCAATTGACTCCTCAAACTGTACAGCCAGGCAATATGGCGATACATTAATCTTTTTCTCCAATGCCCCAATTCATCTTCCGAGAGATCTGAATCTGTAAATTGATTACTCACAAAAGCTTTCACCGCACTTCCCCAGGCCCTGCTGCTATTAACGATTGCTCCCCAGATTTTGCGCGCTTCCCAAAGCCTGTCATAGGCCTGGTTATTTTTAAAACCCACATAGAAGGCAACAGCCGTACCGATTACAGTTAGAGGAAGCCAGGGGATCATCATCCATTTCCAACCGGTAAAGTTGTAAACAATGCATACGATACTCATCCAGGCCGTTAGCCAAACGAGATGGCCTCCAGAGAATCTCATGATTCCCCAGAAGTCGAAATTCTTTTTTACGTACATAATAAATTAGACACCAAGGTAAAAGATCCCGTTAATATCCTTGGTTTTTTCACCAAAATCAACCTTGAGATTAATAAGTCGATTACTTGGCTGGCTCCTACGCATTTAATTCAACCAAACGACCGTACTGGGCATGCTCAGCAGCTATTCCGTCCCGTTCGTCCTGATCTTTGTCGTTTTCAAACATTTGCTGGCAAGACACCATAGGTTAACTCAAATATCTAGGTTTTGATTAATATTGTAACCAGCTAGTAAGGCTCGCGGCAAGCTATAAGGGCTTACAAATCTTCTGGCGCTGATAATTCATCATGCATCTTATGATTCAGTTTGTTATTCGTTCCGCAAAAGAATCGGACTTAAAAAGTATAGTTCGCCTATTGCTGCGCATATGGAAAGAGCAGTACAGTTCTTTTCTGCCAGTTTCTTTCCTCGACAAGATGAATTTCAACCAACAACTTAAACGACATCAAACATATCTTAGCAAAGGAAATACATACCTAATCGCAGAAAATGCACAAAAGGATTTACTTGGCTTTTGTTCTTTCGGGGAAAACAGGGATAGTTTTCCCAAGGCAAAATGGGAGTTATACACCCTCTATGTAGCGCCAGAACAACAAAGAAAGGGAGTCGGGAGCAAGCTAATCAAGGAGGTGTTGAGGAAATTGGAAAAAGAGGATAAAATGGCAGTTTGGGTTATGAAAGCCAATCCTTTTCGACATTTCTATGAGAAGAGAGGATTTAGGTGGGTGGGGGAAAGAAATGTCAATTTTGGAGAATTTGAAGTCGCTCATTGGGTCATGACAAGAACTAAGCAAGACGAATAATCGCTCAGCCCATGCATTTACTCGAAAAGCACAGAAACATAAGCCCCTGGTCTCGACCTTTGAAGCAAAGAAATCACATGAAGACGATTAGCCTCTATTTCTTTATCGCCCTGAATCCTTTTTTTTCCATCGCTCAGCTATTTCAATGCGGAGAAGGCTGGAGTACACATATGGAAGTCACTGCCAGCAGCGGTTTAAAATTAAGAGCAGAGCCCAATCTTGAAAGCAAAACCCTGGCGATCATTCCAGTTGAGAGCGTAATTCCAATTTGTTATCCTGCCGAAATCAATGCAAGCATTGATGGAATTCAGGGACACTGGGTACTGGCTGAATACAAAGGGCAAAGAGGCTATGTTTTTGATGGCTACTTAAAAGGTGTAGGTAATGAGCCGCCTTTCTGGGCCGATTGTGTAGCGGAGTTTGTTAACGATTGGGATGCCACCAACTTTAGCAAAAAATTCGGCTACCTGGGACTTTATAAAGGTTCCAAAAGAGGCATGTATGAGATAAAGGAAATAGAATTTGAAGCAAAAGAAGGGGAAAAGTTTTATAAAGGTTCCAAAGATCAAAAAGTCCCAATCTGGCTTTTCTTTAGAACGACCCTTCCCATGTCAGGAGAGCTAAAAGGCGAAATGATTGATAGACAACTCAAATTTGGAGATCAGATTCACTTCGATGATGCTACAATTTATGCATTCGGAAAATTGGAAAGAAAAGAAAATCAGCTCAATTATTTTCTGCAATATTCCCCTTATGAATTGAGGATTAGATCAAAAAAGGGAGAAAAAATTCTGGACCAGCTCCTCATAAAAACCGAACACTTTCCTGATCTGGGTTATGTAATGATCAGGTTTACTGGTGATCTGGACAGGGATGGAATAGATGACATCATCTTTACTCATTCTGTGGAAGGCAAAGGTTGGGATCATGTATTCGCATCCAGTCGTTATGCCGCTCCGGATCAGTTATACAAAACCTTTCATATCGGCGGAGGAAGCGATTAATTTTTTCCTCCTAAGCTCTATCAATTCTCAGCCCGGATATTGGGAAGCTCATTTTTAATGGAGGGGATTGAGGTTTCGCCATTTAGTTCCAGCAGAATCACTTGCTCCGCTAATTTATCAGCATCCTCATATTTGATCTTTGCAGCGCGCTCCGTAACTGTCTTTTTGGCTTTGCAGCGAGCTTTATTGTTAGCGGTAAAAGTTCTTTGTGCCGTTTTAGTTTTTCTGGCAACTACCGCACTTGCTGCTCCAATGATTATATCACGGCCTTTTTTCCAGGAGAGCCTGGTTTTTGCGAACAAATGTTGGATGAATTCCCATGCATTTTTTCTTTCAGCACTTGCCGGGCGGAATTTCTTGAGTTCATTATACTTTTCAATGGCAAGAACTGCGATATCGGGATCTATCTCTTCAGCGATCAACCTCTTCAAGGCCAATACATTTTTGGCACTTCCCTTTCCGCTAAATAATCCTCGCGTATCTTTGCCATAAGTCCCTTCAATTTTCTTAAGAACTTTACCACTCAATGGTTTGACTGAATTAGCAGCATCAAGATTAACAGCGGTGAATAAGATGAAATAAGCACTAAATAAAATCGCAAGAAAAATTCTCCTTCCCAGCTGAAACTGGCCCGAAACAAGATGGTGTTTATGTTGGATTGACTTGCACATTGTTGGTGTTTTGTTTGTGTATTGCGTTTGCATTGTCATCACTTTTTCAGACTTATCACAGATTGTTCACTTCAAACGGCAGTTTTTAAACCTGTCCGGTCAATTTTGCAGAATGAAGTTTTACGGGATTTGTCAATTTTTTGGCTAAAAGGACTAAAGGCGAAACAGGGAAAGGAGAGTTATAATCAGATTTTCTTAAGAAATTCTATGCTAAGCCAGGCCGGCAAGTCTTTCTCCTCTTCGACATGCGTAGGATACTCGCTTACTCAGCCTAAGATGATCTCAGCAGGCACTTCTCTTTAGAAATCCAGGAAATATCCCATAACTGAGCGTTTGGTTTACATAAACAGCTTAGGTCTTTTTGTATTTAAAAGTGTTATTGATCTAGCCTCAAGGGAATGCTGAATAAAAAGCCAGAATTTTCCCTCATTAAAAATGAGATTGCAACATTTTTACCTAGGAAAAGACAGCTTCACTTTCTTTTTCCTTTTTTTTCGCAATACTCTCCCAGGAGCATCTGCACCTCATTCCCATATTGACGCGTATAGCCCCAGGATATAGCCTCTTCTAATTCTTTGCAGGCAGCTTTTTTCTTTCCCATAGCCAAATAAACTTTTGCTCGGATTTTGTATCCATAGGAATTGGCTACATCCATTTCCAAAGAATGGTCAATGTCCTGGAGAGCACCATCAAGGTCTCCCAACATCAATTTACAGAAGGAGCGATTGCTAAAGGCATATGCGAAACTGGAATCTATCATAATGGCCCTGTCCAGATAGCCCAAGGCTTCCATATAATGCCCTTCTTCATGCAACACATAGCCAATATTGATATATCCGGGTATATAATTGGGATCAACTTCTATGACTCTTTTCAATTGAGTCATGGCTTCTTCCTCTTGTCCCATTTCCTTTAGGCAATGAGCGAGATTATTATACGCATTAAGATTTGTAGAGTCCAGCATAATGGCTCGCTCTAGGGCCTTTTTAGCTTCCTTAAAGCTTCGCTTTCCATTTAGCAAACCCCCAATCATAATCAAATAAGCCGCTTTATCCTCAGGATTTCTCGCTCGCACATAGGCTTTCTGATAAATTTCCTGCGCCCGATTAAAGAGATTCATTCTCGCATACAGGCCTCCATGCATATCATAAATTAGCAGAGAATCTGGAAACATATTTGTAGCATCTTCCAGGGTTTCAAAAGCAACATCAATTTTCCCCATATTTCCTTGTATCAAGGCCTTTTGGGTATAGTAAAAAGCTCGACCTGGCTCCTCCTCTATCAGTTTATCAATGACATCAAGTGCTTTCTTGTGCTTTCCTTCCTCTTCCAGTCGCAAAACTTCCTGAAATCCTCCCCCCTCCTGGGCAAAAGCTTGAGAAAATATAAAAGCAAGTAGAAAAGGGATAATAGGTGTTCTCATGAGATTAGACTAAAATTCACAATGCAGTAAGTATCTTTGATAGGCAGCTCCCCGGAAAAAATTATATTACATATAATACTAGAAATTCCAAAACAGAGATTACCTCTGGTCTGAAATAGACTGGAAATATTTGGCAATCTTTCGGTAGGGATATCCTCCAGCTCCTTTTTCTGCAAATTGAACAATAATGGTCTTTGTTGGGGGATGTACATAGAGTCTTTGGCCTCGTAAGCCTTCAGCCGAATAGTCTCCTTCATTACCCTCCAGGGGAATCCACCAATAATTTTGATGAGTCGCTTTTTGCCAACCTTTACGTGTATTATCCTGATTATCCGGACGAATGCTCAAGCTATAGGCAATCCATGCAGGGGGCAGGACTTGCCCATGTTTGCCTTTGCCTAGTTCCAGGTATAAGCGCCCAATTTTTGCCAGATCTATAGCCGTACATTGAAAACTACTAGGTGTATTCTCCAATCCTTCCTCATGATCAAGTCCCCAACTTCCTGCATACTCTGCGCCTATACCCTGCCAAATCGTTTGCTCAAAATAATCTGCAAGTCTTTGCCCCGCTGCATTTTCGATGGCCCAGCCCAAAATTAAGGGATCTAAATTGCTATATTTCCAGCTAAGTCCTGCAAGTGTATCCACCTCAACTTTCAGCAAATCTCCTTTCAGATCATTGGTGTAATAAAATCGTGCTTCACTGGAAAAGAGATCATGTAGGGGACTTCCATTGGTTCTTTCGAAAGCAAGACCAGACTTCATTTGTAGTAGGTGATCCAGACTTGTATAGGCGAAAACAGGATTATCCTGAAATTCCGGAATCAGATCTTTCACCTTTTCATCCAGACTTTTGATATAGCCATCCGCCATAGCTCTGCCCAATAGAACAGAAAGCATGCTTTTGCCTATAGAAAAGGTATTAGAAAGGCTGCTGCGGCTATTTCCCTGAGCATATCTCTCATAAATTAGGCTATCTCGTCGAATCACCAGAAAGGCAGCCAATTGCCCCTCTTCAAAATATTGGGTGAACGGGATTAGGTTGCCTCCCCCATCTTTTACCTGAAGTGTATCCAGATTCCCATATTTCCCCAAATCTTCAACAAAGGAAAAAGGATCATCACTAGCCTTCATCTGTCTTTGGGGAAAATGCAGATAGGTATCTGTTTGAGGCTTTTGGTGGCGAATGATGCTAAATATCTGAGGATTTATCAGATACAAAATAAGTAGGAGACCCAAAAGTGTGGGTAGGAGGAATTTGAGAACTTTCATGCAAGGAAAAATGAGAACAAAGATAGAGAATTATCTCTGGCATACTCTCTATCGCTTTTTCAATTCTTCTTCAATCGCCCTCCGTGAATTTATCATGGGGAGTAATGCAGCTATCATCAAGGTCATGACTGCTACCATAGGTAACATGCTAGGATCATTATCTGAGTTCAGGAAATAAAAAGTCGCCGCAAGCAGAATCGCTCCAAAAATACTTGCAATAGCGATAAATACCTGCTTGCTACTTTTCAGCTTTTCTTCAAGTTCTTCAGTACTGAATTCTGATAGGTTCTTATTTGCCATAGTAAGGGTGTTTTCTAATTGCTTAAGAAACAAAAATTCTGTCATTTTTGCCTTGCCTGATTTCCGTAATTAACTGATTTTTCTTGCTCACCAGATAAATCAATAAAGTAATTTGGTAAAAAAGGTCACAGTCAAGAATAGGCAAGTGCATATGAGTACTCATCAGAAACTGACAAACAATCAGAACTGCTATTAACAGGAATAAAACTCTAAAAGTATAAATCAACTGAATTAATTCTTTTTCTTCCTGTTACAATTGATAGTCGGTTATTTTTGAAAATCCTCTCTCTAACATCTAACAGGCCATATAGGGGTGTACTTTGATGAGATGAAAGCCTGCATCTTATCTTATTAGATTTCGTAAAATCTCAGCAAATTGGTGTATATTCAGAAATTGATATATCTCTCTAAAAACAGAATCTAAAATTACCCATGACGAAAATTATAATTAACGGTCAGGAGAGGGAATTTGACATAGATCCTTCTACTCCCTTGCTTTGGGTCATTCGTGAGCAAGCAGGCTTGACCGGTACAAAATTTGGATGTGGCATGGCTCAATGTGGAGCCTGTACTATGCATCTCGATGGAAACCCCATTAGGTCTTGTGTAACACCACTTCAAGCTGCTGCAGGAAAAGAAATCACTACGATTGAAGGGATCACGCCCAAAGGATCTGAATTGCATGCTATTCAAAAAGCCTGGATCGAGGAGCAAGTTCCTCAATGTGGCTATTGCCAATCCGGTCAGATCATGTCAGCAGTTGCTCTATTGAAAGAAAATCCTGCCCCGACAGACGAAGATATAGACAAAGCCATGAGTGGTAATATTTGTAGATGTGGAACTTATGGTCGTATACGTAAGGGAATCAAAAGAGCTGCTCTGATGATGGCTGATGCTTCAACTCAAAACTCCGAGAACAATGGGTAAATGGACAAGAAGAGCTTTTATCACTGGCGGAGTACTTGCTGGTGGTGCGTTGATTCTCGGCGTAGCAATAAGAAGAGGAGACAAATCTGGTGTTGTCAAAGGGATGATTGCCAGTGATGACGAAACCGTATTTGACATTTGGTTGAAAATCTCTCCCGATAATAGCGTTACAGCTATCGTTCCACATGCAGAAATGGGTCAGGGAGTTCATACTTCTCTGGCTATGATGTTGGCTGATGAAATGGATGCGGATTGGGATAAAATAAAGGTCATGGAGGCTCCGGCCCATAAAGAATATGCCAATTATGCATTGGGAAAAGGCTTCATGCTTGAAGGGACTAGGATCCCGAGTTTTCTTGTCGGTACAGTTGATGGTGCCTTCCTGAAAATCATGCAAAGCATGAATATGCAGATCACCGGCGGTAGTACTTCGGTAAGAACTACAGGTATGCATGGAATGCGGGTAGCAGGTGCTGCAGCGAAAGCAACCTTGCTAAAGGCTGCAGCAAAAGAATGGGGGGTAAACGAAAGTAGCCTCAGAGCTGAAAAGAGCATGATCTATGATGATGCAAGTAACAGATCCGCTACCTACGCAGAATTAGCACCCAAGGCTGCCGGTATCTCTATGCCAGCTAACCCAGAGCTGAAGAAACCAGAGGAATTCAAGATCATGGGTACGTCTCCCCAACGCCTTGATATTCCTGCAAAAGTTAACGGTACGGCAAGCTTCGGTATGGATGTAAGCCTGCCAAATATGAAATATGCTACCGTCAAGGCCAGCCCTGTCTTTGGTAACAAAGTAAAAAGTATGGAGGCCAGTGCTGCTGAATCCATGAAGGGAGTCCATAAAGTATACAACCTAGACGATAAAGCTGTTGCGGTCGTTGCGGATGGGTATTGGACGGCGAAACAAGCCTTGAATAAGGTAAAGATAGACTTTGGAACAACGGATAATAATGCTGTACTACAGGAAGATATCTATACCAATTTTGCAAAGGCGATGGATGATGCAGTTGCCAATGGTGATCAGGAGGAAGATTTCGAGTCTGGTGATCCGGAAGGAGCATTAGCATCTGCCAGCAAAGTCATCGAAGCAGAATATAAGATTCCTTATCTGGCTCATGCTGCCATGGAGCCCATGAACTGTACCGCCTGGATACATGATGGAATTGCTGAGATTTGGACAGGTACTCAAAATCCCCTGGGAGTTGCGGCTTTTGCTGCTGAGTTTCTGGACATGGACGAGGAAAATGTAAAAGTTCACAATCAGTACCTGGGTGGCGCATTTGGTAGAAGGGCTCAAAATGATGCCGTTGAGCAAGCCCTTACGATCGCGAAAGATCTTGATAGCCCAGTAAAACTTATCTGGTCCAGAGAAGAAGATATGCAACAGGACTTCTACCGCGAAGCTGCCATAAGTCGCTTTAAGGGTGGTATAGATGAAAACGGGAAGGCCAGTGTCTGGATCAATCAGTATGTCTATAAAAAAGAACCTGCTGAGGCCAGTCATATTCCCTATTCGATAGAAAACACCTATGCTCATTATACGGATTATGAAACCCATGTACCCTGGGGTCCCTGGAGAAGTGTTGCCCACTCAAAGCATGCTTTCTTTACCGAGTCCTTTATAGATGAAATGTCTATTGCACAGGAGCAGGATCCCTATGAGTATCGTAGAGAATTGCTATCAGACAATCCCAGATTCCTAAAAGTACTAGAAACGGTTGCTGAAAAAGCCGATTGGAACAAAGAGCTCCCCGAAAACTGGGGAAGAGGAATTGCTATCCACAAATCCTTTGGGACCATTGTAGCTGAGGTAGCTGAGGTCGAAGTAAAGGAAGATGGGAAAGTGCGCGTTCACAAAGTCGTATGTGCCGCAGATCCAGGTTTTGCTGTTCATGAAGATGGGTTCAAAGCGCAGATTGAAAGTGGAGTTATTTACGGTTTGACTGCCGCTATGTATGGGGAAATCAAGATTGATCAGGGGAAAGTAGCTCAAAGCAACTTCCATGATTATCAGATGATCCGTATGAACGAAGCACCTGAAATCGAGGTTCATATCATTAATAGCGGAGAATTTCCGGGAGGTGCCGGAGAACCTGGTACACCCGCCATTGCTCCTGCAGTTACTAACGCGATTTTTGATGCTACCGGAACGAGAATACGAGAGTTGCCGATAAATCTCCAGAAGATTAGCCTGGAGGATCGACAATTATCTTCTAATGCATAAATGAAAAAGGGGGCTGAAATTTTCAGCCCCCTTTTTTTATTTTTTATCGGATTTGCCTGCGAGACGAGTCTTGTTCGAAAAAACGAGACCTCTCGTCTATTGATTAGTGTACCAGACCCGTAGAAACTGATGCCAATTTGAAGAGAATTCACCTTCCGTTGGCAAATCTACATCCGTACTACCTTCTTCTGCTTTCAGGTGAATATTAGGCAATACTACCGTTTCAATATTGATGATGCGATAATTGGAATTTCTCCTCTGCCACTCATTCATACGCTCCAAGGTTGAATCAAAACTTTCATATCGAGCTTTCTTCAGGAACTTTGCTTTCTCTAGTTGCTCAGGAACGAAATCTTCAAATCTGATCATAATCTTCAATTTTATGTGTGCTCTTAAATCAAAGACATGAAAATCTGCGAGATGTTGGGAAAAGGCAAAGCTATTCCTTGAGGACTTTATACAGGAGTTTCTTGCCTTTAGCACTACTCACATACAAAAAATAGATGCCTGTAGCTATATCCGGGATCAATCCTATGTCTTCGAAACTTACGCCTTCTGCGTCTCTCCAATCTCCTATACTCAAAGAATATACCCAGCCGTTGGGCATTTCAAGATTAATTTGATTAGAAAGGCGCCGGCTGTTTGTTCTCTCACAAAACTAAATTTGGCTATACTTTGAACCGCCATCCAAAAATTCAGCGAGTACTGAAGGTGGAATTTTATAATAATACGACCAGAGATTGAAGTATTTCAGTGCCCCTTCTAGAGCTTATTATTTTTCACCCGATAAAAGGGAGAAGTGCAAATTCAGGTATCAAGTTCAAAGTGTGTAGGGCCTTGGTTTTGAATTTGACCGGTACAGAAATCGAAATTCATTTTTCCTACTTACAATACTTTTCTTTTAACTCGATCACCTCATTTCCATAGGTCTTGACAAAGCCAAGATCGATACTAACAGAAAGTGCATCACAAGCCTCTGAAAATCTCTTCATGGCAATGAGAACCAGGGCTTTGTTGCGGTACGTATAGGGATTGTCTGGATCCAATACGATACCTGCATTTATGTCCTGATAAGCGGCTTCTACATCCCCGAGTATCATCTTGATATTTCCGAGGTTGTTGTAAGCAATTCCTCGAGCTTCTTTGTCCTCAGCCAATTCAAGGGCTTTTTCAAAATCCTGAAGAGCTAAAGAATCTGCAGTAATCTCCATACGGGCATATCCGCGGTTGACATAAGTCCGGGAACTGGCATCTCCCAATTCGACTACCCGATCCAAATCCAGGATCGCATCCCCATAAGAAAGTTTACTCAGGTGAATAAAGGCCCGTTCTTCATATGCCCGAGGATTTTCCCCTTCCAGTTCAATAGCACGCCCAAAACTTACAAGAGCAGCATCGAGTTTTCCAGCTCTTTTATAGATCAATCCTTCTATAATCAGAAAATCTGAATTGCTAGCTTGCATATCCTGAGCTCTACGAATATCAGCTAGCGCCCCTCTAAAATCACCTTTTGCTGAAAGGTAAGCAGCTCTCGCACTAAAGGCTTCTGCATATTCTGGATCCAGTTGAAGGGCCTTTTCGATGAAAGGTAAGCTTTCCTCTGCCTTACCTAAATGATAGAGGTTTTGCCCCATTAGGAGAGTGTAAGAGGCGTTTTTCGGCTCTTTCCTAAGAATTTTCTTTAAATGTCCTATGCTTTCAACGTACCGATCTTCTGCATAAGCTTCCTGTGCCTCCTCTTTCAACAATAAATAATCAGGCTTACTACAGGATATGAGAATGGTAGTGCTAAGAATTAGTAAAGTAATCCTCATAGGCGAAAATGATTTACTTATTCTAATTAAGCGCTTGATTCCGAAACTCTTAACTCATTTGTTTCGGATATCCTTCATGGCCTCACAAGATAGCATTTAGCCATGAAAAACCTATCACAGCCTGAAAATAGGCTTACTTTCTTGGCCTTAGCACATCCGAAATGGAGCTATCCTTGTCAAATACACTTTTTGCATAGGGACAAAGAGGAAGGATTTTTTTCTCATTTTCACGAGCCATATTCACAATTTTGTCTAATAATTTTCGTCCCAATCCCTGACCTCTGTATGCTTCATTGACCTCCGTATGGTCTATAATGATCAGATTTGAACCGGCAAGGGAATAAGTCATTTCGGCAGCCGTAGTGTTAGCTTCGCTCATATAAGCTCTTCCTTTGGAACCTTCTTCTGCTAGTTTTACTTCCATTGTATCCATAGTTTGATTGCTTTACATAGAGAAAGCAAGATTGAGAGATTTTGTTTTATTAGAATTAGCTATTTGTTCATAGAAATCAGGCTTTTGGCAAGTGCTAATTCTTTGTCCGCCTCCTTGAGCAAATCTTCCACAGAATACTCAACCGCGAAATCCGGAATAAGTCCTCGTTTAGTCTCTGTTTGTCCTCCGGGTCCTGCGAATTCGGTTCGATAGCGAGGTATCCCTATACGGAAATTGGAATTGGGGAGGTAAATGACCTGCTGAGAGCCCGCAGAAAAACCATCATAGCGACTTCCACCTTCTTCTCCTATAATTGTTGCACCTCCAAATTCTTTGAGGTAACGAGCCAGAGACGCGGCGGAGCTGAAAGTCCGTCCATTGATCAGGACATAAATTTTACCCTTAAAAGCAGATCTACTTTTAGAGGGTGTTTTATAGGATTTACTTCTTCCCTTCCAGGAGAAGGATTTTTTGAAATACTTGCTGCTTGCTTTTTGCTGAATGTAGGGTAGCATTTCGTAAGCCATTTCCCAACGACCCCCATAATTGCTGCGCAGATCGATGATGAGGAAATGCTTGTCTGTTCGGCTCAATTCCTTAAAAATATCTTTGTACAGGTCTTTGGCTTTGATTTTATACTTTTCTAATAGACTCCTGCTAAAGCTTTTTAAACTAAGCAGCGCGTATTCTTCTTCTAGTTCCCACTTATATACTTCAGAAATATCTTTCGGAACAAAGGCCTGAACGTCCTTTCCAGCCCGCCTTGCTCGCACATTGAGGCCCATTTCTCCTCGAGTCAAAGCAGGAATTTCAAATCTGCCTGAACGACCACGAATATCGTCTTTTACCTTAATCAAAAACTTATCCGTTTGCTCGATGTAGAGGTAATACATCCAGTTAAAACCATTATTCAATGTGAGGTTTTGATAGCTACGAATATCTCCATCAGAAGGTAGATGCTTCCGTAACTCATCCAGTATTTCTTTGGCAGCTACAGAATTTATCGAAATGATCTCATGCCCTCTTTCCAGGTCATTCTTTTCAGTAAACAAGTCCCAAATAAATATGCGATCCCCAACTATTCTAACCGCAATGGGGAGATACCGAAATTTATCATCCAGAAATCCTTTATGTACCTTGTCTTCCCAACTACCCAATCCATAATGTCCTTCATTTGCTGCGGCAACCATACGTGAGATCAGCGAAAACTGTGCAATTGGATCATAGCTTTCTTCCTCCAGGCTCATCAAAGCATCCCACTCATTTTTTATGTTTGGATTGTATCGATCAACATTGGGATGGTATTCCTCCATCTTATCCATGAGGAAGTTGAGGTCTTCTTTCATTTGCTCTTTGTTCAGATCCTGAGCGTGTAGCATCGACATGCAAGAAAGACTCAGCAAAAGAAAGAAGGATTTTGTCATGTTAGCAGCGTGCATAACCAATTCTTAGCGTTTTTATGCCTCCATATTACTAAAAAGCCCTTATTTTTTCATGATAAAGATCAGCCCGTCAGCTGTAAAAACTACTGACGAGCTGATCATTCCTGATTGAATACTAGACGGACTATTCCTTTTTTTCCTTCCACATAGCCCTTGCCTGGGCCTCCCAATCCTCTTCTAATTCCTCCCAGTCGCAAAAAGCAGGAAGGTTTTTTATGTCGGTTTTCGTAGGATCCCCTTCAAACGGGCCACTCAAGCCAAGGTACTCAAATTTGGTCCCTTCCGGCGAAGAATATACAATGGCAAAAGCATACATACTTTCATCCCCATCCGTAATTTTCCCCAGACTCCTGAGTTCTTCCGGACAGGTATCATCTTCGCATAAGACATAGCGCATGTTGATATAAGCCAACTGATCGAGCTTCCTATACTTTTTGGGTACTTCTTTGAGATTATCGGCTTCTGAATACGCCTCGAGGATAACATAACGATAATCTTCTGATTCGAGGTATTTGTCAATCAAGTCCTTATCTGTAGGGATCTTAAGTGCGATTCGGCTTCTGACAGCCTCTGATTGATAATATGCTGGAATGGAAGGGTCAAGTAGTTGCTTACTAAATTCCTTTGCCTTATCATCTGAGGGAAGTTTTCGCATTAATTCCAGGTAATACAGGATTTCTGCCATATAGGAACTGGAAGTGGTATCCGCCAGTTTTTCTCGGTAGGACTGAAGATCCTGCTCGCGATGCTGGATCAGTTGGTCATAATTTTCCTTTACCAGTTTCTCCAAATCCTCATCTCCACTAACCAACAGACTTTTGGAAAGCCAAAGCATAGAAGTTCTCATATCCTCTATCTCCATCATGGGTAAAAGCTTTTCATAATGGTCATAGGCCAATGATAAAGAGTCATAAAATGGCTCAAAGTACTTCCAGGCACCATCGACTTCCCGAGGAGGATTATTGAGAAAAAGAGTCAGAAAATCTTGCAAGCTTTCGGGATGTTCATCATTTAGCAGGCTTGTCAGGATTTTGTTTTTCAAGACACTGGGAAAATTCTCTTCCTGATAGAGATTTTTGAGCTTTGAAATAGCATCCTCATCCTCGAGGTAAAAAATTTCCTCTATCAACTGCCCCCGAGCTCCTGTCTCCAAGCTATCATCGGGAAAAGGCTTTTCCAGACTTGCTTCAATAAGTGGGATGTCTTTCTTCTGAAACTCATACCATTCAAAAGCTCCCAATGCTCGATTATACTCTGCAGTATCTGTAGAGCTCAAGGCTTCCAGGATATCTCTTGATTTAGAAGATAGGTAATCAAAAGGTTCTGATTCTCCCACATAAGAAATAGAACCGAGGAATTTATCGGCGACCTTACCCTGAATTTCATCTAATTCTCCATATATACTTGCAGAGTATAAATTTCTGTTTTCCAACCAAAACCTAAGCCTATAATTCTCATTACTTAAGGTATCTTGTATCACGAGTTCTTTGCCCTGAAAAGGACCAATTTCCACATCAGTCTCGCTCAAAAGCGTATCCCCATAACCTATAATATCACCTTTGTAAAAATCGTAATAAGCATTGAGGCTATCTACCCGGAAATAGGGATCGAATTCATAGTACTCAAACAAGTAGGCCCCTCCTGTATAGGGATTACGATCCTGAAAAGCTAAATAATTTCGATAGGCCGAGCTATAATTAATACTTGTATCCACCTCCATAATATGACCCCCAAAAAGGGAAAACTTCAGGGGTAGGTCTTTATGCTCAACCACCGTGTTTAGTTTACCTTCTTCACAATCCTCCAGGCTAAAAGAATCAAAATAGCGATCCTCAAAATCTGGAATTTTATCGCGGCTGTAGCTTTGCTTGAAAATTCGATAAATTCGATTCCCCCGTGCATACAACCTTCCGATGATATAGGTATTCTTCCCGAGTTGCAATTTGATTTCTCGTCCCTCGTAGCCATCTTTCCAGATGGTATCAACTTTAGCAGCCAAGTCTCCGTTTTCCTTAATTTCCTCAACCAGGGCATCCAGACCTTCACTCCGATTTTCCAGATAATATCCCCTGGGAAAATCATTATAGCCGAAAAGGTAAATAACTCTATTTTTGTTATCGTTGGCTAAGTAAAGCTTCACCTGAAATTGCTCGCCATCAGGATCATTGGGATTGTCAAAGACATTATAGCGGACCTCGGGTTTGACAGGAATTGAAATAGTAAATGCAGCTGTATCATCCTTATGAGTCAGCCATTCTTTTTCTTTTGGAGCTTCTGCTTCAAATAGGTGTAAAGATTCAAAAAAACGCTTGAGATAAGGTTTCTCTATTTTGCTGGATTCTTTACCCGCAAGCAAGCAGTAAAATATCTTATCCTTTACAAGCATCTGGAATTTTAAGGTCATTTTCTTTCCCGACTTGATCGTCCCTTCCAAACCTTCGATATCCCCTCGTTTGAATTTCTTTGGGCTTACTAATTCCTGTCCTTCTTTATTTTTGAATTTCTTCATTAAATTATCGAGCAAGTCATCCTCAGAAATTTGCTGTTCGAGGGTGCGCATGTCAATGATGAACATGGAATAAAATGCTCCAGTAGCCAAATCCGGATAGAGAAACATTTTCATAGGATCAAAGCGATCATCCGGAAAAGGGGTGCCCGGCATTTCCACAGAAAATCCTAGGTCTTTGTCTTGATACCTCGGCCATTTCATCTTCATCAAATCGACCTTATACTTATCAGCAAGGCCCGTAAATGTAGCATCAACTGCTTTTACGGAATAACCTTTCTCACGCAAGAGACTGATTACTCCAAATTTTCCCGGTAAGTGAGCCGCTCCAATTGCTGCGAAGGTGGGATCCTGTTTCATAAATAGGTCAATGCGATTAGCCATTACCTCATTTCGTTCGACCATTACAGGATCTGTTAAGGTAGGATCGCTGAGATTACCTTGGAGATCATCAAGATTACCCTCTTCATACATGCTCACGAAATCATCCATATAGGCATCAAACTCCTCCTGCTCCATCTCAATGAGGGAAAGAATCATATTCCTTTGGTCCTCTTCACTTTTGCCTTCGATAAGATCCAATTGGGTACCGATTTCTTCTAATCCAACCAAACGCTTTCCCATAGTTTTTGCAATTCCATAGAGGTAAGCATCGACAAAGGTTTCTTTATCATTTTCCTTACTCATCTTGGGTTGAAGCAAGCGTTTTAAAACGGCCGTATTTTTATTGGCAAGCTCGTCATAATTGTAGCCATTGATCTCCCTGAATCGCTCTTTTAGCAAAGTCATCTGCTCTTCTGTAAGCAGGTCCTCGATTTTACTCGAAGCAGGTTTTTCCCTATCATGATCAAACATGGCTCGAACCAGCGAGTCCGGATGTACTTCCAGCGCAAAGATTCCGCACTTCTCAATGGAAGTCATGACCGAATCACTAAAATTAAAGGCACGGGCGTCCTTTACGTGCATAGTGCCGAAAAGGTATGAAGGTTTATCAAGGCCATTTCCTTCAATTTGCCATAGCAGCTCATAGTCAGCACTCTCTTGAGCGGAACTGAAAATAATATGAAAACAAGTAAAAAGGAACAGGCAAGTTCTTTTTAGAGAATTGTGCATGTTATTTGGTGTTGGGAGCCGAGGATATATCTATCCCTATTGGCATTGTGTTATATGGTTTGTGCTTAAAGATAGTTCGATTAGCTATGCTTGGGCATATTTCTTTGGTAAGATGCAGAAATTTTTGCCTTAAGTAAAAAGCATAGTGCCTCAGTAGCTTTCAAGGGCTTCAGGGAAAAGTTGTTAAACTGTCTCTGATAAAGCTATGCCTACTTTTGTCCAGCCAATCATATACTCAGAATAAATGCCATTTTCTTTCAGGGAATAAGTTCCACAAAATCTTGTTTTGGCAAAATCTGTTCAGCCAATTTATGATTTTTCTTGTGGATCAATTGATTTTCCAGAACCAGGAGATCCAGATAAGAAGCCTCCCATTTTTTTGACAGGAATTCAGGTACAGGCGTAAAATTGTAGGTAAAAGAGCTGAGCACGATGTCCTCATCTCCATCCCCATCTAGATCTCCTGCATCCATAAGAAACCATCTACCGGCCTGAGGATCATGAAGACTATTTACAGAAAATTTGAATTGTTTTGAGTCCAGGTTTTCCAAATAGGCGAAAGAGGCTTCAGGATTATTTTCATAGTCGGGGAAAGAGGCCACTATAGCAAAATCCATGTCATCATCCTGGTCGAAATCTCTTACCACTAAACGTGTAGCACCATTCATTGGGAAGAAATAGGCTTCCCTGAAGTTTAGGTTTCCCTCATTTAGAAATAAGCGCATCCCATGATAAGGCTTCTGAACGTATGTTTTATCTGCATTATCGCCCTGAACCGTAGCTATATCCAAATCTCCATCGCCCTCATAATCAAAAACCTCAAACCAACTAGTTCCCATAATCGGACTAAAAGTGATCAATTCTTTTTCCTGAAACTCCAAATCTCCCGTCTGCAGATAGGCATAAATACCTTCACGCCCCTGAGATTTGAGAATCAAGAGGTCTTTTCTCTGATCATTGTTCAAATCAAGCGCTATACTTCGTGTATTTCCCGGATCATTGTGAAGTACTCTTTTGTTTAGCTTGTCTCCATCTTCAAAACTAAATAGAGAAAGTTTTCCGGTCAGGTGTCCAAATTCACTAACGAGCAATTCCGGGCTTCCATCCCCATTTAGATCTTCGAGAAGACTATGGACAGGCCGATGTAGAATATGGCGATAATTTCTTTTATCCTTGCCCTCTATTCTGATTATGCTACCTGCACTCCTTTCTGAGGGATTTAAAATTCCTATTGAGGTTGCGAAGGAAACGGAATCATACTGAACATAATCTGAAATTGGCCTCCCTAAACGGTCAAGCAACTTTGCCTGATGGGTAGCATAGTCAAATTGAAAGATATTTCCACGGATGTCCGCGAGATAGAGCTTTTCATCTTCCTGTTCAAAACGCATGAAGATATAGTTTGCACCTTTGACCGAATCTATGCTTATAGGGTGAGCTTCGAAATGGTTTATTCTCTGACTTGAGGTATACGATTGAACAATATCTAACTTATCAGGTGCTTGTTTAAGAATATAGTGCTTGATTCGGGCCCAATCTTTCTTTGAAAGTATTCTTTTCCGAGAATAAATTCCGGTTTTAATAACTGCTTCCATCTCCTGGAAGGTAAAACCTTCCAAGGGGTTATATTCATTATCCCGAATCCCCATTCGCGCCGCCATTTCTGGTAAGACTTCTTGTTCCCAAAGAGACTTAGGAAGTGAATTGATATCAGGGAGTTGATGACAGGAACTACAGTGTTGCTCAAACAGGGCTTGTTCTTTCTCTGCTTCAGGAGTACAGGAGGTACTTAGGCAAAAAAGAATAACTGGCACGTATAAACAGAAGCCAAAGGCTTTGGACATAGTAAGTTTTTAGGGCTTCTTAAGAATTAGATAATAGGCCTTTTGAAATCGAGTACATTTTTAAGTCTGGGGGAAGTGAAATTGTTATCAAATTAGGCTATTTCAATATGAAAAACCATCTACGAGCTAATCTTCACAGAGAATTAGAAATAGTTTGTAGAAAAAAAGCTTGCGAAGAGATCGCAAGCCTTTTATTTTTTCAAGAGAGTAAGACACTCTATTACTTATCCTTGGAAGCATCGGTTTTAACTTCTTCGGCATGTCCATTTTGCCCATTTTCTACCACGGGCTCAACTTCACCATTTAGTTTGGCCTTATCCTTCTTTTGGACCAAAGCCTCCGGCAAGCTCATACCGCTTTGCTCAAGGAAGTCATTCAATTGAGGCATCATACCATACAAGCCTTGTACAAAGTTACCTACGCCTTGTCCACTACCATTGTCGTACACAACCACCTTCTCAATATCTAGGTCTTTGATGGCCTGGGTCTGAATCTCAGCAAGCTCTGTCAGCTTATCTATCAATAGATACCCTATGGCACTTTGGGGATCACCGTTTGCCGCTTCAACGAGCATTTGGAAACCTTCTGCCTGTTTTTTCAGGAGCGCTTCCTGTCCTTTTGCCTGAGCCATATAGCGAGCCAAGATTGCATCAGCCTCACCTTTAGCGGTCTCTCTGCGGCGTTCAGCTTCTGCCTGTGCAGCAATTACCGCTTTTTGCTTCTCAATATCTGCTTCTACTACTTCATCGGCCTGCTTTCTGGCTAGCTCCATTTCAGCACGTGCTTTTTCCTTTTCGCGCTCTGCGACATAGGCTTCCTCCAGGGCTTTTGCAGCTGCTACCTTTCTCGCGGCAGTAGACTTCCTTTCAGCCTCTGCTACTTCAATCTCTTTTGCAGCATTAGAATTTGCAATCTTGATACTTGCAGTGTTTTTACCTTCTGTAGCAATAGCTTGTGCATCTGCCTCACCAATCTCCGCTTTTGAGTTTGCTTCGGCTATACTGATCCTTTGTCTCTGCTCAGCTTCAGCTTCTCCAATCTCGGCCAAACTGTTGGTTTCGGCAACTTTCACACGCTGAAGTTGACTTGCTTCTGCCTCCCCAATCTCCGCACGAGAATTTGCATCTGCTACTTTGGTACGCTGTTCCTGCTGAGCCTCTGCCTGACCGATGGCACCTACTCTTTCCTCATTTGCCACTTTTACTTTGGCGTCATTAATCGCCTTTGCAGCTGCCTCACGACCCAGGGCCTGAATATAGCCAGACTCGTCTTGAATATCCGTGACGTTTACGTTGATCAGTTCCAGACCGATCTTGTGCAGCTCGTTACCTACATTGGTATATACAGACTCTACAAATTTGTCGCGGTCGGTGTTCAATTCTTCGATATCCATATTTGCGATTACGAGTCGCATTTGTCCCATGATGATGTCGTGTGCAAGAGAACGTACATTAGGCCTGTCAAGACCAAGGAGACGTTCTGCTGCTGCCAACATCAGGTTGGGTTTATTACTCACCCCAACCGTAAACTGAGCGGGAACTGACACACGGATGTTTTGCTTAGAAAGGGCATCCTGCAGGTTTACATCAATACTTATAGGAGTAAGGTCAAGGTATCGGTAATCCTGGATAACTGGCCATA
>JBCBRM010000077.1:0-30079 GCA_039819665.1 Bacteroidota bacterium
TCAAGGAAAAAAACATCAATTATTTACTTGCCGTTGGTGGGGGTTCTGTAATTGATGGTACTAAATTTTTAGCTGCCGCTGCGGTTTACGAAGGAGAAGATGCCTGGGATATTCTCGCTAAGGGAAAGCGGACAAAAACAGCCATGCCTTTCGGGACGGTATTGACTCTCCCTGCTACGGGCTCTGAAATGAATTCCGGGGCGGTCATTACCCGGAAAGAAACGAAAGAAAAACGAGTCATGGGTGGTACAGCTTTATTTCCACAGTTTTCCGTTCTCGATCCAGAAGTAATCAAGTCAGTCCCCAAAAGACAATTAGCGAATGGATTAGCAGACTCCTACACCCATGTTCTGGAGCAATATTTGACCTTTCCGGTTGGCGCTTTATTACAGGACCGATTTGCAGAAAGTATCTTACAGACTTTGGTGGAAATTGCGCCAAAAATTATGGAAGAGGACTTCAATTATGAAGCAGCAGCTAATTTCATGTGGTGCTGTACAATGGCACTAAATGGACTGATAAATAAAGGAGTACCCCAGGACTGGTCGACCCACATGATGGGCCATGAACTGACTGCCTTATACGGTATAGATCATGCAAGGACCCTGGCTATCATTGCTGGCAATCACTACACCTACAACTTCGAGGATAAGAAAGAGAAACTGGCCCAATATGCAGAAAGAATTTGGGGCATCCACGAAGGAAGCCTAGAGGAAAAAGCAAGAAAGGGAATTACCAAAACCACGGAGTTTTATCAAAGCTTAGGAATTGAAACCAGGCTTTCTAACTATACCGATGCCTATGAAGGAACTGCAGAAACGATTGCCAAAAGATTTGAAGAAAGAAATTGGCTGAAACTTGGAGAACGCCAAAGTGTCACTCCCAGTGATGTCGTAGAAATCGTTAAAATGTCGTACTGATTTTTGCAATAAGAAAAGGGCTGAAGTAGGTAGTTGTACACTCACCACAAGTTCAAAGAAAATCCCCACCTTTTTCAGCCCTTTTCATCCTTACAGGCTTTTATTTTTTCAAATGCTCGGGCGTCCACCAGGCATCCAGTTGATCAGATAGGTTTTGGGCCTCTGAAGGATACTTTTCTATTACATTCTCCTTCTCAAATGGATCTTGAGAAAGGTCATACAATTGAATACTATCATCCGGTCGATTGGTTTGGTCTGGAATAATCATTTTCCAGGGATAACTGAGGCCAATTCTATGAGTCAAACTCAAGGTAGGGTCTTCAAGAGAGGCAATATCATGCTCGTATGCCTCTGCAAATATGGAGCTTCTTTCCTTCAAAGCATCCGCATTCAAAATATTGATCCCGGGAAGGTCTTCATCCTTTTCTAACTTACAAGCAGCTAAAACTGTCGGTACAATATCTATACTGCTTGCAAGGGTAGTTTCATTGATAGCTGGAGTGATTTTTCCCGGCCACCTGAACATCAAAGGAGTCCTAATTCCACCTTCATAGGGTGTCCGTTTCGAACGTGCGGCATAGCGATTAGGCTTATCCGGCTCTTGTATCCAACCATTATCGCACACATAAACTACCAGGGTTTCTTTTGTTAATTGCTTGCTTTCTAGATGTGCTAATAATTCTCCGCAGGTCTGATCAAACCATTCGCACATCGCCCAGTAGTTGGCAATGGCAGGAGTAGGTGCTTTGTCTTTGTATTTCTCGAATAATTCTTCCGGAGGCGTATGGGGAGCATGAGGCAGAAAGGGAGCATACCATAGAAAGAAAGGCTTATCTTTTTCCTCTGCCTCTGATATGAAGTCATAGATGGGTTTTAAACCTTCTCTACCAATGCGTAAACCTTCGTCTCCATGCCTTCCCATTCTTTGAGGATCGCCATGTGTCATTCCATGGGTAAAATGCGATTCTTTCCATGAACCCATCCACCATTTTCCAGTCTGAAAAGATAAATATCCCAGTTTTTCAAGCCGCTTGGTCAAGAGTGGTAAATCATTATAGTTTTCTATTGACGGACGAAAGACTTGGGATCGTTCAGTTCTCCATGCTGCACTATATTTTTGTTGTTCTGAGGTAAAGCTTGGATCATTTCCAGTGATTCCATGCTGATGTGGATATAAGCCAGACATGATGGTAGCTAAAGATGGACTACATAAAGGAGCAGCAACATATCCACGGCTAAAGGTCAGAGATTCTCTCGCCAGTTGATCCAGATGAGGGGTCTCAATTACGGAATGTCCCATAAACCCATAGTCATTCCAGGCCTGGTCATCCGAAATAATGAATACAATATTGGGGGGAGAAGATTGTTCAACAGCTGCGTGCTTTTCATCTTTGTCGCAAGCTGAAGAGAAAAAAATCAATAAAAAAATACTGATAATTCTTACATGCATCGTTCTCAAATTCTTTTATACAACTTAATTTTCTACCTCAGAATAATCCTTTTCCTTTCTAAGGATAAGGGTTAAGAATTTCAGCATCCAACTACAGGAAAATTCAGTAGCAGTTTAGTATATGGATTCAAATATGAGAAGCGTACCTAAAAACGCACTCAAGAAGGATAATCTATTTCAGAAATAATAGCATTGAGGTAAAATCCTAATTTAAGGTAATCTTATGTATTATTCTATATCCGAATTTCCTTCCTTCTCCTTGCTAAAATATTGTATACTATCTTCAAAAAACCAATTTTCACTCCTAAATCTATTTTACCACCTTAAGGTTAGCAATTTTATCCCCATTTCGCACCTGTACAAAATAAATCCCTTGTGCATAGGTGCTCATATCATAGGTAAATAAGCGTTCGGACTGCTTTAAAGCTTCCATTTGGCGGCCACTAACATCGTAGATTTTGACCTCATTTTCTCCTTCTGGTAATTCGATATTTAGAACTTTGTCCACCGGATTGGGATAATAGCTGAGATCCATTTGCTGAAAGCCTTTGCTTGAGACAGTCCGACAACTCCCAACTACGTAAGTATCCTTGTTTGCGGAGTTGTTCTTCTCTACTGCTCCCGGAAATGAATAGGTGTAGTAAAAATAGATCAGACTCCCTTCAGCCGCATTTAAGCGAAAGGGCACATTGGGAGTAACGCCGTACCCCGGAAGGGCATTAGGATCAGTTCCATAATACAGAATGCAGGTAGGGTCTCCTACTCCAGCTCCAGATGGAATGAAAGTCAAGCTTGGGTTTTCTGAATCATCCGAAAATTCATAGCTAAAATCTCCATCCCAGGAAGTTCCATTACAAGAAGGAGCTTCTGTAAATTCGACTAGCACTGCTTCCGAAGTATCTGAAGCATTCTTGTAATCGAAAGCGACCGCTGAAAGGCTATATACTCCTGGAATAGAAGTCCAATCGTATTCATAGGGATATTGGGTATCCGTTCCTATTTCTGCCCCATCTACAAAGAATTTCACCGACTGAATACTATCATTTAAATCTGAAGCGATAACAGAAATAGTGATAAGATCTCCCTCTATGAAGCTTGAGTTATTCAGGGGAGATTTTAGGGAAACCGTAGGGGGAACATTATCAGAAAGACTTGAAATGATGAATACCTCGTCCTCATCTGAATAACTGCCATTATCTACTTTCAATTTCAACAGATAAATTCCTTCGACCAGGGAATCAATTTTCGTTTGGGCCGACTGGGCATTATCAAAAGAAAGTACTGAAGGACCATAGACTTGAGTCCATTGATAAGTCAAAGGATTTCCATCTGGATCAAAGCTGGCACTCCCATCCAGCATAGCTGTATCCTGCGGCAAAACTATTATTTGATTTGGACCTGCCTTTGCAATTGCCTGGCTATAACTCAAAGGAGAGTCAAAAGAGAAGGTAAATTCACCTACATTCAATTCTCCCTGATCAAAATAAAGTCTTAAGACTTGCTGCCCGCTTTTCAAAGGAATACTAGCTACGGTTTTCGTTCTCCAGCTATTCCATCCACCTGTGTAAGAAACTCCTATACCACTCTTTACAATTTGCTCATCAGATTCTATACTAAAAGGCCCACCTCCAGCATTATTCCCACATGCATACCGAAAGCTAAGGTCATAATTCCCTGCTTGCTGAACTTCTATCGTATATTCCAACCATTCACCTCCTCGTATCCATCCCACAACATTTCCTTCTGATCCATTGGATTCAGCATCTACATATTCGTCCAACCTAAAATTTCCTTCATTGATTACATTAGCATCCTGATAAGCAATCCCCTCTCCTATTCCTCCCTCAAATATATCATAGTGAGCGGTTTGAAAAGACCCTGGAACACTAATATTTTCTCCTCCATAGGGCTTTTGTTCTCCGACTATCACACTTACACTGTTGCTGATATTGAATAAATTTCCGTCATAAACCCTGGCATACATTTGATGCCTCCCAAGGTCAAGATTTCTTGCTGTCCATACATAAGGAGCCTGACTTACTTCTCCCAAATAGGTTTCCCCATCATAAAAGGCAACTTTGCTAGCTGTCCCACCAATTACTTCTAAACTCAACTCTACGCTTCCCCCTGGATAAGCAGAAGAAAAGCTGGAAGTCAGATCTCCTTTAATAGAAATATCCAAACTTGTCGCCAAAGTCCTTGGGGGAATAGACATAGTATATCCGTCAGAAAAATGTACATCCAGGCTATCAGCTCCATAATTCTGCCCAACGTAGATGAGAGAACCATTTTTATTAAAAGCGGCTGCTAACGGATGGTCTGCGGTAAGGGAGATATCTACATTCCCCAACACATTCATCGCATGTAACCAGTGATAAGTTTGGGCATCGGAAACCCCAAACTTTAGACCTCTATCCGGATAGCTATTATAAAGTTCGATGGCCTTCTGTGGATCAATAAATGCCAAATATTCCCACATAACATCATGCCATAGGTTGACGTTGGGAACATTGTTTAGAATGCCAGTATTTTGCTCTATTTCCGTCCAGAGTTTGCGGACATAATTCGTATCCTGTCCCAAATACAAAGAACCTCCATGAATGGGATAAAGCTCGATACCATAAGAAGCTGCTATATCATTGGTCCAGAAGGTACCATTGTCATAGCTATTTCCCCAAACCCTGGAAACCAGGCTGTAGGGATGATTGGGAGAGAAATTTCTTTCGTTAACATCCAGCCAGTATTCTTCTATAGCAGATTGTTCTGTTGTATATAAATAAATGCCCAAATCACGAATAGAATCATTGCCCGTTACCTCTCCCCAATGAATAAGCGAGGAATTGAATTGCATACTTTCCGAGGTCGATTCCTGATCATTGCCTTGTGGAAAGGAAGCAAATCCATTCGCCCAACAATGTCCGGCATAAGGGCTAAAATTTCGTAGAAAAGGAAAGAGGCTATCTTCACGATCACTGCTTGCAGCATCCCGCACCAAAAGATTGATCATATCCCCCCAGTTGGCTGCCCAGCCTGGTTCATATTGCTCTAAAAAAGTGGCAGCATGAATAAAATATCCCCAGTGGAAATGGTGATCATTGATGTTAGCATCCTGGCCATGTCCAGCAGGATATCCCAATAGCACGGACCATGTCTGATTATAATAAAACAAAAAGGCAACTTCATTTCCGTTTACTTCCAACCAATCTTCCAATCGGTTCTTTACAGTCCTTAGCAATTTTTGCAAGGCAATGCTATCTCCACTTAGTTCTGCTATTCGAGCCGTCTGTATCAACCGATTCATCTCCTGCCCCTCATTATAAGAATCTGTCCAGGAATTCAACCGGTCATTCTCTAACAACTTGATTTTACTATGCAAATCGGTTGGGCTAAATCCCTGGCTGTAATAATCCAAATAAGGCAAGGTGGGAAGTATTCCATGAAAACTATTTTGAACCTGAAAGCTATTTGCCTCCATTGTCCTCATTACCCCTCTCACCGTCTGATAACTATTTACTGCAAAAGGAGGACTTCCAGCAGCCAATTTGGACCATTGATGAGGTAGCAAACCTATAAGCATGGTAGAATCTATGCCTTCTTTAACTTCTGTCTCAATGAGGAAATCCGTTGTCAGGATGGCGCTTGTTTCTTCATAATCCCAGGTTACTTTGGTATCTGTCGGAAATACATAGGCATATTTTGAATATGCAATGGCAGAAGCTTGTGAATTATTAGCCTGGATCGGAAGGAAGGCCATAGACCAATAATTTTTTCCATTTAAACTAGAAGTATAGGTATTTCCATTTTGGGTCCAACTACTTCCTACAGGAGCATAGACCGCAAAGTCAGCTCCATTGCGAAGATTTTCAATAACAAGGATCTCGTTTAAGACAGTAACTGTTCCTTCATTTATCTTTATCTCTGCCATATCTGAGGAGTCCTTATTGAAGTAAAGAAAAGGCATACCAATCCCCGAAGTCGCCTGAAAATGATGACTTCCATCATTCCAATCCATACTTACTGTCCAATCTGAAAAATCTGATACTTTGGCTGATAAAGCTTGCAATCCACTCACCCCCACAATAACGGGTTCGATATCATCAATAACTCCCCAGGGGATATAAGTCGCAACTAACCCCCTGTTTACTGTTTTCATGGTAAAGGGATAATTGAACAAATTGGCAGAATGGCTATTCTTCACTTTATGAGACCACCAATCATTCGTAGGTACAGCTTTAGTAGTAGCTTTTCCTGTGGTAAAGGGAGTACCAGAAGGGAAACTGTTTCTTCCTGCAGCATCTACTCCCGGAAAGTTGAGGGTATAACTCCCATCCCCAACATCTATGACTTGTCCTAATGTGTTTGAAGAGAAAAACAATAAACAAATAAAAGCCAGGCTAAATACAAACTTGAATTTCATGAAGGATAGTTAGGACAATTTGTAGAACTCAAGCTATGCATTAAACCTCTAAATATAGAGTTAATGCTATACTATATGATTACTTACAATCATTCAAAGTGGAATACCACTACTCATTACCTACTCATTTTGTAGGAATAACGCTTATTGAAGGGGAATTCCTACTCAGAATCCTGGTTATTAAAATGTTTGGTATCGAGAATATGAAATGATGTAAAAATCAAACTGATAAAGGAGGGGGCAAAAATCTCTTGATTTTATCTGGAGGCGAAACCTATTACCATTATCTGAATAAACCGCCAGCAAATATCACAAATGCTTTAGGAGTATTTTCTGCGTTCAATAGTTAGCAGGGATTTTTTGAGTTGGTTAGGGAATAGCTTCGAAATAAAGGTCGCCACTTTCCTGCTCAATTTTTCTGACTCTCCCTTCAAGTTGAAGTAATTGTAAGTAACCTAAGACCATGTAAAGGCCACTAAAGTCTGGAGGCGTTTCCTGATAGGGATACATCTTTCTATTGACCTGATAGGGTGTTGTAAGCCCATGCTTTATGGCTTCATAGCATTCTTCTTTCCGCATCTCAATCCGCGCCAATTGCCGATCAATAACTCCATTTGCTCCAGAAAATATAGGCCCATGTCCGGGAAAGACATCCTTTATCTCAAAGCCCTTTAGTCTTTCATAAGATTTCAATAAAGAAGCCAGAGCCCCTTGAGCAGGATCTAATTCTCCTTTACCCTTTACTGGTATTGGCATAGGTGCTATGGGCAGAAGCATATCACTTCCAAAAGTCCTTTCGGAGCCATCCTCCAGAATAATATGCTGAGCCGGACAATGTCCGGGAGTATTTAGGACTTCCCATGATGTGGTACCTAATTGGAGCTTATCTCCTTCTTCAACATACTGGATACGATCTAGATCTTCTATTTTTCGAGCTACTTCCCGATTATCAAAAAACTGATGGGTTTTTCGGAGAATCTCATCGGGAAAGCCTATGGTTTCAAATAGTTTTTGGGTAAAGATATACTCTTCTCTGTCCATTTTGTTTGGCTGCTCAAACCATCCCTGAATAGCTTTCGGGGCAAATATCTTCGCCTCAGAATTTGCCATAATCTCAGGCAACATCCCTATATGATCTCTGTGCTCATGTGTGATGATGATTTGCTCTAAATCAGAAATCTGATAGCCCTGCTTATTGAGTTCTTCCTGAAGTAGGTTCCAGTTATCTGAGGTGTAAAGGCCGCAATCAATGAGGCTAAGCGCCTCTCCCGGCATCAGGTAGCAATTCACACTTTGAAACATGATCCCAAGTGGCAACTCTATGCGGATGGGTGCTGGTTTTGTTGACATCTAAAATGGCTTTGTTAAAAATCCATTCCTCCGTTGACCGGCCGGACTCCTGGGCAGTTTTTAAATTCAAAAGAAAAACTTCCCGCCTTCATATTCAGTAAGAGTCTATGTCGAGAGCCTTCAGTTTCTGCGATCCCTGTTTTATAACCCGCATCTCCTTCATACATACAAACCATGGTAGAGCCTACTCTCTGCAGCACTGGAAGTGTATAAACAGGCTCCTCTGCTTCCAATTTTGTGCGAGCTTCAGCAATACTCTTACACTTGCGGACCAATTGCAAGCTCATTAAAGTAGGAGGCATCATGGCTAATTCTCTGGCTCTTACCTTTGCCAACGCTGCTTCCGGATTGATCCAAAGATGGTCTTTTATTTCGCTATCATCAATAACAACTTCTCCATTTTCCGGCTCCACCTCTCCATAGAAGAACCAAGTAGCATATCTCCGAGGCTCGATTACAGGCGTGGTCCAATGGCTGAAGAAGATCAAATCTTCCTGACTGATATTTAGATTGGTCTCTTCCTTGGTTTCTCGAATTGCGGCCAGTTTTGCTGCCGCCAATTCATCTTCACCAGCTTCAATTTCTGCTTGCTCAATTTTACCTCCGGGAAATACCCAAAGGCCTCCAGCAAATGCCAGTGCTTTATTTCTTTTTAGCAGAAGTACTTCTAAAGAATCCCCTTGATCTCTGGCTAACATGATCGTAGAGGCTGGCTTGCTTTCTTTCATTCAGATGTTGCTAAATTTTTAGGCGAAACAATGACGGATGTTCGATCATTATTTCGCCCAAAATTACGTTCTATTTTCTGCCAATACCAGAATAAAGCTTTCCTACACAGTCTGAAATCTAGCTCAGTTCCTTTTCTAATTTTTTTCTATCCCAACCAGAGGTTTTGGCAGCGGCTTCATAGGTGGATTGCAAAAAGTCGTAAAGCATTTTTCCTGGCTTTGTAGCTTTTTGAACGTCCTCATACTTTAGAAAAAATTCTCCCATTTCAGAACTATAAAAAGCTTCTTCTGGCAAAACTTTTTGTTCGCCAAAAGCAGAATCACTGGGATAAGCATATGCATAAAAGGCTGGGAAAGGAAAGTCTTTAGATCCAGGCCAAAAACCTGCGCTACTTACTTCCTGGGAATAGGCTTCTTGCATTACTTCCAAAGACATATTGGGCATTCCTCCGGGATGCAGAGGAGCTGGATTCCCGGAGAATCTAGTAACAGCCAAATCAAAAGCCCCCCAAAACAAATGTACCGGACTTGCCTTTCCTACAAATTCACTTCTAAACTGATTAAATACTTCATTTGCCTTTAGCATGGCCTTCCAAAGTGCATTTGCCTGATCCGGATCATAGGATTTATTAGTCGTATTTTCTGCGAAAGGAATAGAAGGTTCCATCTCATTGGGTCGAGGATAAATTTTCACATCTATTCCCAAACTGCCTAACTTTTCAAAAAGCTCTTTATAAAAATCAGCTACGGTCATAGGACGCAAATCCATGCTCACTTCACCAGCATTTGAGCAAGAGATATTAAGTTTGTGCTCCTTAAAATCAAAATCTATCTGAAAAATACGACCTTCAAAGGGTATTCCGTGAGTTGAATAACCTTTAGAGGTAATGTATAAAGCTGTATGCCAACTATGATTCTGCCAGGGCATTGTCTTTAGACGAATTTTCCCGACGATCTGAAGCCATTGATGCAAAGTTTCCAGAGTGTCCTGCAATTTTGCATAATCGAGAACGGGCCATTCAGAAATTAGCTTGTTACTTTTCATCATTTTTATAATAGCTTAAAGCCCCGGAGGGACATTGGTTGATTTGATTGATTAACTCTTCAGTTGAAGCATTTTCAGGTGAAATCCATGGCCTCGCCTTAGGATTATACACCTTGGGCAAAGTTTTTACACATATGCCAGCATGTTGGCACTTCTTTGCCTGCCATTTAATGGTGATATCACCATTAGAATATTCTTTAAGCATAAGAAATTAAGGATTGTTACGACATCTATTATCTGGCTGCTAGTTACCATTTCCTCCTAAGATCTACATTCATCTAGATTAACAAATCAGATTCCATTAGGTTCGATTATTCTTGACTCAACTTTCGTCTTATGGTACTTAATGCCTGAGGGGTTATACCCAAATAGGCAGCGATCATGTGTTGAGGAATACGATTGGGGAGATCAGGGTAGGCATCCAAAAAATATTTGTACCTATCTGGTGCCGGAGCACTCATAAGCATCAAGACCCTTCTTTGAAGGACTCCCATACGCCTGTAAAGCAACTTAAAGTGCTCTTCAAACTTATCGGCCTTCGCACTCGAAAAAAGAGACGACTTCTATCAAATACCACTACCTCAGAGTCCTCCAGACAGTCTATATACAGCTCAGAAGCCTGATCAAATTCCTGAGATTCTATATCTGCAATGATCCAGCCCTCGGTTGCAAACATGAAAATATGTTCTTTTCCTTTACTATCAATTATGTAGCTCCTTAATAAGCCCTTGTTTACGTAAAATGCTTGTTGGGTTATTTTTCCCTTTTCATGAAGAATACTACCTTTTTTATAGAATTTAATTCGGGCTTCGGAATCAAGTAGCAAGATGTCCTTGAAATTACTCATCTGATAGATTTCGATCATTAAAAGGATAAAGGAATTATAAAATCAGAGATTCAACCAGATTTGATAAAGGTATATTACCTGAGATCCTCCCCTATTGAAACCAATTGGGGCACATGCTTTAAACTATGCCCGGAAACGAATACCAGCCAATTAGTTCCATTCATCAGGCCCATGCGCGGATGAGGGAAGGTAAAGGAAGATAAGTTGGCATTGGTACTAGCTATAAATTCCTCGCTCTTTTGACGCCTTTCTTTAAATGCTTTTACGGCTTCAGTTTTTTGTGTAAACATTCCCGTCGGCAGGGACTCTGTACGAGCTTTCGACTTTTGTCCGGCATCTGATGCCTTTTTTAGAACTTCTTCATCTGTGGGTGTAACAACCATCGCAGAATTAACAGGATCGGGACCAACCTGGCTGAGATTGTCAATAATGAAGGATTCAACTTTCAACAAATGCTCCACCACATCCGCAGCCGACCAACGATTTTCTGACAGCCTGATAGAAAACTGTTCTGCAGGAATATTCGTCAGAGCTTGCAAGACAGCATTTGTACTTTCGCGTAAATATTTGAGGCAAGTAGTTCTCTGTTTGGAAGTCATATACGTGGTTTATTCAGTAAGATTACACAAATTCCCAGAGATAATCCTCTACTTTAAAGTTTTCGGGGGTTTAAAAAGTAAAGGAAAGAATTGGCCTTCCATCTTCTCTCCCTTAGATATTGGGGGTACACCAGCCAATAATTCTTCCTCAGAATTTGAAGTCGTCCCATCCGCAAACACATTTAGAACAAATGCCTGTCGGGAATGCAAAGATTTATTTTCAAACGAACCATGAACCATCAAGGGATGGTGAAAAGTAGCACAACCTGGAGGCATTTCTATAGAAATCTTTTTGCCAAATTGCTCTTTTTGATCAGCTGTAAGAAATTTATCCAGCCCCTCCATTTCACCTGCTAAAGAAGTTCGATCCAACAACTCCCAGCGATGACTTCCCGGAATATAATTCAGGCAACCATTATCCGAATTGGTATGATCCAAAGCCACCCAACATGTCAGATGCTGCATGGGTCCTGTTCTCGTCCAATAGCTATAATCCTGATGCCAGGCTACAACTCCACCATGATGAGCAGGTTTGCAAAAAAGCTGATCATGCCAAAACCTCACAGCTTTGGTGCCTAGCAATTGACTAGCAGGAACCACAAAACGAGGATTCCATAAAACATCATGAAAACCCGGACTTATTCGCCAATGCCCTAATGAATGAAAGAGTACTGAATTTGGATCTTCAGATTCATTACTGTGAAATTCATAAAATAGATCATGTTTAGGATGGCCTGGCTTTCTAATTTCGGCCAATTCCTCTTTCAAGCTCCTGATTTGCCCCTCATCCAATATTTTAATACTTGAGAGATATCCATATTCCTCAAAAAATTCTACCTGAGTTTCACTTAGTTTGTATTTCTCCCAAGCTGCATGAGCAGATACTTTGGGAAAAAGATCCGAAATAAGTTCGTGATGGAGCGAGAGGTCTCGTTGAAGTTTCATCGTCCTTGGTCTAGCCTTTATCTACCATCACCTTTATAAATAATCTTACCGTCTTTGGGGGCTTGAGGCCAGGGGGTTTCTCCTTCAGCCCATGTTTTAGGTTGTGTGGCACGAATCGCTTCCATATGCTTGATGAGCCAATCCGGTACCTGCTCATTTTCCTTTTGACCATAGACCCAGGGCAAAGCTGGTGACATTAACAAACTCATATCAGGCATAGGAGGACGCTCATTTCCAAAGGCCTCAACTTTTCCTTTAAGCTCCTTGACAATTTCCGGAAATTGAGCAGCGATATTATGTTCTTCGAAAGGATCATTTTCAAGATCATACAACTCCTGCCCGGTTAGTTTGTATTTACCTTTTCGAATAGCAGGGAAACGGACACATCCTGACACATCAAAAACGATCTCTGTTCGAGGACTTTCTTTCCCTTCCAGAATCAAGGAAGTCATGTCTATGCCATCCAAGGCCCTTTCCTGATCAAGACTAGCCCCTCCTATACTAGCAAAAGTGCTAAACAGGTCTGTAATGTGCATAAGTCCTTCACTACTGCTGTTAGGGGTAATTTTGCCTGGCCATCTCATCAAACAGGGAACTCTGACTCCACCTTCATAATTTGTGTTTTTGGTTCCTCTGTAGGGAGCATTCATCGTATCCCGAATTCCGCCATTATCATTGGCAAATACCAATAGGGTATTTTCACTTAAACCTTCTTTTTCCAGCGCTTGAGAAATGGAACCGACGGCTTCATCCAGAATTTTCAAAGCGGCATAGCGTTTTCCAAGCTCTTCCACATATCTGGGGATTTCTTCAAAAGGTCCATGAATCGCATTAAAAGGCACATAATAAAAGAAGGGCTTATCTCCATGATCCATCTTGTGGCGGGATAATAGGTTGACGACCTCACTGGCGATCAAGTCTGTACTATACCCTTCCTCGTAAACCGGCTTCTGATTTCTGTGCCAATCGTAAACCGCATATCGAGCGGGTGCATTATGGGGGATGGTAAAATTCGTGTAGTCGACTCCCCAGGCATAGTGGCCATATTGATGATCGAAGCCTTGCCCCATGGGTAAATGTTCCGGTAGCCATTCTCCTGCATGCCATTTGCCTGCAATAGCAGTTGTATAGCCCACTTCTTTTAAAGCCTCAGCAATAGTTCTTTCTTCTGTATCCAGACCATGGATCCGGCGAGTTTCATCCCCTTCAGAATTAGTAGCCAGGGTAAGATTAAGTTTATCCAGATAAGAGGGTTTGCCAAAATCTTCTGAACGCCAGTCGGACCAGGTTCTAAATGGATATCTACCCGTTAGGAATGCAGCCCGACTTGGAGCACATACCGAATGAACATAAAACTGAGTAAGACTCAGACTTTCTGTTTTAAGTTTGTCAATATTTGGTGTGTACTTTTTTTGGTCGCTATTGAAACCGATCTCGGACCAGCCGACATCATCAGTCAGGATAAAAAGTATATTGGGGGGCACGGCTTCTATTTCTACGTCTTGCTCTTTTTTTGAAATGCAAGAGGAAAGCAAGGCAGCAATTGTGCAAAAGAAAATGGTTCGAAGTAGCATGTAGTAAGCAATTTATGAGGATGAGTAAAATAAAAAGGGGACTTAGACATTGCAAATATCAATGCCTTCTTTCAGTCCTTCCAGTGGGTCGGCTGTAGGAATCCATTCATGCCCGACATAGCCTGAATACCCCACCTCGAGCAATGCTTTCATAACGGCGGCATAATTTATTTCCTGATTGTATCCGACTTCTCCTCTTCCTGGTACACCTGCAATCTGGACATGGCCTATATAGTCGATGTGTTCATTGATATGGCTTATGATATCTCCATCCATAATCTGGATATGGTAAACATCAAACAAGAGTTTTAAGGAGGGTGATCCTACAGTTTTAATAATCTCTATACAAAAGTCCAGATGATCCCCCTGGTAACCCGGATGCCCTTTCATATTCTCAGTCACCTTAGAATTAAGCGGTTCCAAAATCATACATACACCAGCTTTCTCTGCAACAGAAGCCATTTTCTTATAGCCCTGTATGCAGTTTTTCATGCCTTGCTCCCTACTGACCTTACTCCCATTTTCTTCCTGAGAAGTATCTGCCAAACCCGTAAAGGTCATTACATTAGGAAAGCCTGCTTCCGAACTCGCTTTGATAGATTTTTCAAGGGCCTGGAAACATTCAGGATGATGGCCCTTATTATTCATCCCCCTGATAAAACCATGAGATTTGGTAGCTGCACAAATGAGATCATGTTTTTTCAGTAAATGCCAATGCTCAATATCCAGCAATTCAACCCCAGATACGCCAAGACTTTTCACATGATTCACAAATACTTCAGGGGACCATTTCTCACCCGCATTTATAAAGGGCCAGGCAGCGACTACCTGTTTGATGCTTTTTTCTCTTGAGAAATAAGCAAATGGGAATTTCCGAAGAAATGCTCTTCGATCATTTGTAGTAGACATAGCTTTTGAGGAAAATATACGGAAGGAGCTCGATTTCTCTATCCTTCTTTCGATTTTGTAAAAAACAAAGCCCAGCAATATTGCCGGGCTTTGATAATTTGTATCAGGATCAACCCGTAACGTTCAGTTTGTAACGGTTTCTGAGTTCTTCATTCATAAAGGGTTGCTGAGAACGTCTTTCTCCATCTGCTTGGTAAAGTGCATTAGCCAAAGCCGCTGCAACAGGTGGTAGAGAAGGTTCTCCCAATCCCGTAGGATCAATTCCATTGTCGACAAAGAAGGTTTCGATTTCTGTCGGAGCCTCACGATGACGGATCAGGCGGTACTTATCAAAATTGCTTTGATCAGATTTTCCGTCTGTAAAAGAAAGACCACTATACATGGCATGACCGATTCCATCTACGATTCCTCCTTCGATCTGGTTAAGTGCTGCATCCGGATTCACAACGATTCCGCAATCAACTGCACACCAAACCTTTTGGACTTTCGGCTGCCCATCTTCCATAACTACATCGACTACCTGAGCGACATAGGAATTATGGCAGAAATAAGCAGAAACTCCTCTGTGCACACCGGGCATATCTTTTCCCCAGCCAGATTTCTCTTTGACAAGTTTCAATACACCCGCATATCTTTCCGCATCATAGTCATTTTTCTCACCCACCGGATCTTTGATGGCGCGATCAAAAAGCTCTAAGCGGAATTCTATCGGATCTTTACCTGCAGCTTCTGCAACTTCGTCCAGGAAAGACTGCTCAGCACAGGCGATGAAATTGGAGCGAGGAGCTCTCCATGCACCGGTAGAGATATTGGAATCTTTGGCAAATTCCTCCACCATGTAGTTATCAACTGCACCCGCAGGATAACGGTTGGCGAAAAGTGGACTACCATGAGTTCCGGCACCTCTTACCTGGAAAGCGACGAGCTTATTATTTTCGTCCAAGCCAGCTTTATAGGTAACCTTGTATGCAGGTCTGTATGTACCTTGAGTCATATCATCCTCACGGGTATAGACCAGCTTGACAGGTGCATTGATTTTCTGAGAAATAGCAGCTGCTTCCAAACCGAAATGTCCGTAAAGACGTCGACCAAATCCACCTCCCATACGGGTCATCATGATAGAAATATTTTCTTCAGGCATTCCTAAAAGAGAAGCTACCGATTTGCTCATGAATTCGGGGGTCTGGATAGGACCTTCCAGTTCAGCTTTTTCGGCTGTGACATGGGCGAAGAAGTTCATCGGCTCCATGGTGTTGTGAGCCAGGAAAGGAGCACTAAAGGTACGCTCTACAACCTTGGCAGCGCTTGCAAATGCAGCAGAAGGATTTCCATCCTTACGACTGGCTTTTGCCTTTCCACTTTCAACGAAATCACTGAGTATTTCTTCGTGGTTAATACTACTCTCCAGTTTGGAATCTTCTTCCCATTCAATTTCCAAAGCCTTTTTGGCTTTCATTACTTCCCAGGTAGAATTTCCAACTACTGCCACAAGATTGGTGAAGGCATTGGTATCGGACCATTGACGATCTTCAGGAGCCGTGTTTATTTCAAAGACATCCATGATGCCTGGCATAGCTTTGGCCTTGCTGGCATCAAAAGATTTCAATTTCAATCCAAATGCCGGAGGATGGGCGATCATGGCGATTTTCATGCCTTCACGGTGCACATCCAAACCATAGAGAGGTTTTCCTGTTACGATATCTTTGCCATCCACATTTTTGCGGCTGGTCCCGATAATTTTGAAGTCTTTGGGATCTTTTAGTTCAATTTCTTCTGGAACTGTCATAGTCCCTGCCAGAGAAGCAACTTCTCCGTAGCCAACAGATTTCCCACTCTTTTTATGAGAAATCAGGCCTGCATCTGTACTTAATTCTGCTACGGGCACCTGCATTTGCTGAGCAGCTGCTTCTAGTAGCATCCTTCTAGCAGTCGCGCCTGCCATTCGAAGGCTTTGCCACCCCTGACGGATAGATTGAGAACCACCTGCCAACTGACGAGTGAAATTTACTTTGTCCAAGCCCGCCTGCTCTACGACTACATCTTTCCAATCTACGTCCAGCTCCTCAGCTATAATCATAGGCATAGAGGTTTTTACATTTTGCCCGATCTCTGGATTGGGGGACATAATTGTAACCAGACCATTGTCTCCCACTTTCAGGAAACCATTTATGTTGAACCACTCTTTAGGTGGACTTTTTATTTGCTCAGGCGTCGGGGCACAGGAAGCTAACCAGCTAAATCCAAGTACCATTCCACCTCCAGCCATAGCGGAAGCCTTTAAAAAGGATCTGCGATTTACGGATGTTTTTACTAATGTCATGTTGATGATTATGATAAAGAAACCAGAGGATTTAGCTCATGTTATTGGCAGCCGTTTTAATAGCGGCCTTGATTCGTAAATAAGTTCCACAACGGCAAATGTTTCCATTCATCGCAGTTGCAATTTCTTCATCAGTAGGATTGGGATTATCCTTGAGGAAAGCTGCAGCATTCATGATTTGACCTGCCTGGCAGTATCCGCACTGAGGCACATCATGCTCAATCCATGCTTCTTGCAGCGGGTGATCTCCTTTTTCAGAAAGACCTTCGATAGTAGTGAGAGACTTATCAGCAACGGATTGAACAGGAACGGAACAAGAGCGCATTGCATTTCCGTCTACATGTATTGTACAAGCTCCGCACTGAGCCATACCACATCCGAACTTGGTTCCCACCAACTGGAGATGATCTCTTAATACCCACAGAACCGGAGTATCGGGCGCAACTTCTACCTGATGTTCTTTTCCGTTAACCTTCAGATTAAACGTAGCCATAATGTTAAGGTAAATTTGGTAGTGTTAAATAAACATAGCTAAGCCAAAATATAGAAAATTCTTTTGGTAATCGGACTTTTTATAGACCATTTCTTCTTCAAAATCGATATCATGAAGAAATCTCTATGTTTTCTGGGGTAAAAAACCAGAAGAATCTGAATCTGAGCCATAAATCCTCCCCTAATTATTAATTTTCATTTTATATAACTGGAAAATATATTCAACTAAAGTTAAAATCGATACAAGAGATTAATCTAGTGTCCTTAGCTTGCAAATTGAATTCGAATTTATCTTATGGAATATCTCAAGCTATTTGGCGCAAGTCCTACGAAAGCACATAAAGAGTTATATGCCCAATCTCCTCAATGGGACGGAAATAAATTTGTCAATTTAGAGGAGACTACGATGGAATTTAGTTGGAGTAACTTACCCGAATTACTTCGAAAGCAATTTTTCGATAAGGAAAATCGTGAACCAGAGCTATCCCTTCCCATTCAGGCTTTTCAAAGAGAAGAGTTTCTAAAACCTTCCCCCAATTCAAAAGCCATTTGGTACGGACATTCTGCTTTGCTTCTAAGGATCATGAATTATAATATTCTCATTGATCCCATGCTCGGTGATAATGCCTCTCCAATTGCACCTTTCAAAACGCAAAGATTTTCCAAAGAGAGCATTGAATTGATCGAAGAATTACCAGAAATAGATTTGATACTCATTACCCACGATCATTACGATCATTTAGATTTTGCCAGCATTAAAAAACTGAAAGGAAAGGTTAAGCGGTATTTTGTTGCACTGGGAGTTGGAAGACATCTGATAGAATGGGGAATTCCTAAGGAAAACATCAAAGAATTTGACTGGTGGGATGCAGAGGATTTTAATGAGATAAAAATCACCTTTACTCCGAGTCGACACTTTTCAGGAAGAGGCTTAACTGATCGGGCTAAATCCCTTTGGGGAGGATGGGCTTTCAGAACCTCAGATGAGAATTTATATTTTAGTGGAGATGGAGGATATGGCAAGTATTTTCTGGAGGTTGGAGAAAGGTTAGGCCCCTTTGATTTCGGCTGGATGGAATGTGGGCAATACAATGAGAACTGGCATCAGATCCATATGTATCCTGAAGAAAGTGTACAAGCTGCCCTGGATGCCAAAGTTAAAAAAGCGATGCCGGTGCACTGGGGAGGATTTGCCCTCGCCTTACATACCTGGAAAGATCCAGTAAGTCGATTTGTTGAGGCAGCAGCAAAACAAAAGTTAAATATTCTTCATCCCCAAATTGGGGAACTGCTTGATTATACCTCTGATCATCGGCTAGCCTGGTGGGAAACAGTTACATAGGACCTTCTTTTTTATCATCGGCATTACGGATGTATTTCTCTACAACTACCGCAGTAATGATCACAAAGTAAAATTGTCCTACTAATCCTATTAAGATTGCAGCTTTTTGGGCTACCGGAGAAATAGGAAATATCTCTCCATATCCAATAGTCAGGAGCGTAATGTAGCTATAGTATAAAAGGGAATCGGCCGTTGCCATTCCATTTTCACTTAGCATATTTATACCTTTGAAAGAGCCAGGATTTGCCAATTCAATACTAAAAAAGAGAAAAAATGCAAGTAAACCCAAAGAAATATAGCCACACATCAGGCCCATAATCACATTCTTATTTACTTCTACTGAATTCCAGACTTGTCTTATGATCTGGATGGTAACGATGAAATAGAAAACGAAGTAAATTGCAAACTCTGCATGCTTTATTTCTTCAAAAAATTTTGGTCCTAAAACTGGAATTCCCCCTGTAACAACTATTCCCAATCCAAATAAACTCACAAAGATTTTAGTGAGTTTTTTGTTTTTGGATATAAGTAAAACTCCACATAAAAGATTGAGTAAAAATAGAATTGGAGATAAATAATTTACATGGATCTCCAGTGGTACCACCAGAGATCCAAATAAAATACTTAATTGACTTGCAAAAAATAATTCAAAACGGTGCGCATATAAACGCTCATAAAAACTATTTTCAGACATCGAGTAATTCTTCGTTAAAACTGTAATCCTTATAGCTAACTCTAAACAGGATACTGTAAAAAGAAGGGATAAACAGCAGGGTAATTATGGTTCCAAATAGCAAGCCGATCATAATCGAGATAGCCATTCCTTCCCACATCGCTCCGCCACTGATATACAAAGGAATCAACCCAAGCACGGTAGTGAAAGTTGCCAACAAGATTGGTCTGAATCGTTGCAAACAAGCCACAATCACAGAATCATGGACCGATCGTTTAAAGTCCCGTTGTTCTATTTCTATTCTATCAATGAGCACGATGGCATTATTTATCACAATTCCAGCCAGCGAGATAACTCCCAGGAATGGCATAAAACCAAAGGGCTTTTGAAAGATCAACAAGCCGATCACAACCCCAATCACTCCCAGAGGAATGGTAGAAACTACCAAAGCCATTTTACGGAAAGAGTTGAACTGGATGATCAAGAGAAGAATAATGATAAACCCTGAAATCGGGAGGTATTTTATAACTGCTCCCATGTTTTCAGCCGTATTTTCTGCATCTCCTCCAAATTTATACTCATATCCATCCGGCCAATTGGCTGCTTCTGCTTCTATCCAGGGAGTAATTCCATTGGTGATAGCCGATGCATTTCCATCTGCTCTAAGTTCTGAGGAAACATTGATGGAACGTTCCAGGTCCGAACGTTTAATCTTGGCATATTGCCATTGAGGGATAATATCGGCTACCTGGATGAGGGGTACATTCCTTCCGCTGCTTTGTCCGTATACATTGAGGGTTTCCAGACTTTCCAGACTTTGTTGTTGGGAACCCTGGCCCCGCATAATGATAGGAATGGATTTATCATCTTCCCGATATTCTCCCGTTTGAAACCCATCCAAAACAGTCTGCAATGAAGTTGCAATATCCTGGCTACTAATGCCTGCTGCCTGGGCCCGGTTCTGGTCAATATCGACTACGAATTTTTTACTTTTTGGGCCCCAGTCGTCCTTAACGTTTTTAGTCCCTGGAATACTATTTAGCTTTAGCTTTACACTTTCGGCTATCTCAGTCAAAATACCTGGATCATCACCGGAAATTTTGATTTCGATGGGCGTTCCTCCACCTCCGGCAGCCAGGGATGAAACCTTGATATCTGCATTAGGGAAATGTTCAAAACAGAAAGCATCGATTTTGGCTATCATCGGAACATTAAACTCTGCAGATGAAGTATTTACGAGCATATGAGCATAGCTTGAATTCGCTTCATCCGGAGAATATCCCAGATCATAGGATTCTGGGCCTTTCCCAATATAACTGGACCAATCCATCAGGCCATTTACTCTATTTTCTCCCACTCGCAAAGAATCTTCCATATACTCTTCCAGCTCCAAAACCAGTTGACGGGTACTTTCAATTCGAGTTCCCAAAGGTAGATTAATGTCTACTGTGATCATGTTTCTATCACTGTCCGGGAAAAAGAGGAATTCGATTTTGGTGAAACCGTAGAGTGATAGTACAAATGCTCCAAGGATAAGGAACAGAACCAAATATTTAGCCCGCAAAGCCACCATGATCAGCTTCTGATAATAGCTCTTTAAAGTTGCGATCACACGGTCGACTATCCCAGGTTCGGATTCTCCTTTAGGTTTTACCTTTAAAAAGAGGTAGCAGAATAAGGTGATAACAGTAAGTGCAATAAACCATGACGATAATAGGGCCAGAGAAATCACCACGAAAATCGGCCCTACAATATCTCCCATAGTTGTTTCAGCCAGATAAAATGCCAGGAAGGCTGCTGAGGTGGTAAGGGTCGAAATCAACAATGGGGTAAAAAGCTCGGAGCAAGCCTGTATAGCGGCATCTTTTGCACCTATCCCATTCTCCATTTTCACCATGATCGTTTCAGCTACCACAATGGCATTATCCACCATCATTCCCAGGGCCATAATCAAAGCTGCCAGGGTAACCTGGTTCAATCCCATATTGATGATTCCCATCAACATCAGGGTCGCAATAGTTACAGTTGGAATCAAGCTGGCAATGATACTCCCTGTTCGAACCCCTAAAAAGATGAGCATCACAGCTAGTACAATGACAATCGACTGAATCAGGTTATTGATAAAATCACTGATCTTGAAGTCTATATAGGTGTCTAATGAAGCCAGGCGTGTCAGTTCCAAACCGATGGGCAGTTTTCCTTCCCATTCTTCTACCACTTTATCGACATCTTCACCAAGCTTGATGACGTTTGCACCACCTTTAAGGTTTACATAAAGGCTGAGTGCATTTTGTCCATTCACCCGAATCAACTGGTCTGGAGGATCAATATACCCTTTACGTACAGTGGTGATATCTTTCAGGCTGATGAGTTGACCTGAATTCCCTACAGGAATAAGGGTATTTTCCAGATCCGCCAAATCATTGAAGTTACCGGTAGGCTCAAGAATGATCCTTTCATCTTCCAAATTCACCTGGCCACCAGAACTCAAAATATTTAAGGACCCGATGATACCCTGGAGCATTTGGGAAGTAAGTCCATATTCTTTCAATACGGCATTGTCAAACTCTACAAAAACTCTTTCTTCCTGTGCCCCTCCAATCACTACTTTCGCTGCATCCGGCAAACTCACTAAATCATCCAGCAAATCATCTGCATACACTTTCATGTCCGCATAGGAAACTTCAGAACTATAAAGTCCTAGTAAAATCCCGTAGACCTCCCCTATTCCATCATCATTCAAGCGGGGTTTTACATTAGATGGCAGCCCTTTAAGAGCATTTAACTTTCTTCTCAACCTATCCCAAACTGGTTGTAGCTCTTCTGGTCCGACTTCATCTTTCAGGACAACGGAAACCACTGAAAGTCCTGTTCGAGAGGTACTATTCACTTCTTTAAGTTCAGGCAACTCCTGAGCTACTTTCTCCAATCTGTCGGTAACCAATTGCTCAACCCTTTCTGGACTGGCACCCGGAAATTGGGTTACAATGGTGGCAACCCGTACGGTGTAGGGCGGCATACTATCCCGTGATAGGGAGTTGTACATATTTATCCCCAGTAAGATCACCGTGGCAAGGACCATAAAAGTGATCCTGTTTTTTTCTATCGAAAACTGTGCAAGATTCATGTATTACTGGCTTAGGTGATTATTGGGAAATTTTTACTTCCTGACCATCGAGTAGTGTTTGTAATCCAGCTACTGCAATCTTTTGTCCAGCTTCCAATCCTTCCAATACCTCAAATCCCCCACTATGAAGTGGGCCAATTTTGATATGTTGTTTCTGGACAGTTGCGGGTTCCCCTCCATCTTTGACCAAAAAGACAAATCGACCTTTGCTATCCTCTCCAACTGATTTGGCAGGTATCATCAGTGTTTTCTTTTCACTAGCTCCAAAGGAGAAATTGACATTGGCTGCCATACCGGATTTTACTTCTTCAGTTGGATTTAGTACCTCAACCTCCACAGGATAGGTGGATGTAGATCGATCAAGTGCAGGAGAAAGTTCTGCAACTTTTCCTTCAAAAGTTTTAGCTGAAATCACCGGAAAATCGATACTTACTTTCATCCCCAACTTTACACTGTTAATCACACTTTCAGGGATACCCAATTGAATGGTAATTTTATTACCTGCATTCAAAATCGCTATTGACTGTCCTGGGTTTACATTTTCCCCTAACTCGGAAGAAACACTTGCAATAACTCCCGTTTGAGGTGCGTAGATATACCCATAATTGATTTGCTCTTTCTGAATAGCCACGCTCCGTTTGGCTGATTCCAAACTATTGATGGCATTCTGATAAGAATTCTTTACACTTTCATACTCACTCAATGCTGCACTTCCTTTTTCATATAAAGAGCGTACCCTATTCAAACTCAGTTTGGCAGTTTTCTCCTGAGATTCTGCAATATTTAAAGAAGCCAGAGCTTGCTCATAAGCCAAACGAGCCTGCACATTATCAAGTCGGGCCAATAATTCTCCTTTGCGAACCTTTTGTCCTATTCTTAAATTATACAGGGTTATGATTCCTCCGCTGCGAAAACTCAAGCCAATAACTTTATCGGTTTGAGCAGTTCCATTAAAGGTTCTTAGACTTCCTCCGTCTCCAAAGCCCACTTCCTGGTACAACACGGGTCGTAGAACTTTCTTTTTCGTTTTCACTTCTTCCGCACAAGATGTTAGGAAGAATGCGATATATAATAATGTGCTGATTTGCAGTATATTTTTCATGATCCTTGGATTAATAGTCGTTTTCAAGATAGGCACGGAATCTTTGACGGAAATCTTCATTTTTCTCCGCAGTGTTTAGAATAAAGAAATAACCAATGTTGCGCTCGAGACTTAGGGCGCTGTTTAAGAAATTGTAGACAGCAGTTGCATTAGCTAGTTGTGCCTGGAAGTAGTTGTTTTGGGCATCGATTAATTGCACCCAATTTACTCCTCCCTGGCGGTAGGCTTCTTGTGTAAGTTCCAAACTCTCTTTTGCCGTAGATTCAGATACTTTGGAGAGCTCTAGATTGGCGATTTGGTTAATAACCTGTAATACAGCACTGCTCACACTCTGATCGATATTCAGGGCAAGATTATCCTGATTTGCCAGGAGTTGTTCTCTCTGAATAATTGCTGTTTGTCGATTGATGTTCCGCTGATTTTGCTGAAAAATGGGAATCGAAACATTCAAGCCCAAGGTGTAATAAGAATTGGGGATAGAGCCAAAACCAGGAGGGAATTCACTTCCTACTCCGCTTCGATTAATATTTTGTACTACCTGACCTTGCAAGGCCACAGTAGGCAAAAATCGACCTTGCTTATTCAACCAGATATTATGATTGTTTGCCTTAAGGTTGTAATTGAGAGACTTTAATTCCGGAGAATTTTTCTTGGCTTCATTTATCAAAAAAGAAATAAATGGCTCGATCAACACCGGGTCATCAAGTATCTCTTTGAATCGGTCATAATTATACTCAGAATAAATCCCATCATCTAAACTCGCGTCCAAGACATCGATTCGTCGTCTGATGGGTTGATTAAGTAATTGATTAATGGTAAAGTAAGCTTGCTGAAGCTGATTATAACCTTCAACAAATTGCTGGGTATTTTGAGCCAGTTGACTTTGAAACCTTAAAACATCAGATTTACCCGTTTCTCCGGACTCAAACTTCTGCTGAGCCAATTTCAGGTTCTCTTCCGTCAAGTCCATATTACTCTTAGTGATTTGCAGGTTGGCCTTCACCAAAAGTGTATTGAAATAAAGCGAAGATGCATCGAAAATCACATTCAGTTTTTCTGTATTCAGATTTTCTTTCTCAGCTTCAAGCAATTCCTTTTGAATTCTAATATTCGCACTTGCACCTGGAGCATAAATTACCTGATTTACTGTAGCGTTAGCTGTTGAAGAAAATTCAGGATTTTGTCCATTGGAAACCTCTGCCAATGAAGGATCTACATTTGTTCCTGTAGCGGATACTTCTACGTTTGGCAAATAATTGCTCTTGGCAAGTCTTACATCCTGATCTACCAGATCTACTCCCAATTGGCTTACCTTTAAGCCAAGGTTGGTCAGTAAGACCTCATCCATCAACATCTTGAGATCATATTTCTTTTCTGCTGCCAGCTTTTCTAAATCTCCAACCAAATTGGTTCGAGCAATTTGGCTATAGCGAATTGGAATTCCCAGGGTTTCAGCTGTATTAAAATTGATGGTCAACTCCTCTTGTGGTTCGAAATATAAGGGTAGTTCCGATGGATTCGTCCCATTGATTACCGCCTCAACACTCAGTGCTATTCTTCTGAATAATTGCTCTATATTCGATTGGCTTTGCTTAGTAGCCAGAATACCGGCTTCAACATCTTGCTGAGCGGTAGCCGTCATGGAAGGAATCTTCCTCAAATTTAATTCGCCCACCAACAATCCAATTTCTTCCGGATTAAAAAAATCTCCTCCTTCAATATAAAGGGCATCGATTTCATCTAATTCGGCGACTATTTCCCCTACATCTGAAAAGGGGATTAATGTATATTGGGTAGAAGAGTCGGAGAAAATATTTTTGAGATAGTTTTCAACCTGCAAATTTTCGGTAATGGTTCGGTTGACTGCTATACCGAGATCCTTGAAATCATAAAGATCTCTAAAAGAATCTAAATCCTCCCGTAAGGAGTGGCTGGTAACGAGGTAAACAAAGTTGTTTATCCCAGATGTTTCTCTTCTTTCCTCGATCCTGATAAAATCTGCGGGTACTGCTCCAAAAAGTAAAGTTGGTTTAGGGAAAGTGTTTTGCCTCGTAACCACCACACTATTGATGGCTCCGAAGGCCAGAATCATATCCGCATCTTCCGTATTTAAACGATTCAGGTTTTTGCCAGCTACTTCCAGGTCGTTATTATTGGAAAGAATCCATTTTTCTGGGAAACTTACATTGGCATCCTCACCAACCACTGCAATGATTTCTTTTTGTAGCTGAGGAAGAAGTGCTTCGATTTCAGCACTTCGTTCTTCTAAAAGAATGCCGATTTGATAGTCGGGTTTATCCTGAGCATAAGCACCTGGATAAAAGAGCCATAAGCAAAGAAGTATCAGGAAGCCAGGCTTCAAAAACTCCATGCTCTTGTCTCTTATGCTTCTTATTCGCATAGGTAACATAGCGTTTGTAAAGTGTAATTGCGTTAATTTAAAGTGTAGAATGTGTCTCTATAAAAAAATCTTAAGGGGTTTCAGGTTTTAAATAAGCAAGGATCATAGTCTTTATATGCTCCTTCCAATTAAGAACAAATGCATGGAAAGTCTTATCCGTAAAGCCCTCTACCCTGGTAATCATTTTTCTGGTTAAAAAAGGGAAGGTCATCATTGACATCATGGAAATCTCCAACTTCATATAATTAACATGTCGGATGTTTCCTGCTTGAGCCTCCTGGTCAATGACCTGCTGAATCATTCCTGCATACTTTCCTTTAGTTTCCGTCTTTATGCTGGCCAATACTTCCTTGAGCTCATCATTAAAATGTAGCTCACTGAGAACAAATATCGGTAAGTTTGGCTCCCCCAGTGTTATCTCAATGTAACGATCTATAAAACTTTCAATTCTCTGGAGAAATGGTTTCTCATCATTAATCAGAATGTGATAGCCCGCTTCATTAAATTTGAGGAACTTCTCTTTGAATATGGCAATGAATAATTTATTCTTAGTTCTGAAGTAATAGTTTACAAGTGCGACATTTACTCCCGCCTTTTCCGCTACCTCACGAATAGTCGTCCCTCTTAATCCCTTTTCAAGAAAAAGAACTCGAGCGGTTTCCTTTATTTTCTGCTCAGTACTATCTAACTGTATTTCAGCCATAGATTTTAAATCTTATGCTGCAAGCTACATCAAACAACCGATTTAAACAAGCGTTTAAATCGGTTGTTTTAAGCCTACGATTAATAAAGGGCATAGTTTCACATAGAGAGAATTTTATTCTATTTTTTCCTCCAAAAAGACTTCCTGCATTCTTTCTGAAGCTTTTTTATTTCCTTAAACAAAGGAATTAATACCTTTGGATATTAGATGTTAATAGAAATGAAAGAAGCATATATTATTGATGGTTTGCGGACTGCCTTTGGGAAATTTAGAGGTAGTCTTTCCGGTGTTCGTACTGATGACCTTCTCGCTCATGTTATAAAAGCGCTTGTAGAAAGGAATGAAAATATTCCGACTGAGGCTTACGACGATGTAATTATGGGTTGTGCTAATCAGGCAGGCGAGGACAATAGAAATATCGCCCGTATGGCTCTTTTGCTAGCAGGCTTACCCTGGTCTGTGCCCGGTGAGACCATCAATAGATTATGTTCTTCAGGCATGTCTTCTATAGTCCATGCTAATCGAGCAATTAAAGCGGGAGATGCAGATATTATCCTTAGTGGGGGCATTGAGCATATGACACGTGGTCCGCTAGCCATGTCAAAGTCCGGCAAAGCTTTCGGAGGGGATATGAAAGTCTATGATACCAGTTTTGGATGGCGTTTTATTAATCCCAAAATGGAAAAATTATATGGAACAGAAGCTATGGGAAATACCGCGGAAAATCTAGCTGAGATGTTTAGCATAAATCGAGAGGATCAGGATAAATTTGCACGTTGGTCTCAACAGAAAGCATCTAAAGCCCAAAAAAGTGGAAGATTAGCAAAAGAGATCGTTCCTCTTGAAATCCCTAGAAGAAAGCAAGATCCCTTGGTATTTGAACAAGACGAATTCATCCGACATGATACTTCTATGGAAGCCTTAGGTAAACTTCGTACAGTTTTCAAAGAAAATGGGACAGTTACTGCGGGGAATGCTAGTGGATTAAATGATGGAGCTGCAGCAGTAATAGTAGCTTCGGAGGATGCTGTAAAAGAATATGGATTAAAACCCCTGGCCAGAATTGTGAGTTCAGCAGTCGTTGGCGTGGAACCCCGTATCATGGGAATTGGTCCGGTAAAAGCCAGTAAAAAAGCTTTAAAAAAAGCAGGATTGAGCCTTGATGATATAGGCGTTATAGAGCTCAATGAAGCTTTTTCTGCACAAAGTCTGGCATGTACCCGTGAATTAGGACTGGCTGACGATGATGAAAGAGTAAATCCCAATGGAGGAGCCATTGCCATTGGTCATCCTCTCGGAGTTTCTGGTACGCGGATCACACATAGTCTCGCACTCGAATTGCATGAGCAAGATAAACAGTACGGTCTTGCTACCATGTGTATTGGTGTTGGCCAGGGATATGCCATCATTCTGGAAAAAGTGTAAATTCCACCCATGATCGACATGGGAAAATACGAAGTCTGGTTTCTCTGTGGTAGCCAGCATTTATATGGAACAGAAACACTTCTAAAAGTGAAGGAGCATTCGGAAATCATAAGTAAGGCGCTCAGTGATTCCGAAGACATATCGGTACGAATAATATTCAAAGATCTTCTCACAGCTCCTGAAGAAATTTACCATAGCGTACTCGAAGCAAATGCTTCCGAAAATTGCATAGGAGTAATAGCCTGGATGCATACCTTTTCCCCAGCTAAAATGTGGATCAAAGGATTGCGAGCGCTTCAAAAACCCCTTTTACACCTTCATACCCAATTCAATCAAGAAATCCCCTGGTCCGAAATTGATATGGATTTTATGAACCTGAATCAATCTGCACATGGGGGCAGAGAGTTTGGCTTCATTTGTAGCAGGATGGGGATAAAAAGAAAAGTGATTACAGGTCATTGGAAATCGGGAAGTCTCCACAAAAAAGTGGATAAATGGTGCCGAGTCGCTGCAGCCTGGGAAGATTTTCAAAATTTGAAGATCGCTCGGCTGGGAGACAACATGAGAGAAGTTGCGGTAACTGAAGGAAATAAAGTAAGTGCTCAAATTCAATTTGGCTATACAGTAAATGGATTTGGAATGGGAGACCTTAAAGATTTTGTAGATACGGTTTCAGCTCAGGATATAGAAGGATTAATTGAAGAATATGAAAACTCCTATTCACTTCCTCCTTCATTAAGCCTTTCTGGGGAAAAGAGAGATTCACTTATTGAAGCTGCCCGAATTGAAATAGGGCTCAGCCATTTTCTTGATGAGGGCGGGTTTAAGGCCTTTACCAATACCTTTGAAAACCTACATGGATTAAAGCAGCTACCGGGTCTAGCCGTTCAAAGACTTATGGAGAAAGGATATGGGTTTGGAGCGGAAGGAGATTGGAAAACTGCTGCGCTAGTCAGAGCTATGAAAGTAATGGGAAATGGGCTCAAGGGAGGCAATTCGTTTATGGAGGATTATACCTATCACTTTCAGCAAAATCAAAACCTTGTACTGGGCGCTCATATGCTGGAGATATGCCCTTCGATTGCCAAAGACAAACCCTCTTGTGAAATTCATCCACTTGGTATAGGGGGAAAGGAAGATCCCGTTAGATTGGTTTTTAATGCAAAAGCAGGAAAAGCCCTAAATGCTTCTATGATAGATCTTGGCCACCGATTTCGTCTCTTGATAAATGAGGTAGAAGCAATAGAAATTAAGGAAGATCTGCCAAAGCTCCCAGTTGCAAGAGCTTTGTGGAAGCCCCTTCCTGATCTTGAAACTGCCGCGAGTGCATGGATACTTGCTGGCGGAGCTCATCATACTTGTTACTCCGAATCTTTGGATGCAGAGTACCTTCAGGATTTTGCTGAAATAGCGGGTATTGAATCTTTTTTAATCAACAAGGATAGTAGATTGGAAGATGTCAGAAAGGAATTAAGATGGAATGAGGAAAGTTTTCACTAAGAAACATGCGGGGGATAAACCGGTTTAATAAAAGAGGATAAATCAGGATATGCCTGGATTTCCTTTGTCAAATCGAGGCGAATTTGACTATATTCTTCCTCCTTTCACTGACTCAACTTAAAGAAATGGAAAATAGAGTAACGATAGAAAAACAAGGACATATCTCCATAGTCAAACTTAGTCGTCCGGAAAAAATGAATGCCCTTGATC
>JBCBRM010000078.1:0-29847 GCA_039819665.1 Bacteroidota bacterium
GATGAGTCTATCCTCCAACTTTTTACGGCTACTGACTGTTTCCTCAACCCATTCATCGATTGTTAGTTACTTATTGTAAGTGAGCTTTCCCGTTTAGGGCGTAACCTCATGGAGGTAATGAGCATTTTAAATACTTGTATGAATAGTGAGGTAAAGGTTCACACCATAAGTAGATCTCCTTCGGTCAGCTTATTCAAAATGGATGAGATGAGTCTATCCTCCAACTTTTTACGGCTACTGACTGTTTCCTCAACCCATTCATCGATTGTTAGTTTCTTATTGTCTGCATATTTGAGGATTTCAAAGCGCTGATTCTCGACACTTTGCTTGTCAGAACTCACACGGAGGTAGGCATAAATCATAGGCAGATCAGTATCCGGTTATATTAAACCCAATTATTCTATTAAAATAGACAATAACTGATAGATTTAAAAGGAGTTAAATATCGTCAAATTCCCTTGTACCTAATCGCCCCTTTAATCTGTCAAATATGGTCTCTATTCAAGAAACAGCCTATCCCAGGCTGAAAGTTAGTTTATCCCGAAAAGTACTGGAGGACTGCTTCTGTCCCACAGCTGAGGAAATAACGTTTGCAAACAAAAGCTGCAGAAAGGAAACAAACCGAATCTGTTTTTTAGCTCTTCTAAAAACCTTTCAACACCTGGGTTACTTTCTACAGTTTACTCAAATTCCAGGATCTATCCTAAATACAGTTGCTCAGTCTATAGGGTATTTATTTCTGCCCGATGACATCTCACAAAATTATGATAGGTCTGGCAGTAAATCCAGGCACATGCGTGTGATCCGAAAGTACCTGAAAGTAAAACCTGTTGGACCTCAAACGTATCTACAAATGCGCCTGGCTGCCAAAGAAGCTTCTCAAACTAAGGAATATCTAATTGATATCATCAATGTGATGATAGAAGAGATGATTCGGCAGAGATTTGAACTGCCTGCTTTCAACCGATTCGTCCGCGAAGCAGGTGCTGCCAGATTAGTTATCAATCAAGAAACCTGTGAGCGAATTAGTGGGGCGCTTAGCCTGGCCCAAAAACAGATGATTGATCAGCTACTTGCTTTTTCAGATGAGGAGGGGAAAAGTTGGTGGCAAGAAATGAAGGCAGATCCCCCAGCTCCTACTGTCAAAAATACCCGCTTATATGCTCAGCATGTAGAAAATATCAAGCAGTATTATGATTTTTTACATGTTCCAACTGAGCTTCCTGAGGCGAAGCGAACACAGTTTTATTACGAAGCCTATGCCGCAGATCTGGGACACCTCAGATCCTTTAGCCCTTCTAAGCGATATGCCTTTGTGGTTTTACTTCTCGAAAAACAACTGAGTCAGGCACTTGATGCCATTTGCCAAATGTTTATCCGCAGGATGAGGAAACTCCATAATGATGCTAAAAAGCTACTGGATGATTTTCAAAAACAAAATCAAAAGCAGGCTTTTACCTTAATCGCTCATCTTGCCAGAATTACTACAGCTTTTCAAACACCAGGAACTCCAATTGAGAAATTTCAAGCCATGGCACTGGTCATGCCTTCTGACCCCGAGCTTGTAACAGAGCAGTGTTATCAGCATCTGGCATATGCAGAGGATAACTATCGTATTTGTATGCTTCCTAAATATACAGGAAAGAGATCCGTACTTTTTGACTGCCTCTCAAGCCTTGAATTGCATCCAGCTTCACAAGATAATACACTTCTCCAGGCTTTAGACTTTGTCTTCCAACATAGAAAGAGTCGCAAAGAATGGGTATCTATTCTCAATGAAGAAACGGGAGAACTATCCTTGGACCTAGATTGGATAACTGACCCTTGGAGAAAACTGCTTACAGGAAAAGCTGCAAAAAATTCTGCCATAGATAAGATTCATCGAAAGAATTTTGAACTCTGTGTATTCTCAGAGTTAGATCGCCAGCTAAACTCAGGAGATATTTTCATCAAAGGAAGCGGGGAATTCTCAGATTTTAGAACCCAGCAGATTAGCTTAGAGGAATATGATAAGCGTATCCCTGAATTTGAAGCCCTATCTGGTATTCCCACTGATAGGAAAGCGTTTGTCAAAAAGCTCAAATCAGAGCTTATGGCTATGGCTAAAGAAGTTGATGCTGCTTTTCCAAATAATCCTAATGCCCGAATTGAAAAGGGAGAAATAATTCTTCGCCGTCCCACCAAAAAGAAAACCCATAAGGATTATCCAGAAATAGATAAGCTACTCAAACAAAGGATGAAGCCTCTTAACATTCTTGATGTCCTTATCCATACAGAAAAATGGCTTAAGCTTAGCAAGAATTTTCAAACGCTATCGGGAAGAGGAAGTAAAATGGACAATTACTCTTCCAAATTGGTCTCTACGCTTTTCTGCTATGGTTGCTTCATGGGTCCAACTCAAACGGCTCGGTCTGTCAGAGGAATTAATCGAAAACAATTGGCCTGGATCAATAGCCACCATATCACAGAAGAAAGGCTCAACAGGGCCACGACCAAAGTCATTAATGCCTACCAATATTTTTCCCTTCCCAAATATTGGGGAAGTGGAAAGAGCGTATCAGCCGATGGAACTCAATGGGAAATGTATGAGCAAAATCTCATGGCTCAATATCATATCCGTTACGGTCGATATGGTGGGATTGGGTATTATCATGTCTCTGACAATTATATTGCGCTTTTTAGCCATTTTATCCCCTGCGGAGTTAGAGAGGCTGTTTATATTCTGGATGGCCTCACTAAAAATACTTCAGATATCAAACCCGATACGGTTCATGGAGATTCCCATTCACAAAATACCGTAGCCTTCGGGCTAGCACATTTACTCGGAATAAAGCTTATGCCCAGAATTAAAAATATCAAAGACCTAACCCTTTTCAGGCCAGATGAAGAAATAAGCCTTGATAATATCGATGAGCTCTTCACTGATAAAATCAATTGGAAACTCATTCAAACCCATTTGCCCGATATGCTACGGGTAGTGCTTTCAATTATGGCCGGGAAAATTGTTCCTTCGACTATTTTAAAAAGACTGGGGGCACATAGCAAGAAAAACAAGCTATACTTTGCCTTCAAAGAGTTAGGTAGAGCCGTTAGAACTCATTTTCTTCTTCAATACATCCACGATGTCGAACTTAGAAAAACCATCAGTGCTGCCACAAATAAAAGTGAGGAGTTTAACCAGTTTGCGGATTGGATTGCTTTTGCCAGCAAAGTTATTCCTGAAAACCTCAGACATGAGCAGACCAAGGTTATAAAATACAATCACCTAGTTGCTAACCTGGTCATTCTTTATAATGTCCATGAAATGACAAGGGTCTTCAATGAACTAAGCAAAGAAGGGTATCCCATTGATAAAAAGCTTTTAAAGGCTTTTGCTCCCTACAGAACAGAGCATATCAACCGCTTTGGAAGCTATGATCCGGACATCGCGATGAAAGTCAATCCACTGAATATTAAATTAAATTTGACTTGAATACCCCTACGGCGAATTTTGCACCTATAGTTGCCGGACCTCAAAATAGGACTAGAATGTTTTGATAAAGATGCTGAGGAAAGTCTAACCAAATTGTACGATAAGTATCAATGGACGGAAAGAGCAATTTACTGGTTTAAAAACAGAATAACCTATATCAGGGTCCAACATTCTCCCGAAGAAGAAATAGAATATATTTTTGATTTATATGAGAAATACATCTCCTTATTTCATACAAAAAGTGTTTGAACCGAAGGACTAATTTTTTCAATAATATATGATAAATACAACTTTTCCGCCTTTAATATTTTACGCTGAGGACGATAAATTAATTACTAACAGATCCAATCTAAGAATTGTAGGCTGTAAGCATAATTTTATTACTGCTGCAATGGATTTGAATCTAGCATCAGAAGATAAGCTCGATAGCCTTTTTTAATCATACCGAAAAAGATTTCATTTTCAAAAAAGTTGGAGAAAAGGCTAGCGTTTGATGAATGCTAGCGTAATAATATTGAAAATCTACTACAAATGTAATAGAAAGCTTGTATCTACGACTGCAGTAGTATATATTGAGATCAATGCTGCTATATTTCAACTAAACACTTGTTTTGAGTATGAAAAAATCAAAAGTCTATCAACCTTCTGAAGTCGAACTTGAGATTCTTCAAATCCTTTGGGAGAAACAACCAGCAAGTGTTAGACTAGTTTATGAGAGTATCTTAGAGAATAGAGAGGTGGGATATACTACTATTCTTACCTTTATGCAGAGGATGACTAAGAAGGGTATTTTGGTAAGAACAAAAAAAGGGAAAACTCATTTTTATAAAGCAGTTCCAAAAGAAAAAGAAGTTCAAGATACCTTCTTTAATAAGTTGCTGAAGAATGTTTATAAAGGATCTTCGATGAAGCTGATGATCCATGCATTGGGCCAGGATCACGGTCAAATAACGGAAGCTGATTTGGATGAGCTACAAAGACTAATTGAGGTGAAGAAAAAGCAAAGTAATCTTTGATCCCATGATTTTATCCTTTGGTACTTGGACTAATGTTATTACCTGGACTATCCTAAATAGTATTTGGCAGGTATCCTTGATATTTATACTTATCAAAGTTGCACTTATCTTCATAAATAGGCGTCATGCAAACTTGAGATATTGGATGATGATTATAGGGATGCTTTTTCTCATACCCTGGGCAGGATTTACTGCTTATTCAGGTTATACTCAATCTAATCAAGAACGCTTTTATTCTGAAGAAGCAAATTTTTTCTCCAATAATACTTCCAAATCTCTAACAGAATTATCGGATAAAAGCTTAAAGCTGTCAGAGTTGGATAAACCTAAAGATACCTCCTGGACAAAGGATTTACTGGCTTACTTTGGGAAAGTTGTAGAGATAGTGAGAAATTATAATAATCAAATTGCCCTGATGTGGTTGGTAGGAGTAATCTTATTGTCCTTATATCTCTTGATTGGTCTTCTCAGGCTTAAAAGCCTAAGAAGTAAAAATATCAATACTCACAGTCCTGAGATCCAAAAATTGTGTGAAAGATTGGTTTTAGATCTAGGAATTGGGCGAAAAATTTCTGTGCTCATCTCAAATAAAATTGTAGAGCCAATTACCTTCCATTTTTTCAAACCTGTCATTTTGTTACCAATTGCCGTATATACGGGCTTGGACTTTAAACAAATCGAAATAATTATTTTGCATGAGCTGGCGCATATCAAACGGCATGACTACCTCTTTAATTTGATCCAGTCCCTAATTGAAATTTTATTTTTCTATCATCCTGCCATCTGGATACTTTCCGTTCATGTTCGAGAAGAAAGAGAGTATTGTTGTGATGATTGGGTTACTAAGAAAAGAAATCAGGATTTCTTCGAATATGCAAATACATTGACTGCCGTCAAGAGGCTCAGTTTAGAGTCAAAGTCAAATATAGTAATGGCAACAAGTACAAAAAGATCTGGATTTCATAAACGTATTAATAGAATATTAGGGGTAGTTGAATCTCCATCATTATTTAGAAGAATGAGTGCATCTGTCCCCATATTTATTTTGCTGTTTTTCTCACAGTCCTTTATGATGGTGGAAAGTATCCCTCTTTTTGGAAGGGAAATACCCAAGGAAATTGGACTAACTGAAAAGCTTTCAAAACCAGAGAAGCAAAGAGAAGATTTGATTGCTGGTTTTTTTGAGGCAATTCATGAGGGAAACCTAGCTAAAATCCAGGCGAATATAGACCTAGGTGTTAACCCAAATGTATCGAATGGTTTGGGAAGAACAGCCTTAATCGAGGCGGCACACTTTGGAAAAGTCGAGATTGTAAAATATTTAATAGAGCAAGGGGCGAATGTAAACCATAAAGCAAATGATGGATATACTGCTCTACATGAATCAGCAGAACATGGTCATGTAGAAATTCTTACGCATCTACTGAAAAGAGGTGCACTCATTGACCTAAAATCAAAAGATGGCCAAACTGCGCTTGGAGTAGCTATCAAAAAAAGCAGGTATCAAATTACAGCCCATCTAATTTCAGCAGGGGCAGACTTGAAGATAAAAAATCGTTACAATAAAGGATTTCTAAAGCAGGCAATTGAAAATAGAGATCTTAATATGATACATTTACTTAGTCCCCATTTTGAAGGACCAATTGCCAATAATTGGGAGGAAGAGCTGGAAAAGCAAATCTTACTTCAGGAGGATAGAAGAAAATATTCAAAACCCACGGGGAGCCTTCCAAGAGGAGTAGAAAACTCAATCCAAGCCCCTATTTATGAGGACTTGAGTATCTATCTGGCTCTTCGAGAGCGGGAGATGAAGGTGAAAATTCTCTTAAAAGATTTGGGAGGAGATATGGTCGCAGAGATAATGAATGAGACTCTTCCAAAAGGAAAGCATATAGTCAAATGGAATACCAACAAGATAGCTAAAGAAACGTATTGGCTGGAAATAATTATGGATGGACGTTTACTTAAACAGCGTGTGGGCAAATACTGTGATATAAGGTGGGCTCGGTTTGACGACCCTGAGCCAGACTGGTAGGAAATAGCTAATTGTAAAAGATTTATCAATCTCTGCTCTTCTGAAAGAGCAGCTGGGAGTCCTTTGTTTAAATTTTCAATCTCATTTATTATGTATCACATCCTGAAATTCTCAATTTCTCTCCTAACATTTTTCTTGGTTTTTGAATTTGGTGGCCTCGCTCAAAATATGACCAAAAATGATTACAAAAGGGCCTACAATTTTACCTGGTCTGAGCTAAATAATAAAAGAGTATTCAATTTGGAGTTGATAAGTGGGTTCTATTCGGACCATTCAGGATTGTGGTTTTTAGACCACTCAGCAGAGTCAAAGATCTTTTATCAAGTCATCTATGCTGAAGGCAAGAAGAAGAAACTTTTTGATCATCAAAGAATTGCCGACTCACTACATTTGAACTTAAATAAGCCTATTGACCCCAATAGCCTGCCTTTTTCAAGGATTGAATATATAGATTCACAAACCATAAGAGTTAGGGTTAACAATAAATACCTTCAAGTAAATTTATCCGATTATTCAATCCACGGAATTGATCCCAAACATAGCAATCCATTCCAATTAGAATCCCTTTCACCTGACAAAAAATATTTAGTCTTTAAAAAAAATTATAACCTCTACCTTAAACATCTTGAGTCAGGTAAGATTGATACGTTAAGTAGAAAAGGAGAGGAATTGTATGATTATGGTGGCATTTACAATTGGAGTGAAAAAATAAAAGAAGGTGTCACTAAACGGCCACAGAGATTGGAAGTATCTTGGTCTCCTGATTCAAAATGGTTTAGGACCCAAGTTTGTGATTATAGACAAGCAAAAAAACTACATCTGATAGATTATAGTAAAGATGATGAGTTTCGCCCCCAATTACTTTCCTACTTTAGAGCTCTTCCTGGAGACACATCACTCGCCAAAGTTACTCCCATTTTTGTCAAAGTAGGTGAAAAAGAATTAAGTATTGATACCTTGGAAACCCAAACCTATCTTGACCAAAGCTTATTTTGGTGGGTCAGTGGAACCCCAAAAGTCCTGATTGTTGATAGGGATAGAGGTTATAAGAATCTACATTTCTCTTTATATGATCTAGATAAAAGAACAAATCAAACTCTATTCACCGATAGTTCTGATACCCGAATTGGAAGATCGATAGGAGTTCAGGTATTTGAAATATTTGAGAAATTCACTTTTTTGTCTGAGAGGAATGGAAGACAACAAATCTACAGCTATGATCTCAAAAAAAATACTATTGCAAACCTAATTAATCATCCTATTATTGTTCATAGGATTCAATATGCTGATAAGGAAAACGGATGGCTATATTTTATCGGTTCAAGAAAAGAAGAAGAAAACCCTTATCATGAATATCTATATAGGGTCAATATAGAAGCAGAAAAAATAGAACTTTTGACTCCAAAAATGGGGAATCATGCGATAAAATTCTCACCGAAGGGAAAGTATTTTATAGACGAACTATCCTCTTATAATCGACCGGCTTCCTTCCAGCTTCATCAAGCTGAAACGGGGAAATTATTCTGCGAACTAACGAATACAGACACAAGTTTACTTCATGAAATTTCTTGGAAAGCTCCTTTAGGATTTTCATGTTTAGCGAATGATAGGAAAACGGAAATATTTGGAAATATTTGGAGACCATCAAATTTTGATCCCAACAAGAAATATCCTGTCATCGATAGGAGCTATACAGGTCCTAATAGAAATGTTTTTCCAAATAGGTTTGTGGAGTCTTTCAAAGACGCATTCTATGATTTAGCTGAGTTTGGGTTTATTGTCATTAGTATTGATGGTCGAGGAACAGCAGGAAGATCAAAGAAATTTCACAATTTTTCGTATAAAAACTTAGGGAATGGCCTATTAGACCATGTAACTGCAATTAAAGAATTAGGGAGAAGATTTAACTGGATTGATACCAGTAGGGTAGGGATATGCGGACATTCTGCTGGAGGCTATGATGCTGTGAGAGCTATGTTAATGTATCCTGATTTCTACAAAGTTGCTGTTTCAAGTTCTGGTAATCACGATCATAGGATGTCAAATGCCTGGTGGCCAGAGATGTATATGGGCTGGCCTGTTGACAGTAGCTACCGGTATTCTTCCAACATAGAAATAGCACATAAACTCAAAGGGAAATTACTGCTAGTGCATGGAGGACTTGATGAGAATATCAACCCTGCAACTACCTTTAAGTTGGCAGAAGCTTTCATACGGGAGGATAAAGAATTCGATATGATGATACTTCCTGGGAGAGGTCACGGATATTGGGGATATCACGGTGCATATTTCCGGAAGCTTAGATGGAATTATTTTATAGAAAACCTACTAGGCAAAAAGCCAATCTGGGATTACTAATTAGCTTTGAAAATCAGGACAAAATATTACAAAGGAATCAAAGAGTTGCTCGTAGGTCTACAAACTGTTAAGCCTATTAGCGAGCACTTTCATATTCATCAGTTACTCAATAGAAAATTATCCGAAAGGATCATGACTAAACTTCTGCAAATAATTCGACTATGCTAACTCTTTTTTATCATCTCTAACTAATTCCAATCGGAACATTTTTGACCGTATTCGAACAGTAATTGTATCAAATACGAACACTTTTATTGCCAAGTAGAGATGTAAACAATTGGATACCAATTTTTTAAGGAAATGGCACAATTGTGAAGGGCATATAACTAGTCGGAGATTTTTCTTTATGGATACCCAATAATAAAGAACTGATTTACGGCAGTAAGAATTGTAAGCATTCTAGGAGAGATCCTTATACGGGATATATCATGTGTATGATAATTCTTTCTTGCAGCAATTTATCAACTAAATCTATACAATATGTTTTTTCATTATCTAAGGATAGCTTGGCGAAATCTTTTAGAACAAAAAATACATGCAATTACAAATATTGGTGGATTAGCAGTCGGATTGGCATGTTTCATTCTTATCTTTTTGTATGTGCAATATGAACTTTCCCATGATCGATTTTATGAAGATCATGATAGAGTTTATCGGATCATTCAAAGATGGGCGGGAAATGATTTTTTAGGGAAAGATTATTTAGCTGCTACTCCAGCTGGGCTAGCCACCACCTTATTAGATAAGTATCCTGAGGTTAGCCACGCTACCACGATTGAGCGAGAGAGGAGGTTATTGACAACTGAGGATAAAAGCTTTTTAGAGTATGGTTATAGAGTAGATAAGCAATTTTTTGGAGTCTTCCCTCAAAAATTTTTATTGGGTAATCCCAAGACTTCTCTTGATTTTAAAGAAAGCATCATTCTTACAAAATCTTTTGCAGAAAAGATTTTTGGAAAAGAGAACCCTATAGGTAAGGTGTTGATTTATGACAATAATAACAGATACCTAGTATCGGGGGTATTAGAAGACCTCCCAAGCAATAGTTCGTTTCAATATTCATACATTACAAGTATCGAGCAATCCCAGGATTATGAGAGAGATCAAAATTTTGAAGAGAAATGGTACAGTAGTTCTTTTCTTACCTACTTTAGAGTCTTAGAAGGAACAGACCCAAATAAACTACAAAGTAAGCTGCAGGCTTTACTAAATAAAGTATCCGAAAATAATAATCCTTTTCCCTTTAAAGTTTCGTACCTAATTCAGCCATTGTCTGAGGTCTATTTAGAATCAAGAGCAGCGGAAGATATTGAAGCAAAAGGTAATCGCAAATACATATCTTTAATTTCCCTGATCGGCATCTGCGTATTATTACTTGCGTGCATTAATTATATGAACTTAATGCTAGCACACTCTTTAAAGCGAGCTAAAGAAATAGGAGTGCGGAAGGCTGTGGGTGCGGTAAGGGGCCAACTCTTTAGGCAATTCATCGGAGAATCTTTGTTTACTTCATTTTTTGCATTGTTACTAGCTATTCTGATTGCCTATTATTCATGCCCATTATTCGGATATTTACTTGAACGGCCACTCGAATTTGATTTAATGAAGAATAGCGATTTGCTTCCATTTTTGATATCGCTCCTATTAATTGTTGGAATATTATCTGGGAGCTATCCAGCAATAATTATGGCATCGCTACATCCTGCTCAAGTCCTAAAAGGAAATATAGGAGGAAGGCTTTCAAAATTAAGGCTACAGAGAATCCTAATTATTTTTCAATATGCTACTTCTATAATTTTAATTACTACTAGTATAATTATTTACAGCCAGCTCAAGTTCATTCAAGATAAAGATTTAGGGTATAGTAAAGATCATATAGTTACTATCCCAATCTTAGAAGAAAGAGCTCATGAAAGGATTGATTTAGAGGTGTTGAAAAATGAATGGCAAAGTTATCCAAGTTTATTAGGCTATACTTTGTCAAGTAGTTTGCCTTTAAATATCGATGCTAGTTCTATTATTAATTACGATTATTCAACTGGTGGTGATCAAGGAGAAGGATTGGCAATTTACAGGATTCGTATTGATTATGATTTTTTAGAATTGTTCGAAATCCCGCTGGTAGCTGGGCGAAACTTCTCTCGTACTTTTACATCAGATACACTAGAATCTACTATTATCAATGAGACTGCAGCTAGGTCATTAGGCTGGGTTCCTGAAGATGCTTTAGGTAAGACTTTTTTAGATGGTGATGCGAAAAAAAGGGTTGTTGGGGTGGTAAAAGATTTCCACATGCATTCTATTCATGAAAGTATTGCACCTTTAATGATGCTTTTAAATAATGACAATTATGGGGTTATATCTGTAAAAATAAACCCTGATGATATAGATGAATCTATTGAATCTCTAAAATCATCAATAAAGAAATACTCCAACTATCCCTTTGAATATAAATTCTTGGATGAAGAATTTAATCAGTTGTATAAATCTGATATACAGTTAGGGGAAATGCTAGGATTTTTCACAATTCTGTCAATCATAATTGCTTCTATGGGCTTATATGGACTTGCCTCATTTGCTTCCAAACGGAGGACAAAGGAAATCGGAATCCGAAAAGTCCTAGGTGCAGAAGTGGGAAGAATAATTCTATTACTTGCAAAGGATTTTTTGAAAGTAGTCTTATTAAGTTTTCTTATAGCAGTTCCAGTAGCTTGGTCCGCAATGGACCTATGGTTAAGAGGTTTTGCTTATCGCATTGAGATGCAATGGTGGATGTTTGGCATTGCAGGATTATCTGCTATTGGAATTGCTCTATTCACTATTAGTTCCCAAACCTTAAAAGCTGCATTATCTAATCCTGTAGAATCATTAAAAAGCGAATAAGCAAATAAAATGATTTTTTCATCTTAACGAATCAATTAGTATTCCACATGTCATATATCACTGCTTCACAAATACCTTAAAAAATGAAATTTCTAAATTTAACATCCATACAAACAGTTGCATTAATTGCATTTATCTTCATTAATTCGTCGATTTGTGCCCAATCTGTATCCTTGTCGAAAAGTTTCCGTTTAAATTCGTCAGGTCATTTAGAAATGGAGACCTCTGGTGGAGATATTATGATCGAAGGAACTAATTCAGATAAGGTCGAGATATCGGTGATGATAAAAAACAATGGAAACACTATTACTGAAGATGATCCATTATTCAAAAAATTTAATGAATACTATGATTTGGAAATAGAAAAAATTGAAGATGAAAATAAGATTGTTGCTTATGCAAAACGAATCGGGAAATTAAATGATTGGCATTTCAAATTAGGAGTTAGTTTTAATGTAAAAGTCCCCTACTCTACAAGTAACAAAATCCACGTGAACAGTGGAAATATAAAGATTCTAGATCAATCAGGAACGCACAAATATACCACAAGCAGTGGAAATATTTTTCTAAGTAATATTACTGGAAAATCTAAGATAGTTACTTCAGGAGGTAATGTTGAAATTGATAATTGTGAAGGTTTTTCTGAAATAAGGATAAGTGGTGGGGAGTTATTTATTAATAGATCAAAAGGCAATATAAATGCAATTACTTCTGGCGGAAAAGTTTCCCTTGATGAGATTAATGGGAAAGTACATCTGAGAAATAGTGGGGGACATGTAGCAGTTAGTGGTCATTCAAATTCAATCAATGTAGTCAATAATGGTGGTATAACGGCTAATTTGACTGGATTGAAAGAGGAGCTTTATTTAAATACTACTGGCGGTGATATAAGAGTCGAAGTTTCGGGTTCTCCAGGAATGAATTTGGATTTGAATGCCGAGGAACTAAATATCAAGTTACCTGATGACTTTAATGGCAACCAAAAAAATTCCTACGTCCTAGGTTCAGTTAATGGAGGAGGAATTCCAGTAAAAGTTCAAGCGACAGGAGGAAAAATTGACTTTTTCCTAAATAAATAATTCAAACTGTTACTGTGGGATCAAAAGCAGTCGGCTAGAGAGCATATAATTAACTAGAATGGTACCAATGAAATGAAAAGGGGCAGACGCTTTTAAGTGGTATTTCTAGTTTTCATCTGACTTCTATCTAATTTGGTAATACTTTCTTCTTCTTTTTTAAGTACTAAGTACTTTTTAATAGCAAAAAATACCCATGAAAGAATGCCCGTAAATACAAGAAGCTTAGCTACTATAATTTTATCCATAGATGGAGTTTAATAGTTTTCTAACTCTTTTATGGTCTTATCAATATTACCTAATATTCTTTCCCTATTAGTAATCTTTTTTCTTAATTCATCAATCTCATCCTTCAAAAGTTTTACAGCTAATTTATAGCTAACCCACAAAATCTGGCTTCTCAAGTAAAACCCTCACTTCTTGATGTATCTTTTCAAAATTGCGAATCAGCTCCCTTTCTGAAACTTCTCCTTCTGCAGGAATGTCCTGATCCTGATTGCCTCGTCTTTGGATCTTCCCCCAAAAGCTTTCATTTCTCTTGCCGGCAGTTAGTCCCACAAACTCTCCTACTCCCAGGCTCATAAGCTCAGGAGCTGTGATTAGCTCTCTTTCGCGGATTCTATGAGAATAGCTCTTGCTCCTTCTCACTGAAAAAGTTCCTTCCCCCGACTGCGATCTGGAAAACTCAATCACTTCCTTTTCTCCTTTGCCAAAAATGCGGGAGATGTAATCCGCAGTTTTCTGATTAGCCACCCGGCCAAAAAGCTGGTTGTTGAGGTTCCCGATGATAACCTCTGCGTTTACCTGCCCATAAGACTGAATCATCTGGCTGATGTCTTGGGCCATGTAGATCGTAGCAATCTTATTCGAACGGGCTGTAGCAGGAATCTGATCAAACTTGGGGATATACAAGGTTGGCGCCTCATCTAGTAGTACCAATGAATGATGCTTATGCTGCTCATTCATAAGCTTGAGGGCCACAGTTATTATCAGACTTACCGCAGGAGCCAGGGTATCTGCCAAATTGGGACTGGTGCCTATGCATAGAAATACCGGATTTTGGGGGTCATTAAGGTTCAAGGAAAAATCATCTCCGGATAAGACCCAAGCAATCTGAGGATTATTGAGTGAGGATAAAGCGATTTGCAAGGTTCCCATCATGCCCGAGATCTGTTTGGCAGATTCTGCTTTGAGGGCTACAGAGAGGGAGGCTATAAGCCCTGCTGTTTCCGGATCTTCTTCCAATAGCTTTACAAGGCTTTCGTAATTCTTATTACAGATCATGGCTACCACATGGGGTAAGCTGCTCATCTTGGGGTGATGCTTTTTCATATACCATATAACCGCAGTCAAAATGGCATGAGCAGAGCGGACCCAAAAGTCTTTTTGCTTGATGGACTCAGGCATGAGGTTGGAAATCAAACTAAGCGAAAACTCCTCTGCATAAGCCATGATGGGAAGGTTCTCTGGCTTTAAGGGATTGATCCTTGAGGACCTCTTTAGATCTGTAAAGCTTACCAGTTTAAGCTCAGGTTTTATTTCTTGCTCATTTTCTATTTCTCTTCTTCCTATTGTTTTTCTTTTTTTTCTTTTTTCAGTTTCTCTCAGGTAGCCATTATACACAACTTCAGATAAGCTCGGGAATTTAAAATCATAGACGATACCTGAATAGTTCTTTTGGATTGCTTCTTCTATCATTGGCTCCGCTACTGAATAGCTTTTCCCTGAACCGGCAGAGCCAATAACTAATATACCTCTGAAAGGATTGCTGATATTAATCCATCCATCTTTGAGTTTAAGATTAAATCCCAGCTTGCTCTTTATCCGCTTTCTGGGATTTTGTATCCGTTTTGAGCTTGGGGCGCTGAGACTATTTGTCCAAATGGGAATGCTTGTAAGGCAAAGGAAGAATGAAATCGGATAGAGAAGGTCTAAGTAAGGCAGATAATCCAGGTTATAAATAAGTAGGATACCTAATCCTGTCAGCCCCCCTGAGATAAAAATGGCCATCTTGGAGCTTTCCTCATCTAGCTGTCGCTCCCTTTGATCCTCTCTTTCCTGGTAGAAAAGAAAAAAAGAAAGCATATATAGGATAATCCCTCCAAAACGGATGATTAATCTGTATTGGTAGACATAGGGAATTATCTTCCTCCAGATCAATCCCTCTCCTCCTCCCCCACTCCAAAGAATGTAATATTCCAAAGCGGCCAAAGAAAGGAATAAAGCGCAAAGCCCAAATAGCAGATAAATCTCTGAGTTCCTTTCTTTAGCGTTCATAGTCTCTATCTCTATATTGCTTTCGGTTCATCTGCCTTTTTCTTAGAGGAAGCACTCTCCCCTGCCCTATTAGATCCGGATCATAGGTAAGCTGATAATTGGCTCCTTTTCGAAGGGCTGATCCCAACTTTCCAACTCCTGCTTGCTGGCCCTGAATATTTCTTTGTGAAGACTTTTGTTCTAGGTCTACTTTTACTCTTTGTCTTTGGCTTAGGCTTGGTCTTTTGCTTTCATTAATCTCTCTATGCATTTCACTCCTTGGCCTTCCCAGAGCTTTCTTTTGAGATAGCCTTTCTGCAAAGCTTTCACTGGGCTTTCTCTCATACTTCATCTCTTTATCCCAGATCTTTTCAGCTCTTTCAACAAAAGCTTCTCTATCAAAGCCGCCCCTAACTGCTCCTCTTTTGCTTGCCCTGTGTTTAGAGAGCGGGCTAAGCTTTATCTTATTCGCTACATCCTTTCTTGATACTATGACATGGATATGCGTTTGAAGGCCCGGCTTTTTATCCCCCTGTTTTGCTCTGCCTTCCAACACATCCTTATCGTTGCCATGGTAACTTCTACTCTGCTCTATCTTGGCAAAGTACATAAGGTCTTTGCCCTTCAGGCCCTTATTGAAATTCTTTGCATAGGCATCCATGACACTCCGAGTATAAGCCATCAGCTTCTTTTCATCATTGCCGATATGCTCCAACTCTTTTTGGGAAGGGGAGATATTAATCAGGAAAAACTTGGCATCTTTATGCCCCAAGTTTTTCTTATTTGCATCCAATCTCCGAACCGCTTCTTGCAGCCCTACCCTATCGCGGCTATGGGAAAAAAAGTTTCTCCTATCCTTAATATCTTTCCCCTTGTTCTCTTTATCCAGATAGCGAGCAAGTTTGGCTGAACTGCCGGTATTACTTCCTTTCTCTGCTTTGCTAATTTTGATATTCATCTCCCCTCTTTTACCATCATAATTCTGCCTGATTCATGTAGCTTAAATCGTAGCGCTCCTTCCTTGCCGCCTTCATGTTCAAAGCCTCTGTATACTTTGGTTATTCCCCCATAGAGTAAAGCGTAAATATCCAGGCTTGAAAATACCAGGTTCCCAACCGAAAGAGGCAAAAAGAAATCACAAGCTGGGCAGTGTATTTCTTGCTCTTTAATGTTAAGTTCCTGCCACTTTTTTTCGCAGCTTGGGCAGCTAAGCCCATCTATAGTAGGGAACTTACTGATTATAGTACTGCTATTCGCAGAGTGTTCATGTAGCCTATCCCATTTGGCAAAGCCTGACTCTAAAGAAAGCATGGCCTCTGCCATGGGTTTGATAAAAGCGTTTTCATTCGTCTTTTGCATTCTAACCAAAAAGTCCAGTTGCCGTTTGATCCCTCCTAAAACTTTACTTTGGCCTGCGCTGCTAAAGGACTTGGGGTCATATCCCGTGCGGTGGAAAAACTCTACCATAGCATCGAAATAGCTCCAAAGGCTTTCATCCACTGCTTCAGCCAATGACTTGGCTTTTCGATGGGCCGAAGGGGAAATCTTTACATTTACCCGCCTTGTATCCTTTTTTGTATCCTTACTCAGCTTCATAATCAAGTACTTAAGACTTTAGGGATACAAAAAAGATACTTTGGGCTGGCAAAATCGCCTCGCAGAGCAAGTAGAACGGGATAGCGGAGCGGCCATCCCGTTCCATCTTGCTGTCTTTCGACACGAGGGGGCCGGCCGCTGGACTGAAATGAAGGAATAGCATATTGCTGAATGAAGGATAGCCCCCGTTCTTCGAAAGACCCGACAGCGCTGAGTCTTGCCACTTGCTACCCGCAAGGCAATCGAAGTAAAGGAGGCCCCAATTCTCAATGCCTCTCCCTCTAGCCTCCCCTGCTTTTTTACTGAGCTTACTGTACATAAATAAAAAATATATGACAAAATCGTCATACACATCTACGGACTCTTTAGCCAAAAGATTCGTTCCCTTTTCTTTCGGCAACAGAAAAGATGTTTCGAAAGCAGACAGATCCGTTCGAAATACATCTTCATTTCGAACTCCTTTGAGCGCCCAAAATTCGATTGATAGATTTGGGCAAAGAGGGTTTTTACATCTCTCCTGAATTGGCAAATGAATAATAGCCTCTTGAACTAATGATCACATGATCCAAAACCGGGATATCAAATAGCTTCCCAGCTTCCTTGCATTTTTGGGTGATATTCCGATCAGTTTGGGAGGGTTTTAAATTTCCGGAAGGGTGGTTATGGACTAAAATTATTGAGCTGGCCAGAAGCTGAACAGCTTCTTTAAAAATGATGCGGGTATCAATTACCGTTGCATTTACTCCTCCTTCGAAAAGCTGCTTAGTCATTTTAAGTTCATGATTACGATTCAGGTAAAGTACATAGAATACTTCGTGATCCAGATCAGCTAAAGTAGGTCCTAAAAATTTTGCAACGGCTTCTGCAGAATTGATTGTGTGTCGGCTAAGCTCTTCTTTACATTTACGTCTATAAATTTCAAAAGCTGCTAAAATGCTCCAGGCCTTTCTCTTTCCTATGCCCCTAACTTTCATCAGATCCAATAGGCTGGCAGAAGCAATGGCATGTAGACTTCCGAAAGACTTAAAAAGTTCCTGACTTAATCTTGTATTGCTTGTTCCCAGAATTAGAGAGAGCAGTTCCAAATTTGATAGAGATGCCAGTTTGATTTCTTTTAAATGTAGCGGCTCCGGCTTCACCTTTCTTAAGCTGATAATCTTTGTCATTGTCTTGAGAGTTTTGGGGATTTCCCCCGTGAAAATTTTTTCTCTCAAGCTTTCAAAGTACTCTCCTGCTGAGGAGCGATATAGCAGGGAATGAGCCTGTCCATACCTGCAGGCAAAAAAATACACTCCTAAGCCAAAACCAGGAGCGATCAACATGAAAAGAGGAAGATTTTTTTGTAAGCAGCTCGTCTCGGTATTGACCGGCTGCGATGATGGGCATATTCAATCAAGAAGCTTGAATGAAAAAGAGGGCTGGTGGGAGGCAACAAATGGGATGCTTAAGATTTTGGGAATATTTCTTTTGCCTTTGGAGGAGTTATTAGGCTTTACTTATTCGAGGAACTTCTTATCATCATTAAGACGCTTGTCCTTAGAAAAGATTTCCAACTGACTTTCTGCGATCTCGCACAGCCTTGCAAAGCGTGCTTCCTTGCTGGCACCTGCTTTAATGAGGTAAGAATTGTGGGTTTCTAAATTGGATAGAACAATTAGCTGGGTGATACTGGCATGATCACGAATATTGCCTTTGATTTCTGGATTGTCCATTCGCCATTGCTTAGCCGTTTGACCAAAAAGGGCCAGATTGATGAGGTCGGCTTCGGTAGCATAGGCCAACCCTTTTTCGCGCCCTTCTAACTTGGGGATAAGATTCTCTTCTATTGCAGTCGTTTGTAAACTGTAATTGATCTTGGAAAGAAATCGGCTAGTGTCCCATTCTAATTCCTTTTGTTTATACTCCTCTGACTTAAGGCGTTGGAATTCTGTGATTAGAAAAAGCTTAAAGACTGGTTCTAGCCAGGAAGCAAATTCAAATGCAATGTCCTTATGAGCATAAGTTCCCCCATATCGTCCAGATTTTGATATAATTCCTATTGCCGAAGTCCTCTTTATATAATCTTGCACCCTCAATCTTATCCTTCCCTCAGAAGCCTGTATTTTAAAAGGGGTCATTTCCCCCCCTTTAAAATCTGGATTATACATCTTCTCCCATGCTTCCAGATATAATAGTGTGCTGTTGTTATTTAACCACGATCGAACAACATCTTTCGGTTCCTGTGCATATCTTCTCCTGGCAATATCAGTTAGGCTTATATAGTCATTTTCATTAACTATCTTAATCGAAATCTCTTGTCCTTCTATATTGATTTTCTCTGCCATAATTCAATCATTTTTCACTTAATCCCCTGAGCTCCACTTGCAATTCTTTCACCTTTTGTCCTACAAATACCAAAAATCTACAGAAATCTTCGCAGCTTTCATGAAATCCTCCTTCACTTTTGAGCTCCACCCAATCCTTCATGCCTATTTCTACTTCAATAGAAGCTGATTTGCTAGAAGAAGGAATAAATCTATACGTCTTCGAATGCAAATTCTTCCTAATCAAGCCAAAGGCAAAAGCATTCGCTACCCGCTCATAATGGGCAGCTATATTCCGTGCTTCTACTCCAACCGTCCATTTGTCTACCAAACAAATGAAGCAAGTCATATCAGGTATTCTGTGTGGAGAATGTTGATATTTCACTTCGATATGGAATCGATCATATCCTTCAGCTATTAAGCCGTAATCTGGATGGTACCAGCTTTCCTCAGATTCCCAGTAAAAACTATAGGTCTCTTTGATCAACTGGATATTTGCAATCTCCTCTTTCATTTATTCAAAATAAGTCATCCAGCCAAAACAAATGTATGCCTTTATTAGCAAAAAGACTAAATAAAACATCATTTGACAAAGTTTTGAACCAAGGAATTACAAAAGGGAGACTATATTGAATAGTCCCACTACCCTATTTATGCTTCTAATTCTCTTTGATCAAGCGCTTTTTGTAATATTTGCTAACTGATTTGGGATCAAGACTCGCCTTTCGACTATTCTGGCTCTTGCTCTCTTTTTTTCTGACTTTCTATAGCCAAATTCGCCCCATCAGCATGACCTGAAAATGGAATATGCTGATTTGGCGGGGATATAGTTGAAGATCTTCGATATGGTCCTCGGTCTCGGACCTGGAGGTGGTATGATAATAACCCCAGCCATTTCTTTGGAATACCGACAATTCGCTTCTCAGAGCTCTACGCTCGGGTTCTAAAGCATGCAAAAAGGCACCATTATGATCATTGGCGAAGGAGAGGAAGATGTGGGGCAGTGTTTCTGAACTTGGTTGAGAAGCTGTTTTTTTACAAAGAAAGGGATTCTTTTGGGTATGCGGTTATACGGGAAACCCTTAGATCTATAGTTAAAAAAGGAAAAAATTAATAGGACTTCAGTACCCAGCTTTCTTTTATGTAAGTCTAGAATACGGAGATTGTGGAACATAAGGAAATACTAGAAAAGTTGTTGATTTCAAAAGCTTTTCGAACCCTTCCGCTACAAACCCACTTCCTTTCGCAATGTCAAATGGAAACGCACCATGTACAGCAGTCTAAAGGCTTTGGCTTTGCCTGCACTCCTTACTCCTGCCAGGAGCAGGAAGAGGATACAGTAGTAGAAGGTCCCCAAAAGCTCAATTAAGCCATTTCGAAAATCGCCTTCTAAGCCACGATCTTTTCCATAAGCCCTACTTACCTATTCAGAAGCAGAAGCGGCTTCTACGCGCCCTTGTGCCCCCGTAGACATAAAGGAAAGTACTAAATCCTCTCCCCTTTTCAGCTGCGAAAGTAAATTCTATCTCTCGTCATAGACACTTGTTACGAGTTGACTGATCGTGATTCGCATATAAGAATCTTACTGAATCAGCAAGATTCAGGGAAAATCATAATACTTCATCCTGAATCAAGTAAATTCATCTTGATTTCATGTGAATTATATTTATTCAATTAAGAATTTCTAAATTCCACCATCATTCGTCCAAGATTTCAAAATATAAAAAACGTGGGGCACCTAGGCTGAGGCAAAAGGATTCAAGAAGATTCCTACTGATTCAGCAGGAATCAGAAAAAATCATTTTGGTGTTCTCTGATTCTTATTGAAGCCTATATTTGAAGAATCTAGCATTAGCCTCACGAAATTCCTTGAGTTCCTTTTCATCCCAGCGTGACTTCAAGTAATCCTTGATGGCTTCATTCATCAAGTCTTTGACAGGAATCTGGGTTTGGGAACTGATCTCCTTTAAGCGGGCGATATCATCTTCATGCAAATAGGCCGTAAAGCGCCGAACTCCTTTTGGCAATTCAGATTGAACACGGGATTTTTTCTTTCGCTTGGCCTTGGATTTTGTTTCCGCTTTTTCTTCAACTTCCGCTGTGGAAATCTCCTTTTCCGAAACCTTTGGAGGCAGAGTAGGGGAGGGAGTTACTTTTTCCTCTTCTCGAATTTCATCCGCCTTCACCTGGAGGATGTTTCGGTTTCTCCCTCTGAGCAAATCTTTTTTATCCTTTGCCATCTTTTATTCGGCTTAAAAATTCTTCGGTAAAAACAAGATAATCTTTTGCCCCATTACTTTCAGGTGCATAGCTGAAAATGTCCTGCCCCATATGCTGGGCTTCAGATAAGGCAATGTTCCGACGAATCATGGTATTAAATACCAAATCTCCCAATTGTTCTTTGATTTCCTCCAGTAGTCCTCGGGACAAAATCGGATTGGTATTGGCCATGGTCACAAGCACTCCCAGCACTTCCAATTTAGGATTGATCCCAGTAGCAACCACCTGTTTTGAGACCTGGTTGATGAAATCGGAAACTCCTCGAACGGGCAAAGACTCCAGGGTAACCGGAATCAATACGCTATCTGCGGCATTCAAAACCGAAAGGGGAAGATAATTTAGCGAAGGAGGGCAATCAATCAAAATGAAATCATATTGCCCTTTAATCGGCGCAATGGCATCCCGAAAGAAATAATCCGAATTGGGTCGGGAAGGCAATAAGGAATCCAATAAAGTCAAATCCTCGATTGCAGGAATCAGATCAGGTTTTCCTTCCCCAAATGAGAGGATGCAATCTTTGATATCCGGACCCTTTCTGGCCAAACCCGCCTGAAACATCAGCACATCGTAAAGGGTATATTCCGGTTCTTCAAAGAAATTGAAGGAGATATTTTGATTACGTTGGGAGTCAATGTCAATAACCAAAACTTTGTAGCCTTTGGATATCAATCCGAAAGCCAGGGCATTGGTGGTGGTGCTTTTGCCATTGCCCCCTTTTCGTACAGCTATGGGAACTATCATTCAAGTATTTTAGGTCCTAAAAGTCTATCAAAAGCCCTAGACAAACAAGAAATTTTTAGGATTCTCTCAAAAAAATACCCTTTGACTAGGTATGTGTTTGATTTTCAGGTGCTATCAAATTAAGGTGGAAGAAATTGGGGCTAGAAACCTATTGTCTTAAGAATCTATATATAAAAATCTTAAGACTTTTCTCTTTCTTTTTTTCTTTTAAATACTTTACAGTATATCGTATACCGCTGATTATCAGAATTTTATATTTTAGAAAGTGGAAGCATTGTGGGCAATAGGTGGAAGTATTGTGGGGAAACTAGGGAAGCTTTGTGGGCATATTCGGACTATAGGTGGAAAGCATGTGGGAGAAATTTCCTGAACTAGAGCTAAAGGTGGAAGCTTTGGGGAAAGCTGATTTAACCAGCTTTTCAAAGAAGAAACCTGAAAGTTTCTCATTAAACAAGCTGATTTTCTAGCAACATAGCCAAAAAGTGGAAGGATTGTGGGCAGTTTTAACGAAAGGTGGAAGCTTTGTGGGGGATGCCTTAAAGTATTGCTTTAAGTTAAAGTGGAAGGAATGTGGGAGAGATTAAAGAGATTCCATGATAAGGGAAATTCTGCCCTTAGAAGATCATTTATGCGTTATCTGAAAGGATTTTTGCGAAAAAGCATACCCAAAGGTGGAAGGATTGTGGGTATTTGTCAAAGGCTAAGGTGGAAGAGATGTGGGAGTGTAGCTTGAAATAAGTGGAAGTTTTGTGGGTAAATTCGCCTGAAAGGTGGAAGGAATGTGGGGTTTGGTGGAAAACTATTTCTAGATTCTTTCCACCTTATCTGTAACTTGCAAATTAATCGCAGTTTATGTTCCTAAAATCCGGCTCATGTTTCATGAGCTAGGAGTTTTTTATTGAAGCTTAACTTATACAAATGGCAGTAGGACAGGAACTCATGACAGCCCCCAATCCCGTAGCAAGAATTGCAAATAGTTTCTTGTTGCATGCACGCTATGATTTTACCGCAAATCAACAGCTGATTCTCTCTTATTTGGTTACGGGTGTTAATCCTTTTTCGGAAAAACTTTACCAGGTAGATGTTCCGATCAAGAACTTCAAGAAATTGTTGAAAACGGATGAGAGCAAGAAATGGGGAAGTTTTGGGGAAAGGTTGGATTCCATTTTGAGTGATGTTGTGGGGAAGAAAGTTCGGTTTCCATCGGGAGTTACTTACGACGGTTTTGAATTGCCCAATGAAGTGGTCTGGATACAGTCCCGGAAAGTCTTTATCGACGATGAGACTCGTGAACCTGTGATTCGCTTCAAATTTGGGGAGGACATGGTGCCTTTCCTGATTGGTCTGAAAAAGTACGCGCAAATCCACGTAGTCGAAGTTCGGCCTTTAAGTTCCCGCTTTGCTGTGCGCCTATTCTTTGCCTTGAAAGCCAAAAGAGAAGAAGAGCGAAAATACCGGAACGTTACCCGCGTCTCCTATGAACTGGAAGATTTGAAAGATCTCTTGGGTATCCAGGACAAATATAAAGGTCAATTCAAGGATTTCAACCGCTATGTAGTTCAGAAGTGTGTGAATCAGATCAATGAATACACCTCCATAAAAATCATTGAAGTAGAGCGTCAAAAAAAGGGTCGTGCAGTATCAGGTTTGACCTTTGTTGTGATCGATCAGAAACCTAAGCATAATCCGGACATGAGCCTGCCTGAAGCCCCGGAAAGTCAACTCTCCTTATTTGACATGGTGCCGGAAGATCGGGATCTCAATGTGCTCACCTATGCCCAGTGCAAAGCCTACAATTTATTAGTTGAAGCAGGCCTGTATGAAGGCATCGCGTTTCGAAGGATCATTCCCCGTATCAAAGGAGAAGCCCTGGACGGTTATGAAGACCTTTTCGTAAAACTGGCCTTGGATCATATTCGAGATAAGGCCTTCGAGTATACGCCTGCAGTTATCGCCAATTGGTGGATCAACAAAGAGAGCTTCGATCCAGGCGGCGATTTTTCTCATGTCTGGGCTAGCATAGTCGAAAGAGTAATCGAATTCCGAAAGCACCAGCAGAAAAAAGAACCTGAGGCCTATCGCAACAGGCAACTAGCCAAAGGCATGAGTTGGGTCGAGTTTTGTGAACGGACAGGGATAGAGGATCCCGGAGATTTGATGAGAGAATAGTGTACCTTAGGTAAGTAGGCTCTAATTTTTTACACTATGAATGGCATTAACAGGGGGGCAATCACCATTGTACCCAAAGATCCATTTTATGATTGGGTGGATAGCACTGATCCTCAGCATCCCTTTCCTCGAGAGATGAAATCCTTTAATACCTACCTCATTGAGGATGATTTTGTAGAGGAGGAAAAAATAATAAAAAAGTATTTCAAGCAAATTTTTGAAAATGAACTCCTTGGGATGTGGACCGATCCGAATGATTGGCCCAAAGTTCGGAGCTTTAAGGTATTTAAGGAGTGGTTTGATTACTATGTATCGGGTTTGGTGATGGATTTGAGAAGAAGGGGGATCACCTATGATGATTATGGGTGAAAATTTAACCTGCATTTCTGTATTTCGTGTTTTTCCTTTATGTTCATGGGGAGGTTCACCTATCTCATATCTGATTTTATTAAGCTGGAAAGGCTAGAATTATATTCCAATAGGATCCAAATCCCCATAAATGACCTTCCTCCCTCCTTGGTTCAGCCAAAGCTTCCCTTTAATGGAAGTACAGTACACGATTCCGGAGGGCACAGCAAGCGGATATTTACTCCATCCTTGTAGAGAAAGGACTGGAAAATCCACCTCTTTTCTAGAAATAATTTGCATACGTTCAGCGGGAGGCACTTTCATTTTGGATAGCTTTTCTATATCCTGTTTGCTAAGAGAGGGATTCAAGATTGGCCCATGGGCATTCAGGGAATAAGAGGCATCTAGTAGCCAGAAATAGGGCGTTTTGCCCGGGGATTTGTTCACGATTTGCTGGGCAATCGCATAAATTTTATGGGGGTGCTTGAGGGCAATCCTGGCAAAAAGCTGGGCTGTCTTGGGTCCAGGGCGATTATGGGTGTCCATTTGAGATAAGGAAACGCAGAACTTCTCCCATGCCTTCCTGGCAATGGGTAGCATGTGAGGCGGCAAATGGGTTTTCCCTCCCCTTGACCCCTCCCTTTCCCTAGGCGGAGCCTGTTTTTGAGCGGAAATTTCTCTTTTTTTATTTTTTGAGGAAGAAGAAGGAGGACTCGAAGAGCCTTCCAAAGGAATATTTATATATAGGGGCTTAAAATTAGAAGATGGGCCAGATTGCGCTAAATGGGTGTTTTTAGCTTTTGTAGCTATTGCCAGCTCTTTTGCTGGAGGCATCTTGGCATGGCAAAGCAGATCGAGCGCTTTTTCAGAAAGTTGGAGCTTATGAGCTCTATTAAGAGAGCGCTTTTCTTGTAAAGTAATTGTAATGAGCCCTGCTTCTTTTAAGGCCTTTAGATCTGAAGATACCTGTGAAGGGCTTACTTTGAATCTGTGGGATAGATATTTAAGGGTAGATAAATGGGGCGCTAAAGCTTCTAGGCCAGCGTAGCGGTGAATGAAGCGAAGCAGCTTTGCTCTTCTTCTTTTAACTTTTAAAGCAGTAGCTGGCATAAAAGCGCATAGCTCTTTTTTTACTTCTTCATACGATCTTTTGCTGTAGAACTGCCCAAGCTTTAAACTGCTGCCTTGTATGGCTTTTTTGAGCAGATAGATGAGAGTTCCAAAACCTAAGCGCAAGGGATTGGATTGGATGTTCCGGCTAATACTATCTATTACTTTTGAAAGCTTCTCTTCGGCCTGAAAGGATTTATAGGCAGGAGATAAAGAGGCAAGTAGATGGAAAAGCTCCTTGGCAAGAGTTAAGTGAAAGGTATTTAGTAGCGCATAGGCTCCTTGCAACCAGGACTTATAGGAAGAAAAAAGTGGAAGGCCCTGATCGCGTAGCTTTTGGTAGATGGAATAAAGCAAATGATATTCCCTGCTTTCTTTTCCTAAATGGCCATAAGAACGATCCTTATTATGAGGGGCTTTGAGCCTACTGCCAGCCATAGGCTTAAGCGGGCAGGGGAGGGGAGAGGGATTTAAATAAACCTCTGGATCATAAGAAAAATATCGAAGACGATTGAGATTAGCCCCGGAGGGATCGTGGCAAAGTCCTAGGTAATTATCCAGGTAGCTAGCTACCGTTTCATAATAGAAGCTATGATTCACTAGACTTAAGTGGGGCACATACACAAAGGCGCAAAGGCCTTTTCCTGAAATTGAAGTATAGATGAGAGATATCCAGGGCAGGGCAGAGAGTAGGGCTTTGGCCTTTAGAAGCTCTGAGCTCAGGAGTTTATCGTACTCAATGGCCAGAAGCCCAGAATGAGTGGAGCAATTTGCCAGATTCTTGTTCTTTTCCGGATCAATTCTAGCATGCGGCAAAAAAACAGGAAAGTTAGCCGCCTTAAAATCCTGATAGTCAGAAAGAGAAAGTTTGCGCTTTTTCCGGGCAAGAAAGGTCTTTTGCTTAAAAAAGGGCCCTTTTATCATCTGATAAATTGTACCCAGACTTAAGCAATTAGCGATAGGAGCCTTCAGGGAAGGGGCGACAGAAAGGGATATAGCTATCCCAGGGGAAGATTTCCCAAACATGATGTTTTTGTCAAATGAGTTTCAGGGCTTAAAGAGTCCTTATAGGGGAAGCTTTAAGCCGAAGCCATCAACTAGCTAATTAGCCAGGGAGTTCGAAAAACCGAACGAACAATTATGACAAAAATGTATGACAAATACAAAATATAAAAAGGGAATATCAGCACTCAGTTAAATAAAAAATCCGGAACTCATGCTCCGGATTCAATGCTCTTTAGTAGCTATATGCTAAAAACTTAGGTGATCTTTTAGTGATATAGCATGAATTTCCAGATCTAATATGGCAGGAATGATTTAACATAAAAAGCTCCCCATATGGGTAGGGAGCTTAGGTAGCTAAAATTAACTTATTAGATCTAGGCTAATAGCTGCTAATTTAGCATATAGTATTTAGTATGGGATCAAATTAGTGAAACTCAATCGAAAATCCTTTATCATATCCCTGGTCCTCAAAAAAGGGCCTAAGCTCAATAAATTCTTTTAGAGAGGTATATTCCTTTACTCCTTTTGGCGTTTTTACCTTTATGGGGCCAAAGCCGTCCATTTGCTCATAGAGCTGAACAAGGTAAGAGATAGCATCTACGCGGTTATTAAAACCTTCCTTTTGCTGAACGATTTTATCAAAGACATGCCAAACCTCATGCGAAAGTCTGAGTGTATTGGGTTTTTTCATGTAGCTTTCTTCGATGGCAATATCTCCTTCTGAGGGCAAAGGATAGCCGTGAATGACTTCTGTTTTTCCTTTATAGCCGACGCGTTCTACGAACTCATAGATCTCTTTGAGGCTGCCGTAGAAGTTTAGCTCGGGATGTGTTTTAGAGGAGAGCTGGTAGTATTTCATAGGTTTTGTAATAGAGATTCAATAAGAAAAAAAGGGGAGAGAAATACAAAATGTTTTGGGGAGATTTGGAATTAATAAAAATATATTACAATATTGTCATATAATATCTATGAGAACAGAGACTTAGGTATTAATTAAAAGACAATGAACAAAGAGAGCTTATCTTTTAAAAGAGAGATAAACCAAAGGTTTCGAAGAACTCTGTTCTCAAAAAAAAGCGCGTCAGTAATTGCTTTCTCCCTTATGCTTCCCTCGCTGAGCCTGGCTCAGGCGACGGGAGCGGGAGTTTCTGCTGCTTTGACGGGAGTCAAAGACTGGATAGTGGCTATCGCCAATGTGCTATTTGTGATAGTGATCGTTGTTGGGATCATAAAGACGGTAGCTGCCTTTGTGCAGGGCTCCCCGAATGCGACCAGGAATCTGGTGCTGCTTATTGTAGCAGCACTTGTTTGGTTTGGCTTTAGTTTGCTTGTGGCAGACTTCTCTTCTTTAGGAGCTATTGAAAACATCTAGGACTTAGCTATTAAAAATTAGGGAGTAAGGTCTATGAATTCTTTGCTCCCCCTTCCCTTAGATATATGAAGATTTATAAATCGCTGGAGCGAAGGTCCTATGTGCTGGGCCTGCCCTTGCAAGAGCTGGGCCTTTTGATCTGCTTATTTATGTTAAGTGTCTTAGGCGGCTCTTTGGCAGGTATAGTGATGAAGGTTCCTTTGAGCTTTTACCTGCTTTCGATATTACTCATTATGGGGCTATACCTTCTGCTTAGAAGGGCTGCCAGGCAAAAGCATCCCAGCTTTTTGCTTAGCTATATTTCTTACCACTTTTTCCAGGCAAAACATATAGGGCCATGAGAAGAAAACAAAGGAGTTTGGAGCGGCTTATTCCTATCCAGGAAATCTCGGAAGATAAGCTGCTCTTAAAAGATGGGAGGATCGCAATTGGCTTTAGGCTGGGCTTAGCAGAAAATGAGCAAAAGACAGGGGCTGAGATTCGGCTTGAGAAAACTGCGCTTATTGCAGGGCTTAAAAATTTACCCCTAGGCTCCTCTTTACAAAAGCTGGATATCTATTATCATAAAGCCTTTGAAGAAAAAGGTAGGGCTCAGGGCTATTTTGAAAGGAAGGCGCATCAGCACTTTTACCATAGACTTATCCTTAGTCATGAAAGTTATCTCTTTTTTTCCCTGGGCAAAGAAGATCAGCCGAGAGCCAATCCTGTCAATAGCTTTTTCTCTTTTGGAAGGGCGCTTGGAAAAGATCCTTTTTCAGGCCTTGAAAAAAGGGCTCAAAAAGTGGAAAAAGCAGGAGCTGAGTTGGAGGGATTGTTTAGTAGTCAAGGAATAGTAATGAAGCGGCTAGGTGATAAAGAGTTGGATCAGCTGTATAAGGCGTATTTCAATCTGGATTTTATCCATGAGCCCCAAGGCTATGAAAGAAGTATGAAAATCCATAGGGGGGCAATAGAAATAGGTGAGAAGCGCGCGGCTATTATTAGCCTTACAGAGCAGGGGGCAGTAGCAGATGAGCTAATGCTAAAAGGCGGCGTAGCTTCTTACTTTAGCTCTCCCCTGGGAGAAGCGCTCGGTATTCCCCATATCGTATCGACCAGCTTTCGAATAGAAGATAGAGACAAAGAATTAAAGGCTCTGGATTTAGATAAAAAACTAAATGCTAGTCTTGATTTTTTATCGGGCCAGGATCATGAGATCCGCTCAGCGGAGATAGAGGCCTTTACCGCTGAGGTGAGAATAAACAGTGAGCAGCTGCTTTCTGTAAATGTGTCTGTAGTTCTTTGGAGCGAAAGCGAGGATAGCTTAGGGGCCTATACAGATGAGGCCCTGGCTGCTATAAGAAATATGTCTGGGGCCAGGGGCTGGGTAGAGAGCTATGATACGGCAAATCTCTTTTTTGCCGCAGCTCCCGGAAATAGCTGCCAAGGATATAGACGGCTATTGATGCGGGCTGAAAATGCGCTTTGCTACCTGGACCTAAGTGGGAATTACAAAAAGGGTAAAGAGGGTATACGGTTACTTGACCGCTATAGAAACCCCTTAAGGGCAAAGCTTTATAATACGGAGCTAAACAATCAAAATGCTTTGGTGATAGGCCCTTCTGGTTCAGGTAAGTCTTTTACGGTGGGATCCTTTATTATTCAACGGCAGGAGCAAGGGCACCGGCAAATTATCATAGATAATGGGGGAAGCTATAAAAATGCCCTGACGGCTTTAGGTGGGAAATATTATGAATACGACCCGGAGCATCCCTTGTCTTTTAATCCCTTTTTACTTCCGCAATATCAAGCAGGGAAGAGATACCTTTCACAGGATAAGCTGAGCTT
>JBCBRM010000079.1:0-27837 GCA_039819665.1 Bacteroidota bacterium
TGGTTTTCAAAGAACAAAGTTAAAAACTGTGTATAACTTTATAGCAAAAGTTGGTTAATACTCTAAGTCAGCCAACACACCCAAATACGCTAACACGTCCTCTCTTTGTGCGCCGGGGCCAGGCTGCTGCATCGGGTACGGGGGTCGGATTACGCGCCGGCTTTGTAGCAGCTTGATTTTTGCTTCTTTTCATCTAAGGAAAAGAAGAAGAAAAACCAATTATAAGAAGTCTATAAGTAAGAGAAAATGATCGCTATCAATCATCCAAATACTCCTCTTGAAACTTCTCCAACTGCTCTGGTGTCCCCATGATAAAGAGTCGATCTCTTTCGGTCAATTTTTCTTTCACATTAGGATTGAGGGTAATGCCCTGATAGCCGCGCTTATAGCCGAGAACCAGAACTCCCGTTTTGGAACGGATATTTAGTTCAGCCAGACTTTTGCCGATCATTTCACTATAACCTTCGCAGAGGATGTCTTTTAGGTGTAGAGAGGAATTTCCCTGGCCGGAGATCAATTCTATAAATTCGACCAAAGCAGGACGAGTAAGAACATTGGCCATTTTCTGTCCTCCGATAAGGTTGGGGACGATCACATGATTTGCGCCTGCCCTGCGAAGTTTGGGAATGACATGTTCGTAGTTTGCCCGTGCTACGATATTCAGGCTGGGTTTCATCCCTCGTGCAGTTAGAGTGATGTAAACATTATCGGCATCCGAGGAAAGAGAACTTATGATGCCTTTAGCTGTATGAATATTGGCACGTTCGAGGACTTCTTCCAGGGTAGCGTCTCCATTGACTACGAGTATCTCTTCATTTTCCCGAATAAATTGTTCGATGACATCTTCATCCTTTTCCACTACCACAAAACTCTGCTCCTGTTCCAGCAGCTCCTTCACTGCTTCGCGACCGTTTCTTCCCAGGCCGCAAACGATGATATGATCTTTGAGTTCCTTCACTTTTCTGCTGTATTGATATCTGTTCAGGATTTGCCGCATTTCCCCCTCCACAATAAAGGTAGTCAGGGTTCCAACTGCATAAATAAAGGTACCTGCGCTAATGACAATCAGGAAGACTGAAAAAGTCTTTCCAGCCGTACTGGGTTCGGTTTCCCATCCATAGCCCACGGTACTCATGGTCGTGATGGTCATATAAATTGCATCTCCCCAGCTCAAATTCTCGATGCTTGCAAAGCCTATTGTTCCAATGACAGAAATCATTAACAAGAGGCCAATAGCAAAGAGAATTCGACGAATGGAATAGCGCAACTCCATGCCAAAAAGGTAAGAGAAATTGCCGAAAGAATCTAATCGAAGTATTTTGATAAGTCAGGAAGAATCTGCTACCTTTGCAGAACCTCAAAATATGGGGCATTAGCTCAGTTGGCTAGAGCGCGTGACTGGCAGTCACGAGGTCGGCGGTTCGACTCCGCCATGCTCCACTGGAAATTATCAAACACTTATGAGCATATACTTATAAGTGTTTTTCTTTTAGTAGCCATTAGAACTGTATTTCCTATGCCTTTTCCTAGCATATACTCTAAGGCAGGCTATCCAAAAAACTCAAAAAGGAGTCGGACCGAGAGACAAACCCATTATCCATAATATAGGTTGATACAAACAGAAGGATAAAACCCAGGGACATTCCCTTATAATATGGTGCGGAAACAAAAAATAAAGCAATAACCGAAAGCAACATCAAACCGGGATAGACAAATTTCATGAGCGTTTTTCCGGCTTTATTATCATTAATGTGTTTTTCCTTTTCTTTTTCTATAGCTTCGGACTTTGCTGATTCGTACAGTGCAATGCTTTCTTTGGCGTGAGCCGGACGGCTGGTAAGGATATAGCCCCCATACCCGATTAAGACGAGTAGCAGTAAGGAAAGCGGAATCAATGCTCCTTTGAGTAAATCATTTTGGCTCCGAAATATGCTGTAAGCCACGAATAGCAAAAGTAAACCTATTCCAATCATGATGCGTCCCTGAGTGACCTCACTCTTAACCCAGGAGTTTGTGTATTCGATGAAATCCATATCTATAAAAGTATATTTCAAAATCCACCCCCAAATGATAAAATTATTATCCGTTTGGCGAGTTTGATCTCTGAAAATAGTTTTTTCTCATAACATATAGATAACAAATAGCCTCATTTTTCCTCAAAATTTCTTTAAGAATACATTTCACTCTGCCTAAAGTTTTACAAATATTATAGATTTAGGGAACCAAGAATCTATAGCATTCTCTAAGTAACATACACCTTAGTTTACTACACATGAAAAAATCCCTGCTAGTTCTGTTTGGCATTATTGTCAGTTTAACCTCTCTCTTCGCTCAGGAAAAAAGAGCCTATAGGGCACCTGAATTTGCCTACAATTGGGCAAAGCCAGGTCTGCATCCTGACCACATTGTCCTGAACTTAACTGCTGACCCCTCCACTTCTATGAGTGTGACTTGGCGTACAAATACAGATATTCAAAAGGGCTATGCTGAAATAGCCCTTGCTACCGCTGCTCCCAAATTCTGGAGAAATGCAACTACCTATAAGGCACTGACAGAGACCATGGATGCCCTGAAAGTAGAAGGTGCAGAAACGGTCTCGAATTACCATTCTGTTACATTCAATGACTTACTTCCCGATACCCTTTATGCTTATAGGGTCGGTAATGGTAGTATCTGGAGTGAATGGATTCAATTTCGAACTGCTGCAAAGGAACCAAAATCATTTTCCTTTCTGTACGTTGGGGATGCTCAAAACTTTGTGCTTGAATTGTGGTCGAGGCTAATCCGGGAAGGCTATCGCATTGCTCCGGATGCAGGGTTTATTATCCACGCCGGAGATTTGATAAACAATGCTCACAATGAAAGACAATGGCATGAATGGTTTTCAGCGGGAGGATGGATACATCGAATGCTTCCTTCTATATCTACCCCAGGAAATCATGAGTATTCTTCCCGAAATGAAACAGAAAGAGAACAAAGAATCCGCGAATTATCTGTCCAGTGGCGTCCCCAATTTACCCTTCCCCCTTTAGGAGTAGACAGCCTCGAAACCCTGGAAGAGACGACTTACTATTTGGACTATCAGGATACGAGAATTATCAGCCTGAATAGTAATCGGATGATAGACGAACAAGTCCCCTGGCTTGAGGAGGTTTTGGAAAACAATCCCAATACCTGGACTGTCATCACCTTCCACCATCCCATTTATTCTGCCTCAGAAAGGAGAAATAATGGAAACCTAAGAAATAAGTGGAAACCCATTTTCGATAAATACAAAGTTGACCTTGTTCTGCAGGGACATGACCATAGCTATGCTAGAGGTCGCAGTGAACTTCCAGAGGAAAATATAGTATCAGGAATGAATGCCCGAGATTATACCGGTACTGTTTATGTGGTTTCGGTTAGTGGGGGAAAGATGTACCGCTTGAGGCCAAATGCATGGGAAGATTTCGAAGGAGCAGAAAGAGATCGAGGAGCCGAAAACACCCAATTATTTCAGCTGATCAAAGTTGATGGTAAAAAGCTATCCTTCGAAGCTTATACGCCTACCGGAGAACTATACGATGCGTTCGATTTGCTTAAATCTGAGGATGGAAAACCTAATCGCTTTATAGAAAAGAAAGGCCTTGCAGTTCCTCCCAGAAGACATGAAAATACCATATCCTATGAAGATCAGTTGCCTGAAGACATCAAAAAGTCTCTACTCGAACAATATCCGGATTGGTCTGTAAGCAATGTCCGCTATTTCGATGAACCTGAATTTCGGGGATACAAATTGAGGCTCTATAAGGAGACTTCAAGAATTGACCTTGTACTGGACGCTGAAGGTGAGATACTGGAAGTAAGCGAAAATTAATATTTTCTATAAAGTCAAGCTCTTATTGTTAGCCCCAAAAGAGAAGCTAAGCGTCCTATTCAACTCTTGTTTTCCTAGGCATATAGCTTATTAAATTCAATGAGTTAAGGACTTATAGTTTAAGGAAGGGAAATGCATTACCTAGATAAATTATAAACAATTCCTTTCTATCTTCTAATAAAAACAAGGGAATTGTGGGGCCTGTATTTATCTGGATATATTGACTAAAAATTTACCGAAATAAGCTATATTTAATATTAGAGAAAATAAATTTCCTTTATTCTAGCCGTTTTTGGGGAAATTCTTTCGCTAATAATTGTACCTCCCCGCAATTTTCAGGAGAAATTAGCTAAATCTAATTGGATCAAAATTTAAGAGTAAATGGTAGTAGGAAATACCGATTTAGAGGGAAGAATTGAAAATATTATCGAACATCATTATCCCAAAAACCTAAGTAATTGTGGATATACTTTACGCTTAGGAACAGTTATCGAACCTGGAACGGGAAATGAAATAACCTTAGAAAATAAGGACGGGAAAACACAATTGACCTACACTATCAAGCCAGCAGAAATCCTCATTATTCAAACCAAAGAAAGAGTAAAAATGCCTTTGGACTTGACAGGATCATTTTCTGCACTCCATAGGTGGGCCAGAAAAGGACTTTTATTGATAAATTCCAGCATTGTTGAACCAGGTTATCACGGTAACTTAAGTTGCTTTGTGATAAATTTTTCGAAAAGGGAAATTGTCTTCAAACCAAATGATGACATTGCAAAGATTGTCTTACATAAGCTGTCTGACCACCCTGATGAAAATGAAAAAAATAAAGCGCTTTTCTCTATAACTGAAGAAGAATATAAGAATTCTTTATCTGAACAAGCTAGGGCCTTTCAAGATACTTTTCTAGATATACATAGTATAGAAGAAAGAGCTGGTGAGATAGCTGTTTCAAAAGCAAAAAGTGCTATTACATACGGAGGGATCATTCTCGCGTTTTTGCTAACCTTTTCCACCCTGAGCAACTTCGTTTCAAAATGGATTTCTTTCGATGATAAAGAAAGAAAAATTATCCAGCTTCATGAACAGAAACTTGATTCTATGCGAATGGAAATCAAACAGTTAAAAAATATTCTTAATCAACAAGAAAACAATATTTCAGAGTCTACGAACAAATAGTTTATGGAATCTACAAGTATAAAAGTAATAGAAGGATATGAAAGAGTATCTCCATTTTTTGATAATCAAAAATGGTTTGATTTCTGGAGGAAAAATGAAGGGCCTATTATTTTGGAGTGGTTAAAGAAAAATTCTATTAAAAAATTGCTAGACGCAGGTTGTGGAACTTGCCCTTACTATCCTTTAGCAAAAAATTATGTTGAGCATTATTATGGGATAGATCCAAGCGAAGGTATGCTTTCCAAAGCTAAAGAGAAATTTTACAAAGAATCACCCAATGGTCTTAATCTTAAACAAGCTGACTTGATCCATATTCCCTACGAAGATAATTATTTCGATGGAATACTCTCTACGCGAGTCTTAAGCCACATTGACTTAGTAGAAATTGGTTTCTCAGAATTAAGTAGAGTACTACGCCCTCAAAAGCAATGCTTGATTACAGATGTTCATCCTGAACATAATTACGAAAATACAGGCTTTCAAACACCTCATGGCAAAATCTCTATTAATACATTTAAGCATTCATTAGAAAACATTTGCAGCGCTGCTAAGCAAAATGGCCTAAATGTAGTTGAGTTGAAAGAATTTGATTTTAATAGTCTGTCTTATAAGCCCAAACAAAAACTGAGGAAGCTTCGAAAATTCCCAGAGAACAAAATATTTTACTTACTTATTCTTGAAAAAACTAAATAAAACTCATTTCCCTTCAAGAGAAATTGATACTACAATCTTCTTGAAAGGAAATGAGATAACAATCGGAATCAACTGATTTATAGAGGGCTTAATTCACCACCACCTTCCGCGCAAAGCGAAAATCTTCTCCTTCAAAAGTGATCAGATACAGGCCGGGACTCATGCCCAAGTCCTGCGCATTGAGTTGGATACGCTCTTCCTGTCCTGCAAACATGGTTCTGCGAGTGATTTCGCCTAAGTTCCTTCCCTGCAAATCAGAAACAGATACCTTGACTTCTCCACTGATTTTGGGACTAAAGTCGATCTGTAGTTTTTGATGGAAGGGGTTAGGGTAAAGTTTGAGTTCCTCAACGACTAGCTCTTCGTCAAGACTTGTCGTCATGCCGCCAAAAGTAATATCGACAGGGACGAAAAATTCTCCCAAATCTACCGACTGATCCCCATTGGTAACTTTGAAACGAATGTGATCCACTTTCACATCTCCTCCATTGATGGTGAAGAAATGATTGGCGGGACTAGCACCTGTTCCATATAGCGGGGAACCCGAGGCTCCATATCCGGGACTAAGGGCACCATTAGTTACAGGTCTTGGGAAAACCCGAATATCTGCACCGCTACTATTTTCCACTTCAAAGCTCAAGTTTACCCGTTCCCCATTCTCCAGACGAACTGGACTTTGAGGACAGAATACAAGGTTCTTGATGTTTATCTTTCCAAAGAAATAAGTAACGGGAACTAGCATTTCCAGATAGTCTTCCGTTTGATCGGGGCTAACCGCTTTGAAACGAATATGATCCACATATTTATTTCCACTGCCAATACTAAAATTACAGGATATAACCCCTGATCCTGTATTCACCCCGGATCCACAAGCACTATATCCCGGAGTCAATCCATCTAGCGTCCAGGGACGAGGGAATATTCGTGTTCCCGCTCTTTCAGTCGTTTCATATTCATATTTGATGGTTCGGTTTTCTCCATTAGGTGCGAAGGGGTCTCCCTGCGCACTGACATTGAAGATTTTTACAGTTGAGAAGTACAGATTTACTGGGATAAAAAACTCATCCAATTGCATGGACTGATCATCATTGAGCACGCTAATTCTTAGCGAATCCACCCGCACATTTTTTCCAGAATTGATGGTAAAATTCACCGTTTTAGTTCCGGTTCCACTAAAACTTTGAGATCCCGAAGCTCCATATCCGGGAGTCAGGGCTCCATCTGTAAATGGGCGAATGAAAATACGGTTTCCTCCAGGATGATTGGCACTGTAATCAAAGCTGATCTCAAATTTTTCCCCCAGAAGCAAACTCGCAACTTTAGGATCATGTGAGTAGGAAAAATTATTGACTCCACTTTCTCCGAAATGAAATTCGACAGGAATCCACATTTCTCGCAGAATTATACTTTGATCGGCATTGGTTACCCGGATCCGAATTTCATCGACAATCTGCTCACTTGAATTGATCGTAAAGGTACCGTCATCTGTACCATTTCCACTGTACAAAGGTGATCCACTGGCAGCATATCCAGCCGCCAAGGCACCACCGCTAAAGGGTCGAGCGAAAATGCGGGCTCCCCCGACTTCTGAAACGTCATAATCAAATTCAATTTTTACTTGTTCGCCAAAAGCGAAACTGGCAATTCGATTGTCAGGTATTAATCGAATCTCACAAATATCGGCTTGTGCCTGTAAGTTGTTTGTGTTTGTTAATAGGAGGAAATAGAGGAGGAGAGAGAAGGTTAATATTTGTTTCATGTTATGTTTTAAAATTATGTGACTGTGAGGCGAGATAATGTTACCAGCGCCTGAAAAAAAATGAGGTTAATTTTTAAGAGGGAGGAGAAGAAGAGCAGACTGAATGATACAGCTGCTCTCACTTGTTGACTATCGAACGATGATTAATTTGCTGAGCTGTTTGTTACGTGAACTAACTTTTACCAGATAAGTTCCTTCAGGAAGTCGGCGGTCTAGATCTATCCCTGCCTCAAGTATTGGAGCATCACTTTGCCAATCCTTTTCCCAGATTTGTCGGCCTTGCATATCTATAATTTCAACCTGAAAGCTTTCCCTTGCCTCAATACCTGAGAGCCTGAGATTAATGTTTTCACCAGAATTAGGATTGGGGTATAATAAAAGTCGCCAGGCTAACGGTGCTTCGAAGTTTACCTCCACGATTTGTGAATAGGTGAATGCCCCGTCAAAATCTGTAGACTTTAATCTATAGAAAGACTTACCCTTTAGCGGTTCTTCATCCTTCGTTTCATAGGTTTGGACTTCATTTGTTGTACCGGCTCCTCTCACCTCATACAGGCCTTCAAATAAGGTAGCATCTATACTCCTTTCGACCGTAAAGAAATCATTGTTGAGTTCTGACTCGGTCACCCATTGTACTACTACATATTCATTTTCCGGGAAGGCTTCAAATGAGAGTAAAGTAACAGGGAAAGGAATAGCGCTCCCTAAATAATCCGCCTTATCATTCCCATCTCCAATCCCCCCCCTATAAATGGCAGTAAGATCAATTCCAGAAAGTGAGCCTTGGATGAAAGCTAAATCATGCCCATCTCCATTTCCCCCACTATACAAGATCTCCAGCATCTCACCAGAAAGTAATGATTGAGTGGTGAAGAAATCTTGTCCATCTCCAGAGCCCCCTGTATACAAAACTGCTGAAGACTGATTATTCAGAAATAATTGGATACCCATCATATCATGTCCATCTCCATTTCCTCCAGCAAATAGAACAGACACGTCCTCTCCACTCAGATAGGAACTGAGGTAATCCAAATCCTGACCGTCCCCTCGCCCTCCCAGAAAAAGTTGCGAGCCTACACTTCCATTCAAGTATGATCCATATTGAATATGATCCTGTCCATCCCCATTTCCACCAATATACAGGCTACTCACTCCATAGGGTTGGCCTTGCAAATCAATCTGAGAAGCTAGACCGTGATCGTTTCCATCTCCATCTCCCCCTTCATATTGGGCATGGAGATAGCTGGCCCATAAAATAATCAGGGCAATAAGGCTTGTCCTTTTAATCTTATTCATGATTAAGGTCTTGCCTTATTAAGGTGCAGTCCGTACGGCGCGAAAGCCTATGCGGGAATTGGTAATATTGGATGTATTTGCTGCATCAAAACGGTCAGAGACCCTGCAAAAGTCGGGGTTGTTTGGATATGCTCCTCCTCGATAGGCAATGTCTCCACCACTAATAGCGGGCCAATTGGAAACATTATGATCTCCGGCTACTGAAAGTGAACCATCTCCATGCGACCCATCAAAAGCTCTGCCACCGGGTGTACCTACTGAAACCATTCTTTCATAGAGATTTCCACTCATTTCCATAATTCCATAATAAGTTCCACCCGTTTCCTCCCGTGTTTTATTAACCGCACTGGCTGCAAAAATCCCACAACGCGCAGGCCCACCAAAACCGGAAGATGTCTCAAGGTAAAATGCATTACCGATAAGTGTTCCCGGATCGCCAATGGTAGAAGCGGGAGAGCCATCACTTAACATCGTATAAGGTGCATCTGCATCATGGATATTAGTACTTCCCCAGGCAAATTCTCCAGCTACGGGCGTTTGAGGTCCTCTACAAGCTTTTTCGTATTCAAACTCTGTCATTAAACGTAAACCTGCCCAATCCATATAAGCCAAAATATCATCATTCCCGATGTAGTTTACGGGTCGGTCAGGAGTTGTGCTAGTTGCACTTCCACTTATGTAAGAGATTGTGTTTCTGGCTACCTCAGCATCTGAATTTTTGTGCTGGATATCGGTTAAATCTCGAGTCGTTTTTTGAGTTGTAGTAAGGGTATTGAAAAAATCTACGTACTGCCCCTGGCTAACTTCGTATTTCATGCAATAGAAAGCATCAAAGCCTTTGGGCCAGTTTGCTGGGACAGGTCCACTTTGATCTCCAGGTGTTCCAGATGCGGTTGAGTAGTATAGGTTGCCCACACTTGCACCAACATTTACCTGATTCTCAGAAGCGATATTATAGGTGCTTCCAAATGGCCAATTGTAAAAACGACCGGCACTTACCCCATCGCCAAGACGAAAGGAACCTTGAGGTACATAGACCATCTCTATCGCATAGACTTGAATATCTACCAATTGGCCATCAGGGATCCCATCTACCCCGTAGTTCCAGAGCAAGCGAAGGCCGGAGAAGTTTACATTTCCGCTACCATCACTATCTCTATAGACAAATACCCCTCTACCATCAGCAGGAGTAGTTATAGTACTTCCGGAAGCTTCCAGATGGCCGTCATTGGCTGCAGTTCCATCTACATAATTAAGGCTTGCGTGTTGCCAATCGCCGCCCGTTTGGCGGTATTTCACAAATATCCAGGCAGCATCCCAATTGGAGGGACCTACGCTAATTCGCCAGGAGTTTTCCCAGCTCAGGTCAAATTGAACTTGTACGGTTTGATCGGTGGTGTTCTGCCCGGTGAGGCTGACGTTAGCGACTTCTACATTGTTTGCCTGTAGAAAAGAGGTAAAAAAGAGCAAAAGTAAACAGGTGAGGGCGTAGGGCGCCCAAAGAGCAACATTTCTTTTCATGTTTCGATGTGTAAGTTTCTAAATATGTTTTAGGGATGAGGCATAGCGCTTTCGCCTCCTTAGAAACCGGCTTCGATTAGGCTAACGGATGGAGAAAGATTTTTACATCAGACCACAAAAGAAATCAAAAAAAATCCCACCTAAGAAGCGGGCCGGCAATCAAAATTCGGTAATCGTGGCCGGATTTCGGGAAGCTTTAGAAATTTGACAGTTTTTGCACCACTTTTTTTCCGGAAAGAAGTGGTTAAGCTTCCCAATCACTCATTTTCAGCTACCAACTACTCATTTAGCCCAAAGGAAAATAAAGGAGGTGTGCATCTTGATGCTCAACAAACAAACACATAGACATATAGCTCCTAACAAAAGCTCAATTTTACACAGCAAACACAGAAATATGCGAACAAAAGCAGAAAATTACTTCCTGGACATGCAACCGATAACGGATTATGTTTATCTAATCCTGTGCATCCTTGCTTTTACAGCAGTGGCTTGCTCAACGGCAGAATCCGTAAACAATTCAAACACCGTTCAATCACGTTCAATCGAAGAAGCCCATGAAATCGTTCTTGAAAACCAATATAATCTGGGAGAAAAAGCTCCTGAATTTGCACTTACAGATCTCAACGGATCCACAAAGCGACTCTCTGACTACGAGGGAAAATTCCTTGTCGTCCACTTCGCCACTACCTGGTGTCCCTTTTGCAATGCGGAAGCCCCTACCCTTGAGAAGATCGCTCAGCAATACAAGGATCAGAATGTAAAAGTTCTAATTATTGATGTAAAAGAAGACCAGAGCCTCGTACAAGAAAAGCTGCAAGACAGATTTAACTTCAGTTTTCCCATCCTGCTCGACCCCGAAGGAAAAGCTGCCGCCTCCTATGCTCCCGAAGGCGTATTGCCGAATCTGACAAGAGATGAGGTAGTTCTGGCTTCCAACCTTCTTATCGATCCTCAGGGTAAAATTCAATTCTATTCCCTGCTCGATTCTAAAGATTTTGATGTAGAATTGGTGGCCCTTCAAGAAAGGCTCCATGAACTCTTATAAAATATTTCTCTTGTTCCTTATCCCTATACAGGGCTGGGGGCAAGGGAACTTCCTCCGCTTTCTCCCGTCTGAAAGTGGGATCATTCAAACAATAGATTGTAAGAGTGCCCGTTTAACTTTTCAAATAGAGGAGGGCTTTTATATTCAGGCGGATAAGGTACTGAACGATAATTTTATCCCCACACAGCTTAAATTAGAGCTTAACCTTGCTACTGATATTCAGAAAATTCTGTATCCTAAAGTAGAGATTCTTCTACTTGGAGGGATAGAAGAAGCCCCGGTTTTTCAGGGTAAAATCGAAGTCTGGATCGAGTTTGATTCCTGGTCAGTTATTCCTGTTGATCAGATAAAAGGCTCCCTTTTGTACCAGGCATGCAATAAGCAGAAGTGCTTCTTTCCGAGAAAACTAACTTTCCAACTACCGCCATCAAATCATCCTAAACTTTTAATGCCCTAAGAAGCACCGATTCATATACTTCAATCTCCGGGATTTCCAGGCCGACTGTTTTAGCCTGGTCATCCCATTTTCTAAGTTGGATAGCTTCCTGGAAGTGTGGATGATTCTCAAAGGCCTTTTGTTCCTGTTCATCCATTTTCCCTCCTTGAAGCATAAAACTTTTCTGGGAAGCTGAGGATAGACCTTTGAAATAGCTTTGATCTGTCGTACAGATATACCGTTTGGCCTCAACATGCAAGCGAATCGGCTCCGTAACCGAGGCAGGGAAAAATTCAGAAAGGAAACTTGCTCCCAGATTTTCATGAAAATCATCCTTTTCCGTCGGATTGATTTCGCCTTCAAGATCTTCAGCCAGCATATGCCCCATATCATGCAAAAGAGCAGCACTTAACATAAAATAATTAGCATTATGTCGTGCGGCTAAAGCAGCACTCTGCAGGGCATGTTGATATTGACTCACATCCTCTTCATAATGGGCTTGTCCCTTTTCTTTCATATACTGAAACAAGAGAGATACCCGAGCTTGAGGATGGGCTTCTTGCAGGTCTTGACGTAGAATTTCCATTGTATCTAGCAATTTAATTAGGGCGTGTCCACTATTTTCCTCTTTTAATTTCTCATTATAATCGGTCATATGCAGCCCGAGTAAGCTGATTTTTTCTAATTTTAACGCTGGCTTCAATCAGAGATAACCAAATTTGTATGGGATGAAAAGAATCCATTATGTTGATCCTCTTGAAAAATTTCTTTTGTAGGCAGCCATGATTGAATTAGCTAATCCTTTCGCTGCATTTATTCTTCCAGATGTGGATGGGAAAGAGTAAATTGAGTTTAGAATAATACTGGCACTGGGCCTCAAGATCTGGGGTCGATATAGAACCTGTGCCCAGATTAAAATCTTGATGGCTTTTGCGCCAATCTTTCCCTAAAAAAGTGGCAAGAGAAACCCATGACAACAAACAAAATTATCTTCCTTGACATAGACGGCGTCCTCAACACTGGCAGAGGCAAACAATTCTGGCGAAAGCAAGAGCGAAAAAAGAAGTATACATTCAATGCGGACTTTTGCCCAGACGCCATAGCTAATCTCAATCAAATTACACGCGAGAGTGGGGCAAAAATCGTCATATCTTCCTATTGGCGATCCTTCTTTTCACTGGAGGCGCTGCAAGTTATCTTCAAAGAATATGGAATTGAGGGAGAAGTTATCAGCATGCTTTCTATGGGAGAAGGTTTTACGATTCGTCCTGATCGCGGCACCCTCATTAAACAATGGCTACTCGAAAACTTCGAACCTGATCAATTTGTCATCATAGATGATAATGACTCCGGGATTAGCCGTCTTTTCCCCAAAGAGTTTGTGAGGGTTGAGGAAGAGGAAGGCCTTGCTAATCTTTCCCGCTTTTCTGATAGCCTTTCTTTGTTGATGAATTAAATTTTTCGATAATCTGTCCCCCCGACCTCAGCGGAGGGGCCTAAACCTTTACCTCAGTTTTTCCAAGTCTTCATTTGAGTTGGGGAAAGGAGATGACAAGAGATGTAGGTCCCTCGACGGGGCCCGGGAAGACACGTGTCCGTGTTTAGAAGCATTTATTACCAGCTAGAGATCCCGGCTCTTAGACTAAGGCCGGGATTACAGATATTTATATATAATATTCGACCCAAAAAAGGAGCGTTGGAGATGGAACGAGAATTTCGGGGATGGAGAGTGTGTTGGCTAGCTCTTCTCGTTCCGACTCTTTAGTCCTGAGGTCCCGAAGGATCGGCGCCACTTTTTGAGAGAAAAAGTGGCAAAGAAATTATAAAATCCCCTCCAAAACCCCAATCAATTTATCAACCTCCTCCAGCGTATTATAATGCACAAAACTAACGCGAACCACACCATTTTGCTCATCTAAATCAAGGTCCTGAATCAACTTTTTCGCATAAAAATCTCCAAAGCGAATAGCAATTTTATGGGGATCGGTAGCCAAAGTGATCTCTTCGCTGTCCCGATTTCCCTGGACAAAAGCGATCGTAGGTACCCGCATATTTTTATCTCCAGAATCCAAACCGATAATGCGTATATCCGAACGGCTATTTAGAAAATCCAGAAAGCGATTGGCGAGTTTTTCTTCATGATCCGCAAAGAGATCAAAGACAGCTTGCATCTGATCACGCTTTGACGCTGAACTATCAGGAAAATGTGTCTTGTACATATCTTCCAAGTAATCCCCTAATCCCAGCATGCCATAGGCAAATTCAAAATTCACATTCCCAGGCTGGAATTTGTAAGGGGAGTTTTCTCCATCTATGAAATAGTGATTGATACCAGGAATCTTGAATAAATGCTCTTGCTTGCCATAAAGCATTGCATAGTGTGGCCCATAGACTTTATAATAGCTAAAAGCATAGAAATCTACCTCTGTATCCTGCACATCGATCAAGCGATGAGGAGCATGGGCTACTCCATCTACGCAAATCATAGCCCCTCTATCATGCACAAATTTGGCGATCTCTTTTACCGGATTTAGGGTACCAAGGATATTGGAGGTATGGGTAAGGGCCACCAGACGAGTTCTATCTGACATTAATTTAGCCAAATCATCCAGCTCAAACTGCCAGCTTTCCGGATTTACCTGCCAGACTTTCACCCTAATTCCTCTTCCTTGTAAGTCCATCCAGGGACTGACATTCGCCTCATGATCACAACCCGACACAATGATCTCATCTCCTATGTTGAAGGTATTGCCCAAACTTATGGAAAGTATCCGCAGCACAAGGGAAGTCGAACCGCCCATCACGATTTCTGATGGATGTTTGGCATTGATGTACTCCGCCATAAATGCAGTCCCGGCATCTACTCTATCCATGGAAAGTTGAGAAATTTCGTAGGAACCTCCGTGCTGGACATCCGAAGTATAAAAATACTCGCTGATGCGATCAACAATGGGCTTCAAGGTTTGAGAACCACCCGCATTGTCCATAAAAATCCACTCTTTGTCGAGGGCAGGGAAGTGCGCACGTACTTTGGATAAATTGAGTTCAGGCATGTTTTTGTATTAGTAGCTATTGGTTAGAGAAAGTAGGGAAAATTTCTAATTCTTCTTTTAAAAATTGCATAAAAAAAGAGCCGCAATGCATGCGGCTCTTTTTATCTCAATTGTGCTTACCCCTGGTCAGCTTCATTCTTGCGTTTGATGTTTATCGCATCTACACTTTTCTGCTTAACCATGTTGTTCAGTTCCGGGATATCTTTTTCGCGAATGTTCTTCCACTTATCCAACTGTTCATTGATGTTTCCGCTTACTTCCTGGAAGAACTCTTTGGATTGTTCGGTTGGTTTAAAGTCGCCACGGCTATTCAGGGCGCCTACGTGGGCCAGTTTATTGTTTAGCTTGATGGGGAAATTCAAGGGATCCTGACGACTTCTGTTTTTGGTTTGGTAAAGGGCCTCTTCGACCGCTTTCATGTCCTTGTTGATCTGCTTCATCTTATCCATCACATCATCCATATCTTCAGCATCGGCAATTCTCTCTTTCAATTGCCCCAGTTGTCCACGGACTTTGCGGATATCAATGATAGCTTCATGCGTTTCAGTCAATTTATCTCTAACTGCAATCATGAAGTCAAATTGCTCCTGCATGTCTGCGATGCTACTACTACTTCTGGGGTCAGGCAGAATTTCGAATTCTTGTTCCTGTTCCTCATCTCCCACCGTAAATTTCACCTTATAAGTTCCAGGTACTGCGCGAGGACCACGGGTAGAACCTGCCCACATGATCAGGCCTTTAAACGTTTTTGCATCTTCGTACATCATGTTCCAAACGAAGCGATTCATGCCTTCTTTTGTACCTTCAAACCATCTGGCAGTCTTTTTATCTTTGGATGAATATTCTTTAATCAAATCACCGTCTGCTTCATGGAAACTTAATTTCATTTCCACCGAATCAGCTGGCATATCCTTGAGGTAGTAATGTACCATCACGCCACCCGGATGATTTTTCCCGGCGGTTCTGCTTGCTCTCCCAAATCCACCAAAGCCCGGCATGCGATAACTAGGCATAGGCTTGAACAAGTGCATTTCACTTGCAGCGATATCTTCATTTAGCTGATGCAAGGGAGTGAGGTCGTCGATTAGGTAAATACTTCTTCCCTGCGTGGCTGCGATAAGGTTATCATTCTTTACAGTCAAATCAGTAATAGGAACAATGGGAAGGTCCAATTGGAAAGGCTTCCAGCTGGCTCCATCATCAAATGAAATATACATACCTGCTTCTGTACCAGCATAAAGCAATCCTTGTCTTTTGGGATCGGCTCTTACTACACGGGTAAAGTCTTCTTCGGCAATTCCATTGGTGATTTTCGTCCAGGTCTTTCCGTAATCTTTGGTTTTGAAGAGGTAAGGTGCATAATCACCTGCTTTATACAAGGTTCCTGCTACATAAAGACCTCCTTTGGTGAATGGATCTGGATCCACACTATTGATCATCATCCACTCAGGCATTATGCTGGTGGGAGGGGTAACATTCTCCCAATTTTCTCCCCCATCTTTACTCACATGGATCAAACCATCATCTGATCCTGCCCAGAGCAAGCCTTCTTCATAGGGAGATTCACAAGCCGCAAATACCGTACAATAATATTCTACACTGGTATTGTCCTGCGTAATAGGACCTCCTGATGAACCTAGTTTTGAAGCATCATTTCTAGTCAGATCAGGACTAATCACTTTCCAGGATTGTCCTTCATCTGTACTCATATGAATATGATTAGAAGCTGTATAGAGTTTGTTCCCATCATGAGGAGAGAAGTATATGGGGAAGTTCCACTGAAATCGGTACTTCATGGCTTCTGCGCCAGCTCCCATAGGATTGTCTGGCCATACATTGATCGAACGGGTCTCTCCGCTCTTATGATTTACACGAGTCAGGAAGCCACCGTAGCTACCTCCGTAGACAATATCGCTATCATCCGGATCAACGGCTATATGTGCACTTTCACCACCTGCTGTTGGTTCCCAATCTCTTTCACCTATCGAACCTCCATTGGTTCTGTGAGCGATACGCAGCGTGCTATTGTCCTGCTGGGCTACGTAGATGCGGTAGGGGAAATGGTTGTCGGTCGTAACACGATAAAACTGAGCCGTAGGCTGGTTGTAATAGGTAGACCAGTTTTCACCGCCATCATAAGAAACCTGAGCTCCCCCATCATCTGCTATGATCATTCTCATGGGATCTTCGGGAGCGATCCAAAGATCGTGGTGGTCTCCATGAGGAGCATTAGAAGCTTTGAAGGTACGACCACCATCTGTAGATTTGTGGTAGGCAACATTCATTACATATACCACATCTTCATTTTTGGTATCAGCATAAATTTTGGTGTAGTACCAGGCACGCTGACGTAGCGAACGATCTGAATTTAGCTTCCTCCAGGTCTCTCCTGCATCGTCTGAACGGAAGACTCCGCCATCTTTATTTTCTACAATTGCCCAAACTCTGTTAGAGTTGGCAGGAGAAACAGCAACTCCATTGATTCCCCAAACTCCTGTGGGCAATCCTTTATTTCCGGTAATCTCAGTCCAGTTATCACCACCGTCGGTACTTTTCCAAAGCCCAGAACCTTCTCCTCCTGAAATCAGGCTGTAGGGGGTTCTGCGGATTCTCCAGGTACTTGCATAAAGTACACGTGGATTATTGGGATCCATGACGAGGTCCACGGCACCTGCATCTTCATTTACAAACAATACTTTCTCCCAATTTGCTCCACCATCTTTCGAACGATAGACCCCACGTACATCTGAAGACTTATATAGGTCTCCCATCACTGCGGCATATACCAGTTCAGGATTTTTGGGGTGAATGCGGATACGGGGAATATGGCGAGAGCCTTCCATACCAATGGTCTCCCAGGTTTTCCCTGCATCCATGGATTTGTACATACCATATCCAGAGGAAACATTTCCCCTGACAGTTACTTCACCCCCTCCTACGTAGATGATGTTATTGTCGTATTCGGAAACGGCGACAGCTCCAATTGAACCCCCAAAGTATCCGTCGGAAATATTTTCCCAGGTGGAGCCCCCATCTTTTGTTCTCCAAACTCCTCCACCAGTAGCACCCATATAAAATAGGGTTGGGTTTCCGGGTACTCCTGTTACAGTTGCGGAACGGCCTCCTCTAAAGGGTCCGATCGAACGCCAGGTAAGGGCATCATATAATCCCTCATCATAGCTCATCGTAGCTACTTCCGGCTCCGCATTTTTCTTTTTCTTCTTTTTCTGGGCCATTGCATCCGGAGCCAAAAAGACCAGGATCGCAATCAGCCAAACAGTTGATAGTTTTGCTAGCGTAATAGTTCTCATTATTTCTGCGTTAGATGAAGTTTCAATATACAATCCAAGCTGTGATTTGAACAAGGAATTTATATATTCGTACACATGCAGTCGACAAGCCTTCCTATTCTCTCCTCCAAGCGGGGTTTCCTTGCTCTATTTTTGTTTTTTTGTCTGCAACTTGGCTTAAGTCAGGAAAAAGATAGTGTAGCCTATATTGACATAGATATAGCCAGTGGAAGACCCAGTCTTACCGAAGCGGGTGCTTCTCATTTCGCAAAGTTGGCGCTTCATTGCATTGGTACAGAATTTCCCAATAAGCTCAGCCATGTAATGAATAGCGAAAAGGAAATCCTGGGGCCGAGCCGCCTTCATCCTGCTTTTTACGGATGCTTTGACTGGCATTCTTCTGTGCATGGTCACTGGATGTTGATTCGCCTGCTAAAACTCTTTCCTGATTTACCAGAAGCAGAGCAAATTCGTAACTCTATTTCTCAAAACCTGACTGCCCAAAATATTCAAGCAGAAATATCCTATCTCAAGCAAAGAAGTAGAAAATCTTTCGAAAGAACCTATGGCTGGGCCTGGCTCCTCAAATTAGCAGAGGAGCTTAGAGATTGGGAGGATGTAGATGGTAAGATTTGGAGCCAAAATCTCGAGCCTCTGGCTGAAACCTTCGTAAAAAGATACCTCGAATTTCTCCCTAGACAAACCTATCCCATCCGTACAGGTGTTCATCCCAATACCGCCTTTGGGTTGTCTTTTGCTCACGATTATGCAGTCAGTAGTGGTCATAAAGAGCTTAAAAGCCTGATTGAAATAACAGCACTTCGCTATTATGGATTTGATGCGGATTGTCCAGCAGACTGGGAACCGGGAGGTTCTGATTTTCTTTCCCCTTGCCTGGAAGAAGCAAACCTCATGCGAAGGGTACTTAAGCCAGAATCTTTTAGGGATTGGTATGGTCGCTTTATGCCCAGCCTTAACATCAATTTGCGAGAACCAGCTACTGTTTCAGATCGCAGTGATGGTCAGATCGTACATTTGGATGGATTAAACCTCAGCCGTAGCTGGTGTATGCTGGGAATTGCTCAGGTATTACCAGAAGGTGATCCGAGGAAAGATTTGTTATTGGAAACCGCGAATCGACACATTCTGGCGACATTGCCTCATATTGCCAGCGGGGATTATGCAGGGGAGCACTGGCTGGCTTCTTTTGCGGTTTATGCCTTATCCGTGGAATAAGGGAGTGTTTTAGTGCGGTAGTGTTATAGTTAATAAACTGCCGAACTACAACACCTCAACATTTGAGCACGTACTCCTACCTCGTACCCACCAACCAGGCAAAAACGCCAGTGAAGGGTAGAAAAATCAATATGATAAACATCACATTCATGAAAATCTGGCTTTCTATCTCCATATTGGCGACAGTCAGAAAGATAATGAATGCGATTATGCCTGGGAGGGCTATTATAGAAGTCCATTTCCATCTTTGGCTCTGATTAAATTTTTCACTGCGCCAGACACTGGTTATCAGCATGCCGTAGACAACCAGGATCAGGAGTGGAAAACCCGATCTGAGTACTTGCCAAATGACTTCATTGGTATTCATATGACAAATATAGAGAATAAGAAAATAGGACAATAAAAAAAGCCTCCCCGGAAGGAGGAGGCTAGCGTGTAATGACTATTATACTTATGAGGAAACTATTTTAGGGCGTGTTCCGCCTGTATTTTTATCCGTTTACTATCCATGCTACAGATCCCAAAATGGGAAGAACTAACATAGCACCTGACCAAAGAAGTTTCATACCAAAACCCAGAGAATTACTTCCCCATACTTCCATCATGCTACCCGGAGTAGTCATGAGCCAAATGATGATCAGGAAACAAGCCAATAATATAAACATGGAGTTTTTTTGTGTGTATGTTTCTAATCTTTTCAGATTACATACTTATGTACGTGTATTTTTCAAAAGGGTTAAGATTTCCCATAAAATCCTTACATCTACTACGAATACCTAAAAAAGGAAAGCCCACTTCAATGAAGCGGGCCTTGTAGTATTTAATATTTTCTTTCTTAAAATTTCTTGGTGGCAAGCACTCGAAGGTATTGTCCCATAATAATTTCATCACTTTCCAACTTATTGATCTTCTTGATCAGGTCTACCTGTGTTCCATATTTTTGGGAAATCTGCCAGAGCGTTTCTCCCTCTGCTACGATATGCTGTACCCAAACCGGTTTAAAATCATTGGATTCAGGATTCAAAAACTGCATGGCTTCCTCTGTATTATTCACCACCTTCTCCGCAGTATTCTCTTCCGTCTTTTCTTCTACAGCAGCAATAGGAGGAGGGCTCATTTTCTCCTCTTTTTCCTCAAAGACTTCTTCCATTACAGTAACGGGAGTTTCTACGCTAGGAGGTTTATTTTCTTTCTGCTCAGGAATCTCAGTTTCCTTTCCTGTTATTTCTTCAAACTCTTCTACATCTGCCGAAAGTATGATGATTTTTTCGTCCTTGGGCTTACGATCCTTCAGATACAATTTTTGTCCTACATAAATGGTGAAGTTGGAAGGAGACATTCGATTTCGATTCTGAATTCGAGCAACAGATGAGAGGTGATCTGCAGCTATATCTGTCAAAGACTCACCTTCTTCAACAATATGGTAGGACCTCCTTTCGGGTCTTTCTATATAAATGATGCTCCCTTTTTCTGGCTCTTTTCCCGGAACCAATCCATTATACAAAAGGAAGTTGGCAAGGCCCTTTTTATATCTATCCGCAATTTCAGCAACCCGTGTATAGCCAGTATATTCCAAAAACTCTATCCCATAATCCAGATCATGACGAAGCTGAAATTCTACAAAATCTCCAGACATCTGGGCATAGATATCGATGGCTTTGGGAGCAAATATATTAGCATTTACTGGATTGGGTTGGGAAATGGATTGAGTGGAAGCCTGAATGGGTTTTTCTTCTTTTACTCGTTGAGCCTCTGCGAATACCCTGGTAGGCTCTTTTTCAAGATCCTTAAGATCTCCTACGGTCGGAGCTGATTCCAATACTTTCCTGTCTGCCAGTTTTCCCTCCGCTTCTACCTTAAGTGGATCAGGAATATGCCCTATATAGCTACTTCCGCTTCTTACTATATAATAGGTATAGTCGCTTTTGCGAGAAATCCTTTTGCTATTTCTGATCCATTTATTGTAGCGCAAAAACTCTTCTTCTGCTACACTATGTTTTTGTAAAAGCTCTTTAACAGGGGTACCTGATTTCGCAACAAAGGGCATAAGATAAAGTTCCGGACGTTCATTCGAACTCAAGGCTTCTTCATAAGCCAGCTTATTTGCAATAGCTTTCAGGATGTACCAATGATCATTTGCACTGATGTGCATTGCTGTTTCTCCATAATAGTCCGGATTGGTATAGGGGACCGAACCAGTAGGGCCTTCATAATAGGAAAGCAGGGCATACACCCAATTGGCATATCCTTTATTGGCTTCACTCAAATATTTGGCGGCGGCCTGGGAGGAACGGAAAATATGCATCCTTTCATCCACATCTCCATCTACCTGTAAATTCAAATCTGAGGCCGTTCCATCTTTCAATTGCCAGAATCCAACTGCTTTGGAACTGGAAACGACATCTGCCCGTAGTGCACTTTCCTGTATGGCCAGGTATTTTAAATCTTTGGGAACACCGTATTGATCGAACGCCTCTTCTATAAATGGCATATAGAGTTGGGCTCTTTTCACCATCTCATTGAAATAACGAGGGCTGGCCACGATTTGACGGTAATATTCTTTGACTCGGGTTTGTGCATCAGGGCTCAGCTTTATTTCGACATCACAATAAGATACAGTAGGGGGTACATCCTGGGCCTTTAGGTTAATAAAAAGGCCCAGCATCATGATGAGGGAGATGAGAACTAATTTTTTCATAGGGTTGCCTGATATTCAGAACCTTAAAATAAAAAATAGCCCAATCTTATTGCAAGTTCCCTTCAGCTAATATCAAGCAAAGGTAAGAAAGGCTCTCAATTTCATGTGTTTTTCCGAATGAGGTACAAGCCGTCGCGTATAGGAAGCAAGACTTTACTCACCCTTTCATCCTGAGCAACGAAATCATTGAAGGCACGGATGCCCAGGGTTTCTTTATCTGTATACGTATCAGAGAGAATTTTTCCATCCCAAAGCACATTATCTGCTAAAATTAGTCCTCCTTTTTTGAGTAAAGGGAAAACGAGATGGTAATAATCGAGGTATCTTGCCTTGTTAGCATCCAGGAAAACGAGGTCAAATTCTCCTGAAAGATTTGGCAAAGTATTGTAAGCATCTCCAAAAATCAGCTCTACCTGCTCTTCAATGCCTGCCTCTTTCAGCCATTTTCTAATGAAGTCCTCTCTTTCTCTAATCAATTCCAGAGAGACAATCTTCCCCCCAGGTGCTAAGCCCTCCGCCAAACAGATACAAGAGTAACCGGTAAAAGTTCCCACTTCCAGAATTCGTTCTGGTCTTACCAATTGGGAAATCATGGCCAGTAATCTTCCCTGGTAAGGCCCGGAAAGCATGCGGGGATAGAGTACTTCCACATGCGTCCGCCTTCTCAATTTTCTCAAAAGCTCCGGTTCCTCAGAACTATAAGACTCAATATATTTTTCAATATCCTCAAATACGATCTGCATCCGCTTTTTTTAAAGCTTCAAGTTAGTACTTACAAAATATTTTCTCATCTTTACTTAAAGATTCTTATTTTTGTTGAGAACACTTCCTGGTCAGGGGCGGTCCTTGCTCTTGCTCAGAAAGTCCCAACCTCCTTAAGAGCAGCGTGTTATGAATTTCATCGTCTCTTCGACTTCATTGTCGCGGCAGTTAAGCCGTATATCTGGGGCTATACCCTCACGATCGGTATTACCTATTATCGAAAATTTTCTTTTCGAAATTGGAAACAACAGCCTCACAATCTCCACTACAAATCTGGAGACTTCCATGCAAACCCAATTGCCTGTAGAGGCACATGGGGAAAGTATGAAAGTGGCTATCCCTGCTCGTATCCTTCAGGACATCCTCAAGGCACTTCCGGAGCAACCGATATCCTTTTCTATAGATGAGGATAACTTTGGGGTTGAAATCAACTCCGAAAATGGTAAATACAAAATTAGTGGCGAAAATGGAGAGGACTTTCCCCTCATTCCTCAGCCTGAACATGCAGAGTCGATTCGTATGCCTATGCATACAGTATTAAAGGCTGTGAGTAAAACGCTGTTCGCCGCTTCTACAGATGAAGATAAAGCTGCCCTTAATGGAATTTATTTCGATCTAAATGAGTCAGGTGCGACTTTCGTTGCTACGGATGCCCATCGCCTGGTTCGATATAGAAGAGTTGATGTAAGTGTACCGGAAGCAACAAACTTTATTGTTCCTCAAAAGGCGCTTAATCTCCTGAAAAGTTCGTTGGATCCTAATGAAAACAAGGATGTGATCATTCACTACAATGAGAACAATGCCTTCTTCCAAACGGATGACTTATTGCTCGTTTGTCGCCTGATTGATCAGAAGTATCCCGATTATCAAAACGTAATTCCGGTTGATAATCCAAATACTCTTTATATCTCAAAAACAGAATTACTGGGTACGCTGCGCAGGGTAAATATCTTCTCAAATAAAAGTACCCACCAGGTTCGTTTTTCTGTAAAGGGAGATCAATTGGAAATCACGACAGAAGATCCGGACTTTGCCAATGAAGCAAAAGAAACCCTAAAGTGTCACTACGAAGGTTCTGATATAGAAATAGGATTTAATGCCTCTCTTTTGCTTGATGTGATTTCCAATGTAGATACGGAAGAAGTCACAATTGAACTTTCTGAGCCCAATCGCGCGGGGATCATTTTACCCAATGTTCAGGAAGAGGGAGAGAACACATTGATGCTTATCATGCCAATTATGCTCAATAGTTATGTAGGCATGTAAAAATATTTTGCAAAAATGCGGAAAGGAGAGCTTTATAGGCTCTCCTTTTTTTATTTCTACCGGTTTCCCGGTATATGACTATTTCCTACGAATTTCGAAATTATGCTCAACTCGAAAGTAACATTTACAAAGAATACTTGTGAAATGGTCTTTTTTCTGAGTTTGGAGCAAAGCATGCTAACTATTTACACAGCTTTTTAGATACGCAACCTGAAAAACACCGTTTCGCTACGCGAAAACCTCTTATAAACTCCCTATGAATCACGGAAGTTCATCATTGGATGTTGTTCGTGCGTTCAGATTATCGCCAAGGAAAGATAAATCCCGAAAAGCTCATACTTCTCGCGGGATTAAACCTGTTACGTTCAAAATATTTCCAGACTTACCGGCTCTGGAAATAGAAGAGCAGGAATTATCCATTCTTGCAAAAGCAATGCACACGGGTCGCACACCAAAAACCAATCCACGTATCCCTGCAGCATACACCTATTTTGGTCAATTTCTTAGCCATGACATCACAGCGATCCCGCAAAAATTTTCAGGAAAGGCCTGGATAGTCGGAGATCAAAGCCCTTGCATGGATCTGGATTCCGTTTATGGGAAATTCGGAGAAAACCGTAATTCTTTTCTAAATAAGAGCCACCTGTTGAAGATCGGAAAAAACTCTCTGGGCGAAGATGATTTGCCCAGAGATCCTTCCGGATCGCCTATCATTGCAGATCTCCGCAATGACATGAGCATTATGATTGCTCAGATGCATTTACTTTTCCTCAAAGTCCACAATCAGCTAGTCAAAAAACTGAAAAGTACTTCTTTTAAAGGGGATATTTTTGCTGAGGCAAAAAAGCAATTGTGCTGGCATTATCAATGGATCATTGTCCACGATTACCTAAAGCGCCTTGTAGGAGAAGAATTATTGTACAGCAAAGTTAGTCTCCCAGATGCCCCTAAGGCCAAAGTAAAGCTCAGTTATTTACAAGATGCCTCTTTCACCTACCTCCCACTTGAATTTACCGGAGCGGCCTATAGAATGGGGCATAGTATGATCCGTCCCTCCTATTATTTAAATGAAATTCCAAATGCCCGAAATCCCCACACTGGGCGAGCGGAGGCTAGAGCCTACCAGATATTTGATTTCGATAAGCGGGAAGAGGATTTGCGGGGAGGAAGAAAGCTCCCGGATTATTTCAGCCTTCAATGGAATCGTTTCCTAGAATTCGAAGACCATCCTGGGCCCCAATATTCTCAAAGGATAGACACCTCTATGGCTGGCCCCATGTCAAAAATTCCGGGAGATGAGGAAGAAGCGGTAAGCATGGCCGAACAAAACCTGCGCCGAGGATTGAGTTTTGAATTGCCTTCAGGGCAGGCACTCGCAAAGAAAATGGGTATCAAAGCCCTAAAAAAACTAAGCCCAAATCAAGAAACCCCGCTTTGGTATTATGTGCTTCAGGAAGCTGAACACTATCATGACGGAACACAATTAGGACCTTTAGGAGGTCAGATAATAGCCGAAGTATTCCTGGCAAAATTATTAGCAGATCCCGAATCCTTCCTTCATCAGCATCCTGGCTGGGGTCCTGATAAAGAAGGAATCCTTGAGCAAGAATCCTCCCATTTCGAACTGAAAGACTTGGTAAGATTTGCAGATATGCCCCTGAGTCTAGCAGACCTGGAGGCACGGATTCAATTTTGATATATACAATATGCGCAACATTCACTCTACAATCCTAAACCTATGATGAGTTTAAAGCCCTATATCAGTCTGCAACAGAAATATCTGTCGCCAGACAAGGGCATGGAAATCTATTACCTTGGGGTATGTATATCTGTACCGAATGGCTTCCAGATATACCAAAGAAAGCCTCAGGCAAAAAGTAAGAAAGGAAAAGTGGCTCAGGTTAGATTCCTTCTATTTGCTGCCACTTCTCAAATCAATTCGCATCCCAACGATTATCTCTATTATTTCAACAAATCTGACTGGAGTAATCTGGAGTCTATTGAAGTTGAAGTAGTCTATGTTGAAGCGGGAGATATTAGTGGGGGTTCTTATCCCATTTATGATCCCTTTGATTATGAAGACAGCGACAGTTACTCCGAAGATAGCCTAAAACGGGTAGGCTTCTCTCGAGTTGATCTTGGAGATGCTGAGGAAGATCCTGATTCCATAGGACTGCTTTATCAAGAACCTGGATTGGGTAAAGAGGCACATATTCCAAATATGGGCTACCCAGATTTCCCAATAATTGATAAATTGAGTCGTAGGCACATAGCCCGATCAGTGGGAGGAGGAACTTCTGGTGGCAGCAAACCACCAGGAGGTGGTAGCGGAGGCTGATCCTTAAACACGAACTGAAACAATACTCACATGTTCAATTCCCAATCTCTCTCCATTTTTTGGGCTATCATATGTAGCCTCTTTCTGCTACTAACCTCATGCAGTCCGGAAAATGGAGGGGAAGGGGATTCGAAATCAAATACAGCCCATCCCAAATTAAGGTTTTATCAAAACCGTGCCTATGCCCTGTTCAACACCAATTTGGATTCCTCTATTTTTTATGTGAAAGAAGGCCTTAGCTATAGCAAAGAGAATGAATTAAAGAAAGAAGAAGCAAAATGGCTTTACAGGCTGGGATCCTATTATAGATATGCAGGTTTATTCTCTGTGGCTGAAAATTACTTATCTCAAAGTCTTGAGAAATGGAAACCCTTTAATGATCAAAAAGGGATTGCTGCGGTTTACGAAGAAATGGGCTACAATTACAGGGAAATGGGAGCGGATGATAAAGCCCTGAAATTTTCCAGGAAAGCTTTGGAAATATTTGAAACACTTGAAACACTTGAAACACCCAAACCCTATAAGATCATAGATGTTCGAATAGATTTAGGGGAGTATTTTAAAGATAGGGGACAGTTTGAAATTGCCTGGGAGGAACACGAGGAAGTAATGAAAGTTTTCGAATCAATACCCGATAGCTCTGAAAGTAAATTTTATAAAGATCGTCAAGACCGTGCAGAAGAACTTCGTGCCAATATCTATCTCGAAAGCGGTCAAATAAACAAAGCACTTCCCATATTTAAGAAACTCAACAGGCCTAATAATTTCACCAATATTGGCCACTACTATAGGGTGTCAGGGGACGATATCATCAATAAGGATTTTCAAGCTGCACAAACCCTATATAAGGAAGCTGAAAGATATCACACCCAGTCTTTTGTCCATCACTCCACCATCAAGAATTACCCTCGTCAAGTACTGGATTATTGGAATTTAGGGGGAATTCATCGAAGGCTCGGCCGATTCCGGGCTTCTATTGATACCTTAGAAAAAGGCATTTCACTTGCAAAAAAGCATAAAGAAGGAGAAAAATTGGCGGGTATGTATCGTACCCTTTCAGATACCTACCACTACATGGGTAAGGAAGATTCTGCACTTTTATATTACAGAATACATAAAGCGACCAGCGATAGCCTAAATCAAAGCCGTAACGAAACCATTACCCGTCTCTCTGAGGTCCACTACGATACAGAAAGAAAGGAAAAAGAAAAGGTCCAAGCACAACAAGAAACCGAATTACGATCCAAACAATTACTCATTTCCCTTTTAGGTTTTCTACTAGTCGCAGGCTTATGCATTTTCTACTTCTACCGAGCCCGTTCCAGAAAGATTCGCATGGAGCAGCAAGCCGAGATTAATAGCCAGATCGTCGTAGACCTTATTCAGGAGCAAACCATAGAAAACCTGAA
>JBCBRM010000080.1:0-24313 GCA_039819665.1 Bacteroidota bacterium
TTTCAGAAAACAATTTAGGTTAAACAGCTTCTGTCTCTTTGAGCCAGAAGCTGTTTAACCTAAATTGTTTTCTGAAACATGGCAAACAAAATCCAGGAATTGGAACAACAAAGGACGGCTTTCATTGCACAGTTTGATGCAGGTCAGGGAATAGCAGCAGTTGAGGACCAAAAAGCCATTGCAGCTGAAGCTCTAAAAAACCTTCAAATCCCAACGAAGAAATGGGAAGAGTGGAAATACACGGATTTAAAGGCTTTAGTAAAGAAAGAATTTAGCCCGGCACAGGAAAGTCCATTTACCGATATCAAACCATATCTCATTCCCGATCTGGAATCAGATGTACTGGTTTTCATCAATGGTAGATTTAGAGAGGAACTTTCTTCCATTAGCCATAATGAAGAAAGTCTGATTATAAATGATCTCCGGAATATTGCAGGAAAAGGAAAGGAAGCTTTCGAAACCTATTTTGGGAAAGCTGTAAGTCCTGACCTTGATATTTTTGCTGCAATCAATACGGCCTATGCTGGAGATGGGGTATTTATTGGGGTTCCTACCGGAAAAGCTACTTCGAAGCCTATCCAGATTCTGCATTTAGCCGATAATAAAGAGCAATCTACTACCATGCAACATAGAAATATGTTTGTAGTTGGAAGAAATGGAGAAGCTCAGGTTGTCGAAAGCTACCATTCGCTCGCGGACTCCCCTACTCTGAGGAATCAGGTTACGGAAATTTTCGTAGATGCAAATGCCGGACTAGAGTATGTAAAAATTCAATTGGAAAGTGATGAAGCTTCAAGCATTGATAGAACCCTCGTTCATCAAGCCAGAGATTCTCGCTTCTCCATTCATACCATCACCCTGGGAGGGAAATTGGTTAGAAATAACCTCGACATAAAAATGGATGGTGTGAATATTTCTTCTGAACTCAAGGGCCTATATATGCTTTCAGAAACTCAACATGTGGACAATCACACCCAAGTGGACCACATGAAAGCTGATGGATATAGCAATGAATTGTACAAAGGTATTCTGAAGGATCAATCTACTGGAGTTTTCAATGGAAGAATCCATGTATATCAGGATGCTCAGAAAACCAATGCCTTTCAATCTAACAACAATGTGCTGCTAGATGATACGGCGAATATTTATACCAAGCCCCAATTGGAGATATATGCAGATGATGTGAAGTGTAGCCATGGAGCGACACTTGGATCATTGGATGAAGAGGCACTGTTCTATTTACAGGCAAGAGGGATTAAGAAAGATCATGCAAGAAAAATGCTGGTCCACTCTTTTGTAATGGAAGTAGCAGATGACATCTCCATGGAGCCTGTAAAGGATTTTATTGAAAAAAAGATTGAAAATAGGTTTTAGTGCTAAATACTAAACTCGACATAGCCAGTATTCGTAAGGACTTTCCTACCCTTAGCCAAAAGGTATATGGAAAAGAGCTTGTCTATTTTGATAATGCTGCAACTTCTCAAAAGCCTCAGGTCGTTATTGATCGGCTAAATACTTATTATAAAGAGGAGAATAGTAATGTTCACCGGGGAGTGCATAAGCTTAGCCAAACGGCCACAGATGCCTATGAAGGCGTTAGAAAGCAGGTGCAAAAATTGATCAATGCAGAAAAAGAGCATGAAATAATCTATACCCGTGGTACTACTGAGGGTATAAATTTAATTGCCAGCAGTTTTGGACGAAAGTATATTCAGGAAGGAGATGAAATTATCATCTCTGCAATGGAACATCATTCGAATATTGTGCCCTGGCAGATGCTTTGTGAGGATAAAGGAGCTGAATTGAAAGTGATTCCAATGTCTGAGGCTGGAGAACTAGATATGGAAGCTTTTCAAGGACTTTTAAGTGAAAAAACAAAGCTGATTTCAGTCGTCTATATCTCAAACTCATTAGGCACTATCAATCCGGTAAAGGAAATAATTGAGCACGCTCATGAAAGAGAAATTCCGGTTCTTCTGGATGCTGCGCAAGTAGTCCCTCATGACAGCTTGGATGTGCAGGAGCTGGACTGTGATTTTCTGGTTTTTTCCAGCCATAAAATGTTTGGTCCTACCGGGATTGGGATTTTATACGGTAAGGAAAAGTGGTTAGAGGAAATGCCGCCCTACATGGGAGGTGGTGATATGATTGATCTGGTGAGTTTTGATAGAACTACCTTTGCCGGTCTTCCTCATAAGTTTGAAGCAGGAACCCCCAATATTGCTGATACCATCGCTTTGGGAGCTGCTATTGATTACATCCAGCAAATCGGATACGAGAACATAGCTGCATATGAAAAAGAGCTGCTGGGTTATGGCACAGAAAAACTAGGAGAGATTGAAGGAATTCGATTTATAGGAACGGCAGAAAAAAAAGCCAGCTTAATCTCGTTTTTAATTGGAAATATCCACCCTTACGATGCAGGTACAATCCTGGATCGCTTGGGAATAGCCGTCAGAACCGGCCATCATTGTACACAACCTATCATGAGTTTTATGGACATTCCGGGAACAGTCCGTGCCTCATTTGCCTTCTACAATACCTTCGAGGAAATCGATCGTTTGGTAGAAGGTATTCATCAGGTTAAGAAAATGTTTGGATAAAATGACAGATTTAGAGCGCAAAGAAGCCGTAATCGAACAAATCAGCACCGTTTACGACCCGGAAATTCCGGTTAACGTATATGAACTAGGACTGATATATGAGATCAAATTTCCTGAAGACAAAAAAGCACACATCCTCATGACCTTGACTGCACCAGCTTGTCCTGCCGCAGAAATTATTCCTGAGGAAATCAAAGAAAAAGTTCTGACAATTGAGGAAATTGAAGAAGTGGAAGTAGAGTTAACCTTTGATCCTCCCTGGGATAAGGAAATGATGTCTGAGGAAGCACAGCTCGAATTGGGCTTTCTTTAGACTAACCAAATAAAGTCGGAGGAGGCGTATATGGCTCAATCAACTGGGCATGGTCATTCCTCACATTCCCCACTGAATTTCCAACTGCATAGGCCTGCATATATTCAGCAGACAATGGCCTGAGTATTTCTAATAAATCTTTGGGGTCCTTTTCTATATCCATCCAGGCACTTTGTTGTTCGGTAGGAAGGATTACAGGCATACGATTATGGATCTCTTCCATGAGTTCATTAGGCTCGGTTGTTATGATGGTGAAAGTCCTTAGCTCCTCTCCTTTCGGAGAAGTCCAACTGGAAGTCAATCCGGCCATCGCGAAGAGTTTATGTTCCTTCAAGCCTATATAATAAGGCTGCTTTCCTCCAAGCTCTTTCTTCCATTCATAAAATCCATCTCCCCAAACCAGACAACGTTGATTTTTCATGGGGCCTTTAAAAGAAGCTTTTTCCAATATGGTTTCTGATCGTGCATTGATCATTTTATACCCAATCTTCGCATCTTTCGCCCAATGTGGAATCAAACCCCAACGATAAAAGTGCATATGCTCCGGATCATGCATGGGACTGATCAGCGCCATCTGCGTTGGTGCAATATTGTAGCGAGGGCTAAGATCCAATTGCTGCTGCTGGGACTGTATCACAAGAGCTGGATCGGGTTTAGCGGTAAAAGTATATCTGCCACACATAGGAAAATAGTCTTGGGTTAAGCCTAAGATAAAAAATATGCCGTTATTGGAATATATTCACTTTTGCCGCTGTCTAAAAGGAAAACGATTACAAAATTGGTGCAAACAGAGTCCCTTACAGATATCGAACTGATCTCGCAAGTACGAGAGGGGAACAAGCAAGCATTCAAATTGATCGTTGAGCGTTATGAGCACCAAATCGCTAGGACAGTTATTGGAATGTTGGGGAACTGTCAGGAAGCAGAAGACGTAGGACAAGAGGTGTTTATTCGTTTTTATCGTTCTTTGGCCAAGTTTAAAGGAGAATCATCTTTGGGTACCTATCTAACCCGGATTGCTATCAATCTTTCCTTAAATGCTATCAAAAAGCGGAAAAGGTTGAATATCTTCAGATCAACAGATACTGAATTATACCAAATAGAAATACCAGATCATGGATTAACTCCTGAACAAATAGATATACAGGAAATGGTACAAAAAGGAATTCTCCAATTATCAACAGAATTTAGAAGTATAATTGTATTGAGGATGATAGAGGGATACTCAACAAAGGAAGTGGCTGAGATTTTGAATATACCCATGGGGACTGTGCTTTCAAGATTATCGAGAGCTCAAAAGAAGTTGAAAGTGATTCTGGAGCCCTTACATAAATAAAGACACACACCGATCTATTCATATGGACAAAAATAATTTACATAAGTTATTGCATCGATCCCTGCATGGCAAACTTGATCAGGGAGAAGAAGCTATGCTTTCTGATGCATTGGAAAAAGATGGAAATTTGCGAGAAGAAAAAAGAAAATTACTGGAGCTTCAAGATATATTGGGATCGCAGGATTTCAGGTTTAAACCCTTCTTTTCCAGTAGGGTAATGAGCGAAATTGATGTAACGCGTAAACCTGTAGGTTTGTTTTCAGGTATCAATTATGCGTTTATGAGAGTTTCCCTCCCCACAATGGTTGCAGTATTTATCTGGATACTCACCTTCTGGGGGACAGAAGGTAGCTTAAGTTTAGACGGCCTCCTGGGCGTAGCCGGTCTATCCTATGATGAAATAGTCAACGAATATTTAGTTAGCAATTAATAATTTATCGGATGAATCCGAAAATAGCATCCATATTACTTATCCTTTTGACTCTGATGATTGGTTTCGCGGGTGGTTTCATCACCCAACAGACCCTTCATGACAACCGAATGAAGGAAATGCGGGAAAAATTCAGCAAAAAGGATGGATATGTAGAATACATGAAAAGGATCATGGAAGTTACCCCTGAACAAGAGGCAGCTGTCCAGCCTATTCTGGAAGAATATGCACCTCGTATGCATGCGCACATGAGAAAATTCCGGGACGAAGCCAAACTCAGGATCGATAGTATGGCTGTTGTTTTGGCTCCACATGTGAGCGAAGACCAGATCGAAAAATTAAAAAAGAGAATAAGTAGAAAGAGACATCGTAAAAAGAAGCCTAAATAAGCAATAGGCAAGTCGTTAGATAAAAAGGAGATGAAGGCAAACCCACATCTCCTTTTTTATTTAGTTAGGAACCCCTATCTGGGATAATTGTCATGCAGCAAGGCTAAGCCATACGTAGTTTCTCTTGCATCAAATGCAGGGCAGTATAATTCGAAGGCTTTTACGTTCAAATACAAGTGTAAGAATCAAACCCTGGCGTACAGCTATTTTGAGCTTAAAATTATACCTCTTTCAGAGACAATGCCCCCTACCTCTTGTAGGCTTAATTTATTTGACAATCATTCTATTTTCTCTAACTCCCCCACCCTATTTTTAGCTCGCCTTAAACATTTCAACTCAGTATTAGGAGTTAGCTTGGCATCTTTGTTTTCCTAAAACCAAAGAAATATAATCGATATCAGGTAAGACCTCCAGGCATCTATTCTCGCTCTGAACCTTAACATGTCCAATCCTTATGCAGCAAGGCTGAATGCATGCGTCCTCCTGGATGTATTTATTGGCAAATCAAAAATCACCCATAACAGTGTTAGGATAAATTACATTTAAAATCTGACTCTTTTTCACCACAACAATCCTGTCCTTGCTAATCCAAATCTTGGGCAAAGCAATAACAGGCGAGTATGAGATTCTTTATGGAATAATTTACCTACTAGCGTGCCCGATTATAAATATTGCGCTTAGCTAGCTTAGGAGTATTGATGGTTTTGTAGAAATCATCCAGGTATTTGATGCTTAGTTTACGTTGAGAAGCCATCATGCCTTCACAGTCTTTGTACAAAGCATAAATCTCATCTTTCTTCTCATTGAAGACCTTGAAGACCTCTTGAAAGACTTCTTCATCCCGTTCGAAGCCTCTATACCTTCTTGTTCGGACATTCGGTAGATCTTCAAATATGGCAGGATTCGGAATTGCATAAGGTGCATTTACGATTCCGCACCAATCGAAGTCATAAGGTATAGGAATAAGCGGTTGATTTTCTCTAAGAAGAAGCTTTACATTATGAAGTTGAGGGATGGACCAATCTGTATTTCCCACACAATAAGCAAAAACCGCCATAAGAGTAGTCTGGAATTCATCAGCACCCGTGGGATGCACCATGACTTGCTCTTTAATTTCGCCCCCTAGCCGTTCAGCCATTAAGTCTTCATCTTCAATCATGAAAGCATAAGTGTCCATCGGTTTCCATTTACCAGACTCATCTTCATAGCGAATCTTTACCAGACGCACTTTAAAACTAAAATCAGAGACCAGGTTATAGATACGGTACACCAAATACTCTTGCAATAGGTACTGGGTATATTTCGGAGGATTTTTCTGACAATGAGTCACCAGTTTGATTTTATCTTCTCCTTCGAAAATCGTTCCTCCGGAAGTAGCCTTGGCAAAATTGAGGCGAATAGGTGGGATACGGCAAATTCCCCCTTTTCTTCTAAAATTTCCCCTAACTTTTACTTTTAAGGGAACACTTACCTCCTCGGAATTAGCATCCTTGTAGGTAATTTTAGCAGGATGATAGTCTCTTTCTTCCCCCCGATCCTTAAATAGGGCATCAATGTCAGTTTTGATTACCATTTCCAGGGTCTCATCAGAGGAGAAAAGATCAGACTTTGACTTTTTGGGTTTGTCAGGTTGGCTTTGGGCTGAAAGGAGGATGACCCCCAAAAACAGCAAAATTACTTTTTTCACAGTCAGAAATTTAGGATTTTCAATGCACTCATAAGATAAGAATTATTCCAAATCCCCGAAATACAGAAAACCCTGATTTCGCATAAAGCCACCAGGGTTTTCGTCAATATGTTTTATATTCATTTATCTTCGTTTTAAGCGCCCCAATCCACTAATGTTTTTGTGTAATTTAGGATCACCTTCATAGGTTACTTTACCAATACCTCTTATTTCGACATCCAGGTCATTTTCTGCATAGACCTGAGCCGTTCCAGCTCCATTCAATTCGACATCTAACTCCTCAACTTCCAAATCAAAAGCCTTGATTCCCCCTGCCCCATCTATATTCATATAAGATGAATCTGCATGTCCTCTCAGTTTTATATTTCCAGCTCCGTGGATTTCTGCCTCCAAATTATTCACATTCACGTCCAGGTCTACTTCTCCTGCTCCGGAAGTCAAAATATGCAGGTCTTTACTTTTCACTCCTGTAGTACTCCAAACATTAGCAGCACCACGGATATGAATTCCTTCAAAGTCAGGATTGCTGATATAAATCTTGGTCTTTTTCAGGATAGCATTTTTTGTATCCATAGTAAAAACCAATACTCCTCTCTTAACTTTAACTTCAATGGCATCATGCACCTTTTCAGAAGCTTCAATCATAACTTCTGAATTATCGGCCTGGGTCAGAATCACTTCATAACTCCCATTTAGTTCAATACTATGAAAGTCTTTGACCTTATATTCTCGTTTATCCTTCTCATCAAGAATGGGAAGTGCAAAAAGAGAAACACTTAAAATGGATAGGATTACAGCGGATAAAATGTGGCTGAATTTCATGTTTTATTTTTCTTTTACAGACTAAATATATGCCTAAAAGGTTGCGCTTCCTTATGTACGCAATAATAAAAAGGCTGTTCTAAATCGAACAGCCTTTGCCCGCGGGTTCAACAGATGTTGAGCTATCCCTCGCTTACGACGCCAAGGCCGCTTACATTTTTTTCCAGATTTTCTGGGCTTCCTTTATAAGAAACTCTTCCGATACCGCTAAGATTGATGCTTAAATCTTCATCAGCGTATACTTCTGCATTTCCGGCTCCAGACATTTTGAGTCGGGTCTTATGTGTTTTGAGATCGTAGGCCTGTAGATTACCAGCGCCCGATATTCCAATATTACTTTCATCAGCATTCCCCTTCAACTCCAGATTACCAGCACCCGAAATACTTACCTCAAGCTCATCAGTATCCAGATCCAGTTTGATATTCCCGGCTCCTGCTATCTTCATTTCTATTTCATCAGATTCCAGGCTCCCTGTAGACTCACAATTTGCTGCTCCTCCTATTCGGACATAATTGATCTCTTCAGCAAACACATCAACTTTGATGGCATGCTTGGTTTTGAAATCTTTTTCAGAAGTGATGTGCAATACATCATCTTTCACCTCAACTTTTATATGTTCCATCAAATTTTCATCTGCAGTGATGGTAACCGAATGACTTTCTCCCGGATGCAAAAGCACATCGAATACTCCGTTTACACTCAATCCTTCAAAATCGTCCTGATCCATGCTCATTTCTACCACATCTCCATTTCCTTCCATTTTTTCCTTGGAATCAAAACTTACAAAACAGCCATTGAGGCTGACTAGGAGTGCAAGCATAAACACTGCACTAAGCTTCTGAGTTACATTTTTCATAATTAGCGTATTTCTTAATTGTTAAGGGTGTTTCTTGTGGCCTGGCTTTATGCTGATTTATATGGATAAAAGAGTGCCCTGAATTTGCAGGGTTGGAAGATTTCCTGATAATTTCCCATCATTTCTCCCAATAGTATAAAATTCCCTTAATAAAATACCCATTTCGTGCTAAAGATTGCCTGGTCTCCACTTTTTAAACATCCGCTCCCAGAGAACCATCGGTTTCCGATGGAAAAGTATGAATTGATTCCAGAGCAGCTGTTGTATGAGGGGACAATCGAGAAAGAAAATCTTTATGTACCTGAAGTAATGGAGGAAGAAATTATTCTTCTTACCCATACTGAAGATTACTGGATAAAACTCTGTCAAGAGCAACTGAGTCCTAAAGAAATCAGGAAAACCGGATTCCCCTATTCGCTTCAATTGCTGGAAAGAGGAAGAGTGATTGCTCAGGGAACCCTCGAAAATATTGGCTATGCAGAGAAATATGGGGTTGCTATAAATGGTGCTGGAGGTACACATCATGCCTATACAGATCATGGAGAAGGCTTTTGTATACTAAATGACATAGCTATTGCGAGTAATTATGTTTTGTCGAAAGCTCAGTATCAAAAAATTTTGATTATAGACCTGGACGTTCATCAGGGAAATGGTACTGCTGAGATATTTCGAGAAGAGGATCGAGTATTTACTTTTAGTATACATTGTGAGGCCAATTATCCTTTGAAGAAAGAAATATCTGACTTGGATATCAGTTTGCCTGCTTATAGTGAAGATGAAATTTATCTAAGCATACTCAAGGATACCTTGCCGAAACTTATAGCTGAGTTTAACCCGGAACTGGTTTTCTATCTGGCTGGAGTAGATGTGTTGCAAAGTGATAAGCTGGGAAAATTAAATATGACCAAGGCTGGCTGTAAAGAAAGAGATCGATTTGTTATGCAAAGTTGTCACGAAATGGACCTCCCATTGGTTATATCCTTAGGTGGAGGTTATTCGCCGGATATTCGAGATATCGTTGACGCCCATTGTAACACCTTTCGACTTGCGAAAGATATTTGGTTTTAAATAGAAACTTTTTAGATATTTTGGCGTCCATAAAGAAATATCTAGCTTAAAACATACACAATAATCAAATGAATAGAGCAATAATTATCATTCTAATCCTCGCAGCCATCGTTGGAGGATGTGGAATTTCCCAACAAAACACCCTGGCCGAATTAAGAGGTGAGGTTGATGCCAATTGGGCACAAGTTGAAAATCAGTACCAAAGAAGGGCTGATTTGATTCCGAATCTGGTAGAGACGGTTAAAGGATATAGTGAGTTTGAAAAAGAAACCCTGGAAAATATCACAAATGCCAGAGCTAGAGTAGGACAAGTACAGATAAATAGTGACGATCTGGGTGATGAAACAAAGATGAAAGAATTTATGGAGGCCCAAAGCTCTTTAGGTTCTTCTCTTTCAAGACTTCTGGTTGTTTCAGAAAACTATCCTGACCTTAAATCCAATACAGTTTTCAAAGATTTGATGGCTCAATTGGAAGGAACAGAAAATAGAATCAGTACAGAAAGAAGACGATATATCAATGCCTCCAAAGACTACAATGTACATATCGCAAAATTCCCTGCGAGCTTCTTTGCCAATTTCTTTGGATATAGCAAAGTAGCCAATTTTGAAGCTTCAGCTGGAGCAGAGCAAGCCCCTAGTGTAAACTTCAATTAAAAGCAAAGTTTAGACAGAAAATCCAACTTCTTGGGTTTTCTGTCCCTCTTTACGTAAAGTTCTTATATCTCCTTATACCCCAACATGCAAAATCGCCTCATAGGGTTTCTCTTTCTTCTTTTTCCTGTTTTCTTATTCTCACAGGTTCCCAAGGAAATTGGATTTGTCAATGATTTTAAAAATGTCCTGAGTCCTCAGCAAAGGACCCAGTTAAATAGTTTTCTGACAAATTTTGCGGAAACAACTTCAAATGAGATAGCTGTTGCCATTATGGATCTTCCAGCAGGAAGAAGTTTGGAAGAGTATACTGGTGATGTAGCTGAAACCTGGGGCATTGGAGGCGCAAGTAATGACAATGGTATTTTAGTTGCGGTCTATCCGGATTCTCGAAAAATGCGTATAGAAGTGGGATATGGTCTTGAAGGAGCTGTCCCTGATATCGTGGCCAAAAATATCATGGAGCAATACATGAAACCCTCCTTTCAGGTTCAAGACTATTATACGGGTCTCAGCAATGCATCTCAAATATTAGCAGGTTTGGCGAAAGGAGAATATGATGACGCAGCCCTCAGGGATTATTATTCTCCCAGAAGGAATATTGAGCCTAGTTCTGACATCTCAAATCTAATCGTATTGCTTTTGATCATTGTTGTCTTTATTTACCTGAGCCGTGGAAGCGGAGGAGGGGGCAATGATGGCGGAGGGGGCACCTACAGAAGAGGAGGTCGTAGAGGAGGTGGCGGAGGATGGATATTCCTTCCAGGCGGGGGTGGTGGCTCTTGGGGAGGCGGAGGAGGTGGATTCGGCGGAGGCTTCGGAGGTTTCGGAGGAGGTAGCTTTGGAGGAGGAGGGGCTTCCGGCGGTTGGTAAGATTCTTCATTTTTCAGCATTCCCCTATTCGAATTTTGCTATATATTTGCTCCCTACATTAATGGAGCCAATAGATAATGACGCTTACAATTCGAATTCACTACTACACCCACTGGGGACAAAGACTCTTCATAGCGGGGTCTCTTGCAGAACAAAGTACTATTGCCCATGAAGGGAGAGGAATTCCCCTGCATTATTTGGGTGCCGGGTCCTGGGGAATTACCCTAAATATTCCTCAAGGAAAAGAGAAAGAGCTTAGCTATAATTACTATTTATTAGACGAAAACTCAGGCCGATTCGACAAAGAATGGGGTCCCAGAAGAAATATCTCTAGCCGCTCAGGTCGCTTTGAAAGTATTCAGATCAGAGATTATTGGAGATCCCGAAGCCATCCGAATTATGCACTCCTTAGCTCTGCCTTTACCCGTGTGCTACACCGGCGTTCAAAACAAGAGAAAGTAAAAAGGAAGAAAGACTCTCAAGTCCTGAGTTTTCGAATAATGGCTGCACGTCTCCCTGATAATTGTTCATTATGTGTGATTGGAAATGATCCGGAAGTGGGAAACTGGGAAGAATCGAAAGCCCTGATCATGTCCTCTGAAAACTTTCCGAACTGGGAGGCAGAAATTCCACTCAAAGGAGCAGCCCGTGAGATTGAGTATAAGTATGGTATTTATGATAAAGAAGCTAAAAAAGTCATTTCCTGGGAAAGTGGTGAAAATCGCCACATTCGCCTGATTCCTGATGGAAAAAAAGAATTATTTATTCAACAAGATGAGATATTTAGGCAGAAGGAAGCAAATTGGAGAGCTTCAGGCGTTGCATTACCCGTATTTTCACTAAGAAGCAAACAGTCCTGGGGAGTAGGAGATTTCGCTGATTTGAAAAGTTTTATTGATTGGGCAAAACTTAGTGGCCAGAAGCTTGTACAAATTCTTCCAATCAATGATACCGTAGCCACCCATAGTTGGGTGGATTCTTATCCTTATGCAGCTATCTCTGTTTTCGCCCTCCATCCCCAATATCTTTCTCCCGAAAAGATGGGGGAACTCAAAGACAAAAAGTTCCTTTCCGTATTTCGTCGAGAAGCCAAAACGCTCAATAAACTTGAAGAAATAGATTATGAAGCCGTGATGAAATTAAAGTCGCGATTCTTCAAACTTTTATATGATCAGGAAAAGGAGTCCCTTAAACAGGATAAAGCTTTTCAGGCTTTTATTAAGGAAAATAAAGATTGGTTACATCCCTATGCTGTTTTCTCTTTTCTTAGGGATACATATAAGGGAGTTAATTTTCAGGAGTGGGAAAAACATTCTGTTTACGAAGAGAAAAAAATTGCCAAATACGGCCGCAATTCCCATGAGAACTATGATGAAATAGCGGTCCACTACTTTATCCAATACCATCTACATCTCCAACTAAGTGATGCAGCAGAATATGCCAGAGAGCAAGGAGTTGTACTGAAAGGGGATATTCCCATTGGGATTTACCGATACAGCGTAGATGCCTGGGCAGCCCCAGAACTTTATAATATGGATTTTCAGGCAGGTGCTCCCCCGGATGATTTTGCGGTTGAAGGCCAAAACTGGGGATTTCCTACCTATAATTGGGAAGTAATGGCCCAAGATGATTATGCCTGGTGGAGAAAGCGTCTGAGTCATATGGCTCGTTATTTCGATGCGTACAGAATCGATCATATCCTTGGATTTTTCCGCATCTGGCAAGTTCCCTATGCGCAGATTCAGGGCTTGCTGGGTGTCTTTAATCCAGCGCTCCCCTACTCTGCAGATGATCTAAGGTATGCCGGTTTGGATTTTGAGGAAAGTCGCTTTTGCAAAGCCTATATTACAGATCATATCCTCTGGGAATATTTTGGCGATAAGGCCCAGCCTGTAAAAGAAGAATTTCTTCAGCAATCCCCCACCCGACCTGGTTTTTACGAGTTTACAGAGGCTTTTGATAGTCAACGGAAACTTAGAAAACATATTAATGGGAAGGCTCAATACCAGGATATAGCATCAGGCCTGGAAAGTTTGGTCGGAGAAATTCTTTTTCACAAAGATGAAAACGAGCATGCACACAAATATCATCCAAGGATTGCGGTTCATTTTACCAAATCCTACCGAGATTTGGATGATCATCAAAAACAGGTCCTGAATGAGATATATAATTCTTATTTCTACCACAGACATGACCTCTTTTGGAAGGATCAGGCGCTGGTGAAATTGCCAGCTATTGTAGATGCTACAGAAATGCTTGTTTGCGGAGAGGATTTAGGAATGGTACCAGATAGTGTTCCTTCGGTCATGCATGAATTGGGACTCCTGAGTCTGGAAATTCAACGAATGCCTAAAGAAACGCATCTGGAGTTCGGACATCCGGCCAATGCCCCTTACTTAAGTGTAGTCAGCCCATCCAGTCATGATATGTCCCCGATTCGTGCCTGGTGGGAAGAGGACAGAAAGAAGACCCAAGCCTTTTATAATCATTGCCTGGGGCGACAGGGTTCGGCTCCTTATTATTGCGAGCCTGAGGTAGGTAGGGAGATGATTTACCAGCATCTTCACAGCCCCAGTATGTGGGCCATATTTCCCCTGCAAGATTTATTAGCTATGGATGGTCAATTGAGGAGAGAAAATCCTTTAGACGAAAGAATAAACGTTCCTGCCAATCCACAGCATTACTGGAGGTTTAGATTACATCTATCCTTAGAAGATTTGGTGGATGCAAAAGAATTCAATGCTCAGCTAAAGGAAATGTTAGAGCATAGTGGAAGAAATCCCGCTTATTGACAGCTTTTGATTAGCATAAAAGAGCAACTCCTTTTCTTTTCATCCAGTGGCTCAAAACCCAACATGCGTTTGCCCCGCACTTTCAATACCTGAGCAACTCGGACGTTTACTCTTATGGCATCCGTTTGATCAGGCAACATTTGAGTAGCTTTGAAATCTTCCAGAGTAAAGGTCATCACGGGTTGGGCTGCTGGTTCACTAAATCCCAGCCTGCCAATAACTTTGGGTTGCCCCATACTCACCTGTGCCCAGAATTCAAGCCCTCCTATTACATACTGACTTTCTTCATCCGGATTTGCTGGTGTATACTGAATGCTAAACTTATCTCCTTGTTGAAGACAGAGAATCTGATGCTGCATGCTTCCCGGTTCTACTTCCTTTCCATTGAAACTTACTTTAGTACCACTCTGGGCAATCATTAATTGATAGCCCCCCAACACTATGAATAAAAAGATTAAAAGATTTTTCATGTTCTATATTTTGATTTACCACTACCCTCTGCTATAAACCCAAAGGCTAGCACAATTTTTTTGGTATGAGTTACGGGAGATTACGGCGGCAATATAGCAGGAGACTTGGGATTTACCAGACGAATACATTGGAAAAGCTAAAATCCCCCATAACAGTGTTATATTTTATTTTATCAATATATTTATGGGACAAAATAGCCGACCCCAAAGGGCCGGCCTTTTACCAAAACCTCAACACAATTCTTTATTCCTTGATAAGTTTTATTCGTTTAGACCAATTAGAATTTGCATGTAGCATCAAGATATATACTCCGGATGCTGTATTACTTACATCAAAGCTGATTTCCTGTTCTCCAGACTCTAGTTCCTTATTCCAGTTTAAAATCTGCGCACCTTTCATATCAAATAGCTTTGCATGCAAATTTCCGGGACGAAGAGAATTTAGCTGAATTCGAATTTCATCCAGGATTGGATTTGGATACACCTGGGTCAACTGAATTTCATCCTCCCTATCAAAACTAAGCTCTTTTATTTCTGAAAACTGACGATTACCGTCTATATCTTCCATAATTATGCGGTAATAATAGCTTGCACCTAGCTGCACTTCATGATCTTCGAATGCATAATCAATCAGTCCAAGTTCCTCTTTTGATTCAAAAAAAGAGAATTCTTGAAAGGAAAGTCCATTTTCAGAGCGCTCTAGGATCAGCCTAAACTCAGCATGTTCCTGTGCAATTCTCCAATTTAAGGCTGCGAAAGTTTCTATGGCGCTTGCTTCAAATAGGACAATGCTGTTATTCAATGGGCAAAGTGGACCGAGGGTGATACCCAGGGTATCGGCACATCCATTTGTACTAATAGCCTCCACCTCATAGGATCCTGGAAATAAATTATTTATGCTTGGTCCAGTTTGAGGAGGAGTTGTTAGCCAGTTATAAGTAATTGTTCCGGCTCCTGCAGCAGCAACGGTTATAGAACCATCATTGAGCACACAACTTGAGGCATCCTGGCTACTTACAAGAGAAACAGCTACCGGTGAAGATCCTTGCATATTTACAAGCAAATTATTTATACAACCATCTTGATCTTCTACAGTAACCGTATATGATCCAGCTGCCACACTATCAAGAATGGGCCCAGTTTTGACAGGACTTGTATTCCAGGTATAGGTGAAAGGACCATTCCCTCCCCCGGCATTTACATTGACTTCTCCAAAGGTCTGGCAATCATTGTCTGTGGAGGAAAGTACTGAAATGGCTATTGGTGGAGCTTCTGGTATACTAAGGGGCACCGTTGTTTCGCACCCGGTATCTGTATCCAGCACCCGAACAGAATAGTTTCCGGCTGCCAATGGAGTCGATGTTGCTCCCGTTCCTCCAGCAGGACTCCAGGTATAAGTATAATTTCCTGATCCTCCACTTGGATTTACGCTCGCCGTTCCATCAGAAAGCCCATTACAAGAAACAGGATTGATGACGTTTGCAAAGGCCGTGATATTACCGGGTGTTTTGTCGACAAATACATCTGTAGAATCTGTACATCCAGTAACCACATCTGTTACAAGTACCTGATAACTCCCTGTTGAAAGTGCAGTAGCGGTAGCAGCTGTTTGAATCGGGCTTGTGTCCCATTCATAGATATATGAACCTGATCCTGCACTTACGGCTACTGAAGCAGTACCATCAGGCGTACAACCTTCATCTGTAGAACTTTCCACTAATAGTAAATCATTGACAATAACTGTAATGCTATCCCTTACTGAGCAGGTTTGACTATCGTTTAATCCTGTAACATAATACTTGGTTGTGGAAGTAGGATTTGCAATTACTGAATTTCCAGTCCCCGTGTTAAGACTAGTTGCCGGTGCCCATGTATAAATACTTGAACCGGAAGCTGTCAGGTTTACTCCCCCTTCCCCAGCACATAAAGAAGCCGGGCCAGCTAATACCAATACAGGCTGGGGATCTACAATCAGGGTAACTGTATCGGGATCAGATAATCCACAGCAATCTGTCTCGTACCTTAATTCAATGTAGAAGGTATCTGCTGTATTGAAACTGATATTATTCAGACTTTGAAAGGATGTACCATCATAATTATTTGGGCTTGCTCCATTGTCAAGGTCCCAATGATAGATATAGGTATTGGTCCCATTTAAGGCTGAGAAATCAACGCTTTCCCCCTCACAAATTCTAAAGACTCCATTAATAATGGGAGCGCTTGCATCAGCATCCGGCACTACTGCATCATCCTGGGAAATATTAGCAAAACCCGTATAGGTTTGTGCGTTAAAAACAATATCCTTTCGCCCTGTACTTGTGTAGCTGCTTACTACCGCATTTCCACTAGGAGTTTGATTCGCCGCTCCGGTTCCCAGATTCCAGGCCGCAGAACTCGCTGCATCATAATTAACGTTAGTATTTACACAGGAAATATTGTCCATATTTATGACAGCCTGTGTACTTAGACTAAAGGAAGTGTTTAAACTTGCCATCGCCAATCCTCCATTGAAAAAATAAACCTGAGCTTCCCCATCTTCTGCATCTCCACCGTTTCCTCCATTTCCTCCATTTCCTCCGGGGCCTCCATCTCCTCCACGGCCTACTTCAAATAAGCTTCCATTTGTATCATCTCCGGCACCACCGCCCCCACCATCTCCTCCATCACCTCCAGCTCCTCCTGTCCCCCCTGTACCAGCCGTACCTACCTGCACAAAGCAATCTATGATATTTCCATTAAAGCCATTGTTAAATGCATATATTCCATAGGCTGATCCTCCGGCAGTTGCACCTGTTCCTCCCTGGCCTCCTTCACCACCACCACCACCGCCGCCGCCGCCGGAACCTGCTCCTTGAAATGCCTGAAGCATCAGTGATCCCCATTGACCACCACCTCCGGCACCTCCACCTCCGCCTTCTCCTCCGGTACCATCTGCACCATTAGAACCAGCTGTTCCTGGATTCCAGAATCCAGCCACATGCCCACCCGCAGTTCCATCTGCTCCATCTCCTCCATCTGTCCCTGCAGTTCCTACGGAGCCATTAGAGCCATCTGAGCGACCAGCTGAGTTGCTATTATGAAACTCCCCTCCGATGCCTCCTGCATTGACTGTAGGGCTTGCAGCTCCTGTTCCACCATTCCCTCCATCAGAGTTTGCTTCCCCCCCGGCACCACCGCCTCCACCTCCATCTCCTGATCGAGGATCAGTAGCCAAAGTTCCATTTCCTCCCACCTCTCCTTCCAGACAGCAGGTACCAATACCATTTTGATCTGTACCTCCTGTGCCTCCTACTCCAAAGGTTCCGGCTGCACCTGCTCCATCTCCCCCATTTCCTCCGGGACCAGCATTCCCTCTATCATCTATTCCTCCATAAGAGCCTGCCACTCCATTATCACCATCCTGACCGTCAGCTCCTGCTGTGCCATCCAAACCATTTCCTGCATCCCCTACAATAACTTGGCAGCGTACAATTTCATATTCAGAACAATTACTTAGATGAATCCCATATAAAGACATACCTGGTAAATTGGCATTATCAGTAGTGAGGGTTAGGTCCTGCAAACGAAAGTTGGAAGCATTTGCAATTTCAAATACTGAGACCCGAGGGCCGTTAGGTAAGCCATCTGGATTAGCAGTTGTTCGATTTATAGTTGTTGCTCCAGCCTGGCTAGTTTTTCGCCAGCCATTGGCCTGATCAAAACCTCCTTCAATGGTAACATTGCCCAGGACATTGGTGATCGTATTGTCAATGTTGTAGGTTCCGATATCCATTTTTACAACCACATCATTACAGCTAACCTGATTTAACATAGTCGCAAGATCTCCCGGATCGGCTGCGGTACCTGCACCTGTTGCGCCAGCACTCACATATACTACATTGCAAAGATTAGTACCAGGAGTATTGACATTAACGGTTGCACTAGCAGTATCTTTACAGCCACTAGCATCCTCTACATAAACTTCATAATTACTGGAAGTAACAGGACTTACATTTATACTATTTCCTACAGCTGCATTACTCCAACTAAAAATAGTTCCGGTAGGAGAATTGGCGGTAAGGGTTGCTGAGCTTCCGGGGCAAATAAATGAAACTGGCGGACTCACAGATACGGCAGGGGGATCATTTACCTCTACAGTAATCTGTGCCTCACCTAGACATCCATCTGGATATTGAGCCTGAACAGTATAAACGGTTGTAACAAAAGGGGAAACTCTTGGATTGGCAATATTAGGATTAGAGAGACCGTTTGCAGGAGTCCAAACAAAATTGGTAGCGCCTGCTCCGCTGGAACTCAAATTGGCAGAATCCCCCAGGCAAATACTATTATCAACAGAAGCATTTAGTGCATTGCTTGTACCAACTACATTTATAGTAAAAGCATAAGTAGCTTCTCCCGTGAGGAAGCAATTATCATCCTTAACCGATACCGTAAAGAAATGAGAGCCCAAATCTGCGGCGGTTGGCGCCCAACAAAAGTTTGCGCTGGGATTCATACTACCATCATTAAGCACAGCAAATGTTCCTCCTGGGATACCGTTATTCCAAGAGGTAGTCACATTATTTCCATCCGGATCACTGATTTGTATATCAAAACAGGTAGTCGCTCCTACACATAAATCAATATCAAATACACCTGCATTTCCATTTACTCCACTGGCAACGGGAGGTTGGTTATTACAATTGACCACACTAAACTGCATATCGCGCACAGTTTGTCCAATCTTTACCCCGCCTCTATATTCTTCTACCAATACACAAATCACTCCAATTTGTTGAGTATTTGGAGTAAAGATCAACTGTCCAGTCATAGGGTCGATGCTTACTCCCCCAGACGTAAGCAAAGGAGTAGTAGCATTAAAAGTGGGATCGTAATTGACGGGAATTCCTGCCCCCTGAGCACAAGACGTCAAAGAGAAGACCAAACTATCTCCATCTGGATCAGTCACTCCATGATTATAGATCACAGGTTGATTCACACAAACAATAGGGGTCGGTATATTATTGAAAATGGGGCTATTGTTACAGATAGCCAGGGTGTTGTCCAGGGTAGCAGAAACATACATATCCTGATTTCCCGGAGTCACCAAAGTTGTAATGGCAAAGTTTCGACAGCAATTTGACCAACCCAGTTGCCAATCATTTCCACATCCTGCAGGGAGAGTCAATCTTCCGGTATAGGTGTATTGTTGAAAACCGAAAACCCCAGAAGCGGGGTCATCACATTTACTTACAGCAGAAGGACATATAGGCGTCACATCAATGACGCTACCAACTGGCTGAGTTAGGGTAATACTGGCGGTAACTCCACAGCTCACTGAGCTATATGCCAAAATCTCCTCTGGATTAGGCACAATCCCTGAGCAATCCCTGAAGAAGGTCAGTTTGACATCATAAATATTAGGAGCTACGCAGGAAAAGGTAATATCTGCTCCCATTCCATGAGTAGCATATACATTTTGAAAAGAAATCGTGGAAAACAAAAACAAGAGAAAAGGCGCACATAGCTTGGAAAAAAGGCTTACGTATAGCTTTTCCATAAGCAGTTTGGGTTTGAGTTCGTAATGTGTCGCAGGAAAAGATGGATTTCGAAAACAACAGGAGGTAATTCACCCTTAACCTACTTTATACAAACGCCCAAATACTAAAAATCTTGTTTTTTCTTACATGAAAAATATTATACCGATATAAATGAAAAAGCCAGCCCATGCAGGCCGGCCCTTTTACAACAAACAAACACAGTTTCTTTATAGATACAGTGATCTTAATCTTCTGATAATCTTTCAACAAGAATAATGGCCTTGTTGTTTAATACTTCAATAACGCCATCTTCTGTATTATAATCCAGTTTTTCTCCGGATTCTGTTACAACCTTTACTTTACCCTTAGATAAAGTAGAAATGATCGGTGCGTGATTCACAAGAACCTGAAAACTGCCCATAGAGCCCGGTACTTGCACACTTTCAACAGATCCACCAAAGATTTTACTTTCAGGTGTAACGATCTCTAGCTCAAAACTTGCCATATATTACTAAATTTTTACCTGAAATCTTACTTATGCGAGCATTTTTTCTCCATCTTCAATCACCATGTCGATTCCACCTTTCAGATAGAAGGCGTTTTCTGGCAGATGATCAAGCTCTCCATCAATAATCATATTGAAACCACGGATGGTATCTTCGATGGATACGAACTGCCCAGGAGTACCTGTGAACTGCTCTGCAACAAAAAATGGTTGAGAAAGGAAACGCTGAACTTTACGTGCTCTTTCCACAGCCTGCTTATCCTCATCGGAAAGCTCATCCATACCCAGAATAGCAATGATATCCTGAAGTTCTTTGTACTTCTGAAGAATTTGGATAACTCTTTGTGCACAATCGTAATGCTCCTGCCCAACAACATCAGGCTGTAGGATACGAGAAGAAGAATCCAAAGGATCCACCGCTGGGTAAATACCAATAGCAGAAAGTGCACGAGAAAGGTTGGTAGTCGCATCCAAGTGGGCAAAGGTAGTTGCCGGTGCTGGATCGGTATAGTCATCCGCAGGTACATAGATGGCCTGAATAGAGGTAATAGATCCACGCTTGGTAGAAGTAATACGCTCCTGCATAGCACCCATTTCTGATGCCAGAGTAGGCTGGTATCCAACCGCTGAAGGCATACGTCCAAGCAATGCAGACACCTCAGAACCGGCCTGCGTAAAGCGGAAAATATTATCAATGAAGAAAAGTACATCACGACCTCTAGCATCTTCTTTGTTTCCATCGCGGTAGTATTCCGCAATGGTCAAACCAGTCAATGCCACCCGCGCTCGTGCACCTGGAGGTTCGTTCATCTGACCAAATACCATGGTGAGCTTGGAATCAAGCATCTCTTTATAATCTACTGCACTGAGGTCCCAACCTCCTTCTTCCATGCTATGCTCAAATTTCTCTCCGTACTTAATTACCTTGGCTTCAATCATCTCACGAAGGATATCATTTCCCTCACGAGTTCTTTCACCTACACCTGCAAACACAGACAATCCGTCGTGAGCAAGTGCAATGTTGTTGATTAGCTCCTGTATCAATACTGTTTTTCCTACTCCTGCTCCACCGAAGAGTCCAATTTTTCCTCCTTTAAGGTAAGGAGCGAGCAGGTCAATTACTTTAATACCTGTATAAAGTACTTCAGGGTTTACTGTAAGCTCTTCGAAAGCTGGCGCAGATCCGTGAATAGAATATTCAGTTTCTGCCTCTGGAGCCTTCAGGCCATCAATAGGAGTTCCTGTTACATTGAACAAACGTCCGCGAATAGAATCACCTACAGGTACTGTAATGGTTTGCCCTTTGTCAACAACTTCCATTCCTCTTTCGATTCCATCAGTAGAGTCCATGGCAATGGCTCTTACCCTGTTCTCTCCAAGGTGTTGTTGTACTTCAAGTACAAGCTTTCCGCTTGCTCTGTCGATTTCAAGGGCGTTGAGAATTTTAGGAAGTGTGGAGCCTTCAGCTGAAAATTCCACATCGATTACCGGTCCGATAACCTGAGAAACTTTGCCAGTATTGATATTAGCTTTAGCCATTAGATAAATTATCTTATAATCAGTGTGTTTTAAAATCGTCGCAAGTTACTTTTGCAAGTCTAAATAAGCAAGCATATGACCATTTTCTCGGGCCAAACTTACTTGCAAAAACATAGCTTTTGTAAGCAAGTGCTTAAAAATGTACCAAAAAAGGGACTAAAAGTCGTGATTGTTATCCCCTGCTTTGCCGAAGAAGGCCTTTTGGATACCCTTAATTCATTGGAAAAGAACCCCAAGGCTGAGTTTGAAACTGAAATAATCATTGTTTTAAACGCAGGAGAAGGGGCTTCCGAAGCTTCTTTAATACTCAATCGCAAGACCCAGTTGGAATTTGAGAAATGGAAAGAAAAAGGGAAGAAAAACCATACTTATTATCTGCTGGTAAAAGAGGGCTTACCCAAAAAACATGCAGGAGTAGGATTGGCTAGAAAGATAGGCATGGATGAGGCAGTTAGCAGATTTGAACTTGCTGAAGAGCAGGAAGGAATTATCCTTTGCCTGGATGCAGATTCAATAGTCAAAGAGAATTATATAGAGCAGGTACATCAGCATTTTCGGGATAATCCTAAATCAGAAGCTTGCTCTATCTATTTCGAACACCCCCTTTCTGGAAATGGTTTCGAAATAGATATTTATAGAGGAATTATTTATTACGAACTCTTTCTCCGATACTATATTGAGGGCTTGCGACTGGCCGGCCATCCCTATGCATTTCATACAATAGGTTCCTCTATGGCTGTTCGTTCCTTGGCTTACGAAAAGCAAAACGGCATGAATCGCCGGAAAGCTGGTGAGGACTTTTACTTCCTGATGAAATTTATTGTGGATGGCAAGCTAAGTGAATGTAATACAACCACCGTCTATCCTTCTCCTCGCCCTGCAGATCATGTGCCTTTTGGTACCGGAAAGGCAATTATGAAATGGATGGAAGGGGATAGAAAGAACTATCCAGCCTATGATCCCCGAATTTTCGATATACTAAAATCATTTATTGATCAGATTCCATCTTTTTACCGGGGAAAAGCTCCAAAACTGGAGAGAGAGATAGAGGATTTTTTAAATGAGCAAGAGTTTCAGGCAAAACTTGAAGAAATGCTGAAGCATGTTCGGGATGAAACTTCCTTTATGAAGCGATTCTTCAAGTGGTTTAATGGATTAAAGGTCTTGAAGTTGGTACATTATCTACAAGAGAATGGATATCCAGATCAGCCCATTGAGGGAGTTGCAGAAGAGGTATTACGCAAAAGATATGTAGAGGTGGAATCAGAGTTTTCTGCCAAAGAGTTATTGCTGATTTATCGGGAAAAACAGAGACAGAATTGAAGAGCACGGAACAAGGAATGGATAAGGTAGAAGGAGGTTAATAGAATCCCTCCTCATATCTACAGTCTTTATTCCTTGTTCTTAATTCTCCTCTTCCTTCCTAAACACCAATACCGTTCTGCTAGGAGTATAAATACTGAGCTGATTGCTTCCGTGCTCATCTTCTTTAGTGAAGAATTCTCCACTTTCGTCTACCCTATCAAAACCTCCGAAATTTTTGTTATCAGAACTCAAGATGATTTTGTATTTACCAGCCGTTGGGACAAAGAATTTATAATCCGGGATAGAAGCCGAAATACTGAAATTGAAAACAAAGATGAGATTATTCCTTTCAAAAATGATCACCTTATTACTCGCATCCATATTCAATTGGGCAGCAGGTAAAGCTGATAGCACATCATGTTTTGAGAGCAAACTCAACATAGCTGCATCGAAGTTGTTGAGGAATTTGTATTTCAAGTCCTCTCTATCAAGCAAGGACCATTGACGACGCGCATATTTATAGCTCCAGTCATTTCCTTCTCGAGGAAAGTCGATCCATTCGGGATGGCCAAATTCATTTCCAATGAAATTGAGGTAAGCTTCTCCGCCAAGAGAAGCCGTAAATATCCGAATGAGTTTATGCAAAGCAATCCCTCTATCGATCACTGGATGATGATCATCTACCATCATATGCCAGTACATCTCTTTGTCCATAAGCCAGAAGGCCAAGGTTTTGTCCCCCACCAATGCCTGATCATGTGATTCGGCATAAGCAATATTAGCTTCCTTGTATCTTCGATTGCTAAGGGTATGCCACATCTCCTCGATATTCCATTCTTCGTCCTGCTTATGTTTTAGGATTTTTATCCAATAATCTGGAATTCCCATAGCCAGACGATAATCAAAGCCAAGGCCTCCTTCTTCGACCGTACGACAAGCTCCCGGCATGCCACTCATATCTTCTGCTATGCTGATCCCGTCAGGTCGAATTTCGTGGATGAGCTCATTGGCCAATTGTTTATGTTCGTTAGCAGCGTCCACAAATGGCTCAAAGTGTTGTCAATAACTGTGTTGTGGTTTCAATGCCTGCTTTTGGTTTTTTTGCCGGGTCGATGACTGTGTCGGCAACAGTCACTGTCTTCGGAAGCACGT
>JBCBRM010000081.1:0-24161 GCA_039819665.1 Bacteroidota bacterium
TATCTCCCAGGTTAGAAGCAGTGCCATCTGCGATCTTTCTCAAGATTCGCCGCATGATTTTTCCCGAACGAGTCTTAGGCAAACCAGGCACAACTTGTATCTTATCCGGCTTGGCGATCGGCCCAATTTCCTTGGTAACCACCTGCCGAATTTCATTGACAATTTCTGGATTATTTTGAGCCGCTTCTGAGCAAATCACATAGGCATAAATGCCTTGCCCCTTGATATCATGCGGATAGCCAACAACTGCGGACTCAACTACATCAGCATGCTGATTGATGGCATTCTCAACTTCTGCTGTTCCCATACGGTGTCCGGAAACATTGATCACATCATCCACACGACCAATGATGCGATAGAATCCATCAGCATCTCTTCGACATCCATCTCCGGTAAAATATTTGTCTTCGAAGGAAGAGAAATATACCATCCTACAACGCTCATGATCACCATAAGTAGTCCGGATCATGGAAGGCCAGGGAAATTTGATGCAAAGCAGACCTTCAACATCATTTCCTTCAATCTCATTTCCCTCTGAGTCAACTAGAATTGGTTGTATGCCGGGAAGAGGTAAAGTTGCAAAACAAGGCTTCAAGGGGGTAATTCCTGCAAGTGGCGATATCATCATGCCTCCCGTTTCCGTTTGCCACCAAGTATCTACAATCGGCAATCCCTTAGCCCCAATATTATCATCATACCAGTGCCAGGCTTCCTCATTGATAGGCTCCCCAACTGTGCCCAGAACTTTGAGTGCACTCAAATCATAGGGCTTCACAAACTCCAGACCTTTTGCCTGTAGTGCACGAATGGCAGTTGGTGCGGTATAAAAATGCGTTACTTTATGTTTCTCACAAATTTCCCAGAATCTGCCTGCATCCGGATAGGTGGGAACCCCCTCAAACATCATGCTGGTTGCTCCAGCCAAGAGAGGACCGTATACTATATAGGAGTGTCCGGTGATCCAGCCAATATCAGCTGTACACCAATACACATCATCTTCATCATATTGAAATACATTTCGGAAGGAGAATTCGGCATATACCATATATCCCCCGCAGGTATGCACAACTCCTTTTGGCTTACCAGTAGAACCCGAAGTATACAGGATGAACAGCATATCTTCTGAATCCATGGCTTCAGCTTCGCAAGTGTCTGCTACTCCTACCACTTCTTCATGAATCCATTTATCTCTTCCCTCTTTCCAGGCTACTTCTGCTCCTGTTCTTTTCAATACTAAAACTGTTTCAATCGAACTGGTATGTTCCAGTCCGGCATCAACTACGTCTTTGACGGGAATATTTTTAGTTCCTCGAAAGTTACCATCCGAACAAATAACCATTTTGCAGCTAGCATCATTGATCCTATCAGCCAAAGCCGTCGCAGAAAAACCTGCAAATACAACAGAATGGATGGCCCCTACCCTTGCACAAGCCAATACGCATATGGCGAGCTCGGGAACCATGGGCATATAGAAGCAAACCCGATCACCTTTACCAATGCCATTTTTCTTCAAGACATTGGCCATTTTACAGACTTCGTGATATAGCTCTTTGTAGGTATAGGAAATTGCTTTTTCTTTGGGGTCATTGGGTTCCCAAAGGATGGCTACTTTATCTCCTCTTGTCTCCAGGTGGCGGTCTAGGCAGTTTTCTGTTATATTCAACTTACCTCCCAAAAACCACTTCACATCGGGACTACGAAAATCCCATTCCAGGACTTTGTCCCATTTCTTTTGCCAGCTAAAGCTTTCTGCCTCATTTGCCCAGAATGCTTCTGGATCTTCCACACTTCTTGTATAGACTTCCTGGTAATCAGAAAAGCTTTTAATTCTAGTAGTCATAGTTATAGTTCCTTTTCTCTCAAATTAGTATTTCTTTTTATTTTTTCAGCTCCTCCCAATCGAGTCCTCCAAAATTTCCTGAAGACATCATCAGGAGTACATCTTTCTCCGCATGAAAGCGGGAAAGAGCGGATAGCAATTCATCGGCATTCTTCACATAAATCAAGGAATCATCTCCAAAGCCCTGAACAAGATCATCTTTACTGATCGGCTGCATCTTACGCTTTTCTGTTGCATGTGGATCAACAAAGACGATTTTATGGTCTGCATGCTCAAGGGTATCCTTGTAATGAGGAAGAAATTTTTGGTTCAAACTACTGAAGGTGTGTAGTTCCACGCAAGCAACTAATTTTCTTTCTTTAAATTTTTCTCTTACAGCTTGAACTGTTGCCTGAACTTTGGCAGGAGCATGGGCAAAGTCTTTATAAATTATTCTTTCTTCCTGCTCATGAAACAGTTCCAGCCTTGAGCTGGCCCCTTTGAAATCCGCCATAAAATCCAGAAAGTCCCTAATCTCTACCCCTAGCAATTGGCAAACCATCCAGGCCGCGCGCACATTTTGCATATTGTGTTTACCAATAACCGAAAGTAGTTGTTTTTCCCCTTCCAGCTCTATCGTAAAACCTTTATGTCCAATTTCGTATTTGGGAGTGGTGAAATCATACACATAAAGACTTTCATCCTGTATATAATCTTCAGCCATCGCAGCTAGTATTACATCTTCTTTATTATAGATGACTGTACCTGCTTTTTTTATACAATCCAATAGGTCCTTGAACTGTTTATGGTATTTCTCTTCGGTTTCAAAAACATTGATATGGTCCCAGGAAATCCCATTGATCACCACCATATGAGGCTTGTATAAAAGAAACTTTGGGCGTGGATCAAGTTTAGAGGCTAAGTATTCATCTCCTTCCAAAATAATTACCGGAGCTTCTTCTGAAAGTCTCACGGAATTGTCAAGGCCCGGAAGAGAAGCCCCAACCAGGAAGTCAAAGGCTCTCCCTGCTTTTTCTAATACATGGATAACCATAGAGGTTACGGTAGTCTTTCCATAGCTACCTGCAATGACTATCCTATGTTTATTGCGGGAATGTTGATAAATGAATTCTGGGAAAGAATAGGTAGGAATTCCCAATTCTTTGGCTCGAGCCAATTCCGGATTGTCATGAAATGCATGCATTCCCAAAATAACGGCGTCTAAATCTTCCGATATTTTTTCCGGATTCCAACCTTCTTCTTCTGGTAGAATCCCGTGTTTTTCCAATTTTGATCTGGCAGGATCGTAGATCTGGTCATCGGAGCCGCTCACTGTATGGCCTGCTTCTTTTAGTGCAATAGCCAGACTATGCATGATGCTTCCTCCAATAGCAATAAAATGAATCCTCATATTTTGTTTTCAAACCGCGGCAATGCAGGCAAATCTAATCAATATTCATTGAAAAGTCATTTGGAAAATCATTGAGTCCGTGGTTTCTTTAAGGCCTCATGGCACGAATCATAATCGTATCCAACCGCTTGCCCGTAACGATCGATAGAAAAGAGGGGCAACTCATCTACTATCCGAGTGCAGGCGGCCTTGCAACCGGCTTGAATTCACTTGATAAATCTATTGAAAAACTCTGGATCGGATGGCCAGGGAAAGCAGTTGAAGATGGTTATGAAAGGGATACCATCAGCCTGCAATTTCAGCAGGATGATATGTTTCCGGTTTTCCTGTCTCAAAATGATGTAGAGCTTTTTTATGAAGGCTTTAGCAATAAAACCATTTGGCCTCATTTCCACTACTTTACCCAGTATACCAGTTATGAAGAAAGATACTGGGAATCTTATGTAGAAGTAAATAAAAGGTTTGCCAAAGCGGTCGAGCAAAACCTTCAGGAAGGAGATATGGTTTGGGTCCATGATTATCAACTGATGCTGGTGCCTGGCATGTTGAGAGAAAAATATCCAGCTTTATCTATTGGATTTTTCCTACATATCCCCTTCCCTTCCTATGAAATTTTTCGAACCCTTCCCTGGCGTAATGAACTCCTGACCGGAGTATTAGGTGCTGATCAGGTGGGCTTCCATACCTTTGGGTATATGCGGCACTTCCTGAGTGCAGTTTATCGTATATTAGGGCATGAGCATAATTTTGGAAAGGTTGTACTTCAGGAAAGAAGCGTAAATATAGATACCTTTCCGATGGGGATTGATTATACGAAATATGCCAGTCCGAAATTGGAGGGAGAAATTTCAGAAGAGGTTCAGTTTATCAAAGACTATGGACAAAGAAGACGTCTGATTCTATCTATTGACAGGCTGGATTATTCTAAAGGTATACCAGAGCGAATTTACAGTTACGGACGCTTTCTAAAAAATAATCCTCAATACCAGGGAACCGTTACCCTTATACTTGTTGTTGTTCCTTCTCGATCAAATGTAGAAGAATATAAAGAGCTCAAAGTTGAAGTCGACAAAAGAGTGGGACATGTAAATGGAGAGCTTGGGACCTTCAATTGGATTCCTATTCGATATTATTATCGTTCCTTTCCCTTTGACAGTCTTTCGGCTATGTATAAAGCTTCTCACATTGCGTTGATTACTCCTTTGCGGGATGGGATGAATTTGGTTGCAAAAGAATTTATAGCAAGTAAAGAAGATTCCAAAGAAGGTGTATTAATTCTCAGTGAGATGGCTGGAGCTTCGGAGGAATTGCAAGAGGCAATTTTGGTTAACCCCAATGACACCAAAAACGTAGAAAAAGCCCTTGTTCAAGCAATGGAAATGCCTCTGGAAGAGCAAAAGAGTCGCCTCGAAGAGATGCAAAAGAAACTTAAGCGTTACGAAGTAAGACATTGGGCCAACAGTTTTATCCAACAACAAATGGAAATCAAAAAATTCCAGGAAGAAAGAAAAACAAAACTCCTTTCAAAGGAAGACCGAGAAAGGATCTTTGATAGCTATAGAAATGCTAAAAAACGCCTATTGCTGTTAGATTATGACGGTACGCTGGTTGGTTTCAAAAATGATCCAAATGCAGCCTCACCGGATGAGGAATTGTATGGGATTGTAGATCGTTTGGTAGCAACTAAAGGTACCAAGTCTGTAATCATCAGTGGTAGGGACAGGCACACCCTGGGGGAGTGGTTTGGAGATCATAATATAGAAATGGTTTCTGAGCATGGGGTATGGCTTTGGAGCAATGGCAAATGGCAACTCAATGCCGCTGTTGTAGATAATTGGAAATCGGATGTACGTCCGGTATTAGATAATTTAGTCGAACGAACCCCCGGCTCATTTATAGAAGAAAAAGATTTTACCCTTGCCTGGCATTATCGAAAAGTAGATAATGAGCTGGGAGTAAACCGGGTAAGAGAAATACGGGACGAACTCATCTATTTCACCGCCAATCACAACCTTCAGGTATTAGAAGGTAATAAGGTAGTGGAAATCAGAAATGCAGGTGTCGATAAGGGTAAGGCCGCTTCTCTTTGGCTCAATAAGAAAAAATGGGATTTTATCCTGGCCATCGGAGACGATCACACCGACGAAGATACCTTCGCTGCTCTGCCGGCTCATGCCTATGCGATCAAAGTAGGTTTGAATAAAACTGAAGCAAAGTACAAGGTAAGTTCAGTGGAAGAAGCTCGAAAATTACTCGATCAACTTTCACAAATCTAGGCTAGCTGTGCCTCATGTTGTCTGAGTTTGCTTTTGATCCAGGATCGAAAGGAAACTTGTTTTAAGGAGGCTAATTCTGATTCAAGTTTTGCCACCTCTTCTACAAACTCTTTATCCTCTAGTCTATAACGTTTCATGCTCAGGCGGGATAGCTTTTTGATCATTTGGATAAAGTTTAAATGGCGATTGTAATGAAGTTTCGGAATTGACTTATTTCGCTTTAAATATGCCTGAAATGCTTGGGATACATAACGAACTGAATCATAGTCGCCCGTCTCATAGAAAATTTTCAACAAAGTAGCCCGCGCCGATACATTATAATATACATCTGTAAATTCTACCTGTTGTAGCAACCGCATGGCTTTGGGGAATTGCTGAGTTTCATAATAATAGGTGGCCAAATTATAAGAATGCGCATTTTCTCTAACAGATAAATGTAGCTTGCTTTTATATGACTCCAAAAAATCAAACACCCAATCATACTTTTTCAACATCAAGCCCAAAGTGGTGATATTCTTATAGTGTTCATGGGGAAATTCTCCACTGTCAGTATTTAGCAACTCTGCATCTAGCAGCGCCTCATATAATTCAAAGAGTTCTTCGTAAAAATGAGCATTGGCTTTGTTTACCTGCCTGATACAATAGTTTTGTGCATAAGCATACATTACCGTCGCTTCAGATTTATGGAAAGCAGAAGCATATTTCGAAAGAAGTGCCTTTAAGTCTTCATAATGACTGACTTCTTCTGGCTCAAGCAAATTGAGAAGTATTTTATAATAGATAGAAATAGTCGGCACCTCCAAATAGGGATTTCCCTCCTCTTCTAATTGTACCCGAATTTCTTCTATTAGTTGTTTATTGAATTCTATATCAATTTTAGCAATACCACTCCTATTCAAAATTTCGCAGGCATACTGCAGGCTGGAACCTAAATAAAAGGTTTTCAGAGAGGTGAGGATTTCAGAAAAGTTATGATGTTTTCCCCTGATTTGCCTGAGGTCATGAAACTCAGCCTGCCGTTCCAACATATGAAAATGACTGAGAAAAAAATCTGGATTTTTGTTCTCTACCCTGCTCAGGCGTTCTTCCATTCTTCTATATACCCTTTGAAACTGCTTATCGAGATTTCTCTGTTTTAGCGCATCCAGAAGTTGGAGCTCTGCTTTTTCTGGTTGCTCTTTCAGTTGAAGTTGTGCGAGGAAACCTTCAAAAAGTTTTAGGAGTTGAGATAATTGGTCATGAATTTTCTGGTCTTCAAAGGCTTCGTTAGTCCCATAAAGCTTTTTGAACAGGATTTCCTTGCTAGTGAGTTTAGGGGGAAAGTCTGGATAAAGTCCTGCCAGGTAGTTGATCAATTTGACCAATCGCGCACTTTGATTGAAGAAGGGAGAACTAACATATAGAACAAATTTGTTGAACTCGCGCTTGTTCAGACTCTTAAGCAAAACAATAATACGATTATTTTTCATACCCTATTTTCCATTTTTTCCAGAAACACTAGCAAAACTGAGATATAAGTTGCTGGTATTCAGGAGTAATTTTTCTTATAGACAACAATTGAAATTCATTTTTGTTAAAGTTTGTTAAAAAAAGTTTTAAACAAATAACAGATATTGTCGATTAATAACTCTAAAACCTTCAACAATCTGAATCCTCAATTATGAAACAGCTGCTAACTCTACTTGTTTTTTGTTTGGGTCTTATGGTAGCGGGTGCAAGGATAGCAGTAGCGGACTCACTTTACGTCAGTTTTTCTGTTGACACACTTAACGTTTGTTTAAATGAACCGCTTAATCTCTCTCCTGCTTATGGAGGTGGGCAGGCGCCATATACCTTTAGTTGGAGTACAGGCGATACGGGTTCACAAGCCGACCTTATTCCTACGCAGAACTTCACCACTGTATATGTAAGAATTCTCGATCAGGCGGGAGGAACATTTAGAGATTCAATTGTTTTAAAAGGGTTTCCGGAATGTGTATTTCCGGGAGATGGTAATGGAGACAGATTAGCTGACAATCTGGATGTTTTGGCCTTGGGTCAAAGTTTTAACTCCTTTGGTGCCTTGCGTCCAGATGCGCATTTGGCTTTTGTAGGTCAGCCTGCAACCAGGTGGTTTCAAAATCTCAATTCAGGGGTTGATTACGTCCACAGTGATACAGATGGAAATGGAGTAGTTGATGCAGATGACCTATCAGCCATTGAGCTTAACTATTCTGGCCCTCAGGTTCAGCCAGGTCTTAGCGGAAGCAGCAATGGAGTCCCTTTATATATAGACGTTTTATCTACCAGTTTTCAGCCAGGTGATACTATCGAGGCAGCTATCATGTTAGGTACATCTGCCCAACCGGTTGATTCTGTATATGGTCTGGCCTTTAGCGTTGACTATTCTTCCATATTTCTGGATGCAGAAAATTTATGGGTAGATTTTTCTGATTCCTGGTTGGGAACAGAGGGCTTAGATATGATTGCGCTTGATAAAAACTTTGCCAATCTGGGCCAAGTGGATATAGGAATTAGCAGGACTGATCAACTACAGCTTAGCGGATACGGACAAATAGCCAAGATCATTGTGGTAATTGAAGATATAAGTGGAAAGAATGAAGGGGAAACGACCATAGAATTCAGCATCGACAAGGTATCAGCTTTGTTTGCAGATGGTCATATCCTTCCGGTCGAAGCGAGCGGGCTTAGTGTAGGGATACTCTTAAGTAATGGACCAAGTTTCGAGGATTTGGGAATCAATCTTTACCCTAATCCTTCCAACGGAGCCTTTCGAATTGAATGGAATGATCCTTCTATCCAATTAGAAAATATTCAAATGTTTAACCTCTACGGTCAGGAAATCGTCTTGAGGACCAAAGCTAAAGGAAATAGTTATTCTGTTAAAAGTCAAAACACGCAAAGTCCCGGAATCTATATCCTACGCGCAACTTCCAATGGCAAGACTGTAAGTAAACGAGTTCTTATTTATTAACCTAAAACAAACACATAGGCAAAACGCCTTTTTACCTTAAACCTTAATCTAAAAACATGAAGAAGATTATTACTCCCATATTGATGGGACTAGGCTTACTATTGCTAAATGTTGGCCTGTATGCCCAGACTGCAAATGTACAAATCATTCACAATGCTGCAGATCCTTTGGCTGCAACAGTAGACATTTACATTGATGCCGGTGCATCTCCAGCAGTCGAGGATTTGAGTTTCAGAGAAGCAACGGAATTTCTAGCTCTTCCATCTGGAGTGGGCATTGATGTGGGGATTGCCCCGGGGACGAGTACGGGCCCTTCTGATATAATCGCAACCCTTCCTTTACCAGCATTGACAGATGGTGAAAATTATGTTGCAATGGCAACTGGTGTTCTTTCCCCTGCATTATATGATATGACTGCCAATGGAATGGATATCGCATTTGACATTAAAATCCTTTCTCCAGCAAGGCAAGTAGGAACAAGTGCAGATGTTGATCTAGCGGTTTTTCATGGCGCAACTGATGTGGATTCGGTAGATATTACAGTTGCCAATGCTGGTGGAGCCATCTTGATTGATGACCTCGCCTATGGAACTTTCCAGGGATATGCAGCAGTAGCACCTGCTAAATACATTCTGGATATAACCCCTTACAATGATAACTCTACAACAGTTATCTCCTATTTCGTAGACCTGAGTACTCTGGGTGGCGGAGCGGCTACCGTTTTCGCTTCAGGATTCTTAAACCCAGCTAATAATCAGAATGGTCCTGGCTTTGGTGTTTTTGCTGCTTTAGCAGATGGAACTGTACTGCCATTGACTGCAACTGGAGATACTGCTGATGTACAGGTAATTCACAATTCCGGAGATCCCGCTGCAGATTCTGTTGATATCTACGTTGACATTGTAACTGACACCATCAAACTGGACAATGTCGCCTATAGAAATGCAACCCCTTTCCTGACTTTGCCTGCTGGATATCCGATTGATATCGTTGTAGCTGCGAAAAACAGTATGAGTATTGCAGATGGTTTGGCGACCTTCTCTCCTACCCTTGTAGCTGACTCAAGAAGTTTAGCAATTGCCAGCGGCGTATTAAACCTTCCAGGAAGTACTTTCGCAGCTAACCCCGATGGAGTAGATAATGGATTTACCCTCTTGTTGACTGAAGGAAGAAATGCTAGCGCAAGCGCTACAGATGTGGACGTAACCGTAGTACATGGTTCTACCGATGCGCCTTCCGTAGGTGTAAATGCTAATGGTGGAGTATTATTGGATAGCGTAGCTTATCAGGACATTTCCGGATACGTAACTATTCCTGCTGCTCAGTACAGAATAGACGTAACAGCAGCTAATGATTCCGCCAATGTATTGTTCCCTTTCTACCTTGACGCTAGCGGACTTGGCGGAGGTGCAGCAGCCGTTTTGGCTTCTGGCTTCCTTACCCCTGCTGACAATGAAGACGGAGCTGGCTTCGGTCTCTTTGCTGTACTACCCGCAGGTGGTGAATTCTTGCCATTGACTCCTGTTGGAGCTGCAAGAGCACAGGTCATTCACAATGCTGCTGATCCTGCTGCTGATACAGTTGATATTTATGTAAATACCTTCGCAGGCATCGTAAAAGTAGATGACTTTGCTTTCAGAACTGCAACAGGATTTATTGATCTTCCTGCTGGTTACCCAGTTGATGTCGTTATTGCTGCGCCTACCAGTACAGATATTACAGATGGTGCGATTGCTACCATTCCATTGACTGCTACTGATGCTGACACGCTTCATATCATTGCGAATGGTGTACTAGATCCATCTGGATTTGCTGCAAATCCAGAAGCTATTACAACTGCTTTCAACCTATTTGCTATCGGTGGAAGTAGAGAAGCTGCAAGAGATGCTGGCAATGTTGACTTGAGAGTATTCCACGGAGCAACTGACGCACCGGCTGTTGATGTAGTTGCATTCGGTTCTGGTGTGATTGTAGATAGCGCTGCATATACAGATGCTACGGGTTATCTTGAGCTTCCTGCTTCTTCTTATCAGTTGAATGTTACTCCTGAAGGAGCTAACTCTACAGTTGTAGGTTCATTCATCGCTGACGCTAGCGGACTAGGAGGCGGATCAGGTATCATCCTAGCTTCTGGCTTCCTTACTCCAGCAGACAATGCCGATGGCGAGGCTTTCGGACTGCTTCTCGTACTTGCCAATGGTACAGCTATCCTATTAGACAATGTAACTTCCAGAGATAGAGATCTGGATCAGAATAATGCACTGCTAAAAACTTACCCAAATCCATTTAGAGGAAATGCAACCCTGGAATACAGTGTTGACACTCCCGGAGAGGTTTCTTTCCAAATCCTGGACATGAGTGGTAAAGTGCTAAGCGAAAAAGTTATCTCCAATCAATTTGTAGGAGATCATGAATTGAATTTGTCAGCAGAAGAACTTGGTAGTGGAATGCGCCTGATCATCATGCGTACAGAAACTTCAAGAGCTGTACAGAAGGTTTTGGTTTTAGAGTAAAGGAGTTTCGTTAATAACGAATCTTTTACCGTAATAGCAGGGGCGGCTTCGGCTGTCCCTGTTTTTTTTATGATAATAATCATTTTTCATTTTAATGACATTTCGCGTAGCTATATGTATAAAGAATCAGGGATTTATGTTATTTGGCATTTACCTTTTCAATCAAAAAAAGGAATATCAGTCGAAACCAATATCCCTTATTGTTAGATAGATATTTCGCTTTCCTACTCTTTGACCTGCGTAAATGCGAAAATCTCAATCAAGCACATAACTCCTCCCATGATAGCAACAGGCATATTCCCTGCGACTAAGTTGTTTACCAAATCCAAACCGTCGCTGACAATCCTGAGTAAAAGAACAAGCTTAATCATAGAAGCATTATTTTTTACCAGGGCAAAAATAGTAACTGCTGCTGTTGCAAAGTTTCTTGATACAAACAAACCTAAAGGTCCAGCAAGAGAGAGTGCTCCCCCAGCAGAAAGGGCCTCCCAGCCCCCCAATAATGCATCTGGTGCAAAATAACCAGCAATGCTTGCTCCTAAGGTAATGAAAGCTGTAATCCAAATATAAATCGTGATCCACTTGGGAATAGAAGATGAATTCTTAGTCATAGTAGTATGGTGTTTAAAGTCTAAAATATAAGGGTTCCCCTTTTGCGAAAAGTCTTAGTCGGGGAGGTGAATTAATATTGGATAATTGATTTACAAGAAATTGTAGCGCCCCATAGCCATAGACGATTGATCCATTTTCTGCATGAATTCCTTCGAAATAGGTGCTTCCATAAAGGGCTGCAAAGAAGCATCAGAAGTAGTTTTATTTTTCCAATAGACAGCTACCACTTGTTTACCTGATTCATTAGTACCAGTCAAGCGTTGCAGAAACCCCTCTCTTTTTCCGGTAAAATCAGTTTCAACCCTTTGATTTATTACTTCAAATTTTTCCATGTCTGTACCAGGATTTACATTAAAAGACATGATTTCTACAAAGCGACTATTCTCAGCCTTAAATTCTTTATCCATCGTATATCTGGACATATTCATAGTTGGCCCATCGATCATTTGGGCATAATCTGCTACAGATGGATCTCCCATGAATTTGCCCATAGAAGCTTCAGCATCTGAAATACTTTCCCAAAAAACCACCACCGCATAATTACCCTCTTCATCAAGCCCACTTTGGCGTTTAATAAAACCCGGCTGATTGCTTGCAAAATCACTTTCAACCCTTGCATCTCTCTCGGCGAAGGTAGCAGGATCTACTTCCGAATTGATTTTGAAGGTAGTTACCTCCATGATTTGTTTAGTTGCCATATCTGATTTTGAAACTTTTTTAGAACCATTGTTCATTGCACAAGCAGTAAGACTCCATGCAATTACCAGGAGAAAAAATGAAATTACATTGATTCGCATAGTCTTTAGTTTAAGGTGATTTCGAAAGTTGTTCCGGGATTAAAATCAAAGCCCTCCCCTATTTCAACTACCAGAATATTGTCAGAATCGATTCGAAGACCCACAGAAGAATTATTTGATGAGAAACCGTTTACATTTTGAGATTTGTCAAAGGTCAGGTAATATCTATCAGTAGTACCTGCTTCAAGGGTTCTGAACAGGTTTCCATAGGTGGAGTCTCCAACTTGTGCCACTACCTCAAATGAGATACTACTTTCTGTAATATCAATATCATAGAGACCTAACAGATAAGCTGAAAACTCTACAGCTTCACCGACATTAGCTCTTGAAGCTAATGAGCCAGCAGGCAGCTGGAATAAATCTTCGATGGCTTCTTCTGTTCCGTTGGTAAAAGCGATCGACTCAAATGTATTGGTAACGGTTACACTTGAACCTAATGCAATGGGAATACTCGGCGTATCCTCTTCACAAGAAGTGAATAAAAGGATTAAGAATAAGGTCGCAAGAATCGCAACGTTTAAGGTGATAAATTTCATTGTATTATATTTCATTGAACAATGAAACAAAGGTATCGCCTTGCTATGGAGGAAGGATTATAAAAGTGAAGACAAAAATGGTGAAAGTGTAACTAGAAATTTAAAAGCTTTGCTGTTGTCGAAATTTAAGGGGGGTGGTCTGGGTATTTTTCTTAAAAAACTTGATCATATTGGCAGGCTCCTCAAATCCGGTTTGATAGCTAATTTCATTTACAGTTAGGGAGGTGGAAATTAGATAGCGTTTTATTTCAATTATAACAAAATCATCTATAAATGCTTTAACAGTCTTAGTTGTTAGTTTTTTGACTACTTCATTTAAAAATTTGTAAGACACGAAGAGCTCTGATGCATAAAACTTTGAACTTCTGGTGTTTACATACTCACTTTCCAGCATATCTTTAAACTTACTAAAAGTTTCCAGCCACTGAGGATTAATATTCGTAATTGCCCGAAGTTCTTTTGCCCTTTCAGCTTTGAGTAATAATACCCGTAGAAGTGAAGCCAGTATTTCTGATTTCGCGAAGTTGTTTTTAGAAGAATATTCTCTAAAAAGGTTTCCTATCAGATCAACCAAACAGTCCTCCCCCATCTCTTCCTGATGAATTATGGGATTTTCAATATGGTAATTGAATAAGCGTTTTAATCGAAGGTTGTCGGTTAGAAAATAGTGTTTGTTTACAAATAAGTGATTAAAAACGACTCCATAACCATTTGCATGTGCTAATTCTTTTGTAAAATGATGGACCTGATTTTTTGTAACAAAGAGAGTACTCCCCTCTTTTAGATTGTAGAAATTGAAATCAACAAAATGGGAATAGCTATTCTCTGTCAGGATCAAGATCATGTAGAATTCGATTTTATGAGGAGCGAAGGGATCATGCGCCCTTATTTGAGCCAATTTGCCAAATAACTGCTCGAAATTCATGACCTCAATATTCAAGCTGATCTGTTTATCAAAGCTTATTTCAGGGAGTTCTTTTTCCATATTTTTTATTGGAGGGAAAATAGGACTTGCAGTTTTGGCCTTTTATGGCACTTTTACATCTATCCGCAATGCGCAAATCTAATCAATCTATGATAAACTCATCACTTCTGTAGTGTTATCCAAAGGTACTATCCCCAAGACACGGCATTTCTATGGATAAGGTGTCTTCAAATGGCTGATTTATTTCAATTATGCAACCAGCATCTGGACTACCAACAAGGTAACGATGGTATTCACAACCAGCCGAACTATTTTCCTTTTTCCCAGTAGTCGATCGCTCAGAGACAGAATTAAAAGCACTGCCAAAACGATGATAAATTGTGCTAATTCAATCCCAATATTAAAACCAAGTAATGGGATAACTATACTTTCTCCATCGAATAACATAGCCGAAAGAAAGTTCGAAAAGCCTAGGCCATGAATAAGACCAAAAAAAAGTATGGTAATATATATCACACCACCTTTGGGTGCACGATATTCACTTTCCTTTAGAAGCGACCAATAATTCAGCGCACAACTGATCAAAATTGTTATGGGTATTAGCCGTGCTATTAACTCGGGATCAACATAAATTACCTCAAAAGCAGCAAGTGCGAGGGTAATACTATGTCCCAGGGTAAAAGCTGTAATAAGACCCACAATTTTACGTAAATCACTAAATGCATACATGAGGCAAAAGGTGACAATAAAGTATAGATGGTCTAAGCCTTCTATGTCTAAAATATGGTTGATACCAAGCTGGATGTAATGCCCCATTAGTCGATTTGTATTTTCACTTTTGGATTCTCAATGTTTAAGGAAAGATGCTCTCCCTGGTATTTTACATCATTCCCTTGTTTTGGAAAAGCGTCACATAATAAAGTATTGACTAAATACACGTCTTTCGAAGAATCTAACCTCTGCATCGTCTGCATTTTTACTACCAAAGACAAGAGGTTTTTAGATAAGGAAACTGATTTGATTGAAAGGTTTAATTTCTGCCCATCCTGTTCAAAATAGAAATGATTCAGAAAATAGCGCTGCAATGCCTGGGTACCATTGGAAGTAATGTTTGTAAAATCAACTTGTTTAATCCCATACAAGTTTTGCATATGCCCTGTAATATCATCTAAAAAGATGCGCGTTTCCAGTTCCACATTGCCATCCCAGCTGATGACCAGGTTACTAAAAGACATCTTCAAAGGATGACTAATATTGAAGCCGCTTGATATAGTAAATATGATGGCAATTACAAGGAATTTTGCTTTCATGTTCTAATCAATAGATTCATTATCTAAGTTCTTATATAAATATCACATATTCCAAGAAACCATCAAAGCTTGAAATCCCGAGAAAATGTAAATCTTAAAAAATGATGGTAACATTTGTGTTCGGTATCCAGGCCATTATGCTTAATACGTGGATTCTATCCCCCTAAAGAAATTAATACAGGTTATTGAAATAGTAAATAGGCAGTTTTTTTCCCACTACAGAATTTAATGGCTGTTATATAGGGAAAGAGTTATTCACTATATTTAATGGATACTAAATCCAAGTAATATGAAAGACCGCAGAAAATTTCTCCAAAATGCTTCCGTTTTAGGTATGGCGGGAGTCCTGGGAGCCTGTACCTCTTCAGAAGCCAAAGAAGAAGTAAGAGTTGAAAAACCAAGCAATATCAGAAGAAATCCAATTGGTGTTTCAACCTATTCCTTTTGGCAGTTTAATGGTCCAAAGGAAGATGTACCTATCGAAATGTGCATTGATAAGGCCGCAGCTATGGGCTTTGATGGCATCGAACTCCTCTTGGTACAGATGACTTCGGAAGAAAACAGCTATTTACAAAAGCTTAAAAAACGTGCCTTTCATGCTGGTTTAGACTTAATGGGATTTAGTACCCATCAGGGATATGTTTACCCGGAAAAAGAAAAGCGAGACGAAAATATTGCTAAGACAATCAAACAGATAGAGTTAGCCTACGCCCTGGGGATACCCACCATGCGCTTGAATACCGGACGCTGGGGTACTTCGAAAAGCTTCGACGATCTCATGGCTAATAAAGGTATTGAACCGACATTGGAGGGCTATACAGATGAAGATGGCTTCAAATGGGTGATCGATTCCATAGCTGCATGCATTCCTACTGCGGAAAAGTGTGGTGTGGTTCTAGGTCTGGAAAACCACTGGGGGCTAGGACGCACTGCAGATGGTGTTAAGAGAATTGTAGATGCCATAAATAGTCCATGGTTACAAATGACCCTGGATACTGGCAATTTTTTAGAAAATCGTGAGGAACAGCTCAAAATGATGGCTCCTCAGACCTTCCTCATTCAAGCCAAAACCTATTATGGAGGAGGTAAATGGTATTCTTTGGACATAGATTATCCGGCCATTGGGCAGATGATGCGTGATGTAGGTTACAAAGGATGGATATCGCTTGAATTTGAGGGACAGGAGTCGCCCGATACAGCTATACCTAAGAGCCTGGAAGTATTGAGAGATGCCTTCTATTATGAAGTTTAGGTGAATAAAAATCCTTATCGATTTAGGTTAATCTTGCCTTGATACCAAAAGATATTACTCACAGAGAGAAGTGCTAAACTCATGCAAAAGTGTGATTAGCGCATTGGGATATTTAGCTGGGGAATAGTTAAAGCTCAAAAGCACACACTCTAGCGTCCCAAGAGAGCTCTCTAGAAAGGCAATTTCTTCGAAAGATGGGTTTGGCAAGAGTTTATTTCCAATTCCTTTTCCTCAAGGATCCTTATAAACCTGGAAAGCCTGCTCGAGACAGCATGAAATTTAAGGCCTATGATGACATTCTTTGCCCCATCCGATGTTAGGGTATACGTTTAAATCATACACAATGAAAATCATTCATTTTATCCTCCTCAGCCTACTGATCCTCTTCATTTCATGTGGTCAAATTCTAGAATCGAATTCGCCTTCAAATAAGCGTGGTAAAACATTGGTCATGACTCCCATGACGAATACGCAAACAGGAGAATTGATGGGACATATTCCATTGCCCAAATCATGGAGATTAGAGGGCAATTCTATAGTAGGACCCGATAGGATAAGATCAACCGATTATCCATATCAGCACTACTCTTTTCAGCAAAGAAGACTGCTTTCTCTTGAAGAAGTTGTGAGAGAGGATCTTGCCCCAAGCATAAGACAAGCGGGTGGTAAAATCCTGGGAACTTTTGTTATCCCTGAACTTGAAAACTATGATCGGGCTTATAACAGCCTTCTGTGGAAATTTGGCACCCCACAAAATGAGTTTCATGCCCTGGGAGTAGATTGTGTAACACCTGATGGCAACAGATCTCTACTGGTTTTCCGCCAAACCATTAGCCGCAGTCAATTTGGCAGTTTTTGGGGATACTTTGTGAATTCGATTGAGGCGAATACTTCTGCTTACGAAGAGGCTAAAAATGATTACATATTCGCCATCTGCCATGTTCATCCCAACATGGACCAAATCCAGCGCTACAATCAAAATGAAATTGCCAAGAGCAATGCAAGTTGGGCGGCTCACAGGTCAAGAATGGCAGCGAATCAAGCTGCTTTTAATTCGAGAAATCAAGCCTGGATGGAAAGTTCGAATGCGATAAGTGATATGAGCATGCGCGGATGGAGATCAAGAAATGACATGAATGACAAAGGGCATGCTTCTACCATTAATGGGATTCTCGAAGAGGAAACGATAAGCAACCCTTCCACTGGCCAAAGCATGCAAGTCGAATCAGGCTCAAATCGCTACTTTACTAATGGAAATAATGAATACATCCGCGCGGATGATTATTTCTACGATCCCAATGCGGACAATCAGGTCAATCAATACGAATGGAAAGAGTGGGTAGATAATTAATAATTCTGTCCAGAATTAGGAATGCAATTGAGCCGTAAAGCGTTTTTCCAGCTTTGTATCCTTCCATCTTTAGATTTATTTAGCTAGGATACCAGTGTACGGATTATCCATCATTTTACTGGATTCTTCGCACTTTCATCAAAAATAGCATCCAGAAGCCCCTTATCGTAACGATCAGCATTGAGTTTCCAAAACATGATTCCTCCCAATTTATTTTCAAGGGCATATTTAGTTTTTAACACAACTGATTTTCGGTCATCAAATGTAATAAAACACCTATTGTTTGGATTGTAAAGATAAGGAGCTTGGGAGCTTGAGTCCCAATAGTATTCATAGTCCTTATTTTTTAACATACGGTTTGAAATTTGTTGATAGTTGACGTGCGCTATGAATTTACCCTTTCTTCCAAGTCCATGATTAAGCGTATCGACTGTCTCAACCATTTCCCCATAAAAAGCAGCGCCCAGGATTAGTTTCTGCTTAGGAATTCCAAGACTATCGAGCCTACGAATTGCCATATCCACACTTTCTTTTTGAGCAACTGATGAAAATAAGGCCGTGTGGTGTCCTGTGCGATTTGGATCGTTTCCTGGCAAACTATAGGTCATCAGATTAACGTAATCCACATACTGCATAACACTGTCCCAATCCACTGATTTTTCTACGTAGGATTTGAAGGTATTTGCATCAAAACTTAATTCCATCTCCGATGGAAGCGTATTTCTTAATTTTTTGATGAGATCAGTAAAATTAGCCTTATCTTCTTTAGAGGCCGTGTGATTGGGAGGACCACCAATTACCGGACTTTCCCAATCCAAGTCAAATCCATCAGCCCCATATTGGATTAAAAGATCTCTGACTGATTCAGCAAAGCGTTTTCGATATACTTCACGAGCAAAAACATTAGAGCAACTGTAACACCCCGCCCATCCTCCAAATGAAACTAGTACTTTGAGATTGGGATAATTCTTTTTTAGTGCACATAGTTTCTCAAGAGTTCTCTTGTCCTGATTTGTTTTGAAATCTATTATATGCTCTTTTAAAGTGGTAAAGCAAAAAACGATATGGCTAAGCTTCTCAATTTTATACTTCTCCAAATCTGATCCATCACCATGATAAAAGCCGATTATTCGGAGAGGTGCAAACGCTTTATTGATATGGGTAGAATCTTTCTCGATCGTTTGATAAGCATCATTTGAAATTTCTGATTGAGTATCGGATTTACAATTCACCAAAAGGAATAGGACAACTGGAAATAAGTTTAGAGAAAGTAAGAGGTTTCGCATTTTATCGATATATAAAAATTCCCTTTAGGAATGTATTCAATAGATTGCGATAAGGTTGGCATAAATTCTTATTTAATTTTTTTAACATAAAGTTCTGCACCTGTTTTTCAACCGCTGTTATCATTAGAAGACAACACACCTCAAATTGAAATTATATTCAAGCTTTCCCCAAAAAATCTAACATTTATTAAAAAGCTTTTGAACAGAACAAGTTATTTTTCACTGTAGGGATAGAGCGACTGAATATCAATATTTTCGTAATCCAATGCACTAAGACGAGTAGTCCCAAACCAGGGGCCTGGAGCATCGACTAGCATAATTGTTTTTGCATAGCCGGTTTCATCAAATCCCCTTCTGAAATGTACCCGAGAATTGACTACAAAAACCTCATAATCGTCTGGATTTATGCCTCCAAAAGCAAGTTGAGAAGGGTAAATGATTTGTGTATAGGCGGGAACTATAGTTACCAGATTATTTCCCGCCAATTCGATGGTAGCTACCTTATCATATCCTCCTGCTGGCCCCAGATATTTGATCTTTCCGCTAAGCTTGACAGGGCTGCCCGCTTGAGGCCCTGTGAATCCCCCAACTTGCATATCAAATTGATCTCCGACCTTAGCCCCACTCTTGTTTAGAGAGTCGAGTACCTTTTCATCTCTGAGTGCACTGTAATAGAATTTATTCACCTTCTTTTCGAGAAGTTCTTTGATGATCCAGGTTGCATCTCCGGGTCGGTCTGAGTAATTGCCTAAAGCCACCGGTGTTGCACCTTTCTTTATGGCATCCACTGTAGCTTGAACTGCTTCATCCGGCATAGGATAAGACCGATTCGCGAATTCATTTCTCACCCGCCAGGCAAACTCGTTCATATCATCTGCTATACTATCCGCCAGTTGTTGGTCATTGTTGGTCATTACTTCAATAGTAGTACCTACGTCAGGAACATCCGACCAGGGAAATCCAAAAAAGACATTGACAAAAACTTCTGGATTACGGGCTTCCCAGCGTCTGGCGCGTTCCATGATATCCATAGCAGGCGACTGTCCGGTCCATTGCACAACGGTAGCTGTAATGATTCCCGGTTTACGGGTGGCTTTGCTGGGTGTATACTCTCCTTTCATTATTTGGCGTAAATAATGGGATGCACGCTCTCCTTGTAAATAGCTGTCATAATGAGGATAGCGTTTGGTAACAAAAGCTCCATCGGCCCATTTAAGAAAGTCCTCATCTTCATTTCCATGCAAATCGAAGCTTGCAACGATAGGAATATCATCCCCTACGACGGCACGTACTCGTTTTGCAATCTCAGCTTCTGGTCTTGGAATATTTCTAACTGCCATAGCCCCATGAAGCGCTAAATAAACTCCATCAAGCGGCATGTTCTTTTTGAGGTCCTCTTCAATCATGCCCATAAAATGATCAAAACTCTCTTCGCTATTCCAACTTCTGGATGATCCCCCAAATACTCCAATGGGAGATCTTAGGCCAATCAACTCTATATCCCCATAATCTTGTGATCGTTTTGTGAACCCCTTTATATAGGCATTCGACTGAAGGAGCTCCTCTCCTTCCTTTATCCCACCCCCGCGCATCCAATCCTCAATCTCTGAATCTCCTCCCGGACAGAAGGTACAGGTCTCATGCATGTACCGGACTACTGCTACTTTATATGGCTCACCTTCAGAAGAAAACGAAGAAGAGGCTTGATTACATGAAGTCAGAGCCAGCAAATACATCAAGGTCCAGACAGGCAATTGCTTTGTGAAAAAATGAGTATTCATGAGCTTAATCCTTAGCAAGTAATTCTTTATTCATTGAAGAAATGGGTCTGAAGATGATCGGGAATAGCTTCTCAACAACACAGCTTTCCAAACCATAGACCTTCCCTTTAGCTCTCCTCCTAAATATACTTTAGAATATTCCGACAAACTACTCTTCTTTTTTCCTAAATCTGAAATAAGAAGAAAATTAGGTGATCTATTTATTCAAACCCATGTTTCTTTTACTGCATCTCCATCAAAAGTAAAATTTAATACAATTCGAGGAGGGATATAATTGCTATTAGTAAAAGAAGAAAACAAATGTTTTCTTAGCTGAAAAATAAGACAACTAATGGAATATAATAAAGTATCTGTTTCCCCTGTAAAACACTCTTTACAATATTTGATTTTCGTATGGGTGTTGATGTTAGGAGTTTTTGAGGCAAATGCTCAGCTTGGATATTGGCAGCAAAGAGCTGATTATACCATGGACATTGATTTTGATACGGAAAAGCATCAGTTCAAAGGGGAGCAGACGATAATTTATACCAACAATTCAGCAGACACCTTGAATAAGGTATTCTATCACTTGTACTACAATGCTTTTCAACCAGGAAGTGTGATGGACATTCGTTCGCGTACAATTGATGATCCAGATGGTAGAGTCAGAGATAGAATTTACCATTTAAAGGAGCATGAAATCGGTTACCATCATATAAATGAATTAAAGCAAGATGGGGCGAATCTGAAATATGAAGTTACGGGAACGATACTTGAAGTGGAACTGGCTAAACCCTTATTGCCTGGCCAAAAAACAAATTTGAGTATGAAATTTGATTCTCAGGTACCCATTCAGATACGTAGGACGGGTAGAGATAATAAAGAAGGGATATCCTATTCTATGACCCAGTGGTATCCTAAACTAGCAGAATATGATAAGCATGGTTGGCACGCAGATCCATATGTAGGCAGAGAGTTTCACGGGGTTTGGGGAAGCTTTGATGTAACCATTCATCTGGATGCTGAATACCTGATAGGTGGGACCGGCTACTTACAAAATCCACAAGAAATTGGACACGGATATGAGGATAAGTCAACGCCCGTTAAAAGAACAAAAGGAGAGAAACTGAGCTGGCGTTTCAAAGTAGATAAAGTTCATGATTTTGCATGGGCAGCTGATCCCGATTACACCCATGACATTGTAAAAGCAGAGGGTATACCCAATCTTCACTTCATTTACCAAAGAGATAGAAATTTGGCTACGAATTGGGATAGTTTGAAAAGTTATGCAGTGAAAACTTTTCAAATAATGAATGAGAACTATGGTAAATATCCATATGAGGATTATACGATTATTCAAGGTGGAGATGGCGGAATGGAGTATCCAATGGCCACATTGATTGTAGGCGGGGGAAGCTTCAGAGGGCTTGTTAGTGTTACCGTACATGAAGCCATCCACTCATGGTATCAGGGGGTGTTAGCTTTTAACGAATCCAAGTACCCCTGGATGGATGAAGGCTTTACAACTTATTGTCAATACATGATCATGGATTCTTTATTCCATGAAAACCGAATAAATCCGCTAAGCAGGGCCTATAGTTCTTATAAAATGTTAGTAGAATCTGATCTTCAGGAACCCATGACTACACATGGAGATCATTATGACAAGAATAGAACTTATGGAATTTCTACTTATTTGAAAGGTGCGATTTATTTACATCAACTAAGCTATATTATCGGGCAAAAATCCTTTGAACAGGGGATGCTTGACTTATGGAATACCTGGGCCTTTAAGCACCCGGATCCCACAGATTTCAAGCGAGTGATGGAAAAACGATCAAAGCTGGAGTTGGATTGGTACAATGAGCAATGGATTGGCACTACAAACACCATTGACTACGGAGTAAAATCAATGAAAGTAACTACAGACTCTTCCATTATTACCCTTGAGATGATCGGTTCACATCCCATGCCCTTAGATGTAGTGGTAACTTTTGAAGGGGGACTCAAGAAGTTATTTTACATCCCTTTAGAACTTATGCGAGGGAATAAAGCCGAAGAAGAGGGAATGCCAAGAAGAGTAGTAATGGGAGATTGGCCATGGCCCTATCCTTATTATGAATTGAAGATTGAGGGAAAAGTTGAATCAGTTGAAATAGACCCTTCTCTTAGGATGGCTGATGTGGATCGCTCCAATAATAAATTTCCCCTACCCTCTTCTCAAATGTTTTTTGGAAAAGAAAAGCCGAAAGGGAATTAAAATATCATGCAGCACATAACCGACTAGCTAAATTTCTGTACCTAGCATTAGCCGGGTATGGAGTTTAGGCTTTATTAGGTTCTTTTTGAAATTCTATTTTTCTCTTATTAGTTCTCCCTTCATTAAATAATTTAAATCATAACTTTTTATTTCCGGAATTGTGTCTTTCTGAATGATTTCATTTCCACTTGTTCTAATTGGTTCTGATAAATAAGAAGTTATTTCATATTCCATATTTGTATCAGAGGCACACATCCTTATTTGGAGGTCACTTCCCATTCCCGAAAATCTATTATAGAGGCAATTATCATTTATGAAGCAATCAAGAACAATACTATTTTTTTCATCTATTGCTAGATGATATTTTGATTCATCCTCTATTATTAGTTGGTATTTTCTTATGTCTGGTTTACCCTTATATTCTCGGCCATAAAAAATTATAAAATCCCAAATTGTATCTTTAGGAATAATTTCGATTGACATATCGAAAGAGTCTATTTGATTATTATAAGTCCATGATTTTACACTTCCTTTCCACTTTCCTTCCCATTCTTTCGGGATTATTTGTCCATGCATTTTAAGGGACACAAGTATTAATGGAAGAAATAAACAATTATGCATTATGGGTAATTCTATTCGTTGGCATTTTGTCATTTTCTGATGATAGAGAACGCCTAGTCTATAGTGTCGTGCGTGTCAGCTAGAGGTCGTGTCGACCGTAGCCTAGGCAAATGCACTTATTGCCGATGTTATCATTTTTTATTTATATACTATACTAGGAATGATACTTTCTAAATTAGCCTCTTTAAAAGAATATTCTGAATTTGTTTTAGTGAAAGCTTTACCTTCGCTTTCTTTCAGAAAAGAGTCTTCCCTAAATGGTTTTTCATTTTCAAAGAAAGTTGCAGTAGCTGATATTTTTGAGTAAGAACCTACCCAAGACTCAGATTCACTTAACGAGTATATAATTTTACCATTTGAATAATACTCATTTCTAATCTCTCCATAATGTTCACCACCATCGTGGATTGAAAATTTGATTTGAATATTATCTTTATTTAGAAATCTAAATTTACTAC
>JBCBRM010000082.1:0-20120 GCA_039819665.1 Bacteroidota bacterium
CCTGGGGGTAATTACAGCCTAACTGTAATCTTTTGATGTATTGGACATTTCTGTTTTCATCCATACGGACGATGATGGGGCTTATACAGCCTGCCCAGGCAGAGCCGTCCCAATACCTGCCTTCTATGGCATTTATGATATCTCCATTGGTAGCCACAGCTGCTGTTTTCATGTTAAAGCGGCTCTCGGAGTCTTCCTGAAGGTCCGGGGTATGGAGGGTATGGGCAGCCGTTTGTAAGCCATCTTCATCTAGTTCAATCATATGGAAGTTCCAATCAAAAGAAGGGGTTTGACCCGATCCAATGAGCATATATCCGCCTGAAGGCTTTTTCAGGATTTTGTACTCGGCATCACCTGTAACGCCATACCTTCCCATAAAAGTCTTGGTCTCATTGACCTGAATAGGATTGGTAAGGCCAAAGGAAGCTTGAAGCAAGGTTTGTCCCAGGGTAGTTAGGTCGATTAAAGATCCATAGGTATCCTGAAGGAAAAGTCCCACGCGATCAGCAGGAGCTGTCATTCCGTACATCTGTGAGCCGGAAGGATAGGTAAAACTCAGGGCCTGGCTAGTATTCCCCGGTACATGGGAATGCATGGTAGCATTGCCATTGATAGTAGCATAGGTAAAGGGGTGAGTGGAATTGGTTACCTGAACCGGAAAGAGTTTTAGCCACCAGGGAGTATCGGGATCAGAGAGATGGATGCTGTTTTCATAGACCGTTCCGGTTCCGCCGGGAGCTACCATCCCCAGCTCATCGTAAAGCTCTCTATTATAACAAGAGACGATGGTGGGAGTATTGGTAAAGGTGGTTCCGATTTTTCCCGCTGAGGTGGTAGAGGAAATCAACACCAGATCCTTGCCATTGGCGGCCGAAGATTGGATACCATCATCATCCTTAATCTCCAGAGAAAGTCCGGATTGATTTTGTAAAGACAATGCGATGATCTGATCGCCCGGATCAAGCAAAGTATCACCCACAACAAAAAGCACATTCTGGGCAGAAAGGATTGCTGGGGAAGCGATAAGAATAAGTAGAACACTGATTTTTGAGACAAAAGATCTCATGTTTATATATAGGGAATCCAGGATAGTTTTCATTACTAATTGTGTTTCAGTTCGGATTTAAGAATTGAAGCGAAATTTTGAGTGAAACTTAATTACCAGTGTCTCTAAGATTGTATTCCGTAAGCGATCTTAGGTTTCCTTTGTGATCTAAGACTTTTGTTAGCCTGCCAAAACTATCATAACTAAAAGTGGTTGCCCTGCCATTGGGGTCAGTAATGCTGGATACTCTTCCATATTTTAATTCATACTCATAGGAAGTTACCATAGTCTTAGGACCCAAGGTCCCATCTTCTCTCATGTCAGTGAAAGAAGGGGAGGAAAGCGCAACATCTACTTCTGCCTTGGTCGCATTGTCGATCCGCTCTATGACATAGGTATTATTATGTCCCCACCTAAATGAAATAGGAGCCCCTCCTTGGCCTCTGGAAATTTCTAAGGGATTGCCTATTGCATCATATTCATGATACTCAATTACCTTTTTTAGTTCTGCTGTGCTTCCTTTGGAAGTCTCAACTAGCTGAGGCATAACAATCTCCCCATTTCCTGCTCCCAGGCCGCTATTACCCAGATTGGTGAAGGTGTTTTTCTGGAGAAAGGTAGCTACTCCATTTACATAGCTTTCCTGCAAAATGGGGGTAACAATCCGGTGAAGTTCATGGCAGCCTAAAAGACGAATATTGTCTTTTTCAGTGGTACTAAATAAACTTAGATTTTGATATCCGATAGTTGCGGGATCAAGATCTATATCATCTGGATATATTATTTTACTAGTATAGACATTCCCATCACTATTTGTGGTTTTTGTTCCTGTGAGTTGATAATGTCCGGCAACTCCATTTGCGGGTTGACGATCATAAAAATTCTCACTTAAAACACTTTGGCTATTTCCGTTTTCATAGCGGATGGTGACTGTGCTGTCCAAGCGAAGCCAGAAGCTAGAATGTACATATGTTATGATGCTATAATTTTGAAAAGTTCCTTCTTCGCACCTTACAGGTAAGTTCGTAGATTGATCCAGTGTTATTGGGACTAATCGGTAATCAATTCCTTCTTGACAGGTTCCAGAGCAATAATTAGGTCCTCCATAATTTTCATTAGCTGAGCTTAATTCAATTATGAATCCCAAAAAATTCACGGTTAAATCTATAGTCGAATTAACTTGGCCTCCAGGGCCATTTATCCAAAGAGTATCAGTGTCTAGGACAGTACCGCTACAAGGTGGCGGTGGGATATTAATTACACCTGGAGTTGGGTCTTTACACCATTCCATATATCCCTGAAAAGCGTAAACACCAATCGTATCTTCAGTATCTTGTGTATATTTAATACCAGTTTGGCTTGAGATAGATCTTTTGATCATACCCCTTGTAGATGCAATACCTATAATGGATTTTACGGTGAAATAATTGAAAGTCTCTTCTAAAGGATTACCGTATTTATCAAAAATACGACTCCTGCTTACTTCTCCATTAGCTAGTTTTCTTTTTGAAAATGGTATATCTCCAACGGTTTCCTGCTCATTATAATAATCATAAACTGAGAAACCATTATATCCTTCGGCTGCGCTATAGGAAACTTCGCTTACCGTTGAATAAGAAACATGAGGACCAATAGAGCGCAACAGGTTAGAACTATGTCTGGTTAGCGTTACACAAGTATAAGGGCCATACCCACTCGTACCTCCTTCACAATTATTATTTGAAGAGAGGGCATGAAATCGAAGGGGAGCATGTTGGACACCAGAGCTACTATAATTTGTTCCAAAAACAGAAGTAGCTACACTTTCAGGATTAACAAACCCACTAAAATCTCCGTAATAATAAAATTTTGTGAGCTCGTCGGCTCCGCCGCTTTCTTTTCTATCTACGGTCTTAAATACCCTTAGGCCACCAGCTGTTAGTGGTGTATTGCTCGTCATGATTTCAGTTCTGACAACCTCAACACTTACACTAACTTGAGGATCGGTATTTAGTACCATCACCCGATAAGCCCCATTAGAGGGAATGGCAACTTCCAGGAATGTACTTGGACCTGCAAAAGGATCATCAAAATAAACGATCTCTAATGGCTCTGGCGCAATTTGATTTATTAGCTCATTAAAATTTCGCTCAGTACCAGAAGGGCAGGGAGTAGTATTACAATCTCCATCTGCTGTTCTATACAAGGCCACATATTGTCTGAAATTATTATCTGTAGGTGTTCCTACTAACTCAAAACGTACTTTTGCTGGGAATTCATCGCTGTTAATCTGGAAGGCAGCATCTTGACCCTTTGGACCGGGGTTACCTTCAATTGGGGTAAGAGGATAAAGATAATCATCATGAGGCTGGTAATCATAGGGATCACTAGAATCTTCCCCTCCCTGAAGGCTAAAAAGAAATTCTCTTGTTTCCTCCAGATATTGATTTTGGGTAGGCGGCAGAGAGTGAAGGGAGTAGAAAAATTCACTAAGTCCTCCTGTAGGATAGTTTATTTTCGTTAGCGTTCCTATTTTTGTTGATGTGAGGTCCGCATTTCGATTTGCTCCTGGAAGGGTAAATCCATTTCCATCATCATAAGCCGGAATTAGATCAGTATTATTTGCTCCGTTAAAATATCCCCAATAATCAACTCCAAGATCGTCGCGATGAGGCAGTAAAGTTGGACTATCATAGTCAAAACTGTACACTTGAGATTGAGTTCCTGGACTTTGATCGCCAAGAATATGGACAGATTCCAGCATTAGCCTAACCAAATTTTCACTATTTGTTCCGGTAGCTGTTGTATCATTTAAATCACCAAAATAGCTATGCTTTAATCTTATCGTATTGGCTACTGAACTACCTGTTAACTGATCATAAACATCAATGCTCTTTAGGGGAAAGCGCCCCTTAAGGTCTTTTCTTTCTGAATTACCCGTCCCTTCATAAAATACCGCTGCCGTCCTGCCATTTATTGAAATACTTTGAAGATGAAACTGTCGAATGAAATAATCATTAGATAGACTTTCTGTAGAACTAGTTCCTGTACCGCAAAGTGCGATCAATGAACCAGAATTTACGGGATCACTTTTGCTACTTATGCGATTAAGAATGGGTTGTGGATAAGTCCATGCGGTTGTGCCAGAGTAATTGAAAATAATCTGATCTTTTTTACTTGGAGAGATAATCTGACTAATGTACCAGGCAGAGGTATACTCCTGAGTTACGGGAAAAATATTTTGCCCAAATCTATGTTGGAAAGTGTGATTTGTTACCTCCTTTTTAGCAAAGATATAGCGCGTTCCATCAGGTCCAGTGATTGTCCAGCTGCTAAGCTGATCTTTAATCAGTGGATCAGTTGGATCAAATTCAAATTCAACGCGAATGTTAGGGTCATTTTGGCAATAGGCTGTATCTTCAGCATAGTTGATAAAGATATTTCCTGATAAACCATTAATATTGAAAGAAAATACATCCGGTTCTAGGTCAACAGCAAGATTTTGTTGATCTCTTTCAAATTGATCTAATAATTGAAATATTCCTTTTGGGTGTGTTGTAAATGGGGCAACATTATTAGCCTTTGTATAGTCTAGAAATCCTGTAACCAATGGATCAAATATCCTTTGTCCTTCAAAACCAGTAGAAGTCTCAGGATATCCGTCAGGGAGTCCAGCGACTTGCCGGGTAACTGCTCCACCTGCATTTAAGTTCCAACCAAGACCAACTGAAGTGGCTACTTGTTCAACTTTTACCCCCGATGCGTCATAGCTTAAGGATATAGGCATGCTCATCTCTCTTCCCTGAATGTTAAAAAGTGGAACGGAGATTTGGGGTGTTCCTGTATACATGGAAACAGGCACATTCCCATATTTTTCGAAAGCAGCAGCTTCAGGCGATTGAGGCACAGCAACTACCGAATTAAGGTCAGGACTTAGTGTGTTTTGCGCTTGTACGGAATAAGTAAGCAGCAGAAAAAGGAAAAGCGAGATCGAATTCTTCATGATTAGAAATATGTGTTTGACCGGCTCGTGCGTAAAGCAAGGCTGGGGGTTATTGTGTATGCAGAATTAATTTTGAGACAATACTTACCAAGGGCACTATTTCGCGGAAATATGCCGATTCATGGGCGCGCCATCTCAAATGGTACGAATAATATATTAGATTAACCTCCCCAAGGTTAATCCTGGAATAAAGAGCGTTTCACCTTTCGAGAATGAAAGGTATACACAGTACAGTCTTAGGTGAAAACTTTGAAGTATTAGTCTGAAAGATTGGCTAAAATTCTGATAGCTATAATGTGTATTTTTAAAACCAATTGCAATATTTCATTTAGAAAAACTTTTTTAAACGTTCTATTAATCTATTTTTCAGTCGGTTATAAACCGGAACTTTTTAAGGGTATTTAATCGCAATTAGAGAAAATGTTATTTATTAATTGACAGCTTTGTGTTAAGCATGCAAACATTCATCACTAATTTTATATGCTAAATACTAGTATTTATAGGCCTCTTTACATGAAAATTCTTTAATAATATTATTCGTTATCAACGATCATTTATCTTCTTAGACACCATCAAAGCAAAGGATGTCAACATAAAGATTGATTTTTTTCACTTTTCCATAAGACTCAAAATTTTTGTGGATTTTTCTTTGATTTGATCTGCAATCCTTTTAAAATAGGATTCTCTTCCTTATTTCTGATACTTTAGCTTTAGGTAATATTTACAAGCCATTTGATAATGGGTTGTAGTTTATTTTATTCTCTGTTTTAAGAGATAAAACCTTGCTTATTGATAAGTTGTTAGTTGAAATTTTAGTACATCATGTTAAATACAAACGGTAATATAAAAAGCAAGATTCTATTGTTTCTTTCCATGGTCTTATTTTATGACTTAGGATATTCCCAAAATGTATATGTCGAGTTTGGTTTAGGAGCGGGAATCCCATTACCTCCTTATAGTTCAACGGGAGCTGTAGATGTAGGCAATGCAAAAACAGCGGTTCAGGGCAATGTTAGCATTGCTTACCGACTGAATGAAGGTATATCTATGGGCTTAAAAGGGATATTTATGCAAAATAAACAGGATGGGCCGATAGGACCTGTAGGCCCTTTTGTTAGTTTGCTTCCATGGGCAGTAAATACATTGCTTTTACAGGGAGAGTTGTCTCAGAAAATAGGACCAAAGGTATTCTTCAATTTGTCAGCAGGACCAGGAATAATGTTTGCTCGCTTTCCAAATGCCTCAGAAAGGATTTCCTTCCGCACAGTTACAAGGGATAATAGAAATGGAAGTGGATTTGCCTTGGGAGGAGGAGCAGGATTCCGCTTCTATACTGCAGATAACTTTGCCTTAACAACAAATATGTACCTCCTGACGGCAAAACCTGAAATCAATGAAGATGCCTATTTCCTATCTCAAAGAATCAATGTTCTTTTTCTAAATGTTGGAGTAATTTTGGAAATAAAGTAATAGCGAATCAATCAATCGGAATTTTTCTACTATCCTCCTATTTCACATGAAACCGCAAAATCTCCTTTTCTTAATTATTTTACCAATACTCTTTTTCTCTTGTGAAGATCCGGAAGTTCCAGGACCAGATCCTCAGGAGCCTATAGAACCTTCACTTGTAAAGCTATTGGATTTCTTTCCTAAAGAAGGACAGGTTGATGATGTTATAACCATTATTGGTGAGAACTTCAATTTAAACTCCTCTAAGCTAAGGGTCTATTTTGATGGGAAAGAAGCAAGTAGGACCGCTGTGAGTGATGACACGCTTAGGTGTATAGTTCCACAAGGGATGGACGGAAAACCTGTGCCAATTCAATTAGAATTCGAAGGAGATGCTATTTACTCTGAAGCTGAATTTACTCACCTGAGTCCTGTAATTGAAAAAATATCCCAACTGGAAGGGAGTTATGACGAGCTAATCATCCTGGAAGGTGAGCACTTTCATCCCAGGGCTTTTAGAAATAAGGTTTTCTTTAATGAAATTCCTGCCAATGTGCTTTCAGCAAGCAAAATTAAACTTGAATGTAAAGTTCCATTGGAGTTAAGAGATAGCATAAGTCAAATTAGCCTTAAAATAGAAAATACCGAAGATACCTTCGATGATTCATTTAGGATACTTGCTCCCAAGATTAATGATCTCTCTAAGCTGGATATAAAAATAGGGGAGACCCTCGTTATCCAGGGAGCGTATTTTCATCCGACGCTAGACAGAAATACTATAAGGTTGGGAGATAACATACAAGAAGTCCTTTCAAGTTCGACAGATAGGATTGAGATCAAAATCCGTGATCAGGCTTTTGCATCCAGAAAACAAGAATTGAGGGTTGAGGTGTCTGATCAATCAGCAACTTTTCCAGATAGTCTTGTAATCAAGAATAATTGGATAAGAAGAGCGAAGCTTCCTAGGCCTGATCCAAATATAAAAACAGAAGCTGCGATTGCATTTACGCTTAATCAGAAAGGATATGTAGGGCTTTCGATCAATAGAATCTCAAAGCTTTTTTACCGATTTGATGCAAAAGGAGGCTATTTTGAAAGGAAGGCTGATTATCCTGGAGAGGCTTTATTACATGCATCTGTTTTTACGATGGGTTCTTATGCATATGCAGGTATGGGGCAGCGTCAAAGCGGATACCCGGCCCGGGAAGGCTATGTTTATGAGCCTCAATATGACCAGTGGAGAACGATGGCTGTTTGTCCTTCAGCTTTGACTGATATGAAAGGCTTTTCTATAGGGAATAAGGGTTATTATCTGGCGGGAGGATTTGGTCATTTAAACTTTTGGGAGTATGATCTACAAAATTTTAGCTGGAGTCCGAAATTGAGTTTACCGATTAGCTCTGACTATCGGGATATGCATGCGGTATTTGGAACAGAAATTCAAGGGAAGGGATATATAGTAACAGAGCGAGGAGGTCAAAACCATATTTGGGAATATGATCCCAATCAGGATACTTGGAGTATTATAAGTCCTGTCCCCTTTATTAATGCAAGAACCACAGCTTTTGTAATTAATGGTCTCATTTATATAGTGGGCGCAGATTATGATCATGATAATATCAGCCATTTTTATAGCTATGATCTTCTAACAAATAGCTGGACAGATCTCTCTCAGTTAAACCCACCTCCGCTTTTTTCAAAAGCAAGTTTTAGCCTTAAAGGCAAAGCCTATTTTGCAGCCCCCTGGATAGGAGGGAGGAGTAATCTAAGAAATGAGTTTATCTGGGAGTTTGATCCTAATCCTTAATCTAGCTTAAAGCAATCATGAGAAAACATACATTATTCATACTCTTTTGCTTACTGCCTATTCTGCTTTTTGGTCAAAAAGAAACTTATAATTGGACTTTTGGAGAAAATGCAGGTTTATCTTTCCATACGGGTATTCCTGTTCCCTTTATTACTTCTTCCAATAGCCATGAAGGCTGTGCTAGCATTTCTGATTCCAGTGGGCAGCTTTTATTCTATACAGAGTCCAATGCCCTTTGGGATAGAAACCATGATAGAATTGATTACCTGGGAGGAGGAGATCATGCTACACAATCTTCTTTGTTCGTGCCTTGGCCTGAGAATGATTCTCTTTATTATTACTTCAATGCCCCTGTTCAAAATAGAAGACCCTTTAAATATGCAATACTTAATAGGTATTCAAATGGTGGGTTAGGGGGGATCCACACAGCTGTTCAAACACTTTTTGAAGGATCTACAGAAAAACAAGCAGCCACTCAGCATGCGAATGGTAGAGATTTCTGGTTAGTTTCCCATGGTTTCCCTGGAGATAGTTTTTTTGTGTATCTAATTGATTCCACGGGTTTAGATACAATTCCTACAGTCATTGAGATCGGGACTTCTTTGCGAGCTTTGCCAGATCCAGGTTGGGGGACAACAGAAACGATCGGGCAGATGAAAATTTCTCCTCAGGGAGATAAACTCGCATGGGTATTTAAAAGTGTGGACTCTGATAATGGTACAGTTGAAATATTTGATTTTGATAATCAAACTGGTCAAATAACGAACGCTCAAAGTTATACAGGTTTTCAATGGACAATTACAGGCCTAGAATTTTCTCAGAATGGGCAGTTTTTATATATCTGTGAATACGGAATGCGAGATTCAGTAAGTCCTGGTAGGGTATGGGGGTTTGAAATTTCCTCCAACGGGGAACTTCAAAATCAAGAATTATTGTATGAGACCATGGATTTTCAACTAGGACAGCTGCAATTAGCACCAAATGGGTATATATATTTCCCAAGATATGGGACACAGACCCTTGCTGCGATAACTCGTCCTAATACAGGCCTGTTGGATGCCAAGCTTAGTATTAATGAATACGCAGTTTTCTTTAACATTTTAGCCCCAGGAGGGTATTTTGGAAGTAATTCCAGATTTGGACTTCCCAATTTTGTATCAAGCTTTTTACAAGATCCATATATCGATTTTGGGGTTACAGGAAATTGCATAGGCGATTCGGCAAAATTCGCCGCTTTTTCAAATGTAGAGGTAGATAGCTGGACCTGGGATTTCGGAGATATAGGTTCTGGATCTGACAATAGCTCATCTCTGCAAAGGCCTCAGCACCTTTTTGCTCAGGAAGGCATGTATACGGTCAGGCTCGTTGGCTACATAAATGGAGTTCCGGTAGATACTGTAGTTAAGACCCTCGAAGTTTATCCTGATCTGGCTCCTAATTTGGCTGATACCCTGCTCTGTGCGGGAGAAACAGTACTCATGACATATCCCAACCCAAACCTGGATTATACCTGGTCCACCGGTGATACGCTTTCCTATAAGCTCATTTCCCAAGCAGGAAAGTACTATACAATTATTAGAAACGAGGCAGGATGTGTAGATAGAGATACTTTTGAGATCTTTTATACGCCTCCTTTTGAGCCCGATCTGGGAAGAGATACGGTAATTTGTAGTCCTGATTCTTTATTGTTGGACGCATCGAATCCGAATACAAGTATTTATATCTGGAATAATGGAGAGAAAAGAGCCAGTATTTGGGTAAATGAACCCGGACAGTACATAGTAACAAGCTATTTGGGTAGTTGTTCGGCGAGCGATACGATCAATGTTGGATTAGATTCAGTGCCAGGAATTAATTTAGGCATTGATCGATTTATTTGCGAAGGGGAAGAAACATCACTTTTTGGTGGGATAGCTGAGAGCTACCTTTGGTCTACAGGGGAAACGGTTCCCGAAATTACAGTCGGGGAAGGCATATACTCTTTAACACTTTTTAACCCCAATGGGTGTTATAATGAAGATACTGTCGAGGTAATAGAGATTCTTCCCCCATTTGTTAAAATAATGGGTGATTCATCTCTCCTACTAGTGGATTCAATTTTTAGCTCTTATGCATGGTATGTGGATGGAGAACCACTGGGAAATGAAGTTTATTGGAATTTAATTCCAAATCAGCCAGGCTGGTATAAGGTTATAGTTTCAGATAGTCTGGGATGCTTAGGCCGCGACTCAATCTTTATCGACATACAACAGCCCCCGGAACCACCTGTTCATAATTCTTCTTGCGATGCTATCAAACTATATCCAAATCCTAATAATGGAAATTTTACCCTATTTCTGGATGAAAATTATTTAAGGAGCATCGAACTAACAGATCTTCTGGGGCACCAAATCTGGCAAATGAAGGACATTGAAGGAATTTCGGAGATGGATGTGCTATTGGATCATCAGTTAGCGGAAGGAATGTATTTTCTCAGGTATTTCTCTTTGGACTGTAAGGGAGTGATAAAATTTAGCGTGCAACCTTAAGACTCTTTAGCCAAAAACATTTTTTAATATGAATGCCAATTTTTGCAGGACAATTTTAACAAAGGCTGTAATCCTATTTATCCTCACCTTTACTGCCAAATCATCTACTGCTCAGTGGGAAATGCTAATTCCTAATCCTACTGGGGAGTCAGTTACAGATATTTATATGAGAGATGATAGCACAGGCTTCCTTATTAATACAAATGGATTGTATCGAACAGGAAGTGGCCCTAATTCTTGGGAGTTAATATGGAATATTGACCTAGTCAATGAGTGTACAGATTTAGATTTTGGAAATGGAATAGGAGTAATAGTAGGTAAAAATGGATTTTCCCTTATTTCTCGAGACAATGGGGAAAGCTGGGGGAATTTAAATACTTCTTTCCTGACGAGGTGATTCACTCCTGACCCAGAATTGCCTATTCTGGGTCAAAAAATGAATTTTAGATACATCAATTATTTTGACGTAATCAATACCAAAACATCTTTTATTGATCGATTTTCTATGGTTAAGGTATATGGTTTATAATTAAGGAGTTGAGTTTCTTTGATCTGTACTTTCTGGACCTCGTCCCAATCAATCGATGGTAATTCTGACTGCTTTTCTCCATCATCAACTTTAAACCATACCACAGAGGGTTCAAAAGAATCAATGCGTCTTTGAATTATAGCTTTGGTACCTTCATTTACCACACCGAAGGTCGAACTTCCACTGGTTTCAGATTGCCAATTGTTTTGTTCAAGTTCATTTATACACTCTTGATTTATTTTGTGAGTCAGTAATTCAAGCTCCTGGTGAAATCCCTCTAAAGAAGCCTTATCAGATTCGATGCCAGCAGTAAAAATTGTAATATGGTAATATTGGCTAATCAATTGCTCTAATTCCTTTTCGGAAATACCCCCAGTCGACATAGCATCGTTATGGGAACGCTCAAAATAAATTGGAGCGATGGTTTTTCTTATTGTGTTAGTTTCGCGATAACTCTCTGCAACTGTCCCATTCATCGTCATAGTCGCCCTGATTTTCGAGATTTTGCCATTTGAATTATAGACCAGATCAGAAATAGACAATTTGCTACCGTCATCCAGTTTTTCCACTTTTTGTTGTAGCTTTTTAAGCTCTTCTGGGCTTGCATCCCTAGTGATTAGGATTGCTGATTTAATTTGAGTATCCCAGGAATCTGATTCTGTAATTGTTGTTACAACAGGTCTGTTGCAAAATACCAAGGAAGGTATTATTGCTAACCATGCTGCATATGCCCAAAGAGACCGAGCTGAAGATACTTTTTTATTCATCATCTTAATTCTTTTTTGAAGGAATGATTGATTATAGCTAATTCCCACCTGTCCTTTCCAATCAGGAAATGAAATGGACAACAAGTGGTGTATGTATTGTCGTTTGGGTATTTCTGATTTTAGCATGAGGTGATCTGTCAGGTATTCCAGATTAATAATTACAGCTCGTTTATACATCCAGGAAAATGGATTGAACCAACACAGGATAAGCAGAATTTCTGCCATCATGACATCCCAACTATGCATTTGTCTAACATGAATTTCTTCATGCCTAATTATCTGACTAATAATTTGTGTATCTAAGGATTCATGAGGGAGAAAAATTTGGTTAAAAAAGGAAAAGGGTGCTAAGGATTTCTTACACCAGAACAATTGATAACCATTGCGTTTTTCAATAGTAATTGCATGCTTGCGTAGCTTTGCCAATGAAAAAAACTGGATGATAAGCTTAGATAAAAAAAGTAGGAGGCCAGCCGAGTACACAAAAAGTATAAAAGCAAAAAAATTCCATTCAGAAGTTGTCTCTAGAAGGGTACCTTTTTGAGATTCAATTTCCAAGGGAGTTTCCAGGTTTGCCGAGGGAAAGAAGGTCTCAAAAGAAGCTGGTAGAAACTGCATTTCCTGTGAAGGGGGATACCAAGTTTGTGGGACATGGACAAAAGGTAATAGAAATAGTAGGAAGAATTGTATGATGAGAATCCATCGATTAAGGTGGAAATGGGTAAGCCTGCTCAAAATCCATTTATAGAATAAATACCCTATTACCAAAATGAAATTTATTTTGAGAATATATAGCAAAATTTGATAAACCATAACTTAGGTCTGTGTTTCATCAATCTCTTTCAAAATACGTTTTAATTCTTCCGGGGAAATTTTCTTTTCCCTTGCAAAAAAACTTACCATATTTTGGTAGGAATTATCAAAATACTGGTTGAGCAAATACTTGATAGACCGCTCTTTGTAGGTCTTCTTATTCACAAGTGGAAAGTATCTATGGGTATTTCCAAAGCGCTCATGACCAACAAAGTTCAGGCTTTCCAGGCGACGGACCAAGGTCGAGATACTGTTATAATGAGGTTTGGGGTCTGGGAGTTTTTCAATGATATCTTTGACATATGCGCGTTTCAAATCCCAGAGGATATGCATAATCTCTTCTTCTTTTGTCGTTAGTTTTCGCATAACTGGATAAGATAAATCAAAATATAAACTATTGAGATAGTTTTGTAACTACTATCATAGTTAATAAACTATCTGAATAGTTGCAAATATTTCAACGTATAAATTATAACTTTCTACTCTGGGGGATGAAACCTGTTAAAACACTTTTCACAATTCCCAATCTTCCTAGCATTTCCAATTCTGGGCTAAAATCCTCAATACCCACTCCCTTCAATTGGATAAGAATATCGGTTACATCGGAATTGGCAGAATTCTAGGTGTTCACAGATTGACTGTCAAGAATTTCGTCGAAAGTAGAGACTTGAGTTCCTGAATTTCATATCTTGTAGAAAACCGTGAAAAAATTAGGCAAGTGCTAAAAAATAGCAGCTTCCTATCTTATAATTAAAACCTAAACAACCTGAAAATGATCTATATAATTACTTCCATTCTTTTTCTTTTCTCATGTTCTCAAGCTGTTGTTGAAGACTCAAAGTTTTCTTTAACTGGTATTACTCACGGTATTGAAGATGGAACCGTTTTAATCATGGATTTTGACTCAGGTAATACGATACTAGATTCTGCTATTGTCAAGGACAATCGATTTGAGTTTAAAACAGTGTTGCCAAAAGATCCGATTCAAGTCGTTTTACATACTAAAGATTTCACACACTTCAGGTTTTTATGGTTAGAAAATCTTCCTATGACTTTTGATGCAAGGGGTTCAGACTTTAGACATGCAAATGTTACAGGATCGAGTATTGAAGATTTATCTGAAGAATATGTAACGGGAATTGACAGCATTCCCCGTAGTGAAAAAAAAAGAAGGAGAGAATTTGAGATAGAATTTGTAGAAACTCACCCAAATAGTATTCATTCGGCCCTTATGCTTTCCGGTTATTCTACTACTTGGGGAAGAGAAACAACCCAAAGACTTTATAACTTATTTTCGCAAGAGATAAAAGAGACTCAATATGGGCAAACTGTTTCAAAGTACCTTCAGCTAAATAGAGAACCCCAAATCGGAGAAAAGTACATTGATTTTGAAATGGAAACAACCGAAGGAGATATAGCCAAATTATCGAACTTTGATGGCAAGATAGTTTTATTGGAGTTTTGGGCTTCTAATTGTTATCCATGCCGAAAAGAAAATCCTAATCTTGTTAAAACTTATCAAAAATATAATCCTATGGGATTTGAAATATTCGCTGTATCCCAAGATACTAAGCGAAAATCCTGGCTTAATGCAATTGAGAAAGATGGATTACCTTGGCTTCAAACTTCAGATTTAAAGGGAATAGAAAATACTCCTTCTATGATTTATGGAGTAAGGGGAATCCCTGATAATTTTTTAATTAACAGAGAGGGAATAATTATCGGAAGAAACCTTAGGGGGGATGAATTAAATTATATACTTGAAGACCTACTTTCAGAATAATAGGGATATATCAAATTCAATTTGACTTGAATACTCCTACGGCGAATTTTGCACCTATAGTTGCCTAACCTCATTATGGAGAATCTTCCCAGATTTACTCATGCCCATGAATACAAAATCCCCTTGGGAAATCTCCTTTAAAGCATCCAGAGCCCTAACCGGACAAATCTCTACCTGAGACTGATAAGGCAGGATTTTAATCTTCCCTTCTCCGGACTGATCGCTTTTGGAATGCTTCAAAAGGTAGGTATAGCCTTGCTCAACCTTTACGAGCGTTTCCGCTCCTGCGGCCCGCCAGGTCATGGCGGCTAGTTCAGCTCTACGAAAAGCCCCAAACCAGGCGCAGAGGATAATGGTTCTGTCCCGCAGATCCTTGGGCTTGCCGGTATCATAAAGCTTTTTACAAATCTCCAAGAGCTCAGCCTTGCGGATAGCTTTTGCTTTGGTTATAGACTCCGCTTTTCGGGAATTCCTGAGCCCCTTGAGGTATTCTTTCAGGCCCTGATCGGTGGGTTTGGAATAGCCTGCTTTTCTATGGGCAAGATTTATCCCAGAAACTCTCCTAAGCAAAGTTGATAGTTTCAAATGGCTATGGCTTTCCAGAAAAAGCTCAATAGCCCTGGGCGAAGCTGGCAAATACTCAAATCCTTGGTCCAAGCACCAATCCATGAAGGCATGAAAATCCTGATTATAGGCAATTCGTGTGTTATCGGCATGGGCCCGGGCTCGGGTGGCTTCGACGCGGCTTTTGGCCGAGGCGATAAGCTTATCATCGGTCTGAAGTGATTTATCTAATTCGCTTTTCATAAAGTGTCCGATAATCTTAACTTATCGGATGGAATATACACGCTTTTTTTGGTAATAAAAATAAAGTGACATGCAGCCAACAGGCTTGACGTCCTCTCATAAACTAGACCGTGAAGTTCCTAGTTTAGGCGAGCAAATTTATTAACTTGAACAAGAAGTGTTTGTCCTCTACCCAATACAAACACCACAATAAAGTAGAGATTCTGATTTAAGAATAAGGCCATTGTATCTAGTTTTATATCTCTACCAAGGCAAAAGAGCAGTTGCCAAAGATGGATGTATTATGAAAATAGTATTTTAGCTAATGTTTCGCTTTTTGTTGACTACAAACGCTAGCCATGCCAAGAAATATGGATATAAGCACTTTCCCTTCCTATACTACAATCTTGATTTCGGTAGGATTTTGGCTTGCAATGAACGGCTGTTTATCTTCAGACCAGGACAAGAACAAAACATATGAGGAAACACAAATTTCCAATATGTTAAACCTCGAATCAATTGAACCTGCTGTTGATTCTACGCTTAAGGCTGGGGATATTTACCATGCATATCAAATAGGGAGAGATTCCCTAACGTCCTATTATCATACTAATCAGTATGAAAAAGGCATTTTGTTATTTGAACTGTTAAGCCAGTATCCAATTTCGGATACCAGTTTAGCAAAAGCAAAGTTTTTCTCTAATGCAGCGGCATGTTATGGGCAAATGTATTTGCCTGGCATTAGCAATAGATTAATGGACACAGTATTGCATGTCCATCAGCAGCGATTAGAAGCAGGTATTAAAGAAGGGATTAGTCGGAAATTCTTATTTGATGTAATTGGCAATAAAGCGCTCATTCTTGTTTTCCAAGGAAACTATTATCAAGTAGCCGGGCTTGATTCAATGGCAATGAAGCACTTTAAGCAATCATTGATATATTTCGACAATACTTTGGACATAATAAATGAATTGTCGCCAGATATTCGAGCCTCTGCTAAAGCACGAACCTATAATAATATTGCCGCGTTGTACTCAGCAATGGGAAAACATGATATTGCACAAGATTATTACCAAGAAACATCTTATTATCAACGCGATACCTTACGCGACGGAATTTATCTTGAAAATTTAGGGAGGGAATTAGCCGCTGAAGGCAATTATGAAAAAGCTAGGATATATCTAGACTCTGCCATACACAAATATTGGCAAATATATGACTCTATTCCGTACATCGCAGGGCCACTTCAAATAATCGGACTTACCTTTGAATTACAAAATGATTTCCCAAAAGCTCTTAAGTACTACCAGGAAGCACTAAGCTACTTAAGCTATGATTTTGAGCCTTCTCAAAACGATGTTTTTGCTAATCCCAGAGTAAATTCTGTAAGTCGACAAGTATCTTTACTTGAAATCCTTCAGTCAAAACTGAACTGTTTATGGCAAACCATTGATACAACAAATGCCCAGGATCTAAGGTCTTTGTTGCCTGTTTTGGAGCTATCGTTCTCTTCAATGAAACAGCTCAGAAATAAGACCTTTCATGAAGAAATGGCCTTCTTATTAGGGCAAAAAGGCACAGAGTTAATACAAGACTATTTGGCAATTTTGCAAAAGATAGAAGAAACTGATCCTGTGGTTGATCCTTCATACCTTCATCGGAGAGCTTATCAAGCAGTTTCAGCAACTCGTGCTAATCATGTTCTACAAAGAATTGCACTTTCTGAAAACGAACCCGAGGATTTCATTAATGAAGATCTTCAAATGACTGAACTTAGGATCGATAGCGAAATTGATTATCTGATTGCTGATCTATATAGAATAAAAAAAATGAAGGGGGATACTACTGGCTATTTAGAGATAAAAAATAAGCTGAATGACTGCCGTCAAAAAAAAGACGCCCTTCTCAAGCAGATCGAAAAAAATCATCCTAGATATTATTATTTCCGCTATCAAGCTGGGGATGCTGCCATTGAAGAAGTTCAAGAATTACTCGAATCAAATCAGATCTTAGTGGAATATTTTTGGGGGGAGAATAACTTATATACCTTTAAAATAACTCCTGATGATTTTGAAATGATCACTCAACCTATAGATTCTCTACAGTTTTGGATAGATTCTTTATTTAGTACAATGAAGTTAGAAGCGACTCGACCAGGTTTGATGAGTGAAGGTTTTATTATTCCAGCTTATAAACTTTATCAAAAACTCCTTTTGAAAGTGTTTAAAAACGATCACAAGAGGGAAGAGCGAGTAATTATTATTCCTGATAAATCTATTGCTTACGTTCCTTTCGGTGTTTTATTAGAAAATCTTCCTAATACACAAAACAGCCTACATGAGCTGGGTTTTGCGATCAAAGATTATAGTTTTACTTATGGTTATTCTGCAAATGTTTTGGCCCATCAACTAAATCAAGATCGAGTAGTACAACAATCGAGGGGGTTATTAGCAATTGCTCCAGAATTTCCGGATTGCCCTACTCGCCCGTTAAAAAATCGAAATTTATGCAAACTCCACTTTACAAAAAAAGAGGTACAAAACTTGGGGCAGATTTTCTCAAACTTCAAAGAAGTTGATTCAATTAATGTCCAAGATTTTTTGGAAATGGCTCCTAATTTCAAATATCTGCATTTTGCCACACATGCTACTTCCAATGGTGCATATCCTGACTCATCTTTTATCGCCTTCTCTGATGGAGAGCAAATAGAAAAACTCTTTGCAGGGGAGATTTCCAATGCACATTTAGATGTAGATATGGTAGTTTTATCTGCTTGTCAAACGGGTTTGGGGAAATTTATTTCAGGAGAAGGGGTTGCAAGTCTGGCTCATGCTTTTACGATAGGAGGAGCTCAAAGTGTTCTCGCTTCTCAATGGGAAGTGGATGATGCAGCTACTGCTGATTTAATGGATGATTTTTATAAAAACCTTAATGAGGGGCTTGCTAAGGATCTTGCCTTGCAGAAGGCTCAACTGAGTCTTGTGGAGAAGCGACCTTATCCATTTTACTGGGCGGCTTTTATGCCAATTGGCTCCTTTCAACCTATAAGATCAGATATGGATTGGTTTTCAATTATCATTAGTTTGTTATTCACTGGGGGTTTGATAGCAGCTGTAATTATTTGGCAGCTCAAAAAATAATTCAAATAAGGTTTGAAGAGATGGTTTTTACCATTTATAAAATGGGATAGAGGAATAGTTGGAAGAATTCAATTTTTTATGTTTTGATTATCCCAAAAAGAGGATGACAGTATTTTCTTTGCTATTACGTGATGCCTGCTATCAGATAATTCTTCGGCTGTCTTCAGGTAATGATATGCAGATTCGTATTGACCAAGTTGGTAATATCCCCAGCCTATATAAAAGGAGAGAGCCTTTTTTCGTGGCTGACTAATCTGATTTTCTTCTAGTGCAATAAATGCTATAATTTCTTCGAGTGTTGTACCTAGTTTAGTTGAATCTTTACTATCTAGGGCATTGTAAAAAGCTATTATTTGCTCTTGATGAGCAATTTTAGTCCGCTCGGTTCCTACACTTGAGGACCGAATCAAAGATTCTTCTTCCGAAAGCTGTGAAAATTGGTTTTCTATGTTAACTGATTCTGATCTTTCTGTCCAGTTCCAGATCAGGAAAAATAATACGATTATAGCAGCGGCAGCAACAGAGCCTATGGTTAGGAGTTTGGTTAGATTTGTTGTAGTTTTTTGATAGGATCTAAACTGCTCTTTTAACTCTTCGGTTTGATACAAGTGAATCACAGCCCTGGTTGCTTTTTCAAGTGAGAGTTGTTTTTGCAATTCAGGGCTGCGTTGGAGTTCTACCTCAATAGCTATTCTTTGCTTTTCAGAAAGCTCACCATCCAAATATTTTTCTATTTCCGAATTATTAGCCATGTTTATGGTCCTTTTCAACTGCTATGGTTCTGTCGTAATAAGTTTCCATCAATTCGAGTAATTCTGGGTCCATTTCTATTAAAGCCATAAGCTTTTTTCGACATTCGCTCTTTTTATTTTTGATGGTTTGTACTGCCTTCCCCAATTCCTGACTAATTTCTGATATACGCATTTCTTTTTTTAATAAGGAAAAAATACTTCTACACCGCTTGTCGTCAAGCTTATCAATTAATGTATCAATTTTTTGGATTAAATCAGCTCTTTCAAGTTCATCTTCCATTAACGACCAAATTCCTTGATGCAGAGTAGTTGTTCCAAGTTCTTCAACGTTCAAGAAGGATACTATCTCCTGCCCTGATCCATCTCTACCTCTCCTTTTCCCCCGAATAAAATCAACTGCCTTGTTTCTTGAGATTCGAAATAGATAAGTCTTGAAGTTGCTGTCACTTCTAAAAGTGCCATTAGCGATATTTATGAGTGCATTGGCCACTCCATCCAGATAAATTTCAATAGCCTCATTTTCGCTTAAGTGATATTTCCTCTTAATCCTTTTGACTACATAATCAAGATGGCGGCCATATAATTTATTCCCCGCTTTAGCCTTTTCTAAGCGGTTACCATTCAGAAACAATTGAATTAAAAAATTGTCTGATTGTTTATTGAATCGATTCCAACTCATGAAAATGATCGATTTACTTCTTCAAAGGTATCGATTCTTCATTATCAAAGAAATTTTTTC
>JBCBRM010000083.1:0-19490 GCA_039819665.1 Bacteroidota bacterium
TTTTGAAATATCTTTCATGAAAGATAAAAAATTGAAATTGAGGGGTTTATGTGGGATAGGGGGAATTATTTTCTTTGAAAAAATAATTCTGGAAATCCAAGTAAACCTCTCAATTTCAATTTTTTATCTTCCATGAAAGATATTTCAAAAATCGAATTAATGAATACCCTCAAACATAAACCTGAAACAAATGTAGTTTTCTTCGTACTATATAATGTAGGACCAATATTTTTCTTTCATAATAGCAGAAACAATTCACACATAAACTCAGGGATATGCTACGATACACAAAAGTTCCATAATATTTTTATGATTACATCGTAATCATACTTGCTTGCACTCAATCATACAGATCTCTAATACCCATTTTCCTTTTTCTAACTCTTTAGGCGTCACATATGAATTTCCTATCAAAAGACTTGGTTTACACAGGCCTACGCCTTACTCATTCCCATTCTACCAACCCTAAGAATCATTCATCCCTTGTTCTCGTCAAGGGGTTCCCTCTATATTGTTATTGGCAAAGCTTATAGGGATTGGTACACCTTTCCAAATCCAAATAAATGCGCAACAGGAATAGTCTCACTTTTCCTGCCGATCCAGTCCGCCAATCTTGGTAGCCATTTAGCTTTTGCTGAAATGTTCGATACCGATTTTTCGAGCCTGATTTAATAAGCTTTGCCCTATATGTACTTCCAACTCCTAAGGATATCTAATTCATTATGCCTTTTGGCTTTTCTATTTCCCATATCTTCTATGGGCCATGGAAATAGTGAGAACATGAAGATGGAGCGCGACTTTCAGTACGCGATGAAATTGCTGACCTCTTTTAAAAATGATAGTGCCCACCAGGTTTTATGCCAACTCCTGGATGAACTCTCCCAACAAAATCAGCTAAACAGTCCTTTCGCACTACAAGTGCGTTTGAGAGATGCTGAGGCTTTGGAAAAGGGCCATAAGGATGAAAAGGCTATCAATAAATTGTTGTTTTTGGTTGAAGACGCCAAGAATCAGCGTCAATGGGATGTGCTAAGCAACGCACACCTTTCTCTGGCCAGGCTCCATGAAAAGATGGACCGTATGAAATCATGCCATGAAGCACTCAAACGCGCAGCAAGATTCATCAAATTACATAAACTGGCAAATATTTATCCCCGTTTATGCATCCGTCAAGCATCGTACTACAGAATCTTTGGAAATCCGGATTCAGCCAAATTCTTTGCAAAAGAGGTAATTCGTACAGCTCCAAAAGTTGGTTTGTATCAAGATCTGGCTGTAGGCAATCTGCTCATGGGGCTCTTGCTTTGGGACAACAACTTTCAGAAAACCCTCTCATACTTTCAGGCAGCTGGAAGACAATGGAAGAATATCAAAGACTACTCAGGCTATCAGGCAGTCATGAGCAATCTTTCCCGATTGTATTTAAAAAAGGGAATGGTACATGAGGCCTTACTTTATAATGACAGCTCCCTGTATATAGCTGGTTTAGCAGAAGAAAATGGGAGCCAGGAAAAGCAAATGTATTTCCTTACGCTTATTGACCGTGCTTCAATTTTCGAATCTCAAGGTCAGTTTGATTCAGCACTTTACTATTTCAAGCGGGGTTATGGGATGGAAATGGATCATATCAGGCAATCCAATCACCAAAAGATCATAGAGATAGATGCCCGCTACAATTATGAGAAGAAAACACAGGAGTTGAAAGAACAAGAGCAACTCTTGAATTATGAGAAAGAAAGAAGAGAAATCCTGATTAGACTCATTATTTTTGGACTTTTTTGTCTGGGGGTAATCACCTATTACTACCTTAGCCTCAGGCAAGCCAATAAAAAAATGAAGGTCCAGGCAGCTGATATTCATCGGGTTAACAATGATCTATCCAATGCATTGCAACACCAGATCGATCTTCAGGGCGAGGTTCACCATCGGGTAAAGAATAATCTGCAGTTAATCATAGGGCTCCTTGAATTGCAAAAAGGAGAAATTAAGAATCCCCAGGCATTGCGAAATATGGAAGCCATGTCCAATCGGATTTTCAGCATGGCGGCCATCCATGATTTACTCTACCAACAATTGGGTTCTGAACTGATTCGCTTCGACGAATACGCCAGGAAGCTGTGCAAACATTTCCAGGAAATGTCAGGTTACACAAAGCTCACACACTTCAAGATTTCAAAAGGAGAACACATATTCAATATAGAAACACTCATGCCTCTGGGTATTATCCTGAATGAGCTACTAACCAATAGTATCAAATACGCCAGTGGATTCACCGAACAACTAGAAGTACATATCAACATTGAGGAGCAAGTTGATGGATTTAAACTTTTCTATGCAGACAATGGACCAGGTTTTCCCAAAGGGACATTGACTGCAAGAGAAGGAGGACTGGGATCTTATTTGCTCCAAAGTATGACAAAGCAACTACAAGGAACAATGGCTAGCAGAAACGAAAACGGTGCTGTATTCGAATTATTCTTTCAGGAAAAAAACAATCGCTAAACCTATGTCAATCTTCAAAATCATGATCGTTGAGGATGAGATCATCATCGCAGAAACTCTAAGAATGTATTTGGAGCAGAAAGGCTATGAAGTCAGCGGGATAGCCTGCTCCTATGAAGAAGCCGTTGAACTGACTACCGAGTTAGTTCCAGACTTATATCTTTTAGATATACGTCTGAATGGAAAGCGAACCGGGATCGATTTTGCACAATACATCCTGGATCAAGAAATCAAAAGTCCCTTTATCTTTCTAACCTCCCAATTAGATGCAAGGAGTATCGATCGAGCCAAGCGTACTTACCCAGCAGGCTACTTATCAAAACCCTTTCACAAAGAAAGTTTGTACACTACCATTGAGATTGCCCTTCACAATTATGGCGCTAGCAAATCCGATGAAGAGGGAATACTCGAACTCTCAGATGGAAGCAGGCATTTTAGAATCAGGTATAGTGAGATTAAATTCCTGCAGGCAGATCATGTGTATGTAAAGGTTCAGGTTGGAGATAAAAAGCCCATTCTTCAACGCTGCACGCTAAGAGATTTGATGGATCAACTTCCGACAAACCTCTTTGTTCAAACACATAGGAGTTTCGTGATCAATCTGGATCGGGTTACTCGATGGGACAAACAACATCTGTACATAGATGAGCAATTGATTCCCATAAGTCGATCACGAAAGAAAGATGTCATTGAATACTTGAAAGTAAATTAAATAATCGAATCACCCAGGCTATCAGCTCTTCTTCAATTACCATGAGGAAGAGCTGATTTTCTTTTATCCAGGAGAAATGAACGAAAATCTTAAGGCCAGATAAATCTTCTTCTTACCATTCAGAACATATTTCCTACCATTCAGAACACTGTCCTACCAAAATTTCTTCTTTAGCCAAAAGCAGCCTTACTTATAGGAAGATCTATTGTTGGCCATGAATTCACTATGAGCTGTGCCCGTTACCTGGCCGGAAAAAAACAACCTCCCTGTTTAAGTTAGGGAAAAGCTAGACAGGGAAAATCCAGGTGCGGGCCGGCTTTTTTTCCCAATCCCCTACAAATTTTTCTAAAACAGGTATTTCTACCTGCTTTACCAGAAGAAATACTCAATTCTTCAAAAGGACCTTTAATACCCTGATATCTCGATTGAAGCATGGGCACCTTTGAGTAATGCGAAACAACAATAACCCTAAGCTTTAATCACCTCATGAACTCTTACATTCTTCTTAGACGTAGCCTTGCTTATAAAACAAACCGGAACCTAAGCCAGCATTTGGTAGGGGATATCAAAACTTCTTTTCAACAGATGCTTAAAAGCAAAAAGCAGAAGCAATACTTCGAATATTCAACAAAGGCTAAGCATATTAAAATTCCCTTTGCAGAGATCCTTTTTATAAAGGCCTCACACGTTTACATTGAAATAATTTGCTCAAATGGCAGAAAAGAATTGATCCGCAAGTCCCTGAGAAGCCTAAAATCAAAAATTTTATCCGATGATTTCTTCCAGTGTCATCGTAGCTATATCGTAAATGTCAACCAAATAGAAAGTTGGGATAATAAACAATTATATATTCAGGACTACGAAATTCCAGTCTCCAGAACCAAGAAAAAAGAATTGCAAGAAAGACTCAAAGCCCGATAATTCTACCATTCAGAAAATATTCGCTACTATTCAGAACAGAGGACCGTTATTTCTTTTGAATTCTCGAAAAGAAATATATCCGGTAGGCTGAGATATTTATTTGACCTAGAGTCAACTCAGGAATTGGTTTAGCGAATCAAAAAGAAGAACTGTTAATCGCCATTAGCAGAATCGTGAAGGGCAAGGAACAATTCCTTGCCTATTTCTTTTGATCTTCTTCCAGTCTTTTCAAAAAATCAAGCAACTCTTGTAAAATAATTGCCTGCTGCTCCTCTCTTTCAATCTTAGGACTTTCATCCATAAACAATTGCCCCATGTACCCAAACTGTGAATGATTACCTCCCTCTATCAAAATCATCTGGCTTCCTTTCGGCATGAGAGTTTTATTTTGTTTTACTTCAGCAAGGCTTGCCAGTCCGTCAAATTCTGCATACAATTTTAAGCATGGAATTTCTATACCAGACATATCGTAATCTCTGGGATGAGAAGTTCCCAATAGATACAAGCCATCAATCAAGCCTGGATGTTCGTAGACAAATTGAGCGGCCATTTTTGCTCCCTGCGAATGTCCTCCCAGGACGTATTTCTTATTAGGATCGTTTAGATCAAAGAGATCCAGGATTTGTTTATAGCCTTTGGTTGCCATGCGCCAGGGCATACGAATGATATGGACGCTATAACCTGATTTCGCTAACCTTCTAGCCATGGGAGCATAGGAAATGGGATTTACCATCCCTCCAGGATAAAAAATCACCTCTGTATCTAAGGCCTCTAAACTCAAAAAACTTAGCATAGCCTCTCCATCCTGAACGATTACCTCCTCACTGCTTTCAAAAATTTCGGTCGAAACATCTCTGGGCCAGTAAGTAGACCACATCCAGAGCATTGCTAGAATGCCTGCACCAATCCAAATGAGTCGAATCACTTTCCAGATTTTTTTTCGTTTCATGTGCTTATGCCAGGTTTTGCTTAAAGACTCAGATTTTTGACTGAGGTTTGGACTTTAGAAGCTTTTTTATTGCTGGTTTCAAAAATCGCAGAGCCCAAAGCCAGCCTCACAAGCCGCCCCGGTTCCCGATGGGCTGTGCAGGGCCGACACGCTTGGGAGGATAGAGAGGTGTTTCGGTATTAGAGTGTTAGCGATTGTAATTACCGGGATTCTCCCTTACGCCAATACCCTAACACCAATACGTCTTCCAGTGCGCCGGGGCCTCGCTGCTGCATCGGGTGCGGGGGCCGGACTGTGGGAGGCTTTGCAGCAGCTTGATTTTTGCTTCTTTTCATCTAAGGAAAAGAAGACAAAGCCTGATCAACAAAAGAAAATTGAAATTGTAATGAATTATGACAAAAATTCTAAAACTTGAATCAGACTTTTAAGTTATTTAAGCAATGGCGCTACTGGAGTTTCGGGCAGAAGGTATTTATTGTCCCAGGGCTGATGTTTATATCGACCCCTGGAAGCGTGTACCCAAAGCCCTGATTACTCATGGCCATGCGGATCATAGCCGATGGGGGCATAAAGCTTACCTCTGTACCCATAGCGCAAAACCGGTTATCCGATATCGACTTGGAGCAGAAATGCGAATTTCTTCTATAGGCTTTGGGGAAATCAAGAAGATCAATGGGGTAAGTTTCTCTTTTCACCCAGCAGGGCATATCCTCGGATCAGCCCAAATCCGCGTTGAATATAAAGGAGAAATATGGGTGGTATCCGGGGATTATAAAATAGAGGATGATGGCTTAGCCGAAAAGTTTGAGCCAGTCAAATGCCACAACTTTATTACCGAGTCAACTTTTGGTTTACCTATCTATACCTGGCGACCACAAAAAGAGATTTTCGCAGATATAAATGCCTGGTGGAAAAAGAACAAAGAAGAAGGTAAAGTCAGTTTATTAAGCGGTTATTCTTTGGGGAAAGCACAGAGGCTCTTGCAAGGACTTGATCCTTCTATTGGTACCATATATACCCACGGAGCAGTAGAGAATATCAATCAGGTAATCAGAGATCAAGGGGTAGAGCTCAACCCAACTACTTTGGTCTCAGAGGAAATACCCAAAAAGGATTATAAAGGGAATCTGGTAATTGCTCCCCCTTCAGCTCTAGGGAGTGCCTGGACAAAAAAATTTACTCCTTTCTCAGATGGAATAGCTTCAGGTTGGATGATGATACGGGGAGCGAGAAGGCGAAGAAGTGCTGATCGAGGTTTTGTCCTATCGGATCACGCAGATTGGGAAGGATTAAATACAGCGATCAGAGAAACGGGAGCAGAACGTGTATATGCTACCCATGGCTATAGTGCCATCTTTTCTCGTTGGCTTAATGAGAGAGGGATTGAGGCAGCTGAAGTCAAAACCCAGTTCGAGGGAGAGCTTCAGGAAATCAATGAATCCAAAGCCGAGGAGGGGCAGGAATCATGAAAGACTTCGCTTTTCTCTTCCAGCAACTGGACCAAACCAACGGAACCAATGCCAAGATCAAGGCTCTGGCCGAATATTTCCAGCAAGCCTCAGATCGGGATAAACTCTGGACCGTGGCCATCCTTTCCCATCGCCGTCCACGAAGAACAGTTAAAACTACTTTGCTTAGAGAATGGGCAGCAGAAAAAGCGGGCATTCCCCAATGGCTCTTTGAAGAGACTTATCATATCGTAGGGGATTTAGCCGAAACCATAGCTCTTCTTTTGCCAGCACCTACAGAACAAATCGACAAGAGTCTAAGTGATTGGATTGATTTTATTAAAGGGCTGGGTGCACTGGAAGAAGAAGAAAAAAAAGAACTGGTGTTGGAAGCCTGGAACAGCATGGAGGCCACCGAACGCTTTGTCTTCAACAAACTAATCACAGGTGGATTTCGCATGGGGGTTTCTCAGAGAAATATGACCAAAGCTCTTTCCAAATATACAGGTATAGATGATAATTCTCTGGCTCATCGCCTTATGGGAAACTGGACGCCGGATACAACTACCTTCGAAGACCTTATTCTCAATGAGAACCCCCTGGATGATCTCAGCAAACCTTATCCCTTTTATCTCGCATATGCTTTGGACAACCAGCCACAAAGATTGGGGAAACCGGTTGAGTGGCAAGCGGAAAGAAAATGGGATGGGATACGCGCCCAACTTATAAAAAGAGATGGAGAACTGTTTGTTTGGTCCCGGGGAGAAGAATTGGTCACCGATAGATTTCCTGAGTATTTTTCTCTGTTAGATGAATTACCGGATGGAACGGTCATCGATGGTGAGGTCCTTCCTTTTAAAGAAGGTCGTCCTCTACCCTTTCAACTCCTACAAACACGTATCGGGAGGAAAAAACCAGGCAAAAAGACCCTGGAAAAGGCTCCATTGATTCTTATGGCTTATGATTTATTAGAGGAAAATGGAGCTGATATACGAGAGCTATCCATGGCTGAAAGAAGGAAAAAACTGGAGGCTATCCATTCGGGCTGCACTTCTGATTCAGTTTTACATCTTTCGCCTGTCCTTACTTTTGATAAATGGGAAGATCTAGCCAAAATACGAGAAGATTCTCGCAAGCACCATAGTGAGGGTATTATGCTAAAGAGAAAAGATTCGCCCTATCAATCTGGGAGGAAAAGAGGAGATTGGTGGAAATGGAAGGTCGATCCCTTGACAATTGATGCCGTCATGATCTATGCCCAAAGAGGTCATGGTCGTAGAGCAAATCTTTACACAGACTATACCTTTGCCGTTTGGAAAGGAGAAGAATTAGTCCCATTTACAAAAGCCTATTCAGGACTTACTGACAAAGAAATACGGGAAGTAGATCGTTTTGTCAAAGCCAATACCCTCGAACGTTTTGGACCTGTCAGAAGTGTCAAAGCCGAACTGGTATTTGAAATAGCCTTTGAAGGCATAAATCGTTCTACCAGACATAAATCAGGCGTAGCTTTACGCTTTCCTCGCATCCATCGTTGGCGTCAAGACAAACCTAAAGAAGAAGCCAATACCCTCGAAGACTTGAACCAATTGCTGGAGCTCTATGGCCAATGAGAAATACATAAAGAAGGGAAAAGCCTGGTTTAAAGAAAAAGGATGGAAAGCCTTCCCCTTTCAGTTGCAGGCCTGGGAAGCTATGCTTGACGGCCAACATGGACTAGTTAATGCACCTACAGGGAGCGGAAAGACCTATTCTTTATTTGTTCCCATTCTCCTGGATTATCTGAGGGAAGTTGATCAGAACAAAAAGAAACCGAAAAAAGGACTCAAAGCGATTTGGATCACTCCATTGCGGGCTTTGGCAAAAGAGATACAGATCGCAGGACAGAGGGCGGTAGATGGAATGGGCCTCGATTGGAAAGTAGAAATACGAACAGGGGATACTTCTTCTTCCGTAAAAAGTCGGCAATTCAGAAGTCCTCCGGAGGTGCTGATTACCACTCCGGAAAGTTTGCATGTACTCCTGGCACGAAAGAAGTATCCAGATTTTTTTAGCCAAACAAAGACCATAGTTGTCGACGAATGGCATGAATTGATGGGTTCAAAAAGAGGGGTACAAATGGAGCTGGGTCTTTCCCGCTTGAAAGGCCTGAATCCGGACCTAAAAGTCTGGGGTATTTCTGCGACCATCGGCAATATGGATCAGGCCATAGAAGCTTTATTGGGAAGCAGTTTTGAAGCAGGGAAATTTGAGATCATCAGCTCTGCAGACAATAAAAAGATCGAAGTTGAGACGATTTTCCCCGACGAAATAGAAACCTATCCCTGGTCCGGGCATTTGGGGATCGCTTTACTCGATAAAGTCGTTCCCCTAATCAAAAAAAGTCAGAGTACCCTCATTTTCACCAATACCCGCGCCCAATGTGAAATCTGGTACCAAAAACTATTGGAAGTAGAACCCGATTTAGCTGGTATCATGGCCATGCACCATAGTTCGATTAGCCGGGATTTGAGAGATTGGGTAGAAGAAGCCTTGCATGATGGTCGGTTGAAAGCTGTGGTTTGTACTTCGAGTCTCGATTTAGGGGTAGATTTTCGTCCGGTTGAAACCATTGTACAGATTGGCAGTCCCAAAGGAGTTGCTCGTTTTATGCAAAGGGCCGGGCGAAGTGGGCACCAACCAGGAGCAGTGAGTAAGATTCATTTTGTTCCTACCCACTCATTAGAAATCATAGAAGGAGCAGCTTTGCGAACGTCCGTAGAAAGACGAACCATAGAATCTCGCATCCCCTTTCTCCTATCCTTCGATGTGCTCATTCAATATTTGGTTACCCTCGCGATTTCAGAAGGCTTTTATCCAGATGAAATTTATCCGGAAATAAAGGGAACCTTCGCCTATCAACATATCACAGATGAGGAATGGATTTGGCTGCTGGACTTTGTTACAACTGGAGGCAATGCACTTTATGCTTATGATGAGTATAAAAAAGTAGAAGTAGATGAAGGGGGGAAATTTATCGTAACGGACAAAGGCATCGCGCGAAGGCATCGACTGTCCATGGGAACTATCGTAAGTGATGTAGCAATTACGGTGAAATTTGTCAGAGGAGGTCGAATCGGAACCATAGAAGAATACTTCATCTCCCAACTTAGTCCGGGAGATACTTTCTGGTTTGCAGGAAGAGCTTTGGAACTGGTCAGGGTAAGAGAAATGACAGCGCAGGTTAGAAAGAGTAAAAAGAAAACCGGTAAAGTTCCCGCCTGGTTGGGAGGACGCCTTTCTTTTACCTCCGAACTCTCAGATATGCTGCGAGAGAAAATGCAGGTGTATGTAGATCAGGATTACTCTGACCCTGAGATAAACACATTGCGTCCCCTACTCGATCTTCAGCACTATGAATCTTTAGTCCCTTCTAAAAACGAATTTCTCATTGAATATTTCCAGGATAGAGAAGGTTATCATTTGCTCATGTATCCATTCGAAGGCCGTTATGTGCATGAAGGGATAAGTGCACTGATCGCCTGGCGGATTTCCCAAATCAAAGCCCTGAGTTTTTCCATTGCCATGAATGATTACGGTTTTGAATTGTTGGCGGATAAAGAAATACCTATTAATGAGGCTTTGGACGAAGGGGTATTGAGTCTGGATAATCTGAGCAAAGACATTCAGGCCAGTGTGAATTCGGTAGAAATGGCAAAACGGCGATTCAGGGACATTGCCAGTATTTCGGGTTTGATCTTCAGAGGTTTCCCCGGAAAAGAAATGAAAAGTAAGCACCTGCAATCTTCCTCTCAGTTATTCTTTCAGGTTTTCTCGGACTACGAACCCAACAATCTTTTGCTCCGACAAGCCTACGATGAGGTAATGAATTTCCAGTTAGAAGAAGGTCGTTTGAGAAAGGCGCTTGAACGAATTAATGAACAGGAAATTCGACTTAGCATGACCGAAAGGCCCACGCCTTTTTCCTTTCCAATCATCACAGACCGACTTCGCGAACGATTAAGCTCCGAAAAGTTGCAAGATCGGATCAGAAGAATGAAATTGAAGTTGCAAAGATGAATAGCCTTCAATTTTCCTTAAACCGACAAACTTTCCACCTACACCCTCATCGCGCTATATACTGGGAGGAAAAGAAGACCCTTTTAGTTGCTGACCTGCATTTGGGCAAGGCTAGGCACTTTCGAAGAGCAGGTCTGGCAGTCCCTATAGCGGTTTCAGAAAAGAACATCGAAATACTTCAATCCCTAATTTCTGAGTTTCAGACCGAACGTTTGTTAATCCTTGGAGACCTCTTTCATAGTAGTCGTAATCATGCCTGGGATCAGTTTAAGGATTGGTTGGCTGGGCATCCTAAAATGAAAGCGGTATTGATTCCTGGCAACCATGACTTTCATCAAAAAGAAGCCTACGAAACTATGGGATTAATAGTTGAAGAAGAGCCATACGTAGAAGGGGAATTTGTATTTAGTCATATACCGATCAAGGAGCCTATGGAAGAGAAATATAATCTGGCGGGTCATATCCATCCTGCTGTAAGATTGAGCGGAGATGGCCGGCAAAGCATGAGTTTACCTTGTTTTTATTTTGGGGAATGGCAGGGTTTATTACCTGCATTTGGCAAATTTACAGGAAACGGCTATATAGAAGTGTGTCAAGGGGATCGGGTTTTTGTGATTGCAGAGGATGAGGTTTTGGAGATTGAGTGAGGGATCCTGAGGAATTTATTTTGTTGAAAATCTACACATAAACGGGATATATCTGCCCGAAATCTGAGGACTAAAGTGAGGAAGATATTCGGGGTCTCTTGCACTTGCCATAGATCCCGGCTCTCGGATTAAGGCCGGGATGACAACCATTTAGTTGATTTGACTTTACAAGCCATATCGTATTCCTATTCCCGCTGCACCATAAGGAATAGGACCATAATCCGTATGCTTTAGAATACTCAACTGTGTATTTCCGATGATATCGATTGGATGATTCCCCTCCCTCAATCGATACCCGAGATCAAGTCTTACGACCCTTAGATTATGTCCTTCGGGATTGGCGGGATTGGGAGATCGGACCCACTGGTCTCCTTCATAGATATATTGGACATCTCGGGCTTGCCAGGAAGCCCGACCAATCTTGTATCGAAGACTGAGAAAGAATTTCTTTAATATTCGTTTCTCCAGGCCCAAACCAACATCCCAACTTGTCCAGTGGTCGCTATATAAATTGGCATAATAGCCAATTTGGCCTGTGAAGAAGAATTTGAAACCGGGATTATTGAAAAAAGACCGTTGAATATCCAGAGAATAAAAAGGCCTTATCCAAACCTGGTGGGAAACCTGAAGTTGCCCAATGTATAATTCACTCAGGACGGAAATATCCTTGTGCTGCAAATTCAGTTGGATATTCCAGCGATCCGTTTTCTTTTCTTTTTGACTGAAAAGTTCGCCTGCCATTCCTCCCATTATCAGGAATAGCAAAAGTAAAGTGTATATAAACTTCATCCCTAGTTCTGAATTAAGGAATAAAAAAGAATTCCCATTTCGTCCTCAGAAGTAACCCCAAAGCTAATTTCCCGATCTGTATCATTGTTGTAATAGACCTTGGTAATTAGTCCTTCCCCTTGTTTGATCTCAAGTGGCGGATCGAAAAACTGATATGGGGGATGCTGGTAATCGTAGGAAACATAAAGCAGTTCCCCATTATTTTGCCCCCCCTTTTTAAAGACTTCAAATTTATAGCCCCGCTTGTGCATGTGGGCAAACATCTGGCGAATCTCTGTTTTCCGCCTAAAGATTTTCTCATCTGTGATGGTCGTTGCCTTTTGAGGCGGGAGGAATAGCAGATCGTCATTGTTAATATCATCAATCCTCAACACCTCTTTGACACTATCCTCTGGAATAGTTACCATATTGAGGAATACTTCTCCGAAAAGAACTTCATCCGTAACATTGAAATAGTGAGAGTTGATATCAATGGTGGCTCCGGCAGGTATCTTCATAGCGATTCCCGGAGGAAGTGCCAGGTCAAATTTGGGTTCTTGTGCCCCACAGTACATGGCGCCACTACCCATGGTCAAATTGAAATTGGCTCGTCCATCAGGCAAATTCTGATCTCGCATTACTCCTATTGCCGGATGCTCAGGATCACTTTCATTTCTATAACCATAGGCAATCATATGATGCGTTCCCGGGCGGCAAAGCACATTGAAGGTATTGACGTAAATATCTTCTTCATTCCCCACGTCCATACGTATGTAAATTTCTCGTTCATACTGTGCAGGAACAGGAAAGGGAGGGACATGAATTTGGTATCCTTTACCAGGTTCGGGTGGGACCAAGCCCTCAAAAGCAGGAATATCACTGGGATTATATTTAATAGCTTTTTCACAAGACCCCAGAACAGAAATGATAAGGAGTAGCGTACAGTAGATGATTAGTTTTTTCATTTCATTAATCATGGTTTTTAGGTAAACGAAGATACAAAATTATTCAACCAGGCTTCGGTCTGCCACATGTCCACTTTCAGGAGCACCGGCTACAATCCATTGCCTTACAAAAGTAACTTGGTCAGCAGTCAAGCTAATCCCTCCCAGAGGCATAGCTGATCCAAACTGAAACTGACTGGAATCATAGGCAATTTTCTGGTAAAGAAAGCTGCTATCTGGTGAAGAAGCCATGATATATTCCAGCATAGCATTTGCAGCATTTTGGTTTACAGGGGTCTTACCGAAAATATTGTTGTAGGTGTCTTCTCCTGTTAAAGAGGGCTCTCGGGCTTCGCCATTATGACAACCGCTCAGCGCACAGGAAGGAGTGAATATTTTTGAATAGACCAAGCCGAAGCTACCATCAGGAGGCATGTAGTCTGAGCCGGGAGTTTCGGATTCGCAAGCAAAGAGCGAAATCAATAAAAAATAAATCCCCAGTTGCTTGATGGTCGAAAGTAGAATTGAATTCATCAGGGCTAATTTAATTGAAATAAAAACTTCAATCTAAATAATCTTTCTACTCATTACTAAGCAGAAAATTTCATACTATTTATATAAAGACTCATCACTCAAAATATTCCCCTATATCTTTTTGTAAATTTTTAAAAAACCTATCGCCGAGATGCTTCAATTCTAGTGATCCATTAGGTAAGGACCTTTAAAAGGGTGCGAAAGAAGGCATACCTTCTATATGGAAAAGCGCCTTTATTCCCAGGTATCCAAAATTTTGAGAGAAATAAGTATGGTTTTTCTAAAATGGGAAGGTGTCTTGGGTGGTATTTTCCATAATTAAATACATATTCAACCTATTGGATATTTAACAATTATTAAATTTTATCTACATTAATTATATATTTATTTACTCATTAAGTTTAATTCAAACAACCTTAACACCTAAACTACATGAAACGACTAATTTTTACCCTTCTCCTCTGTTCTGTAATTTTCATTAGCTATGCAGGCTCTGGGAGTTCTCAAATGCCCAAAAACCCTGAATCTACAGAGATGGAATTTACCCCTGAGAATTTGGAAATGGGAATGGAACAATTCCTTACTTTGACTCCCAAAAAGTACAGGGAGATAACAGGGAAAAGACTGGGTATAAAAAATACCTTAAAGCTAAAGGCGGCTCAAAAGGTTTTCAGAAAGAAAATGAAGAAAGGAGCTGCGGATATCTCTAAAGGGCTGTATATCGTTTTGGCCATTTTTGGATTTGGTTGGTTAGCGCTGGGCTTACTGACAGATTTTGAAGGCAATGATTGGTGGATAAATCTGATCCTAACTATCCTTTGCTGGTTACCCGGCCTTATTCATGCTTTGATTAGAATGAAAGACTATTACTAAATCATGAAAATGGTATGGTGAAAAAAATTTTTACTAAAATTGAGCCCCTCTGGCTATTAGCTTTATTAGCCTTTCCAATAATTCTCTGGCTATTGCCCGCCGACTTTTTTGATTCAGGACAATCTGTATGCCCTTCAAGGGTCTTCTTTGGGGTTGAGTGTTTTGGATGTGGCTCCACCAGGGCAATAATGCATTTGCATCATTTTGAAATTGAAGATGCACTTTATTACAACAGTGGCGTATTTCTCATTTATCCTTTATTGGTTTTGATCTGGTATGTTTGGGTCAAAGCATCCTATGGAAAAGTGAAAACCCGATTTCAAACAGCTCAAAAAGAGGATTAAGCCTAGCAAATTCTTTACCGAAAACTCTTCGAAAATCAGGTTTCGAAGAGTTTTTTCTTTTTCAATGCTTCCGAGAATGTATCTGGGGTATAGCCTCTATGAACCCTTCCTGCAAGAACCGATTCCCTATTTTTGCAAATAAGGGAAATTGGGTTTGGAGCGAAGGGACTCACTGAATCAGAATTGGAATCAATGTTTGTTATAGGCTACGCCTTAAGCAGAGAGATTTTTATTAGTTAAGATGGGTAAAAAGAAAAAGCCTGCCCCGATCCGGCAGGCTCTCATTAAGGCAAATATGATACTTCGAATGATATAATTCTTTGTGTTTGTTTGCCTTTAATACTAACCTAAACTACTACTACTGTCTTTTTGTGGGTGAGAAAAAAGTCAGGGACCGAAACCACTCCTAGAGCGGCCCGATCCCTTGATTCCCCCATTTAATTCGTAACGATTACCAGGTACTTGCTGGACTTCCAGAACTTGTCAGGATTGGTAATCTCTATTCTTTCTACCCTTTTGTCCTGCGCAGCGATCATGTAAGAGTCAGAAGGATGACTGGTCATGATTTCAACTTTGCGGGAGTCGTCTACGGGTATACTGTTTATTTCAGTGATATCAATTTTAGTGAAGCCACTCTCATCGAAGTCAGGGATGAGTTGCTTGATCTTACCGATTCCGATAAATCCACCCGTCTTGGTAAGGATATTCTTGTTTTTCAGCTCCTTATAGCTTCCCTTGATGTAGTAGGCAGTGTTGAGGTCGGCAATTTGACCGTCAATTCTGTCCCGCTGCATACTGATCAGGGAGTCCTGACTGGTGATGCGCTCAGTTTGGGCGCGGCTATCAATTCTCAGATTGCTGGCTACAAGATTCAAGGTATCGATCTTGCTATTCAAAGAAGCTACTGTGAAGCTCATGTTGCTCAGATCTTCTTTGAGCGAGGCAATTTGAGTATCTTTTTCTTCTAATTGCTTTTTAAGGACACCAACCATTCTTCTATACTCAGGAGCACGGCCTTCAGCCTTTTGAATACGCTCATTGAGGTCATCTATGATTTGGCGGTTTTGATCCAGAAGTTCGTTGATTGCCTGAATGTCTTCGATGATTTGCTCTTTGCCGTCAACTCTTAATTCCGGATCATCATTGTTCATCGCAATCAGATTTTCTCTATTTCTGATGGAAGCCAAGTTATCTTCGAAAGTGTTAAAAGCATTCATGAACTCGGACAGCATCGAATCTTGTGCCTGGGTAGATTCCAGAAGCGCTAGATTCTTACGCTCAAGGTCATCTATCTTACCCTGGTTACATGCACCTGCTAGCAGGGCAGTCAAGATTAAAACCGGGAGTATTACTTTTAAATTCTTCATGATCAATTTCTAAATCAAATACATTTCTCTAGGTTCAAAGCATGTACCAGTTGGCACAAAAATCATAACCCATTGATTTAAAGCAAATTACAAATCGTGCCAATTTCATTTCCTTCCCAAATCGAGAAAATCATTCTCAAAATGAGAAAAGCCTTGCGTCTTTACTCAAATCCTCTGCTGTTCCGCCTCGATCTTTGGTATGTAGATCGATTTTTAGGCCAAATGTTATTTTTCAAATAGAGATCCTACAAAAAATCAAAGGTGAGCTTTCATTTCTGACAGGATCATTACATCCAAATAAATTAGATTTCTCTCTAGATGTAACGCCCCTCCTTTTCAAAGCAGCAGTTAGAGGCTCTTCCTTCCTCAAGTACTTACAAATCAGATGGGAGCCTTACACGACGGTAGTTCGAAATTTCTTGAGTGTGTATTTTTAACGCATGAAAAAGTACATCTACTTATTGTTAAGTCTTTTTTCACTCACGCTCTCTTCGGCATCTTTTACACACGCACAACTCAATGCAGATTTCACCGCAGACCAAATCTCCGGTTGCAGACCTTTGGTCGTAAGTTTTTCAGATCTTAGTACAGATGCAGTGAGTTGGACATGGGACTACTCAGTAGGTAGTTCAACCGTACAAAATCCAAGCGCCTTTTTCTCCTTACCTGGAACCTATGACATAAGATTGATCGTAACAGATATTAATGGAAACAGAGATACCCTCATTAAGGAAAATTATATTTCGGTTTATGAATTTCCAACGGCAGACTTCAGGGTAGACCAGGCTACCATATGTGCCAATGATGTAGTACAGTTTACGGACCTTTCAAACGCTAACTCCGGTCAACTGACTTCCTGGACCTGGGACTTTGGAAATGGAAAAACGAGTAATGACCAGAATCCTTCGATAGCCTACCCGGAAGCCGGAAGTTTTCCAGTCTCCTTGTTGGTAAGTAATGAATATGGATGTACGGACAATGTCATTCGTCCCGCCCTCATCAATGTCAGTGCTCCGGATGTGAGTTTCTCCGGGGATAATTTGCTGGCTTGTGGTGCCCCCCATACGGTAAACTTTAGTTCAGAAGGAGATACTACAGGAAATCATCTCTGGTTATTCGGAGATGGAAATAGTAGTACAGAAGTAAATCCTAGCCATAGCTATACAACAGATGGTAGTTTTTCTGTAAGCCATATCATCACGGATATAGATGGATGTGTGGATACCCTTAGAAAAGATAATTATATAGGGATAGGAGTAAATACCCTGACAGCATCGGTAGTAGACTCTTCTATCTGTGTAAATGATACAGCTTTCTTTGTCTCCAATGCCCCTAGTAATAGTAACATCTTGTGGGATTTTGGAAATGGCCAAACGGATTCTATTGCAAATCCTGCTGTGCGATATACCTCGCCCGGCACCTATAATGTATCAGCTGTAGTTTCTGATGCGAGTGGATGTAATTACAATTTCTCAGTTATAGTTGAAGTATCTGCCTATCCAAATGTATCCTTTACAGTGGCAGATACAACCCTTGGCTGTAGTGTTCCTTTCCAAGTCGATTTCATCAATAATACGGTTGGAGCTGTTGACTACCTATGGACTTTTGGAGATGGCAATCTTTCCACCCTCGAAAATCCTAGCCATACTTATACTGAAGTAGATAGCTTTACAGTAACTTTGATAGCTACGGGTCCAACTGGGTGTAGAGCACAAATTCACCCCAAAGATTATATTAAAATACAGGAAGTTGAGTCTGGATTTTTTGCAGAGCCCAGACAAGGATGTGCTCCACTTAATGTAGTTTTTCAGGATACAAGCCATTCTCCATATCCCATAATAGACTGGCAATGGAATTTTGGGAATGGAAATACTGGAAATGGATATACTGCAAATAATACCTACCCAAATCCAGGTGAATTTGATGTGAGCTTGATAACCACCAATACGAGAGGTTGTAAAGACACCCTGATTGTGGATGAATATATAAAATCAGGGACCTTCCCGAATATGGACTTCACAGTACAAACAGATTCTACCTGTGCCCTCACTGAAATCCAGTTTACCAATCTCACTCAAGGTGCGCAGGATTTTGTCTGGTTCTTTGGGGATGGGGATACCTCTCAGGCAGAAAATCCTATGCATGGATTTCTTGCCTTAGGAGATATGGATATAACTTTGGTAGCCAGCGATCGAGGTTGTGCCGATACCTTAACCAAAACAGCCTTTGTACATGTAAAGGCTCCTTTGCCAGTTATTGCAAAAAATGCCGCACGTTTGTGCTTTCTCCCGGATAGTGTAACCCTATATAATCTTTCTGAACAAGCAGATTGGTCCTACTGGACATTCCCGGATAGCTCGACTTCAACAGATGCCATTACCCGATATACCTTTTATGAAGATGGAAAACAGTTTTTCTATTTGACAGCTGGAAATGACTCCACGGGTTGTGTCGTAACTGCTCAGGACTCAGTGGTGGCTAATGATATTAAGTCCCGCTTTGTACCGGACCTTACCGCAGGATGTGTCCCATTTACCGTTAGTTTTTCAGATAGTTCCATCAATGCTATAGAGTGGAAATGGTATTTTGGAAATGGTGATTCATCTAGCGTTCAAAATCCAACCTATACGTATACCGAACCTGGCGACTATGATGTCATGCTAGTGGTAAAGAACAGCTTTCTCTGTAGAGACACCTTAATACATACCAGCATACGAGCACTGGGGCCAGATGCTGATTTTCAAATAACCAGTGGTACAGCAGGTTGTGTTCCTTTCGATCTAAGTGTTCAGGATTTATCCACGGGTACAAATACGATTACGACCTGGAATTGGGACTTTGGGGACGGAATGAGTTCTAATTTGCAAAACCCTATTCATACCTATGCCTCCCCGGATCTATTTACTATATCCCTCATCGTAACCGATGCTGATGGCTGTCAGGATTCTGTGCAAAAATCCGATGTGGCATTTATTACCCAGCCTATCCCGAATTTTGCTGTCAATCCTCCCACAAACTGTTTAGATGTTAACAGCACCTTCATCAGTCTTTCTTCAGGCTCAGGATTGTTCTATACCTGGGATTTTGGGGATGGAAATGGCTCTCATCTTGCAAACACCTTCCATAACTATGCAGATACGGGATTTTATGACATTACTTTGCATGTAGTAGATGTAAATGGATGTGATAGTTCTATTACTAAGCCCAATTTCGTTGAAATTCGTGAACTGGAGGCCAATTTCTGGGCAGATACCTTGTCTGCGCCCTGCCCTCCTTTAACAGTTAATTTTCGGGCGGATAACAGCTTTCCTCATATCGGAGTTAAATGGCGCTGGGATTTTGGAAATGGTGCAACTTCATCAGAAGTATTTCCTACGCATATCTATAACACCCTTCCGGGCTTTCAAGGATTAAAGAGACAT
>JBCBRM010000084.1:0-19220 GCA_039819665.1 Bacteroidota bacterium
CGCGAAAACGAAGCTTGAGGGGTGGGAGTCCGTCGGAGACAAAGCGCAAGAGGCATATTGTATACTTTCGAACTGATAATACAAATGTAATATACAATGGTATAATAGTACAAATATATGGATTACTATTTTTCCCAACGGTGTAATATCCTGTTCGAAAGGCGTGGAAAAGAGGAATTGAATCCCTCTTTCTCTGTTTAAATGGGAATTGTGCTACGAAAAATTGAAGCAGATAGGTTTAACTATCTGTTATACAGCGAGTTAACAAATTGGCTTGTCTTAGGTTAAATCTTAGCTAACAAGTAATAGGAGAATTTCACGTAATTGTGGAGATTTGCTACCCAAAAATTAAAGAAATGCCTGAGCCATCATCGAATAGAGCAACAAGCGAAAAAGTATTGAGCTTCCAGATAGAAGCTCCTTACTATACACAGGGGGAGATCAATGAAAACACAAAAGAAATCTGGATCATTTGTCATGGCTACGGACAAATGGCTCGCTATTTCCTCAGACGCTTTGATGTGCTTGATTCAGAGACGCATTTCCTGATTGCGCCACAAGGCCTGGATCGTTTTTACTTTGATAACTTCACCAAGCTTGGCGCATCCTGGACCACCCGAGAATTGCGCGATACACATGTGAGTAATCAACAGACATACCTTAATGCTATGTATGAGGCTGAATTGGCGCATCTGGACCTTTCGAAATATACCCTACGCATCATGGGCTTCTCTCAGGGAGTGAGCGTGATTACACGCTGGGCAGTTCAAAGAAAAGTACCTTTTGACCACATGATCATGTGGGCAGGTGGGTTTCCTCCCAATCTGACCGCTGATAAATGGGCCTTTAGAAAGCCTAACTCTAAAGTCTCAGTGCTGGTTGGGTCAGAAGACCCTTTTCTGAAGAAAGAAAAACTGGAACAGGAAAAAGAGGTTGTGAAATCTGTATTCCCCGACTACGAATTTGTTATGTTCGAAGGAGGACATCAGGTATTGAGAACTGTACTCCAGGACCTAATGGGAATTGAACGCCAGGTCCCTGAGTCTTGATTGCCTACTTTAGCATCAGTACATATTTATATTCATAGACTTTTTCGCTGAGCTGATACTCTTTATGTGTACGAGGTTCCCAGCTATTGTCTCCCCCTACACCCATTTGTTGATGGTCGATATTGAGGGTGATATATTCTGCATCTTTTAGGTCATAGGGATGCATGGCTGACTGTAAATTATCCTGGGTATAGTGATGAGCACTAAAATTCAAAGCGTTATCACCAAAGGGAGCCATGAAGGTTAATTCATTTCCATTTCCTCCAGAGATAGTTCCCCACCTCACATCTGTTTTATTTCCATTTTCCTGTGGCCTTCCATATTCAAAATACTGATCGCGTACACTTCCACTATAAATCCCTAGAGGAGCTCCATGCTTTCTATCCCAATATGACTCGTGAGGTCCCCGTCCGTACCAACTGACTTGATCCATTTCTTTAGGTATTTTCCAGAAAGTACCTACTCTCGGGAGGACCGGAGCTTTTTCAGGAACTTCAATTTTGACCGTTACATATACATGTCCGCTGCCTCCGTGGATCAGGTAATTCATACTTACCGGGATATCTGCTTTTGCACCCGCCAATTTCCCTTCTACTATAAACTCGATTTTGGTGGGTATCTCTGCTTCATTTTGCATATCCTCCTTAATGGTGATATTGCTTTTCTCCCAACTCACTTTGTCATAACCAAAGTATTTCCATCTGCTGGCAAAACTCAACGGACCCCCTCCTTCATCATTGTCGACCAAGGCTCTCCATAAATTGGGATGAGGGCCACTTATACTCATAGCTTTATCTCCTTTACTCCAATTTCTAATGAGGCCTGTTTCTTTGTCTATGCTGATGGAAAAGTCTTCATTCAGGATTTGATAGTGGTCATCCCATTCCCGAAGGCTTAGCTGTTTCACTTCTTCTACGATTTCTATCATAGAGTAATCCTTGGCATATGCTAATTGCTCCCAGGCGAGTTCAAAGCCTTTATCGGCCCATTTTTCTTCTTCTCCCAATATAAAACGGAAGTCGAATATATGTTCTTTGGATAGGTTTTTGGGAGAGGCTAGGGAATGTGCTATCGGAAACTCTTTTTCTGCACCAGGAGCTATATCCAATACGGGGATTGAGCCTGTTTCGCCCACTTCTCCATCTATCAATAGACTCCATTTTAGGTCGAGGAAATTGAGATTCTGAAACTCGTATTTATTTTTGATTATAATGGCTTTCTTCTCCTCATTTGCCCAACGTACTTTTACAAACTGATGCACTTTCTTTACCTCCGCCAAAGCAGGGTGAGGGGTACGATCAGAGGAAACCAATCCATTGAAGCAGAAATTACCGTCATTGGGTTTGTCGTTGAAGTCTCCTCCATAAGCAAAATACTCGCTGCCATCTGCGGTTTTTTTCAAAATGCCCTGATCAGCCCAATCCCAGATAAATCCTCCCTGAATGCGAGGGTATTTGGGGTCTTCAATCGTTTCCCAGTATTGATAGAAGTTGCCATTGCTATTTCCCATGGCATGAGAGTACTCACACAAGATAACCGGGCGAGTAGGATCTTCTTCTGTCAAGGTAATCATATGCTCCACACCTGCATACATATGGGATTGGAAATCGAAATCATTTTTCGAAGTATAACTGTAACCCACTCTCGCTCTATCTTCATAATGAATCGGACGAGTCTGATCCAGAGCTACCATGGCGTCGCGCATGGCAAAAAGATTAGGACCAATTCCGGTCTCATTCCCCAAAGACCAAATGATAATACTGGCAAAGTTTTTATCCCTTTCCACCATAGAAATCCCACGATCAATAAAGGCTGTTTCCCAGATTTTGTCCTTGGCGGGGGTTTTTAATTGATCTCTCAAATCATGGGATTCAAGATTGGCTTCGTCTATGATATAGAGGCCGTATTCATCGCAGAGTTCGTACCAGCGCGTCTGATTAGGGTAGTGAGAAGTTCGCACGGCATTGATGTTGTTTTGTTTCATCAATTCAATGTCGCGAATCATGCCCGCTTCGGTAACAGCTCTTCCTCTTTCCGGATCAATCTCATGTCGATTTACCCCTTTCAAAAGGATGGCTTTTCCATTCACCAATAACTGCCCATCTTTCAATTCCACTTTCCTAAATCCTACTTTATTGCTGATGACTTCCAGTACCTGAAATTTTTTATCCAGCAACTGTAGGGTCAAGGTATAGAGATAGGGAGTTTCTGCGGACCATAAATTTACGTCGGGAACGGGCCAGCCAAATTCAACTTTGGAATCTGCTCCTGCATTGATCTTTTTCAAAGCAGGGATGCCCGCATTAAATACTTCTTTATTGTCCTGATCATAGAGGGCTATCTGCAATTGTAAGCCTTTCGCTTTCTTCTCTCCATAATTATGGATGTAGGCATCTAGTTTAAAGGCTCCCTGGCTATAGTTTTCATCCAAATCCGTCTCAATCTTGAAATCACGGATATGAACTTTGGGAGTCGCATAAATGAATACATCTCTATAAATCCCAGCGAGCCTCCAGAAATCCTGATCCTCCAGATAGGAGGCGTCAGACCAGCGAATCACCTTAACCGAAAGCTGATTACTCCCAACTTTAGCTTTACCAGTGATGTCAAATTCTGCTGGAGTCATACTACCCTGGCTGTAACCCAGCATTTCTCCATTTAAATACACATAGCATGCAGACTGCACACCATCAAATTGAAGGAAGATTTGCTTATCGGCCCAATCTGCAGGAACCTCAAAGTTTTTCCTGTACAATCCGGTTTCGTTATTGTCAACGGGTACTTTGGGAGGAGTTGCTGGAAAAGGATGCTTAATGTTGGTATAAATAGGTTGGCCGTAGCCTTTGAGTTGCCAGTTTGAGGGCACCTCTATCCCATCCCAATTGCTATCGTCATAGCTTGTTGCATAAAAATCCTCAGCTGCATCTGCTGGTTTTTCAAGGAACTGAAACTTCCAATTCCCATTCAGAGACTTCCTCCAGGGAGAGGCATTTTTATCAAAGCTCAAAGCTCCGACTTCATCAGGATAAGGAGTTAAATCAGCATGGGCCTTGGTTTTATTTATGCCAAAAATTTCAGGGTTTTGCCATTCAGGCTCCTGGGCAGAAATTTGAGTACTCACTAGCAGAAATATGAGGATAAAAAAGATTGGTAATCTCATTTTGTTAATAGTAATAGCTTGGGCCTTTTATTCGAAGAGCAAATTATAAGAAAAATATGAGATTTAATGCTAAATTCGAATACCCACCAGAAGTGATTCACATTTTTTCGTGCAAAGTCTATCCTGACTAAAGAATATTTGCAAAGAGAAACATAATTGATCCCAAATGCTTTTTAACTGAAAACACAAGATGAAAAAGATTCTTCTTCTGGCAATCTTCCTTCCTGCCTTGATATATGGACAGGATCCCAGCCAATTGCTTGAAAAATATGAAAGCTCCCATCATCTCGAGAAGGTATATGTAAGTCATGATAAACCTCTATATGTACCCGGTGATCATATTTGGGGAAAGGCTTATGTTATTGATGGAAGGTCTCATCTCTGGTTTGATGCTACGCCCGTTTTGTATGTAGATTGGATCGGACCTGACAAACAGATTCGAAAGACATTTACCCTGCAGATAAAGGAGGGCGCTGCAGATTTTGATATTCTTACAGAAAAAGAAGATCCCAATGGTGTCTATCTCTTGAGGGCCTATACCCGTTATCAGAAGAATTTTGATCCACATTATGTGTTCCAAAAGGAGATTTATTTATTGAATATTGATTCTTTAGAAACTGATACCTTCCAGGCTCCTGCCTCTGATTTTACTGTCTCTTTTTATCCTGAGTCGGGTAATATCGTAACAGGGCTACAGACGAAGGTCGCTTTTAAGGTTCAAAATGATCTGGGAGAAAACATATATGCAGAAGGAATCCTCAAGGACAATCAGGGGGGCGTTTTTTCTTTAGTAAAAACCCTACACGAAGGTATTGGGGTTTTTGAATTGGAGCCTGAAGCTGGCAAACGATATACCCTAGAGGTAAAGGCAAATGGACAGATAAAAAACTTTTCTCTCCCTCAAAGCCTGGAGCGAGGTATGTCCCTGGCGTTAGATAATCTTGATCCTGAATATATTCGAATCAAACTTCAAAGCACTTTGGCGGAAGGCTTACAAAATGCCCAACTACTCGCGCACGTGCGTGGGCAGCTTTTCTTCTCTCAAATTATTCAGGCTGGTCGAGAGCAAGAATTGCTTATCCAAAAGTCAGAAATCCCTTCAGGTGTCCTTCATTTTACGCTATTTGATCAGGAAAAACGACCTCACTGTGAGCGGCTGATATTTAATAGGAATCCTGAAGAAGAGGTAGGAGTTAAAATTGAAATGCTAAAAGATGTGTTGAATAGAAGAGAAGAAGCCCAAGTGCGTGTTTCGAGTATAGCGGATGGAAAACTTAAGCCTTCTCAACTTTCTCTGGCGGTATATGATCTGTCCTATAAAAAAAGTCTTGAGGACAAACTGGATATAGAAAGTTATGTGCTTTTACAATCTGATCTCAAAGGTCGAGTTTCGAATATTGGCCAATATTTTAGAGCTAATGATCTGCGTAGTCAGCTTTTGCTGGACCACTTGATGATGACACATGCATGGAGACGATTTACCTGGACTTCTGTTTTGGCGGGTGAATATCCGAAACTGGTGTTTCCAACTGAAGAGAAAATCGGTATAGCTGGAAAAATCACCAGACATAATTCGGATAAAGTTATAAAGGCTGATGTCTTTCTTAATGTCCTTTCTGGAGATCAGTTTGCTGCCCTTAACCTCACGACAGAAGAAGACGGTATTTTCTATTTTACTGGATTTGAGTTCACAGATACAACGAGCATCCTTTTACAGGCAAATGAATTTAATGGCAAAAAGAAGGAGCGAAAACTCAAGGATGGAGAAGCTCGTAGAATCGGCAACAAAAACGTCGATATCAGCCTGATGAAGTTTCATGAGATGGATGTGGTGGAAAAAATAAGTTTGAAAAATAGTCCTGTTTTGCAGTCTTCAGGAGGAAACTTTTCAGAGCTAACAGAAGAAATTGAGGAGATCAATAATCTCGATTCTCTGTTTAATGCTACCTATAATATTACCCTTGAGGCTGTAGAAATAAAGGCCCGTAGAAACCTGTATCAAAAAAGGCGGCAGGAATTGAAAGATTTATACAGGCAAAGAGGGATGTTTATGTTAACGTCTACGCCCAAGGTTTATTTGGATGATTTTCCCAAAGAAGGTCAGATGTATCGAGATTTCTATGGGGTGATGCTGTCTATTGTTCCTGGAGTAAGAGTAGAGAAGATAGGGTCAGAAGTAAAGGTTTATCTGGGAAGAAGTACGGGTTTAACGGGCGAAGCACTATCTGCGCTAATTGTCTTGGATGGCTCTCCTATCAGTAATGCCCGGGCAGCTATGATTCAGGCAAGCCAGATTAAAGTTATTGACCGCTTACAGGGAATACTAGCCACAGCCCAGTGGGGGAATCAGGCCGCAGGAGGAGCAATTATCATTACCAGCCGCGATCCGGATAAACAAAGAAATCTTATGGCAGCAGAAACCCGGATTAAAGGAGTTACGAATATTGAGCATCCTGGCTTTTATCAGGCCCGTGAATTTTATGCCCCTAATTATCATATCAAAGAGGATGGGCCTAAGTTACCTGACCTCCGATCGACCTTGTATTGGAATCCAGGCATTCGCATTAAAGAAGAAGCTGCGAATCTGGAGTTTTTTGTTGGCGATCGTGCAGAAGAGTTTTTGATTTGGGTAGAAGGTATCAGTGAGGATGGAATTCCGTTTAGTGGGGGGAAGGTGATTAGGGTGGAAGAATAGGTAAATGGCAGTGTTGTAGTGTTTTAGTATTGTGCTTATTGGGGTCAATAAAACTAAAACACCATACCACTACAACACCTCTTTCCCAAGCTCTTCCCGTATCCTCCTATGCATCTTCGAATCAATCGGATAAAACCAGAGCGCAATGGCAGCTATAATTATCAGCCCCATCGGAATCAGACTGACTAGTTGCGATAAACTGTCCTTCACGGCTGCTGTTTGCTCTGCGCCTGCTACGTAGCCGGAGCTATCCAACCAACTGAGTGCTAGTGCTCCTCCTAGTCCCAGACCCGCCTTGAAGCAGAATCCATAAATCCCATAGCTCAAACCTTCAACTCTTTCGCCCCCTTTCCATTGGCCGTATTCGATGGTGTCAGGAAGTATGGCCCAACTGGTATAGACAGCGGCCGCATTTCCTATACCATGTATAACCATTAGAGGATAGATGAGACTTGGAGGCAAAGATGGGAGTAAGTACAAACCAATGTAAGCCAGGATATACCCCAAAGCGCCTATAAGGAAAATCATGCGCTTACCAATTTTAGGAGAAAGCGATGCCCAAAAAGGAATCCCCAGAGCTGTAATCCCGGTCAATGCTAAAAGTATCCAGGATGCAAGGTCCTCATTCCCCAAAACATACTGACAATAATATGGAATTGATGTAGCGAAAACTGCATAAGCGGCAAAGCAGGCAGCAAAACAGAGACTGAGAAGCCAAAAGGGGCGATTTTTCTTCAATACATCGAATCCTTTTAGAAAACTTGCTCCATTTTGAATCGTGATTCGAGCCTTTTCTCGTACCGTCATAAAACTGCCAATAGAAGTCAGCAAAATGATGATGCCAAATAAGGCTCCCGTCCAGGCATAAGCTTCTCTGCCTCCTCCAAAGGCATTGACTGTTGGCAAGATCAGGGTTGCCCCGACAATGCCCCCCAACATGGCAAAGGTCATTCGGTATCCCGTGAGTTTTCCCCTTTCATGGTAATCAGGACTCATTACAGCTGTCAAGGTTCCATAAGGGACATTGAATGCTGTAAATGCCATGCTGAAAAAGAGATAGCTAATTGCGACATAAGCATACTTGTACCCCTCTAAAAATTCAGGGACATAGAAGAGTAGGAACATGCTCAAAGCCAGTGGGAAGGCAGCCCATAGCAGATAAGGTCGATAGCTTCCCCATTTACTTTGGGTGCGTTGAGCTAGAAAACCCATAAGTGGATCATTGATCCCATCCCAAAGCCTTGCTAACAGAAAAAGTCCAGCTATCCATGCCGGATCTATTCCAATGATATCGGTGTAAAATTTACCCAGATAAATGATGGAAGACTGGAAGAGGATATTTTGCCCAAAATCTCCCAGGCCGTATCCGAGGTAGTTTTTTTGTGAAAGTGTAGTAGCCATAGCTTTTCCTTGATGGAAGTTAGGCTTTATTCGGCATTGTGTCCTAAAAATATTGCAAAGAAAACGGGAACCCGAAGGCTCCCGCACAGCTTTAGCGAATCTATTATTTCATAGGATTCGCATCAATTGAAGATTAAAGCAAATCCGATCCTCCTTTTAGGTATTGGGCTGAGGTGTGGTCCGGAGATAGGATTTAATCTCGGTATAACCCTTAGGGAAAGTTTTGGGTAACTCTCCAGCAGGGACAGATGGTAGGATGACGCAATCTTCTCCCTGCTTCCAGTTTGCAGGAGTTGCGACCTTTTCATAGCTGGTGAGCTGCAGGGAATCTATAACCCGTAGGAGTTCATCGAAATTTCTACCGGTAGCAGCGGGGTAAACCAAAATAAGCTTGATACTTTTATCGGGAGCAATAACAAATACATTTCGAACGGTCATAGTATTGTCCGCTTCTGGATGGATCATGCCATATAGATTGGCGACTTTTTGGTCCTGATCGGCAATCAAAGGGAAATTGACCTGGGTGTTTTGGGTTTCATTAATATCTAGGATCCAATTGTGATGACTTCCCAAAGAATCAACACTTACAGCTAGTACCTTTACATTACGCTCTGCAAATTTTTCTTTGTACTTGGCCAAGAAACCCAGTTCGGTAGTGCAAACGGGGGTAAAATCTGCAGGATGTGAAAAAAGAATTCCCCAACTTTCCCCTAACCATTCGTGAAAATTTATTGTGCCTTCTGTACTTACTGCTTCAAAATTGGGAGCCTTATCTCCTAGTCGGATGTTGTTCATGTCTGTTTTTGTTTTTTGTAAATAAATGCTTGTGTTAAAGCAAGCAGCTCGTTTTTAAACTTAATAGGACGATACAAAACTAGACATGTGGACGTATAGGGGCTTTTCTCTATGGCCCAAATCCTTTTTCCTATGTTGCAAAATGGTATTTAGAAGTAGTTTTTTAGCTGTTTTGGAGAATTTCACTGGGTGGATAGCCAAATTGCTCACTAAAAACCCGCGAGAAGTAGGAGAGGTTCGGGATTCCTACTTGTATGGCTACCTCTGATATGTTTCCGGACTTTTGTTGTAGCAATTCATATGCATGCTGCAATCTGACAGATCGTAAAAAGGCAGATGGAGATTTATCAGTGAGTGCCTTTAGTTTTCGATGTAATTGGCTGCGACTCATTCCGATTTCTTTACTCAGTTTGGGTATGCTAAATTCTTCATTGTCCAATTCTTCTTCAATAATTTCTACCAGCCTTCGGAGAAAGATTTCTTCTTGAGATTCTACTTCTGTCGCGGTAATCTGAATGGAAGTAGATTCAGCAATTTTACCATAGACTTCCTGCAGATTCTTACGCTGCTGTATCAGTTTCTCTATCCGAAGTTTGAGTTCATCTGCTTCGAACGGCTTTTTAACGAAAGCGTCAGCTCCTTTTTCGATACCTTCCATCAAATCTTCCTGACTGGATTTGGCTGTGAGCATAATCACCGGAATATGACTGGTTTTGAAATCGGAGCGAATCTCATGGATGAGTTCTGTACCCTCCATACCTGGAAGCATCCAGTCGCTTATGACAAGATCCGGAATCTGGGCCTTAGCCAGTTTTAAACCATCTTCTGCGGAAGAGGCACTGATAATTTGATAGGGATCTCTGAGTTGTTCCCAAAGGTACAACCGCATGTCTGCATTGTCTTCGACTATGAGGACAAGAGGTTTTTCTGCCGAAAGTAAGTCTTTTGATTTGCTAATTTCTGAGGCTGAAATAAGGGGCGTTGCAATTTCCGTATCACTAATTTCTTCATATTCTTCCTCATTAGCTTTTGGTAGTTTGAGCAATACATGAAAACTGCTTCCTTCTCCTTCTTTGCTTTTTACCCAGATATCCCCTTTAAAAAGTTCAACCAGTTCACGTGCCAGCGCCAAACCGATTCCTACGCCCTCTTGTCGACTTTCATCCCCACCTTTGGTATAGAATCGTTGGAAAATAAACCTCATTTCCTCTTCCTTGATACCAGGCCCATTATCTGAAATAATGCATTCAAGTCGTATTTGGTTAGGATCCTGAGAAGGGAGTAAATTTTGCTCAAAGCTGACAATACCCCCTTGAGGGCTAAACTTAAATGCATTGGAAAGGAGATTGCTTATGATTTTTTCCAATTTATCTGCATCAAAGGACGCGATTACTGGCTCGAGGCCAAAACTGGTTTGAAAACTAATATTTTTTTCCAGAGCCAGGCTTTCGAAAGAATTAACCAGCGTACGGATAAATCGATTTATATCTCCGGCTTTAGGATCAATTTTTAGTTGACCGGCCTCAAGTTTGGAGAGCTCCAGCAATTGATTGACAAGGGTTAGTAGTCTTTCTCCATTTCTAATCATCAGATCCTGAAAGCTGTGTATATCTCCTTTCAGGCTTCCTTTGCGCAATTCCTTAAGTGGACCGAGAATCAAACTCAGGGGTGTTCTAAATTCATGGCTTATATTTGCGAAAAAATGACTCTTTAGCTGGTCTAATTCTTTCAATCGGCCCGCCTCTCTTTGCTGATTTCTGAGCTCGGTTTCAATAAGCTTTTGTTGAGCGCTTTGTCGGATTCGGTAGAGGAGAAATCCTGCTCCTGTGAGGCCGAGTAAAGCAAGTCCTAAAATAAGGATGAGATTCCTTCGATAAGAGGCTTTGCTGAGGGCCGCTTCCTGTAAAGCAATTTGCGTCTCTTTTTGCTGGGTTTCATATTTGATATTCAATTCGCTGGCCTGCTTATCGTACTTTTTCTGTGCCAATGAATCGCCCAGACTTTTGGCTTCTTTTTGAAATTTATAAGCATTAGCGAAGTCTTTCTTCTTTTCGTATTGCAGGGCAAGCAATTCTGTCATTTCAGCTTCTAGCTTCAACTCACCATAGGCTCTGGCAAAATCCAAGGCAGAATGATAGTAATATAAACTACTATCTGTCTGATTTCTACCCCCATAAACTGCCCCCATGACATAGTCCGCATAATAAAGAGTCGCTTGATCATCTTGTTCTAAGGCCAGTTTACGGGCCTTTCGGCTGTAATCCAGGGCTTTTTCAAATTCCTTCTCGTAATAATAAGCAGCTGCTAAATTGGTATAAAGCAGATTAACATAATCTTTTTCCTTATATGCCAAAGCAATTTCCAAAGCCTTCTCGCTGTAATACAGGACAGAATCATTTTCCCCCAGTTTTTCAAATAATGTCCCATAACTCGTCATGGCTATCACCATCCTCCGCCCGTCGTCCCTGCCTTTATAAAAGCGGTAAAACTGATCTATGTATTTTTTTGCGTCATCATAGGCTCCTTGTTCACGATACACCTGAGCCATTTCAAATTCAGAGTAATGAAGCTTTTCGTCAGAACCAATTTCTTCAAAAAGCCCAATAGCAATATTGAAATGTTCGAGTGATTTCTGATAATCCCCTTGCGTATAATAGGCCAAGCCTAAACGGTGGTAGCTGTTACCCAATAGTCCTTTATTTCCAGAGGATAAGGCAATTTTATGACCTTTGAGGTTCCAGTGGAGGACCGAATCAAGGTTTGTCCTCAGAAAATGATGTGCTATATCTTTGCTTAATTCCCATTTGAGAGAATCTTTTTTTTCAGCATAATACTTCGTCCTCAGGCTATCCAAATAAGTATCCTGTGCGGGTAGTGGGAATGGGAGGATAAATAAGAGAGTAAGTAATAGGTTTTTCAGGCTAATTTCTAAACTGAGCATAAGTCTTAGGGATTGCGTTTCATAGAATTCGCATTCTCACCCCAACAATTAAAATTTATTAAACTAGCTTATGTGTTGAAAGATAAATAAAAAATATCTTATCCTGAGATTTAACGCCTGCTTTAGGACTTTGTTTCACTTCTATTTATTGCTCATATGAAAATTGTTGTATTAGATGGTAATACTGTGAATAATGGAGATTTAAGTTGGGCTCCATTTGAAAGATTGGGAGAGTTTGAGGTATATCCCAGAAGTAGTAAAGCGGAAATTCTGCAAAGAGCAAAAGGAGCGGATGCCATCCTTATAAATAAGGCTCCTATCAGTAGAGAAACCCTTTCAAACTTACCCGAACTCAAATACATAGGCATACTGGCTACAGGCTACAATACAGTAGATACTGTTGCTGCCAGAGAAAGGAGTATTCCTGTATGTAATGCGGCAGGCTATGCTTCAGAATCTGTGGCTCAACATGTTTTTGCCCTCCTGCTTGAATTGACCAATCATGTCGCTTTACACGATGAGGATGTGAAGCGTGGAGGTTGGACAAATTCTCCGGACTGGACCTATCAACGAAAGCCGATGATGGAACTATGGGGAAAAACCATGGGTATTATTGGGCTTGGGAGGATTGGGCAGACAACAGCGAGAGTAGCGCAGGGATTTGGTATGAAAGTGATTGCCCATAACAGAAGCCCTAAAGATGTCGCAGGAGTTGAAATGAAAAGCTTGAAAGAAGTTTTTGCCGAAAGTGATGTGATCAGTTTGCATTGTCCCCTCACCGCAGAGAACAAAGAGTTTATAAATGCTGAGAAATTAGCTTTGATGAAATCCTCGGCTATATTAATCAATACGGGGAGAGGACCTTTGATTCAGGAGGTCGATCTTGCGTCTGCCTTGAATGAAGACAAGATTCGTGCTGCAGGTCTGGACGTTTTACATCAGGAGCCGCCCAATATTGACAATCCATTGATCCACGCTAAAAATTGCATCACTACTCCTCATAATGCCTGGGGAACCCGGGAGTGTAGGGAAAGATTAATCCAAATCGCCGCTGAGAATCTTGAAAACTTTCAGAAAGGAAACCCGACCAATGTCGTCAACTAATCCACCAATGAAAGCTGTTGTATATAGAAAATATGGAAAGCCAGAGGTCCTTGAACTTGCTGATATTCCCCAACCAAAGATAAAGGCACATGAAGTTTTGGTAGAGGTTCATACTGCTGCTCTTAATCCCGTCGATTGTGAAATCAGAAAAGGCAGAGCTAGAATAGCCACGGGAAATAAGTTTCCTCGGATTCCTGGTTCTGACTTCAGCGGAAAGATTGTAGAGAAAGGAGCCCGAGTCTCGGGATTTGAGATTGGGGAGGAAGTCTATGGGATGAGCAAAACCTTGAAGGGAGGTTCATATGCAGAATATCTCGCAATCTCTACTGCTGAGATAGGACGTAAACCCGAAGATCTTGATTTTAATGAGGCTGCTTCCATTCCCTTAGCAGCCCTAACTGCCTTGCAAGGGATGAGAGATTTGGCAAAGTTATCTGAGGGACAGCATGTCTTTCTGCACGGAGCTTCGGGAGGGGTGGGAGTCTATGCCATTCAAATAGCCAAAGCATTGGGGGCAAAAGTTACTGCGACTTGTAGCTACCGCAATGTAGATCGCTTGAAAGAATTAGGAGCAGATACTGTCATTGATTACACGAAGGGAAATATCCTGGACAATGAGAATCGCTTCCATCTGTTTTATGATATTTATGGAAATCAATCCTTTTTGAAAACAAGACATCTCCTCGAATCTTCTGGCTACTATGTCTCAACTATTCCGAGACCTCAAAACTTTTTATGGGAATTTCTCACTTTTTTTTCGTCTAAAAAGGCAAAAGTAGTCATCGTTAAATCCATGACAAAGGACTTGGATGTTTTAGGAAAAATGGCCGATTTAGGTCAAATAAAGCCGATTATTGATAAAGTATATGCAATGGATGATGCTCAGGCCGCACAGGAATATCAAGAGAGCCGAAGAGCTAAAGGAAAAATTCTACTGGAAATCCGGTAGAACATCATGTTTACAAGCCACGTACATTTGTCACATACCCCTACGAACACGAATACTGTAACCAGAAACACTCGTTATTTTCATTTGGATCTTGCTACCATTCAGTCTGATCAACTGAAGGTTTAGCTACAATAAACAAACTCAACCCATTAAAAAGTCTTATGCGTTTTGAAACACCTATGTGTTTTAGAGGCTTTTGATGTGGATTTTCGCTCGTAATCCTTGTAATCACCGCTTAACGTAACACACATGCAAGCTCTCGTAAAGATCTTGACAGTATTGTCTATCACTATGATTTCCCACCTACCCGCCAGTCATGCTGCCGGGAGGATCGGTCCGGGCCCTGCTGCAGAACAATCACAGCATAAAGAATCTGCCCTATTCGCAGCTGCTGATCATAATTTTCAGGCTGCTACAATGCAAACAAAACAACAAACACCTACAGATTCGAAAACGTCCCTACGCAAGCACACCAAGACTCATCCGGCAGCCATTATCTTATTGGTTATGGCTATTGCTGGAGTGTTTTTATTCCCCTGTCTGGTTGAAAGATGCAATCCTGCCTGGGTCGAAAGATTTAGTGCGGTCTAAGCATATAGCCCTGTGAGATACGGCTAAAAAGTTTTAGCTTGGGACTTAAATCCCTAGACGTGCATTGATGAACATTCTCTCTGATATTCAACTCGCTAATCAACGTATTGATCCCTACATTCTCCGGACTCCTGTAGAGCATTCCCCTTACCTCAGCAAGATGTGTGAAGCTAATGTATGGTTAAAGCTTGAACATCTTCAAATTACAGGGTCTTTTAAACTTAGAGGAGCCACCAATAAGGTGCTATCCCTTTCCGATGCAGAAAAAGAGCGAGGGGTAATCACCGCCTCGACCGGAAACCATGGTTCTGCTTTCGCCTACATAGCAGACAAACTCAATTGCAAAGGCAGCATTTACCTGCCTCCTTCCGCTGCCAAAACCAAAGTCGAAATGATGCGCATGTACAAGGTTGATCTCGAATTTTTCGGGAAAGACTCAGTAGATGCCGAACTGGAAGCCAAAAGAGTGGCCGAAGAAGGAGGCCGAATCTTCCTTTCCCCTTATAATGATCGAGAAATTGTGGCAGGACAAGGTACAATAGGAGTAGAATTGGATGAACAAGTCCCGGACATGGATAGTGTGTTAGTTCCAGTTGGGGGAGGGGGATTGATCTCTGGGATCGCTGGCTACTTAAAAGCCCAAAAACCGGGAGTTGAAATATTTGGATGTCAGCCTGCCAATTCTGCTGTAATGTATGAATCTATCAAGGCTGGGGAGATTCTTGATATAGAATCTTTTCCGACTCTTTCAGATGGAACTGCAGGTGGGATGGAACCGGACAGTATCACCTTTGATATGTGCAAGGCATGGGTAGATGACTATATCGTAGTTTCTGAAGACGAAATAAGAGCCGGACTGCGCTTCTTGCTGGAAAAGCATTACTTCATGGTCGAAGGCGCAGCGGCTCTGTCAGTTGCTTCTTTATTGCAACAGAAGCATCGATTCAAAGGAAAAACGGTGGTACTGATTCTTTGCGGGAGAAAGTTGGGGCTGGAAACTCTCAAAGAGATACTTTCCTAAGGCCCCTCCTACTTAGCGACATCAATAATAAACTTCTGTAACTGTTTGTTGCCTGCTGAGGACTGTATTTCTAATACATATATGCCGCTTGGGTATTCGCTAATATTCAATTCTGCTTCCTGTTCTAAGCCTAGGGAATAGGTGCTGAGTTTCTTACCTTCTATATTTCTCAGGATAATCTGGTATGTATCAAATGTCGCGGCTTCGATCTGAATCTTGACTATATCTTTTGCAGGATTTGGGGAAAGTAGTACACTAAATTTTTCCTCGTCAAGGTATTGGGAGGTGCGCCAAAGTGAAACACTGTCGCAGATAGTCGCTGTTCCGCATTCATTCCCCACACTGAGACATACTTCATAGCTCCCTGTATTTGTATAGGTATGTGAAGGATTTCTTTGATTGCTACTAGTCCCATCTCCAAAATCCCAAAACCATTCCAGTGCAGCAGACGAAGAGTCCTCGAAGCTGACGCTATTCCCATTTATTGCATAGCTAAACGCTGCATCAGCTGAATCGCCACAAGAAAAACATGTCTGTGAAAAGGGGATTGCTAAATTTCTGGAAAAGTTAAGCCCAGTTGGAGTGAGGGACAGATTGCCTGGATTAATAGTCAGGCTATTTCGGCTTACAGAGGTACTTTTTACAAATCCGCTAAGATCTGATGAATGGGTATAGGAACAGGATCCTAAGCTGGTATCCAGTAAAACCAAATACTCTTTTCCGGAGAACTCGATATCATAGGAACCCGCTGCCCATAACTTGTCCTCGCTTATCATTAGCTGTTTAACAGAACCGGCATATAGAATTTCTCTTGCATTTATTGTGATTCCTGAGGAATCAATCTTAGCGACAAACGGAATGCGACCATTCATCCCCCCCATAAAAGTTCCTCCTCTTCCTCCAACATATAAATTTTGCTGAGTATCCAGACTTAGTGAATAAAGCAATTTATCATTTCCATTAACTAAACCACCTTTTGCAAGCCAAATTAATTCTCCATTTGACCGAGTTTTGATAATTGAAGGCTCATTGATAAAATTGGGGCTCGTGATATTAGCTGCCAGATAAAAAATGGAATCAATGCCTTGTACGATATCTACAGCTCCTCCCAGCCCTTGTTGGTTACCATCTATATATTCATATGCTGAAAGAATATTTCCCTGTAAATCGAATTGTAGAAGGCCCGGGTAACCTTGTCCGGAATTTGTGCTGGTAGCGGCTGCAAAATTTCCATTTTTAGTCGGAATTATCTTTTCGATAAAAAGGGGTAGATCTTTCGCCCAGACTACACTCCCATTTACATGGATACGAGCCAAAAAATTTGTACCAGCAATCAGGTATCCATTTTGCCCATCCAGAGACAAAGCTTTTATGTGCTTTCCATAAGCAAATGCCCAGCTCAATATGCCCTGCTCATCTACTTTTACCAGGCCATTACCAGCCAGAACAAATCCATTCGAATCCTTTGCTATTTCTTCGGCCCGAAAATCTGGAAAGCTTCGGGTCCAAAATGTGTCGGCTTGTGCTGTAAGGTACGTGAGAGCTGTACTTTCTGTGAGAATATTGCTATCGAAAATCTGATGGGCAAGAATGATCTCTCCATTTCCGAGTGTATCAAAACTGATAGGTGGAGTGATGGAGTAGGATTGGAAATCCAGTTGATAGGTTTGTTGGCTAAACAGGGAAAGTTGAAAGTAGAAGAGCAAAGAAAATAGCGAAGTGGAGATTCTCATTGCCAGGGCGTCTTGTGCATTTATCAGACTAAATTAGATTTTCCATATATCTTTTGTTGGGATTTTTTATATTCGTAAAGAACAAATTTACCTTTAACTAGGTTTTTTTGATAGGTTACAAACAAGGCAAGAACATAAGATCTTTAGAATAACGAAGACAATTGCCGAGGGTAGAATAAAGGGAAATCAGCAGATCGAATCTGTACTCCCACTCATTTTGCATAAGGATATTGCAGCGAAAAAATATTTTCGAGTAAAAATAAATTGCTCGATAGATGGTTTCGGCTATCTACTAATTTTATCGGTTGATGCTGGATTTATGTGCATATGCGCTGAATTTGGCACCTCTCATTTGATAATTCTGTAGATTAAGTCTACAAACCAAAGCAAGCCCGAGGAATATAGGACAAACGTAACTTGACTAATACAAAGGGAGGAATTTTTAATTGCTCCTTCACAGGGCCATGCAACAAACCCAACTGATTCAACTTCTTAGCAAGCTGACTGATGCAGAGATGCGTTCGTTTGATAAGTTCGTCCGTTCCCCTTATTTCAACTCTCACCAGGATACTATCCGTCTTTTTGAAATTCTTAAACCCCTTCATCCTGAATTTCCTGATGAGAAAATCGATAAAGGTTTCATTTTTAGGCAATTATTCCCAGATCAAGAATACAAGGATGATATCCTTCGGACTTTACGGAAGTATTTGTTGAGACAACTAAGCTATTTTCTGGCGGTTCAGAGATTCCAGGAAGATGAACTGATGGTTCAGAATTATATGTTGCAGGTGCTTGGCGAGAAAGATGTTCATACTTATTTCAAAAAACAAGTGCGACACGCTGAGAATCAGATTAAGAAGTATCCTGATAAGGATGAGAAGTTTTTTCTGAAGCAATTTTGGATTGAGAGGGCATGGTTGGAATATCAGCATATTTATGAGAAAAGGGGTAAAATTCCCAGCTTGAGTAAATCCCATAAGTTATTGGATCAGTACTTCCTTAGCGCCAAGCTTGAGCTTATGGCCTCAGAGCTTAATAATCAGGTGGTGCGAGAAGGAAAGGTAACAGACTCACTTTTCTCTGATGATATAATAGAACATTTGGATCAATGCTACGAAATCTACCCTGCATTGATTAAAGGCTATTATTTCTGTGTGAAAATGCTTTTGAGTCCTATACAAAGTGTCCATTATTATACTTCAATCCGGACCTTACTTAAAGAGCAGGGCGGCGAGTTTTCATTTAAAGATCTCCAAACACTTTATATAATCCTGATAAGCTTTACCAATCAGCAATATCGTGAAGGGAAAAGAAAGTACTTAAACGAAATGTTTGAGATTTATAAGGAGATGTTGGATAAAGAATTGTTGTTCGAAGGAAAAATTTTCCCTGTTCATAATTACAAAAATATCGTTACTCTGGGTTTGAGGACAGGCAATTATGATTGGACAGAAAACTTTATCCACAAGTATCGTAAGTTTATAGCGGATGATTATCAAGATGGAATTTTTAAATATAATTTAGCTCACCTTTATTTCTATCAGGAGAAATATGGAGAGGCTTTATTTCTGATGCAGGATGTTGAGTTTTTAGATGTATTCTACCAACTCGGCTACAAGATGCTACAACTGAAAATTTACTACGAACAGCTTGAAGTAGAATCTTTTATTGCACTTGCTAAAACCTATCAAACCCACATCAGAAGGCAAACTGGAATTCCAGATGCCAGAAAAGAGGCCTATTATAATTTTGTGGCAATTTTAAGGAAAATCTTTATTCTA
>JBCBRM010000085.1:0-17202 GCA_039819665.1 Bacteroidota bacterium
CTCATTTTTTCGAGGAATGTATTTCATTTTTCGCATTCGCCTTATGAAAGAAGGCAAATCCTCATCGGAAATATGAGGATTTGATGGGTCGAAACCTTAGGACCTTATGGGATAAAGGTGTCAATATTGTGGTAGGTACAGATGCCGGAAACATCGGAACCCTGCATGCCTCCAGCTACTTTGAAGAGTTGAGAGCCATGAAACGAGCAGGCCTTACTAATGCTGAAATTCTAAAAGCGGCTACGGTGAATGGTGGTACCATGTTAGAAGATGAAAAGCAAGGAAAAATTGCAATATCGCATCCCGCAAATCTAGTACTCCTTTCCGCAAATCCCTTAGAGGATTTGGGGACACTTTCTTCTCCCGAAAAGGTGATTTTGAGAGGCAAAAGTTTTGTTCCCAAAGAGCTTCTGGATAATAGTCCAGAAGCTCTGGCGCAGAGGCAGTTAAATGCCTACAATGCTAGAGATATCGAAGCCTTCCTCGCTTGTTATCATCAAGATGTCAAGATCTATTCTTACCCGGATCAGTTGATGTACCAGGGCAAAGACAAAATGCGTCCCGGCTATAGCGGAATGTTCGAAAACACACCGAATCTCCACTGTGAATTGGTGAATCGAATCGTGATGGGAAATGTCGTGGTTGACCAGGAAAAGGTGACAGGATTTTCCAATGGAAGGGTCATCAAAGCAGCAGCCATTTATACTGTTGTAGATGGCTTAATCACCGAAGTCCGTTTCGTGCAGTAAATCAGGGCGCAGGTACCGCCACCATATCCGGACAATTTTCCAGAGCAACTTCTATGTCTTTAAATGGAATTTCTGCTCCTTTATTTCCCCAGGCATTTTTGATATAGTTGATGATATTGCGAATCTCTACCTCTTTGATGTCTGCATGTCCGTACATGGGGCGATTATAAGTTCTACCATTGACAACTACTTCGCCTTCCATTCCATAACGGATCAGGCAAGCCATATCAGCGGCATGTTCATTGACAAAGTCAGCCTGAGCCAAAGGGGGGATCACTCCTCTTAATCCACTCCCATCCTCCATATGACAGGAAGCACAATGTTTAGCATAAAGCACCTTTCCAGCACCATACTTCTCTCCTGAGGTATAGCGGTAAATAAGGAGGCCAGCTAAGATTAGAAGGGGCCAAATCAGCCAAAGAAGGGTTTTCATATCAGGCTCCTTTCTGCCCTTCCGCCTTGAGGGATTTGATGTCCTGAATCAGTTTACTCACCTCATCCTCATCCGTCCCTTCATAAAATCCACGAACTCTTCTTTCTTTATCAAGCAGAACAAATTTTCCACTGTGAAAAATTCCTCCCATGATACTTTCATCCGGACCCGCAGCAATCATATAGGTTTTGCAAACTTCGAATACATAATCATGATCAGGACTACTTAACATCTTCCATTTCTCTGATGAAACTCCTAAGCCTTCTGAAAAGGTTTTTAGCGCTTCTACGGTATCTCGTTTAGGATCAAGGGTATGTGAGAGAATAAGGATTTCATCGTCATTTTCATACTCATCATAAACCCTGAGCATTTGCTGGTTCATTTTGGGACAGATATCAGGACAAGAGGTGAAAAAGAAATCAACGACATGAATCTTCCCATCAACATTAGACTCTGTAATTTCTGCTCCCTCCTGATCTACAAATGCAAAAGGAGGTATGATATAATGTTCCCCTTCTTCTGCTATACCCAGGAAAGGTAATTCTCTAGGTTCGGATTCAGATCCAGCTTCAGAACAAGAAATGAGGAGCAAAAGGAATCCAAAAACGATCGAAATATTTCTCATCATTAGTTATTGCTATTCAGAAGATCTTTAGCAGAAGATACAGCATCAGCCACTTCTTTGCCGACAAGCTTCATTTTCTCCATTTCTCCTTTTAAATAGGCCATAGCCTCTTCTTCTGGTTTTTCTGAAGGAGCTTTAAAACTTCCCATCCAGTTATTCATTGCGTCATCAGCAGACTCCAATTTTTTAAGCGTTTCCGAATAAGTATCCATCTTCAGACTATCTACAGCTTCGGGACTTTCCAAAGCTTTACTTTCCATGGTAGTCAATCCTTCTTTGATGCTTTTTTTAAGGTCATAAATCTCTCCCCATACAACCATATCCTGGTGGTGGATTTCCATCATTTCCTGAAAATACACTTCCGATTCTTTGGTCGTGTTACAAGCAATCAGTATAGCTAGTGAAAGAGAAAAACAAAGCAATATTTTAGCGTAAATCTTCATATTATTTTTTAAAGTATGGGGCAAATTTACAGAACTCCTTATTGAGAAAATAATTTTCCAGCCGAAAGAAATCAGGAAATCTACTCTCTATCAACAGGCATAAATGGTAGGAAAGCTATCTATTTTTTAACTCTTCCTACTAATTATATTTAACTCAATTACTAATTTCCATTAGGGTATTACCTATAGATCGCTAGTAATTAGGCGAATTATTACTAAGCTTCACCAATTAGACATTTGCAATAAAGCCCTCCTTTTTTGCGATTGTCTAAAAAAATAAATGATTTTTTCAGGATTCTATAATCCTGAAAATTAAGCACTTGTAAACTTTTACAAAAAAATCTTCAAACCTCTACTTGGAATTCTCCGTAAATCAGCACTACATTTGAAGCATCAATTACGGATTTGTAATTGATTTATACAGAAGAGGCGAGAGAACAGGCTCGATGACCCTCTGGCAACCTTCCTTAGGAGACGGTGCCAATTCCTGCCCGAATAGGGACATATGAATTAATTACAGAAAAATGAAAAACCTTTCACCATCCGTATTCGCCCCAGAGTCTTCGCGACTATCTTTTCTACCCACACATTTTGCTATTGACATCAAGCTAAACAACTGTTGTTGTTGCTGTTGTTGTTAAGCCTAATCTGCATGTATTAGGTCATCCTGAAACAAAGGGAGATTATCCCTTGGGCTGACCATGACATATGCGCATTAGGCTGCTTGTGCTTTCATTGATTTTAAAAATTGAAAACAGTCATTCTTTGCAAATATTATTCTCATGAACCCCACTATTATCGAACAACTCAACGCTGAAACAGAAGATCTCTCCGCCTCGGAAAGTCTCAGATGGATCGCGGAACTCTACGAAAAAGAAGCCCGTTTTTCTCTAGGATTTGGATTGGAAGGGATGGTGATCGCTGACTTGATCTTTACGCAGGACTTGGATATACGGGTTTTCACGCTAGATACAGGAAGACTCTTTGTTGAAACTTATGAGCTGTTCAATAAAGTTTATGCTCGCTACCAAAAGAAGATTGATGTCTTTTTTCCAGAAAGAGAGAATGTCGAAAAACTGGTCAGCAGCAAAGGGCCTTTTAGTTTTTACGAATCCATTGAGAATCGCAAAGAATGTTGTGGGATCAGAAAACTAAGACCCTTGGAAAGAGCTTTGAAAGGAAGCAAAATCTGGATCACCGGCTTGCGAGCTAGCCAATCAAAGTTCCGTAGTGGACTTTCCCGATTTTATTGGGACGAAAAACGCCAATTGATCAAGTTCAATCCTTTGTTTGAATGGAGCCGAGAAGAAGTATGGGAATACATCCGAAAAAACAGGGTTCCCTATAATGCACTACATGATAGAGGCTATCAAAGTGTAGGATGTGCTCCTTGCACACGTGCTACTGATGTCGGAGAAGACGAAAGAGCCGGAAGATGGTGGTGGGAAGACTCTCAAAAAGAATGTGGCCTTCACGAAATAGATAGTCCTGTTACAAAAAAGGCAAAGAAACCCCTTTGTCAAAAATGTTAATCCAAATCCACACAATAGCTAATCGAAAACATGTCTGAGCAGAAATTTGAAACCAGGTCCATTAGAACCCAGATCGACAGATCCTGTCATGGAGAGCATTCAGCCCCTTTATACCTGACATCCAGTTTTGTATTTAAGGATGCCGAACAAATGCGAGCCAGATTTGCCAATGAAGAAGATGGAAATATATACAGTCGCTTTTCAAATCCCAATACTTCAGAACTTATTGATAAGATTTGCAATCTTGAAGGAGCCGAAGATGGTTTTGCAACAGCCACGGGAATGTCAGCAGTTTTCACAAGTCTGGCAGGATTGCTGGATTCTGGTGATCATATTTTAGCAAGCAGGTCCCTGTTCGGTTCTACGCATTCTGTTTTGGGGAAATTGCTACCCAGATGGGGAATTAGCCATACATATGCCCCTGTTTTCGATACGGACTCATGGGAAGATTTAGTTCTTCCTAATACCAAGGTTCTCTTTGTGGAAACCCCGTCTAATCCAGCTGTCGATTTACTTGATTTAGAATGGCTGGGAGAATTCGCTCGAAAACATAGCCTGATCCTAATAGTCGACAACTGTTTTGCAACTCCCTATCTCCAACAACCTCTCAAATATGGAGCAGATTTGGTACTTCATTCTGCTACCAAATACATAGATGGTCAGGGCAGAGTATTAGGAGGAATCATCGCTGGAAAAGCAGAAATCCTTGAACAAATCCGATTGTTTGCCAGACATTCAGGTCCTGCCCTTTCACCTTTTAATGCATGGATCCTTTCAAAAAGTTTGGAGACCTTAGCAATCCGGATGGATAGACATTGCTCCAATGCTCTCAAGTTGGCTACTTATCTGGAAGAACATCCCGAAATAGAATATGTAAAATATCCCTTTCTCCCTTCACACCCGCAATATGAAATCGCACGCAAGCAAATGAAAGCTGGTGGCGGCATAGTCAGCTGTGTCGTAAAGGGAGGTGTGGACAGAGGAAGGAAATTTCTCGACTCACTTCAGGTAGCATCTCTGACCGCAAACCTCGGAGATAGCCGAACCATTGCAACACACCCTGCTTCTACAACTCATGCGAAAGTCAGCGAAGAAGATCGTCTGGCTGTCGGCATCGTTCCTGGACTGATTCGCATATCAGTCGGGCTGGAACACATAGATGATATCATTGCAGACATCAATCAAGCCCTGGAGAAATCCAGCCTTTTACAAAGAGCTTAAATAAAAAATCAGCAAACATGCAGAGTTTTAGAACGGAAATAGAAAACCCAGTTGTTGAAAAGGATATCATCGAACTGGAAAAAAAGATTAGACTTTTTCAGGAAGGAAAAGTTGATGAAGAAAGATTCAGAAGCCTCCGTCTGGCCAGAGGAGTTTATGGTCAGCGCCAGCCGGGAGTCCAAATGATTCGGATTAAAATTCCATATGGAAGACTTACCGCGAGAAAGCTACGGAGAATTGCTACTGTGGCAGACACTTATTCTACGGGCAAACTCCATATCACCACTCGTCAGGATATCCAGATTCACTATGTGAAACTCGAAGACAGTCCTCAACTATGGGCTGAGTTGGAAAAGGATGAAGTTACCCTTAGAGAAGCTTGTGGAAATACCGTCCGAAATGTAACCGCGTCTGAACTTGCAGGAATCGATCCGGAGGAGCCTTTTGATGTAAGTCCCTATGCAGATGCCTTCTTTAAATACTTTCTTCGGAATCCTGTTTGCCAAGAAATGGGAAGAAAGTTTAAAGTTTCCTTTTCTTCTTCAGATCAGGACCAAGCTTTTTCCTTTATGCATGACCTGGGATTCATTCCCAAAATCAAGAATGGCCAAAGAGGCTTTAAAGTGATGATTGGAGGTGGATTGGGGGCTCAGCCTATTCACGCACAAGTAGCCAGCGAATTTTTGCCTGAAGACCAGATCATTCCTTTTGCAGAATCTATCTTAAGAATCTTCGATCGCTATGGAGAACGTGCAAAACGTTTTAAGGCTCGTTTCAAATTCCTGCTGAATAAAGTCGGCTTGGAAGAAGTCTTTAGATTGGTAGAAGAAGAAAAAGAAGCCTTGCCCTATCACAGCTATCCAATCGCAGCTGAGGATTTTCCATTTCCGGTTTTACCAAGCTATTCAGAAAGAGAGTCAGTAGAAATTGATGATCTGGAACTATATGATAGCTGGTTGAAAAGTAATGTGTTTGAGCAAAAGCAGGCAGGATTTTTCGGAGTAAAGGTCAAAGTACATTTAGGAGATTTCAGCACAGATACAGCACGTGAGTTGTCAGATATCATTGAGGAGCTAAGCGGTGATGATTTCCGCCTTAGTATCAATCAGGGAATGGTCCTTCGTTTTGTCAGAAAAGAAGATTTACCTATTCTTTACACAAAACTTAAGGGGCTCAATTTTGCAGATCCAGGCTATGATAGCACAGCAGATATAACAGCTTGTCCAGGAACGGACACTTGTAATCTAGGCATATCGAGCAGTACGGGCGTGAGCAAAGTATTGGAAAGCCTAATAAAGGAAAAGTACAGTTCGCTGATTTACAATACAGATCTCAAAATCAAGATTAGTGGATGTATGAATGCTTGTGGGCAACACAGCATTGCAGCTATCGGTTTTCATGGAAGTACCCTGAAAGTAAAAGATAAAGTTGCTCCAGCCATGCAGGTATTGCTAGGGGGAGGGATCATCGGAAATGGAGATGCTGCTTTCGCTCAAAAAGTTATTAAACTTCCTTCAAAAAGAATTCCTACTGCCCTTTCTTATGTTATCGAAGACTATGAAGACCATAAGGAAGAGGAGGAAAGATTCTATCAGTATTTCCAGCGACAGGGTAAAAAGTATTTCTATCAACTACTCAAACCCCTAGCTCAAACGCAAACCCTTACGCAGGAAGATTTTCTGGACTGGGGGCATGAAGAAAGTTTTGTGGCTGAGATTGGCGTAGGAGAATGCGCCGGTGTTGTGATTGATCTTGTTGCCACTTTGCTTTTCGAAAGTGAGGAAAAATTGGATCGGGCAAAAGAAAATTTGCAATCGGGTCAATTTGCCAATGCAATATACCATGCGTATGCGGCAGGAGTAAATGCTGCTAAAGCCACATTGGTACAACATCAAATTTCCACCAATACCCTCGCAAAAATCGTAGAAGATTTTGAGGAGCAATTTGTCGAAAGCGAGAAAATCAACTTTAAGCAAAGCTTTAGGTCTTTCATTTATCAAGCGAAAAAAGAAAAACCTACGCAAGAATTCGCTGCCAACTTTGTCCTGGAAGTTCAGGACTTTCTTCACCTCATTCAAGAATTTAGTTTAGCAAAATATGAATAAGCAAAAGATATATCCTAAAGTAAGTTTAGTCGGAGCAGGGCCTGGAGATCCGGATTTGATTAGCTTAAAAGGACTGAAAGCCATTCAACAAGCTGATGTAATTTTATATGATGCATTGGTGCATCCTGATCAGCTTTTGCATGCAAAAAAAGAGGTTAAACTCATTTTTGTCGGCAAAAGAGCGGGCTCACATCGCTATTCGCAAAGCACGATCAACCAGATGTTGGTAGAGTGTGCTCTCCAGGAGGGTCATGTAGTGAGACTCAAAGGAGGTGATCCCTTCGTTTTTGGAAGAGGGCACGAAGAACTGGAATATGTGAAGGCCTTTGATATAGAAACGGAACTCATTCCCGGCATATCTTCTGTTAATTCTGTGCCGGCTTTACAGGAGATTCCCCTAACCAAAAGAGGTATCAATGAAAGCTTCTGGGTCATCACCGGAACAACCTCCAAAGGAGAAGTTTCTAAAGACCTTTATCAGGCCGTACGAACAGATGCGACCATTGTGGTTTTGATGGGATTGAGAAAACTGAGAGAAATTCAGCAAATCTTTAAATATGCTGGTAAAGCTCATCTCCCGATCGCAGTCATTCAATCTGGTTCGCTACCTGAGGAAAAAATAGCTCTAGGAAGTGTAGAAGATATCGATGTGGCTGTAAGAAGAGAACAAATCGCAGGTCCTGCCATTATTGTTATTGGAGAAGTGGTAGCCTTGCATCCGAATCTACCACAGCAATTGGTCGCAGAGTACGGAAATAAAGAGTGGCGAGTCTGGGCTTAAAAAAGAATTTAGTATTTGTCTTTACTAATAGAAGGTGAAAGTTTTCCAATCCCGAGCTTCATTGCAGCTTGGGATTTTATTTTTTGAAGAAGGAGAGAGGAGACCAAGTGTAAATTCAATTGTTATCCTGAACTTGCACTTAATCGCCGAATTTAGCCTGAAAGGAAACTCAAAAATTCATTCAAAAAATCCCGACCAAGCAGATGCTCAGCCGGGATGTACTATATATACTAAAGATGTAGTCGAATGTGATTTACCGTCTCCGCTTCCCCATCATGCCCATATTACCCATGGCACGAGCCATTTTTCCTCCACGCGACATGGCATTCATTTTCTTCATCGCCTTTTTCATTTGATCAAATTGTTTGAGCAATTCATTTACTTCACGAATTGGCCTTCCACTTCCTCTCGCAATACGCTTACGACGAGAGCCATTGAGAATTTTGGGAGTTTCTCTTTCCTGTGTGGTCATAGAGTAAATAATGGCTTCAACATGCTTGAAAGCATCATCTTCTATTTCCATATTCTTGGTGAGTTTCCCCATACCCGGAATCATACCTACCAAGTCTTTCAGATTACCCATTTTCTTGATAGTCTGAATCTGTGAGAGGAAATCATTAAAATCTAATTCATTTCTGCGGATTTTCCGTTGGAGTCTTTCTGCTTCTTTTTGGTCAAACTGCTCCTGCGCACGTTCAACCAGAGAAACAACGTCCCCCATACCGAGGATACGGGAAGCCATCCTGTCAGGATAGAAAAGGTCAAGATCTTCCAGCTTCTCACCTGTACTGATAAATTTGATCGGCTTTTCAACCACCGAACGAATAGAAATGGCAGCACCCCCACGGGTATCACCATCCAACTTAGTTAGCACCACTCCATCAAAGTCCAGTCTATCGTTGAAAGCTTTTGCTGTATTGACAGCATCCTGACCCGTCATCGCATCCACGACAAAAAGAATTTCATGAGGATTGATAGAGGATCTGATGTTTTCAATCTCATTCATCATCTCCTCATCCACAGCCAATCGACCCGCGGTATCCACGATGACAATATCTTTTCCATTTGCCTTGGCATGTTTAATCGCATTTTCGGCAATCTTTACGGGATTTTTATTTTCTACTTCCTTGTAGACATCCACACCAATGCCTTCTCCCAATACGCCCAACTGATCAATCGCTGCCGGACGGTATACATCACCTGCAACCAACAATGGATTCTTTCCTTTTCCTTTGAGATAGAGAGCCAATTTACCGGAAAAGGTAGTTTTACCAGATCCCTGAAGGCCGGCAATCAAAATTACTGTAGGAGGATTCTTTGAAATCCGGATTCCTTCCTGTTCTCCCCCCATCAATTTTGACAATTCATCATTGACGATTTTGATCATCAATTGTCCGGGAGAAACATCAATCAGAATATTCTGGCCTAGGGCCTCTTCCTTTACTTTATTGGTAAATGTCTTTGCAACTTTGTAGTTAACGTCCGCATCGATCAGTGCTCTCCTGATCTCCTTAAGCGTCTCCGCAACATTTATCTCAGTTATCTTGCCCTGACCTTTCAGCTTTTTAAAGGCCTGTTCTATATTCGAGGAGAGATTTTCAAACATACTATTCGCTTCTATTCAAACTTTTGCAAAATAAACAATTTCCGCCACCATCTACAATGAATTTATGGCAGAGGCGATTCCTTTTTTGTGCGAAAAGGAATGGAAAGCTTAAATTTTGCCTCCTTAGGAAAAATACTAGAGGGAAATAGTCTTTCCTATTAACACGCCTAACGGAAAATTGTGACAGTCCCTTCCCGGGCATAATCCTGTTGGTTTTCTCCTTTCCCGGTAATGACATAGACATAAACACCTTCAGGAACAGGTTTCCCTTTATACATCCCATCCCATTCAAAATCAGGATTATCTGACTCATAGACGAGAGACCCCCACCTGCTGAAGATTTTCACATTCAAACTGGCAATCCCTACATACCCAATTTTAAAGTTTGCATTCATATTATCTCCATTTGGAGAAAAGGCACTTGGGACATGCAAGGTTACATTGTCAAAATTGAAGGTCAGAAAAGTAGTATCAGTACATCCTTGCCTTGAGAAAGCAATCAATCGTGCGGTATACTCGCCAGCACTTGGAAAGGTTACTAAAGGATTTGTGTCTGTAGATCGACCGGCTATTCCAAAAAACCATTCGTAGGAAACAGCTCCGGTAGAAGTATTGATGAATTGAACCTGACTAGGAGCAAATACTCCGAAACTATCCACAACAAAGGAAGCTTCGGGAAAATCAAAACCAGGTTCAATAGTAACCGAATCCGGTATACCTACGCAACCTCCTACTATAGCCGTTGCAGTATAGGTAGCTGGATTATTGGGATCAACAAATATGATAGGCGTAGTTTCTCCAGTACTCCAGATGTAACTATCCCCACCTGAGGCTGTTAGTTGAACAACAGAATCCTGGCAATCATTTACCCCACTGATTTCCGTAATAGGAATAGGAACTACCTCTATAAAAACTGAATCTGTATTTACACAGCCATTAGCATCAGTACCTATTACCGTAAATTGCGTATTGGCTGGTGGGCTGGCTAATGGGGTGGCACTCGCAGGATTATCAAGACTTCCGGGAGGTGTCCAGAAATAACTCTGCGCTCCACTAGCTGTTAAGAGGAAGGCATCGCCATCACAAATGGTAGTATCTTCTCCAGCCTCAACTGCTGGAAGAGGGTTTATTGTTATCGAAACCGCATCCAGACTTTGACATCCGATAGAGTCTGTAACTATAAGTGTGAAGACTGCCGAACCCGTAGTAAATCCACGAGCATTGGGTAAAGTCGGATCTATCAATAATTGAGCAGGGTCCCAGAGGTATGTCCCCGCTCCGCTTCCATTCAATTGAAGAGAATCTCCTATACATAAAGCCTGATCCGGTCCTGCATCAATAGCTGGCAAAGGCAATACTTCAACCAAAACATCTTTAGTACTGATACAACCTTCTGCACTAGTAGCAGTTACCGTATAGGTTGTGGTGGCAAAGGGACGCGCTGTTGGACTGGCTAAGGTAGGATTATCAAGGCTACCATTATTTGGAGCCCAGGAAAAACTTACGCCATTACTGGATTGAAGCACTATTGAGCTTCCATCACAGACAAAAGTATCTTGAAGAGTGAACACCTCAAAAACTTCCATTCGAACTGTATCACTTTGCTGACAACCTAGCGCATTGGTAGCGGTAACTACAAAGGTAGTAGTCGTATCCAGATTACTCACCAGTGGATTTGCAATATTAGGGTCAGATAAATTCGCATTGGGAAATGCTGCCCAGGAATAAGAAATCCCGTTACTCGAAACGGCATTTAACCTAACCGATCCCCCTCTACATAACAAAGAGTCTGATCTGGCAAATACCTGAAGGGAAGTATCAACATCTACCAGAACGGTATCATTGGCCTGACAACCTCTATTATCCGTCAGGGTGAGGATAAATTCTGTGGGTGCAGTAGCTACTCCATTTGGATTCCTTAAGGTTGGATCAGAAAGGAGAGCGTTCGCAGGTGCCCATTGATAGCTTGCACCGGGAGTTACTGCATTTAAGGTAAATGCATCATCTCGACAAACAATTTGGTCAGGTCCGGCATCTACCGTGGGGGGGGGAAATACTTCTATCAATGAAAAGGCTGTATCAGCAATATTACAGCTGGATGAATCTGTGATGATGAGCATTACATTATACAAACCAGCACTATCGAAGGTATGTACGGGTTCAAATACATTGGCAGTTGCACCATTATCATCAAAATCCCAGAAATATTGGGGAGTCCCTCCTGTCTGAGCTCTCTGACTTTGATTATCAAAATTTACAGTCAGGGGAGCACAGCCTTGTGTATTTATAATAACTTGTCCCATCTGATCTCTAGGGACAAAATCTGCTTCTACTCCTGCCAAATCAAAAGCAAGCTTGAATACCGCAAGATTACAGTTGGGACTATTGTTACTTCTGCTGTGAACATTATTGGGTTGTGCGGGGAAAGCATTCGTGCCTCCACAGCTTGCACAAACGGCCTGGTAAACCACTCCTTCTTTATCAAACCTACTCGTTCCTCCATCCACATGGTCCCCATTATTGGAATTACCTCCGAAATAAGTTCCAAATAATATATTCTGGACATCCCGATCCAAAACGATGGTATAAAAATCACTTCCATCGGTTCCTGCTTGTAGTGCATCTCCAGTTACACTCATATTCATGGTGTTTCCTCCATTGGGAGAACCCGTGCTTGAGTTAGTACTTCCCCCCCAGCCTGTAAGGTATATATTCTCGCATCGATCCACGAGGAAGGCTGTTGGAGATATATTAGGAAATTGTGCGTTATTGGAACCTATGGTAGTAGCATAAACCGTGTTTGTCAGGTCATTCTCAAGTTTTTGGATAAACTGCTTGGAATTGGCATTTTGGTAAACAGCTCCTGAGACAGGATTGACAATGGGCCATGCCCCTTGTGTTTGCCCTGCCACATAAACATCACCATCCTTATCTAAATCCATTAAATATACCTGATCATAAGCGGCTGTTCCCAGATATGTACAAGAAATTATGTTCCTCCCATCTGGAGAAATTTTGGTTATGAATCCATCTGTACTTCCACTATATCCTGCTTGAACTACCCCTGCTGTCGTGGGCAAATCACTACTACTTGTACCTCCAGCTATGAGCACATTTCCTACTGGATCAAATTTAATAGTATGAGCAGCATCTTCACCACTTCCGCCAAAGTATGAAGCCCAGGTAATATTATTGAGATTAGGCGTAAGTTTAATAACCACACCATCTTGCCCAGCTCCTTTTACTAATTGAAATCCATTTTGCACCGGAAAGTTACCAGAACTGGTGGGGGCAGTGATAAAGATATTATTTGCAGCGTCGATGACCACTTCCCCTCTGGCATCATCGCCGTAATTATACTTGGTATTTGTATAGACTCCGACAAGGGAAGAACCATTGACACCATCATCCAGAGATCCTCCCAGATAGGTCGAACCTAGTAAAAAGGTACCATCGGCACTCATTTTGGTGGCGAAAATATCAAAGCCGCCATTATAGGTATTATCTGCGCCATTTTGAGTCGGGAAATTATTGGAATTTGTACGTCCCATGATGATAAGCTGCCCATCCAAATCACTTACCAGGCTATGTGGCTGATCATCAAATTGCCCTCCCAAAAATGTTGAATATAGTAAGGTTGTTCCTGTTGGATTGAATTTAGCGATGGTAACATCACTGGTTCCTCCATTGAAGGTCCTATCATAAGCCCCAGTAGTGGTAGGGTATCCCGCACCAACAACACTTCCAAACTGAATCCCTCCTCCATATGCATTACCCGCAGTGTCAAAAGTTGCAGTGAATCCCCAGTTATCGGAAAAGGAACCTGTGTATGTAGAAAATATCAGGGTTGGATCAATTACTAATGGATACTCGGCATCATAGCCATTGGGCAAGTCGAAGCTGAGTATTTTCTTATTGAGTTTAAATTGGACTGGAACTTCTTTTTTTCTTCCATTAATGATCTGATAAGCCACGGGGGGAAGCTCTGTAAGAATTCGGATCTCAGTTTCGATAATCAAAGATCCATCTTTTAATTTAATCTTATCTATACCCTCGTAATTGATTTGAATCTGTCGAGGGTCTACTCCAGCTTCCAGCATAAGATCATACTTGAGGGCATCTCCCCATCCATACACCCGAAGGTCTATCCCTGGATACAAATCTTCATAATTGACTTGTCCATAAAGTCCAACTTTCCCCTTCCATTTGGAGGGATTATTGCCAATAAAATAGTTATGATATTCAGGGTACTCAAGATACCCCTTAACTAGTGGAGATTGGGCAGCATTAAGGAACTGCATCTTAAAAATATGGCCCCTTTCAGTTTGCTTTTTAGCAGCTTCAAGACGCTTTTTAGGTCCAAAATGCATCCCCTGGTTCTGGCTTTGCCCCTGACCATGCCCATGAGCTTGTGTAGGCAGATTATAAAGATGATAAGCCAGTTCATTGGGTCCGAGGTAAATATCCCCCCCATTTAGCCTTACTTTATATTGAATTTGGCTATCCCATTGGCCTTCGTTTTTAATAAATCTTATATCACTTTGATTGAAACCGGGCTCAGGGATTAAGGAAAGAGCTTCTTCATGTGCAGTTAGCCATGAATAGCCCCAAAATGCTCCTAGCAGTACGAGAATAGGTATAAAGTTGTAGATTTTCCTCATTATTGCTACGTCAGTGTTTGTTCAGGTTTCAGGATGTGTGTTTTCAAGTAGTCCCAAGGTAGTAAATTTAAGCAGGATATATAGTACCGAAACGTTTCTCAGTCTGGAAATGTCCCAGGAAAATTCCTAAACTTATCTTCCTTATTCACAGCTTTTCTTATTCAGCAAATATTCCGATTTTTGCGCAATGAGACACCATACTGAAACAGAGGAGAATTACCTTAAGTGTATTTTGCGATTTACCCTTATGGGCGAGACACCTGTTTCGACCAATACCATCGCCAATTATCTGGGTATCAGTCCTGCTTCAGTAACTGATATGCTCAAAAAACTCAGCAACAAAAAGGAACCCAGTCCCCTCGTAAATTATACACGCTATGAAGGAGTTTCCCTAACAGAAAACGGTAAGAAGATCGCCCTTAGTATTCTTCGCAAGCATAGATTGTGGGAGGTCTTTTTGGTCAATAAGCTCAATTTCTCCTGGGACAACGTTCATGAAGTAGCCGAACAACTCGAACACATTCAGTCTAAGGAACTTATCAGTAGACTCGATGAATTTCTTGATTACCCCAAATTTGATCCTCACGGGGATCCGATTCCTGCCGAAGATGGTACCCTGATTGCGCTTGATACTCCTTTGCTTTCAGATATTGAGGAAGGCGAAACTGTAGTTATCGCCAGTGTAAAAATTAGCGATCCGGATTTTCTTAGATATCTGGAAAGGCAGGGACTCCTGATAAACAAAAGAATCACAGTCAAAGAACGCTTGAAATTTGATGATTCTCTAGAGATCATTGTGGATCAGAAAAACATTATGATAAGCGGAACAGTAAGCGAAAACTTACGTGTGCTTAGAGAATCGGAATAAAATCCTGAACTTACAGGATAATTATTCGTAAGCAATTGTTTGAGAGATAGAGAAGATTAGGCAATATGGCAGAGAAAGGAAGAAACGAAACAGTCATTCGAAACAGGAAAGCAAAATTTGAATATCACCTTGAGGAGATATTCACTGCTGGTATGGTTTTGAAAGGGACTGAAGTAAAATCCTTACGTGAAGGGAAAGCCAGTTTGCAGGAAGCTTATTGTTTTGTTGAAAAGGATGAGGTCTTTATCCGTAAAATGACTATCAACGAATACGATAAGGGAAGCTACAACAACCACGAACCCGGACGGGTTCGGAAATTACTCCTCCACAAAAAAGAAATCCGCAAAATAAGAAAAGGCCTTGACCAGAAAGGCTATGCGCTCGTTCCAGTCAAGGTCTATTTTAACGATCGCAACTTCGCTAAAATGGATATCGCGCTCGGTAAGGGTAAAAAGGTGGCCGATAAACGCGAGACCATGAAGGAGCGTGATACCAAAAGGGAAATGGATCGGCAGATGAAGGGGTATTGAATAAACTTACTGTTCCCAAACCAGAACTTTAATTAATTGCCCTTCTCTTAGGAACCTCGACCTAAGCCTATTCAGTTCATATAGTTCCTGAGAGCTATTATCAAACCTTCTTGCAATTGATTGAAGGGTATCTTCACTCCTAACCCTATACGTCCTAACTGATCTGGTAGCTTGGCGCGCCCTTGTAGAAGATCTTCTATGCCTATCGGAAGCATCATAGTTTCGGTCGATTCCTCGACTTCTTCTGTTTAGATTTCTCTGAACATTATTCCGATTTCGAATTTGCCTTTTTCTGAACTCTCCTAACCTTGAATCCAATCTAATAATAGCAGCTTGAGTTTTAGGATTTAACCTGTAGAAAATATCTTCTTCTGAATAATAATCCTGACCATACCTGGGTCTATCTGGGTTTGAATAATTTTTTCCAAAATCTCCCGTGTCCATATCATTTCCTTTGTTTTCACCATTCGAGGGTCTGTTACCGGGACGGTTTGGATTGTATTTGCCGGGACGGGTAGTGCTTGATCCCGAGGTATTTCTTCCTGAATTGGCATAATATCTATCATCGTCCCTATCTCTACTATCCCAGAATCTGTCTCTGTCCCGGCCGGAATTACCATAAGAACTCGCATAGTTTCCGTTGGAGATATCATCTTCATCCCTCCATCGGATAGGTCTTGAGCTTTCTTCTGAATAAGCAAAATAGGCATCATCCTCCTCTGTAGAAGTCCCGCCTTTTGAACTGGACATTCTGGCATTAACCCAAGAAGGGGATTCAAGTTTCAAGTCATTAATTTCGGATTCAATCAAAAAATTACTGGCAAAGGTATTCGTAGAGACTCTTTTTGCAGAGTCCTCAGGATTATAATATCCTCTTGTCACCGGAATATCAAGAACTTGCCCCAGCTGTATTACATCTGAAGAAAGTTGATTATATAGTTTAAGGTTTTTAACAGAAGTGCCATATTTTTTACTAATTGAATATAAGGTATCTCCTCTTTTGACAGTATGCTTCTTTGGTTCCTGTTCTAGGTTTACAGGACTACCCCCAGCAATGATCATAAAAATATTTATCACAAAGATAGAAAGGCATACCCTTAAAAAAGTAAGATACTTTCCTTTTCTACACGACTTGATTCTATTTCTTGACATTGGCAAAGCCATCATATCTAAATTAGGGTAAGATTCTTTGTTCGGCATACTTCTCCAAATCATCTAGAGAAAATTGCCTTACTTTTTCACGTAATTCGATTCTCTTCTCAGTCAACTTTTTCTCTGTCTTATTCTCTTCAACATTTGAATTGGTAATAAAAGACCAGAGTTTTAAAGTTCTATCGTCTATTTGTGACAAAAACATATCATTGATAGGAGCATACGCACCTTCTTTTATTCTGCAATTGAATTCGAAGGAAAGTTTATATTCATTTAAGAATTCATTCTGCTTTTTGTCCAACCTTGTATACACATTAACAATTGCGTCTTCTCTTGAGATTAAGATACTTTTCCCATATTCACTTTTGCTAGCAAAGGTGATTTTTTCAGAAGGTGTATATTGAAACTCGATTAGATTTTCGGTAAAGTTCAATAGATATAACTTGCTCGAATCACGTAATCTTGTAAGAACTTCTAGCCCATGAGGGCCAAAATA
>JBCBRM010000086.1:0-16608 GCA_039819665.1 Bacteroidota bacterium
CCCGACTAAACTCACTGGCTAGTACCACCAATGTCCGATCCAAAAGCCCTCTTTCCTCCAAATCTCGTATCAATTGGGCTACCGGCCGATCAATTTGAGCTTTCATATCTCGCAATCGGGTATGCCCGTTTTCATGCGTATCCCAGCCCAAAAAAGGAACATATTCTGTGGTCACGCTGATAAATCGTGCACCTTTTTCGGCTAACCTTCTGGCCAATAAGCATCCCAGCCCAAATCTTCCGGTATTGTAGGTATCATAAATAGCTTGGGGTTCTTCAGAGAGGTCAAATGCCTTTGCATCCGGAGACTTAAGCAATCTATACGCTTGCTCCATAGATCGCATCAGAGATTCTTGCTGATAGGTACTAGCATTGCCTTCGAAAGGGCTTTGCTGGATCAATTCTTTGTAAAGCTTATTGCGACTCTCAAATCGTTTGAGGTCCATACCTTTGGGGGGAGCAACGCTACTCAGCCCTTTTTCTGGTTCTGGAATAAAGAAAGGCCCGTATTCGGTTCCTAAAAAACCCGAAGAATGAAATGCTTTTAGCTCCTCCCCTTCTCCAACTGTAAATCTCTGCCCAATATCAATAAAAGCAGGAATGACCGGATTCAAAGGACCCAATTCTCTGGAAATCCATGCTCCCATATGTGGCACCTGTACAGATTGTGGGGGCTCATAGCAAGTATGCCAATGGTACTGATGCCGAGTGTGAAGAATGTGCCCCAGATCAGCTGCTCTATATGACCTGAGCAGGGTTCCCCTATCCAGTACCTTTCCTATTTCCTCCAGTCCTTCTGAGAAAAACACATCATCAAGTACAGTAGGTACAGAAGGAAACGTACTTATGACGGATTTACTTTCCATACCTTTCTTGAAAGGTGTATAGCTTTTAGGATCAAAAGTCTCGGTATGACACATGCCTCCTGCCATCCATAACAAAATAACCGTATCAGCTGTGCTCTCCCGAATTTCCTTGCATCCACTCATAAAACTCAAGCCAGGCATGGTCGCAGCCATAGCCGCGAGACTCGCTTGATTCATTTTTCTTAGGAAGCTCCTCCTATCCATATTTGTAGAATCTTGCATAATTAGAGGTATTGAAATTCTGGTAAGAGAATGACTGACCAAATCAGGTCCTCAATTTCCGAGGGTTCTGGTGTTGAACTGAACACTTGACCTACACTTTTCCTTTCCCTTTCTGTGGGCATTCTTCCTAAAGCAGAATAAAAGACATAATCAATGATATCATCTCCCTTCTCCAGCTTGCTAAGTAGCCTTTCGGCCGACTCCTGAATACCCTTATGAAGGAACGTATCATTTGTCAACATCAAAGCCTGAAGCATGGTAGTTTCTTCTTCCCGATCCGTAGCAACATTTTCTCGGCTCGGTCTGCCCAGCGTTTTTAAAAAAGGATCTTGTTGAACCAAAGAAGCTCTGAGAAAATCTGTTTCAAATAGCTTTTTCCCAAAGCTAAAATCCAGCAATTTACCCCAATAATGACTGGAAGATCGAGCCACTACTTTCTCCCAATTTTCATCCGAAAAAGCATAAGACCTCCAGTTTGTGGGCGGTAAGCTATCTGTGCTAATCCAATCTCTATTGGAATACAGATATTCTTCCTGACCATTTTCATAGGTATATTTCAAGGCCAATAAAACACCAGCCGGGTTTGGAAGGCTGCCCTCATTTGCAGCTTGAACAGCAAGGATATTATCTGAGGTAAACTCTTCTGGCCCAATTGAAATTCGATGAACTTTGCGCCAATCATCTCCTTTTCCGATCTGCTTTTCATTTAGGAATAGTTGAAAAGAATGGTCGGCCGTAACAAGTATTTCCGCTTTCCTGATAAATTCGGATGTATTTAGCTTAAATTTCTTTCTAAAGTATCTCACACCCGGCTTTGGCAAGGTGCTACGATCTACTTCTTTATCTCTAAACCAAATCCATTTGGCAGGAAAGGCTGGTTTACCGGGGATAAAAGCCGCTCCATAATAAAGCGGTTGAAATTGCTGGCTTATAGCATCCGCAAATTGTTCGGCAGAAAGACGGCGAGGAAGCGGCCCTTGAAAAACGAACTGCTCAGATTTTACATAATTTGCGGAGGCATAGGCTTGGCTTTCTAGTTGATAGGCTTTCGACTTCATGATTCGTGCGAGTAGTTTTTTCAAACTATATCCGCCTTCAATAAAGTCTGTAGCCAGCCAATCCAGGAGTTCCTGGTTCCAGGCCTTATTGTCCATTTCGTCCACCGGACTTATAATACCCCGTCCAAACAATTTGTCCCAATATCGATTAACCAGGGTTCGATATAGTCGTCCGTTATTAGGTTGAACCACCACTTTGGCTAACTGCTCCAGACGATCCTTAATATTATCGGCATTTACTTCTCCCAATTCGGGATAAATAAAGGCAGGACTGGAATAGCGAGCTGTTGGTTTATCACATCGATGAATTTCCAGGAGGGTATCTGCAAAAATATTGGCAAATGCATAGGCCTGATCGAGGCTAACATTATTGACAAAACTATCATGGCAGGAAGCACACTTGAGGTTGAGGCCTAAAAAAGTTTGGGAAACATTTTGAGCCGCCTGCATCTCCACACTTTGGCTTGAGTTGACTACCCCTCTCCATTTGATTCCCTGCAGAAATCCGTGTGAGTTTTCATCTGGATTGAGGAGTTCAGTTACCATTTGATCATAGGGCTTTTCTTCCAAAAGTGCCTCATATAACCAATCCGTTATTCGCTTCCGTCCACCCGTAATAAAGCCAGTACCGGAATAATCATTTCGCAGCAAGTCGTTCCAGAAACTCAACCAGTGAAGGGCATAGGATTGATTCTCTTCTAGCAATCGATCAATCAAGCGTTCGCGTTTGTCCAGGGATTTATCCTTGACAAATGCTTCGATAGCAGCTTTTTCTGGTAACAATCCCAGAATGTCAAGATAAACTCTCCGGATAAATCTTCGGTCAGTAACTACGCTAGGCCATTTCAGATTATGTTGAGAGAAATAGTGATCCAGAAATTTATCTACCGGCTGATTGAATCTGTCAATTTTAGGTAGTACGGGTTTTTCCAGCGCCATTTCCGCTTCTGGAAAAATTTTCAAACTTTCCCTTGACCAGTGAGCCCCCTGATCAATCCATAATTTAACCAGCCCTATTTCTGCTGAGGAAAGCCGTTTCCCCTTGGGAGGCATAGCTTCTTCGTCCTGTTTGTTGAGATTTATCCTTTTATATAATTCACTGGCCTCTGCATTTCCCGGAATCAATACTTTCCCATTTTCTCCACCTAAAAAAATTCCCTCCCGATCATCCAATGCGAGTTCTCCTTTTTTCTTGGCCGTGCTGTGACACTGATAACAACGATGAGCAAAGATAGCCCGCACTTCCAGGTTTAGTTTATTTTGTTGTTTTTCACTTAGCGTGTCAGTATGAGAGAAGGTGGTAAACTGAGCTAGTGTCGCCTGAGCATTTTCATCTATGGATTCCTCATTACCAAAACTCAAATAATCCTCTCCATGAGTAATGCTGGCCCCCAGGTGCCCAGATATACCAATAAATACACAACTTATTCCTAGTACACCTATAGGAAGCCATCCTGGAAGCCGTTTTTTCCTTGAATAAATAAATGCACAAAGTATCGCTAGTCCACTGGCAACGAGGCCATTTTGTTGATGGCTCTCAACAAGTTCTCCCGCATAATCTCCTCCCCAGTATAATAGCTGTCCAAATACAGCAGCAAACAGACAGGAAAGAGCACCCAAATAGATCAATTTGCTATAATCCTGTTCTTCTTTTTTCAAACAAGCCCATATTTCCAAGGCAAATGCAGCAATCAAAATACCGACAGGAAAATGTACCAGCATAGGATGTAATCTCCCTAAAAAACTGAGGAACCAGGAATCACTAACAACTTCCATAGTGGAAAAGAATTGGAAGCTCCCAAGAGATCAGGAGCTTTAAGTAGTAGGTTTAAAAATAGTGTAATTTAGAATCATCGACAGAGCAATACTTAATATAATAAGCCCATCGAATAATTTAAAATTTGATGTAAAACGAAATAGTCGGCTCGTTATAAAAGCAACAAACACAGTGACATGCCAAGGATCTACCCGAATTAAGAAAACAGCATCCTAAGAAGCATGATAGAGATTATCCCCGCAAACAAAAAACATATTGCTTCCATAGAAGCATTGGCCCAGCAAAGACCTAAGAACAAACCGTGTAAGGAAAGCCATATCCTGTATTATCTGGCTTGTACAGTCCTGAAAAACTACTCATTTGTTGCCATAGAATCCGGTGAACTGATTGGCTATATTTTATCCTTTCAGGCAACGGCACAAAATTATGTCTGGCTACAAGAGGTATTTGTCAATCCAGAAAAGTACGGAAGGAAACTTAACAGCGAGTTATTGATGGCGCTAGAATCCCATTTAAAAGGTATATGGACAACCCCTGTAAAGAGCATAAAAGTCGCTCTCCAAACAGATGCCTATTTAGAAAAAGACTTTTATGAGGGTCATCGCTTTAAATTTACGCGTAGCGATGAAGTCCTGGGAAAAGAAATTTATCAGAAAAGAGTAATCGCCTAAGGACGATTCTTTCCCATAAAAACATTGACCTTGGGATTCATTGGATTTCCAGCACTTCTCCGAAAAGAGACGATTTGTCCGGTATGGTAAATAGCATCAGCTATCGGACCATTGATCATGTTCCAATAGGGAAATTCTGAGCTATTCTCTCCTCTTTTGAAAATGATCTTCAATTCTGAGAGGGCCTTTTCAGGATTGTTTTTCAGGATTGAACTGGCTTCTGCCAAATTCTTTAGAGTAGCAGCTCTCATATCTGCAAAATTCTCTGGAACATTTTCCATAGGTCGGATATTCGCTACATTCTTACTGGCATTTAAAATGGTGCCTGAAAGGCCATATAGATGAACCATGGTTTCACGCATACTTCTGGCATCATCACTTGGCTTAAAATCCAAATCCTCTTCTCTTAACCCTTCTGAGGACCAGTAGTAACGATAGCCCAGCCCATCAATCATACGTGCTGCTACAGTAGCAGCTGTATAGGTTTCTGGAGATGCACCGATTTCTTCGTAAGGTAATTTTTCATTCATGGAAGTAGTAGCGCTATTTTGTCCAAATGTCGCACTGGACAGCAAAAAAAAGATACAGGTAAAGGCAAGCTTGCTTTTCATTGAAAACATGTAATTTAAGTCTGGATTCTAAACTACTAGCAAAACTAAGAAACCCTGACATTTAATTCCCTTTTTCATGAAAAAGCTTTCCCCGGCAACTACTTCCCTACATGCAGATCGTCAGCTGGAGCAAAACAAGATGGTAGCTCCCCCCCTTTTTCAATCTGTAACTCAGACCGCTGATTCCGCTGAGGATTTTGCTCGCATGGCTTCACAGCCCCTGGACGACGATTTTTATACCCGGTATGGAAATCCGACAAGCAGTCGCATAGCAAAAGTAATTGCTGAGCTGGAAGGAGCAGAAACAGGTATGATGCTCGCCTCTGGAATGGGAGCTATTTCTACTACCATATTAAGTTTTCTGCAGAAAGGGGATCACATAATTGCACAGAAGAGCCATTATATCGGTACGACAAAACTCATGCAGGACTTTCTCCCTCGATTTGGAGTAGAGGTGAGTATGATTAAACAGTCAGACACAGACGCTTTTTCAGCGGCTATTCAACCAAACACCAAACTCATTATGTTGGAAAGTCCGGTCAATCCAACCATGGAACTTACCGATTTGGAAGCTATAGTGAAATTGGCAAAGGAAAAGCAAATCCTTACTCTATGCGACAACACCTTTGCCAGCCCGATAATACAACGACCCATTGAATGGGGTATCGATCTGGTTTTGCATAGTGCCACCAAATATCTTGGTGGTCATCACGATCTATTGGCGGGCTGCGTAGTTGGCCGAAAAGGCTTATTAGAAAAAGTCTGGGGCCAAAGCCTGGTATTAGGGGCAAGTGCGGCTCCTATGAATAGCTGGCTTGCGCTGCGTGGAATTCGCACCCTGGATATGCGCGTAAAAAAACAAAGCTCGAATGCCTTAAGAATTGCCCGATTCCTTGAAGAACATCCAGAAATTTCCAAAGTTTATTATCCGGCGCTTGACTCGCATCCTCAAAAGGGTTTGGTTGAAAAGCAAATGCAGGGAATGGGTGGTGGAGTTATGAGTTTTGTCCTAAAAAAGGGCTATGAAGCGGGGGTCAAATTTCTGGATAACTTGCAGATCATTCTGCATGCTGCCAGTCTGGGAGGAATTGATAGTCTGGCTATATTACCAGCAGTAATGTGGGGCGGGAGATTGCCGGAAGAGGTCATCAAGGAACAAGGGCTCGAGCCAGGTATGATTCGCATGGCCATCGGAATCGAAGATCCAGAAGACCTCATCAATGACCTTACACAAAGCTTAGAAAAATTATAAATCAACATATACATGAAACGCTACTTCATCCTCTGCCTATTTTTCTCCTTTCTATTTAGCACACATGCTCAACTTACTCCTGAGCAAGAAAAAGCAATCGACCAACTTTTCTCCAGTTGGGATGCAGGAAATCGTCCGGGGGGATCTGTTGGGATTATGAAAGAGGGAGAAATCATTTATTCCAAAGGATTTGGGCTCGCCAGTCTTGAATACAAGGTTCCCAATTCTTATGGGACTATTTTCAATATTGCCTCTGTTTCCAAGCAGTTTACCTCCATGGGCATTGTACGTTTGGAAGAAATGGGCATGCTATCCGTTGACGATGACATTCGAAAATATATTCCGGAACTTCCTGATTTTGGCTATACCATTACCCTCAGGCATTGCATGTACCATACAAGCGGAATGAGAAGCCTCCACGCAATGCTCGGTATGGCAGGATGGAGAGGAGATGACAGCCGAACAGATGAGGATCTTTTTAGATATATGAAACGCCAAAGAGAGTTAAACTTTACTCCAGGTGATGACTACTTATACTGCAATACAGGCTATATGCTCTTGGCAGTTATCATCGAAAGACTTACCGAAGAATCTTTCCCGGAATGGATGAAAAAAAACGTTTTTCAACCCCTGGGAATGAATCATACCTATGTTGAAGATGATTACAGCCGGGTAGTTCCTAATAATGCTACCTCATACTATCGGGATAATGAAGGTTTTAGCCGAGCGGTCGAATACTGGGGATATGTGGGCTCAGGAAATATGCATTCCACAGCAGAAGATCTTCTTTACTGGATGGATAATTACCGCAATCCTAAAATAGGTTGGGAGAAAGCATTCAGACGTATGCAAGAAGTGGGCGAACTGAATAATGGAAATAGTATCAATTATGCTTTCGGGATAAACATCAATGAAATGTTAGGGAAAAAATTCATTGGGCATGGAGGAGCTATAGGTGGCTTCCGATCCAATGTCATTTGCTTTCCCAAAGAGAAGCTCAATATCGTAGTACTCGGAAATTTCAGTTCTTCAGGACCTCAGGGGAAAATTTCCCAAATCGCAGAAATTCTCATGGGAGCTGAAGAGAAGGAATCTACCTCCCAGCTACTTGCCATAAATGCCATCCAACTTTCGGCTAAGAAACTCTCCCAATTCGAAGGGGACTACTGGAACCTCAAGGAGAATTATACTCGGAAAATTTACCTAAAAGACGATACCTTGCGCTACTTCCGGGCAGAGGGAAATGAAACCAGCCTTATTCCCATTTCTGAAAACAGCTTTCAAATGATGGGCCTGGGTTTTGTTGCGAAGGTTAGTTTTGCAGCAGACAAAAAGAAGGGAATGATCATGCATTTTAGCCAACCAAATGAAAGCATAGAAGAAGATTTTGAAAGATATACTAAACCCACTATTGATACGGACTTCCTACAAAAATTAAGTGGTGTTTATTATAGTCCGGAATTAGACACCCATTATACCTTGAGTACAGATGGAAAATCACTCAAGGGATATCATAATCGACATGGAGAATTTGGGATAAGTGCCAAAAGAGAAAACTACCTGAGCGCCGATCATGGGGCCTTTGCTTCGATCAAAGTCAAGCGGGATAAAAAGGGAGAAGTTGAAGGATTTTATGTTAGCAATGGGCGGGTGAGAAATATGTGGTTTATGAAAAGATAAACAGGTACTTGAGTTAAATTTTAGTACGCAACTTTTTAAACGCCTTCGGCGTCTTTCAGGAAATTTCAACAACATAAAAGCAAACGCATGCGAACTATTTACCTAGGTCTTCTGACCCTTTTATTTCTTATTCCTCAAAATCTCGCGGCTCAAAACTACGAGGACTCTATCCGAATTGCCCTGGAAGAAATAGCTGCCCGAAATGTGGTTCCCGGATTTGGAGTTTCAATAGTAAACAAAGAAGGAATTTTGTACGAAGGAGGATTTGGGTATGCTAAAGTAGAAAGTAAGGAAGCGTATACTTCTCGGACGGTTCATAATATAGGTTCTATTTCAAAAACTTTCATTGGGATTTCCATTATGAAAGCTGTAGAGCTGGGCTTATTAGAACTGGAAACGCCCATCAATGATCTCTTACCTTTCAAGATCATTCATCCCCGTCATCCAGATAAGGCGATCACCCTTTTACATTTGGCTTCTCATACCTCCGGCATAAAAGATGGAAAAATCTATGAGAAATCTTATGTATTCAAAGAAAAAGTTGATCTAGATCTCTCTCGCTTAAAAGGAAGGACACGCAAAGAATTCGAATTCTATCTCTCAAATCAGGACATGAGTATGCCGGAGTTTTTTCAGAAAATTCTGGTTGAAGGAGGAGAATGGTATAAGAAGAAAAATTACTATAAACATGCTCCGGGAGAAACCTATAAATACTCAAATATTGGAGCTGCTTTGGCCGCCTATATACTGGAAATTGCCAGTGGAGAAAGTTTCGAGGACTTTACCCAAAAGCATATCCTCGATCCCCTAAAGATGAAAGCCTCTGGCTGGCAGTTTTCTCAGATCAATATGGAGGACCACGCCCATATATATTTACCAGATGGATTAAAAGTCCCTAAATATAGCTTGATCACTTTTCCAGATGGTGGATTTTTAACCAGTATCCATGACCTGTCCCTTTACCTTCAGGAGGCCATTCGAGGCTTTAAAGGAGAAGGAAAACTACTGGATGGCGAGGCCTATGTCGAAATGATGAAAGAACATGCACCAGGCGATGATGACTACAGTATTTTCTGGGAATATAGCAGTCGTGGAGATATTGGGCACAATGGTTCCGATCCTGGTATTTTCACCAATCTTAAATTTGATCCAGCCCTCGATCAGGGATGGCTTATTTTCACCAATACCAACCTCCACCCTAAAAATGGCAGTTTAGATCAAATTCGAGATGCCTGGAAGGTTCTCAAAAAATATGGCCCTTTACTAGAAAAACATAAGTAAGATGAGACACATTCTACTATTTAGCCTATTCCTAAGCCTTTGTCTTTATGGAAAGGCTCAAGATCCTACTTTTAGTCCCGCACAACTCAAAGAAGACCTGAGTATCCTCAAACGGAACCTGGAGGGTGCACATCCTGCCCTCTATGCATATCATCCAAAAGAACGGCTGGATAGCGCATTTACGGTAATTGAATCAAATCTGAATAGTCCGCTTACTGAAGTGGAGTTTTTCAGAAGAATTAGTCCCCTGCTAAAACTAATTGCCAATGGCCATACCCATTTTTTCAATTCAGATGCCTACAGAGAAAAAAGAAGGACCAAGGATTTGATTTTCCCAATGGCTGTTTATTGGCAGGATGATCAATTACTAGTGATCCGAAATGCCTCCCTTAATGAGGAACTGGAAGTAGGCTCAATTATCCAAAAAATCAATGGAAAATCTTCTGGCGAAATTTTCAAGTATCTGGTAGATCAAGAAACCCGGGATGGATATAATGAGACTTTACCCAGACTTTCTGTCCAAAGAGCATTTGGATCAAAATATGCCCTGCATTTCGGCAATCCGGATAACTATGAGCTTGATATACGTTTACCCAATGGAGATGAAAAAGTATTCAATATCGAGGCTCTTCCGTTGGATACAATCCAAAAGATAGTGAGGAATCGCTATGGGGAGCGTCGTAAGGCCTGGTATGAAAATGGGATAGATGCCTATACGCTTGAAATTGAAGGAAATACTGCTGTAATGACCTTGCGTACATTCAGCAAATCCTGGATTAGAAAGAATGGTCCTTCCTGCAAAAAGTTCTTCAATGATGCCTTCAAGAAAATTGATGAAGCAAATATTGAGCATTTGATCATTGACCTTCGGGACAATGGTGGGGGTGATCCTAAACCTACCATTAAACTCTTTGCACATTTATATGACAAGCCTTTTACCTTTTACCGACAATTGAGTATGGTGACAAAGGGGCTACCGGATAAAAAGTACTACAAGGAGAAATTAGGTTTACTTTCAATCGCCCTTCCTTTTATCACAAAAAAAGAAGGAGATCTATATGTGATGAAAGGAATAGCTGGTCTAAAAGAATCAAAGCCAGCCAAACTCTATTACAGCGGTAAAGCCTATTTTCTGACCAATCCCAATTCTTTCTCAGCTACAGGAGAAATGTCTGCCATCCTGAAAGAGCATGACAGAGGTCTCTTTATTGGAGAGGAAGCAGGCGGAAATCCCAATCAAAATACCAGCGGGATCATGTTACCTTTAGAATTGCCTAACTCTAAGATATCTGTCCTTATGCCCATGATTCTTTTTGAGATGAATGTCGATTTCGAGAATACAGGACATGGAGTAATTCCCGATCATATTATCCGTCCCAGTTTACAGGATGTGATTGAGGGAAATGATCCGGTAATGGATTTCACAAAGGAACTGATCAAAAAAGGAAAATAAGTTTCTTGAAGGTGGGATTTTCTTATTTTAGCGACGCAATAGCTAAATGGGAATATGCCGTTCGTATTGATCATAATGGGCGTTAGTGGTACAGGAAAAAGTACCATTGGAAAAGCCCTTTCTAATAAATTGTCTCTGCCATATTTTGAAGGAGACGAATTTCATCCTGCCGCCAATGTTGAAAAAATGCGTCAGGGAATTCCGCTTGATGATTCTGACCGGGTTCCCTGGCTTTTGGCTTTACGGAAACAGATTGAGCTTCAGTTGGAAAGGGAAGAATCAGCGGTTTTTGCCTCTTCGGCTTTAAAGGCTTCCTATAGAGAAATTTTACAGCGGGAGGATAAACGGGTAAAGTTTGTCTATCTCGATGGATCCTATGAGTTGATTTTGGAGCGTATGCGGGGACGGGACCATGAATACATGCCTCCCAGTCTTCTCAAGAGTCAATTTGAAACCCTGGAAGAACCCGAGGATGCAATTCGAGTATCCATTGATCAGGATGTTTTGTCAATTGTGGATGAAGTGATTTCCCAGATATAGTTGGGCCTAGAATGAGAGTTGGTCCTCTCCGAAGAAAGGACCACCCTTAGAAACACACACAAAACTATTAATCTTTATGTTAATGGTTGTGTTTTTAAACTAACGCTTTTTTGATTGTAAAGGATGTCTGACGAAAGTATATCCTTTAGCTTACCTTCTAAACGATAAGTACCAGACTTGGTTTTCAGGAACTCAAATTTTAACAATTCATTAACTTTTGATTTCCTAGAGAAGCCAAAGCCCTAAAAATTTCTTTTCTTTTTATGAAATCTTAATCGCTATTCGCTGATATGCTTTTGACTTCTTATCATACAGAAGACGCCTAAAAGCACAAAAGGGATGCTTAGCCATTGGCCCATTGTTAGAACTTCCAGGAAACTTGCCTGAAAATCAGCTTGTTCGACTTTGACAAATTCTATAAAGAATCTTGCGCCATAAATCAGGATCATGAATAATCCGAACAGAAAGCCCTCTTTCTTTTTTGAATCTGTTTTCCAGTAGAGATACCAACAAACGAAAAATGTTCCCAGATATGCCAATGCTTCATATAACTGTGCAGGGTGTCTCGGTACATTGTCTCTGAGGGTAAAAATAAATGCCCAGGGTACATCTGTTTCATTTCCTATGATCTCATGATTCATGAGATTTCCCAATCGAATAAAGCAGGAAACCAGGGCAACGGGTACGGTCAATCGATCCGCAATCCAGAGAAAGGGCTTTTTACTGACATTTCTTGACCACAGAATAAGAGCAAGAAATACCCCTATGGTTCCACCATGACTTGCTAATCCCCCTTTCCAGGTCATAAATATCTCCAGGGGATTTTCTAGATAATATGCGGGATTGTAGAATAGCACATGTCCCAGTCTTGCACCGACAACTGTACCGATGATAAGGTGAATCAACAGAGAATCCAACCAGGCTTCCGGCTTTTTCTCAGAAAGGAATTGTTTCCTTACGATCATATACCCTAGAAAGAAACCACCAGAGAAGAATAAACCGTAATAGCGAGGCGAAAAGCTTCCGATGGTAAAAATTTCCGGGTTAACTGACCAGGTGATTGCTAGTAGTGATTGGAGCATTTTGCAGTTTTTTAGGATTAGCAAATAGCCAACATTTTGCGCAAAGAACAAATTTGTTGGTAAATTTGATTTTGCTGTTAGTCTCAACAAATTGAGCAATATTACAGTATTGCTTAGGAAAGCTCTCTATTCGATGAAAATATGCATGCTTAATCTCCTCATCCTTTGGATGCTTGGCGTGTGGGCTAGTCCCATAGCGCTGCATGGACAGGAAAATATTAGCTGGAAGGATCTGCAGAATTTAAGCTATGAGATGAGTTATGATTCTGCGGCAGATTATATGATGATGACCCCTGTTTATGGAGAAGACCTCCTTCGATTGCAAGGTCAACTGGTAAAAATCAGAGGATATATATTACCCATGGATACAGAGGGATCGGCTTATGTTCTTTCAGCTTTTCCTTTTAGTTCCTGTTTCTTTTGTGGTGGTGGGGGAAAGGAAACGGTAGTCGAACTTATCCTCACTGGGAATAAAAACTATAGGGTGGATCAGATTAAAACCTTTGAGGGGAAGCTTAAACTGAATGAAGATCCTTTTGGTCTTAACTATATTTTGGAAGAAGCCAAAGAAATGGATGAGAGTTAGCAACCCTCATCCAATATTTATGCATATATCTTTGCTTCAAGCAGATGCGAAATATTCAATTCAACATTAGATATTTATTGCTCCAGCAAGAAAAGATTTCAGCTCTAGCAAAGAGCCTTCCCGCAATTCTAACTCATCAATCTTCATATCCTGGGAAATTCTAAAATCTTTGGTAGCAAATACCAATTCTTTGTCTTTTTCACCTTTCCCAATAGCCACCAAGGTCGCTTTCTCTCCAATTGGCAGATTGCTAAATCCCAAATAAGTCCCAGATACATAAGATCCACTCATGATTCCGTTTTGACTCTTAAATACAAGCTTGAGAATCATAGGTCTTTCGTAATTATTCTTGACTAACAACTCTGTTTTGGGCCTCTTGTCAAACATGAATCTATCACAATTTATCCAGCCAAGTCTGCTCAGGTTTAATCCATAGAAATAGGGCCGATTCCTCGAACGGAGATATTCAAGAGAAGGTCGGGGTTTACGAAATACGTGAGTTTTTTCAATGATTACGGGAACATCATTCTGCCAGGAGGTGTCTACCAAAGTTTCAACTAACTCACCCGCCGGCTTTCTAAAGTTCATTTTCTCTGCTTCCTTCATATTCAACCATACCGTCTGAGAAACTGCGACATATCTGGAACTGTCCGGCATATTCCAGGTACTATCATTTTCCCAATCTTCAAATATATTGGGGTCGCCCGGAGGTGCAATATTGCTTGTGTAGAGTTGCATGTCTTCTTTAACCTTAGCTGTAGGGACGTACAATTCGATTTTCCTGCCTTCTTTAAGCTTCAATTTCTTATCTCCGCTAAAAGCTAAAATTTGGAACATTCCAGCTGTTTCCATCATTCCATCCGGTGAATGAGAGTCAAGGCCAGTAAGTATCATATCTGAACGTTGTACACATTCTCGTACTTTTAGCTTAACTGCTTCCTCAATCGGGCTGCCATCCTCTGTTTCCAATACATCATAGGGAATGAAAATCACAGCTCCCCCTTTGGTAACTATACGGGTTTCAATTCCCTTTTTGAGACCAAAGACCTGTTGTCTTGTTGCCAGAGTTTCTACCAATTCCTGCATAGCAATCTCCCTATCGTTGTATTCGTAAGGTGCTATTTCATCCAAGAACTCTATTCCGGCAAATTCTTCTCTCAAAACTCCTGTCCCCTTATGTAACCAGGCAAAACTCCCATCTCCCCAAACAAAACTCACTCTTCTGTTTTGCTTACGGCCATTTTCCTCAAGGTTCGAAACCATGGGTTGACTTTCGCCAAATGTCTTCATCATTATTCTCTCTGTAGAAATCCCTTGATGAATCAAATAATCCCTTACAGCTTGAGCCCGCCGCAAAGCCAATGATTCATTATTACTTTGGGTACCAATATCATCGGTATGACCTACAATTTCCACAATCCCCGATTTTGAGAAATCAGGAACTTCTAAAAATCTTTTGAGTTCTTCTTTGGCTTCAGAAGATAATTTTGAACTCGCGGTCTCAAAGTAAATGTGATTGAGCTTATCTTGTGCAATAAGAAATGAGCAGGTCAAATGGAGGAATCCGACCAATAATAGGATTTTTCTCATGGTGTTTGCGGCTAAAATGAAATGAATAATTAGGTTTTCCTTAAGATAAGGAATTTATCAGCTTGATCGCTAAGCATTGCCCAGGCTATTTTCTCTATTAAAGGAGATGTGCTACCAAAATATCCTCTGGCTCATCATATATAGAGCCAGTACTCCTGCAATGGTTGATAAGCCAATTTTCCAGTATTTAAAGGGGAATTTTAACTTTTCTATCAATAATCCTCCTAGCAACATGATCACAATCACAAAAAGTATTTGCCCTAACTCTATTCCGAGATTGAAAGGGAATAAAATGGGTACAATACTTTCCTCCAGTCCAATTAGAGACTTGAACTGATTAGAGAAGCCCATTCCATGGATGAACCCAAAAATAAGAGCCATCGCATAATTAATCTTTAGCTGCTGATTACTTAATTCTTCATTATTGGCCAGAGTCAGATTAAATGCAGCTGTAAGAAAAATGGTAAGTGCAATGAGAAATTCGATAAGGTCACTGGAGATTTGAATTACCCCCAAAGCAGCTGCTGCCAAAGTCACTGAATGGCCAATGGTGAAGGCGGTAACCAGGATCAATACACGTTTCCAGTCTTTGAACCGATATAATGCACACAAGGCCAATAGAAATAACATGTGGTCATATCCAGCTATATCCAGGATATGCGTAAATCCAAATTCGAGGTAGAAGAGAAATTGATCCATAAGAGCTTAGCAGTTTTTTGATCAATGTTTACTGCTGGCAATATTAAAAATTTCTTATGGAAGATTGATACAATTGGTCGATTTAAGAGTCTAGTCCATATAAATATACCTGCGATGGTCCTACTCTCATTGTATCTACGCTAATGTAATAACTGATGTGGTTTTTGGTATATCTCTCTGGACAATAGACCTTAATCTGATTTCCAGTACTTTTCATCTGCCACCAATCTGGTCGATTCATGGGAGGAGTAATTATGGGAAAACTGTAAAATAAATTATCCGCACAAAAGTCATCATCAGACAGCCATTGTAGAACTTCCTCTTTGGGAGCCTCAAATCGGGCGTGTGCATGCCATTCGATCATGGGATTTTCGAGCCAGTGAAAGTGAGTCGCATTTTGGGGTAAATCGCTAAGAAGTATTTGACTTATTTTCTCTTTAGCTTCTTGCCCCTCATACTCCGAGGACCAAAGTGGGAGATAAAGAGTAATAATCACAAATAAAAAAGGAAGCGTCAAACTGGCAAGTATTCCCAATGCTGAGTTTCTCAGCGCAAACTTATTTTTACGATAATGCCATAATCCAAATATGGAACAGACAAAGCTAAAAAAGCACAAGAAAATAAAGGTCAAAAATACAGGAAGACCAATACTATAATCTGCTAACATATAACAAAACGAAAGACTGAGAATGATTGCCCCTAAAGGAATACTCCAGGAATATTGAGACATCCTTTTCTGTCTTTCTTGTTTCAAATAATATTCTTGATCTCTGTACATGATGAATTATCCTTCAACAGAATTTTGAGTTTCAATAACTTCTCCAAATAAAATGGCACTTTTGCGACTAATGATCATGATCCAACGTTTTGTCCCCCTTTCCCCAGATCGGAAATAAAGGTCATCCTCTAATAAACTTGCTTGATACTTTTCCGGGATGAGCTTGACCTTGTCTTCATGAACACTTCCTTGCAAGGGAGTAAAGTTAAAGTGGTCCATATATCCTTCTAGACTCCCATAACTGGAACTTTCTTCCAAATGCAAGGTATCTAACTCCCAGACAGAAAGTTTAAAGCCCAATTCTTCATGGGGTATACATGCCCCACCTCTTGTTTTAGGTACATCGATTCCTGTCAGGATTTCATGCTTGTCAATATTAAATTGACAGGGATCGGAATCACAGGCAAACATAGCCAAAGCCAAAAATAGCAAGAGATGTGCTTGAATTAGATTTTTCATAGAT
>JBCBRM010000087.1:0-16062 GCA_039819665.1 Bacteroidota bacterium
CATGGCAAATTCATTGGAAAGATCAACATGAGCATAAATTCCCCCGCCTCTACCCGAAACAGAATAGACTCCCATACAGTTTGCATGTTCTTTAAGAAACTTCGGTGTAATATTTGGCGAGTTTTTTAAAGCCTCGTCTTTAATGGTGCGGAATCCCGCACCATTAAATTCTGGATTAAAATTCATTTCCCATTCTTCAATAAATAATACAGTGCTATTATTCCCCAGCCAGTTTCTTACTACTTCTTTGGCACCTTGATTGGGTCTATTGAGATTTGCAATATGGGTCAATGAAATATAGTCCTCATTGTTGACCTGTCTAATTGCAATCTCTTGTCCTTCTATGCTTATTTTCTCTGCCATAATCTTATCAATACATGTTAAATCTACTAAAGATCTGTTAGAACTACAGGAGGGAAGAGGCTTTTCAAGCCCCTCCCCCATTCTATCCATTGCTCTTCATCCTTTCAGATCGCCAGACTCTAGGGCCCGCTTAAAATACTTGAAGGCGGATCGGGTACTGATGCCTGCTTCTCTGGCAATCTGAGCCTTCACGTATCGACCTTTTGCCTTTAGACTCTTCCTGGCTGCTTTCAGAAAACGTTCATACTTCTTTGTGTCAATATCTCTATAGGTATCCGGCTGCAAAATTTTTGAAAATGCAGGATGAGAATTTCCCAACTCGATCTCCTTCTTGAAGTACTGAACATGTAAAGGAGGATCACTGATATAATCGATATTTTCTCTGGATGGATCGGATATTTTCCCAGGGGATTCCTGCTTGCTTTGTCTTTGCTCCAATTGATCAAGTTTCTGCTCTATCTTCTCCCAAATATCCAGCAGCCTTTGTTCACTTTCAGTCAACTTATCGCTTTCCTCACTCTGGCCAATGCCTGGATGATTGAGCTCCCTGGGTTTTAGTTCCTCAGGTTTCATTTGCCGAAAACCTATTTGATCCTTATCGGGCTTGCTCATGGGATCGCCCTGCTGAGGCATAGGAGTATAGCCCGTTTGATCCATCTGCGCCAAAATCTGCTGCATGACTTTCATGGTATCAGCATTGCCTTGCTGGTAACGGGCGCGATGTGCCGCAGTCAAGGCAGTTTGTCTATCCTTGCGGGTTTCATGGGCCGCCATGAGTTCAGCTTCTCTTTCGGGATGAATGGCTGCTACCGCACGGTCCGAATAATGATTGGAAACAAAGGACAGCAGAATGGCCAAGGCATACGCAAAATAGACCAATTTCCGATGCCCGCTTTGTTTGTCTGTGATGGCCAGATCGAAACGACTCTTGTCTCGATGGTAATCGTCCTTGGCCGCTTCCGTTTTGGTGGCCTGCTCCGAACGGATGGCTGCCAATTCCGCTTTGTATTCCGATTCGATGCCTTCGATCTTATCTTGGAACTCTGCAATCAGCCGAGAACCAAAAGGCGTGATGGCTCCGTTCCAATGTACGGCTCCCGTACCGGGTTTGTAGGGGCAGGTCGATTTGCAATGACGATTGTGTCCAGGTTGAGAAGCCTTTCGGGTATCTTTGATAACAGCAATCTGGCTTTCCAGTTTTTGGATTTGGGGTTCGTAGGTTTCCTTGGCATTGGTGCGGCGGGCTTCGAACTCCGCACCCAGATTATCCAAAGGATTGGCCATAACGGCCGTGGTAGTTTTATAAGATACAAAGTCCACGCCTTGCAGATTGGCATAGATGTCGAGAAAAAGCAAGGCAATCAGCCCGATGATGGCAGCAATAAACATAGGCTCATGGCCTTCGGTCTTGTATTTCCTTCCTGCAAAATAGTCCAGACTGGTAGCGGTTATGGACGAAATCAGGAAATAGGCAATGAGGGCAATGCTGATGGTTACCAGGTACGGCAGAAAATCACCATGCAGATCAGCAAATCGTTCCAGCATTTTCTGGTAAAAGTTCAGGCTCATAAAGGCATTGTACCAAAGCACAATGAGGGTAAAGAGCTGAGCGGCCACAAAGACCCAAAACCATTTTCTAAGGGTAGGTGCATCTTTGAGCTTCCCGGTAAAGCCGTCGATGATGGTGCGTAGGTTATCAAACATGGAGCCCTCCTTTCTGGCTTCTGAGTAAACATTTTCGTAGGAAAAGGAGGAAATCTCTCTTTTTTGGCCTCGGGATGGGAGGCCATAGGGGTGTTTTTGTTATTTTCGGCATAACAATTCTTTTGTTAAAGCCCTGGGGATAAGATTTAGCGGTCTTCCCTGGGGCCTTTGATTAAGATAAGTTGCAAATGTGTCTCTGTTCGAAAGTCTCAAAATAGGACTTGCTGGCTCATACAATTCAAATTTATGCAAAATACAGTTATTTTACAATCACTTTGATGTATGTTTAATTACTATTTTGCAATTTATACTTCAATCAGGATATTGCTGCAATGGATTTAAAGAATTTAGGTATCAATCCCCAGCACTTATATACCCTTGATTCTCTCGCAGAATTATTGGGATTAACGAAACGTACCTTGCAGCAGAAGGCAAGTTCTGGTGAGATAAAAGCAGTCAAAAAATTTGGGAGATGGTATATTTTAGGAGAATGGGTGATTGAGGCGATTCTGGAGGAAAACAATTAAAGCTTTCAATTTTCAAACAGAATCTAACCAACTCTTACAGTTTTTAGTATTTGGATGATCCGCTCCTAATTTCCTTAGAAAAGTTGCATAAGCTTTCGTCAACAACTCCTTAGCCTCATCTTTCCTCTCCAGTTTCATATAAATAGAAGCTAAATTAAACCTGTTCCCGGCTGCTGATAGATGCCCCTCTCCAAAACTTTTAAGATTTGAACTAAGAACAAATTCCATCAATTCCGCTGCTTTCTCATTATCCTCTAATGCCTGATACACCATAGCGAGATTTGATCTAATTATGGCCGCTCTGGGATGCTCCTCCCCAAAACTCTTCAGATTCGAACGAAGGGCCAATTCCAATAAGCCCGCAGCTTTTTCATAGGAGCCTTGAGCCGTATACACCAAAGCTAGATTCGATCTAATTATGGCCGTTGAGGGATAATCCTCCCCAAAACTCTTCATTGCAGATGCCAGGACTAGTTCCAATAAGCCCGCAGCTTTTTCATAGGAGCCTTGAGCCGTATACACCGCAGCCAGGTTGGACCTCCTTGTGGCGGTAGAGGGATGTTCCTCCCCATAAATCTTAATATCTGAGGTTAGGGCAAGTTCCAATAAGCTCACAGCTTTTTCATAGAAGCCTTGAGCCTTATACACCGCCGCCAGGTTTGTACAACTGTTGGCCGTTTTAGGATGCTCTTCCCCAAAATTCTGAATATCCGAGGCAAGGACAAGTTTTAATAAGCCCGCAGCTTTTTCATAAGAGGCCATATCCTTATACATCAAAGCTAAGTTTGATCTAGTTGTGGCCGTTGTAGGATGATCCTCGCCTAAACACTTAATATTCGAGGCCAGGGCAAGTTCGAATAAGTTAGCTGCTTTTTTATAGGAGCCAAGATCCTGATACACTATAGCCAGGTTGGATCTACTTGCTGCAAGGCTTGGATTATCTTCATCCTCGCTATAAGCCTTTTCATTTATTTTTAAGGCCGTCTGAAGTAATCCTATAGCTTTTTGAAACTCCCCAAACTCTCTTCGAATTAAACCTTCTAAGGTACATACATTTGCATAATGAAGCTGTAAAAGATCTTTTCCTGAAAGGTCTAGAACAAGCTTTCGATAAAAGGATGAATAATTCAGGGCCTCTTCATAATTTGCATTTAATAGGTAGGACTCCGTAACCTCAGAGTAAGCATTCGCTAACAATTCAAACTGATTTTTTCCTAAATGTGCTGCCGCATCTACATACCATTTAAAGAAATATACTGCTTCTACATAATTACCCGCTTCCTTATAGATTTTACCCGTACTGTAGATGAGCTTGAAATATTCTTGATCTAAAGCTACTTGCTGGATATTAGATAAAACAGCTGTGAGTATGGCCTTTAAATCCAGTCGGCCAATTTTTTCCAATAAGATTTTGTTAGGCACGAGCTCCCCTTCTTGCTCTATATAAAACTCTAGGTCATCCGGCCAAAAGTAGGCCATCAGGCTATCCAGTAACTCCTGGCAAGTACTTACGGTTGGAGGTTCTTTATAACGAATCACCTCTTGCACTACCTGATGCATTTCCCAGCTTCCTTTTTCTATTTCTGTAATCCATCCAGCATCTCTAAGTTCTATCAAGGCATGCCTCAATTCTTTCTTTTCTTCTTCCTCTTCCACTTGAAATAAGAAACAAATGCTCTCCCAATCAAAAGGTGTAGGAGGTAAAACAGACAGCATTTTTAGCCACCAGAGTTCTTCTATTTCCTCCAAACCTGATATATCGAAGATTTTTAGGAGATAGTCGTAGTGATCTACCTTAGGAGGATCTCCCATTTTGGCTACATCCTTATAATGCTGGGGAGCGATTTTCATTTTTTCTGAAAGATTCAAACCTTCCATTTTGACTAATTCGGTAAGCTCTTCCAGAGGCTTGCCCAGTTTTCTTGCTACCTTGGCCAGCATTTCTATACTCAAGGGGTGATGCCCTACCCTTTCCACGATCTTTTTGATGAGTCGCTCATCATCCGCGCTTTCTCCTGGATAAATCTCTTGAAATAATGCGATTGCTTCTTTTTCAGAAAGTTTATCTAAACTCATACAAGCTACACCTTCCAGATTCGCCCGAGTCGACATGAGAACTTGCCAGTTTTCTAATCCCTGAAGATATCTTTCATAGGTCAGAAAGCTATTAGGTACATTGTCCAGGACAAGTAAATTATTCCCAGCTTGTTTATTAAGGCGGTTAAGTATACGCTGAAATTTTTCTTCTTCTTTTTCATTCCCTAGAAAGTCCAGTTCCAGGTTATCCTGGAGCACGTAGTTCTCCGTAAAGGCATGGGTAAAAAATTCGCCTGCCCCTAACCAAGCGATATGCCGAAAGGCTTTTCCATGCTGCTGTACATAGGCCTTTGCTAGGGTACTTTTTCCTATGCCTCCTATGCCCTGGATAGCAAGGAATTTGGGGCTTTCCTCCAGGGCTTTGCTTAGCCTCTCTAACTCCTTTTTTCGAGGAACATAAAATTTAGGTGGAAAGACTTGCTGAGTCAGCCATTTGCTTTGGATTTGTTTGTCCAGCTTCCAGGCTAGAATTTCTTCATTAAGTGTAAATAATCCCCAGCTTAATTTTTTATGTTCATGTACCTCGTCCCCAAAATTCAAACTACGTAAAGCCCCTACTTGCCCATCAGCCATTTCAAGGACACCTACAGCCTTGTCAAAAGATTCCATTAAGCTGTCTCCTGATATCAAAGAATCATAAAAAGCTCGAGAAAACTTCATGGCTTGCCTATCACCTATGGGTTCATGCGTCGCGATAATGGCGGGAATTCCCGCTTCCTGCAAGGCCTTTACGTGTTCCATGCTAGCGCAGGCATTTAGGAAAACTAGCTTTAGGTTTTTACATGTTTTTAAGAAGGCAACTAAGGAACTATCCCGAAAATCAGTCAGATTACCCTCCGAATTTTCAAACTGAAGATTTCGGCCTTCATTATGCCCGGAGAAATGAAAGATGATGAGTTCATCTTTGTACGTATTAAGATCTCGAAGGAGCTTGGCAGGTTCAGAAGTAGCGGCTGTATAGAAATTACCCCAGCCTTTTTTCTGATATTGAATCAGAATGGATTGTAAGGCATCTTGCTCCGGTCGCAAGGCTTTGAGGAATTTGCCATTATGGTCATTGGCGAAGGATAAGAAGATAATGGGACTTGGGGCCACAGTTTTCATTTTGTGTTTTTCTAAAATACGGGATTTTAGGAGCAATTAACAATGCAGGAAAACCTGTAGATTTCCTGTATTTAGGAATAAAAAACATCAATATTAATCGGATGTGATTGGACTCCCCAATTCCTTATTAACTGCCCCTGCTACCTGAAAATCAGCCTCTGCTTTTGCGCTATCTCCCAATTGAAGATATACCATAGCTCTGTTATAATAAGCTACCGTAAACTCAGGATCATAGGTTATGGCCATATTTAGGTCTACCAACGCCTGTTCATAATTCCCCAAGGCAAAATGAACAGATCCCCTTTTGTGATAAGGAGTTACTCTTAGTGGATTAATTTCTATGGATTTATCATAAAAACTTAAGGCATCAATTTGTTTACCTTCCATACTTAATAGGTCGCCTAAATATTCAAAAGCCGAAGCATTTCTAGGGTCAAGACTTAAGACCGTTTCAAAATCTGTACGGGCAGCAGGTATATTTTTACTTTCTGTATAGCAAATTCCTCTATTCAAAAATAGCTGCTTATTCTGAGGATATAGTTCTATGGCCTTATCATACCTTTTAATGGCATCTTTATGTCTCTTCATTTTTTTGTAAATCATCCCGCTACCCATGTATGCATTAAGATTTTTAGGCCTTAACTGTAAGGTTTTCTCGAAATCCCTTAAGGCTTCCAAAAGATAATTAAGCTTCATCAATTCACTTCCTCTCTTACTATATGCAAAACCATTGGAAGGGTCCATTTCAATAACTTTAGAAAAATCTCCTATGGCCTTGTCCGATTGTTTGACGGATTGATAGGCAACTCCCCGGTTTAGATAGGCATCAATCAAATTGGGAAATAGTTTTATTGCCATAGACAAATCTTCTATCGCTTTTTCATATTCTTTTAGATGCATCTGTGAAGAACCCCTGCTAGTATAAATTCCCGCATTCCTGGGATTTAATTGAAGAGCAAGAGTATAATATTCAATAGCCTTTTTATGTTGGTCTAGGTAGAAATATGAGCTACCTAATAATTGATAAACAATATAATAATCGGGTCTTTCTTCTCTCTCCTTTATTAGCTTAAGGTAACTAATAGATGTCCTAAAATCTTTTTGGGAGAATTCTTGTAAAGCAAGTGCCCAATACAGAACGTCTTCCGGTTTCCCTGTCAGATTTCCACGACGTAATTCTGATAAACTAACTTTATCATGCAAGGTATATTCTGCTTCCCCTTCTATAAAAATATCAGGATTGAAATTAATGCTATCCACTAAAACATATCGAACGTTCAAGAGCGTAGTGTCATCACAACGTTCTTCATAATTTCCATAAATGACCAGATTTGCGTCTTTTTCCTTCCCATAATTCCTAACTACATCAGCATCAACCCAGTCGCAGTTCAGGCTGTCTTCTCTGAATACCTCAATGTTTAAATTTTGCTGCTTCTTTATCGCTAATATTCTCTTGTGAACTTGTTTATGGTATTGATTATTTTCTTCCAAACAGATTCCATCTTTCCCAAAAGGCAAAAGAAGAATGTTGTAAGTAGAGTCCTGCTTAAAAACTTTAGTTGAGGAGACTTCCTTCTGTTCGCCCTTAGAATTGCTTTGATCCACAAATAACGGTAACCAAACCAGTCCCAAAACCCCTAGTAGGGCTAGCTTTGTTTTTATACCTAACTTCCTAATGAAGGATTTTTGCCCTTCACCCTTATCCCATGGAATGTTGATTTTTTTCAATATCCATCGATCAAAAATCAGGGCGATTAGGATAAATCCGGAGATGATATAGGTTAAGGTAGGTGTAATGACCGAGAATGTATTCGAAATGGCATCCAGGAAAGCCCCAAATGCCAATAAGCCTAAAATAGGATAGGAAATAAGAGTAAATAATCTCTTAAGGGTCATGTTCAAAAAATCCTAAACTAGATGATCTCTAAAACAACTCCGACTGCTTACCCACAATTTTATAGCTCTCCTCTCCCCTACTCTTTTGGAGAATGATATTATAGCCATGCTTGCGTTGGGCCCAGTCGATGAAGGCGGCATGTTTTTCAGGCAAACGATTGGAGAAGTATACCCGCAAGTAGAAAAGGGTATTTTCATCTTTGCGGTCAATTTTTTCTGAGCGAATCAGCCGATTGCTGATGTAGGCGTTTTCCCGTACATAAGCTTCAAATTGCTGCCAGTCTTCTTCGCTGAGTTTTTCCAACATTTGCTCTGCCTGTTTTTCACGGTATTCATGAAATTCCTGTTCCAGGCCCTCCAGGATGCGGGCTTCTTCGCGGGCTTTATCCTGAGCAACTTTCCGCTTCTTGTTTAGTTTCTGGTCAGTTGCTTCTTCCTTGTATTGATCTTTCTCAAATTCTGAAGGTTTGATTCCTCCTTTTTCCAGGGTCTTGATCAAGTAACCGCTAATCGAGGATTTTACTTTCCCCTTTTTGTGTTGCTGCTTAACATAATTGATGGTGTGAAAGATTACCTCCGGAGGCAATTGGGTGGCTAACTCTCGAGCCTTCTTTTCCTTTATGCCAAAGTATTTGATGGCAGCAACGACATCTTCACGTGCTTCGCTATGCTGGAGTTCGGTAAACAGAGGTTCCGCCAGCGTATTGGCGGCTACGTGCACAATTACAAAACGAAGCTTGACGACTTTGCGGCCTTCTTTGATTTCAAAAAATTCAAAGCTGATGTCGCATTTTTCTTTCAGCTCTTTTTGAGCAGGTAGGATGACTCGCTCCTTCAGGCGGTTATAAACTTTGTATTGTTCTTCAATACCTAATAGTTCCCTGAGTTCTTGTAAACTCAGGGTAATCTCTGTACCCTCTGAACCTGTCTCTTCCTTATCTCCCTGCTGCACGTACTTCAGGATCTCATAAATCCGAACGGCATGAGCCCTTCCCAACCGTAAGGCATACCGAATGTCGTATTCCGTGATCCGCTCTTGCAACTCGAAGAGGTGTTTTTCCAACTTACGGCTTACCTCAATTTCGATATAGCCTTGCTTGGGGAAAAATTCGCCGGAAGAGATCCAGTTGGCCTGAATCCAGCCCCCATCATCTTTAGGGATAAAGACATCCCGCTTCTTCAAACTCTTGACTGCCTCCTTCAATTCCTGGTGGATGGAATTCGAATTACTCCCTATGGCTTTTTTGTAATCCTTGATATTGACCCGGTAGAAAGGCTGAAAGCCTTGTTTCCGATCAATCTGGATCAGCACCAGCAAAAAAAGCCGGCTTTCGTGCAAAGTCAGGCTGTATTTAGACCGAATAAGGTCATTACGCTTACTTACAAGCGTATTCATCTGCTCCTGTAGGATTGCGGGCATAACAATAAATTTGAACTAAGTTAGCAGGCCGATTGGACTAATGCAACACTTTCCAGGCTTTGGTGCAATACTTATCCACAAGCCCTAAGTAATTGATCCTGAATGTGGTGCAATTCATCCTGAAAATGGTGCATTTAAACAAAAGCGAGAATAATCAGTCCTGAATCTGGTGCATTTAAGGCCTTTATGTGGATAAGTTTTTCCTGTATAAGGGCATTAATCAGGTTTGTCCTGAATTTGGTGTATTATATCCTGAATCTGGTGCATTTGGAGAAAAGCCCACCCAATCCCGACCTAATCCTGAATTTGGTGCAGTCCGTCCTGAATCTGGTGTTTTTTATTTCCTAAATCGGCCTTCAGCAGGCGTATGCTTCATTTTGGATGCCCGGACTCCCTGAAAATGGTGCATTATATCCTGAATTTGGTGCTTTTCGTGGAAGTTTCGCTTCAAAATCGGCCTTAATTTGTCCTTTTAGGGTATTTTTTCAAGGGTTATCCTGAATTTGGTGTTTTTTATCCTGAAAATGGTGCTCCCCCTGAAATTGGTGCTTTTCTTCCTGCATCTGGTGTAATAGCATCCTGAAAGCGGTGCAATTGATCCTGTTTCTGGTGCTTTATTATCCTGAATTTGGTGTATTAGTTGAAGGTAATGCAAGTAAGCTGTTGACTATTAACACCTTAGAGAGTCTTACTCTTCATCCTTGTATGTATTGTTCGTTTGTTTTTTATAACATAACAACAAAAGAGTAGAATTATAAGTGCTTAGCTATTCTTTCAAGGCTAGAACTTATAAATTAGGATTCTGGCAATATTGAAAGGGAATCAAGATGGAAAGAAGCAAATATACGTACAGCGGCAAGTCCTTACTTGAAAATACAAACTTGGAAATAAAAGAATTCAATCAAATCCGAATGGAGGAAATTCCCGCTTTTATTCCCTCGGAAGAAATAATTAGTAGAGTAAATGAAGCTATTATCCTTTCTAAACCTCTATTGGTTTCTGGAGAAGCGGGTTCAGGCAAGTCTAATCTGGGACGAGCCATTGCCTTTGATTTGCATAAAGATAAGTACCAGGACAATTATTATGTATGGCAGCTAAAATCCAACTCTACAGTAAAAGATGCTCTATACACTTTTGAGTCGGAAACTTATATGCAGGATAGGGCCGTGGCGAAAAATCCGGGCTCTTTGGATATCGAGAGGTATATTCGCTATGAATTATTGGGACAAACCTTTCTATCTGATTCTCCTGCGGTTCTTGTTATTGAAAATTTGAATCGGGTTTCTGAAGAATTTTGGGATGACCTTTTCTCCCTACTGGAAAATTTTAGTTTTCATGTCGAAGAAAGTGGGAGGGTTTTTAAAGGCAAGTACGCACCACTGGTATTATTGATGGATGATGGACTCAATCTGCTTCCGGATATCTTGTTAAGAAAAAGTATAGCAGCAGACTTTCATTTCCCTTCAAAGGAACAATTGGAAAAAATGATTTCTGCCAGCTTTTATGATAAAATTAGTGACGAGTATAGGTATAAACTCATAGATGCTTTCGTGGAAATTCGGAGCATCATGATAAATAATCCCGATTACATTTTTATCATTAGTACACCTCAGTTATTTGAATGGGCAAGTGTTTTAGCAGAATCTGATAATGAGAAAAGAGAATATGTAATCAATGACTTTCGAAATCGAACCCTCAACAGCAGAGCCTACCAGCGAAAAGATAAAATTAAGCCAATAGCTCCCAGCGGGGAACTAATTCTTGACTATTCCAATCAAAATCTAAAAGAATTCCCTCAAGAAATCTGGGACCACCCTGCTTTAGAGATCTTAATTCTCAACAACAATCAAATTAACAGCATTCCTCAGGAAATCGGGCAGTTAAGTAGGCTGAAATACCTCTTTCTCTACAACAATCAGCTAAATTCTCTTCCTGTAGAAATTGCAGAGAGTCCAGTTCTGCAATTTCTACAGGAAGAGAATTTAGCTGATTGTTGTAGAAATTGCAGAACTGGACTCTCTGCAATTGATTGAATTGTCCCAAAATCCCATAGAAAGCTTTCCTTCTTCTCTATCAAATTTATCAAACCTCTCCCATCTGGGCTTACCTATCTTAGCCCTGTCAAATGTGCCGGACTCGGTCTCCAAACTTCCCCTAACATTTTTCAACCTTTCAAAAGACACCTTCAGATTGGAAGGGGAAAAAATCCTGCCACCCGGTAAAATCATCGGAGCACACGAGGTAGCAGATTTCCCAATGGATCTCCTGAAGTTTACCCAACTGAAAGAATTGGACCTTTCCAGCCACCATTTTAGGTACATTCCAGAGGAAATAGGGAAACTGGAAAAGCTGGAGGCACTCTACATGTTTGGGAACAATTTCAAAGAGTTTCCTCTTGGCCTCACTAAACTAAGCAACTTAAAGAAATTACAAATTGCCTACAACCAGATCGAAAAAATACCGACAGCTGATATTCTTAAGATGTCGGAACTGGAACAATTGGTCCTGGCCAACAACAGAATCAGGCTCTTTCCTCCAGATCTATTGCAATTACCTAAGCTGACTTCAGGGGTTTCAGAAGAATACTCGGAATATGACAAAACCTTATTGAATCTCGACTTTAGAAATAACCCCATTAGAAATGTTCCTCCTGAGATTATTGACAAAGGCTATGATGCCATTTTCCAATATTTCGAATCCCTACAAGCCGGAGAATCCCGAGCCTTAAATTCGGCCAAATTGGTAATCGTAGGACAAGGCGGGGTAGGAAAAACGGTTCTATCGAGAAAACTCATTGAACCAGAACTAGCCTTTGAACAAATCCAGGAAGCTTCCACGGAAGGAATCGATATTCGGCCCTGGTTCATTTCAGATGGAGCAGAAGATCGCATCCGTTGCAACATTTGGGATTTTGGTGGGCAGGAAATTTACAGATCTACGCATCGTTTTTTCCTGAGCAAGCGTTCGGTCTATATTCTGGTTTCTGAAACACGTCGCGAAGATGATTACCAGGATTTCAACTATTGGTTGAACACCATCCAAGTGCAAAGCGATGGTAGCCCGGTAATCATTGTGATCAATAAAGTCGATGAGCGAACAAAGTCCATCAATGAGGCAAGCCTAAAGGCACGATTTCCTGAGATCATGGGCTTTCATTATGTGAGTTGCAAAAGCGGAAAGGGCTTGAAAAAACTGAGGGAGGAAATTCAACATACCATTCTTCAATTGCCGCATACCAAAGACGAAGTCCCCTTGAGCTGGATTTCCATTGCACAGGAATTAGAACAACTCCGGCTAAAAGCTGATTACATGGATTATGGGGATTTCCTCCAGATTTGCAAAAAGCAAGGAGTTTCTGCCAAAACCGCTTCCTTGCTCCTGGAATATTTTCATGATTTGGGGATGCTGCTGTATTTCAAAAAAGATGTCATACTTAGTTCTACCATCATATTGAATCCCGATTGGGGAACAAATGCTGTTTACAATGTGCTGGACACTTCGGAGGTGGTTCAAAATCACGGCAAATTCAACTACGCACAGTTGTACCAAATTTGGGACAAAAGCGAGTATGTCAGCCATTTGTATGGAAGCCTGATTGCCTTGATGAAGCAATTCAACCTCTGCATACAGTTGAACGATCCTCAGGAATACCTGGTGCCTCAATTGCTCTCCCCTACTGCGCCTTCCTTTACCTTTGAGCATAAAGGCAAGCGAGTAATTGAATACCACTTTCCGGAATTCAAACCTTCTGGGATTTTGACTCAAATTCTGGTAGAATTACGACCGGACATAAAAGAGGACATCTGCTGGAAGTATGGTTTCTTGTTGGCTTATGGAGAAACCGAAGTTTTGCTAACCGAAGAACCCATTAGCAGAAAAATCAGGGTCCAGGTTGCAGGCCCGAAAAAAGATGAGGTATTGGAAAACATCATGGGCCAGATTCGTGACATTCATAAAAAATATCCTAAGCTTAGCTATCGCGAATATATCCCTTGTGGCTGTGAATTCAGGAAAGCAGGAGATCCTTCCTTTTTGTTTGAGTATGAGCGCTTGCAAAATTTTGTAGATGCAGGTAGAAATTCTTTGGTCTGCTATCAGTGCATACAAGAGATTTCCATTCCATCCATCCTGAAAGGGATCACCTTCCGGCAGGAAAGAGATGAGCAAAGCATCAAACAATTGCCAGTTACTGAGCAACATTCCATTTTGTTCCTGTCTGCTAATCCGCTTGAATCTGGGCGAAGCCGCTTGGAAAAAGAGTATGCAGAAATTGAGGAATCCATTATTCGGGCTCGCATGCGTGATCGATTCCATTTGAAAGCAAAATGGGCCTTACGTGTAGAAGATTTGCAAAGGGGAATGCTGGAATTCTCTCCACGTATTTTACACTTTTCTGGGCATGTAGATAAAACGGATCATTCGATGTTGTTGCTGGAAACAGAAGCGGGCGAAGCAAAAGCTGTATCTGCTGAGGCATTAAGTAGCCTCTTTGACCTATTCAAAAACACCCTGGAATGCATCATCCTAAGTGCTGGATTTTCCCTGGACCTGGCTCGACCCTTGCTTAAAAGAACAAGTTATGTCATTTCCATGAAGGAGAATTTATCTGATCGAACCGCGATTATATTCAGTCGTAGCTTTTACGACGCTATTGGACAAGGCAGGAAAATACCCTTTGCCTTTGAGTTTGGGAAAAGTGCCTTAAGGCTGGAAGGAATACCGGAAACGGAGTTGCCAGTTTTTCTGAGTAATGGATAATGCTATCACGTATTTAAATAAATACGTTTTTAAGTAAAAACTTATTTAATGTTATAAGTATAGTCTTCTGGGGCTATTTAGAATTTCAGAACCTTGTTCCTTAATCTTCCAAGCTCGAAAAATCGATTTTAAGCCATTCGATTTTTTGAAATATGTAATTACTCTAATTACATGCCAGGTAATCTTAAAAACAAAAATAAAGGCATCTGGCAATTCCTTAGCTGGTAAATAGATAGTTGAAATAGAGCAAGAACTTCAAAATCTCAAGTTTGCGGGAAAGATTCTATTTGAAAAGCTATCAGAAATCGTTCACTTAAGCCATACTCGGATATGTGAAAAACTTAGTTATTAAAGAGTAAATAAGTTTTTAAGTAAAAACGTAAATACGTATTTATTTCTGTGACTGCATGATTCAGCTCTCAGCAAACCCAGGATTTGATTTCTTAAATGGAAGATTCTTTTGTTTTATAAGCATGTTGAATTTGAAAAAACTCAAGCCCTAAAATCATAACAACACCAAAATTGAAAACATGAAATTTTTTATTTATCTCCTGCTGTCTTTTCCTTTATGCATACATGGACAAATATTGGCTGAAATTGGTCCACGGAGTATTACAAAAATTAGTATCCGTGAAATTTCTCAGGAATTCATTTCCATTAAGATTTATAGTCATACTCCCAGTCGAGATTGGGGCTTTGAAGGATGGGATACAGATTCACTAGGTTTGCCTGAAGGATTTGCTGTCCAGATAAACACAGGTAATAGCAAAGCCTATTATCTATTTGAACCTCCCAATCAATGGCGGATTTATTGCAAATACATAAAATCCAGCCCACACTATTATTCCAATAAAGAGAACCTCCGTTTCGCTTTGAATTCAGCTTTGGTTCAGGTCTTGAATGATTTTTCAAACTGGGGATATGAGCCCTTCCCAGGAATAGAAGAGATACTCAGAAAAGAGAATGGCTATGATTTTTCCATAGAAAATATATGGCTTAGGAGAAAAAATTAAGATTAAGTAAATAGGTATTTTTACTTAAAAACGTAAATAAGTATTTACTTAATTATTCAATTTCTACCAAAAAAGCCAAAATAGCTGCATTCACCAATTGAGCCTGGCTGATAAAAGGACTATCCGGAAGGCTGCGCTGCATAGCTTTAAGGGTAGTTGTAGGAATATCTGCCGTCAGCCGACTGGTGGGTTCATCAAAAGAAGCAGGACGTCCCGTCTTTTTCTTCACGATGGTTTTTACTTCCACTCGGTTCTTATCCTCCCTAATGATGGGTGGGGTGGGGGAGTTCTGGAGTTTTGCGAAGGGATTCTTTTTCTCTTTTGCCATGATTTCTTAGTTGAGGAGGTTCTTTATTTCAATCGCCATGCTTTTGATCTCATTTTGGGCCTTGGAGTTACGGGTAGAGAAAATGCCTTCCGTTTCACTCAGGCTTCCCTGGTAATCCACCCGATTGAGCATCTCAGCAGCAAGGACAGGAAGTCCATAATCCTCAACCGCCTGACGGAGTTGGTCATGAATGGTTGTATTCGCTTTCCCTTGGGTCAGCATAATGGCTCCTTTAAGTCCGGGATTAGCTTTTTGAGCTTCTTGCACCAAACCTATGGTTTTTCTCAAGGCCCGAATGTCAAAAATCGAAGCCTTACAAGGAATGAGCACAAAATCGCTAATCTCAAGAATAGCCAGCGTCTCATTGGGATCACGGGTAGGCGCTGTATCGATCACAATGTAATCCCCATCTGAATTATCACGAATCGCCTGCCAATCGGCAATCTGCTCCCTACTCAAAAGCGGTACATCCTCCCGATCTGAGAGTTCTTCTGTCAAACTTCCCTGGGGGTCAGCATCGATTAAGCCGCAGACATTGTCTTCTCCAGACAGATAATAGTACAGATTGATGGCAATGGTAGACTTGGAAACCCCGCCTTTCAATGAATTTATGGTAATGATTTTGCTCATGTGTAATTCCTATTTCCCCAAAGATAGGAATATATTTACACGTAAGAAAGTGTTTATTTATTTAAGTTTTTACTTAAAAACTTAAATAAACACCCAAACCAGCGATAGGTTATGTAGATCATCTCCAATAAATCAAGGTCTTTACTTCATATTTACTATCGGGCTATACCTATTTATTTTCAATGCTTGTGAATGTGGGATGCAAGTTGGTAAATGTTATAA
>JBCBRM010000088.1:0-15510 GCA_039819665.1 Bacteroidota bacterium
ATCTAAAGGTGTACGGGCTAAGTTGAGAGATCTCAATTCCGGTAGTTTCTTGAGCACCTCCAGTTTTCGAATACGCGTTTGGCTAGCATCCAGCTCCCGCAAATTGATGGCATATTGCAAAGCAGAAATATCCCTAACCGTGGAGTTGGAACAATTGAGAACTTCCAAACGTGTGAGGTTTCTGAGTGCATTCAGGTTATAAACCTGAGTTCCGGAGATGTTGAGGGATTTTAGGCGGCTCAATTTGGCCAGGGCATCCAAATCTGTTATGGAAGGATTATCTGATAAATCGAGTTCCTCTATGAGAAGAAGGTCCTCTAATTCCCGTATTGTGGTTTTACTTAGTACTGAAATCAGACGAATATCTGCAAAGACACTATCCTCCAGGTAAACCGTATCAGTTCTTTGCCTTAAATCCGCCATCCCCATATCTGGCCCAAAGCCCAATTGGCTTGAAAAGAGATTTTTCCAATCAAATGGGAGCCCCATCCACCACTCACTCAATTCCTCGTCACGACTCAATTTTGTGGTGTACATACTGGCAATTTTCATGTCCCGCATACTTTCGTCTATATTGATCTCCAGAAAGCGTGGCTTTACCAGATTGATCGGCTCTCCTTCCTGAGTCGTTCCTCGCATGTGTCGGGTCATGGAGACCAGCAAGTACATTTCGCCCATCTCATTTATCTCATCAGAAATCTCATCTATATTAAGCTCAAACTCTACCTCTTGAAAAAAGAAGTCTATATCCTTTAAATAGGCTTGTACATCTTTTTGAGTAATGACAGAACGGCCTTCTATGAGGTCATCTTCAATTTGGACCTGGGCATTCTTAAAAACTTTGGCGTAGCTGCTGTTTATGATGGTCTCCTTATCACGCGCCGAACTTTCCGCACTTCCCACTGTATTCATGAGAAACTGGAGGAAAGACACCAATTGTTCTGCCTCGGATTTATAGGCAGCAACTTCTGGATCATTGACTATGGGTTGTTGGGCAAAGAGGACTGAAAACAGAAATATGGGAAGAAGAAATATTTTGTATAAGGTGATGCGGGTCATTTTTGATAAATGTATTGAAGCAAGAGCTCTTTCTGCCCTTTGGGTATCTCGACAAGTTGGGATATCAGCCAGCCTCTATTGGGGCTTTTCCGCTGAAATTCCTGCAGCTCAAAATACCATCCTTCCACCTGAAAGAAGTGGAACTTAACCGAATTTACAGTATTAAACGACAAATTGCCTCTTTTTATCTCATAATAGAGTAAAGTAAGGTAATCTGGACTATATCCTGCTTTGGCATATTGGCCCAGGTTTTCTGAATTTCTGAAAACTTTTATCAGTTCCATGAAATCGAGTTCATGGCTAAGAGGATGAATAAATGCGGGCTTATTTTTGCCTGTATCCGGTCCTTCATCAGCAAAAACTTCCTGAAAAGGTTTAAATAAGGCGTGGGTAAAAACCCATTTTGATCCTACTTTTGCCTCTTCCAGTTTCAGGAACAAGGTGATAGGTTCTTTCCTGCCTTTATAATTGAAGGTAGTTTTTACCTCGGCAAACCATTCCCCTCCATGAAAATCCAGAAACTGAGCATTATTGCCATTTACTGATTTGATAAATTTTTCCTTTAGTACCGGATCCAATTTACTATTCTCATTGTCAAAGATGGCACTGAGGTATTTTTCACGCATTTGGGGATTGCGATAAAACTCATCTCCGGGATAAAAGCGTTTGCCTTTTCCACTTTCCTCACAATTGAATCTGCGAAAGAATTGATTTACCTGCTTAGTTTCTGCATAAAGTACAGATTCATCCCCGAGGTAATCTCCCAGGCTTTGGGCATACGTATAAGTTGGAGAAACCAATAAATAGGACAAGCCGAAAAGCATGATTCCTATCAGGAGCTGCTTTGCAAGTAGAAATGCGTTGATCTGCATGAATAAAAAATGAATTGCCAATCGATGGGTAAAAGACTATGCTACAACACAAGATGTTGCGCCTTTGCAATCACCCTACATTTTCAGAAGATGCTGTCCGAGCTTAATGTTTTTATACAGAGTTCAATATCAAAAAAGGTGCCTTTTCTCTCAAATCAATAGTGGAAGAAAAATTTCACCCTCATTTATGCAGAGGTCTCCACAACCTGAATATCTCCTAAAAGTACATCCCAGAAGTCGATAATTCGTCCTCCGATTTGAGTACTTTTCTTTTCTACATAAACCGTGATATCTTTTTTGGTAGTATCCTGGTATTTTAAGCCCTCTTTAGTCACCCCTTCAAAACGCTGATAAATGGTGATTACCCCTACATAGCGACCATCGGGTTGACGCTCCAAATCACTTATGTATTGTATGTTGTACCAACGTATGGTAACTTTTTCGTAGCTGAGTGCCATCAGTCGTTCGAAGTACCTCCTTACTCCAAAATATTGAAGCGCTGTTTTATAAAGAGAAGAAACGGAAATCTGACTTCCGTCGGCAAATAATTCTACGGCACGATCAATTACCCGATTTCCCTCTGAGAAGGGGGTAGATTTATCTCCAATAATGCTAATGTAGCGACTCAGGTCTCTAACTTTCTCTATGGCCAGGGAATCAATGGCTTGCTTTCTGGCTCGACTAATCTCCTGTGCCTGGGAAAAACTGAAAACAAAAGAACAAAGGAGGGCCAGTATTATACTTTTATACATGTCTTAATTTGTTTGCTTCGTGAATGTGTTTCGGAGATTATCGTTTGATCAGTTCTAATTCTTTAATTTTACCCTTGCTGTCCATGATTACCTGGTCAATGTAATCGGCATCTTTCCCCTGATCTTTTAAATAGTTTAAGTACTTCTTTATTGTAGTAGGACGATCGTATTCTCTTCTTCCTCCGACATCTGATATAACAATCAATACAGGTGCATTATCCGAACTGAACATATCCAGTGCGCGATCTATGCGAATATTAGCCAGGGAGGAACTACCGGCATTGCTTATGTTTTGAAAATGATCCAGTAATTGGTCCTTGGCAGATACAGAAGCAGCCTCTTCTCTACCCTCATTTTCTCTAGCCATCAATTCTTCTCGCTCCCTCTGAAGTTCATACTCTGCTTTTTTGATCATGGCCTGAATATCGGGATCGTCAATGTTTTGATATTTAATCTGCATCAACTGTCTTTCTTTATCTCTTAATTCATCCATATTTCTTGCAGGATTATCGATCAGGGCCTGAAGCTGATTTCGGATCATATCCAGTTCTCGAGCCTTGGCTTCTTTTTCAGCTTCGGCTGCTGCGAGGGCTTCCTGACGAGCCATTTCTTCTGCTAGTTTCTTTTTCTTGTTACATCCGGTAGACAAGAACATACTTGTCGCCATAAATAGGATGAAAATAGTTTTGGGGATTCTTGTAAAGGAAAGGAGTGAATGAGTAGTCATATTAGGCAAATGAATCTGAATGTGGTCGTATTTGGGCTAAGTTAAACAATCCTGCAAAATATCTGGTCTATTCTCTGATTCAATTTTGTTAAGATTCCTTCATCTTCGACCAAGACATACTTATTAAAGACGAATGCATGATAATCATGCCAGAAAAAATAGCTAATTAGCTTAATAAAGCTAAAAGCCTGATATATGAAAATTATACTTAGCTTATTATTATTGAGTTTGTTTGTCATTGTAAATGCCCAGGAGAAAGAGATTTGTGTAAGTGTGGATGATCTTCCTTTTGTCGGCTATGGAGTAAATAATCCTGATGCACTCAGAAGCATGACGAATCAGCTGCTGGAAAGTTTCATCACACATGAGGTTCCTGCAATAGGCTTTGTGAATGAAAAGAAACTCTACTTCTATGAAAGAGACAAAATCAAAAAAAGCCAGGTAGATTTACTCAAGGTTTGGCTTAACAATGGTTTTGAATTGGGCAATCATACGTATTCTCACTATAGTTATCATCATACTCCCTTCACTACCTATACAGAGGACATTTTAAAAGGGGAAAAAGTAAGCAAGCCACTTTCCGAACAGTATTCCCTCCCCTATCGATATTTCCGACATCCTTTTTTGAGGGTAGGACTTCGAAAAACGCATCATGATTCCCTCACTACTTTCCTCCACCAACATCAATATCAGGAAGCACCGGTAAGTGTGGATAACGAAGATTACCTGTTTGCCAAAGCTTATGCTATTGCTGCCAGGAAAAAGGATCAAGCATTGATGAAAAAGATTGGCAATGATTATGTGAATTATATGATGGAGAAGCTCGCCTATTTTGAAGGAAGGTCCGAAGCTTTATTGGGTAGAAATATCAGACAGATTCTGTTGATCCATGCAAATAAGATCAATGCCGATTACTTTGCATTGCTTGCCGAGAGGATAAAGGCGAAAGGATATACTTTCGTAAGCATGGAAAGAGCCCTGGAAGATCCGGCCTATAAAACAGAAATTACCAAGTATGGAAATTATGGAATTAGTTGGCTAGATAGATGGGCCTTGAGTAAGGGTGTCCCGGGCGAATTCTTTAAAGATGATCCAAAATCTCCAGATTACATTTACAAAATGACTCAATAAGATGGCCTACCTCATCCGTGAAATTGCCAATGATCATGAAAAGGAAATGGTTTACCAGCTTCGTAAGGAAGTTTTTGTAGAGGAACAGGGTATCCCAGCCTATTTGGATAAAGACGGACGAGATGAGGAAAGTCGTCATGTTATTGCCTTAAATGAACAGGAGGAAATCATGGCTGGAGGAAGATTGAGTCCCCATCCCAAAGAGAACATAGGAATCCTAAGTCGAATAGCAGTTTCCAAAAATCACCGACGTAAAGGCCTTGGCAAACACGTAATAAAGGTTCTCGAATCCCTGGCTAAAGAATATAATTATCGAGCCGTTCAGCTTAAGCCACATGTTCACCTTGAATCCTTTTACCAAAGCATAGGATACAAAACTTTGTCAAAAGATGAAGGTCCAGCAGGAAAGTATCCCTTATTGCTAATGGAGAAAGAATTGGGGGTATGAGAAGGTATTAGAATTAGAAATAGGCAAAATAAACATTCATTTAAGCTCCTAAAAATCAGTGGATTAGTTCATAAAATTTGGCAATCTCCAAATTTTGCCTAACTTACCCATTCAACTCCTTTCCAATTTACTTTTCCGAAATTTTTCGCAAAATCAAATAGATATTTGCCAGCCTTTCCTTTGCCTTATTATCAATCAATGAGGGGAATACCAGGCGTATATCTGGGGATGCATTTACCACACAAAAACATTCAATCTCTAACTCTATTAAACATGAAAAACCTAAGAATCAATTTGATCCTCACTTTTATCATTTGGGGGCTTACTTCATCATTACTTTTCGCCCAGCTACCGGAAGTGATTTCTATGAGAGATGTAGGAGTAAAAGAAGGTGCAGATACCGAAATGCTCGAAAAAATGGCTAAACACGGAGCCAAAGAACTAGCAGAAAAGAGCGACGGTATGTACTTCGGCTTATTGATGGGAAATAGAGGCCAAAGAAAAGGCCAATACATGCACACTTATGCATTTTTAAGTAAAGAAAAAAGAGATCATTATTTTCCAAAAGAAAATGCTGAAACCCCTCAACATACCCAGGATCTTTTCAACAGCATCACATTTCCTGAAGACCAAACCCCCAATAGTTTTCTGACCGGAGGAGAAGTTTATACAGATTATGTAGTTCTCGGACATGACAAAATGGAAACTCCTAAGGGAGGGGCAGTAGTTTCTATCCATCAACTGGAAGTCGCGGAAGGAAATCAGGAAGCTTTTGAAAAATTGGTAACAGAATCCATCCATCCGCTTTGGCAAAAAGAAGTTGAAGGAATGTATGTATACATCCTTAAAGGAGATCGGGGGGCACGCAAAGGCAAATATATTCAAATGCTGATGTTTGACTCCATGGAAAGAAGAGATGCCTACTTCCCAAATGAGGGAGAAGGATTCTCCGAAGAATTAGCCAAGCAAATCACGGATGAATTGTGGCCGGCAAAGAAATTTGAAGAGTTAGGCGTAAGCAGTACGGTCTATACAGATTATCACTTTGTGAGCAGGTAAAAGCGGCAAACGTTTGGGTGTGCTGGCGTGCTGGTGTTAAGCTATGCTTAACACCAGCACGCCAAATCTCTAACACGTCAACACGTTTTTTTCCCTATCTTTGCGGCAAAAGAAAATCACTTATGCTGAAAACCAAGCTGGGTCAATTGAGGGCCCTTGCAATTGCTGAAGGAATAAGTCTTTTACTCATTTTTGCTGTTTCCATGCCTCTCAAGTATTTCTATGATATGCCGGGACCTAACAAGGTCATAGGGATGATTCACGGGGTTCTTTTTATTGGCTATTGTTACTGGCTCTGGGAGGTAGCAAAGGAAAAGGGTTGGACATGGCCTACTAGAATCTGGGGCTTTATTGCATCCTTTATTCCTTTTGGAACTTTTGTGGCAGATGAAAAGATTTTCAAGAAGGCACAGGAAGCAAAAACTAACTAAGCAAACATGGAAAACACAAGCTTGAAATCCTTTATTGAAGGTATTCCAAAAGCCGAATTACACCTCCACATTGAAGGAAGTTTCGAACCAGAACTCATGTTTGAAATTGCTAGCCGAAATGGAATCAATATTCGTTTTGATTCGGTAGAGGCAGTCAAGGAAGCTTACAAATTCAATAACCTGCAGGAATTTCTGGACATCTATTATGAAGGGGCCAATGTGCTCATTCATGAGCAGGATTTTTATGACCTGACCTGGGCCTATTTGAAAAAAGTACACAGTCAAAACCTTGTGTACGCTGAGATATTTTTTGACCCTCAAACACATACAGATAGAGGTATATCTTTCGATACAGTTATAAGAGGGATTAAACGAGCCCTGGATGATGGAAAAAAGCAATTGGGCATTGAGGTAAAACTGATTATGTGTTTCCTTAGACATTTGGATGAAAATTCAGCTATCGAGACCTTGAAGAAGTGTTTGCCTTATAAGGACTGGATCATAGGCGTGGGATTAGATTCTTCAGAAGTCGGAAATCCTCCCTCAAAATTTGAACGAGTTTTTGCTATGGCCCGTGAAGAAGGATTCATTCCGGTAGCCCATGCAGGAGAAGAAGGTCCAGCCGAATACATCTGGGAAGCCCTGGATTTGCTCAAGATCGATCGACTGGATCATGGGAATCGTTGTTTGGAGGACGAAAAGCTGATGAAAGTTTTATTAGAAAGGAAAATGGCTCTTACGCTATGTCCTCTCTCTAACTTGGAACTCAAAGTGATTCATGATTTGAGAAATTATCCCCTAAAAGAAATGATGGAAAAAGGCCTGATGGTTACTTTAAACTCTGACGATCCGGCTTATTTCGGAGGCTATATGAATGAAAACTACTGGGAAGTAGCCAAGGCCATCGATTTAGACGAATTTCAGATTTATGAACTGGTGAAAAATTCATTCAATGCCAGCTTTCTGAGTGAGGAAGAAAAAGCAGCCTACATTAAGGGGGTGGATGAATATTACCAGGCTTATCTTCAGGATAAATATTAGGCATTATGAGTAAGGCGCCACTCGTCCTAAATCTGAAAGAAATAAGAAAACTGCTCGCTGGGGCTGATTTATTTAAGGATATGATGAAGGGATTTGTCGCTTTTTCAACAGGAGAAGCAGTGATCCCTCCGGTTGGAGAATTGCTTATACCCGAGCATGAGGGGGAGGTCCATATCAAATACGGTTACCTCGAAAGTTATCCTTACTATGTCGTTAAAATTGCCTCTGGATTTTATGAAAACGCCAAACTGGGACTTCCTACAGGAAATGGCCTTATGCTGCTATTTGATAAAAGTAATGGCCAGCTAAGATGCATTTTGCAGGATGAAGGTTATTTGACCGATGTCCGGACAGCAGTCGCAGGAGCTTTATCGGTTGCTACCATAGCTCCTAAATTCATGAAGAAAGTAGGAATTGTGGGGACAGGTATTCAAGCCCACCTTCAATTGGAATATCTGGCAAAGAAGTGGGAAATCGAAGCCGCATATGTATGGGGAAGAACTAAGGAAAAGACCCATGCTTATCCAGAAGAATTGGCGCATTTATCATTCCCTATTTACCCTACAGAAACCATAAAAGACTTGTGCCAATATGCTGACATCATCATCACAACTACTCCCTCTAAGGAAGTTCTAATAATGTCTGATTGGATTCACGAACCCAAGCTCATCCTGGCTATTGGTTCGGATACCCCTGAAAAAGGGGAACTTGATCCTGCCTTATATAAAAAGACTGGACTGGCAGTCGTTGATAGTTTGGCCCAAAGCCAAAGCAGAGGCGAGCTATTTCAAGCAAGAAAAAGAGGCTTTATTTCCGATGATTCAATTGTAGAATTCGGGGATTTATTAACGTATAGCCGAGCAGGCCATATAGGAAAGCAAGGCATTATCATTGTCGACCTCACAGGTATAGCCGTTCAGGATTTAATGATTGCCAAAGCTGTATATGAGTTAGCAGAACAACGAACTTCCTGAAGAGTTTTAATTAAGACCTTCCCATTCCCAAACATTTAGTATATTTAATCAAGAAGCCTATTGACTAAGACTAACTACCATGCGATTCCTCATTCCAATTGCCTTCGGCTTGTCATTTCTATTATTCTGGGGTTGTAAAACTGCACCCACACAAAGCTCAGATACAACTAAGCCATCCGAACAGGAAAAATCCGAAATGCAGATGGCTGCTATAGATTTGCTTTCTTCCATGAGTGAGGAACAAAAACAATATGCATCCTTTTCATTTGAGGTAGAAGAAAGGTTCAATTGGCATTTTACTCCCAAAGAAAGAAAAGGCTTACAGTTCGCCAGACTGGATCAAAGCCAACGAGAAAAATTGAGTGCGCTGATGCGAACAATCCTTAGTGAACAAGGATATAGCAAAGCGCAGGATATTATGAGCCTTGAGCTAGTCTTGCGAGTAGTTGAAGACCGCCCGGAAAATGACAGCTATCGTGATCCCGAAAATTATTACTTCTCATTATTTGGCGATCCTGCTAGCAGCGCTCCCTGGGGCTGGCGTTTTGAGGGCCACCATCTTTCTCTCAACTTCTCTTCCGTCAACAATGAGCTCTCAGCGACCCCTTCTTTTTATGGTTCCAATCCAGCCATTGTTCCTTTAGGGGAAAGAAAGGGGCATGAAGCTTTGGATAAAGAGCAAAACCTGGCAAGAGCTTTTGTTAAAAGTCTGGATGCTAAGCAGCAAACAGCAGCTATCGTATTGGATGAGGTACCAGAAGAAATCATTTCAGGGGTAGCTCGTAAAGTAGGGGAAATCCCCCTTGAAGGATTGGCCTATGCTGATATGAATGAAGGGCAAAAAACAGCTTTTCTTGAATTGTTGGATGTTTATTTGGGCAATATGATTGCGTCCTATGCCGAGCAACAATTGACTCAAATCAAGGAAGCCGGTTTCGATAAATTACATTTTATGTGGGCCGGTGGAATGGCAAGCGGAGATGCTCATTATTATCGTATTCATGGTCCTACGATTTTGGTGGAGTACGACAATATTCAAACCAACGCAAACCATATTCACACCATCTGGAGAGATTTAAAAAATGACTTCGGAGAAGATCTTTTAAGCAAACACTATCGCGAAAGCGATCATCATTAATAAACATAACGCTATTCTGTATTCCATATGATCCGTTTGGCATGTATTCTGATCTTTTGCTTTTGTAGCTCAGCCTTTGCTCAAAATACTGTATATGAACTCATGGCCAATTACCATGAGAATATAACTGATGTTACCTATCTCAAGGTGGGAGATCAGGAATTAAAACTGGATATCTACCGATTAGGAGACCATATAGGAGAACCACCTTGGATGGCATATCCTGAAGGCAAAAAACCAACCCTGATTTATATTCATGGAGGAGGATGGGTAGCCCTGGACAAGTCGGTTGTCATGATGAAATTTCTTCCCTATTTGGAAAAAGGCTGGACGGTTGTCAATGTGAATTATAGGAAGGGAGTTGGAACAGCTCCCGCTGCGGTCGTCGATTGTCGCTGTGCCTTAAATTGGGTTTATGAAAATTCAGATAAATATGGATTTGATACAGACAAACTTGTTTTGTCTGGAGCCTCTGCGGGTGGCCATCTCTCTTTGATTACCGGGATGAAAGATTCGGATCACTATGAAAGTCCTTGTCAAATTAATCGTGAATTGAAAGTTGCTGCTATCGTAAATTGGTTTGGAGTCAGTCGTCTCAGTGCTTACCAGAACCCGGAAACTGGAGAACATAATATTTTCTGGATGAAAAAGGGAGACAATTTCGAAGAATTAAATCAAAAAGTATCGCCCATCTACTATGTAAATGATAACACTCCTCCCATCATAACGATACATGGCGATAAAGATTCAGCTGTCCCCTACTCACATGCAACCGAATTACATGAAGCCCTGGAAAAAGCCGATTTAGAGCATGAATTACATACGGTAGTAAATGGGAAACATGGGGGATTTACAGCGGATGAACTTAGTTTGTGTTTTGAGAAAATTTGGGCCTTTTTGAATAAGCACCTAGGAAAGTAAGAATATTTGCATCAGGGAAATAGGATTTGTTTTGCTAATTGAATTTTACGAAACGGGAATTATTTAAACCCTGGCGGGGTATGTATTCATGAATAAAACGAAGAAAAAGATCATATTGGCCTCCATCACTCTGTTCAATGAATTGGGCTTAATGAATGTGAGAAACCAGGATATTGCCAAAGAAGCGGGAATGAGTTTAAGCAATTTCAATTACCATTTTAAGACTAAGCAGGATTTGGTTTATGCAGTAGTTGATTACATGAAGTCTGTACTGCAGGAAAAGGTTTATGGGAATAAACTCCTGGTTCAGGAAGGGAAAGGGTTAACGATTACTAAAGCTTATTTCGAGTTCGAAGAAGAATTTCGCTTTTTTTACCTTGACACCTACAATATCCTCCAATCTTATCCTGAATTAAAAAAGGATTTGCAACAACAAATCCAGGAAGCTATTCAGGTAACCAAAAACCTAAATTACCTCGCAGTTGGTATGGGATATCTTAAACCTGAACCTCCTGAAATGCCTGGACTCTACAATCAGTTAGCAGAGCAAATATGGATAAACAACCATTTTTGGTTTACCCAAATGCATATTCGAGGAGAATTGGACGATATTGTTTTGAAAGGTTTAAGAGCTTGCGTTTTGATCTCTTACCCCTACCTTACAGAAAAGGGCAAGGAAGTCTACTTTGGATTTATAGACAATTTTATTGAGGAGCGAAATAATAAGACGGATTAACGGGATTCTAATTGGATTCGAATTTCTGTAAATTTAGCTTTGTTTATAGGATATGACAGGATAAAGAAGATAGAGGTTAGGTAAAAGGTCAGAAGTATTGGCCCTCCTACCATACCTAAACCGTCGATAGCCTCCTGAGGTACTTCCCCTATTCTTGCCTGATTGGGAAAAGCAATCCAACTTAAGAGAAGTCCTGCGAAAAATTGCCCTAGTCCAGTCGTACATTTAAAAGCAAAAGACATCGCGGCAAAAAAGAGTCCCTCTTGTCGTTTCTTATACCGCAATTCATATTCATCAATCACATCCGCCATCATAGAGCTAGCCAGGCTGAAAGTCACCCAGAGAAACATATAAGCAATGATGAGGGTAAAAACATATATTCCTAATAAATAAGGCTCACCGTTTTCAGGAAAGGCTCCCAACATTCGGAGTAGAAAAGGCATACTAAAGAAGATGGCAAAAATCAGGGTACTATAAATCGCGGCCCTCTTTTTATCCAATCTTTCTCCTAACCCCGGTGCAATCCACAAAGCCAAAACAGCTCCCACCGCAGAGCCAATGGGCAAAGCAGCCATTTCCTCTGTACTCAATTCAAAATAATAAGTCCCGAAATAGGTACTGAAAACTACTCCTATTCCAATCCCTACATAGACCATCATGACAAAAAGGATCAAACTCCAGAATGAGCGCATTTTCGCAGCTTCGTTCAAGCTTCCTAACAACTGAGCAGTACTCATTTTTTCTTGTTCAGTAGAGAGTTTGGGTAAATGAGGGATCACATTCCGCGTACCAAAAACGCAGATAAAGATCGCCAGGATCATCAAAATTGAACATAGAAGTGCGAAATCGGGATATGCTGCTTTATTGAAAAGGCCATTGTTAAATTCTTCTGTAGCGGGGAAATAATAAAGGAAGCCGATGATCATGATTACCGGCGAAATAAAAGCAGCAAACATAATGCGGTAAGCCGTAACAGAAGTTCGTTCCTTATAGTCTGTGGTCAGTTCGGCTCCCAAAGACATATGTGGGACGATAAAAAAGGTCAGAGCTAGTCTTACCAAAACGGAAAAACTCAACATCCACCAGAAAAGACCATTTTCTTCCAAAAAAACTGGAGGAGCAAATAATAAATAGGTGAATATTCCAAGGGGTAAGGCCGAAACTAACATAAAGGGATGTCTTCTCCCCCAGCTCACCGATTTCCACTTATCTGACCACAATCCTACCAACGGATCAGAAACCGCATCAAATATCAAAGCCACCAAAGAAGCCGTACCAGCCAAAGCTGCGTCCAGTCCCAGAACCTGACTAAAGTAGAAGAATAGGAATATTTGGAATAAACCATCCTTTATTCCAAGGGATGAAAAGCCCAGCCCATATAAAACTTTAGTTGTAGTGCTTAAGACTTTCATCTGATGATTAATTTAGTATTCAATTTACTAATGTTTTATTTTTTATTTGTATAGGATATACAAAAACGCTTTAGTAAATTCAGATAAAAGCCTGAATCCGTCAAGCTAAAGATAGTTTGATCTATTGCCCTGGTCATGATAGGTAAAAATCAAGAATCGGTAAAGACCTTAGAAATAGCCATAATTGGTGCAGGATTCGCAGGAATAGGCGCAGGAATCAAACTTCGAGAGAAAGGTAAGGAATCCTTTGTGATTTTTGAACGCGCCAGCGAAATAGGCGGAACCTGGCGGGACAACACCTATCCTGGCTGTGCCTGCGACATACCTTCCTTTCTTTATTCCTATTCATTTGAGCCCAATCCCGATTGGAATCGCACCTTTTCCAACCAAAAGGAAATTTTGGCATACTTAAAAGGCTGTGCTGAAAAATATGACATAGTCAGACATATACAATTCAATACCAGCATCGAAAAAATATCCTTCGATGAGGAAGACGGCTTATGGCATATCTATGATGAAAAAGGTGAAATAAGTATAGCCCGAACAGTAATTTCTGCTGCAGGTCCTTTTAATTCAGCTTTTTATCCTGATATCAAAGGCCGGCAAGATTTTCTGGGAGAAAGTTTTCATTCTTTGTACTGGAATCATGCCTATGACTTGAAGGGCAAAAAAGTCGCTGTCATAGGGACAGGGGCTAGCGCTATACAGTTTATTCCCGAAATTGTACATGAAGTTGCGGAGCTCACTGTATTCCAGCGAACCCCACCCTGGATACAGCCTAAAATGGACAATGAGATTACGGATAAAGCCAAAGCCCTATTTAGAAAATTCCCCTGGTATCAACGATTCTGGCGAGAATTTATCTATTACTTTTTGGAACATAGAGGGAGGGCCCATTTTGGAAACAAGCGGCTAAGAGCAAAAAGGCAAAAGGAAGCCCTTGCACATTTACATGCCTCTGTCAAAGATCCAGAGCTTAGGGAAAAGCTCACACCGGATTATGAAATTGGCTGTAAGCGGGTACTCATCTCTGAAGACTATTATCCGGCCATTCAACTCCCACATGTTCACCTCCACACAGACGGCATAGAAGAAATACTGGAAAAGGGGATTAAAAGCAAAAATGGAAAGCTAATAGAAGTAGATGCCATCATTTATGGTACGGGATTTTACACTACAGAATTTCCTAAAGCATATAAAGTCTTAGGAAGAAAAGGGCGCAATCAGCACGAGGAATGGAAAAAAAGGGGAGCTGAAGCCTACTATGGGATTTCGGTCAGTGGTTTTCCCAATCTCCTTCATATGGTAGGGCCTAATTCAGGATTAGGTCATAATTCCATTATTCATATCATGGAATCTCAATTAAATTATATCATTGATTATATTGATAAATTGGACCAGACAAAAAATGAGTCAGACTACTTTGACTTGAAAGCAGAAGTTCAGCGAACCTTCAATGAAGATATTCAAGAAAGGCTGAAAAAGATGGTCTGGACAGATGGAGGCTGCAAGAGCTACTATTTGCTAAACAGAGATGGAAAGAATACTTCTATGTGGCCAGGATCAACCATTTCATTTAGAAAAAGAACCAAAAAAATTAAACTTGAAGACTATAGCCTGATCAAGGGAAACTAAATGAAAAAAAGTAAATGTCAACAGGCTGAAAAATTACGATAAGCCAGCTTTTATTTGTATTCTTATGCAGCTAAAGCGCCTAATGATCTACCTACTCGCACTGATATTGCTACTACTTGGAGCGGCATATGGTATACGAGAATCCGTATCGCCTATATTGCTGCCCACCATGGAGCCTGCCTATAGCTTTCAGGCAAGCAGACTGAGCGATAGTCCCATTATTTATAGCAAACTCCATTCACGCTTACTAGCAGAAGAAAAAGAGATTGGTTATCCCAATATCAATGGCCCTTCTCTCATTCGGGTACCTGATTGGCTCCCCCATCCCTTGGGAAAATATTACCTCTATTTCGCCCACCATAAAGGCCCCTATATTCGACTAGCTTATGCTGATTCACTCTCAGGTCCCTGGAAAGTCTATGATTCCGAAATTATGCCTTTATTTAAATCAGGTCTGGCGACAAAAACTTCCTCCGAAAGCTCCGGAATCTCTGACTTAATCAAGTATACCCATCTGACGGAAGGCTTAGCTTTATATCAAATTGGAGCCGATGCCCGCAAAGCCTGGAAAGAGCGCCAAGAAGAAAATATTCGAAGCTCAGCTCCTACTACCCCTCATATTGCCAGTCCCGAAGTAATTGTAGATCATGAGCATAAAAAGATTAGGCTTTATTACCATGGAGTCATAGAGGGTAGCCTTCAGATGACAAAAGTTGCTGAATCAGAAGATGGCCTGGATTTCGAAGCAAAACCCGGTATTCTTGGGCTTCCATACATGCGGATATTTAGCTACAGAGGAGCATATTATGGCATGGCAATGCCAGGGATTTTATACAGATCCAAAGATGGACTCAAAGATTTTGAAGTCCGTCATCGCTGGCTTTTTTCCACAGAAGTAAGACATATCGGCCTCCACCTTGAAGGAGAAGACCTCTATATATTTTTCAGTAAAGTGGGAGATAGCCCGGAAAGAATACTTTACACCCGGATGAACCTGCATTCAGAAGATTGGAATGATTGGGCAGCAGAGCCGCCTCGGGAATTAATACGTCCTGAACGGGTGTGGGAAGGAGCCAGTCTTAGCAAAAAAGCATCCTTGAGAGGAGCTATGGGAGAGGCCGTGAATCAATTGAGAGACCCAGATATCTTTCAGGATACCGATGATAAATTATAC
>JBCBRM010000089.1:0-15330 GCA_039819665.1 Bacteroidota bacterium
CTTTTCATTTTATCCAATGCATGTTTTGGAGGTACAGATGCAAAGAATAGTTTCCCTTAAAAGTCAAAGAAAAAGGGCTAAAGTATAACTTTAAGTAATTATACCTTAACCCCTGATTACTAGATACTAGAGTATATTGTTAGGAAAATAATGATTGAAGTTTCATAGCGACTCCCATATCTCCATCAATTTTCATTTTTCCACTCATCATGGCATTCATAGGATTCAACTTCCCGGAGATCATCGACTGAAAATCATCAAACCCTAAGCTTACTGTACAATCAGCTTCGATATTATCTGTACTAACTTTATTCTTCTCGCCACTTCCATCGATTAAAAGTTGCTTGTCCCCAAAGTCGAACTTGAGGGTATTTCCTATACTCTTGACAGCACCGGCCTGCTTTTGAATGGCAGTTACTAATTGTTCTAGACTAGTCCCATTTCCATTAGAAGATACTCCATTCGATGCACTGCCATTTTGCGTAGTCGGAACCTTGTAATCACTTTTAGCGGCCTCATATCCCACATTGTCAATCATGATTTTGGACAGAATATTTAGCATAACCTCAGAAGACCCACCACCTATGGTTCCCACGCGGCAATCACGATAAAATCTTGCCATCGGGAATTCCTCCGTAAATCCGTACCCTCCAAAGAACTGGATACACTTGTTAGCAACTTCATTGGTCTTCTCGGCTACCAGTAGCTTTCCAATAGAGCATAACTTTACATCATACACATTGTCAGCATATAGCTTACAGCATTGATAGGTGAAAGATTTGAGGGCTTCAACTTCAGAAGAAAGCTGGGCAACTCTATGACGCAAAACCTGGAAGCGATCCAGTGAACGACCGAAAGCCTCCCTTTCTGACATATACTTAACACTCTGAGCCAATGCCTGCTCCATCGCAACTATTGCAGCTGGCAAGCTGATGATTCGTTCTAATTGAAGACCATTCATAAGGTAATAAAACCCCTGCCCTTCTTCTCCTACCAGATTCTCGACGGGTACTTTCACATGATCAAAGCTAAGCTCAGCAGTATCTGAGGACCACCATCCCAATTTCTTGATCTTTCGGGCAGACACTCCTTCTGCATTTCTGTCAATGACCAGGAGGCTTACCCCAGCAGGACCTTTGTCAGGATCAGTTTTAACAACCGTTACGATAAAGTCCCCATAAACTCCATTCGTAATAAATGTCTTGGAGCCATTTACGATATAATAATCTCCCTCTCTGATGGCTCGGGTCTTAATGTTGGCAGCATCTGAGCCGGCACTAGGTTCTGTAATCCCGATAGAACTTACGGCATCACCTGATATGATTCCTGGCAAGTATTTTTCTTTTAGCTTTTCACTTCCATATTTCAGTATATAGGTGGAAGACATATACTGAGTAACCTGTTGGGCTATTGCAAAACCTGCAGAATTGAGTCTACCTAATTCCTCATTCAAAATGATGTCATAGTAAAAGTCCAATTCCTTTCCTCCATATTTTTTAGGATATCCCAATCCTAGGAATCCCATATCCCCCATTTTCTTCCAGATGTCTTTGGGGGTTTTTCTCTCTGCTTCCCATTTTGGGATATTTGGAACCACTTCTTTCTCAAAGAAATCTCTTAGGCTTTGACGAAATAATTCGTGTTCTTCTGAAAACTGAATGATGCTGCTTCCTCCTCCTGCTTTTCCATCTAAAACCGAATCATAAGACTTATTGTCAATGATCATTTTAGAAATGATTTCGCGCATAATCTCACTGGAACCCCCTCCTATCGGACCCAGTCGGTTATCACGATACATACGAGCCATAGGGAACTCTTCTGTAAAACCATATCCTCCAAACATTTGCAGGCATTCATCAGAAGCCTTGAGTGCCAATTCTGTACCCAGAAGTTTAGCCATAGCTGCTTCTTTCACCACGTATTCACCTTTATCGTACCGCTTGCAAATGTCATAATTGAAGATTTTTAAAGCTTCAATTTCACTTCCTATCAAGGACATTCTGTGTCTTAGCACCTGAAACTTATTGATAGGTCTTCCAAAAGCTTCTCGTTCGGACATGTACTGCAATGCCTTATCCAATGCCAACTCCGCCGCAGAGACGCCTCCGACGGCCATTACCAGGCGTTCGAGGGCAAAATGATGCATTATATAGAAAAAGCCTTTATTTTCCTCTCCGAGCAAATTTGAGGCGGGTACGCGCACACCATCCAAAGAGATATCTCCTGTATCCGAGGCATGCCATCCTAATTTCTCGATATTCGACGCACTCAGACCAGCAGAATCCCGGTCCACGATGAACATACTGATCCCGTTAGCTCCCGCATTCGGATCGGTTTTGGCTGCCACGACCAGGAAATCAGAATTGACTCCATTGGTGATAAAGATTTTCGAACCATCCAGGATATATTCATCTCCATCTTTGGTGGCTTTTGTTCTGATTCCTGCTACATCGGAACCTGCACCCGGTTCGGTAATAGCTAAACATCCGATCAGATCTCCAGCAATTCCGGGAACTAGGTACTTTTGCTTTTGTTCCTCATTTCCCTGAGCGTTGATATGATTAAGGGCAAGAAAGGAATGACTTCCCATCGCAGCATTGAAGCCGCCAGAGTTTGGACGAATCATTTCTTCCAGTAAAATCACGGAATAAAAGAAGTCCAGATCCATACCTCCGTAAGCTTCCGGAAACATCAATCCGAAATAGCCCATTTCCCCAAATTTCTTATAGATACTCTTTGGTATGTGGCGGTTTTCCTCCCATTCATCAATAAATGGAGTTACTTCTTTGGCTAGAAAATCTCTAATTGACTCTCTAAAAAGATTGTGTTCCTCTGTAAAATAATATCCTTGAAAAGCCATGTGCTATGTTTTTATAATTCTTGTAGTAATTGTTGTCTATAAAATCTAAATAATTCGTGTTCCTGTTTGTTTTTGCCTGAAATCTGTACCTAACTCATTTAAATAGCCCTCACCCAGCACATTTTTCAGGGCTTCCCTACCCTTTTCTGTAAAATAAGGAATGAGCATACACCAGGTCGCCTTTTCTTTTTCTTCGAAAGTCCGTTTGCCCAAAACCATTTCTCTGGGATACCATAAAAACATGAGCATCCAGGTATTTATGGAAAGGTTTTCATATACACCCGGATAGGGTTCCTTTTTCATGGTTCCTATTTCAAGTGCAAAAGCAATAGCTGCATCGAAGTCTCTTATGGCTTCCTTTGAGAAAGCCTTAACTGTTTCACTTACTGCCGGATGTTCCAACACATAGGGATCAAGCAATATGCATTTATAGTCCCTTTGCAATTCAAAATAAAAGCGTAAGTCTATTCTCAGGTTACTAAATGTGGGGAGCGGTTCTTTGGAAAGGCGATAATCCTTTAATCGACTAGCAAATTTATCTACAATTCCCGGCAGGAGATCGGCTTTATCTGGAAAATGATATGATAAATTCCCCCTACTCATCCCCAATTCCTTGGCAAGATCCTGGAGGCTTACATGTCCATATCCCTTCTGATTGAAGAGCTTTATGGCAGCATCCAGGATTCGTTCTCGAGTATTCTTTTTCATATTTGACTACAAATTAGCAATAAATTCTAAATTATTAGTCAAATCCTCTAATCTTATTTCATCCTAAATGCTTGCTCGAGAATGAGCCCTGTCTTAATAGGTAAAAAGCTATTCTAAACTTTAGCAGCTAAATAAGAAGCTTCTTTGATGGCTTTCTTGGCATCTAACTCTGCTGCGACATTTGCACCTCCAATCAAATGAACTGACTTACCTGCAGCCTGGAGTTCCTCATACATATCTCTGAGGGGCTCCTGGCCTGCACAGATAACAACATTATCTACTGCCAGTACTTTGGGCTCCCCATTATGCTCAATATGTAGGCCCTGATCATCTACTTTCTGGTAAACAACATTAGCAAGCATTTTCACTTCCTTCATGGTCAGGCTTGCGCGATGAATCCATCCAGTTGTTTTACCTAGATTTTTACCATGCTTACCTCCAGATCTTTTGAGAAGAAAAATTTCACGGGGAGAGGGTGCTGGCTCTGCCTGAGCAAGCGCTCCACCTTTTGCATAAGACATATCTACCCCCCATTCTTCCATGTAAAGTTCCGTATTCAAGCTGGGTAGTTCTCCTTCATGAGCGAGGAATTCTGCCATATCAAAGCCGATTCCACCTGCACCCACAACGGCTACAGATTTACCCACTGCCTTATTTCTGTAAAGCACATCAGCATAGTCAAGAACTTTCTCATGGTCTGATCCTTCGAACTCAACTTTACGAGGACTTACTCCACTGGCTATGATGATTTCGTCGTATCCACCTGCTAATAGATGTTCCTTATTGACACGCGTATTCAGATGCAGATTTACCCCCGTCAGCTCAATTTGTCTTCCGTAGTATCGGATGGTTTCGGCATAGTCTTCCTTACCCGGAATAACTTTCGCCATATTAAACTGCCCTCCTATTTCTTTTTCCGCTTCAAATAGATCTACCTCATGACCTCTTTCAGCTGCCAGGGTAGAGAATGCTAAACCTGCAGGTCCTGCCCCTACTACTGCTATTTTCTTTTTGTTTTCTGTCGGATGAAAGTTCAATTCCGTTTCATGGCAAGCTCTGGGGTTTACCAGACAAGAAGAAACCTGCATGGTAAAAGTATGGTCCAGGCAAGCCTGATTACAGGCTATACAGGTATTGATTTCATCGGCTCTGTTCTCCATGGCTTTAAGCACCAAATCAGCATCCGCAAGGAAAGGGCGAGCCATAGAAACCATATCACAGCATCCGTCCTGCAAAATCTCTTCCGCCACATCTGGCATATTGATTCTATTGGTAGCAATTAGGGGAATATTTACTTCTCCCATCATACGCTTGGTTACCCAGGCAAATCCTCCGCGAGGCACTACTGTCCCTATGGTTGGAACACGTGCTTCATGCCATCCGATTCCGGTATTGATAATTGTCGCTCCAGCAGCTTCGATGGCTTTCGCCAACAGAACCACCTCTTCCCAGCTACTTCCTCCTTCAACCAAATCCAACATAGAGAGCCTATAAATGATAATGAAGTTTTCTCCTACCCTTTCTCGTACTGCTTTTACTATCTCTACCGGAAACTTCATACGATTTTCATATGAGCCTCCATATTCATCTTCTCTATGATTGGTTCTCTTGACAATAAACTCATTAATCAAATACCCTTCAGAACCCATCACTTCTACTCCATCATAGCCAGCTTCCTGGGCCAATTTGGAACAAGTCGCATAATCATCAATGGTCCTATGGATATCCTCTATAGTCATCTCTCTAGGAACCATGGGATTTATAGGAGCACGCAATGGAGACGGAGCTACTCCTTTGTTGTGATAAGCATAGCGACCTGAATGCAAAATTTGCATACAGATTTTACCTCCCTCTGCGTGAACAGCATCCGTGATTAGTTTATGTTGAGCCACTTCTGTAGAATTGGTGAGCATAGCAGAATGTGGGGCTACTCTACCCTCCTCATTAGGGCCTATACCGCCTGTTACAATCAGGCCTACCTGACCTCGAGCCCGCTCAGCATAGTAAGCGGCTGCTCTTTCAAAGCCATTGGGCGCTTCTTCCAGCATCGTATGCATAGAGCCCATTAAAACGCGATTTTTTAAGGTAGTGAATCCTAAGTCAAGGGGAGAGAGTAGTTTTTCGTACATATTAATGTAGTCTAGGTTCTGTTTATGGACCTAAGTATATCAATTATCAAATCCTGCAACAATAAACAGGTTTAATTTTTGTAATTTTGATCTATTTTAGGAAGAAGATAAGCTGAGTCTTTTCCGAATTTTCGAAAGCCCCACGGGAGTTAGCCCTAAATAGGAGGCGATTAAATATTGTGGTACCCTTTGAATCAGATCCGGCCTCTTTTCCATGATTCTCAGATAGCGTTCCTCATTGCTGAGGTTATTCATTTGGGCGATCCTCTTTGAAAGCGTAATAAACTCGGCAGTTATAAATTTACGCCCAAACCTCTCCAATGCATGAGATCTATTCCAGAGTTTTTCATTGTCATCCATGTCAATGGCATAAGCAGTGGTGTCCTCTGTGGCCCAAATATTTGTATTGGTGGGTCTTCTTTCCAAATAATTGAGTAGGTCAACGCAAAAATGCCCCTCGGTAAAAAACTCAATTACCTGTTTTTGCCCTTTTCTCAGGGAATACAAACATAGACAGCCATCGTCTACGAAATAGCTTTTCCTTGCAATCTGACCTTCTTTCAACAAAAAGTCCCCTTTTTTAGCCTCTACCTTTTTAAATAAAGTCAGGGCGTAATCGAGGTCATTGGGTTCGACGCTAGCGTAAGATTGTATAGTATCGCGGAGTCTGTCCATCAACTGCAATTTCGTAAATATCGGGAAAAGGAAAAATTTCGGCTACTTTGTTTAACAACAAATTCTCCTGTACCTTATTAGAAACCCATAATCATGAAATATCGTTTACAAATTTTAATATTTTTTTCACTGACACTTCTGCTTTCCTTCTCATCCTGTGAAAGCACCAGATCAGTCTCTCAGAGAACACCAGCTAATTCTGTACAAGAGTATTTGCAGAGAATCCCCGGTTTACTTGTCAGCAGAGATGGAATTACCTACCGAAATCAGAGAACGGTAATAGTTTTAGACAACCGAATAATAGCATATAGCGAATTATTGAGTGTGTTAAACGTACAATCTATAGCAAGTGCCCGCCTGCTAAAAGAGCAAACCGATATCAAAAGATGGACAAATGCTCCTGTTTCTGGAGTTGTGCTAATTAAAACTAAGGCGAACTAAACAGAGAAATTACCCCATATAAAATGCTCAAGTTCAAGCGTCAGTTTATTTGAGTTTTATTTTGACACTTGAACTTGAGCTTATGCCTGAAAAGGATATGCCTTTCCAAAACATTTATCCACGACAGCTAAACGGGATAAATGCTATTTAACTTTTAAGATTCCTCGCATCGTAATGTGGTGTCCTGCCATGGTACACACAAATGGATATTCTCCCGGTTTATCAGGAGCTATAAAATAAATATCCTCAGTAGTTTCCGGTTCCAGGAGTTTGGTATGGTAAATTACATTTTCTGTATCCGGCACATAATTCTTGGCTGGACCTTCAATCCCCAACTCGATAGCAGCCAGGCCCACTTCATCAATGGTTCCCTTTTTCACCAGCACCCAATTATGCTGCATATCATCATCATTGTTAAAGGTCAGTTTTACTTTACTACCGGCTTTCACTTCCAGTACCTCCTTATTAAAATACATCCCGGGTTTTGTAGCTATCTCTACACTTTCATCCACCTTTCCATTCCAGTTTACCGGCATAGTAGTGACTCTTTTGGTAGAGGATGAACTTTTATTACTAGCAGTTGTAGAAGTTTGTTGACCGGTTCCGCCTCCGGGTATTTTATTGAGAGTATAATAGGCGAAATCATGTAGCAGTTTTTTCCCCAATTGATTCTTTACATCCTTTAACCGAATCTCATGCACATATCCTTCCCGTAAATTATCCACCTTTAGATAAACTGATCCTCCTTCATCACCAAGAATAGCTTCAGAAACATTACAAGTTTCAATATTAATTGCAGGGCTACCATAGGTCGAATGATAATGATAGGTAAAGCTTTTAATGGAGAATTTGTCCATGTTTCGGACTGTCGCAGGATTTATTTTCTGGGTAAAGAAAATCTCGAATCCATCAGGACGAGCTTCTATTCTATGCATCTCAAAAGGAGTCTTGCCATTATATTTTAGCCGTTGGATGCCGAAAGGGGCCCTTCCAGTTGAGGCCCATCCCCGATTAGTCATACCTACAAACATGGTTCCGTCTTCTCCCCAAACCTGCCTGAGTACTCCAGATGAAAATCCTTCTGTAAAAGGAAAGAGTGCCGCCTGATAACTTCCATCCACTTTCTCCAACTGCATACGCATGATTTTAGACTGTCCCTGATCTCCAATAAACATCTGATTTTCAAAGGGGCCGAATTTACCTTTGGTATCATCAAGCAATATAGCTGAGGTTGATATACCCATCACACCATGTGGGAACCAGGCAGTAGGTTCTTTGATTCCGTCCACCTGCATAGCCTGCGTATAAAGCGTTCCCATCGAATCTGCAAACATATCAAATGTCAGACTTACCGGAGATCCTTCCTCTTGTGCCCATTTCAAGCCTTGAGGGTTTCCTACAAAATCTCCTTTTGACACATGTGAAACTCGTCCAGACCCGACCCAGTCTCCCTGGTTATCTGAATAGAACAATTCGCCATCTGCATCAAGTCCAAAACCAGCAGGGGAACGCATACCGGTTGCATAGGGCATAATTTCCCCTTCCGGGGTAATTTCCAGCATCCATCCTCTCCATTTCACCAAGCTAGCCCCATATCCTATCCATGATAAATTGAGAGCTACCATCATATTTCCATTAGGCAATAATAGTGGACCATATCCATAGTCATGGTAGTTTCCAGACAAGGGCCACTTGGCTATACTTTCGTAGCTATCCGCCTTTCCATCCCCATTTTTATCGGTCAACTTGGTCAGCTCTCCTCGCTGAACAGTCAGTAAGGAACCGTCCTTATAGGCAAGTCCGAGAGGCTCATGCAAACCGGAAGCGAAGCGACTAAAATTTGCTGGATCAGCCGAAGTCGCGTAGGGATCTTTAATGATCCAAACTTCCCCTCTTCGGGTACAAGCTGCTAAAGCTCCATCAGGCATAAACGCTAAACCTCCTACTTCCAAAACAATCCCTTCCGGAATCGGAAGATCTTCGATTTGGTAATGAGGATTTTCCTGGGCCATCAAAGAGCTTCCCAGGATCAGAATTAGTATATAGAAAAAATATCTTTTTACCATGTCAGGCTATAGCTTATAGTTGAATTTGGAGAAAGGGCCATAATGAGTTCCTGGCCGTGGGTAGTTTGTCTAATTTGAGGTTTGGCATCTCCATCTACAGAGAGGTAGTAGTTGAAATCATCCACACCGTAAAGGCCATTGGGACCTTCGTGAATTTCCATGCCTTTAGCGAGTAAAATATAAGCCTTACTTTCTTCAGAATTACTCAGGCTAATACTTCTTTGCAAACTTCTTCCGCTTTCAGCAGGAACCAATTGGTCCTGGATTTCCCCTCCCGCAAGTGCATATCGGAAAACGGGTCCGCCACTTTCACTGATATCATATCCTTTAAACTTCAAAGGACCGTCTTCTGTTAATTCTTCTGGCCAACTTGTATTCTTTTTGGGAAGGACTGCGAAGTTTGGCAAACCAGCATGAACAATAGCAGCTCCCATAGGAACGGCCAATTGCTCAGCACCTCTTCCTACCCACATCTGACGAACATCCAAAAACTCTCCTCCCCACATCTGAAGCAGGCTTGCATTATCCAAATCATAGCTGTAATGAACTCCTTCTTCTGCATCTCCTACAGATATAGCATGAGTCAGTTTTTCGTCCTTATGCATCAGGTAGCTTCTATGAAGACTTCCTTTTCCATCTGCTTTTAAGATATAGGGATCAGGCTTCTGGCGATTATATACAGAACCTTTGCTATGTAACGGCATTTTTTCTATACCTGGACCTTCAACAAATAATCCCAGACCAAATCTCCAGTGCATGTGCTCTTTTCTGTACAGCAGTTTAAACGCATGATCGCCGGGAGTAAGTTTTACTTTGCCAAACTTTGAATCTTCTTCATAATTGGTTTCGCCATCATGATTAATCAACTCTTTCCCATCCAAAAATAAAATTGCACCTCCCTGTACCCGAAGCTCGAACATGTATTCTCCTTCTGTTGGGACATTTAAATTCCCTTCAAAGGTCAGTGCATAATTTCTTCTTTCCTCCGTAACCTGCCAGCTAAGAGAGTCTGAAGTACCTGTATCCTTCACCTCTAAGGCACTAAAATCCGGAATAGAATCCTCAGCGGTAGTCCGACCTTCAATCTCATATAGGCTGTAAGAAAGCCCATCTAAAAAAGGCAGTTTATCTCCATACAGTTTGTAGCCAATATTTCTAAAAGCAATGGCTCCTTTATCTACCAGCAATTCCAGCGGAGCAGCATCTGGATTCGTTGTACCCAAGGCCAGGTTTTCCTGGACGGTATAACCGTTCAGTTCGACTTTATCGAAAACAGGGCCACCTTCTGTATTGTGGTAAAGGAGCCGAAGCTTTTGCCACAGTCCAGGTGCCAAAGAAGCATCAGACATGGGTGAGTCTTCATCTATTTTGCCTGGAGCATTTGAAGGACTCTCCGTTCCCCAATTGTCATTCAGGTAAACCTTGTGAGCGCCCTGCAGAAGAATTCCGCCCTCAGCTCCTTTGGTAGTCATAAACTCCAGATTTAGTTCCAGACTATTGTGGGTAAAGGGACTTATGAAACTTGCATTTCCATCTGCCTCCAATAAAAGGATTTCCTTGCCTTCAGATGAAGCTATCTTTTCTCCCACTATGGGAGTTTCTAAATATGCCTTTCCCACCAAGGCATTGGATTCACCCATTTCCATAGGGAGGAAATCGAGTTCTGTTTGAATCGCCATTTTTGGGGGACTGGACTCTGGTAAGCCTTCTTCAGCGCAGCTAGATAATAAGCATATGACAAGAAGGACTAGAGGGGTAAGCCTGTTCATTATGTAATAGTAATAGTCAATTTGATTATAAAGCTAGAAAAAATTTGAATTTTAGTAAATTCAAGCTTCAATCTACTAAAACTACCTACTATACTTATGAAAAAGCCAAGTCTTTATTTAATTATCCTATTTTTATTAAGCGCATGTCAAGCTCCTGTCGAAGAGAAGCCCATGGAGGAGGTCAAGGCTCCTTCTAAAGAGTTCTATGAGCTTAGAAATTATGAACTCTCGAGCCCCGAACAATTTAATGCGATAGCAAATTTCCTCAAAGATGCAGCATTACCAGCGATGAAGCGTCAGGGAATCGGTCCCATCGGTATGTTTAGCCCAATTGATACGGCTAAAGATGGCAACTATATCAGTTTGCTCCTACCCTTTAATAGCCTGGATGCATTTGCTGAATTGCAAAATAAGATGATGAAAGACCAGGCCTACCTGAGTGCAGGCGCTTCTCATTTAGATATGGCTCATCCCGCCAAGGCTTTTGAAAGAATAGACAGCCGCTTATTGGTGGCCTTTGATAGTATGCCCAAAATGGAAGTGCCCGCAATCCATGATAATCCTGATCGGGTCTTTGAATTGAGAAGCTATGAAAGCTATTCTGAGAAAAAAGGAATTGCTAAAGTTAAGATGTTCAATGAAGGGGGCGAGGTTACCATTTTCAAAGATATAGGCTTCCACCCTGTATTCTTTGCCCAAGCCTTAACGGGTGATGAACAGCCCAATCTTATCTACATGGTTTCCTACAAGGATGGGAGTGAAGAAACCATAAAGGCACAATGGGGCCTCTTTATAAATGATGATCGCTGGAAAGCCGTTAAGGATTTGGAGGAATACGCCAATACCGTATCAAAAATTCATAGCATTATGCTCAAACCGCTTCCTGGATCTGACATCTAAATCCTGGAATTCTCTGAGGAAGCAGGCATGGCATTGGGAGGAATTGTACTAGTATTTTCTTGAATCCATGCTATTGATCCCAATAGCATGACGATTTTCATTGCCTCAAAGAAAAAAAGTCAGGTTGTCCGATTAACAGAAATATGTAAATTGTAAAAAGAAATTAAAACAGACATATGGTAGCTACTACACTTGAATATTTTACCGAAAAATATCCTGATCTGTATTCAGATCTCAAGACTCAGCTAGATTACATTTATCGCTGGGAAAAGGAAAAAGCAAATGACATCTTTCTACGGCAACCTTTTGGTGATAGCTGGAAGACCATGACCTGGGGAGAAGCCATGAAGGAGGCTCGTCGCATGACAGCAGCTCTTCAGAGCATGGGATTCAAAGAAGGCGATCACATTGCGATCGTTTCCAAAAACTGTTATCACTGGATACTTGCAGACCTTGCCATTATGATGGGAGGCTATGTGTCTACTCCTTTCTATGCCAACCTATCTTCAGAGCAAATGACTGAGGTATTGGAGAAAAGTGATGCAAGAGCAGTCTTCGTTGGGAAACTGGATACCTGGGATAATATAGACGGGGGAATACCCAAAGATTTTCCTATTATCAAATTTCCTCACTACAGCGGCAATGCAAAGGTTACAAGAGGTAAAGACTGGGATGAATTGGTAAAAGCCCACGATCCAATTGAAGATAATCCTACTCCAGATATAGAAAGTATCTGGACAATCCTTTTTACCTCAGGTACTACTGGTACTCCGAAAGGAGTGGTACATACCTTTAAAAATGCAGCCCTCATCATGAGAGGAGAAGAAATCAATGATACCCTGAAAACTTTTTCAACGCCTGATCCTACTTTCTTTTCTTTCCTACCCCTGAATCACATCGCAGAACGGACAGCGGTAGAAATAGGCGCCATAATTTCAGGTGGCACCCTTTCCTTCGCTGAGTCTTTGGATACCTTTGCAAAAAACCTACAGGACACCCAGCCTACCCTATTCTTTGCAGTACCTCGTATTTGGACCAAATTCAATTTGGGAGTATTGGCTAAAATGCCACAAAAGAAACTCGACACCTTTTTGAAGATTCCGATCCTAAGTGGGATCGTTAAAAAGAAAATAAAGAAAAGCCTGGGACTGTCCAGGGCTACCCTCATTATGACAGGGGCTTCTATCACTCCCGAAAGTTTGAAGCAGTGGTATCGAGGACTGGGTATTAATTTGAGAGAGGTTTATGGAATGACAGAAAATTTCGGAGGATTTTCCCTTATGCCAGAATTTGGGCATAAAGCCAATACGGTTGGTAAACCGATGACTTATTGTGAAGGAAAAATACATCCGGATACCGGGGAGATTATGATGAAACTTCCCTGGATGATGAAGGGGTATTATAAAGATGATGCACTTACTTCTAAAGTCCTGGTAGATGGCTGGCTTCATACAGGAGATAAAGGGCAAATGGATGAGGAAGGATACATCAAAATTATTGGTCGGGTTAAGGATGCATTCAAAACCAGTAAAGGCAAATTTGTAGTTCCCACGATTCTGGAAGACAAATTCAGCGAGAATTCAAATATCGAACAGATTTGTGTAGCGGGTCTTGGTATTCCTCAACCTATTGCCCTTGTAAATCTTTCCGAAATCGGGTTGGCTGAAGATAAGGAGGCAATTACCCAAAATCTGACAGATCACTTAGTAGAGGTAAATAAAAGCCTGCATGGGCATGAAGTAATTTCTACTATTGTGATCAATGAGGAAGCCTGGACACCTGATAACGAGCTCCTCACTCCTACCCTTAAAATAAGAAGGGGTAAGATCGACGAAAAATATATGGAGAGCTATGCCCAATGGCATGCAGATGATGCAAAGGTTATTTGGGCATAGATCATCCAAAAAATAATTCCAGCGGAGCTACCAAATAGGCTCCGCTTTTTTTTGCTATTATAGCCGATCCATACCTGGATGTATCAAGCGAAACCCTCGGCTAAAGGAAATTTTGAGATAGAAACTCATCGTTAATTCTCTTTGAGAATATAAAAGAAAAGAACTGCGTTCTTGCGGTCCTCCTACAGCTATCAAGTTATCCAGCAATAAATAAAAACCTATGCGAAACTGTTCTACAGAGCCGATTTGTTGTTTTTCATAAAATTGGGTGGGAAAATCAAAGGAACATTCCTGAATTTCGATAGGTATAGGTTGGGCAGGTGCGAGGTCCAGATAATCTGATTGATAAAACCAAAAAAGGAAAGAGTCCTCTCTTGAAGCAAACTTCAATCGCTTATTCTCCGAATAAACCGGATATTCTTTAAAGGCTCTTCCAAATTCAAAGGATCTGATGGGAGATGTCTGGGAAAATCTCTCCTTAAAATAGATCACCCCTTCTTTCTCTTCAACTTCTAGAATAAGCGTATCGCCCGTTAAGCCAAAACCGGACCCACAAGCCCGAAACATTTCATAGCGTGAGATTTGGCCGGGAAGAGGATTAAGCAGGTCAACCCGTTTCCGCTGAGGGGAAAGGGTATAGCTGTCTGAATAATTTATACACGAAGAGAGTAGCATTCCTCCTATAAAAAAAAGGAAGAAATTTTTCATGGCAATTAGGTTAGGCACATTATACCCTCAATGTTTATGTTAGACTAACACATCTGTAACCTTTTGAAAAATGAAATATTTAAGTCTTGTAATCTTTGTATTACTTTTAATGAGCTGTGGACCTTCAAGCACGCCTGCTGAAACTTCGGTTCAAAAAGCCCAAATGGGAGATACCTACGATCCGGAAGCCAAGTTAAAAGAACTGGGAATAGAGCTTTCTACACCTGGAGTACCTGTCGCCAATTATGTAAATGCTGTACAAACGGGGAATTTACTTTTCCTCGCGGGCAAAGGTCCAAGCAAGCCTGAGGGAGGCTATGTTACCGGCAAAGTCGGACAAGACATTACGGTGGAAGAAGGCTATGAAGCTGCTCGTTTGACAGCCATAAGTCAACTTTCCGTTCTCAAGGCAGAACTGGGAAATCTTAATCGAGTGAAAAGAATCGTCAAAGTTTTGGGTATGGTCAATTGCGGTCCTGAGTTCGGCAATCAACCTGAAGTCATCAATGGATTTTCTGATTTGATGGTGGAAGTTTTTGGAGAAAGAGGAAAGCATGCGCGAGCCGCAGTGGGTATGAATTCTTTACCCAGGAATACTTCTGTTGAGATTGAGATGATAGTTGAAGTAGAATAGTTCTTACTTAGTTATTTGTCTGGGTTTCTTTTCCATCTTTTTTAGAAAAAGATGGAGTCAAAAATCGCAGAGCCCAAAGCCAGCCACACAAGCCGCCCCGGCTCCCGATGGGCTCTCCAGGGCCAACGCGCTTGGAGGAGAGATATAGGTTAGGAGTATTTACGTATTAGCGTGTTAGCGATTGTTATTACTTAGCGTTCACTAAACGCTCACTCCAACACACTAACACGCTAACACCCCAACACGTTTCCCATTGCGCGCCGGGGCCTCGCTGCTGCATCGGGTGCGGGGGCCGGATAGTGGGGCAGGTTTGCAGCAGCTTGATCTTTTGCTTCTTTTCCATCTAAGGGAAAAGAAGAAGAAATCAACTATTAATGTGCCTCAGCAGGACCACCTGATCCTCGGGGAATTCGAATACTTTCCACCATATCCTTAATTTCTTCAGAAGGTGCTGGAGTAAAACGAGATACTGCTACAGTAATAACCAAATTGATAAGCATACCTAAAGTACCTATTCCCTCGGGAGAAATTCCGAACCACCAATA
>JBCBRM010000090.1:0-15291 GCA_039819665.1 Bacteroidota bacterium
GCCCTCCGGAATCGTGTACTGTACTTCCATTAAAGGGAAGCTTTGGCTGAACCAAGGAGGGAGGAAGGTCATTTATGAGGATTCCTTATAATGAATAAACCTATTCAATCCTTCAATTTTAAATTCGAAATCTATCCAACCTTCACGACCCATTCTCCTTGAATCTTGTACCCTAATCTATCTGCATACTCTGCTTCCGTAATGTCCTCCCCATGTACTTCCAAATGTAATTGATACATCTCTTTGAATGAACGGTAAGGACTACGGTAGGCTTTGGGTTCTTCTTCTACAACTTCTGCTGATTCAAAAATATCTAGCTGCTTGCGCTGATTTTTGTCTTCCTCTATCCATCTATCTTTCACTTTGTCAATGTACCAACCTTCATTTAATACTTTAAGTATATAAGGACCCATTTTCCGGATGGGAGCAGTTGCAGACTTTTTGCGTTTGACTTGATAGGTTTTTTTGACGAGCTCTATTACGGTATTAACATATCTTTCTGTCCAGCATAAACCATCTTGTAGCTCTTCTTCGAGGGTAACTTTAACACGAATTTTTTTTATCTCCCGTTCATGAAGTTGGTAGCTAGCCAAGACTTTTTCGAAGCTATAGACTTCGCCCAACTTGAGAGCTTTGCTTAACTCCATATCATCTTTGAAAATAAAGGTGATGGCTTTAACAGCTCCTCCCCTCCCCTTTCGGACGGGCTCATAATCAAACTCTACCCAGGTACCCTGGAATTCCGATTTGACAGGTTCAATGACATCTTTGCGGAAATTGTTGTAGCGAGGATATTTACCGGAGCAACCTAAAAGGCTTTTGAGTTCTTCTAATTCTAAAGTCAGTGTATTCTTGCGCCATTGGTTTTGACGAATGATCCAGTACAATCGATGGGAATAGGTATGCTTGAAACTGCGCAATATTTGAATATCCCCTTTGGTAAATCCTAATTCCAATTTTACCAGGATTTGTTTGAAATAAGGCTCGATGCTGATTTCAAACATTTTTTCCTCATAGCGAATCCTGGGAAAAGGTACTATAGATACCGGATACTTTTCCCCAAAATGTTCCTGCATAAATTCCCTATCCAAATCAAAGACCCTTTTTTGAAAAGCTTTGGTCAGACGCATGTAGTCCCGAGAAAGGTTTTTATCGGCCTGCCGCCCATCACTTTCCGTAACAGCACTATAAGGGATATTATACAACAGCCTCTCCGGTTCCTCACTGTGCTTGAAACTCAATAATTCTGTGTACAGACGAAGCTCCATGAGTTTCATGTCCGAATTGGCTCCAATGAGGACATTGGGCTGAAATACTGTATATTGTATGGGATGCTTCTTCATCGACAAGTCGTAAAGAATTTATTTTTGATCCTATTAAAAACCTGATAATCAATGGCAATTTAGCTATTCGACTTGTAAAAAAACGCCCATAAGTCAAAAAGTTTTCCACATCCATTCCAGCTAAAAGTCGAGTTAACGTCTTCTAAAATGCCTTCAAAGACAAGTCAACTTTGCCAGACGCTTGTCTTCAAAAACAAGTCGAATCAAAGAAAAAAGGTATTCCATGATTACCATCTATTATATGGTCCTTTTGTAAATATTTAATTTGATTGCCTTCAAGAACAAGTCAAGTTTGTCTTCATAAACAAGTCATCTTTATGCTCAGAGGGGTGAAAAAAAATAATTCAAGGGCACTTTTACCTAAAAAAACCGTATGTCTGGGGCAGATTCGAACTATTTTTATCCTCTTCCCTGTTTATGTTGATAAGTATAGTTGTCTTCATTTTCAAGTCAACTTAACTCGTAGCTTCCTTCTATATCAAGTCAACTTGAATTTTTCGTCTTCATTTTCAAGTTGAGTATAAGGGCATTTGTCTTCATCAATAAGTTAAGTTTTACATCAACGGCCTTCTTAAACAAGTCAAGTTTTTTTATAAAGGACTGATTATGAATGCCTTGCCATGCTTTAAGTATGTGACTATTTAAAGCCAGTTATATTATAAAAGAAGGCAAGAATTGTTTTTCTTATGAATTTATTATGATTGGAAAGAGTAAGAAATCTAATTAGGAGAGGAAAATATCAAAAAACACCCTTTTTAAGGCTGGATTTGACATGCGGCTGTCTTCAAAGACAAGTCAAGTTTAATTAAGAGATTGCTTATTCCGACTTATACTTGAAGACATTTAGCTAAGATTTTCTAGCATATAAAATATAAGTCTTTCCCTCATAGAGATGAATGTACCAGATTTCCCGATACATCCGAAAAGGAAAGAAGGTGTACTGCAAAAAGATGCCTCCTTAAGACATTGTGTAGGCATTTACTGTATTTTGTATATACAAAGTATAGATATATGCTGTATGGCTGGATTAAAATAGAAACATTAAAATCCTCTCTCTTTTTTTTGTAAAAACCGAATCTTCTTATAGAGGGTAACATTCGGATCTTTCAAATCCCTTAGTCTACTTTTAGAGTTGAGATAATAAGAAGTAATCGGTGAATTATCCCTGCTAATGATCCATTCATAGTGGAAGATGGCACCTTCCCGATCTCCTTGCATTTCGAGAATATTCCCCCAATGCCAGTGGTAATTAGGGTCTATTGTTGTAGCTTTTTGCAGTAAAGAATCGGCTGCGGCAAAATCTTTTAATTTTGCGTAACAAAGGGCTTGCATTGCTAGATCGCGTGAACCCTCTCCTAACATCTGGTATCTCTGTAAAGCCAAATGAACTGAATCTCGCTTCAGAAGGATTTCTCCCAGAACATTGTGTACCTCTTGCTCCCTAAACCATCTGCCACCACAACTATCTTTCTGAATAAGGGAATCTCCATACCTAATTGCTGAGTCAAGATTATCCTTAGAAAGACTATTTTTTTTGAATCTTTATGTTCCAATCTAAAACAACACGCTCGAATCGTTCAGCATAAGTTTAGGTAACTTTTTGAAGTCTAATTTAGCGATTGTGTAGCCTGGTCTCTTTGGAAGGGATCTGGTGAAATGCCAAAACTTCCCAAAGGAGTAAGGCTGGGAAAGGAAAAAGAAATACACAGGTAGGCTAAAGTTCTATATGATTTCTTCATACTTCGATCTTAAAGTTTCCTTTGTTTCAAAGACCTATGATCATGCAGGTAGTTTGAATTAGTAAGTAGAACAAGAATATTTTATACATTTTTAACAGAATATATCTACCTTTAATGCAGAATAAATACAGTTAATTTCTATACTTTGTATATACAATTTGAGTGCTTGTCTAATTATTTCTTCTTAGTGTTTACGTACTTCTTTAATCCTGAAATCCACCCAAGGCCTTCACCTTCCACAAAGCTTTTAGGGTTCCATATTTTTGTTTTAAGCAATGATCACCTGATTTAAAGGTAAAGGGATGGTCGAAAAATTATCGGGGCTTACAAATGATTTATGAATATGGGCATGTCAGTTTGTGTAGAATTTGTATAGAAAAAATCTATGTATTTTCTGTTTTATATCTATATGTATTCTATACTTTGTGTATATTTGAATCATGATAATTACAATTTCTTCTTTCAAGGGTGGAGTAGGAAAAAGTACCGTCAGTCAGAATCTGGCGGTCGCCTTCGCCCAGGACGGCTATGAAGTTTGCATCATAGACGCAGACAAAAACAATGAGGGTTCTTCAGAATGGTACAGTGTGAGAGATTCTCAGGCTGCCCATAAGATCCCAGTGGTTCTGAGTAAGGATGAACGGACCATCCTGAAGGATATACCTGAACGCTCCCGCCACTATGAGGTGGTCTTGATTGATTGCCCGCCTGTTTCGGAAGGGATCACTACAGCAGCTGTATCGCTCTCAGATATGGTGCTGGTTCCTCTCAATCCCAATAGCGGTAGTGATCGTAAGGCTGTTTTGGAGTTTATGCAGCATTTGCAGATCATTCGTGCCAAGTTTGGTCAGATTCCTGCCTATGTTGTAGTGAATATGACCAAGGGAACCAATCTCAACCAATTCATAGTAGAAGCAGTCCAGGAATATTCAGAAGAATACCAAGTGGATATCCTGCAAACTCAGATCAGACACAGGATCGCTTATGGAGAAGCCAATCATGAGGGAGTGGGTGTCTTGGAATGGAGCGATCCTAAGGCCAAAGAGGAAATAAAGTCCTTGTATCAGGAAATAGTAGAAGTAGCAACCGAAAAAGCGTAAATCATGGCAAAGAAATTCACTAAACGTACTCTAAGTACCGAAGACATAAAAAAAGCAGAAGAGCTAGCCCAGCAAATTCATAGTCAGGAAACCGAAGAGAAGCCTGTAAATCCCCCTCCAAGAACTCGAAAAAAAGCAGCCCCTAAAAAACCGAGTAACAAACGGGTTAGTTTTAATGTTCGCATGCCTGAACATCTGTACGATAAGCTTTCCAGTGAAAAAGCGCGTACGGGTATGAGTAGGGCATCTATTATTTACCAGGCTCTTGATCTGTACTTTGCGCAGAAATAATCTACATTTTGTACATACAAAATGTAGATTATTTATCGATTGGTTCTAATGTTTGTTGAAAAGTTTACGGCTTTAAGAATTAGACTAATGCCACGCATCTTTCTCTATTTCTTGAAAGGGTGAAGTAGGGGAAAGTTTATCCTTCTTTGGTTAGGTATTCAATTAAATCTTTTCCCAAAACAAACCAACGCCCGTGTTTTTTAAATCCCTTCAATTCCTTCCTACTTAAAGCTTCTTGTAATGTTCTTTTTTTAAAACCTAGCAGATCTGCTAGGTTTTCAAGGTTATACAAATAGTCTGGGTTTACGCCATTTTCCATCCTACTAAATACTTGAAACTATATCAATTATTAAAAAATATATTATATGAGTATCAAATGAGTATCATTTGAGTATAAAAATACTATATTGCAATAATAAAAATGATTAAATATGCAATATGGGTGAAAAAGAAATTACAGTTAAACAGGCTGCGGAAATCGCAGGAGTCGCAAAAGAAACAATCTATTATTGGATCCAACTTTCAAAATTGGAGGGGATTGCCCGAAAGCATTTTGGAAGAATAAAAATCAATAAAGCAAAATTTGAACAATGGGTGAAGGATAATACCCAGTAGAAATTTATCCTCAAACAATTGCCCTGGATATTCGGTCGGCAAACTTCATACCCAGGGCTTAATCATTAAATGATATGACAAAATTAATCAATTTGGGCGTATTGGCCCTACTCCTTTCTATTTCAAACCTTCAGGCACAAATAAGATCCTCTGCTCGAAGTCCTTTATCCCGTTTAAAACCAGAGAAAAAACAAGCCTGGATAGCCTGCAAGACCTGTCCTATTGTTTGGTATAGCACAGCAGAAGAACTTGCAGAAATCAAGCGGAAATATCGTGAAGCAAACAAAGACGTGGATAGATGGGGAACTACAGAAATCTTTGATCCCTATTCCTGGTCCTGGGCTAAAAAAGTCAGATTCTGGAAAAATGCTGGCATCAAGATCGAAGCTCGATGGCAAGAAGAGCACCGCCTTCATTATCCGAATGATCCTACTTTACCTCCCTTAAAAACTCTAAATAAGCAATAGCCATGTTTGACAATATTACAACAATCATCGACGGATTTTCTGGAAAGCTTAAAGATGCTCCTACCCTACGCAAATGGTTTTGGGTTTTTGTGGCCGCCCAGCTCTTTACCCTTATCGTGCTTTGGTACAATAGCTTTATGAGCCTGAATTTCTACCAGAAAATGCTGGAACGCTTTGCTGATATGCATGGGGATTTTCTCCCCTACCTGGTAACTATGAGTATAGCCTTGATTGCTTATTTTCTTATAAGCAGTATTACAGCTACCATCCTGGATTATATTGCTGAGAGGAAATACAAGACCGAGGGACACGAACCCATGTTTATCGCGGCCATCATCGGCTTGATTGCCCTGCTGTTCCTTGACATCTATGCCAATCTGCAGGGCGTGGACTTTGTATCTTATGAAACTACCACGGCAGTCATGGCCAATCCTTTGGACAATCTGGGCGCGGAGTTCGAAGCGCGACGCACAAATGCCAAAGAAACCTACGAACCCCAAATCCAAAAACTGGAAGCTCAGATCGCTGCTATCAAGGACACCCGTAAGGCTTCGCAGCCCGGACATAATCGTTCCTGCAAATCGACTTGTCCCTACAAGCCTGGAACCGGAGCGGTTCATTGGAATGGAGCCATTACGCCATTTGGTTCCCGTTTCATTGCAGAGCTGCAAGGCAAGATCGAGGGCATAGAGTCGGAATATAAAGCCGAACTGGCAGCCATTCGCACAGAACAGGCTGCCAAAACCGAAGCGGCTAAGGACGACTACCATCGAGACAAAAGCCGTTTTGATCTGGCTGTTACTGACAAACAAAGCGGGCATCGGAAATTGGTCTATTTTGCATATGCCTTGGCTATTCTGCTGTCCTTTGTTTCCAATCATTATTCGGATCGAGCGGTAGCAGCCATCCATCCCGAGCGAGAAGCTGAACTCATGGCTGCGCACGAAACCCGTCAGGATAGACAAACTGCCTTGACTGCGGCACATCGTGCCCGCTATCAGCAAGGCAATGCAGATACGATGAAAGTCATGCAGCAGATTTTGGCGCAGATGGATCAGTCGGGCCATACTTCAATGCCTCAGCAGAGCGATCCCATAAGCAAGCCATACATAGATCAAATCGGCTTTCGACAAATGAAACCCGAGGAACTAAAACCCAGAGAACTTAATCACCCAGGCATTGGCCTAAGTGAGGATAGATATAAGTTGGCTGAAAGTGAACAAAGGCTACTGGATATTTGGCGAAGTATAGAGGAAAGACTCGATAAATTAGAGCATGGGGAGAGTGGGAGCAAATCCCCAGGCGAATTCCCCAATGAGTTTAGGGAGCATTTTGATTATACTAGTGACCCTGCTTCCCATGTTCAGTATTACAAAAAAGAAATTGATCTAGGAAATACTCATCCGAAATTTTCCAAACTCTTGCAACCAGATTCTTATAGAGATATAGACCCTAAGAAGTACCAAAGCTTTTTAAAGTGCGCAAAAAAGAGCCTCGGCATAAAAGGTCGATATATTAAGAGTCAAATTGCGAGAGAGGCTGGAATCAGCCGTAAGTCAGTTACGAAGTATTTTAAGAGGGCTCTGGAATCTGGAGATCTGCAAGCTTAATAGAGTAGGGGGGAAGGGGGCTAATTTGGATTCTCGGAACCCCTACTATTTTATACTTTTCCTGAATGTAGATGCTATGTGTTTAGCCTTCTATCATTATAGTATATTTTTGTATGTATATAAATGTACTATATTGAAGTACGCGGGTTTTGGCTCTGAAAAAAATAATTCATCCAGACTAAAACACTGAAATATTCAAAACAGCTTTCGATTGAATAGAAGATACAATGAGTGAAAAACTGCATATTGAAGGGCGTGAAATATCGATAAAATCGGTAAAAGATGACGATTTTATATCCTTGACAGATATGGTATCTGGAATGGAGGAAGGGTCAAAGATTATAGAAAACTGGCTCAGAACCCGATCTACGCTTAGTTTTTTGGGCGCATGGGAGCAGACTCATAACCCAAATTTTAATTCCCTCAATTTTGAGGGAATTATGAGATATGCAGGAGATATGAATTTTACTATGTCTGTGAAAAAGTGGGTAAATAAAACGGAAGCTAAAGGTATTTGGGCAAAAGCAGGGCGATATGGAGGGACTTTTGCCCACAGAGATATTGCTTTTGAGTTTGCTATGGCAATTAGTCCAATGTTTAAGGTGTTACTTATTAAAGAATTTCAGCGCCTTAAGTCTGAGGAATTTCAGCGACAGAAATTAGAATGGAGTACCAGTCGCTTTCTTTCCAAGATTAATTATAGCCTTCAAACAGAAGCAATAGAAACCCGCCTCATTCCTAAATTGAAAGGAAAAGAGAAAAGTCTGGCTTATGCTACTGAAGCAGACCTCATCAATCTGGCTCTTTTTGGGCAAACAGCTAAACAATGGCGAATAGAGAACCCAGATATAAAGGGCAATATTCGAGACTATGCCAGTATTACTCAACTGATTATCCTTTCTAATCTAGAGACTCATAATTCCTATCTTATCATGGCTGGTGCCAGCAAGGAGGCCCGTTTTGCAAGGCTGTGTGAAATAGCAGAAAGTCAGCTGGAGATTTTCTCCAGAGATAAGCGGCTCAATGATGATAAGAAATTTCTGGAATAAGTAAGCTTAACATATCATCTGCAGGCTTAGGAAATATCCCCATTCTTCTAAGCATCCCATTTGTTGCTTATAGGATTTCTGGCCTCCCACCAGCCCTTTTTTTCTTTCAAGCTTCATGAGAGAATATGCCCATCATCGCAGCCTGTCAATACCGAGACGAGCTGCTGACAAAAAAATCTTCCTCGGACCCCTCTGCGCAAGCCAAACCTCCCCTTTCTGATGATTCAGCAAAGGGAGGCCCACTAGTCTTAATAACTTCTAGCCTTTTTTAGCCTTCATCCAAGTGTATTTTTTTGCCCGCAGGTATGGACAGGCTTATCCCTGCTACGAACGCTCCGCAGGAGGGGAGTACTTTGAAAGCTTGAGAGAAAAATTTTTTCACGGGGGGAATCCCCAAAACTCTCAAGACAATGACAAAGATTATCAGCTTAAGAAATGTGAATCAGGAGCCGCTAGAATTAAGAGGAATCCGTCTGTCAACTCTATCAGATTTGGAACTACTCTCTCTAATTCTGGGAACAAGTAATACAAGATTAAGTCAGGAGCTTTTTAAATCTTTCGGAAGCCTAAGCGCTATTGCCTCAGCCAGCCTATTGGATCTGATGAAAGTTAGGGGCATAGGAAAGAGAAAGGCATGGAGCATTTTAGCAGCCTTTGAAATTTATAGACGCAAATGCAAAGAAGAGCTTAGCCGAACAAAGATCAATTCCGCAGAAGCCGTTGCAAAGTTTTTAGGACCTACTTTAGCCGACCTGGATCATGAAGTATTTTATGTGCTGTACCTCAACCGCAATCATGAACTTAAAATGGCCAAGCAGCTTTTCGAAGGAGGAGTAAATGCAACGGTAATTGATACTCGCATCATTTTTAAAGAAGCCGTTCAGCTTCTGGCCAGTTCAATAATTTTAGTCCACAATCACCCCAGTGGCAATTTAAAAGCCTCCCAGGCAGATCGGAATATCACCCAAAAATGTAAGGAAGCTGGGAAGCTATTTGACATCCCGGTTTTGGATCATGTGATCATTTCTTCAAGAGGTTATTATTCATTTGCCAATTCAGGGGAAATGTAAACGATCCGCTTTGCCCAAATCCATCTCTGGGATTTTGGGCGCTCAAAGGAGTTCGAAATAAGCTGATATTTCGAACGAATCTATCTGCTTTCGAAACATCTTTTCTGTTGCCGAAAGAACAGGAACTGAATCTTTTGGCTAAGGAGTCCGTAATTGTATATGACGATTTTGTCATATATTTTTTCTTTATGTACGGTAAGCAAAAAGTAAGAGCGTATAAGTCTACAGAAAGGGGCTCAAAGAGAGGTAGCCTCCTTCCCTTCGCTTTCCCTTTTCAGAGCAAGGGGCAAGACTCAGTGCATTCGGGTCTTTCGAAGAACAGGGGCTATCCTTCATTCAGCAATATGCTATTCCTTCATTTCAGTCCAGCGGCCGGCCCCCTCGTGTCGAAAGACAGCAAGATGGAACGGGATGGCCGCTTTGCTATCCCGTTCTACTTGCTCTGCGAGGCGATTTTGCCTGCCCGAAGTATCTTTTTTGTATCTCCAATGGCTTAAGAGCCTGATAATGAAGCTGAGTATGGATACAAAAAAGGATACAAAGCGGGTAAATGTAAAGATTTCCCCTTCGGCCCATCGAAAAGCCAAGTCATTGGCAGAAGCAGCAGAGCAAAGCCTTTGGAGCTATTTCGATGCTATGGTAGAGTTTTTCCACCGCACAGGATATGATCCCAAATCCTTTAGCAGCGCCGGACAAAACAAAGTTTTGGGCGGGATCAAAAGGCAACTGGACTTTCTGGTCAGGATGCAAAAGACAAATGAACATGCATTTATCAAACCCATGGCAGAGGCCATGCTGTCTTTGGAGGCGGGCTTTGCCAAATGGGATAAGTTAGAAGGACTGTCAATACAGGCCGCTAAAACTGTCAGTAAGTTCCCCGGCATTGATGGGCTTAGCTGTCCGATGTGTGAAAAGGTATGGCAAGAGCTGAAGCTAGAAGACGAAGAGATTCGCTGCAATGCTTGTGAATTCTTTTTGCCCCTTTCGGTTGGGAACCTGGTCTTTTCGAAGCTGGATATTTATGCTTTACTCTATGGGGGTGTAACCAGAGTATACCGAGGCTTTGAACATGAAGGCGGCAAGGAAGGAGCGCTACGATTTAAGTTGCATGAATCAGGCAGAATTATGATGGTAAAAGAGGGGAGATGAACATCAAAATTACGAGGGCAGAGAAAGGGAGTAATACCGGAAGTGCTGCTAAACTTGCTCGCTATCTAGATAAAGAGAACAAGGGCAAAGCTCCCCAGGAAAGAAGAAACTTTTTTTCCCACAGCCGCGATCGGCTAGGGCTGCAAGAAGCGGTTCGGAGACTGGATGCAAATAAGAAGAATCTGGGGAAGAAAGACGCCAAGTTTTTCCTGATCAATATTTCCCCTTCCCAAAAAGAGCTGGAACATATCGGCAATGATGAAAAAAAGCTCATGGCCTATACCCGGACTGTCATGGATGCTTATGCGAAGAATTTTAATAAGGGCTTGGAAGGACGCGATCTGCTGTACTTTGCCAAGATTGAGCAGGGCAGAACTTATCACGGCAAGGATCCGGATGTATTAGCAGGTAGAGCCAAACAGGGAGAAACAAAGCCAGGCCTTCAGACACATATTCATGTTATAGTATCTAGAAAAGATGTAGCGAATAAGATAAAGCTTAGCCCGCTCTCCAAACACAGGGCTACAAAAAGCGGAGCGGTTAGGGGCGGCTTTGACAGAGAGGCTTTTGTAGAAAAGGCCGAAAAGATCTGGGATAAAGAGATGAAGTACGAAAGAAGACCCAGCGAAAGCTTTGCAGAGAGACTCTCTCAAAAGAAAGCTGTGGGAAGGCTAAAGGGAGGAATGCAAAGAGAGATTAATGAAAGAGCAGGACCTAGACTAAGCACAAAGGAAGGCCTGGAACCGAAATCTCCAAAGAGAAACATTCAGGGCCAGCCGGCAGGAATTGGGAAGCTGGGCTCAGCCCTTAGAAAGGGAGCCAATTATCAGCTTGCTTATGATCCGGACCTGATAGGGCAGGGGAGGGTACTTCCGGTAAGAAAAAGGCAGATGAGCCGAAAGCAATATAGGGATAGAGACTATGAACGCTAAAGAAACGAAGGCAGAAATTTACCTGCTATTTGGGTTAAGTGCTTTTTTTCTTTCTCTGGCCGGCTTGGAATATTATATCCTTTGGAGTGGGGGAGGAGGGGAGGCAATGATCTGGAAGAAGCTAATTCCTTATGTGTATACCTACAGATTGCTTTTGCGGTATGGAGGGATACTGCTTTATATGCTTTCTTTTTTTCTGTTCTATCAGGAAAGGGAGGATCAGGATGATAAGGACATCTCCAAACCTGCGGCCTTGATCTCTGGGGGCTTGACAGTATTAGGACTCCTGCTTATGTACCGCCTGGATTATCTGCCCTACTTAGACCTGCTCTATCCAATTTCATTTTTCCTTTGCCTTAGTAGCATTCCCATATGGACAAAGAGCCTCAGTACCCCAAGCTTAAAACGGATACAAAATCCCAGAAAGCGGATAAAGAGCAAATTGGGATTTAGTCTCAGGCTCAAAGACGGCTGGATTAATATCAGCAATCCCTTCAGGGGGATATTAGTGATCGGCTCTGCAGGTTCGGGCAAAAGCTATTCAGTCGCTGAGCCGATTATAGAAGCAGCCATCGAAAAAAACTATGCGGGCATAGTCTATGACTTTAAATTCCCCACTCTTTCCCAAACGGTATATAATAGCTACCTCAAAAGGAAAGCTAAGGCGGGGGAAATACAGCCAAAGCTTGAGCTGGTAAGTTTTACGGACCTCAGCCGATCATCCCGGATCAATCCCCTTAAGCCTGAGAACCTTCCCATCATGGCTTATGCCGAGGAGTTTTCCTTAAGCCTGATTTCCAACCTCATGCCTGAGTCCATCAAGCAAAAGGACTTTTGGGTGCGCTCTGCTCATGCCATCCTGACAGCGGTTATCTGGTACATGAAAAAGCATCACCCACGAATGAGCAGTTTGCCGCATGTGGTGGCTATGATTTGCAATAAGAATTACGAAAGCCTGGTGCGGCTACTGGAAGAAGATCCGGAAACGGCGGGACTGATTGCTTCTCTTTCTGTGGCCCTTAAAGCCGAATCAGCCAAACAGATATCGGGCATGATGGGGACCTTGCAGATTGCGCTATCCTCGCTAAATAATCCCCAGATTGCCTGGGTCTTATCCGGAGATAATTTTTCCCTGAATCTTAATGATCCCCAAAAACCGGTATTTCTATGCATAGGCACCAGCCCAAGTCTGGCAGATACCCTGGCCCCTGCGGTGAGCCTGATTATCACCGTTGCCCTAAAGCTTATGAATGAGCAGCACAAGCATCATTCATTGGTACTACTAGATGAAGCGCCAACCTTGTATATTCCCAAGTTCGATCAAATTCCTGCTACAGCCCGATCGAATAAGATTGCTACGATCTACATGGCCCAAGATATCAGCCAGATGATCCAGTCTTACGGACAGGTACATGCGGAGGTAATCATCGGCAATCTCAACAATCAACTTTTTGGCCGGGTAGCCAATCAAAAAACGGCTGACTACATCTCCCGCATTTTTGGCAAAGGAGATAAGGAGGTGATAGAGTTTTCCCGTTCTCAGTCGGGGGAGGGGACTTTTTCTGCCCGAAGGAGCAAGAGCTATTCGCACAGAATCCGCGAAGCAGAGCTTATCACCGGACCTGAGCTTATGAGCCTGGGGGTAGGGGAGTTTGTAGGGCTGACTGTTGGCAAGAGAAACGAAAGCTTTTGGGGGAAGATCCAAAGACGAGGCCATCAGGGTGAGAAGATCCCCCTTCAGACTGAGGTCTCAGAGCAGGAGCTGCAGCGAAATTTTGAGCGGATTCATCAAGAGGTAAAGGGGCTTTTGGAGAAAGGGGATTTAATTTAACAGGATTAGGCCTAATCAAAAATTTATTCAACTTTGATAAAGAAAATCAGTCTTCTTACTATTAGAACGACTAAGTGTAATATTAACATTGTATACAAAAGAAAATGATAAAAAAAGCAGCTAACTGGATTATGGCGAATAAGATCCGATTCTTTTTTGTAGCCGGAATACTAACATTGATAGGAATAATTGTTTTAGACCTTACTTATTTAGATTCTGATAGCAAAAAAGATGTGGTAATAGAGGCTCATGGAATGTTATTTGATATTATCCTATTTGGGATCATACTTTCAGCATACGAATACATAACTTCAAAGAATAGTAAAATTGAAAAATATCAGGATGAGATAAGAGATTTTTTAGGTTGGGATGAAAAAGAGGCCACCTATAGAATTGTAGGGAATATAAAGAGGTTAAATCGATTAAATGTTTGCAGAATATATTTATTTGGAGCATATCTTAAAGGGGCAAAACTTGGCGGGACTAATCTTAGTGGGGCACGATTAGATATTGCAAATCTCGAGAGAGCATCTTTAGCTAATTCAAATCTTAGAAAGACAGGCCTTCCAAGTGCAAAGCTCAATAAAGCATCGCTATCCAATGCTGATCTTACTGACGCTAAAATATATCACGCGGATCTTGAAGGAGCCTATCTAACTGGAGCGAACCTTACAGGAGCTGACTTGGAAAGAGCAAACCTTAGTGGAACAAGATTAAAAGATGCAAATCTTGAGAGAGCAAACCTAAAGGAGGCAAGAAATCTCACCTTTGAGCAATTGCTTGAAGTAAAGAGCTTGTACCAATGCGAAGGCCTTGACCCGGAGCTAGAAGCAAAACTCATTAGAGCTAAACCTTGCCTGTTTATGGAAAAGGGATGTTTAAAAGAGGAAGAATAAGCAATTCCAACTCCGCCTACCATTTATACAGACACATACTGCAGAAAAGATCCATAGACTCAATACGTGCAACAAACTGGCCATTCCGGTCAGAAAGCACAGGCATCTGGACTGCATCATCTTGGATGGGAGATATAGATATCATGAGCGGGTGCCTATGCTTAGGTCTGGGAGTATTTTATGATTGAAGGGGGAAGTCAGAAGGAATTGGATCCTTGAATCTCAGGTTAACAACTACCTCAAAAATGCTGTTTCATGCCTGATGTCCTTTAAAAAGGGGGCAAAGATGGCAAAGATTTTTTTAGACAAATTTTGGGGCTTGGGCTATTCAAAAATAATCATATCAATGGGTAGGTCTTTCTGCAAAGATGCTTTTGGATCCAGGCATGAGGGCTTATTTCTCATTCAAACTGCTTTATATGCCTAGCTCCATTCTACTTGAATAGATTCTCCGTGAGCAAGCTGATTATGTGAAGGAATTCAATCATGAATTTCATATCAAACTTCTAGATAAGATGCTATGCAAAGTCGAAAGAATCTTTCTACGGATGGTATTAACTCCTCTAATAGCTAGCAACCTACGAATGCTTTAAAAATAGCCGTTTAAACGAAGTCTCAATACCCCGCAGGGCTGTCCTCTATCCAGAGGTTTTCACTTTTAACTTTACTTTTAAAACAGTCTGTCTCAATACCCCGCAGGGCTGTCCTCTATCCAGAGGAAAATGATCACACTATTTTCAACTCATGATTCATGTCTCAATACCCCGCAGGGCTGTCCTCTATCCAGAGGAAATTTTTCGTTTTGGAGGATTCTAAGAAGGATTCCAGTCTCAATACCCCGCAGGGCTGTCCTCTATCCAGAGGGAAGAAAAATGAAAAATCTATTGTACATTCTTATTGGTGTCTCAATACCCCGCAGGGCTGTCCTCTATCCAGAGGAAAAATTCAGAAATCATGACAATTTCACCTAGTACACGTCTCAATACCCCGCAGGGCTGTCCTCTATCCAGAGGAAAATATTTTATACAAATGCAGAAATTTACCTTAGCTGTCTCAATACCCCGCAGGGCTGTCCTCTATCCAGAGGAAATAAAGATGAAGATCTTCAAACTTATCTCAATCGTCTCAATACCCCGCAGGGCTGTCCTCTATCCAGAGGGAGTTGAATATCAGCAATTTAGATTTTCTACTCAGGTACA
>JBCBRM010000091.1:0-15013 GCA_039819665.1 Bacteroidota bacterium
TTTGCTTATCTGTATGAGTAAACTCGGCTAGCCTCTCTCCTTCCAGGCTCCAAAGAATAGATTTACCATCATCAGCCAGGGTAAGAATTTTATCCTCTGTTGAATTAAACATAGCTACTCTCAATGCATCCTCCCTAAGCGAAAATTCCTGTAGTAACGTCCCATTTATATCCCAGATGTAAGCTCCGTCTCCGGTCCAAGCAAGGATTTTATTCCCATCTTTATTGAATACGGCAGACCTTATGCGCTTATCAATAGAAAATTGCTGTATGAGGTCCCCTGTATTATTCCATAAAGAAAGCTCATCTCCTTTAGACCAGCTCACTATATAGCGCCCTTGATCTGATACGACGGTTCCAAGTATTTCATCATCAGATTCCCTGCCTGAATCAAAATCTTTTACAAATTCGCCTGAGGAATTCCATAACCGAATTCTTTCTCCACAAACCAATATTTGTTTGTCGGAATTAATAAAGAACGAATTAGTGTTACCGTATACCGAATCATTTAAGGATAATTTCACCAAATACTTTTCATTCAAATCCCATAATCTCGCACTACTATCAGCTGACCAACTAAGCATATAGCTCTCATCATTAGAATACATAGCTCCATTAAGTGCGTCTCCATGAATGAATTCAGCAAGTAAGTTCCCAGAAATATCCCAGAGTTTACAAGTCCCATCTGCTGACCAGGTGAAAAGCTCATTTTCTTCTTTATTGAAGCTAGCACCTTTAACCTTTGCCTTGTGAGGTAACTTTGCGATAAGTTTTCCTGAGGGCTTCCAAAGATAGGCGTTTCCTCCATCCTCAAACCAAGCCATATTATTGGACCAGCTAAGAATCAGGTCTTCCTTCTCATTAAACTTCGCTCCCATAACAGATTCATCATGTGGGAATTTTTTGATTAAACTCCCATCAAGATTCCAAAGTCTTAAATACTTATCATGGGAACATGTGAGAATTTTGTCTTCTGCATCATTAAAGATGGCTCTACTTACAAAAGCGTCATGTTGTAATTCAATTTGTTTATCGGTTTCTAAATCCCATAGTATGGCTGTTTTTATTCTAGAAATAGGTAGGCCAAAAGTGAGAAGTACTTTATCATCATTTTTGTTGAATACAGCTGTATTTACTACCCATTTTCTATGAGAGAATTCAGCTAATTTATTTCCGTTTAAATCCCAGAAAATAGCTCTATCATCATATCCCCATGTGAGAATGTTGTCCCCTCCATTACTGAAGGTTGCGCCAGCAAGCCCCTTTTTATGAGAGAATTTTGATAGAGGGTTTCCTGCCAAGTCCCAAAGAATAGCTGAGGTATCCGTTCCCCAACTTAAAATTTTATCTTCTTCCTTATTTAATACTAGCTCGTTAATGATCCCCTGCTGCCTGAATTCAGCTAATTGATTACCTCTTAAGTTCCAAAGCCTTGCAGTGCTGTCTAGCGACCAGCTTATGATTTTATCTCCTCTTCGATTAAACATCCCTCCTTGAAGATTTGCTTTGTGTGAGAGCTCTGCCAAAAGAGAGCCGTCAACTGCCCATAGCATGGCTTTGGAACTTTCAGACCAGGTCAATACTTTATTTGCTGAGGGATTAAATGTTGCTCCCTTTATTGCTACATCTTGGGGGAAATCCGCAAGTAAATTACCCCTCCTATCCCATAATTTTGTATGTCCATCTTTTGACCACGTCAAAACTTTTTGTCCCAACTTCCCAAATTCTGCCCCAATTACCTCATCTCTATGCTGAAAAATCGTAGCAGGAAAGAATTGCTTCTGCTTTAAATGATTGTAATAACTAGCTACTAAATTTGCGCTTACCTTAGGATCCGGCTGAACACTATCTATTGCATAAGCTGCTTCTGCTAAGCGTACAGAGAGCCTGGGGTTTTCACCAAAGTTCTCCCTGGAATCAGCAACTAATAAAAGCGCTTTGGTTTTTCTTTCTCTTAGGTTTGACTCTAAGCCAAAGAATATGGCAATTGCACTAATAGATAAAATTGTGACCGCAGCTAGAATTGCCAAGTTCTTGATAAGCTGATTTCTTTTCCTTTTCCTTTCTCTGACAGCTTGACTTTCTTTGACTAGAGAAATTTCTTCTTCCCTCCATCTCCTCATCCCTCTTCTCCCCTCCTCTACTGTCTTTAAATCAATTTCATCCAATAAGGAATGATTATTCAAAGAATTTAGATGCTTACTCTCTAAAATTCTAAATGCTCTTTGGCCTACTTTATCCGAATTCTTATGTTCCCGCTGAATAATGGGTGCAAGGGTGTCATGACTCAAGCTACGAAGAGCCTTTTCGTTGGAGGTAATTAGGTAAAGATCTTCCATCTCTGGTAGAGCCCGATCAAGTTCCTTAGCCAAGTGGGGGTATTTCTCTTTTAAGACTGCATCAGAAAGACTGCCAGCTGTTCCCAGACTCGTTGTGTAGGAAAAAAGGAGATCAAGGGCAAAGCCGGTTTCAACAATTTCAGGCAGCTTCTCTTTCAATTGTTTTAGTTGCAGATCAAAAAAATCCTGCAATAAGTATCCTTCTTTTTTCAGCTTTTGATAGAGTTCTACAGAGAACTCTCTCCTTTCATTTGCCTCCCACATACGACTCAAAAGAATTTGTAAGATAGGAGCGAGCGCACTTTCTGTATCTTCAAGGAGATCATCTGCAATTAACTTAGCAAGTTCTTCTTCCTCCCTTTCTAGTATGCTAAGTCCGTATGCCTCTTGTGTGCTTGGGTGGACGTTGATCCCTCCTATTGCCTCAACTATTCCCCTTTTATCCAGGCGTTTTAAAAAGAATTTGGTGAAAGCTAAATCAAATCGGTAAGCAAGGTCTTCTATCTCAGGCAAATATTCCTTTCTGAAGGATAAAACTATTTTCCCCAATAATTTGTCTTCCCTTTCATCAAACAAGAAGGAAAGCATACCCAAAAATTCTTCTAATTCCTGGCTGGCAGCAGGAATACTTTGACGTGTAAAAGCTTCTTCTACCTGATCAATAAATATAACTAACGGTTTGGAAGCCATTTTTTCCTTCTTAATCCAGGCGTCCTTTATTCCTTCAGGAGTTTCTACTTCAAGGACTTCCATCAAATCCCTTAATATTCCCCGATTTCCTCTTCTCACATAAATGCTGTCATATTCCTCTTCCATCCTTGGCAAAAGACCTGCATCTAAAAATGAAGACTTACCAACTCCTGACTGTCCATACAGTAATATAATAGCATGTGATCCTTGAATTTTTTTATACATGGAAGCAATCTCCTGTCCTCTTCCAAAAAAAATAGCTGAATGCTTCCTTACAAATGGACGGAGATTGATAAAAGGTTCTTTGGGTAATTTTTGGTAATATTTATCTGGAATTTTAGGCAGGTCGTCGAGAGGGTCCTGATTTCTTAACTTCCAATTCAGTATTCTCTCATCTTGAATGTAAAGCCCCCAGGGAACCCTTACCCCATCATCTTCGCTTTCATCCCATGTAAGACTTCTATAAATAGGAAGGCTTTTATTTTTAGATTCAATCAGACTCTTTGCTTGAGCAAAAGCTGTTTGTAAATTATTACCTGAAGTCAGGGATCGGTAAAAGGCGATTGAAAACTTTTTCGCTGCATTATCTAAAATTTCTGAAGTCGTAAGAATAACTGCCGGCACCCCTATTTCTTGTAGATGTTTTAAAATTCCTTTCGTATTACATGCGTTTAGGAAAATCAACTTCAGCTTAGGATCTAGCTTAACTTCTTCCCTGAGAATTTCTACCAAACTTTTTCCCTCAAGCTGCTCATCTTCGGGAGCTTCCAGCTGTAAACCCTTTCCATCTGAATGACCAGAAAAATGGAAAATAGTAAGCTGACTTGTAAACTGGTTTAAGCCTTTGAGGATTTCTTCCTTACTAGAACCAGAATTGAATACAATCCCCCCATCTTTTTGGAAGCTTGCCAATGTCTGATTGATGCCATTTTGCTCAGGCTTTAGTGCTTCGAGGAATCGCCCATCCTTATCATTAGCAAATGTAAGGAAGATTACAGGTTTAGCTTCAGGCATGTTGAATGTGACCTTTTCTATTAGTACAGAATAATGAATTTTTCTTTAAAATGAAAAGGATTTATGATGCTTTACACCAACTTCATCGATCATTTATTAATCTAATTCTCTCCTCTCTGCTTTACTTATTTGCGCGCCCAAATTAATCAACATCTCCGTGTAGCTATAGGACTTGGATAGATATTGATCGGCACTAGCATCTATAGTAGCGGTTCTATCTTCCCCGTTTCGGGAAGTTGAAAAAATAATAATGGGTCAGGTCTTTCTGAGTTCTTTTACCACCATCTCAAAAGGGTCATACTGTCTTTTATCATTTTCAACCAGTAGTATATTAATATTGTGTTTTTCGGAAAAATAGGTGTATATCGTCAAAGGAAAGTGGAACAGAAGAAAGCTATTTAAGGTGTGAATTTCATTTAGATTAAAGATAACCAATTAAGTTGAAGCAGCAGCTTTTGCTTGCTTGTATATACTAAAACAGCACAACCAGGAGAAGTCCTATTATTCCAGTCTGAAAAAATACCATCAATCTTTTCAATTTGGGGATTGAGATTTTGACTTTGGCTGACAAGGCAAAGCATTCCAAAAAATAATCCGATACTTAAGATTCTATACATAATCTTTATTCTTCGACTTTGATTAGGAAATGACAAGCAAAGCTCTTGAGAGTTGTAAACTTTATAGCCAAAAATAAATTACGGGAAACTGTTTATCTACTGGATAAGGGAAAACTCCTATTGAGGCCTATTTTCTTGGCTGCATAATTATAATATTCTCAATCAACTCTTATTCTAATCATTTATTAGGAAAAAGTTTCCCTGGATTGTAAGTACTTCCCAAAATACGTACTCATAATTATCCTCAAATTACGCTCGCTACTGACAACAACTCAATAGATCGGACAGGGCTTTTAACAGCGATGGATAGTTCTTTCCAAATAAAAGAATTCGAATTGATGGTGGTTTGATCCCAGGAATTGCCCCATGATTGTGGTTGTTTTTTGCTATATCTAAGATACAATTTTTTCAGCCCAATTGATAGGGCTTTTGCACAGTCTGACGTTCAGCACAAACGCAGTGCATAGCGATTAGCGGAGCATTGTCGTTTTGTGTATTATTATGTACTACCTTTAATTAATTGTCAATATATCCCTTTTCTATAAACTTTTTATAGCTCTTTTTTGTCAACTCATTTATTCCATATAGCTGGTCTATAGTTATTTCTTTTTTAAAATTAAAGCACGATTTACCTTGCATTCTTTTTTTTAAACTATCTGGAATTTCTTCTAAGAGTTCTGGATTTGTATAAATAGGATATAGGTGGTAGGCTACATAGCTTTTCCTTATTTGAACAGCTCCAAAAAACATTTCTTTACCTTTAATTTTCTTATTGGTATTTAGGTAATAATAGTCAGGTGTGTTCTTTTTAACTTCTAAACTATTCTCCAGTGTAGACAATATTTTTTTAAGTTTTTCAAAGTTATTTTTCGATTCCATAAACTTACATTTTTGGTTTCTTTTAATTTGTTTTTAATTTTTCCCAAGTTTATCCATTTATCTAATTATTTAAAGCTGTTCAGCCTTTTTAAGCATTCTTTAGTCTAATCATATTATTTCCATATTTCTTCGTGCGGCTTATTTGTTAAAATGTTGCTTTCTAAACATGTGATTTATGGTATTCTGGTTGCACACAACGACAATCCGTGCAGAAACCCCTTATTCAAGCAATTTGAATTTTTGAGAGGCTCATAGACTGGATCTGTGCTTTGTTAAAAATACGATTTAAACTTGTGGCAATTTGATTACTCAAAGATTTAAGCTGGGACTTTCGGGAAAGTCCCTTTTTGTTTTTCAGTCAACGGTTCGTATATGACCCGTGCGACTATATGGGAGCATGGAGTTATATACATTGTTCTCTGCTGGCTTTAGTTTTGTATTCAAATGAATTCTCATAGAGCTCCAATTTGTTCAAACAATCCATATTTATCTAAAAGTGTCCTATTCATTTTTATCCTATCACCCTTAAAGTAAATTTGAGAACATCCTGAAATTTCGAGTGATTTATGATTTGGTAAATGGTCAAGTAGTTTACCTTTCATCGTTCCAACTAACTGCCATGTTACAACTACCATATTATCATTTGCAGCGATTCCAGTTATGTGCATCTTTGCATCTGGAATGATATCTAACCACCATTTAACGTGGTGAATCATACTTTCTGAGCCTTTTCCGTGCATTTCAATCCAGTTACTGGTTTCAAAGGACATTGACTCAGTATAGAAATCGTCTGTAAAAATTTCATGAGCAATATCAAATTCATGTTCATTCCACAAAGACTGGAAAAATTTTTGTTTTACTATTTCCTTTTTATCCATGAATAATTCTTTATCCTCTATACTTTCTTGTGGCTGACATGCTAATGCTATCAAAATTGTAATTCCTATAATAATGTTGTATTGTAGTCGAAGCATATGATTATAACTTTTTAAATCGAATAATTTTTTTTCTACACTAAACTTAAATTTCTTTCTATACTTCCTGTTATCAAAGTCATTTTTAACTGGTTGTTTTTCGTGTTGAAAACTATTGTTGCTATCTTTTTGTATTGCTTGCAGAGAACGGCCCTAGCTATGACCATTTTAGCTTATGCTGGGCGTTCATAATGAGTTTAATTTACCTATCATCAAAAGGTAGGTCCATTTTTTTTGCGATTTGAGTAAAGCGCGGATCATGCTTAAGTGTAGTAAATTCCTTTACAATGAACACGTAGGGCAGATCCTGATCATGCATTTGAAACGCACGCTCAAGCCATTGCATTGCTTCCTCATATAAACCAGTTCTATTGTAAGCCAAGGCTACCCAAACCGGGGCTACAAACCCCTGTTTGCTAAGGGTTGCTTTTGAACGGGCGAGGGCAAGCATCGCTTTGAGATAGTCTCCATCCGCATAGGCTTCCTCCATAGCTTTGCAAGATACCTGATCCGAATACTGGATTTTTTTCTGAATGTCAAAGGCTTTGTCATATTCCTCAGCTTGGAAATAGTAGGTTTCTATGATCCTATGATTCAAGATGTTATTAGGATCTATTTGATTGGATTTATTGAGTAAGTCAAATGCTAATTCAGTGGCGCCGTTGTGAAAATGTACCACCCCTGCCAATGATAGAACCAATGGATTATTGGGATCTAAATCCAGTGCAATATTCACCTCTCGAATAGACTGTTCAAATCTTTTTAGGATCAACAGTAAATGCCCATAATAGGCGTGTGAAAGAGAGTGGTTGGGATTACCGGCTAGGGATTTGATAAATTCAGTTTCACTTTTCTCCCAATCCCACTCTACTACCATACTCAAAATGGCATTCATATAATGGGATTCGGGAAAGTTTGGCGCAAGTCCAAGGGCCTTCATATTATTTTGATAGATCTTGGGCATGGCTTCTGGAGGGGCAACGAGCCCCATTTGAACCTGGCCAATCAGAGTATGAGCAATTGCTGCATAGGGAGGAGCAAATGATGGATCAAGCGCAATAGCTTGTTCAAAGTATTCTTTAGCAATCCCAAAATCTTTAACGGAGAGCTTTTCCCAATGAAACATCCCTCTTAGATATGCCTGATATGCTTGGGAATTTACCTGAGGGGCATGAGCGAGACGTTCATTTTCTTTAGGTGTAAGCACTAAATTGATCTTCTCAGATATCGTTTGAGTAATTTCATTCAATAAGGAATAGATGTCTTCGATTGATCGATCAAAAATATCCGCCCATATATGATCTTCTTCCGGGTAAGCCCGAATCAACTGCACATTAAGTTGAATCTTGTCTTTTACGCTAGAAACAGAAGCTTCGACAATTGCATCCACGTTAAGCTCTTTAGCAATTTCTGGGATAGATTTATTCGAGTTTTTATACTGCAATGTCGAAGTCTTAGAAATGACCCGTAGCGAACTGATTCTAGCCAAGGCTGTAATAAGGTTATCATGAATACCACCTACCAAATAATCCCGACTTGTTTCTCCAGTGAAATTGTCAAATGGCAAGACTACAATTGAGTCAATTTCCTTATTTTGTGATGATGGTTCTAGCTTGCCCGAAAGTTGATCAGACGAAGGGACAAACAAACCGGATGTCGATATCGCATAGATGTTTCGAGGATGCTCATCATTTTTGAAATGATAGTTTCCCATAAGCTGAACAGGGATGTCGTCTTGGTTTTTGACTTCTTCCATGACTTTATTGGAGACCAGAACCGCTCCAGCTACTCTCAATGATTCTACCCTGGCGGCCAAGTTCACACTATTTCCAATGATATCTGTGTCACTAAGTAGGATATCCCCAAGATGAATCCCTATCCTAACGGGACTTCTGGTTCTTTTCGTAGCTCCCGTTGAATTTCAATCGCACAACGAACAGCATCTGCTGCACTTTCAAAAATACTCAATGTCCCATCTCCATAGTATTGGATAATCCTCCCCCGATAAGATTCATGCAGAGAATCAAATACCTCTCTGTGTCGATTCCTCAGCCTGATCGCTGCTGATTCGCTGGTTTGCATTAATTTAGTGTAGCCGACAATATCGGTGAACATTATTGAGACTAGTTTTCTGGTGTAGGACATATTCAATACATTTTTCTTAGGCAGAATTCATTCTACAGATCTAGTAATTCTTTTATAACGCACAACGGTTAGGCTATCAGCTAGCCCAACACTTGAGCGAGGACTGGTGTGATCAGTCATTGTTACCAGCTTTCTTATCTAGATAAATATACATCCAAGTCTTCAAGCTTCCCACCAAATATTTTTGCTCTATAAGCTTATTCCATAATTTGGCCATTTCGTGACCTACTTTATCTAAAAAACCTCTAACTACCTCCAACTCATAATTACAAGCTAAGCTTTAACCCCAAGAGCTATTTTTGAGTTTTATTTTTTAACTTATATATGATAAGTCTACTCAGTAAATGACTACTTTTTTCGTTTATTCCCATAGTCATTTATATAAGAGTAAAGGCTTACTAGGGCCCAGTTTTCTGGGCCCAAATTTTGTAAGGGGAAACAGCTTCTTTCTAAAGAAGCTTTCTAGGTAGTAATTAATTAGAATCTAAATATTCTTGAATAAGATAACAACTTATGATTATAGGCACTTGACGACTATCTTTTCAGTAAGAAAGACATCTATTTCTAAGTAGTCTTCCAGACTACAATTTTCGATCATCTTCCCAATACAATACACCTTAGAAGCTTTATCCCAATCTACTTGAAAGGGTTCTATATGTGATACTTTTACATAGAAGAAAGTGCCATCCTACAAGTAAAAATACTTACTTTTTAAACAGGACTGAGTCAGTTCTGAGCTATCTCAAGATAGTGCAAACACTCTCCATGGAGTTTAACATATACATGTTACATATAATGAATAATGATTTAGACTAAGCAAATTTTTTACGCGATATTTAGGCTACTCAATTAGTAAATTATTAAGCCTCTTTCAACACCATTAAATACATATTCTCATGCAAATTGAGCTGAAATATTTTGAAATCCATATTTTGGATTTGATTATTAAAAACATCTATGGCAAGAATTCACAAAATGGTAAAACGCCATTAATTAAATTTTCTCAAAACCTTGATGGAATAGATTTAATGTACACTACAGGATTTACTGAGGTTGCCTTTTCTCAACAAGCAATAGAAGATCTTGGGAATTGGGCCAAGGTTCAGAAGACTTATTATGATTTTTCTGGAACAGATCAAAGTAGCTACCTCCAACTTAGAGATAGAGAATTGAGCATTTTACTAATGCTAAGCCTCATCAAAAAAATTACCATGGGTTCTAAAAAGTGGAAAGCCCTAAATTCAACGCTTGAACAATTGTACCTAATACTTTTGTTGAGAAAATGTGAGAGTTACTTACTTTGTAGTTCTGATCTTAAGCACAGAGTCATTCATAAGATTATCTTTCTGTCCAGATTTGACAGGTATTTTCCCGTTTCTCTTCTCCTTCCTATTACCCTGAAAGGAAAATCATTTGAATCAAATGAGAAGCTACATTTAAATTACACTGGAAACCCAGAAAGAGATAAAAAATCAAGAGCCAATATAATTGATATAATGAATGCACTCCCAACAGAAAGCAAAGAAAATATGGGGGCCTCCTATACCTTTCTTAAAGGGGTGATAGCGGGAATTTAATTAGTTTAGGAACTAATTAAATTCCTGTAAAAATTATTCTGTATAGGAAAGAAGGCCAATAAGTGGGTCAAAATCACCTCATTAATTTTGACCCATGCTTAAAAAGTACAGGTGCCTCCATTTTCTATTGGAATACCATCTGGGAAATCGCCTCCATAGTGCCAATCAGCTCTATCAATACTTGCCATTTTATATATTTTTATTTGAGCACAACGAGCAGCTAAACTTCGTACGTAGCGTCAGCGGAGTATAGAGTTTAGGTTTTGTGTGTGCCCGGAATGTTATACCGAGATTATCTCAAAGATACAGAAAGTATCAGGAGAAATCTTACTAGGGAGTGCAAGTCTCCTGCGCGCTTAGACAACGAAGAAGCGTTAGCAAGCGGCAAGGGCGCTGGGAGTAATCCCAGGTCTGAAGTAAGCCGGACTGCAAAGAGCTGTACTGACGAATAGGAATCGCATAAGAGGCGTGGTCTGGAGGGTAAGAAAGCACATCTTTTCAAAGCCCAAAAGTTGTCCAGAGAAGGATCACGTAGATGCGGCAGGCATAGCTCGAAAGCGGTATATCTTACCCGGGGAGGCCCTGATTTTTTTTTAGGGAGTCAGCAGAGGCCATAGTAGTTGATGTTATATGCATCAGACGAAGGGTTGAAGGTTAAACCGCCTGAAAGGGCCTTAGGATCAGGGATCGAAATAGCTGTAAATCCGAAATGGAGGGTCATCGAGAAGAGGATAGGCCAGTAGCCGAAAGTATTCTCAGCAAGTGCTCGCTCAGAGAATCGATTCCCACAGGCAAAAGAGGGCAAACGTGAGTGTTTAGCCAACCGCCGTATACGAGAACCGTACGTACGGTGGTGTGAGAGGCGCACTGGCTCTACTTGGTAGTATCCTGAAAAGCGTGTAAAATTCATCAAGGGGGTTTAGAGCCGGCTTGATGAATTTTGTATTTTACTATAACCGCTATTCAAGATGGACAAAAACGACCTACTAAACCCTGAATTTTTCAAACAATTCAAATCAGGAGAGGAGCTCGAAGCTTTTCTGTCAGAACTCCACAAACGTGGGATCGAACAGATGCTCGAAGAAGAACTGGATGCTCACCTCGATTACGCTAAACACCAGCGCAGCAGCAATCCCAACTCACATAATGGCAAGAGCAAAAAACAGATCAAAACCAGCTATGGGCAATCTCAGATTTCGGTCCCTCGAGATCGGGATGGGAGTTTTGATCCTCAGTTGGTCCTCAAGCGTTCCCGCTTAGCCAAGGGGATAGAATCGATGGTGATCTCGCTATACGCCAAAGGAATGAGCAATTCTGACATAGAAGCCCAAATTCTGGAACTCTATGATTTTCAAATTTCTACCTCCGTCATTTCCAAGATTACGGATAAGATTTCCGAGGATATCCTTGCCTGGCAGAACAGACCCCTCGAGCCTCAATACTTGATTGTCTGGATGGATGGGATTGTATTCAAGGTTAGAGATAATTCCCGAGTGGTGAATAAAACCATTTACCTAGCTGTAGGACTTAAAAACGATGGCAAAAAAGAGGTCTTGGGGATGTGGGTAGGAGGATCAGAGGCCGCCAGCTTCTGGATGGGCGTCTTGACAGACCTCAAAACCCGAGGAGTAGAAGATATCCTGATTACCGTTACCGACAATCTACAGGGCTTTACCAAGACCATCCGTTCGGTCTTCCCTCAAGCTGATACCCAGATCTGTGTAGTACATCAGATCCGAAATGCTTCGAAATACGTGGTCTGGAAAGATCGTAAAGCCTTTGCCAAGGATATGAGGCCCATCTACTCAGCGGTAAACAGAGAAGCTGCTCAAGCAGCCTTAGAAGACTTTGCCAAAAGCTGGAACCATAAGTATCCATACGCCATTAAATCATGGAGAGATAACTGGGAAGAACTCACCACTTTTTTTGATTTCCCTCCCGAAATTAGGAAGATCATTTACACCACTAACCTGATTGAAAATCTCAATGGAAAGATCAGAAAGTACACCAAGAACAAGATGTCCTTTCCCACGGATAAGGCCCTGAAAAAGTCAGTCTATCTCGCCATTTTCGAGATAACGAAAAAATGGACCATGCCCATCAGGAACTGGCCCATTATTCTTAATCAATTTATTGCGATCTTTGAAGATAGAGTCAAACTCTAACTACTATGCTTTAAATCTCTCTGATGGAGTTTACACACTTTAAGGGATACTGTCCTCTACTTCGGTAGAGTCAGCCGCCTACTCGATTAGCTTTTTTATTCTGTCCTTTTTATATTCCAAATATTAAGAAGTGAGTCAAACTCTTCCATGGTTAAATCCCTCCGTTGGAAGTCATATTTAGTATATTCAGAAGCATAATTAGAATCATAGATTTCTTTCCTTTTTTCTAGATCATCTTCATATGAAGAAATACCTAAAAATCTACTATCTGTATGAAAATATCTAGGGCTATAATCCCAAACCATTGTATCGGCAGTAAAGTACGAAATCAGGTTTATGCATTCATAAGTTGTGTCATTTAAAACTTTGGTGAAGAGATCTAATTCTCTTCTGTGACCTGGTGATGTATCTTCAAATCCTTGTATGCTTTTTCTAAAATGATTTGCTTCTTTTTCATTTCTATCTTTATTATCCCAAATCTCTCTCATTGGTTCTTGAAGAACCATTCGCATTCCATCTTTAATAATTGGAACTTTATATTTTAACCTTTCTGCATTCTTCATCCTCCCATATTTCGATTCTTTGTTAACAGTACAACTTAAAAGTAAGAATATATAAATAAAGGGTATTTTGTGTTTTCTTATCATTTCCTTCGTGTTTCTTGGTTTATTTTAAAGCTAACGGCAGTCCGTGCAAAAACCCCTAATTCAGGCAATTTGAATTTTTGAGAGACTCATAGGCTGGATCTGCGCTTTGCTAAAAATACGATTTAAATAAAAGGGAATATGCCTGTTTAGATTTGATTTTATAAATACACCAGATGGCATTGTCCAAGCGATTGAAGGTAAACTTCAGGGGATACCCATTCAGTTTATAAAGGTTCCTTAGTTTTTTTCATCTCATTTTTAGTCAAAAGATTACAGTGTACCTAAAAAACTTACTGCAATAGACCCTTCGCCTACCGCTGAAGCTACTCGCTTGGTGTAACTCTATTTCCATAGGCTAAATAAATGTTTCCACTTAGAAGACTGTTAGGGAAAAACGGCTCTGTTGCAAAGATCAGTTGTGCCGAAGTTTCGTAACAAAAAACCTTCCTTGATTTAATGTATAGGCCGATTTTTTATTTCATAATTTCGTTGTCTCACAACTTTGCAACAGAGCCCTTTTTAGCACATTCAGTATAACTAAACTTAATTCATACTTACTGATGTTTTGTTGAGAATCAATATTCTTATCAATAGTTAGCACTATATCAAAACCATTCTTATCTGCTTGAGTCAAAAGTTTTCCATTTTTCAGGCCATTAAAACCCATTTCGGCAACTGTATATACTTCAAATTCGGAAAGGAATCTTCTGACTTTTCTGCTGACACATTCATCAAGCAATATTTTCATGGGCGACCTTTGTAACGTTCATCAATAGCTGTTGAGAAATCTGAAGTATTGCAAACACCTGTTCCGACTTAACTGTTGGGAAGTCATCTAAAAATTCTGATATCGGTTCGCCTTCTTCTAAATAATCAAAAAGATTTTTTATGGGTACTCTTGTTCCCATAAATACAGGAGTTCCACCCAAGATTTTACGATCTATATTAATGCCCCTTTTCATTATTCTCGTTTTTCTTTCTAATATACGATTTACAATAATTAGTTGTTATTTTTTATTACTTGGAACGTCCCGGCTGAAAAGCGTTGCTATCCCAAAGGGCAGCTATGATTTTATATACCTTGTTGTGTGTTCGGCTTTTTTTGGTTTTTTATTTACTTGGTTTTTTATAAGAGAACTCTGAGTATAATTTTAATAACTTCATTTCACTATCAATTACATTACTGAGATGTAGCAAGAATTTTTTTTTATTTTCTCTATCTCTTTTTTCAATATGTTCGAAGAGAAAATTCATCATTCTTGTCATTTTTTCCTCTAATATTTGTGATGTGCCCTCTATCCCAGACAGCTTAGAAATAAGCTCATAATCAGTAAGTTCTGCCTTATTAGATATAAAAAATCTTAATCCTATATTCTTTATTTCGGCTTTTTGAATTCCACCTATTTCAATAAGTATTTCAGATATAGATTCTCCACTATCTAACTTTGAATTCAACGAATCTATAACCACGATATGCTTGTCTAAAACTTCGTTTAAATCTGATTGACTATAATCAATTTCTTTTTGTATTACGTCCAAGGTTTTGTTTATATATCTACGATTTCCAATATCCTCTTTAAATTTATTTAGGGATGCTGCTATCAAAACACCTATTACAACAATTGCTATTTCTTTTAGAAATCTAAGGAAAGGATTTCTTTTTTTGTTTTCCATTATCTCATTTTTTAAAGCTTCACTTTTTTATGGAATATTTTATTTTTTGCTGACACACAACGCCAGTCCGTGCAAAAACCTCTAATTCAAGTAATTTGAATTTTTGAGAGGCTCATAGGCTGGATCTGCTCTTTGTTAAAAGTACGATTTAAAGCTATAGCAATTATGCTACTCAAACATTTGAGACCTTTCAGGGGCTTATTTGAAGCCCTGTCGATCGCTAAAAAGTAGCCAAAGGCTTCTCTTAGCCTAATGATGAGCATTTTGGGCCAAAAAGAGCTCATCATTAGGCT
>JBCBRM010000092.1:0-14237 GCA_039819665.1 Bacteroidota bacterium
CGAAACAGCAATGGCCATTTTCCCCATTTCCTTTGGCAAACCTTTGTGAATTTTGTTCCAGCTTTTTCCTCCATCGGTAGATTTGTACAATCCACTTCCTTCTCCCCCACTAACTACTTTCCAGGGCAAACGCTGATGTTCCCACATCGCGGCATACAGCACCTGGGTATTGTGCAAATCCATTGAAAGCTCTGAACATCCGGTGAGATTGTTCACAAAGAGGATTTGCTCCCAACTTTCGCCTCCATCTGTAGACTTATAAATGCCTCGCTCAGGATTGGGGCCATGAAGGGCTCCCTGAGCAGCCACATAGACCAAATTGGGATCTTTAGGATGAATGATGATACGGGAAATATGTTGCGTAGCTTCCAGCCCCATATGCTTCCAGCTTTTGCCTGCATCTGTTGACTTATAGACTCCATCTCCGTGAGAGGTCATTACTCCGCGTGGTGCATGTTCGCCCATCCCTACATAAACGATATTGGGATCGCTGGTAGACACAGCTACAGCCCCGACCGAGCCAGTCTTGAAATAGCCATCAGAAATATTGCTCCAATGCTGTCCCGCATCCTCAGTCTTCCAGAGGCCTCCGCCAGTCGTACCCATATAATAGGTAAGGGGATCACCGATCACGCCAGAGGCAGAAACCGAACGCCCTCCGCGAAAAGGACCGATATTTCTCCATTTGACCGTCTTATAATAAGCATCGAGTTCGCTGCCTTTTTCAGGATTTTTGTCTTCCTGTCCAGGGAGTAGTCCGGGTATGAATAGTAGTAGTAAAATAAATCCGTGAAACCTCATGTATTTTGACTTTTGATAATATTCCCTGAATATACTAATTGGTCTCAGGTAGGCGAAATTTGAGCGAAAGACTTTTGAACCAATAATCCAAATCTTTGGACGGATTCATCTATACATTCAGTTTAAAGATTCGCAGTTTTAACATAGAGATCATGATTTATCAATCATCATGAGTTCTATTCAAAGGAGTACCAGATAACTAAGCGCAAAACCCGCCTCTGTTAAAGTTATCCTGATATTTTATTTCTTTAGAAAGAAACAAGTTTTGCCTTTACGGATTGCTATTCTGGTAGCCTGATTGGCTGCTCTTTCAACAACTGCCTTTATATATATTATGCATTCTCTGATAGCCTGTGGCTTGACTTTTACTAAATCTATCAGAAAATTTTTTAGAAGAAAATACCCAGTGAAAACCTCGATCGTAGAAATGGGATCAATTGATTGGCTTTCATAGAAACAATGTTATCGGTTGCGATAAACTCAAAATTTACCAGCGGGATTCCATCCAGTTCTGAATTAAGGTCATCGGCTAGGTCCTGCGCTTCCTGAGCAGTGAGATTAGGAGCGGTGGTAGAGCCAATAATTTCTCCATACTGCAATCCAACTCCTACAATGTTCCAGTCAATGGAAACCCGATTTCCTACGAGCCATTGCACCCCAAAATCCAGAGTTGCTCCGTACATATTGCTGCTAAACATCACCTGGCTGTTGGGATAATCGTCCAAATCAATGACAATATCTGCTTCGGTTGAGTTATAGCGGAGGCCAATGGCGGTATAACCTCCTCTGGGGCCTTCTTTCTTTTTGGAGTAGAGCCGAAAGGCAGGATTGATGAGCAAAGACTTAAAGTTCCCACTTACGTCCTGATCTACATTGTCTTCGAGGATTCTGCCTACAAATCCATCATCCAGATCCAGGTTTCTGTTGCTAAAATCAAAGGTAATAGATCTGTAAGGCGAGACCATCAATTCAGCTTGCAGGGGTGTTTTGCCTGTGATTAAGGGGATTGGATAAATTTTTACCCCAAATTTTCGGTCCTGAGCTTGTGGATTCAGGCTAAAGAGGAGAGCAAGAAGTAGTAAAAGGACAGTTTTCTTTAGGTTCATTTTCTATGGTTTAAGTGTGGCTAAGTAATTCTAATTATAGTCATTTCCCTGAAATTTCCTTGAATTTGCCTATAATTATCTAATGGAAATCCTACTACATCAAGTCATGTAGCGTTGCAGGATTTGGATTTTTTGAGCTAAGAAAGTGTCAAAAGCTTCTTATTTCCTCTGGGCAAGGGTATGGAAGAACTATATTTGCCTGCTAGATGGATTCTCCTTTCAAGTGAAAAATAGCTGCAACTAATTTGGCTTGCTTTTGTCCTTTTGAAAAAAATGAAATACTGGATCTTTACCCTATTACTATTTCCTGCATTTGGATTTGCTCAGGAAGAAAAAGATTCCTGGAAGGATGCTAAACTCGTCTTTTCGGATGTCGATAATTTTTGGAAGGCCTATGAACAGGATTTTCCCAAATTATCCCGCAAGACGCTAAAACAAGTGTACTTGATTCCGGCTTCTGCAGATCTTCAGCAAGTATATATCCCCTTTATTGTCGGGAAGAGTGGAAAGAAATTGACTCGATTGGTAAATGCTTATCCTGACTACTTCGAGGAATTAAAAAAGCTGGATTTTCGTTCAGAGGAGATAGAGGGAAAAATTAGAAAAGGATATCAGGGGTTAAAGAAAATCTATCCTGCAGCCAGATTTGCAGATGTCTATTTTGCTGTAGGGACTTTTAGTTCCGCGGGTGCTTTTATGAATGGGAAACTTGCCATCAGCATCGAGATGTTCCCCATAAAGTCTCAGCTCATCGATAATACGCATACTGTCAATTTTGCTGGACTTCCGAGTGTTGTCATCCACGAGATGGTCCATTACCAGCAAAAAAGGGTAAATGATAAATCTCTTCTTGCTGCTTCAATCCGTGAAGGTAGCGCAGACTTCATCACCGATATGGTGATGGGAGAAAATATGAACCAGCATGTTCATGACCATGCCAATCCCCAAGAAGCCGAATTATGGCAGGAGTTTCGTACGGTAATGAAAGGGAACAACTACCATAACTGGCTTTATACTCAGAATAAGGGACGGATGAAAGATCTGGGCTATTGGATGGGCTATAAAATTGTCGAGGCTTTTTACCAAAAACATAAGGATGAAACAGATGTAATTAGCCAGATTCTGAACATTGAGGATTATGCGGCCTTTCTAACCTCCAGCGGCTATAATCCCGACTCACCTTAAGTCATTCAGGATTTCACAGGAGATGCCTTGATTCGATTGGATTGTCCATTTCTTTCTTTAAAAAAGAGCCACTCAACGAAGCCAAGGTTGATGATATAGCCTCCCCATACCAATAATCCTATGGTCAATTCGCTCGGTAAACCAAAAGCAAAAAATACCGGTAAAATGATTAATCGTTGAGTTGCAGGTCCTAGACCCAAGGCAATAGCCCGCATCATCCAGATCCGGTGTTTGTGTACATTTTTACGGAGTATGAATCTGATTGAAAGGCAGATAGATAAAACCAGTCCTATGGCAGAAAGGTGAACTCCCGAGTATTTGAGGAAACCTCCAAAAACGGGAAATACCTCATTCATCCACATGCCCGTAAATGCTACCCCCAATGCACTTAGGGCCAGTATGCGTCCCATCCATTTGTGATATTGAGGCCACTTTTTGAGGATAGCAGGTGCAAACTGTAAGGGGCCCAGCAAATTGAAGATAATACCGGTAATAATGTGGACCACTATAGGAAAAGGTGTAAGATGGTAATGTGGCGATTCAGTCTCCTCAATGGGAAGATCAGGACCCTGAAAAATACTGTCTAATTGGAAGGCTCCGGAAAGGATATTTAAGGAACCTAAAAGCAATAGGAGGATGGGGCCAAGCCACCCGGATGAAGGTTTCTTGCTCATGAGAGTTTTGTATTTATAAGTGATAGCTCTTCCAGCCCGCTTTTGGAGTGGGAGATGTCAGATCATAATGTTGGTATTATTATTCGCCTTCGTAGGAGAATACTTCTTCCAGAGGAAGGTCGAAAACTTTTGCAATCTTAAAGGCCAATTCCAAAGAGGGCGAATACTTGCCTTTTTCCATGGCATATATGGTTTGTCGGGTCACTCCGACTTTATCCGCCAACTCCTGCTGCGTCATTTCTTCTTGCATAAAGCGCAAAACTCTTATGTTATTTTTGATGTTGCTCTTCGCCATATCAATACCCTCTTCTGTAGAAATAAAGTTTAGCTACATATCCGACCATACTTCCCACAAAGATCGAAAGTACAATAAGATTTAATACCAGGAGAGGAGAAGTTCCCAGCCCAAGGCATAACATAGAGGAAAGGAAACCTAATCCAAACATGGTGAAGCTGAGCTGATTGGTTTTCAATTCAAATAGTTTATCTCGTTCATCCGAAACCTCCTTCTCCATCTCTCGATTCAGGATAGCATATATGATACTTACCCCTATACTTGCAAACACACTCAATACTATTTGAGCAGCAATCAATTTCAGAACCGTCCAACCCCATTCACTGGGGATAGTATCCGTCTCAAAAGTACCTTTTTGAAATTCCTCCCATAAATAACAGAGGTAATAAGCAGTAACCAGAAGCATACTGATCAAATAGGATATGGTGCGATTTTCCTGATAGCTGGTATTCATTGCACTATGGATATTGAAATATGAGGTATGATTTACTTTACGCAAAGTAAAGTATTTTGTTCTTTATGTAAAATATTTTTTACATACATAATGATAATTCCTGCTAGGAAGTAAAAAAACTTGATATTCAGACTTTGCCTGACTTTTGCTTTCTGCCAGATTCCTTGTAAATAGTTTGAGATTAACTTACTACTATGAAAAAAAGCTGGCTGCTGATCCTGTTTTTCCTTTTTATTCAATCTTCTATTTCCTATGGGCAGGAAGCAGAAAAAGAAAAAGTCCTCTTTGTTGGAAACAGTTATACCTACTTTTGGAATTTACCTCAAACGGTAGAGGCCATGGCTAAGGAAAAAGCCATTGCTTTAGAAGCGAGGCAATCAACAAGTGGGGGGACGCACTGGGGGCATCATTGGCGGAGCGAAAGAGAATTGAAAAGTCGGGAAAAAATTGAAAGTGGGGATTTCAGTGCAGTGGTTTTGCAGAATCACAGTATGAGTGCTTTGAATCGAGCGGATAGCATGTTTCACTTTGGGAGCCTCCTTGTTGCTTTGGCAAAATCAAAAGGAGCAGATATTTACCTCTACATGACCTGGGCCAGAGAATGGAATCCGTATATGCAGGCTGAAATCAAAAAGCAATATATGGAATTAGGAGAAAAGCTTGGCGCGAAAGTGGTACCGGTAGGACCTGCCTGGGAAAGAGCTCGTCAACTTAGACCTGGTTTACCTCTATATGACGAAGACCAAAGCCATCCTTCTCCTTTGGGCACTTATTTGACGGCTTGTGTATTTTTCGGAACATTTAGCGGGCAATCTCCGGTGGGACTTCCTTCCAGAATAATTGCAGAAGACAGTCAAGGAGAAAAGATTTACCTCAATATTCAATCGGCTGAAAATGCCCTTTTTTGTCAGAAAGTCGCTGAAGAAATTTTAGGAGAATACAGGAATAAATAATTTCCTTCTTATTCTCCATTCCTTCTTCTTAACTTGAATTTCTCACTACTACTAAACCTCTTATGAAAAGAAGATCATTCCTCAAGCAAAGTACCGCCTTTGGAGCAGGGACTTTATTTCTACCTTCCTCGCTGTGGGCTTCCTATAAAAATACCCGATTGAGAACAGCTCATATTGGAGTTGGGGGAATGGGAGGCTATGACCTCAAATCCATTTCCGAACATGAATTGGTAGATGTGGTGGCCTTATGCGATGTCGATTCGAGAAATCTGGAAAAAGCCCAAAAGCTCCATACTAAGGCAGAGGTATTTGCCGATTATCGAAAACTTTTCGATCAAATGGGGAAAGAGATCGATGCGGTTATTGTTTCCACCCCGGATCATACGCATGCCCCTGCTTCTCTGCAAGCCATGGAAATGGGAAAGCCTGTCTATTGTCAAAAGCCTTTGACCCATCATGTCTCAGAAGCTCGTGCAATGCGAAAAATAGCAGAGGAAAATCAACTTATTACCCAGATGGGGATTCAGATTCATTCCTGGAAACAATATCGGGGTACTGTAAAGCTCATTCAATCCGGTATTATCGGAAAAGTACATACCGTCCATGCCTGGTCCAATAAAAACTGGGGCTTCAATGGCAAGGCTCCCAAAGGCAGTGATCCCATTCCTTCGGATTTAGATTGGAATCTATGGCTGGGTACCTCACCCGAAAGGCCTTATAAAGCAAAAATCTACCATCCAGGTAACTGGAGGAAGTTGTTGGATTATGGATGTGGTACGTTGGGAGATATGGGGGTTCATATTTTTGATACCCCTTATACTGCACTTGCGCTGGATGTTCCAAAGACGGTTCGATGTGAATGTCGTAAGCCTACGGGTTTCGGCCATCCGGAGAGAAATACGGTTACCTACGAATTTCCGGGCACATCTTATACCACAGAAAACCTGACCTGGATTTGGTATGACGGGAAGAAAGCTCCTAAGAAGCATGAAGATTTAAAAATGCCTAAAAAGGAAAAACTTCCAGGACAGGGCGCTATGTTTGTGGGGGAAAAAGGTCGACTACTCCTTCCACATATTGCTTATCCTAAATTGCTTGTTGATGGCAAAATTGAAGATCTTGACTTTCCTGAACTGGATGAGGCGAATCACTATCACCAATTTGTAGATGCTTGTTTGGGGAAAGATGAGGTGAGTGCACCCTTCTCTTATGCAGCTCGTTTGTCTGAGGCGATTCTTTTAGGGGTAGCGGCCAATCGTTTCCCTGGGGAAACTTTACATTGGGATAATGCGAGTTCAAAGTTTGCTGAGGCAGAGGCGAATCAATTGTTAACTGCTCCTTATCGAAGTTTTTGAGTTAAAAGATTGTGCGGTATAAATTACAACCGCAGGTGTCATCCCTGATCTTGTACAGGGACCACAATCAATTGCCCAAACATATCCATTCAATATAAAATTTGGCAAAGCCATGGGCAAGTATTTGAGGCGCCTCGACTGAGCTCGGGGTGCCAAAGGCTTTGTATTATTCCTATCATTACAAAGGCCCTCACTCCTTTCCCCCATTCGTACTCAATACCTGAAAATTGTGAACATACCTCACTTCTGGATTTTGGTAGGTCCAAACCACTTCTTTCTCCGGAGTAATTTCCATCATTTTTATCCCATCCTCAGCCTGATTCCCATAGCAGGAAACCAGATAATTTCCATTTTTTAAGATCTGCAAACCACAAACATCATTGAGCTGCCCATTCATTTCCTCATTAGTTAATTGCCAGGCAACCTTTCCCTTTCTGTCAAAGCGAACCATTCGATTGCCAGAGGCGAGAGTAACCAGCGTAGAACCATCCTTCATTCGTATAGCCGCAAAAGTCCCATTTTTTGCATTCTTTCCTCCTAATTCAGGAATATCAACCCGGAAAGTACGTAGCGTTTTTCCATTCTTATTGTACTCCTTGACAAAAGGGCTGATCCGATGGGGCACCAAATATCGACCGTTGGGGAGCTTACGACTCATACGCGTTTGCATATGTATATTGTAGGACTCTGGATAAATGGGAAGAAAGTCTTTAAGGAAGCCCCTTGCATCCGCTTCTACCAATCGAGGTTGTTCCCCTTGCTCAGTGATGAGGGTTCGCCCATTGGCTAAGCGTTGTGCACTCATCAACTCAGGATTGGTGACGCTTACATAGCTCCAGATTTCTTTTTTCTCAGGTGTGACTTCTACCACTTTGGCTGCATAGGTAATGAGGTAATTTCCATTGGCTAACTTGGAGATATCCCGGGAGTTTTCCCGATATTCCCATACTACTTCTCCTTCCTCATTGATCTCCATGGTCTTAGGCCCACTGATTACAAAAGAGTGTTTGATGTTGGATTCGCTTTTCTGTTGGGAGAAGGCAAAAGAAAATATAATCAGTAAGGGGAAGAGGATGAGTTTTTTCATTGCAGAATGTGCTTTCAGAGAAATATACAGAATTCTTCTGCCTGCCCTATCGCTTCTTAGCAGGAATTTGAATAATATTAAGTCCGCATCTAAAGAATCTACTATGAACTACTTAAAATCCCTATATCCCGTTGTTTTCTTTTTGGCCTTTATTGCTTGTGGAGAAAGTCAAACAACCGAGGCTGAAAAAGAGCCAGAAGTAACAAACCCTGAATTCGTTTCCCTTTTCAATGGTGAAAACCTGGACGGATGGGTGGGGAATAAAGATTCCTATACAGTCGAAGATGGAATGATTGTCGTTGACCCTGGTGGAGGAGGAAGTGGAGGAAACCTGTATACGGAAAAAGAATACAGCAATTTTATCCTCCAATTTGAATTTCAGTTGACTCCCGGAGCCAATAATGGACTCGGCATACATGCACCGCTGGAAGGAGATGCAGCCTATGTGGGAAAGGAATTGCAAATTCTGGACAATACTGCCGAAAAGTATGCAGAACTTGAACCTTATCAATACCACGGTTCTGTCTACGGAATCATTCCTGCCAAAAGAGGATTTCAAAAACCCGTAGGTGAATGGAATGAGCAGGAAGTGATCGTTGAAGGTTCCAAAGTAAAAGTGATCCTCAATGGGACAGCTATCGTAGATGGGGATTTTCTGGAAGCCAGCCAAGACGGAACTATGGATGGCAAGGATCATCCCGGATTGGAAAGAACCAAAGGACACATCGGATTTCTGGGGCATGGAGATGTCCTACGTTTTAGAAACATCCGACTCAAAGATCTGGGAGAAAACATCTAGACATTTTCATCAGGCTCTAGTAGCCTAAGCGATAGATTTATGAAATACTACTACCTCATAGCAATGTTTTGCTTGCTATTCCTCAATGCTTGTCAGCTTCCGGAAAAAACAGAGGCTCGCCCTCCCAATTTTATCATCATCTATGCAGATGATTTAGGCTATGGAGATCTGAGTTGTTTTGGTAATCCTCTCATCAAAACGCCGAACCTGGATCAAATGGCTGTGGAAGGGCAGAAATGGACGCAATTTTACGTGGCTGATCCGGTTTGTACCCCTAGCCGGGCAGCTTTGATGACAGGGAGATATCCGATTAGAAATGGAATGACTTCTCCTGCTAGAGCTGTACTTTTTCCTGACTCTGATGGCGGTTTACCTGCCGATGAGGTAACCATAGCTGAGGTCTTGAAACAAAAAGACTATGCTACGGCTCATGTCGGAAAATGGCATTTGGGCCACCTGCCACAATATTTACCCACCACACAAGGCTTTGATTCTTATTTTGGTATTCCCTATTCCAATGACATGGATTTCGTTAAGGGTTCACCCAATTATTACCGGGAAGCCCATAAAGATCCTAGCTTTCTGGCAGATATTTCTGCTTACAATGTTCCCCTCATGCAAGACGAAGAGATCATCGAACGACCGGCGGATCAGAATACCTATACGCGTCGCTGCACAGAAAGATCAATCGAATTTATAAAAGCTAATAAGGACAAACCTTTCTTCCTTTATTTGGCCCACAATCAACCCCATATTCCCCTCTTTGCAGGCAAAGACTTTCTCAATACAAGCAAAAGAGGCTTATATGGAGATGTCGTACAGGAAGTGGATTGGACGGTGGGGCAAATCCTGAAAACAATCAAGGAACTGAATTTGGAGGATAACACCATTGTGATGTTTAGTTCGGATAATGGACCCTGGCTGGCCTTTCGGACACATGGAGGATCAGCGGGACCCTTACGTGCAGGCAAAGGTACTACCTTCGAAGGCGGTCAACGCGTCCCCACTATTTTCTGGGGGCCGGGAATAGTGAAACCTGGACTGGTGGACGAAATGGGATCCACCCTGGATGTAATCAAAACCTTTGCGAGTCTGGCAGGAGCCAAAGCTCCGGAAGATCGCAAGATGGACGGCTATGACCTCTCGCCTGTTTTGAAAGGAGAAGGTGCAAGCCCCCGTAATGAGTTTTTCTATTGGGGATTTGGGAAGTTTCATGCTGCCCGCATGGGAAAATGGAAATTGCATATTCAGCAGAGGGCTCCGGTTCATTATGGGAAAGAAGTTCTTTTAGAACAGCCGGAATTGTATGATGTTGAAGCAGATCTTTCGGAGAAATATGATCGCTTTGAAGAATTTCCCGAAGAAGTTGAAAAGATGATGAAACGCATCGAAGAACACAAGGCAAGCATGACCGATGTTCTTCCTGATAATTTGGCAAAACGGATAGAAACGGAAGAAGAATAAAACTCGAATATTGAAAAATCAGGCTCCGATTTAGCTATCAAAAGTTAGATTGGAGTCTCTGTTTTTGATATAGATTTTAGCTGATTTAGAATTCGAAAAATGGGAGATATTTTTTAAGTCTCTGATTTATAGGAGAAAAGGTATCCAGGATTCTAGTGATTCTGAAATGCCTTAAAATTATGGCCGATCAAAATATACGCATGGTCTGAAACAAGATTCGGATAGCTGCTGTTAGAAGCACTGTTATTACGAAACTTTATAAACTTTAAAAACAAATAAACCATGCGTCTAGCAAAATTAATGACTATCGGCCTTCTGGTATTTGGGCTATTTAGTTTTACCGCTTGTGAGGAGGAAACTCCAACCCCTTCTACTCCCAATATCGTTGAATTGGCCTTGGATGCCCCCGAACTAAGTTCTTTGGTTGCTGCTCTTCAGAGAGCTAACCTTGTATCTGCACTTGAAGCTCCTGGAACGAAAACTGTTTTCGCACCAACCAACACTGCTTTTCAGGCTCTGCTTGATTCTAACCCTGCCTGGAACTCACTAGAAGACATCGACATTGATCTATTGACTAATGTTTTGTTGTTTCACGTAATCGAAGGAGGAGTAAGAGCTGCTGACCTTAGCAATACTTACGTACCTACTTTAGCTACTGGACCAAACGAAGAGCCTATTTCTCTTCAGGTTGACATCAGCAATGGAGTAAACTTCAACGGTTCTGCTTCTCCAAGCTCTACTGACAATGAAGCTTCTAATGGAGTTGTACACATCATCGACGAAGTAATGCTTCCTCCAAATGTGGTAACACTCGCTTTGAACAACAGTGATTTCTCTATCCTGGTAGCTGCTTTGACTAGAGCTGACTTGACTACTGACTATGTATCAGTATTGACTGGAGACGGACCTTTCACTGTATTTGCTCCAACTAATCAGGCTTTTGCTGATCTCTTGGACTCTAACAATGAGTGGAACACTTTAGATGATATCCCTGTAGCAACTTTGGAAGCTGTCTTGAACTACCACGTAGTAAGTGGAGCAAACGTTCAGGCTGACCAGTTGACTGACAACCAGGACATCACTGCTTTGGGTGGTACCTTCACTACTGATCTTTCAAATGGTGCTAAGCTGGAAACTACTAGTGGACAGTCTGTAGACATCGTTTTGACTGACGTACAAGGAACTAATGGAGTTGTACACGTAGTTAGCACTGTATTGCTACCATAGTAGTGGGTTTATACCCTTTAACATATATAAAAGAGTCCTTCTGTTTTCAGTAGGACTCTTTTTTCGTGACTTATTCCGTAAATCCGTATCCCAAAAGAAAAAACAGACACAAATGGAAAGATTCTTCTACAATCGCAACTTTTGGGCTGCTTTTCTCATGTTTTTGGGAGCACTCCTTTTACTTTTCCTTATTTCTGAGTGGTACGAAAACAGGCAAAGAAAACTGCGCTTACCAACAGTTACCCAATTGACTGGTGAAATAGAAGATTTGGAACTCTCCTTACAAGAAGCAGTTGAAAGAAGTAGAAATAAATCCCTCCAACTGGAAGCCAGAGATCAATTGCTTGAGGAAAAGAATATCGAGTTGGCATTCATGACGGATAAGTTGAATAAGGTAGCGGAAGTCAATATTTTCAAAGAAAAAGAAATCGTACAGCTCAAGAAACAATTGGCCGGCTCCAGATCATTGCTCAAAGAAGCCTATCTGGCCCTGGAGACTGAGAGAGAGCAGCAGGGCCTTATCTATAGGGTGCAAATCGGTATACTGGAAAATGAGGCTTTGCCAGCCTTTCCTTTCGAAGCAGATATGTTTCTCATAGAAGAGGTTGACAATTATAACAAATACGTTCTGGGGAGCTTTCGCCAATATGAGGCTTCGCTTGAATTCCGGGACCTGATCAGAAAGTTAGGAGTAGAGGATGCCTGGGTTGTCGCTTATATGGATGGAGAAAGAGTAGATTTAATGGAGGTTCACAATGCAATGGAGATTGCAGCTCAATAAGGATTGAGACATTTGTAAGTTTGAGCTTATTTTACCCCCTTAATTGGGGAGTCCAAGCTTCCCAAACAGATTCAAAATTTCTCAGGAAGTGCTAGTATCTCCGACTTCACTCAGAATAACCATAATTTTTACCAAAAAGAAACGACCGAGGCAGGAGCCTCAGCCGCACGAAATGAGAGTGATAAAGAAGATTAAAGGAATGCACGTTTTTTTTCTTCTCAATGCTCCAACTCCCTTGATTTGAAAGGATTTAAAAGAGCATGTATGGCAAGAGGGAGCTTGAATAGAGGGACCTATATAAGAATAGCAATTTGAAGGAGTAAACGTGCCTACCTTTTTTCTTGCACCTTAAAATTACGGACTATCTGCTTCCCTGCATTTATGTAATATTTAAGGATTTGTGAAGATTGAGAAGGCTATGGATGGCTTAGATGAAGGGTATGTGAAATAATATTCATCGCTTTTTTTCCCAAAATGCTCTTTGGCTTGAATCGAAATTTTCACTAGCTAATCCTTAATTTCATATCTGCTTAATATTCTCCTAAAAGCCTCTAGGCAAATTTTCAGCCTTATCTTTTTATAAGTCTGGCTTGAAGAAAATTGTATTTATTCTACTGATCCCCTTCCTTTCCTGTACTCAGGATTCGAAGGAAGCTGAAAAACCACTTGGAGAGCATTTAGCAAAACTCCATTGTCAGGGATGTCATAGCTTTCCCAAAGCAGCAGATCTCGATAAAAATACCTGGGCAAATTATGTCCTCCCTCGTATGGGCTATATGCTTGGGATCGGCCGAAATGATAGTGTGGATCAGATTTTATTTGAAACTGGGAAAGCAGGGGAAAAAGTCAGGAATCTGGATCTTTTTCCTGAGGAGAGAAAGCTCAGTGATGAGGAATGGGAGTCTATCCAAGAATATTTCATTTCCCAATCTCCTCAGGAGCTTGCTAAGCCGGTTTATGCTGAATTAGATAGTTCACTGACTGATTTCGATCTACTCATTCCCCAATTAAAACTAAGCCCGCCAAGTACCACCCTGATTCAATTTTCCCCCACGGGAGGTATTTATGCTGGAGATGCAAATACGAAAAGTTTGATCAAGTTGGATAAGAGGCTCAATGTACAGCAAGCTGCCAGATTGAAAGAAGGCCTGGTTGATTTGATTGAAGAACCGGAAGCTTTATACCTTACCCTGATGGGATCATTTTCACCCACGGATGCAGATACTGGATTTTTTATGGCACTTCCTCAGGTAGAAAATGCCCAGGCTCAAATTGTTTTGCCAGCTTTGGGAAGGCCGGTGGATGCTGAGATTGCTGACCTGGACCAGGATGGGATTGAAGATATTTTATTAAGCGAGTTTGGAAAATGGACGGGAGAATTGGCCTGGTGGAAAAATCGGGGAGTGGAGGGTATGCAGAAAATGATGTTGCGGGAAAAAGCGGGAGCAACCCAAACCCAGATTTTGGATATGAATGAAGATGAATTGCCTGATATTCTGGCACTTTTTGGGCAGGGAGAGGAAGGAATTTTTTTATATGAGAATCAGGATAATGGAAAGTTTCAGGAGAAGCAATTGCTTCGTTTTCCCCCTTCTTATGGCTCAAGTCATATGGAGATTCTGGATTGGGATCAAGATGGGGATATGGATATTTTGTATTGTGCCGGAGATAATGCGGATTATCCTCCCATCATAAAGCCCTACCACGGGATTTATCTCTACCTGAATAATGGACAAAATAACTTTGAGCAAAGCTGGTTTTATGCTTTACCCGGGGCCTATGGAACCAGAACAAGAGATTATGATCAGGATGGTGATCTGGATATAGCTGCGATTTCATTTTTTCCAGACTATTTGGGGGATGATACCCGCTCTTTTGTCTTTTTGCGGAATGAGGGAAAAGAATTTTCCAGTCAGACGATTTCAGATCTTGACCGGCTAGGCCGATGGATAGTTATGGATGCAGGAGATTTTGATTTGGATGGAGATGAAGATATTGCACTTGGCTCTCTTTCCTTTGAGGTGCTTGTAATTTCTTAGGATTGCCAGGCACCTCA
>JBCBRM010000093.1:0-13378 GCA_039819665.1 Bacteroidota bacterium
AATTGAAAGAAAAAAAATAAAAGACGGCTGACAAAAGCTACAACTCCATCCAGCAGCTAAAGCAGCTGTCCGAGGCAACTTTAAACTCAAATCTATGAGAACTTCTTTGATAATATAGTATTCCGACTCACTCTTAATTTCTCCTCTCTTCAATACTTTTTGAGCTATATTTTTTATTTGTGCATTAAGCCTTTTCAGACTAGGCAGATCACTTGCGATTAATAATTCGTTCAATTCTTTTTTGAAAGCTTCCGATTGCCCATTTACCATTTGAATTAGGTCACTCATTCCCATTTTTAATCCTTTCTTGGCAAGAGAAAAGCTTTCTTTCTCCATTTTTGTGAGTATCGCTATTGGAGAATGTTCTTCCTTTGTAATCAATTGGGATTTACTATCATAATAATCCCATATAAAGGCGAATATTTCCTTGTAGTGCTCATAATTTGTACTATCAATTCTCATTTTTATTGACGGCTGACGATCAACTATGCGGCGGTCGGAGGCTTTAGCCGAAGACTGACGTCATAGTTTTTGTTAGCTGGCTTTTTCTTTTTTTATCCCCATTATAGTGTTCCCTCCATTTGCCTTGGAAAGTTTTAGAGCTATGGCTGATTCTTGAAGAGACTCTCCAAAGCCAATACTACTACTCATTCCCGTTTCATTTTGGTAAATATTTTGAATTTTTAATGAAATATGATGATCATATTTCATCTTAAAGAGGACGTTATCACCTTCTGCAAATAAGATTGATTTATTATTTCCGGTATTCTTTTTTATTTCAGATTTGATTTTTGAAATAGCTTTCTTAATAATGTTACTTTTGTCAACAAGAATTTGTTCATCATTGACCTTAAATGAATCATCTAAAAAATCTCCCGTATTGTCCCCATCAAATCCGAAAAAGTATTCGACCTCTTTATTAACCACTTCAATTTCTGAAATATTCAAAAGGTTACCCTCATTATCCTTAAATGAGTTGATTGCATTTGCTGCAAACCTAATAAATGCAACTGCTATTTGATGGGATATATTAGATTGGGCCTCTAGCACTTCAGAGTCACTCTTTCGTTTGGGATTAGGATGGATAATATCGTTTCTTACTGATTTAATTAGTTTGGTCAAATCTTCTAAAACCTCCAAATCAATAAAGTAATTAGGATTTACTTGAGCTAAATTTCTAATTTCAGTCAGTTTATGTCCTAGGGTCATTTCTAAATAGCTCTCATTATTCCCAAATGTTTGTAATAAAATATTGGACATTTCTTCAACTGCTGCTGAATATGAAAAAATAGTGTTTCTAAAGTCGTTTTTATCTTTATAAACTTCGCCTGAAAGCTGGGAATTCACTCCCATCATTAAAGAATCTTTGATGTGCTCAGCATTATGATTTAAAATTCCAAGTAAAAGTAAATCTTCTTTTAACTCATCAAATGTTTTTCTGTACCTAGTTATCTTAGTTAGGTTCAGTTTGCCGAATTCATCAAACTTAGATATTGAAGGGAATTTCTTGTAATTGATTACAATTTTTTCATTTAATAGTTCAGAATAAAACATCTTTCTCTGAAGATAACTCCTCTCTCGATCATCCGAGAATTTCACCTCTAATGTATAAATGTTTTCAATATTCAAAACATAGGCGAATACTGCTAAAATTGACTTTAACGAAGAAATTCCCCCGCTCAGATCGATATAATATTCTTGCGGCTATTCTGCCCACGGATTTTACTTCCATCGGTAGCTACTTCTTCCTTAGAGAAGAGTTCTTCATTTCTTAAAAATCGGTTAAAGGCCGCAAAGGATTTTTGTAGGGCTTTGGCATGTTCCTGGCGAAAGCCTGCGATAGTACGAAAACAGGGGCGAAGTCCACGCATCAGCCAGATGGCTTCGAGATTGGTCTGGCATTCTCGTTGGAGTCTACGAGAACTACGTACCCGATTGAAATAGCCATAGAGGTAGAGTTTGAGCATAGAGGCAGCTGAATAGGCAGGGCGCCCTTCTCTTTTTTGGCCTTTCTCGATAAATCCCAATTCAGAAAGAGGAAGCAGCTCGACCAGCACTTCAATGGCGCGAACAGGGCTATCTTCAGCAATAGCGCTTTCCAAACAAAAAAATTCGAATTGATTGCGATTTGATCCCAGGAGTTGGCCCATAATTGTACTTATTTTCTCTGAACTTAAGGTGCAAAATTTTTAGGCCAATTGATAGGGTTTTTGCACAGTCTGACGATGAGCTATGCCTCGGACAGCTGCTTTAGCTGCTGGCTGAAGTCGTAGCTTTTGTTAGCTTCTTTTTAATTATTCAAGAGATCTTTAAAGGAAGTTTTTCCGCTATGATAACTAATGCCATATCCAAAGTAGTTTTTTGCTTTGGCTATAAGGCTCTTTGGTAACAAGCCTATTATTTGTTCCGCTTTTTGAAAGTCTGACAATGCAAAAACATATGGCCTCTTTTTTCCTTTAATTGGACGAACTATGAGAATGTTCCTCAGGAATACTATTTCAGCTTTAAAAGCCTTTTTTAATTTATAGTTCTTATTGGATTGCAAGCCTAGGAACTCATCAAATTCCTTATCCCCATTCTTATCAACACCAATTACAATTCCTGCCCCAGGCGAGGATCTAATTTTGATATCTGCTACTTGATATGCTTCAGCTCCAATATTTTTGAGTACTTGTTTGTCATGGATACTAATACTTGAATAAGCTTCATTTAAGTTGCTTGGTAAGATATCAGTCGATTTTTTTTGTGCAGATAATTGAAGAAATGTTCCGATTAAGGTTAAAATGATTATTGTACTTTTCATAGCGTATATTTTTTTATTTGAAGCTAACGCCAAGCTATGCCTCGGACAGCTGCTTTAGTAGCTGGCTGGTGCCGTAGCTAATGTTACTGGTTCTGAAGTTTTATTTTATCAATAATAAATTTCTCTCTCTGGCCAACTTCTTTTGTACAAGGATTCCCACTTGTATTACAAATATGTATTTGCTCATTCTCTCTATCAACAAACAGGGAATCTGATAAAAATGTATCATTTGAGTATGGCTTTTTTAGAAAAAATATCCTGTCATCTGAGTATGAATATTTCCCATAAATTCTTTCGGTATAGCCTAACATCCCAACAATATACATATCACATTTCCCTTGTTCTCGAAAATTTAAGGTATAATGAAAACTATCGCCATAATAGGTTCCCGATAAAACAATTTCGCCTTGAATCAACTCTGAATAATAAACTTCAACACCACCTAATGCAATCCAAGGTAAGCTTAGAAAAATTATCCAGTAGGCTCTAATTTTTCCTTTTGTACCTATTACTTTAAATACTGCTACAAAGTAGGCTATGACTATAGGAATAATAATGAAGAAATACATAAGGAGAAATAGAATCATTCCTCCGAAAAATATCGTAGCGATCCAACCTAGACATCCAAGAGAAGAGATAATTACTAACCAATCTTTTCCTTTCAATTTTTCTATTTTTTTGACCAGTAACGGTTTGGCTAAACGCAGTATGGGCGAATAGCCCATATTGCCGTTTTAGCCTTTGTTGTACCTCGTTTTCTTTTTCTATTCAAATTTTATGTAATCAATCTCAACAGTAAAATCACCTTCTTTTTTCTGACTTGTGATTAATCCAATTCGTTGTACTGATTCTAAAAATTTACTTGATATTTGTGTAGATGTTTCTTGTCCAAGCTTATTTTCCTTAAATTCATTTATACTTCTATCCACCGTTTTCCATTCGTTATTAGTGTTTGCCAAATTCATCTTGAAATATGGTTTATAAAATTCTTTACTATTTTCAAGACTTATAGCAACCGACTGATTTTTTGTTCTGTATCTAATCTTTACTTTTTTTGAATTGCTTAAATCAATTTTTGTAAACGGAGATTTGACTGAGGTAAATCCACCATAATTATCAAGTGAAATACTTCCTGAAAACTTTAATGTATTTTCTGTCATCTCAATTTTCCCTTTTGATAAGCCTCCCATTACCCCATCGTTAATTACTTCCCAATCATTACCCATTTTGTCTTTACCAAAGTTAAATTCAGTTTCTATTAAGAAACCAGAAGAGAAAAATATAGCTAAGGCAATTAAGCTCATTTCTTTAAGTATCATATTCAAATATTTTTGATTTAAAAAAAGTTATCATCCTATATACGACTGAAACTATATTTTGGATTTTTCATAATGAGGTACAACGTTAGTGCAAACGACGTTATTTCGGTTACACACTATTATACTATTATCCCAGGCTCTCAGAGCCGATTTATCCTATAACCCGAAACCCAAGCAGGTGCCGTTTACACGAAAATTATTGATTTTATAAGCAGAAGGCATTGCGTTTCAGGTTTTATTCAATATCTAAAAAATCAAGGGGACTGCAAAGCTTTTCTCTAGCTTTTCGGGTAATGTGGGTATAGATTTCGGTAGTCTCAGGACTATTATGTCCCAGGAGCATCTGGATATACCTCAGGTCTGTTCCTCTTTCTAATAGATGGGTGGCAAATGAGTGTCTCAATGTATGCACAGTAGAATAAGGATTTACTTTAGCTTCTTTTACTGCTCGTCGAAATATCTTCTGGATAGAACGAGTACTATATTGCCCCCCTTCCTGGCCTTCAAACAACCAATAGTCGGGCTTATACAACTCCAGGTATTTCTGTAAGAGCTCAATTACCTTATTAGACAATACGGAGTATCGGTCTTTCTTTCCCTTTCCTGCGACCACAAATACGGACTTTCGCTCAAAGTTGATATCCTCTTTTCGAAGCTTCACACACTCCCCTATTCTAAGACCAGCACTGTAAATGATCATGAGTATACTTTTGTGCTTTATATTTTCAACAACTGAAAATATCTTGACAATTTCCTGCTCACTAAATATACCTGGCAGTTTAGTTCCTCTTCTAGGCCTGAGTTCATATAGGCTCCTCTCCTGCCCCAATATTTTTTCATAGTAAAACTTAATCGCATTGACAGCCTGGTTCTGGGAGGAATCAGACCAGTTCTTCTTATTCACCCCGTAAAGTAAAAACTCCATGATATCTGCTTTCTCTAGCTCTTCAGGATTATCAGTTTTGATGAAAAGTAAGAATTGAATAAAGAAACTTTTATAGGTCTTTATTGTACTTCTGCTATACCTTCTCAAGATCAATTGCTTTTCAACTGTATTGAGCAGGAGCTTTTGTTTTTCACTAAGAAGATTTTGCCCTTTCTCATCAAGTTTTTTTTCAATTCTTAATCCAAAATCTAGCGATTCTTTCTCCTCTATTTCAACTTCTTTAAACACCAAACGAAAAGCTTCATATGACTTTTTATGGTGTGGGAAATGCCAGCATTTTTCTTGGGGAGTCCATCTGCTTCCGGGAACCTGCTTCATTAGCTTAGGAAAAGCTTTATCGTATTCCAGATTTTTTACTCCTAATCTTTTTTTGTTTTCGAAAATTATTGGAAAAAGGACTAAGCGCATGTTTATGTATTTAGTGTAAAAAAGAATCTCTATTCTTTTGACACCAAATAATCCCTCTATGTCAACATGGCAATTTCAATAAGTCCTGAGAAAGTCAGGTGAAAAACAAATTTTGCTATCATTAAGCCAACTCGCCTCTTTGGGCTTTGCTAATCAAATCGCCCAAACTAATCATCATTTCCATATACCCATAAGGCTTAGCCAAATATTGATCTGCTCCAGCATTCATAGCGGCCTCTTTATCCTCCTCATTTCTGGAAATTGAAAAAATCACAATCGGCCAATCTTTCCTTAGTTCCTTTTTCAAATGCTTGGTAAGAGCAATTCCATCCATCTGAGAATCTCTTAGCCCTATATCCATAAAGACCAGGTCAAAGCGCTTTTCATGAGCAATTTTTAATACCTCTTCATCTTTTTGAGCCCAGTGGACTTTCAAGGGATGTTTGGAGTTCAACTCCTTGAGTACCATCTCAAAGGTATCAAACTGCCTTTTTTCATCTTCTACCAGTAGTATATTCATATCCATTAATTTTGTGTTTTCGGAAAAAATAGTTGAAAACTTGTCCCCCTATGTTCCGCTGATTCAATCTCGATCCTTCCACCATGAGCTTCCATATGCCTTTTCACTATAGAAAGACCTAAACCAGAACCCGGAATATCCGGATCGATGTTAATTCGCTTGTATTCCGTAAAAACTTCTGGGATTCTGTTCTCTGGGATCCCTTTTCCGTTATCTTTTAATTCAATGATCCAGTAATCGGTATTTTCTTTAGATCTGATTTCTATGCGCGGAGGTCTTTCCTTGGATTGGTATTTCAGGCTATTACTAATAAGGTTTTGGAATACCTGGTACACCCGGCCCTCATGTGCCTGTATCTGGGGAAGATCTGCTACCTCAATTACAGCTTTCCTTGCTCGTATTTCGGATTCCAAGTTCTCCCCTACTCTAGCTATTATTTCTTCAGGATCCACTTTTTGAAATACCTGAATCTCTTCAGCTGCTCGGGAATAGCTCAGGATGTCATCCAGTAGCCGGTCCATCTCTTTGGAAGAGGACCGAATGACCTCAAAATATTCCTCTGCCTTTTTATTATTCTGAGGCAATTCTCTTTCCAGAACTTCGCTGTAGAAATGAATATTTCTAAGGGGAGAGCGAAGATCATGGGAAGCCACCCGGGCAAAACTATCAAGGTTCCTATTGGCAGAGATCAGCTCCTTATTTTGCTTTTCGATTAGGCTATTTTGTGCTTCCAGGGTCTTCTTATGTTTCCTAAGCCGTGTAAATAATATAAAGAGTATGAGCAGCTGAATTCCAATAATGCATAAACCTCCGACGAGTCTCTTGATACTTTCATCCTTCTGCAGCAAGCTCTCCTTTTGCGCCTTCATGTGTTCTTCGAAAAGCAGGACTTCTGTTTTACTTCTCAGGCTGATCTGAGATAAAGAATCTTGTAAATGGTTTTTAAGTTCTGCATACTTCAGTGCCTCTGGGTAGTCCGCTTTTGCTTTATGAGCCAACCTTAACATCTCTACCGCATGGAACTTTAGGATGAGTCCTTTATTACCCATAGCTCCTCTACTATTTATCAAGGGATAAACCAGGTCTACTGCTTTTTTATATTCCTCTTTCCCATAAGCAACATATGCATCCGTAAAAGGAAGTCTATCCGGACTTGGAATATATTTCCTGAAGGGCTCCATTTTCTCTGGCACATGATAGCTTGCGTAAAGAGCAATAAGGTCTCTTGCAAGTATTCTCACATGTATAGGAGCTAGATAAGCCTTTGCAAGCTCATAGCCTTTTAACAGGTGTTTTTCGGCTAGATCAAAATCATCCTCTATAGCATAATAATGATACCCTATATGCTTATGAGCAAATACCCTGAATTTCTGATGTTCTTTTTTGGTAGGACTTGAAAACGCAAGTGTTTCTTTTGAAAGTTCAAGGAGTCTTTCTTGATCCATAAGCTTCATGGCCATGGTCTGAGCGTGTTGAAGATTAGTAAGGATAGCCAGGCTATCTCCGCTTTCTCTTGCAGCAGTTCTGGCTTTAAAAAGATAGCTTACCTCTTCTTTGTTTACTTCTCCATCTGCTGTTGTCATCGCGTAGAAAACATGCAGGCGACTGTAAGCAGTAGCCAGTAAGCTAGGCTCTTTCAGATCCTGGGCGATCTCTTCCATTCGGATTGCAGCTTCACTGAAAGCTTGCATACCTTCTTTTGATCTCGAATTTTTTCCGCTTTCTGATTTTAGTTTTTGTGCTTGAAACTCCCAATCGAGATCGAGTTTGTGTTTTTGAATGTGAGCGATAAGTTTTTCGGAGCACCTAAGGCCATCTTCGGGACTAATAGTCCTTTTAAGTGCTTGTTCATTGAGATACTCAAGAATAGATTTGATTCCTTCTTGATTTAGTAATTCTTCGCAGTGGCAGTTTGTATTCAGTATATCCTTTAACTTAGCTATTTTAGCTTCATTGCAGCTTATAAGAAAAAAAAGCAAGGCTAGAAAGGGAGGATAGAATTTCATAATTTTCATAGCCCTTGGATTAAATTTTTACTCCTAGATTTAGACCTAAAAAAAACTCCTGTTTTGCTGCTTGAAATTCATAGTTGTTTTCAGCTTTATTAATTGGATAATACTGATACTCCGAAATAATGGCTATTTTTAATAGCTTTGAAATGGCAATTTGGTACTTTACAGCTGTCCCTAGTCCCCAATCATTTGCTTGTCTTAGGTCATTATAAATCTCATAATATGAGCCATTGAAACTATAGCCTAAATAATAAGATTCTGAACCTCTTCTATGAGTAGGCCCCAGGTATAAATTCAAATTAGAGGTAGCATTCATGAAAGGATTAACTCCTAAATACAATGAATAATTCTGATGCCTAATATCAGTTGGAGTATTTTGGCTGGGTAATAGCTGAATGCCAGAATCTCCTTGCCCGGAAATGATGTAATCAGTATTGCACTGAGTACATGCAACTTTCACACTTATCTTTAGCCAAATTGAATATCTATTCTGTATTCCTATTCTCTCATAGGACAATTGCGGGTTATATATACTATGACTCTTCCATTTGGGGATAAATGAATAATTATTACCTATCGAGAGGATGTTGTTCCTACTTTGAGCAGTACTCTTTTCTTGGGCTTTTAGTCCTTGATGGGATAAAAGTAAGCAAATCAAAAGAGGTAGATAGATGGTTATATTATTTTTCATAAAGCTGGTTTATCGAGTGATTTGTAGTTTTTTGAAGATCTGTCTCCCCCCTTTACTAAGGTTTAAAAAGTATATTCCAGGAGAAAGGTCTTCCAGCGATATTTTAGTCAATGTCAATTCTTGCCTACTTGAGAGCACTTCTAGTCCTTTGGAATTATATAAACTTAGATTTGCTCCTAATAGCTCCTCCTCTACTTTCAAAATCACAAAGTTTCCAGCTGGGTTAGGATATAGCAAAACTGAATTAATAGTTCCTTCCCTTTGATGCTGTAAGCAAGGCCGCGTAGTAAAGTTTAACTGATCTGTTGCAATAGAACTTCGATAAACTACCCGTGCCCTTACATTTCCTGAATTCACACCAGATGGAAGAGAAATTAATTTAAAATTCTGACCATCTCTCCCGCTGATTTGATAGTCCCAATTAGTAGGAACTAACCATTGAATTTGCGAACCTACAGGTGCAATTGCCATAAAGTTTCCTAAACTAGATTGGCCTGGGCAATCTAGTAAGGTTTTTGCCCCTTGAAGCTCCGTACATAGATTCTGCTTACTTCCAATACCTACAGCTGCCCAGGCCATTTTAACGGAATACGCCTCACTAGAACACTTCCCATATAACTGCCTTGCAACTAAAGTCCATGCAGCTCTAGCATCTTGGAACTTGGTATCTTTACTTAGATAGCCATATTTAAGTGCTCTCCATGCAATATCGAATGCTTTTTCAATCCCAATACCCGGCACGAATACCCCATTTTGATTGGGTCTTGAACTTCCTGAGAGTAGGTTAAAGCATCTTCCTAAAATTGTACTATTTTCATGGACCCAGCAGAAATTATTATTCACATTTGCCTGTCCACAATTTTGGGTTCTATAAAAATCATCTCCAACCATTGCTGGGTCCTCAAAATCATTAGGACTTTCCCATGCCCGGATTCTTTGAGGGTTGTTACTAACATCTGATCCATGATTCCAATCTACTTGGCCTCTTATACTTTTATCAAGCATTAAACCAAACAGATCACAATAACCTTCGTGAAGAGACCCTGATTCTCCCTTAATTGTAAGGTTCGCCGTATTAATAACAACAGAATGAAATAATTCATGTCCAACAATTTGCAGAGATACTAAATCGCGGCGATTATTCGTATTTGTTCCTAATGCACCTAACAGTACAACTTCTTTATCGGCGTCAAATCTTGCAATGGAATCTATGGCAGATCTTCCTCCTCTAAAATTATATACCTGTGTTAGGATTCTCATCCTTCTTCCATTCCCATCCAATCCTTGCCAATTAAGCTTTCTATCTAGGTAATCCCAGCTTTTCTCTGCAGCCCATTGGGCTGAGCTTTCAATTTGGTGATTTGTTCCCCAATTAGCATACCCATAATCTACTTTAGGGATATTGCTCCAAGCCCCTGGCACCCCTGCTCTAGGTGTCAAATTGCTATGTTGATAGACCCTCGTTTCAATATCTCTGGTACAATCTTCTAAATAAAATCCCCGGGCAAAAAACCTATCTTTTAACTCCAATGATTGAAGTCCATTGTATAAGGTGCTTGCAGAACCCCTATAGGAATTACAGTGGAAAATTCTCGGTATTTTATCAAGAATTTGTCCGGATTTAGCTGATATTATTATGTCCCAGGATTCATATGGTAAAAGGGATTTTATTTCAAACTTCCAGGCCAATCTATACCTATTTGCTGCTTCCTCCTTTACGATCAAAAGTTCCCCTTGAGGGAAATAGCTTGCTTCACTTCCTTCCTCTATTCGTAAACTTTCTTCCCACTCTGCACTTTCCCAGGCGAAAAGCTCCGAGTTAACAGATCTTATGGCAAGATCCCGGGCCTCTTGTTCCGAAAGTCTTGGCAATGTGGATCCGGAAAGCTTATCCGTCAGCTTTCCATTGGCTGAAAATACAATCCCATTTTTAGTATGAAGGGCAAAAGTATTTCCCTCTACTTTAATTCCTTTATAGAAACGCTGGTATATTATATGCAAATTCCCTAAATCGTCCTCGTTTTGCCTGAAAATTCGCATTTCATCCTCCTTCCCTAAGCCTAGCTCTGGAGCAAATTTTTCAAAGAAGCCCTCAGGAGAAATCTCTGAGTCCTCGCTAAATTCATAGTAACCTCCTTCTGCGTAGGAAAGATGGTCTTCCAGCTGAGCAAACATACAGGATGAGCAAGCGCATAAGTATAGCAGTAGTATAATCCGTTTCATAACATGAAAGCATTAGATTGTTGTGGGCTTCAAAAAGCCTCGAGTGTGTAAAATTCGGATTTGTACTTATGGGTTGCTGGAGGCTAAGTAAAGAGCTTTTGAGGATAAATGCAACACTTCATTAATACATATTATTTAGGCTCATTGATTATAATTATTGAAGAATCAATCTGTATATACAAATTGTATATACTTTTTTGAAGTATCTCTTTTCTTTCCTAGCTTAAGGTCCAATTAACCTAAGAATAAGACCCGCTTATGACCGAGTATATCTTGAAATTCAGGGATAAGCCTGAGATACGTACCTATGGTACAGCTCCTGAGATTTGGGAGTACTGCCAGGAGATTGCCTACAGGGGAGAGACAAGGGTAGTAGACGGATATCCCTTGCCAAGTGGAGAGAACATTTCCCTGGAGAAGGCCCTTGAGAAAAAAACGGGCGCTATCCGGATTACCCATAAATCCTGGCATCAAATAGAAGAGGCCATGAAGGATAAGGATAAATTTAAGACCCAGGCCTCAGTCATCGAATATGGATTGAAAGCCTTAAAAATTGCCGAAGCCTTTGGCCCTGTGTATGCCAGCACCCCCGAAGGAATCAAAGAGTTTCCATCTCTCATTGAGCTGATGATACTTAAGCCTTATTTTGATGCAGTGGGATTTGTGCCGGTGATTTCGCAGCAGAAGGAGGCCTTAACATAATCTATCCCTTAGGCTTTTAAGCCGACCTTGTGAAGTTTAATTCATTCTTAACTTTCTCCGATTCTATTACACGTCTCTTTTGATTTGTCTTACTCTCTTCTTCAATTTGCTTTGTGTATAATCGATACATCTATTTTATATTCTTATTCTCTTTTGAGTTTATGATATGGCTTAATTTGGTTCTAAAGAAACAAATCCATAATAGCCTCTTTTAAACGCATTCTCTGCAGCAAAGGCAATCAAACAAGCTGCAATATTATCTACTGATTTTTTCTGGCCTTGGTTCGATTTTGAAACTTCCCATAGATTTAGGTGAATCTTATATTCATCTGGGCGGTCTATTAAGGACATTATTCCCAAAATGCCTGAGCAGATAATCTTTTGAAGTATAGTTCTGGATTAAAAGATTTGCAAACACATTCAATTTTTAATGCAGGCCTTAGCAGCTTCTACATTTTTACGCCTTCCCCTGGGAATTATCAATTCATCTACACACTCGAAAAGGATTTAATACGCATCATAAAAATAAGAGAAGTCAGGTCTTCAACTTAATCATCTCAACCAAAAAGGACAGACAAAAAGCCTGTCCTAAAGATTGACACACATTTGGGAATCAAATTTACTTCTTCAAAAACTTCGAAGAGAAATCTTCCATACCTATCCGGACAATAAGTAGGTAGAGACCTGCTTCCATATCTGAGAGGTCTATTTCCAGGGAAAAGGGATTCTTTTCTTTCAAAAAACTTCCCCTTTTTATGAGCTCCCCGCTAAGGCTAAGAATCTCCCACTTCCCTTGCCCATGGCTGGTGGATTCAAAAGAGAAGCTAATCCGCTTTGAAAGCGGATTAGGGAAAATCTTCAGCGGATTATGCGCCTCTTTCTCTTTAGCTTCCACGAGTAAAAAAAGGGAATCTACTCCTAATAGCTCTCCTGCATTTGCCTGCGCTTTAAGAAGCAGCTCTCCAGCTTGATCCAGGACATAGGAATAGCTAAAAGGAGAAGCGCTGCTTTTTACTAAGAGCTCTTCATTTAGAAAAAGTGCTAGCTCTCCCCCAAAATCCCTGGGAGTCTCGGAAAGGGCTGTATCCTCGGGATGAATGATGAGGGTATGAATGCGTAGGGTATCTCCTATTTTGTAGACAGGCTGATGATCTATTGAAAGTGCAAGCCCTAAACCCGCCTCATCCCGAATGGCAAAATTAGTATAAGCAGAGATGTAGTTGCCTTTATCTGTATAGGCCCGGATGATAAGTTCATAGAGACCGGGTTTACTGACTAAGATGGAAAAGTTCTCAAGGCCCGGCAGAGAAGTATATAGGCTGTCATTTAGGAGAATGGCCAGGCTATCTACTTCTCCGGAAAGGGCAGTTTCAAAAAAACGGCTTCTTACAGATACTTGCTTGGGATAGCGTTTATAGGTCTTTCCGGATTTAGGAGAAAGAATTGTTACACCGGGAGGATAAGGCGAGGGATTTGGAAGTCTAAAGGCCGTAAAATAGATGGCCCTTTTGATCATTTTTTGGAAAAGGGGATTGCTTCGAAAACTTAAGGGATCTTCTCCCAATACGCTAAAAAAGGAGCGGGACGAATCAAGCCTATGCAGATGATTTTGATACCAGGCAATGGGCTTATTCTGGTAGGAAAACAGCGGCTTAATATCCTGGGAAATAATTTCATAATGGGGCAGGTATTCGCCTGTTTTCCAGGGAGCAGGAAAAGCCTCTGTTATGAGGTGATAGCCCTCTTTTTCTAAA
>JBCBRM010000094.1:0-13323 GCA_039819665.1 Bacteroidota bacterium
CTATACTTGTATTTGATACATAGAATAAAAAAAGAAGGGTAGTCAGAGAAAAAATATTTCTCCTCGATATTAGTCTCTGGGACAGGATTTGATGTGTTAGAAACATAATTTTTTAATCCTGAAATTTTTCGTATCCATGCATACTGTACAACTTAGACAAATATCGAGGAGAAATATTTTTTCTCTGACTACCCTTCTTTTTTTATTCTATGTATCAAATACAAGTATAGCCCAGACAATGGTTGAAAAGAGGGATTTTTTCCTGACGAAAAGTGAGGAAAACTATGCTTTAGCACTAGAAAAGGAGTTTGTCAACTATCAAATATATAGGTTGAATCAGCAAAAATTCCTCAATTTCGTAGAAAAACAGAAAGATAGTTTTGCTTTTGGGTTAATAGCTGAAGAAGGGCCGAGTTTCAGATTGTTCCTGAACCCTAATCCATTGATGCGTAAAGGCCGATCTGAAATCCGGGAAATTGGAAAGGCTAAACTACCTGGTACCAGCCTCGGGAATATTACTTTCAAAGGTAAAGAATTGGCATCTGATGGTCAGGTTCGATTCGGTATCAGCAGGTATTCTATTCTTGGGTTTATTGAATTAGCCGGAACTACCTGGTATGTGGAATCTCTATCACGACTTATCCCAAATGTGTCCAAAGATTTAATTATTCTATACAAAGCTCGGGATGTAAAATCGGATATGGGGACATGTGGATTTATTAAAAGCAAAAAATCTTTGGATGGTGTGACGTTACCACAAATTGACAAAGGGATGAAAATGAATACCTGTCTGGAAATTGTTTCTTTGGCTGACTTTCAACTTTTCCAAGATTTAGGTTCGGTAAACGCAGCTGGATCAGAAATGGCTATGGTACTGAATCTATCGGAAGCTAACTTTTCCCAATTTAATCTCCAGTTTGATGTTGTTTTTTTAGGGGTTTTTTCAAACGGAGATCCCTGGGTATTTACTAGTCAATCCTCTGCCTTGCTTGATGCTTTTAGGGTTTGGGCATTTGGGTATAATTTCGGACTTACCTATGATTATGGCTTATTGTTTACGGATATAAACCTCGATGGAGGAACTGTATCCGGTAGGGCTTATGATCCGGGAGCCTGTACGGCCAATAAATATGGACTTGGGTCTTTTCGTAACTTGAATACTGCGGAGAAAAGAGTACTTACTGCACATGAGATAGGACATGGACTAGATGCTCCCCACGATTCCAGTCCAACGAGTTTTATCATGAATACTTCTATTGTTAGTAGCGCTACTCAATTTTCCTCATTTACGGCTAATATCATCAGCAGTTATCTGAGTGCTAATAATGCTTGTGTATCCTGTAATATTCAAGGAGTAGGTAATGATGATTGCTTAGATGCTTTTAGCCTAAATACTTGTCCTTCTGTAACTACTGGAGATGTTTCAGGGGCAAACCCTTCAGGGGTTCCCATTCCTATCTGTTCGGGTCTTAGAAGTTCACAGGCAAATGATGTCTGGTATGTTTTTACCGCTCAAAATACGCAAGCGGATGTCGAAATCACTCCAAGTTCCGGTTTTGATCCGGTTATTGCAGCTTATACGGGAACTTGTAATAATTTGAATTTGATCGATTGTGAAGATCAAGGGGGTGGTTCTGGTCAAAGTGAAATTCTGAGTCTTTCAGGTTTGATCCCGGGTACAGCTGTTTTTGTCAGGGTTTATGAATACAATAATCCAGGAACAAGTACGAGCTTTGATATATGTGTAGATTATGGATCTCCTCCAGGCTTGGATTTACGGGCAGACAATGTGCAATTAAGTTCTGGATCGGTAAATTATAATGACAGACTGACGGCTAGTGTAGATGTGTATAGCTCTCAAAATATTAGCTCAGCTGTAGAGATTCTTTATGGATACTCTCCCACTGCTAGTTTTGATGTAAATACTTTTATCCTACTTGGAGATGATAGAACTTCTACCAACGGTATTTCGGCAGGCCAAACTGATAGCGAATCGGAACGTTTGGATATAGGTCTACCCGTTCCTTGCCAAAATGGCTATATTCTGGTAATTGTTGATCCCAATAATCAGTATAATGATGTAAACCGATCTAATAATATTTTTGCGGTTCCCCTAAGCATCAATGCTTGTCCGCCCGGTGGCGTTGACCTGCAAATCCAGAATCCGATCATCAGTGCAACACAATTGAGCCAAGGGCAGCAGATTTCTGCATCACTAGATGTTTTTGTCCCAATAGGTAGTGATCCTGTTAGTGGTGCTGTTGAGATTTGGTATGGCTATTCTCCTACGAACTCCTATAATGCTGCGACCTTCATTCAACTGGGAAATGATCAGACTTCTCGAAATGGAATTAATCCTGGATCTACAGATGGTGAAGCAGAAAATTTGACTATAGATACAAGTGTGCCTTGTGGTTCTGGTTATTTGTTACTTGTGGTTGATCCTGCAAATCAGGTATCTGAGACAGATGAAAGTAATAATGTTGCTGCTTTTGCTATATCTGTCTCAGGGAGTCCTGACGTGTCAATTTCAGCCAATGGATCTACGAATCTTTGTGAGGACCAGGAGGTAGAATTGTTGGCACAGCCTGCTACGGGTTTTCAATTTCAATGGTTAAGGAATGGTCAAATGATTTCGGGAGCTATCCAGAGTACCCTTTTTGTGGATGAGTCGGGTTCTTATCAGGTAGAAATACATTCGGGGACCTGTTCTGGAAATTCCAATTCTATTCAGGTAGAAAGCTTCGATGATCCGGAAGTGAGTATTCAGGAACAAAATGGGACCCTAATTTCTCAATCAAATCCCACTTCTGTAAACTACCAATGGTATAGAAATAACCAACTAGTTTCAGGAGCAAATACTTCGCAATATACCCCCATACAATCCGGAACTTACTATGTCGAGGTCGAGACAGCACATGGATGTAGTGGGATATCTAATGAAATTAACTTCTTTATAACTAGTATGGATGAAAAGCTAGCCGCAAAGCTTCGTGTTTATCCAAATCCTTCTATAAATGGTATTTTTAGAATTAGTTTGGAATCAGGATATGTATGGCAATCCTCACTTGATATAGAAATACTGGATCTTAGAAATAAATTAATACGTCAGACAAAGGCCTTGAATCAAAATGAAGTTTTACTAGACCTTAGTAAATATCCGGCAGGGATGTATTTTCTAAGAATAAAAAGTTTGGAAGGTGTCTTGATAAAGAAACTTGTGAAGGCAAAATAGGATTCTGCTCCCGAGGGATACCTATGATGGAGATGGAAATCAGGCCAGTGGCAAGCAGCAGATGGACACCCTTGCCAATTGGCTCAAGGATCTGGGAGATATGCTACAAAGAATCCCCAACAAGTATTCTCTATATTCTTACCAATCTCAAAATTTCCGAAAATTGACATGTTGCTGCTAAATCAAAACTTTAGTAGTATTGACTTAGGAAATAGATCCCCAGAGACTCATCTCCCAATGGGGACTATTTTAAAATTCTTATCCTTTTTCTTGCTAAATCTGTTAGGAGCGTTGGGCTTTCTGCTTATTCATGTTTTAATCGTAGCAGTATGAAATTTAACATCACTTTTCAACTTCTTCGTCCGGGACAACTTCTTCCCTTATCCTATCAGTATGAACTTAGTTCCTGGATCTATCAGAGAATAGGAGATGCCAATCAGGATTTTGCGAATTTTCTACATGAAGAGGGATATGTGGCAGGCAAGAAACGCTTTAAATTCTTTAGTTTTTCACGATTAGGGGTTCCCCGTTTTGAAATTCAAGGAGATCGGATGAAAATTCTTTGTTCGGAAGTATCATTTGTGATTTCTTTTCTGGTGCCTCAAGCGGCTCAGGAACTTATCCTGGGTATATTCAAAGAAGAACAATTTCAATTGGGGGATTATGTAAGCCGGGTAGATCTGCGGGTCAAAAGTATAGATGTTCTCCCTCAGGCTACTTTCTCCCATGAACCACAAAAATTCAGAACCAGCTCCCCGCTCATGTTGAGTCGAGCAGGCTTGATGAAAAATGGGAAGCTGGGGCATCAGTATCTTTCTCCCCGGGATCAGGGCTATGAAGAATTGTTTATTCGAAACTTGAAAGAGAAACATCAGTCTGCGCTTAAACACGGATTGGCCGAATCAATAGAAGGGGATGCAAAATGCTCCTTTCGACTGCTGAATAATAGAGCCAAAAGCCAACTCATCCGGATAAAGGCCAATAAGGAAGCGGAAACCAAAGTCCGGGCTTATCTCTTTGATTTCGAATTGAAAGCTCCTCCAGAACTAATTAGAACAGGATTTCTGGCAGGATTTGGTGGGGAAAATGCCCTGGGTTTTGGGGCGGTTAGTATGATAGGGGGGAATCGTAAAAAGAACAATTAATCATGATTTATACTGCAAAAGGGCATCCTCAAGGTAATTGCGTAAATCTTTTTGTAAAGAAATGGGCTCAAGGACCTTAACTCCATTACCCATACCAGCTAATTTTCGGAGTAATTCATAGTTTGGAATCAGCTTCATACTAACTATGATCTCTTCAGATGATTCGCTTATCGGGGTAAATGGGTGAAAGGGTTTAGATTTAAAATATTTTGCTTGAAGGGGGGTGAATGATAAGATAATATTTTGTGGTTCTTCTTGGTTCAGAACTGTCGTACCTAAGGAATATTTGTAATACTCCATAATATCAAAGTTAGGGTCTGGCTGAAAAAAAGAGTCCAAGAGTTCCAGACTTTTATCCTCAATCCGATCCAAAGCAAAACTATAAATCTCTTCCCATTCTGGTTGGTATCCAATTACATACCACCTGTTTGTATGTTCTTTGAGTGCATAAGGGTGTAAGATAGGATTGTGGGTTTTTCCTGATTTGAAAGAAGAATAGGTAAAGCGAATTTTTTGCTGACTTTCGATCGCTTCAATGATGAGTGAGAGAAGTTTGGCACCCTCATAGGATGGAACATGCTCAAAATATAGATAATTCCCTTTAGGACTATCTACCTTAAACTTAATTGCATGTTCAATCCTATCTATTATTCCGGGTAGGTTTTCGAATGCTGATAAATGTTTGAATTGTGAGAGCGTTTTGCCGGCTATTTTTAATGCATTTATTTCCTCCTTACTTAGAGGGATTTGACTAGATAACTGAAATGGAGAAGAGTAATAATAGGATTTCTGTTTTCTATTATATGCAATAGGAGCTTCATATTCTAACCTCATAAATTCTATATCTGCCATGAATGTACTCCTGCTAACCTTGCAAAGATTAATTAACTCTTCAGGAGTAACAAATGAATTTTGTCCATACCTATTCAGACGTTCATCAATGAGATATAGTCTATGTCTTTGCTGTTTGTTTACAGGCATAAAAAAAATATTTCCGTCCGAATAGATTGGACGCTAGGGTTTTTTCTTTGTATCAAGAAAATAAAAAATGACTTCTTATGAAGTACCAATTAATAGAAAATTATTTCCACAGTGAGCTGTTTCGGAAAGCTGTACAGGATTATTTTGACACCGTACTAGGAAAAATAATATCTGAAAATGCAATCCTACAAGCTAAGGGTTACTTTGAATATGTAGAAAAGGGCCAAAAGAAAGTGAAAGATTATTATGATATGCCCTATCACATCCATATTCTAAATGGATTAATTCCAGCCCTATTTCTTTATGAGAAATATTTGACTGAAAAAGGGTGGATCGAAAGCCCCAAATCAGATGGATATTTACGAATTTTCATCCTTGGATTTACCTTTCACGATGCCAACAAATTACTACTAACCCAACAAAGCAGAGATAAGTCAGATCTTGAGATTGCGGTTGAGCAACTAGATGAGCATGTCGATCGATGGGAAGTAAAATCTTTCTTCCCTTACTTTGAAGAACATAAAAGTAGTATCTATTATTTAGCCCTCGCCACAGAAAATGACACTTCCCCTATGGCGGAGGATTATAAAATAAGTGTAAATCGAATTTCTGAAATTAAAGGTACCCAACGGAAACTATGCCATTTCGCAGATGGGATTGCTTCTATTCAGGAAGAACACCTTGAAAGTATTGAAGCTTTTTACAATGCAGTAGCTAAGCGTCTATCCTCCATTCCTGAAATCGCTGATCTTCCCATTTCCTATATCAAGGTTCGCCCCAACCCTTACACATTATTGAGTCAGAACTTATTACAGGTCGCAAGAAAAGAGTTAGCAAGGAGAGGGAAAAAAGTCCTTTATGCGATGCGGGAAGGGTTTGTTTATTGGGGAGAGGATTTGAATGATAAGGAGTATCAACATCTGCTCACCAAATTTATAGAAGCAGGGAAAGATGACTTTGATTTTAATAAGTTAACAGATATCGATGCCCAGAAATGCAAATTTGGATTTATTGGATCGATAGAATTTACTCCTGAGATTTTAGATGAAATCATTCATGAGCAAAGAAATAGATTTTTGGCGCTATCCCCTAATAGTAAAAGTTTGGATGGCATTAGGTTTATTACGGACTATGACAATTTTGTAAATTTTACTAAAAGACTCTTAGATGTTTATGATTTGAATATTGATTATGAAGATAAGGATGGGAAGCTAAATCTAAAATTCAATGATGATGATGAAAATGACTTTATTAAGCTTTATAGCCTTCATAAGATTCAATGGCTGAATACAAAAGATGTCAAAGAATGGAAGAAGGATTTTGAATTTTGGGTAAAAAGGGAACTTGAATTACCTAGGAAAATAGAGTTAGAAGAGATCGGTTTGGTTTTGACCCAATTATCTGAATTGCGAACTTTTATTTCCTCTAGGGTCAAGCAAACAAATCAATTATTCAAAACATATTTAAACTTCATCAAGACTCATATAGTAATTGAGAGAGAACCTGATTTGGAGATTTACATATCTGACCTTAGAAAAAATATTATCGGATCCCTTGACAAATCTGGCTCAAACAATAATACGAGAAAAACCCTTTTTGATAGATACTTTGAATGTAGAGGAAATATAAGACTAACGTTTTTAAACGAATACCAACCACTTATTCCAAAGAAGAAGGAAATGTGTGTATTCACAGGAGGTATAGGTGAAGTCCCTTACAAAAAGGAAATAGCTTTTGGCTTAAGGTCTACAGGCTTTTCAAACAAAACGGTCACCAACTTAAGTAGTGATTCCAGCTCCGTTTCAGAGCTATTTGCAGAAGAGAATCGGCTTCGTGCTTCCAAATTCCAAGATCCTCAAGTAAATCTTATTGGTTATTACAATTTCTTCGAGGCCAATTTAAATATCTCAAATGAAATCATTAAAGCCGCTCAAAGCTCGAAAAACAAATCCTGGATCAAGGAAGGCAAGATAGAGTTTGATAAAAATGTTTCCTTCTATTATGATCTAGGATTTGAGTTTACAAGAATTAAAACTTCTAAGAAGACAAGCTTTACGGAAGGTACTTATTGGTTCATCAGAGATCATCTTTTGTTGTTAAAAGAGTTAGGGGTAAGAGCTTATATAACTTCACTTGGCACCCCATATTCACCTCACAAAGCAGCATTTCACTTTGAAGGCGCTCCAACTTTCCTGAAAAGATTAGGATGGAACAAGGTACGACTTGGTGAAGTTAACATGACTCTTCAAGAACTCACCCTTGTTTACCATTTCGGGAAGAAAAGAATAACCCAAACAATTCATAATCTTTCAAAGGGCAGGGCAAAGTACTTTACACTTTTTTATACATCAAACTTCTCGAAAAAAGAAAAGATAGGATTAGAATCCCAGTTGATCAATTTTATACAAAAATACAAACATAAATTTCCAGGTATGACCATAACAGAAGAATTAGTGAAGCTAGCCGTAAAGGTAGATTTGGCTGACAAAAGTGGTGCAAAGGAGACATGGCTAATTCGAACAGCCTTGGATTATCTTCGCCGCTATGTAAAACAAGACAAATCCCGAGAAGATATCATCCAAAAAATATGCGGAGAAATCTATCGAAAATTGAGGATGAGTAATCCTGACCAGGATGCAATTAGAGCTTTTGCAAAAGCTATCTATGATAAGTTATATGTCGATGATTGGGATAGAAAAATCCCTGCACTAAACGCAGAGAAGGATTGGATCTATCAGTTCGCGTTTCTCTTTGTTCAAGAATCGAAAATAGAAAACGAAAGGGAAAAAGAGCGAATTAGAATGCTTACTGCGAAGAAAATTAAAAGAGAATTAGAACAAGAAGGCAAGAAAATAAACCTTGAAAATATTAGACAAAAACTCTCAAATAAGGCCAAGAAATACGCTCAGAATTACCTAGATATCATAAATAATCTCAATAATCATGAATAAATTATTCACTCTTATTCCAGAAAAATATTTCGCCCAAGACCTAAAGGCCAATACCTTAGGGACTATCAAAATAGCTGTGCTTAGAGAGGTCATTGGTAATGCTATCATTCGGAGTAATTATCCGGATGAAACGATAAACCTGAGACTCTCAGATAAACGGGAAGTCGTAGAAATTCCTGCACGAAAACTAAAGAGCCGAGAAAAGTTATTGGGCTTAAAGATTTGCAGGCAATTTCAAGTCGTGGATCCCGGAATCCGTTATAACGAAATAAAGAAAAAAGAACAGTTAGCCAATCCCAATTCCATCCTCTTTGGAGATAGTGTTACGGTGACATCAGATTCGGTAGCTGTTGGAAGTAGGGTGATTTACGATTGGTCATACTCTCTTAGGGACATTGGCGAGATTACCGACACTATGCAACATAATGCCCTAAGTGAAGGTGGTACCATGTGGAATGAAGAAGAAGGAAAATTGAGGCAATCACTTTTCCAGGTTAATTATGTAAAACCCGGAGCTTTCTTCCCTCATTTTTTGGTAGTTGAAAACGTAACCCCAGAATTATTTATTCACTTACTTATCTGTGTAAGTCGCCAAACGCGATACTTTGCGCAAAGCTCGACTACCAGTCCATCTAATGTAAAAAATCACATTCTTGGAATTGGATTCTCAGACTTTGAGCAAGCATTTAATAGCTATACTATTTCAAAAAACTGGAATGGAGAACAAGAGGTTAGTCTGGAATCTGTTACTGCTGAAGTTAAGAAAGTAATGACTGAAGCCTATGGCTCCAATTTTATTTCAGGGGAAAGCATAACAGATTTGATCAACACCCTTTGGACAGAAGAGACTGAGCTTGAAAAACTCTACAAAAAGGCAGAGGCAGATTGCAAAAAGTATTTGAAGGACATCAAAATTATTTAGAAAGTGGAAGCAAAAGTTTTAAAATTGACACTGCTTAATCATCTTTTCTATTACACTGAGGTCTCAGGAGGTTCAACTTCTGCCTCTGTAACGGGTAATTTCATTGGGGATTTGGCCTTGACTTATGCATTCAATAAAGCACTTATTCCAAGCTCAAATTACTATAGATTTCTGCAGAGGCCGGCATATGAAGAAATTAAGGATTTTGGATTCTATTGTTCTGTGGCAAGGCCTTTAGGCAGAAGTGAAAGAACCGAAGCCTATATACAAAGTACTTCCTTTAATACAGATGGTATTTTAGTTATGGCTCCTTCGGCTTCAGGCTCACTTTATCAAAAAGCGGGCAAATCTCCCTACAAAACGTTTAGACAGGTTCAAGGAATAAGAGCTGATACATGTTTTCAGGCCCTATTCTTATCCAATCACAAATTAGAATTACCTCCAGTTGTCAGGGTAGGTCGAGCGCTTGAATCTTTAGTAAAAGTAGAAGAGGTCGAACTTGATAGAAAGCATAAAGATGAATTTTGGCTAAATGCTTTTTCCTTGAAAGTAATCTTCGACAACCTGGATGTGGCCACAAAAATATTGTTAGAAGAAGGCAAGGTTAATTTTTCCTATATCCTAGAAAATTATAACCTGATTAAACAAGTCTCCTTCGCAAATGCAAAAGAGATATTCCAAAAAGTATTTACTCATGGATAATTTTACTGTACATATCAAGCCTCAATTTGTTAAGCAAACGAAGGAGGTGGAAATAATAAATGGAAGGGAATGCAGACTCCATGAGGTCCAAAAAAGACTTAAATTGGGATACAAAGAGCTGCCAGAGTTTACCATAATTACGGCACCTACCGGAACTGGAAAGAGCTATGCATTCCCTTTTCCCGTCTTGAATTCTATTAAAGACGGAAATGATATTGATGCTCCTGATAGCATTAGAGGTCTTATTGTATTGCCAACGAATGCACTAATAAGTGAATTGACCGAAAATTTTAAGTCTACCTATCCATCACTAGTAATAAATCAATTGACGGGGGCCGAATTAAACAAATATGAAGTCAAAGGATTCGAAAGGTGGAAAAAAGCAATCGAAATAGCTGAGAATAGTGATTTGGTAATTACTAACCCTGATATAATCAATTATGCTATGCATGGAGGATATCACCAATGGGCAGGGCATAAAAAAACCGGAGACAAGATTTTTTCTAAATTCTTGGTTCAATTTAGCTATCTCATATTCGATGAATATCATTTATATGATGAAGCACAAATTGCTAATATCTTGACCTTAGTAAAACTTCGAGAGAATTTACTTCAACATTATAAGGTCATTAGAGGACGCGAACAGGGTATAAGGTTTCTTTTTGTCTCCGCAACACCCGAAAAAGGACTAAGCGAAATCTTTGAAAATGAAGAATATGAATATGAAGATATTATCGAGGAAATAGTAGATGAACCTGATCATGCAAGGGCCATTCATGGAAAGTTGGAAGTAGAATTTATCAATAACAAAGACATTAAAGAGTTGATTAGGTCAAAGATTCCAGAAATCCAATCAATTCTACCATCCAAAAAGATTCTTTTGATTCTTGACCGACTCCGAGATGTCCAAGAATTGGCAAAAGAGCTTGAAGGAGTATTTCCAGAGTATCAAATTTATCAAAGCACAGGTTATGTTTCGAAAAGTGAAAACGCGCAAGAGAAAATAAAATCTGCGAACATCATAATTGCAACAAATAAGGCTGAAGTTGGAGTCAACTATGAGGTAGAGTATTGTATTATGGATCCAGGGAAATACTATCAAAATTTTATCCAAAGATTTGGTCGAATAGCGAGAGGAGATATAGATGGCAAAATCATTATTAATTCCCATCGAAAATTTAACAGGTACAAATCTTCATTCAAGAGGTATGAGTTCATTTCATATTATGATTTTCTGGAAAAGGTTCGAATGCATATGCAAACTCGGAATTTTTATTCTGAACGAGTGCCGATGTTTCTGGGAGAGTATATTTGGTGTATTCAGAATAGGTTGCAAAGAGAGCAGGGCTATAATAGCTTTATGTATCTTAACAGGCGATTGAATGAAACGGCGTTCTTTCAAAGTAAAGAAGCAACTAGATTTCTTCTAATGAAGGACATACATTCAAAAATCTGTGAAATGATGCAACTCGCTTTGGGGAGAAAAATAAGCCGAGCAAATTGGAATAAGGAGGTAGACTTATTAGAAATAGGAAGTCCCAGAACTTATGAATGGGCAACTTGGTGGAAAAATTATCTTAATACCTATCTAACGTTCAGAGATGGTTCAAAAGTTGTCAAAATCTATGACAAAATAAAGCAAGAAGAACTCGACTATTCTTTAGATTGGATACTTCAGCATAAACAGGTTGAAGAGGTGAAGGTTTTGCAAACGGAACCTTATGAGGTTGTGAAATACATAGTTGGTGATCTAAAAAAAAGAGATAATGATATACAATACACTGTTTCGACTATTCCCAATGCTGGAATTCCTGGGAATAGTTTACTTGCTTACAAGGATATGTACGATTTAGACAGAGTTTTCAAAAACTCTGTTTCAAGAATATATGATAAGGTAAAAATTGGACCAGATGAGATTCATTTTCTTCAAGTAGAGTTATGCCAAAAGGTAAAATTGTTGGCATCAACTTTTAGCAGAAAACGATTGGAAATCCTTGGAATAGAAAATGATGAGATGTTTATTTAAACTGTAATATGACCCTCCAACTCAAAATCACCTTACGCCACAGCGCCAATCCCTCCATTTGGAGGCGCATCCAGGTACTGGCCAGTCTTAACTTCTACCAATTGCACTTGCTGATTCAAGGTGCCTTCAACTGGCAGTTGAGCCATTTGTTTCGATTTGGAAAAAATCAAAGGGATTATCCCGGAATAGGGATTGCTTTTCCCAATCCTATGTTTGGAGAAGAAGGAGTGATAGAGGCAGATAAGACCCTGATTAAGGATTACCTCAAAACCCCAAAGCAGAGCTTTTATTATGTCTATGATTTTGGCGATAATTGGGAGCATGACATTCTGGTGGAAGAAATTCTTGAGAAGAAGACCCGATCTCCCCAAAGTCTGGGTGGAGCAGGTTTTGGGCCTCCCGAGGATTGCGGGGGAATCCCAGGATATTATAGGATGCTGGAAGCTTTGGACGATCCCAAACACGAGGAGCACGAAATGTATATAGAATGGCTGGGGATGGAGGATGACGAATACCTGGACAAGGATTTTTTTTCAAAAACTGAAGCAACAAAGAAGATGCGGCACTACCTGAAGTTATACGGAGATAAAAATATATTTCAATAGGGGAGTAAGAGAAAAATTAATTCCCCCAGACCTCCTTCAAATCAACTTCAAAACCGGGGAAAACTCCCAGGGGAACTTTTTCTTCAGAACTAAAGGGGGCGGCCCGCAAAGATTCATACTTTCCATCTTTATTGAGGCGATATGGCAGGACAGTAGCCTCATGGGGATGGACGATCCAGTACTCTTTAACACCCGCATGCTGGTAGAGTTCAAATTTTTCGTTCAGGTCTTTAGAAGCTGTCCCTTTGGAGAGAATTTCAATGACCCAATCCGGAGCTCCAAGACAACCGGATTCATCTATTTTTGACAAGTCGCAGACAACACAAATATCAGGTTGAACTACCGTATCTACTTTTTTCCCTTTTTGCTTTTCTTGAGGCAAAGGTAGTCGGACATCGAAGGGAGCATGGTAGACCCTGCAGGGTTTGCCTTTAAAATAAGGCAATATTTCCTGCAACAAGTTACTGGATACCCGCTGATGTGACTGACTCGGAGCCGGAGACATACGAAAGACCTTACCACGGATCAGTTCGACCATTTCGTCAAACTGCCAGGTCAGATAATCCGCATAGGTATATCGCTTACTGAAGTCCAACTGATTGATGTCTGTAATCATATACACGAAAATACAAAATATTCACCATAAGCCACTAACACCAAAACACCTCTTCCCATGCACTGTATGGCGTCAGCAAAAAGTGAAACACTAGCTTAGTTGTAATTTTACGGTGTGCTTTTTCATAAAACACTTAACTT
>JBCBRM010000095.1:0-12460 GCA_039819665.1 Bacteroidota bacterium
CAAATTGACAAAGAACGATTTTATAACTGTGAATAACTTTATGTCTTTTGTTGTTTAATACTCTAAGTCAGACGACATGTGTTAGAGAGAATGTGTTCTCGTGTTCTTGAATATAGAAAGGCTAAAATTGTGTTTTAGTGTTGTGGTGTTATAGTCCAGGGAACTGGCGCACTACAACACCAAAACACCCTTCCTTTCCAGAACCCCCTGAACACCAGAAAACAGGAGCACCTAAACTCTAATACCCAAACAAACTCACGCACTAATACTTGTTAAAATCCCCCATAGCCTTCTTAACCGCCTCCGCACGGGAATTCACATGCAGCTTCTTGTAAATGTTTTTTATATGCGAGCGAACGGTATGCCCACTGACAAATAAAGCTTCAGCAATGCTTTTGTAGTTCTGACCTTCGCAGAGGAGGCGCAGGATTTCAGTTTCTCTTTCGCTGAGGGGAGATTCGGAACTGCGTCGAAAAGAGCCTAGTACTTTGCGTGCGATATTTGCACTCATGGGGGCTCCTCCTTTATTGACTTCTTCTATGGCCTGCAATAAGGCCGCTGGAGGAGTACTTTTAATCATATAACCGGTAGCACCTGCACAAATCGACTCAAATACCGAATGATCATCAACCTGTATGGTCAACATGATGATATCAAGTTCGGGCCTTTGAGCTTTTAGCTTCTTTACGCCTTCGATCCCACTTATACCCGGCAGGTTTATATCCATCAGGACCACATCTGGTTTGTATTTCAGGATTTCGGGAATGGCTGATTCGCAGTCAGAATAGTCAAACTGACAACTAAATCCTGGTGTACCATCTATGATCAAAGCCAGGGTTCGGCGAATATCGTGATCATCTTCTACTATCGCTACATGAATCATGATTATGAATTTAAGGGTTGAGTAGCAAAAAAGCTTTCTTTTTCGCATGAATTCAATCCCCCATATGGGTCAGTTCGAAATTTAAGCTTATACGAGTCCCCTTACTTTCAGCACTCTCTATTTCGATTTCAGCACCTATTTTTTTCGCCCGCTCATGCATGTTTTTTAGTCCATAGCCTTTACTTAATTGATTAAGATCAAAGCCCTTACCATCATCTTCCAGTTCCATGGCCATTTCTCCATCCTCTACTCTTAGTCGACAATAGAGGTTTTTAGCTTCTGCATATTTCAGGGCATTATTCATGGTTTCTTTCGCAATCAACATGAGATGTCTCCGGCTGTTGAGGGGAAGTTTGAAAGCACTTTGATCTGGATGAATGCCTTCACAGATGAAATTGATTCCGGTATGCTCAAAAAGCTCATCTCCAAAATCTTTGATTCGGATCATCATATCATATACCGAATCTTTTTCCGGATCCAGTACCCAGATAAAATCCCGGATTCCTTGAGAAAGAATTTGGGTATTTTCCTCCACTTGATTAAGGTATACTTGCAAGGTTTGATTAGCACCTTCTGCCCTTTTCGCCAATTCAATGAAGAGAGAAATTTTTGTCATTTTATTCCCCAGCTCATCATGAAAGTCAGCAGCCGTATTTTTTCGCACTACTTCCCGCTCCTCCATTTTGGCTTCCTCGATTCGGATTTTGGTTTGCAGTTCTTTCTCTCTTTCCCGTATCCTGAAACGGATGTAAAGGCTAATCAATCCCAAAACCCCTACTACATACAGACAATAGGCCCACCAGCTTTTCCAGGGAGGAGTAGATATATGTATCCTTAATCTCCTTTCTTCCTTGTTCCAAATTCCATCTGCATTGCTGGCTTTTACTCGAAGTGTATAATCTCCAGGATCAAGATTGGTAAAAGTTGCACTTCTTTGAATACCTATTTCTATCCATTCATCATGGAGGCCATCCAATTTGTAAGCGTATTCGGTTTTTTCGGGCCCTTGATAATTGAGGGCGGAAAAATCTATACTAAAGAAATAGTCCCTCCAGCTCAAATAAAGATCCTTCATATTGCAAAGATCCTTATCAAGCGGAATCTCTCCTTTTCGGATTTCCTCCCCTACTCCAAGCTCTTTATTGAGCACTTTCAATCGTGTCAAAAATAAGGGCACCTCTTCCTGAGAATTTCTCAATTCGGAAGGCTTGAAAACACTATATCCATTCACCCCTCCAAAGTAGAGTTTACCTTCCCGGTCTTTCGCAAAACTACCTTCCAGAAACTCATTACTTTGAAGGCCGTCATAACTATCATACAAGCGAAGATAATCTTCCACTTCATTATGATGAGCAATCAAACTATCCGGATTAAAGCGAAACAGGCCATTGCTGGAGCTCCCCCAAATCTGCCCAAATTCATCTTCAAGTAGGCCCATAATCAAATTAGAGGGTATACCATCGGTTTCAAAGAAATGTAGCACCTCAAAATCATCTTTCTCCATGGGTAAAATCACATTAAGGCCACTCCCCTGGGTTCCAACCCAAATACGGTCTTTACTATCTAGCAGTACACAAAAGGTACTTGAACTACTCAGACGGTTCCCTTCTTCCCCTTCATCGGTATAAATAGCAAAATCATGACTTTCTTCCCGATATCTATGCAAACCCTTAGAAGTGGCAATCCAGATGCTCCCATCTCCTCCTTCATATATCCTTCGGATATATAAATCATCTCTCAAACTAGTGGGCTTATCAGGTTCATGGACGAAATGTTTGAACTCGGGTTCATCGGGGTCTTTCCTTAACAATCCCTTATTCGTCCCTATCCACATGCGCCCTTTTTGATCAAAAACCATTGCCCAGATAGCTGCCGCCTCCAAAATGTCCCAGCCTTTCGTATCCCCCAACTCTCCTTCAAATACAAAAGGCCCTCCGTTTGCAGATTTATTTTCTTTGGAGAGAATGGACAGACCATGATAACTGCCTACCCATAAATTTTCTTGTTCATCCTCAGCCAAACTTATCACTACCTCGTCTTTAAGGCTTCCCTTTTTGTCCAAATCAGGCAGATAATGAGTAATGTTCGGCTCAGGGGAATTCCTATCAGAAATCCGGTTTAAGCCTCCCCCATGCGTTCCCACCCATAAGCTCTTATCGAATCGGGATGGGTAGATAGAATAAATCAGCGGATAACTAAGGCCTTTGGGAGCATCATCTGCTCGAATATGCCTGAACTTTGATCTATTTGGATGGTGATAATTTAGACCGGCCCCATAGGTCCCTGCCCAAATACCTCCGTCTGTATCAATGAATAATCCCATGAGGGTATTACTGCCTAAAGAGGATTCACGCTCGGCATCATAGCGGACAAATTCTACTTCCGAATTCTGAGGATCCAACTTTACCAGTCCATGATTTTTACTACTTCCCCAAATATTCCCGTCTGCATCTTCTGCTATATCGTAAACTTCTATAGCTTCCCCATTTTCTTCTTTAGAGATAAGTGGATAAAATTTATACTCATTGTTTTCTGGATGAAAATAGATAAAGCCCCTTTGCCAGGCATTGATCCACATTCCCCCATTTTTGGCAGGAATAATTCTAAAAGCCAGCCCCTGATGTAGATAGGAAAAATTTTCAGGGGCTTTTTGTATATCGGCCTGTATTTCTCCCTCTTCGGTAAATCTAAGATTACTAAGTCCCAGTATGCCCCTTTGACAAGCGACCCAAAGCAGGTCTCCTTCTCCCTCAATTATTCCATATACAGCAAAAGAAGAGAGCTTTTTTTCCTGATCTGAAAAAAGAAAGAATCTGTCTTTTTCCCTATCGTAAACATGTAGGCCCGTTCGGGTACACACCCAAATTTTCCCCTGCTTGTCCTCAAAAATCCTCAAAATGCCTTTTCGACCTTCTCCCGGATTTTCTACTTTTAAACTACTCAAGCTCAAACTCACTGGATCGATAAGGTTCAAACTTCCCTGGGTATTTCCGACCCAAATTGTACCATCTTGACTTTGCAAGAGCGTACTTACATATGCCTCATCAAGCCCATTTACAGTACTGTATCTTTGGAAATTGTAGGCATCGTAACGGTTCAACCCATTTTGGGTACCGACCCATATAAAACCCTTTTGATCTTTGAGGATAGAAGTGACATTGCTTTGGGAGAGACCTTTTTCGAGGGATAGCTTGCGAAAATTCAATTCAAGTAGCTGGGCTTTCAGAAAAAGCCCAAAGTACCCCCATAAAACAGTGAGGAAAAGAATTTTTTTCAGATATTCACCACTCACAATTACCAATATAAACATATTTGGCGGGGACTACTATTTCCATCATAATTTCGGAAAGTATTTCCCTTGGCTAATACAAATTTCGACCTATTGGATAACACAAGCTATGTTTCAAGCACAAATTGAGCAACTCAAAGAGCGTGAAGGAAGCAAATACCTCCTCCTGCAACAGGGAGAATACCTGACTTACCTGGATTTCATTAAGCAGCTAGAAAGCTTTGCAGACTTCCGAAGCTTCTACACAAAGCTTTTACAAGAAGCCCCTTATTTGGCCTATTTCTGGGAACAAAAAGCCATGACATCTACTAGTCTGGATACGCCTTATGAGTTTGTATTAGTAAATAGCCCAAGTCTTGCGCAAGTTTCTGCAGATAGAAATTCTTTCTCCACAAAATTCAGCAAAGGTCATTCAGTTGTCTCTTTTAAGAATTTAGGCAAAGATGCTTCCTTAATTGTCCCTTGCCCACCAGATGGCAAGACAGACTTTCCACATCTGGCAACTTTTTTACGAAACGCAGCTGCAAAACAGATTCATGATTTCTGGCAAGAAGTAGCTAGAACTTACAAGGCAGATTTAGGCGAAAGTCCCAAATGGTTGAGTACTTCGGGACTAGGTGTATATTGGCTTCATGTGAGAGTGGATAGTCGTCCCAAATACTATACCTACCCACCTTATCGACAATTTCTCTAAACTCTTCGATCTATCCCTGATTCTCATCAGAAAATTCCTAACTTATAATTTCTATAGAAATTCCTGTTTGATCTTATAAAAAACTACTATGTCCGATTTTAATCGTCGCGATTTCATCAAAAAGTCAGCCATTGCAGCTACTGGTCTAGGGCTAGCATTGAATAGTCAGGCAAAATCTAAGAATGAAGCTGAACCCTTATTTAAAATATCATTAGCAGAATGGTCGATCAATCGATCTTTATTCAGCAAAAAAATAGACCACCTTGATTTCCCGATCCTTACACGCAAGCATGGCATAGAAGCGGTGGAGTATGTCAATCAGTTTTTCATGGACAAGGCAGAAGACAAAGCCTATCTACGTGAAATGAAAAGTCGTGCAGATGGAGAAGGGGTTCGTTCGCTGCTAATCATGTGCGATAGAGAAGGTGCTTTGGGTGATCCTGACGAAGCAAAAAGAAAGAAAACGGTAGATAATCATAAAAAATGGGTGCAAGCTGCCAAATATCTGGGTTGTCACTCCATACGTGTAAATGGATTTAGTTCTGGAAGTTGGGGGGCAAAACCTGATGATTTCGAAGAGTCCATGAAGCTGGTTTCAGATGGCTTACGCATGCTCTGTGAATATGCCGATGACTTTGACATCAATGTGATGATCGAAAATCATGGCGGTAATTCCTCCAATGCAAAATGGCTAGCCGGAGTAATGAAAATGGCTGATCATCCTCGTGCTGGAACTTTGCCCGATTTTGGCAACTTCCGCATTTGGGGGAATAAGAAAGAGACGCTCTCCTATGATGCTTATCGTGGAGTTGAAGAATTGATGCCACTTGCTAAAGGTGTAAGTGTAAAAATCAAGGTTTGGGATGATAATGGAAATGAATCTGATCTGGATTATGACCGCATGATGAAGGTCGTGCTGGATGCTGGCTACCGAGGCTATTGCGGAATTGAGCATGGAGAAGCCGGAAGAGAATGGGAAAGCATCGTTGAAGTAAGAGACAAATTGCTGGCTTGTAGAGATCGCCTAGCGCCGGAATATTCCAAGTAATAATGAGCTTGAATTTATAATTCGCCGACGATAGCAATCGTCGGCTACCATTTTCCATTAAGAAACTCAGATGTCCACTACTGCTCACAACATCACCCTGCTTGGCACAGGTCTGATCGGATACTTTTATACAGAAACCCTTCACGGACAAAGGCGCAGAGATCGCGTCCATTGCGTGTATTCCCGAACAGAGGAGAGGGCCTCAACCTTTGCCAAAGATTGGGACATTCCTCGCCATACTACAGATATGGCAGCTGCTATCAATGATCCCGAAACGGATACAGTTGTCATTGGCCTCCCCAATCATCTTCATAAAGAAGCCATAACTCTTGCTGTGCAAGCGGGCAAGGCGATCCTGTGTACCAAACCCCTAGCCATGAATGGAGAAGAGGCATTGGAACTTTTGCATATGGTCGAAAAGGCGGGTGTTTTTCACGGCTACCTGGAGGATCTTTGCTATACGCCCAAGACCCTCAAGGCTTTGCACTCGGTTCAAAATGGAGCCCTGGGACAGGTTACCTGGACGCGATCCCGAGAAGCACATCCGGGTCCACATAGCGACTGGTTTTGGGATCCCAAGCAATCTGGCGGTGGTGCCATCATTGATATGGGCTGCCATTGTATAGAGATTGGAAGGAATTTTATCGGAAAGCAGGTAAGACCGGTATCTGTTATGTGCTGGGCCGATACCTTGGTTAAACCTATACAAGCGGAAGACAATGCTATAGGTCTTATTAAATACGAAACCGGAGCTATTAGTCAATTTGAAGTGAGCTGGACCTTCAGAGGAGGTATGGATTTGCGGGATGAAGTGTCTGGTACCGAAGGGACCTTGCGCCTCGATCACTTCCTCCGAACAGGGATGGAAGTTTTTACGGCAGTTGGGCAAAGAGATTATGTAGCAGAGAAAGCGGAGAGTGAAACCGGCTGGTTATTTCCTGTAGGAGATGAAGCAAATGCACTCGGGTACATCCATATGTTTACGGAAATGTTTGAGTGTATGGACCAGGGTAAAAAGCCTATGGAGGACTTTTACGATGGTTATGTAGTAAATGCCATCATGGATGCTTGCTATAAATCAGCGAAATCTGGTAAATGGGAAGAGGTTGATTTACCTATTTGGAGAGGTGGAGATAAAAAGGTGGAAAAAATTGGTCCCAAAGAGTATGATGAAAATCACTGGTGGATCAAGGAGGAAACCATGCCAGATGGGCGAAAAAAGGTCATCATCAAAGACAAAGAAAGCGGAGAAGTCATTCAAAAGATTCTTTCCTAGATGCTTCAGGACAAAAAAATTGTAATCATAGGCGGGACGACTGGCATCGGTCTTTCAGCTGCTCAGCACTTTATTTCGAAAGGTGCGAAAGTGGTGGTGGTTGGTCTGGGAAAAGCGCAAGTGGAAAAGGCTCGGAAACTGTTGGGAGAAAATGGGCTAGTTATCCAAAAAGATGCTCGAGATAAGGAATCTGCAGCTGAAGCGATATTAATCTGTAAGGATAGATTTGAAGGATTTGATGGCTTGTATCATGTCGCTGGAGGAAGTGGGCGAAAGTATGGAGATGGCCCTTTACATGAAATCACAGCAGAAGGCTGGGAAAAGACCTTTGAACTAAACCTCACAAGTCTGATGTATTCTAATCAGGCAGCAGTAAGGGCTTTTATGGAAGGAGAAACAGCCGGAAGTATCCTAAATGTGAGTTCCGTACTTGCATGGTCTCCTTCCCCCAAATACTTTACAACCCATGCCTATGCGACTGCCAAATCTGCTATCATCGGCTTTTCCAAAGCCATCGCTGCCTATTACGCTACCCATAACATCCGGATAAATGTATTGGCTCCTGCCTTGGTCGCAACTCCCATGTCCGAACGAGCTCAGGGCAGACAAGAAATCATGGATTTTGTAGCAACTAAGCAACCGCTAGATGGTGGCCGAATCAGTCAGCCCCAAGACCTAAATGGAATAGCCACTTATTTTATGTCAGAAGAATCTCGCTTCACTACCGGACAAGTTATAGCCGTAGATGGAGGTTGGGATATAAGCGAAGGGCAGTATGGAGGATAAAGTCATTGGCATAGATCTGGGCGGAACCCACATCAAAGGAATATTGATGAGTAAAGAAGGGGAGATCCTGCAAAAGCTTCATCGAAGAACTGATGACCAGGAAGCCAGCCACGGCTTCACTGTATGGCAAGAGCGAATCAAAGAAATGGTAGAGGAGCTTTCGACAGAGAATGCCTATGCTGTAGGAATTTCAGCTCCGGGTTTGCCCAGAGCAGATGGCAAAGCTATCGCCTTTATGCCGGGAAGGCTGCAAGGATTGGAAGACTTTGATTGGTCCCAATTCATCAACAATCCGCAGACCTTTGTCTTGAATGATGCAGTTGCTGCGCTACTGGCCGAACGAAATTTCGGTGCCGCACAAGGATATCAACACGTCATGCTGCTGACCCTGGGAACAGGAGTGGGAGGTGCATTATTAATAAACGGTAAGCCTTATATCGGTAAGCTTAGTCGGGCGGGCCATCTGGGACATATCTCTTTAAATCCTGATGCAGAAACGGGTATACTTGATCTGCCGGGTACCCTGGAATATTTTGTAGGAAATGCCACCATTGAGAAAAGAAGCATGGGGAAATTTAGCAGTACGCATCAAATGGTGGAGGCCTATGCATCAGGGGATCATTATGCGACTCAGTTGTGGATGGATACATTGAAAAAATTAGCTATAGGAATCTCTTCTTTGATCAATGTAATCTCGCCGGAGCTCATTATCTTGGGGGGCGGCATCAGTCAGGCAGAAGAGGCCCTTTTTGAACCCCTTCAAAAATTAATGGATATCTATGAATGGCGACCAGGAGGAGTTTCGACTCCTATAGTTGCTGCACAAATGAAAGAATTTGCAGGAGCCATAGGCGCAGCTGTCTATGCCCTAGATAACTCACTATGAATCCTACACAAGCATATCTACAAAAATCACAAGAAATCCTGCATCGGGTAGCCGAACAGGAAAGCGAAATACAGGCAGCAGCTGATCTATTTGCCGAAAGTATTTTAGCAGGGAGAATGGTCCATGTATTTGGTTCCGGCCATAGTCGGATTATGGTTGAGGAAATGTGGCCAAGATATGGTTCATTTCCGGGCTTTAATCCCATCGTCGAGCTTTCTCTCACTTTTCACAATCCCGTGGTCGGGAGCAATGGACAAAGACAAGCCATGTTTTTGGAAAATGTACCTGGTTTCGCAGCACGTATACTTCGAAATTTTGACCTCAAGGATAGGGATAGTGCTCTGGTTGTTTCTTCCAGTGGCTGCAATATAGTTCCAATTGAAATGGCTGAAATTTTCCAGCAGAAAGGGATAAAGGTGGTTGCTCTTATGACCAAAGAACATTCTGCAGGAAGTACGAGTAAAAGAGCTGACGGAAAAAAACTCAGTGATTTTGCTGATATCATCCTGGACAGCGGAGCTCCTTTGGGGGATGCCATGATAAAGATTGATGGATTGGAAACTCCGGTTTCACCTGGCTCTACCATTGGAGGAGTGATGATCGTCAATAGCATCAAAGCAGAAGTGGCAGATCGTCTGACGAAAGCTGGCAAGCCCCCGAAGGTCCTCACAGCATCTGCAATCGTAGGCGCAGAAAAAGCTACAGCCCTCTTCGAAAGCGCCTATGATGAACACGCTCACAGACTTGCAGAGCTCTTCAAAAATATCTCGGGCTAGAATTTCGCCCTAACTACAATACTATAACACTACAATACTTTCCTTATGAAATCCCGCCCCATAAGAACCACCGTTATTGGCAGCTATCCATTCCCCGCCTGGCTCGAATTCTCCAGTCAGAACCTTGACGCTTTTGGAACAAAAGACCTGGAAGAAATGCAGGAAGATGCAGTTGTAGTAGCCATCAATGATCAGATCGCTTCAGGATTGGATGTGATTACAGATGGAGAACAAACTCGCTATGATTTTAACCTTTCATTCTACGGGCATATAAGTGGTATACAGCAAAACAAAGAAGTGGCCAGGAAATGGGGACCACCAGCCCATGATCAGAGGGGAAAGCATCCAATAATCGATGAGCTCAGAGCCGAAAATGGCCTGGGAGTAGTTGAAGAATTTAACCGTTTGAAAAGACTGGCTCCTGAAGGTCCCGTACTCAAGGCGAGTATTCCCGGACCGTATACTTTGAGCGGCAGGTTAGTTCCCAATGATCAATATAAAGATCGACTCGCTATCACAGAAGCCCTCTTGCCCATGGTTCAGAAGGAATTGATCGCACTCGTAGAAGCAGGATGTACAGAAATAACGGTTGATGAGCCTTCTATGAGTTGTTATGCCTATAGAGAAGACACCCGGCGTTTTGTCGAAATATTCAATAGAACAGTAGAACCTATCGTAGGTAAATGTCGCCTTTCGACTCACCTATGTTTTGGAAATTTCAAAGGGCATGCGGTAGGCTATCGTAGAATGGCACCTATGTTTCCAGATTTTCTGGATTTCAAAGTAGATGAAATTCATGTTGAAATGGCCAATCGTGAGTTTTCGGAAATAGAAGTCATAGGCGAAATCGCCAAACATATGGATGTGGCTGTCGGAATCGTAGATGTCAAAAGTTATTACATAGAGACTGTAGAAGATATAAAAGAGCGGATCGAACTCTGTCTAAAACATGCACCTGCAGATCGACTTTCTGTTGCCCCTGATTGTGGATTGAGTCAGACTGCCCGTTGGGCTGCAAAGAAGAAATTAAATAACATGGTGGCAGGAGCCGATGAAATCAGGAAATCCCTTTAAACCTACAAAATGAAAAAAGCCTTTCAGAAAGACGATGCCCTCCTGCAAGATATTTTTAGCTCGAAAGGTTCAAGGGGAGATTTTAGGATATGGTGGTTGGGCCAAAGCGGATTCCTCATCCAATGGGAGGGGTACCATCTCCTGCTTGATCCATATCTCTCAGATTCTTTAACCCATAAATACGCCGAGACAGATAAGCCCCACATACGTCTCACAGAACTAGTAATCGATCCTCGCAAACTGGATTTTATTGATGTCTCTACTTCTTCTCACAATCATACGGATCATTTAGACGGGGAGACACTTATCCCCTTAAGAGAAGTTAACCCTCAGATGCAACTCATTATTCCAGAAGCTAATCGGGAATTTGTTGCGAATAGAATTAAGTGCGAATTAGCTTATCCTTTGGGGTTGAATGATGGAGAGAAAATTGAAATAGGAGAATTTCGCTTTCATGGAATCCCTGCCGCCCATAATGAGCTGGAAAGAGACCAAAAGGGAAATTGTAAGTTCATGGGCTATGTTATACAGTTTGGTCCCTGGAGTGTCTATCATAGTGGAGATACTCTTTGGAGGGAAGAAATCATAGAGGCACTCAAGCCTTTTAATATAGACCTTGCCCTCTTACCTATCAATGGCAACAAACCAGAACGGAGAGTCGCGGGAAATCTCAATGCAGAAGAAGCGGTAGAATTGGCAAAAGCAATACACACACCTATGCTTATTCCCTGCCATTATGATATGTTTAGTTTTAATACTGCCGATCCTGGTGATTTTGAAGTAATCGCAAAAAAAGAAGGACAGGTATACGAAGTATTGCTCAATGGGCAATCCTGGTCGAGTGCAAGTTTGTAAAAAACAAATTTTGAGAATCCCAGTGTAGTCTTGTTAATATCCAGCTACTCTTTTGTCAACTATCGTACAGGCTTTTCAATTTCTCCAAAAACTTTCGGCAAACTTTCCCGCGCCATTCAACCCCCAGGATTAATATAAGGCCCTTTTAAGCCAACTCCACCTTCTTCTATCCTAATCTCACCACCAAAGGCTACCATTTATTACATAAATTGTAATATGTAATTTATGCTTTATATTTATCATTGATTATTTTTCCAATAAAATGATTTTTGTTGTGTAAAGATAAAATAAGATGAAAACCTCTACAAAGCTTCTAATTGTATTAGTATATACTGGATTATCCATGCTTATAGGGCATTCACATTTGCACGCACAGAATTCGGGAGTTGGGGTCATAAAACCCACACACACCTTCCATGTAAAGCCTTCTGCCAACAATCCTGCGCCCGACCCTATTCGATTGGAGAATCTACAACCCTATATCGCTCAAACCGATTCGATGGTCGTTGTTGTCGATCCGGCTGTTGGGGTATTGAGGGTGATACATATAAATGAGCTGAGAGGTAGTAGCGGAAACAACTCTTTACAAAATGCAGAAGAGGTAGATTTGATAGAACCTTCTGATCTGGATGGAAATGGAAATCCAGAATTCAATGTTCAACAGGCACTCAATGCGATATATAATAATTTACCTAAAGGAATCTTTAAAACCATCGGTGAAGCAAGAGCAGCCGGACTGGTTGATGGTGATTCTTTTATAGCTCATCCGGAAGGAGTACTGGGCTGTTCGGGATGTACCATAAAATTATATCCCGGTATGAACTAAAAAATTACGCTAACACACGAACACCAAAACACTCAAACACATAAAAAAACACCCCTGGCGATTTTCT
>JBCBRM010000096.1:0-12291 GCA_039819665.1 Bacteroidota bacterium
ATTTCCTGTTTACCAGCAAGTCGATCACCAAAGTATATATTATAGTCTAGTTTTGTTTCTTCTTGTTTTGGCTTCCAGTTACAGGACGCCAGCAAACAAATCAGACTATAATATATACTTTGGTGATCGACTTGCTGGTAAACAGGAAATATGGAAGGATGAGCAAGGGTTTCAGCGATACTTTTTTGAATTTAATGATAGGGGAAGAGGACCCCGATACGAGGATAAGATCAAGCTTAATGAAAATGGCATTAAAATTTTCCATGAAATCATAGGGCATAATTACCTCAAAGACAGTGTGTATGAAGTCTTTGATGTGAAGGAGGGTAAAGCCAGTTGGGAAAGTGCCTCTGAAGATGGGAGCATGAATTTTGGCGGAGAGGTGCACTATGCAAATATAGATGGAGCAATCGGTTCCTATGAAGTTCTGGTAAATGCCCTGATTGATGCCCCTGAGCAAAGTATGGCCCTTTTGCCAAGTGGTAAGGCAACACTTACAAGTCTCACGAAATACACAGTTGGCAACAGAGAGTTGAATTTGGCAGAGATCAATGGATTTTCCTTTACTCCCTCTTATTACTGGATGGATGAAAATATGCGATTTTTTGCTAGCCTGTCTTCCTGGTTTAGCTGTATCCGAGTAGGAGAGGAAGGGAAGAAAGAGGAATTGCAAAAGATACAGGAAGAAAAAGAAGTTGCCTATTTGAAAGGACTAGTTTCGGAAATGACCCAAAAACCGGAAAAAGGAATATTAATAGAAAATGTGAGAATGTTTGATGCTAATTCCGGTCAGCTCCTTCCCAATAAGAATGTAATTATAGAAGGTAACAAAATCACCCAGATTAGTAATTATGGGGGAGCCACTCCTAAAGATCTGGAAGTGATTTCCGGAGATGAACTGACACTTTTCCCAGGCATGTTTGATATGCATACCCATATCAGCAATTCCGATGGGATCCTTCATCTGGCTGCCGGAGTAACATCGGTTCGAGATATGGCAAATTCATTAGACCTCCCAGAGCTAAAAGCTGAATTTGAATCTAATGAATTGATTGGTCCCCGTATAGTTGTTATGGCAGGTTTTATCGACCAGGCTGGTCCATATGCTGGTCCAACCGGAAAGATCGTAGAAAACATGGAAGAAGGCCTGGAAGCTATTCAATTTTATAAAGACCGAGGCTACCAACAAATAAAGTTGTACAGTTCAATTGATCCCAGCTGGGTAAAAGATTTGACAAAAAAAGCGCATGAATTGGATCTGAGAATTAGCGGACATATTCCGGCATTTATGATCGCCGAACAAGCCGTAAGAGCTGGATATGATGAAATTCAGCACGTCAACATGCTTGCCTTAAATTTCCTCTCTGATACCATAGACACAAGAACTCCCTTACGCTTTTCTATGATTGCTGAGCATACCCATGAACTGAATACAGAAGGTCCTGAATTCAAGAAGTTTATAAAACTTTTGATGGATAAAAACATTGTGGTGGATCCTACCATTTCCATTTTTGAAGGGATGTTTACTACAAAATCCGGAGAGCCCGATCCCTCATTCGAAGCCATCCTCGATCGCTTGCCTGTTCAGGTGCGAAGAGGATTTTATGCTGGAGGACTTCCCATTCCAGAAGGCAAGGAAGCCCAATACGAAGCTTCCTTTCTAAAACTTTTGGACATAGTTAGGGAACTTTTTTTCAATAATGTAACCATTGTTCCCGGTACTGATGCCATGGCGGGCTTTACATATCATCGAGAATTAGAAAATTATGTCAGAGCTGGAATTCCAGAATGGGAAGTATTGAGATTAGCCACTATAATATCAGCCGAAGTTTGTGAGAAAAATGAGGAACTTGGTTCCATCGAAGAAGGCAAATTGGCGGATATGATTTTAGTCGACGGTAATCCCCTGGAAAATATATCAGATATAAGAAAAGTAGTCCTTACCATTAAAGACGGACTTATTTATAATCCGGAACAACTCTACAAAAGTATAGGAGTCAATCCATAAGGTCATGAAACAAAATATCATCAACATTTCCTTTGTAGTCAGAGAATATGAAGAAGCGTTAGATTTCTTTACCCATGTACTTAATTTTGATGTTTTGGAAAACTTTGAACAACCGGAACAAAACAAGCGATGGATAAGAGTCGCGCCTAAAGGGAGTACTGGACCTGCATTGGTATTGGGGAAGGCAAAAAATGAAGCCGAAAGAGCTGCGATTGGAAACCAGACAGGTGGAAGGGTTTTCATGTTTCTTCATACAGACGATTTTTGGAGAGATTATCAGGATTTGAAGTCCAAAGGAGTTGAGTTTGCCCGGGAAGCAAAAGAAGAAACTTATGGAACAGTTGCTGTCTTTAAGGACCTTTATGGGAATCTTTGGGATCTAATCGAATACAAGCAGAAAGAAGAATTGGATTAAATACGAAACAATGGATATTTTCTTTTTTTAATTTTTGGCCTGTTAATCCTTTACGTATCTTTATAGCTGAAGTCGCCCGCCTTATTATAAGAATACTGAATAACCGTTAACTTCTACTGGGAAACCTGTATTGATTTGGTATGTGTAGATCATTACTTTCCTAGTCCAATTCAAGGTCCATGGGCATTTTCGACAAAATCAAAAAGGTAAAAAACTTTATTGGTGGAGGGGGAGCCACTTTACAGCTGATTCCTGGAAAAACAATTTTTCGCGCCACTGAGGACGTAAAGTTAAAAGTAGTTTGCCACGTAAAGGACCTCGACCTCAATATCCAATCAGTTTACCTCAAAGTAAAAGCGCTCGAAGAAGTTGTAATCCAGCAGGTAGAGCGTAGCCATTCCCGGAAAGTCGAATCGGAGACCAGAAAAAACGATCTCAGGAGTTCTCATCAAACCTTTAGTACCCAAATACAATTGGCACCCGGACAAATCCTGAAGGCGAATCAAATGTATGAATGGGAAGCTTCCTTTAGAATACCTCCTCATCTCAATGGGACCTATAGAGGGTATAATGCCAAACACGAATGGAGCGTTTATGTTGGGCTGGAGCTTACAGGCAATGATCCTGATTCCGGATGGATGAATATTGAGATCAGCAAATAGTTTCTTAATTTCTGGAGTGAAAATTCAAAAACTCCGCTTATACGCAAGCCAACTTCCTTCCCTTTTTGATTTCTATCATGATAAACTGGGCTTTGAAGAGATTTTCCTTTCGAATGAAGAACTCCATATCCAGGTCGGAGGAACTGAACTCGTATTTGAAAAGCATCCGCTAGGATTTATTTATCACTTTGCCTTTCTGATTCCTCATGCCCAAATAGATGCGGCAATCGAATATCTGGAAGATCGAAACATAGATTTGCTCCCATATAAAGGCAAGCAAGTGATCGATTTTACTACGGGCAAAGCCATTTATTTTTATGATCCTGCTGGCAATATTGTCGAATTCATAGACCGCCCCAACTTAAACCTCTCTGCTGATGGCAAATTTTCTACCAAGCAGATCCTAAGATTAAATGAAATCGGGATGCCGGTAAATGACCCCTTGCTAGTTTCAAAAAGTTTAAGAGAAAGCTTCAACATCAGATTGGTTCAGCCAGAAATCCTGGGTGAGCACTTTTGTTGGATCGGCGATTATGAAGGCGTTTTTATAGTAGTAAAGGAGGGAAGGAATTGGTTGCCTACTTCCCTTCCAGCTATGTTCAATGATTTTGAAGCGGACTTTATAGAATCTGGAGTTTCTTTTTCATTAAAATTTGTAAATGGCCAAATCACTGATTCCAGATAGTCTGATAGGATTTTATGATCTTATTAAATAATCCTTATATTTGAATTCTTAATCAAAGTGAGGAACGAGTCCGGGTGCCTGATAATACAAAAATTTTTGAAAGCTTCGGACAACGCCTTTCATAAAAATGGCGTTAAAAGTAAAGATCGAAATAAAACGAGTATTGACTCTCTACTGCAACTATCTATTCCAAAATAGACTCAATTTCAACTCGCTAGCTCAACTATCTATTCCAAAATAGACTCGATCTCAACTCGCTAGCGCAACTATCTATTCAATAATAGGTTAGATATCTATTCCTTCAGCAACTATCTATATTTATATAGAATCGATCTCTATTCATTTGAACTATTAGATCGAATTATTAGAAAATTCTGTTTTCTCTCCTGCGACTATTAGACCGAATTATTAAGGGATTTTGGTTCACTCCTGCAGCTATCCGTACTTGATGGTATACAAAAACTAAATTGTTTTTTGACATACTGGAATACCCAACATTTAGGTAGCAATGTAAAGACAGCTTGTCCATATAAGCTGATCTAATGCTATATATTTTACATAGATACTATCCCACCTCGCGAAGCCATAGACTATCAATTCCACATAACGTCTATCGTTCTTTTTAAATGTTAGTCACTTTACTAATCCAAATTACTATGTACACAACTACGTTACGTCTAAGTAAGCATATGGTAGTACTTATAATGAGTATTCTCCTATGCTCTAACGCTTGGGCTCAATTTACAGCTACTGGTACAGTAAATACCGAAGGAGATGAACCCCTGGTTGGGGCCTCGGTATTACTGAAAGGAAGCACGCTAGGAGCTATTACTGGAAATGACGGCTCTTTTTCAATCAAAGTCCCTGGAAATTCGGGCACACTGATAGTAAGTTTTGTAGGTTATAAAACCTCAGAATTTGAAATTACAAGTTCTAATCCCAATATCGAGATTAAGCTGGGAGAGGAAGTCACCACAGTAGATGAAGTGATCATCGTTGGATATGGTCAGGAAAAAAGAGGCTCAAATACAGGAGCCGTTTCTACTGTAAACTCTGATGTCCTGGAGCAAGTACCTCTGGGCTCTTTTGAACAAACCCTTCAAGGGAATGTCGCTGGTGTTCAGTCCATCATGAGTAATGGACAACCTGGTGCGAATGTGAACATCCTCATTCGTGGACAGGGATCTATTTCTGCATCCAGTGATCCTCTTTTCGTTATCGATGGTATTCCAGTTGCTTCTGGTAACCTTACTGTCTCTGCTGAGACCAGTAACCCGCTTGCAACGATGAACCCCAATGACATTGAGTCAGTAACGGTTCTGAAAGATGCTGCAGCTACCGCTATTTATGGTTCCCGTGGAGCCAATGGTGTGATTCTGATCACCACCAAAAGTGGGACACCAGGTAAAGCCAAGGTAGAATTCCGTACACAGATCGGAGTTAATGACTGGGCCATTGCTGAGAAAAACAGACTACGCGGTCTGACAGCGGAAGAGTACACCCATCTTTACATCGAAGGATATCAAAACCGTAGCGGCGAAGATATCGAAACCATCAAAGCTCGTTTTGACGGTCAATTCCCAGATCCACAAACTGGATTGCCTGCAGTAGACATCATTCCAGATGGAAATGGTGGATATTCTTTAGGGGAAATTCGCGTGGATACTCGTTGGTTAGATGAGCTTTCTCGCAAAGGCCTCAATCAAAGCTATGACCTGAGTGTTAGTGGTGGAAGTAGCAACATGACCTACTTTGTATCCGGTTCTTATTTCGGTCAGGAAGCACCAATTATTGGTTCTGATCTGGAAAGGCTTTCCTCTCGCGCAAATGTGTCAATTCAGGTAAGTCCTAAGTTCAAGATTACGAACAATCTGAATATCTCTCGCACCACACAAAATGGGATGAATGATGCGACACGTTGGGCCAACCCTTTATATAATGGATACCTGATGGCACCTGTAGTTCCTATCCGTGATGCGGAAGGATTGTACTATGACGGACATAAAGGATTCTTTATGGGAGGTAACAACCCCGTAAGAAGTTTGGCAGAGGATGGAGATGATGTTCAAACCTGGACCATGAATCGTATTCTGGACAATGTATCTCTAAGCTATGAGATCGTTGATGGATTGAGCATTTCTTCTGCCTGGGCATTTGACTTGCTTAACTACCAGGAATTTTACTTCAGAAATGGACGCTACGGAGACGGCCGTAACCTCAATGGTTTAGGTACTGAATCTACCAGAAATATCCTGAACTGGATTGGTACACAAACCATGAATTACAATAAGTCTTTTGATGGAGTTCATAACATGACGCTTTTGGCTGGGTATGAATCTCAAAAATCATCTACTCGTTCGGTTATTACCACGGGTAATGATTTTGCTCACCCATCCCTCAGGACACTTGCAAGTGCTGCTGAGCCTAATAGTATCTCAAGTACCCTGACTGAATTCGCCTTTACTTCTGTATTCGCAAGAGCTAACTATAATTTTGCTGAAAAGTATTTCCTTTCAGGTTCTGTAAGGAATGATGGTTCTTCAAGATTTGGAGCCAATCAGCGTTTCGGTACCTTCTGGTCTGTAGGAGTAGCTTGGCGTTTGGATCAGGAATCTTTCTTGCAAGCCTCTAGCTTTATTACTGCTTTAAAATTGAGAGCCAGTTATGGAGTATTGGGTAATGCAGGTATTGGAAACTACGAGCATATCGGAACGATCAATTTCAGTGGAATTGATTATGATGGAAATCCTGGTGGGGCACCTGGACAGATCGGAAACCCTGACCTAACCTGGGAGAAAAGTACTACTGTCAACGTAGGACTTGACTTTGCTATCTTGAACAACCGCTTGGATGGTACCATAGAGTACTTCAACAGAGGGTCAGATGCTCTTTTGCTGGATGTACCGATCTCAAGAACAACTGGTTTTGCTTCCAAAACTCAAAACTTTGGATCTTTAGAGAACAGGGGTTTAGAGATCACCTTAAATGCTAACATCATTAACGGTCGTGATTTGAAATGGAGTGTAGGGGGAAACATCACCTTCCTGAGAAATATGATTACCAAACTGGATGAGGAATTTATTGCAGGTACCAAACTGCGTCGTGAAGGAGAAGATTATCAATCTTTCTTCCTGGCAGAATGGGCAGGAGTAGATCCTGAAAATGGTGATCCTCTTTGGTATACGGATTCAAGTAGAACCGCTACTACTAATAACTTCGCAGAAGCTGAAAGATTCTTGTCTGACAAGACTGCTACCCCTTCTCACTTTGGTGGATTCAATACCAGACTTTCCTGGAAAGGACTTAGCCTGAGCTTGCAATTCTCTCATGCATGGGATCAATACCTCTATGATGCGACTGCATGGGTTATTCAGGGGGACGGTCGTTTCACACCTCGTAGCCAAACCAATCTTGTCCTGGACCGCTGGCAGCAGTCGGGAGATATTACAGATGTGCCTAAATTCTCATGGGGCAATGGTAGTGGATCAAACTCTAGAAACACCACACGTTGGTTGCATGACGGAACTTTCATTCGTCTTCGAAATTTCACATTGGCTTATAACCTGCCTCAAGGTTTACTGAACAATGCTAAAATCAGATCAGCAAGAGTTTACGTGAGAGGAGTAAATACTTTCACTTGGACAAGAGAAGACAATCTCTACATCGATCCGGAAGCTGCCTTCAGTGGAGTGATCAACTCTCCTGTTCCCAACTTGAAAACCATTTCTGTAGGGGTTGACCTCGGATTTTAATTCTTCGCTTGATTCTTAAATAAAATGAACATGAAAAAGTTTGTATCAATTCTATACATAGGTATCTGCTTCTTCGCATTTTCTTGTAGCGAAGAGTTCCTGGACCTGAAGCCTAATGAGGCACTACCGATCGAAGATGCGATCACCAGCCTTAATGACCTTGAGTCTGCAGCCATCGGAATGTATGATGGACTGCAAAGTTCCAACCATTATGGACGCTATTTTGTCTTGGTTCCTGATGTAATGTCAGATGATGTAAAGCAAAATGCCAGTGCCAACCGTGCTAAAGAGTATGCGGAATATGGCGCTTTCCCGGATCACTTTTTGACTCAAAATGTATGGGCGAGAATCTACAATACCATCCTACGTGCAAATATTCTGATCAATTCTGATTTGGAAGTAGGAGCTACCGTACAGGAAGAGAAAAATAATCTACAGGGGGAAGCCTATGCAATGCGTGCTTTATGCCATTTTGATCTGGTAAGGCTATATGGCCAGCATTATGGATTTACCCCCGGTAATGACCACCCGGGTGTGCCCATTGTTTTGGAGTTTGATGAAGCTGCTGAGCCTGATAGAAATACAGTGGCTCAGGTATATGAGCAAATCCTTGCTGATTTGTCAACAGCAGCTAGTTTGCTCGGTTCTGATTTTGATACCGGTCGTTTTAGCCAGCTATCTGTAAAAGCGCTTCAGGCTCGTGTAAATCTTTACATGGGCAATTGGACTACAGCCGCTGGACTCGCCAGTGAAGTGATCAATGACGGAACTGTAAACCTTACCAGCAATGGCGACTACGTGGCTACCTGGGAAGCTGGTACTTCTCCAGATGTGATTTTCGAAGTGAAAATGAACTCTGCAGATAACAATGGATCAGATGCTTTGGGTCGTATGTATATTCAGGATGGGTATGGAGACTATCTTCCTTCATCTGATATTGTTGATCTCATTCCTGATGGAGATGTAAGAGGTCTCCTCTATGCAGATGATGCTGCTAACCTTGGAGGGATTTACGGAACCATTCGTGTGAATAAATGGCCTAGCCAGGTTGGGGAAGACAATACCCCTGTTCTTCGCCTTTCAGAAATGTACATGATTCGTGCGGAAGCTCGGTTCATGCTAGGTGATGAAGATGGCGCAAGAGCGGATGTAGATGCGATTCGTCAAAGAGCATTGACTACTGCAGAAGCTGTTACGGCTACAGGTGCAGAGCTAATGGCAGAAATCGAAAAAGAGAAGCGCATTGAGTTAGCTTATGAAGGGCACAGACTCTGGGATTTGATGAGATGGCAAAAAGGGGTAGAGCGTGTAGATTGTACCGCTCCAACGGCTGTTTGTAATATCGCCTATCCTGATAATCGTTTCGTCTTGCCTATTCCTCAAAATGAAATGGATGCCAATCCTAATATGACCCAAAATATTGGCTACTAGGCATACGATAACTTATGAAAGGCTGCCCAATACTGGGCAGCCTTTTTTCATACATACTTCCTTCCAATAATCTCCCTACAGCTATGAACAAAGCTTTGCTCTTTCTTCTACTCAACCTCCTTACATTCTCAGTTTTTACTCAAATCCATAAGGATAAATCCTGCGGTACGATAGAGTCTCAAGATCCTTACTTCGAACCTGTGGCCTACCAGAAATTTTTGGAGAAGAAAAAAGGACAACCTCACACAAAGAATGTTATCAACTTACCCTTGGCGATCAGAATTGTGAGACGTTCTGATGGTACCGGAGGATTGCCAGTCGCAGAAATAAATGAAATTATGGACTCACTCAATGTTCGATTTGCCTATTCTAATTTTCAATTCTTCCAATGTGGTGATCCTCAATTTGTCGATGTAAATGTTTTTTATGATTTCGACCGGAACTTGTATGAGGATAGCCTGATTACTTATAATATACCGGATGTAATCAATGTCTATTTCATTAGTAAAATCATCAATGGAGCCAGCTTTCTATGCGGCTATGCAAGTTTTCCCTGGAATAATCAGGAGTATGTAGTGGTGAAAAATGACTGTGCCATGAATGGAAGTACCTTGGCGCATGAAATTGGTCATTATCTAGGTCTTTATCACACACATACTACCATTAATGGAGTTGAATATGCTGATGGATCCAACTGTGTTTTTGCCGGAGATGAGCTTTGTGATACTCCTGCTGATCCCACATTGGGTTATGGAAATGTAGATACTGTTTGTCAATACACAGGTAATTCAAGAGATGGAAATGGGGATTCATATACTCCCGATCCAACCAATATCATGTCTTATTCTCGTAAAGAGTGTCGGACCTATTTCTCCCCAGATCAGTTTCGCCGTATGGAGTTTTACTATGATCGGTTCCGAAAAAATCTGACTTGTCAAACGGCAACGAATATCGAAAACGAAGTCTTTCTTTCCGCGCTGGAACTCTTTCCTAATCCTGTTTTGACCCACTTGCAAATTCGCTTTGAATCCAGCTCTACTCAAGCCTTTGAATTTCAGATCATTGATCTGCTAGGAAGTGAAATCATAAGTGAGGAAGTAAGGAGTATCGGGGGAAAAGTTGAAGAAGTCATTTCATTAGCAGGCCTATCCTCTGGGATTTATTACCTTAGTATCGTGCATAAGGGAAAAAGAGAGATCCACAAATTTGTAAAAGAATAAAGATGAAAATTAGCCTGGGCCTGATACCGGGATTAGGCTTTACAAAGGCGATTTTTTCCCGGCTGGAAATGCCGGCCGAAGAGCTATTCTATTTGGATTGGATTGAACCTGCTAGGAATGAAACTGTAGATTCCTACGCAAAGCGTTTGGGCCGAGAATTACCTGGCGCAAAATACCCATTGGTTTTACTTGGGCACTCCTTTGGAGGAATGATGGCTGCAGAATTGGCTTTGCAATACGGAGCTCAGGCTTTGGTGCTGATTTCAAGTGTCAAAAGTAGGGAAGAAATACCCCTGAAATTTAAAGCTATAGCTCCTTTTGGCTTACAGCATTTTTTCACCAAAAAACTTACGATAAAAAGTCTCCCTTATTGGGGCGAAAGTTTTGGATATAAAAAAGGAGAAGAGCAGGAGCTTTTCAAAAAAATGCTTTCTCAACAAAGCAACCTATACTTGCAATGGGCCTTGAAGAATCTTTCCCTTTGGGATCGGACTATTCCAGATAAAATTCCTTTTTTCCAATTCCATGGAGACCATGATAAGACTTTCCCCGTCCAACATATAAAGGCTCCTTTCAGCCTCATTGAAAAGGGGACACATATGATGGTATATAATCGAGCAGAAGAATTAACCCAGGCTATCAAAGCTTCTTTGGCGACAGTTTTTGATCATGTTTGAGGCCTGTACCATCCCTTTATTTCAACAGATATACAACACACAAAACATAATCGAATGAAACGTTTAACTTCCATTTTTCTCTCTCTTATCCTGCTGGCATTTACAAGCTGTACAGAATCGGCTCCTCCTGATTCAACTTTAATTAAGAATGTACTTATCGTAGATGGAACCGGGGGAGAGCCTTTTGAAGGTGCGCTAAGGATTTCTGGTGAAAGAATTTATGAAGTAGGAGCACTTTCCAAAAAATCTGGAGAGGAAGTAATCGATGGAAAAGGAAAAGTGCTAGCTCCCGGATTTATTGATACCCATAGCCATCATGACCTCAGTAGTATGACCGATTATATTGCTGCTATGAGTCAGGGGATAAGCACGATTATTGTTGGTCAGGATGGCTTTTCAAAATATCCTTTAAGAGACTTTTTTCAGAAAGTGCAGGATAGTCCAGGAACCTTGAATATTGCTTCTTATGTCGGGCACAATACCCTCAGAGGAAAAGTAATGGGGGAGAATTACCGGAGGAAAGCGACTCCAGCAGAAGTTGAAAAAATGCGAAAGCTTTTACTGGAGGAAATGGCTTCAGGAGCTTTGGGAATGTCAAGTGGATTGGAGTATGATCCGGGTATATATGCTGAAAGTAGTGAGGTGATTAGTTTGGCGAAAGAACTAAAAGCCTTGAATGGGCGGTACATTAGCCATATGCGAAGTGAAGATATGCAACTGGAGGCTTCTATAGAGGAGATTATTGAACTTGGAAGACAAGCACAGGTTCCGGTTCAGATTTCTCATTTCAAATTGGCGAGAAAAAGTCTGTGGGGAAAAGCTGGAGAAATGCTTGCAAGATTAGATAAAGCCAGATCCGAGGGCATAGAAATAACGGCAGATGTCTATCCTTATGAATATTGGCAATCAACAATGACGGTTCTTTTTCCTAAAAGAGATTTTGACAATATCGCTTCCGCCCGCCATGCATTAACTGAACTTACCAGCCCAGAAGGAATGATCATTAATGAATTTAAAGCTGAAAGATCATATGAAGGAAAAACTCTGGCAGCAATTGCAAATCAGAGGGGAGAAGATCCGGAGATAACCTATATGAAATTGATTGATATGTCCCAGAAAACTCCGGGCGAAAGTATAATTGCAAGATCAATGTTGGAAGCAGATATTTATACCTTATTGAAGTGGCCCCATACAAATCTATCTTCTGACGGCGCTCCGACAGGGCATCCCAGAGGTTGGGGTTCCTTCCCTCGATACTTCTCAAATGCTTCAGATGTACCCATCGAAAAACGAATCGAAAAAATGACTTCTCTTGCAGCAAAACATATGGGAATAGAAGATAGGGGCATATTAAAGAAAGGCGCTTTTGCTGATTTAGTTTTATTGGATCCTGATGAGTTGAAGGACCAGGCAACTTTTAAAGATCCTGCTCAGAAATCCA
>JBCBRM010000097.1:0-11792 GCA_039819665.1 Bacteroidota bacterium
TTTTAGCCAAGGTTCGCAAGTCTCCGGAATATCGCTAAGCACTTTGCCCAAAATCGAGGGTGTCAAAAGCATAAATCGCTGAAAGATAGGCACTTAATCTAAATTCCAGGTTCTCAACTCACAAAGGAATTTTTCGAAGCTTGAAGACTTGCGAAGCTTGGCTAAAAAGGGGCGCTGATTATCAGGGACTTACAAGAGGGATTTTCGGCTACTTTCGCAAAAAGGAACGAAAGGCCGTAATAAAAGTCGACTTGCGAACTTTGGAAGTCCAAAAAATAGCGCCATTTGTGAGGCTATTTTTCTTAAGTGCTTGATCTGTAGCTTATTAGCTTGGTTTGTCTAGATTCGCAAAAAATAAGAGGTATTTGCTGTTTGGGGAAGCCCTCTGCGCAGGCCCACATCCTCTATAAAAGCGATGCCTGCAGACCTGATTTTTCTATTCTTTGTGTGGGTTGTTTTGCTTGGGAAACAAGGCTAGGGGTAAGGGTTTATTAGATGCAGGAAATCTGGGGATTTAGCTATAGATATTCCAGGGTATATCTGCCCAAACCCCAGGTACTTCCTTTGCCTATGTGGATATGCTGACCTATTTGCAGCAAGGGAAGTAGTTCCTGGGGCACGCGGGTACATCCGATTTTTCCCATCCATCCCCCAATGGGCATAGATTTGCCATATCGAGTAGAAAATCTAGGCCTGTGAACCCAGTGAAGTTTGTGCTCGAAAGGGATGATTTTAGGAAGGGCTTCCAGGATTTCTTCATGCATCAGGCTAAGTTCGCTCCCACAGTGAAAATGCGCCTGTAAAGCCACTCGCTCTGCCAGACGAAGGAGGATTTTTTGCAAATCAGGTCCATCCTTTTCTCGTTGTTTTCCCAATCGCATAGGACTATTGAAATGGAGGTAGCAGGAATTGAATGTATTTGGGAAATGGGCGGGTAGGTTTTCTCTTAGGGTTTCATGGGATAGACTTTTAAAATCTATCAGGGATATACGTGCTCTTTTCGGACCTAGTCCTCGACCATCCATTTTATTCAATACACCCAGGAGGTCTGGAAAAAAATCTGCGCATTCGCCAATCAAGGTCAGGTTCACGTGTAGGATTTCTCCTCGGCGATATGTGGTCTTTTGGGTTTCTGGAATATGCACAATATAGGGATTGGGCATTGTCCTAAAGCGTCCAGCATAAGGATGAGTGACTGGAATTTTGCACTCAAAAAGCCGATCGTAGATATAGGGAGCTTTGTCTTTGAGGATATGACCCAAGGTTCCTCTCCAGGCAGCACTCTTGTGAGGAGGAAGCCAGGTATCCTGAGTTATTCTATACCGAAGCTGAAACGTATGCCAGCTGAGTGCATCTAAGGGTCGTTTCAGGGATTTAGAAGGGAGGAGTAAAGATATATTATTCATAATTTCTGAATCCTGTATGTTTAAACGTTCGCTTGATATGAACCGAGCCATCTGGCATAGGTTCTTCTTCTATGACTCGCTGAGTCGTGGCATAGATGGGCTGTACATTCAGGAGTCGACAAAAATTTACACTGAGATGCACCAAGCCCGTTTCGCCTTGAACCAGGGCATAATCTCCTTTTTTCGCATGTTGCATCAGCCATACCCAAATGGGTTGGGCGTATTCGGTGAGATCCGTTTCGTCCGGGGGTACCTGACTCCACCGCTTTTGAAGATCAGGCGGCAGAGAGATGTAACGGGTAATCCCAAGCACTTGCTCTGCATTTTGTCTTTGGTCTTCTGTCAGCCTATGCGAAAAGAGCAAAAAAAGCTGAGTCGTCTGTTTTTTCACTCTATGCTGTAAAGAAACCATACCCTAAGGCTGTTTTTGCGCCTATGCCTTGCTCTTCTAAGGCTTCGCTGAGGTAATACATAGCTAAATCAGCAAGGTTGCTATCGGGGGAAAGTCCCGGGAGCCATGCACCTTCTGGGTTCTGACCAAGGGAAAGGAGTTCCTGAGACGAGGATAACTTGATATCCTTTGTCGAAATCAGATGGAAATTAAATTGCAAAGGCTCATTATTTACATCCTTTTCTCCTAAGGTCATAAAATAGACAGGTATAGGGCTGTCGTGATCGTGAGGATAAAGCCTGGATTTGCTGTCTCCGTAGTATTTGGAGTGATGTGGATTCATCATGTCAATTTGTAAGGTCGGAGGACTGGCAGGAAAGGCCTCTAAAAATAGAATATTTCCTTTCCTAGCTTTCTTGTCATGGGTCTTATTATCTCCACCAAAGAGACTCGCAAATCCGGGGTTTTTCATGGCCCGGGCAGGATCATTTTCGAAACGTGAGTAGATGACCCAGCTTCTGCAGATGCCCTTGATGTTACTTGCTGGCAAATAGGGAATGCCATAGGTGTGGTGAAGAGTCATGCTTGTCTCATAGACGGACTCTTTTCCTAAGCCAGCTACCAAGGCACCGTCGCATTGAAGAGCCTTATGGCAGGTGTCTGTACCTAATCCAGCGGCCTGACTTGCTTGCTTTTCTTTAAGACCTTGGAGTAGCTCAATCAGCTGATCTTTTTTGAAGGAGAAGGTGCTTTGGTCCAGAAAATTATAAGTTCTTTCTGGCCTGCCCCAATTATCCAGATTTTCAAAGTCAGGGATGTTTTTCCTATATAGTATAGCAGAAAAAGGAATCATCTTATCTGGTTTATTTTTTTCTACCTGAATAAAGTGAACGGCCTTTTCATACCAAAAAGCGAAATTATCTATTTCCTTTGAAAGCTCCTGCTTCCGCTCAAATAGATCCAGGGTATCTTTCGGTAAGCATAGGTATTCGGGAGATCCGTATAAATTATTATTCATTGTTCTTTTTTATGCTAGATAATAAGGCTATGCTTCTTCTGTTTCTTCCGCTTCAATGAGGCCTTCGGCAAACCTTCTCAACCAGTTGAATAGAGAAATTACTTCTGCTGTGACAGCTCTATATTTATTGCTTTCCAGATTTACCAGTATGCCCGGCATATTTCTATGTTTCACATCCAGGCCTTCCAGCAGATGTTTCTTTTCATCGCTTTGGAGCCACTTATAGGTCTGCTCATGTAAGAGGTAATAGGCATATTCTTTCTTACCGGGATCGTTTTTTGCCTTGGACAGCACAAAGGCGAAGGTTGCACCCAGGCCATTGGTTTTGATGAGCATAGGGATCTTTTTTGCATAAGATTTATAGGCTCCCGGATATTTGAGGTCTGTATTTTCGCTATAGGCTTTTTGTACCTCGCTTACATATTTATAGGCTTTGGAAGCTCTTCCGCCTTCCAGATTTTTGATATTCATAGTACGCTAAATTAAAGGTCCAAAATTTTGCTTCTCATGATGCCTTTTCCCAGGGTAGCGTTGGCTCCCACCTGAAAAACATCCAGGCTTCCGTCATTGAAAAAGTCCATAACATCTTTCGCTGTTTTCAGAGGAGCATTTAGGAGCTCGTCTTTCTTTTTGAAAACAGGTGCAGCCATGACTATGCTATACATAATACTTTCTGCGGGTAGGTATTCCTCATTAAACAAAGCTCCATTGGCTACAGTTCCTGTGTCGTTGTCTATACGGGTACGAGTGATGACTTCGGTTGACATGCTGACAAAGTCAGCGAAATCCGTATTGTTAAGCACAATGATGCCATGTTCCAGTTGCTTTGCCCAAAAACTGTTGGTTTTTACCAATCCTTGACCTGCTAACCAGGTTCCCAGGTTTTTTCCTGGATCTTTATCACCTTGTTTGACCTTGACAGGATCTCTTTCGCTGATTTCGAAAGAGTATTCTTCCAGGATTACATACGCATCATTTCCTGCGGTGATTTCTTGTGGGCAGGTACTACTGGCCCAGCAAGTATTGGCACCCGGGTCAGGGTTGTTGGGCAGCTCGAGGCTGAACATGGGGAGGACGAGTTGCATATCTCTCTCAAATCGCTCAAGAACCGCCGGGCAGGTTACCCAGGCAAAAACTCCTTTTACGGATTTGATAGGGAAGAGCAAAATTCTGGCATCTAAAAAGCCCAAAGCTCCCTGATGGGCATCGTTTCCCAGATTGTCTGGGCCAAAAACGAGGTCAAGACTGGGCCCTTTTTGAGGATGTGCCTTCTCATAGACTTCACGAATCGCTCCTTTCAGACTGGAGGCTTCGATTTTAGGGTAAGCGGTATGTCGCTCTCGTTGTATGGGGGAGTCAATGATCCCCAGCCCATCACCTGTACCAGCATGGAGAGGACTTTCATTGATCAGAAATAAGGGTTTTTTAAGGGTATACATATTTTTAGGATAATTAAAGGTTGATACTTAGGAAAGTTGAATCTTTCTCAATTTCTTTTTAGAAATGGGCTTGCTAAGTTTTTGAAGAGGATTCAGGTTGCTCGAAAATTGGTCTTTGCCTGTTTTTAGATCAAAAGCAGTATAAAAAGCTTCAAATTTGATCTCTTCGGATAGGCCGGCAATGGCAGCTTTGATGGCATTGAGAGTTAGTTTGATTTGCTTTTCGTGCTCAAAGGTGGTTTTGTAGAAATATATATACAGGTGGAACTCTACGGGCTTAAGTCCTGCTTTGAGGATATGTTCTACTTGCTCAGTTACTTGTTTATAGACATAGTTATTCTGAATTTCTGCTGATCGGGCAAGCAACATATATCCGGACTTTACTTCTGCTATGATGTATTCCCCCAGATCATTTTCCATGTAGATATCTAACTCCCTGGCGTATTTGATCCCTTGATCGGGAACTCTTTCCAGACCTTTGGCATCTGTTATGTCTCTAAGTAGTTTGCCTTGTTTGAAGCTGAGAAAGGCTTGCGGACTATCATCATTTTCCTTCCGGGAGGGCCAGGGATATTCACGTAAAAAATCCACAAATTTATACTCCATCAGATAGCCAAGTACATTGGTGGACAAGGCTTCTTTTCTACCGATATAGTAGTCAAGAAGCTTCCCTAAAGGCGTGCGGAAGTATTTTTTATCAATTTTTCTGAAGAGCTTGTATCTACATAATTCCTCCAAGTCCCGGACTTCCTCATTTACTTTCATTTTTTTGTCGGGCAATTCGCTAAAGTCAAAGCTCTCTTGTCGGATATAATAGGGATAGAATTGCTCGATTAGCTGTCGGTCAAATTGGAAGGGGAAATTTCCGAATTCGATCAGATGGTCGCTGTCATCGTAGATGTAAAAAAGGGGCCATTCTTCTATTTGAGCAATCAAACTCAGAGGCGGAATCAAGGCTTTGTATCCACCCGAAAAGTTGATGGCAAAACGGGCCTCTTTTTCTTTGACTTTCCATTTCTCCACATAGGTATGGTCTTTACTTTCGGATTTCACTTTTCCTCCTTTCCTACCTTTGAAGTTTTGTAGGATCATGGCAATAAAATTCTGAATGCCTTTTTCAAAAGCACTGTCCATCGAGGGAGAGAGTTCCGAGTCCTTTTGCAATACCCGAAGGTCAGGGGCATAATCCTCTTTTTCTTTGAAATGTAGGGTCATGTTTGGGGCCAGCTCCTGAAAATGCTGATTGAAAAAATTCTGGATCAATTTGGCCGCTGATACGGATAACAAAGTATCCGAGGCAATCAATTGAACTTCTACCTCTGTTTCGGGATATTCTTGAAGGACTTTATCATAGATTTTCTTCAAACTGGTGATTTCTGCAGAAGCTGCAAGGTTTGCCGCCTTTTTATTCTCTCTGTTTCTCACAAAACGCCCTTCCACTCGTTTGATTCCCTGAAACCAGTTTTCTGACACAAGTTCCTCAAGTTCTTCCACTTTAGATTCATGAGGATTATATTCCGAAGCATATTTGAGCTCCAGGTCATAGGTCAAAGAACCAATCTGGTTGTTGCCTGACTCTATAAAAGGCGTACTTTGGTAATTAGTAAAAAGAGAGGTTCCGACGGTGGTAAGAATGATATGTTTCATGTTCTGTTTTATATAGCTGCTTATAAGGCTGCGAAGTAAGAAATACCAAAGCCTTGCTCAGCTCTGTCATCTGAAAGAGAGATTCCTTGTAGGCTTGAATCTGAAAAAGAAATAGGCGTTTGGGACTCAAAAACGAATATGCTGCCTGCAGGTACGGCTTTGCGCATGGCTTTGGGGCGATTTTTCTCTATATCATAGCCCCCTATGGAGAGGTATTTGCCCACACACTGTCCCAGAAGTTCTGCTTCTATGCCCAGATGTTTTTGTAGATCCGGGTATCCTTTGTCAAAAAAGGCTGGGCTTGATACGTAGACTTTAAATGACTTAGTTCCTTGAGAAGTTTCAGTATTGGAACCTGAATAGGAAATACCTATGCTTTTTTTGACTGCTCTTGGATCAGTGATAAGTTCATAGCTTGCGGTTTTTCCTTCTCCTCCTAATTTGAGGACTCCTTTGGGGTGCTTGCTCATATCAAGACCTTCTACTTTTACCAAAAAAGAAAAACCGAGTGTGCGATTTAAAGGGACTCGGTAGAGTTTTCCTTTGGCAGCTGTTCGGGTTGCATTTTCCCTACCTATCCCTATTTTGCTCTCTTCCTGAAGTGATGCGGAAATCTTTCGGCCCCGAATTTCATCGGTAAGTTGCGCACCTAGATAATCCTTGAACTGACGAAGGGACATCAGGCCATCAGAGACCGTTTCTACTTCCTGGCTAAGGTCTGAAGGAGCGAATAAAAGGCTTTCTTGAGAAGTGAGGGAAGAAGCGGCGGCTGGACCCGCAATAGCTGAGAGCCCCTGGTAAGCAATTAGGGGAGTAAAACGGCTATATTTCCCTTTTCTTTCCTCTGCGAGTTCAGCAAGGTCTTTGCCTTTGGGCTCCACCCAATCCAGCGGCAAAGGGAGGAATGTACCTTGAATCATACCTTCTTCGCACACCATCATGATAGCGCTAATCCGAAAGTCTTTACTTTGAGGAATAATATCTTCTACGGCTAGTCCCTCATGGGCAGCATAAGCTGTGCGGATAGCGCCGTAAATGACGCTCGGGTAAGGAGGGAAAACCCCATCGGCAAAGGTTTCCTCTCCCCAGGTAAAGGGTTTGCCATCCCTGAAAAAAAGGGGATCGCTAGGGGTTATTTTTATTAATTGACTGGACATTATTTTATTCCTTTTGTTTCTGGATTCCGTTGGTTTTTCTTTTGACAAATTCAGCGATCATCAGTACGTGCAGGAAGTTCATGACTCCTTCTTTGCCTCGGATGAGGCTAGAGAGGTTGAGAAGCATTTCTTCAAGTGCCTGTTTCTTTTTCTCTGTATTCTCTTCTTTGCTCAATTGAGAATCTTCTCCCACGTAGGCACGGGTCAATAACCTTTTTAGTTCTGCCTGTAGCATGGGAAGCTTTACCTTGTTGATCATCGCGCCATCAACAGGATTGATAAACAGGCTAAATTCCTGGTATATTTGGGAAATGAAGCTGCTGGAGAAGTTGCTACGGAGTGCTGAGACAAGCTGGCCGATTCTGCCAGCGACATTTTCTCCTTCACAATCCCAGGGCATGTAAGTTTCCAGGCTCTCTCCAGACTTTTTCAAAACGGATATTCCCAAGGCATTTTTGCTGGGCTTACCACTTGTTCCTCCAAAAGATACTTTTTTGGCCCCTTTTTCTGTTTCTCTTGCCCGATTCAGGACGATATTCAGGGGTGTTTTGTAATGCGCAATGGCCAAGCCAGCTGAGAAGCTGATTTTTTGGTTTTCTTGTATATGGGGAAAAATACCTGCAGTATCTTCATCAGGCTTTTTACATATAGGATCGGAAACCAATAGGTCGAAGGCTTTGCGTAAATCTGCCAGTACCTGCCACAGATTTTCCAGACACACCAAACCCATAAAATCATCTCCACCGGCGTAAATCGCCTGCCCCTTGGGGCGTCGCAGGTAATCGTAACAAGCCCGGGCAAATATGCCCAGCTTTAGAGAAAGGATCTTATGGAAGCTTAGCAACAACTCGGGTTCTTTTTCCAAATCCGCTGATTTCAATAATTTCCCTTGCAGGCATTTACCCATATTGTCGCCATCAAATATGAGCACGGCATAATAGGAGGTCAATTCAAAGCCTCGATCGTAGGTGGCCCTCATCCATGCATCTGTCACTTTGCGGAGATTGGATTGCTCCTTGATCAGCTCAGGTAGAGAAGAGAAATGATTCTCTAATCCGTGATTCTGAAAGTAAACTTCATTTAGGTTTTCCTCATAGAATAACTGATCGTCTTTATCTGCTTGGGATTGGATCTGAGCAAGCGATCTTTTGAATTTATTATAAATTCCGGATAGAGCATTTTCATTTGCCCAATGCTTCTCAATTTGCATAAGGGAAATCCGAGCCGTTGAAGGGAAGCCATTGATTTGGTCATTCATTTCATAGCATCTTTTGACAAAACTCACGGCACTCAGACCTTCCCCGGTTTGCAAAAATCGTAAAGGAACTTTGTGGTCAAGAATGGTCAACTCCTCTTCAGGGATATGGAGTTTCCTGTCCAGGAGAACCTTGATTCCTGCCCGTTTTTCGGCTGGTGTCATGCGGTAGAACTTCACATTTCTTTCGCCATCTATGGAGCATTTTCTGCCGAGTTCTCCTGTTCCTTCTTTTTGGTAGGTAAAAGGGAGAAAAGGCCGGGTGTTTTTGAGGGCTCCCAGGCTTTGTTCCAGTTTGGCGTAGGCGTCCTGATAGCCAGTATCTGTCAGGGGGACACTGACCCAAAAGAGTTGTAAATGACTCCCGATTTGCTCATCAAAACCCCGAGGCTTTCGGAGCTTCGATCTCGCATGTTTCTCCAGGTTCTGCATAGCAACATCCTTCAGGTTTTGAAAGGCAATTTCTACGGCTCCCTGTACCTGTTTGCCGATCTGATAGGCGGATTTCTGATTTGTCTCGATGAGTCCGACAAAACGGTTGGGCAAAGAATCATTGTCGGTATTTGGGTAGATGGGAGTTCCAAATTTGCTCATTTCATCGATCCCTGCTTTGCACAAGGTTGAGAGCATGCGGCTCCCTGCATGCAAATCCTGGGTCTTACGGGCTTGCTGGATAAAAGCCTGTACGGGGCTGATTGTAAATAGAAATAAATGGCTCATGAGAGTTGTAATACGTGCTTGATGAATGAGGTGCGGATGGTGTTGGGGAAGGTTTTTACGTGTTCTAGTTTCCTATCCTTGGGCGGCTGGGCATTCAATTGGGTGATAATCGGATGAAAGGAGGTCCCTATTTTGACTACCGAGACATACACCGGAGAGGCAAAGCGTGGCCTTCCGGCTCCCAGGGCTTTTTGATAGGAATTTTCTTCTCCTTTTTTCTTGTATTGACCGTGCAAGGTACTGGTGCATTTCCCTATATGTAAAAGGAGTGCATCCAAGTCTGACCAGGATTTTTCGCCTATTTGAATCTGCTTGATAAAAGGATAGGGCTGGGTATAGGTGTCAAGCGGTAAGATGCATTGCTTTTCTTTCTCCCATGTATATACTTCGGGGTTCAGGATTTGAAGTAGTCCCGCTATCTCTTTGAGTGCTTCTCCGTTGCTGTCGAGCGTTTGCGGATTTTCCTGATCAAGGACAATGAATCCTCCCATACCTCTTCTTGTTCTTCGGCCGATCCCTCCAAGTAAGGCACTGATTTTAAGGAGAGCTTCAAGTTTTTCTATACTGCAAAACTCACTGTTACGTAGGCGAAAGACAATTTCAAAGCGCTCTCCTGGCCCAAAAGAAGCACTTGGGCTGTTTCGGCCTATATTTCTTTTATGGGGGATAAGGTCATTTGTAGTGAAAAAAGGCTTCCCTCTAATTTGAAGGATCAGGGAACTTTTGCGCGGCTGTGTACGTTTGTCTTTTTTATCTCCTAAACTAAGGGTTCCGCCAAATATTTGTTGTTCCTGCTGTTTGCGTTTGGCATTTTCGAGATTGGGGTGGGCAGCTCTCCACCAAAACCTTAGAATACCTTTGAGTCCGCTGCTTCGGAGCGAGGGCCTTCGTGTGTCTGCCCCATTCATAAATACGGGGCTTACTATTTCACATGTAAAGCTTTTGGTTTGCATATATACAAGGGTTTCTATATTCTTTTCTATTTAGTTTCTATTCAATTTTACAAAAGGAGTTCCAGTAGGAAAATCGTGCTTGAATGCTCCACAGAGGAGGCTTGGGTGTCAAACAGGGAGGCTTGCCTGTCAGGATTTGACGGCTTGTGAGCGCTTTTTTAGATACTCCTTTATACATGAATCGTGTAGACATACACTTCTTGTTTGTGCGATACACATCAATTGAAACCGGACAAACAGAAAATTGGTTCCTTTTGAAGTGTATCTGTGAGATTGATACAAAGGAACTCCTTGCGAAGCAGGTTCGCAGGATGGTAGGGAGATACGGTAAATTTGATGAAACCAGAGATTCTGGCTGGCCAAACTGATTACAAGCTAATACATTTTATGTCAGGAAAGCAAATGAAGCCTGCTTTTTTTGTAAGTTTTGCCTTCATTTGAGCAGGAGCTTTGCACGGATATTTGTTGATCAATGGAAATAAAGTTGCTGCTTAAATCACGGCAAAAAGTCTAGGCAATTGGACCCATGATCCTGTTCTTCCCTTGGATTTTCGCCTGATTGAGGGAATACAGGCAAGTCTCTATGCTCGCTCCTAGTCCTGCACTCATTTGTGCTCCGGTTATTTCCTTAAATAAGAGGATACATTTTTCTACTAACCGAAACAGGGAGGCTGCAGGTTCCATTTCAATCAATAGATCATCTCACCCACCTAAAATGAAATGGGCTCCCTGCGCTATGACCAAATCCCTACAAGCCTCAAAAGCTTCATTAATAGCCGCTGAAAATTGACGTGCTTTGTCTAAATCGCCTTTCCTCAATAAGCCTTCTAATTGGGAACCTATATCATCTCCATCCAAATACGCATACATAGCAGGAATTTTTGCTTATAAATAACCTAATGAAATCTGGAATTCCCTGATTGTTTGTTTTCAATGTAATACCCCGCAGGGCTGTCCTCTATCCAGAGGAAGATATGCCTCACGTTCGTTTTTTATTCCTATACGTCTCAATACCCCGCAGGGCTGTCCTCTATCCAGAGGTTTAAAATAAAACAAATGGAACGTAACTTGGTATTCTGTCTCAATACCCCGCAGGGCTGTCCTCTATCCAGAGGTTAATTTAAAATTATTCTCATGAGAACTTTATTAAGTCTCAATACCCCGCAGGGCTGTCCTCTATCCAGAGGAAATAAGTTCAATCACAAAAAACAAAAATAAAAGTCTCAATACCCCGCAGGGCTGTCCTCTATCCAGAGGGAAATAACGAGCAAGATAGGAAATACTGGAAGGATGTCTCAATACCCCGCAGGGCTGTCCTCTATCCAGAGGGTATCATCTATTGTTGAACGTCACGTTCTTGACATGTCTCAATACCCCGCAGGGCTGTCCTCTATCCAGAGGATAGATGAAAAAAATTTCTTTAGTATTCTTCGTTTTGTCTCAATACCCCGCAGGGCTGTCCTCTATCCAGAGGAATATAATGAATAAAAAAATTACAGCCATGACTGGCGTCTCAATACCCCGCAGGGCTGTCCTCTATCCAGAGGTTTTCTCATTTTTTTTAAGTTTTTACGAATGAATTGTCTCAATACCCCGCAGGGCTGTCCTCTATCCAGAGGCTTAAAATGAAAAGAAAATGAAAAGATTTATGATGGTCTCAATACCCCGCAGGGCTGTCCTCTATCCAGAGGGAGTTGAATATCAGCGATTTAGATTTTCTACTCAGGTGCAAATATACAAAAAAGGACGAATAAAGCGAATGCTGGCTGATTTATCCAAGGTTCGCAAGTCTCCGGAATATCGCTA
>JBCBRM010000098.1:0-10516 GCA_039819665.1 Bacteroidota bacterium
GAAAAAGACCTTATCCAGGTTCAGCAGGAATTGTCTGCTTACGTCCATTCCTTTCTTAAATATAATCGAAGCAAAATTGCAATAGTTAATGTTGACCTAATTGATGGAACAGGGAGAGCAATCCAGGAGAAACAGTCAGTGCTCATCGAGGGAGATAAAATCCAAAAAATTGGGAAGGCCTCTTATTTAGAAGTTCCCAAAGATTATTTCATTATAGATGGCAAAGGACAAACCCTCATACCGGGAATCATAGGTGTTCACAACCATATGCGTTTTCCGGCTGGAGCTTTGCTGGCGACTTCTCCACGTTTGCACCTTGCCGCTGGGGTAACAACCATCCAAACTTGTGGCACCGGACATGCAGCTGAAGAAATTGCGATCGGAAAGGCGATTAAAGATGGGCAGCTACCTGGACCTGAGATCGTAAACTCCGGGCCTTATTTTACAGGACCAGAGGGGAAAACAAATTTCATTCGTGTACGGGATACGGCGATGGTTCGGGATACCATTGCTTATTGGGCCGAAAGGGGAGTGGAGTGGTTTAAGGTATACAGAAATACCCGCCCCGGAGATTTACAGTTTATTGTTGAGGAGGTCCATAAACATGGAGCAAAAGTGACGGGCCACCTTTGTGCTACTACTTATCAGGAAGCAGCGGAAATTGGAATTGATGCGATTGAACATGGCTTCATTCATAGCTTTGATCATGCTGAGGGGAAAGAGTCGGGCATCTGCTCAGGGAGTATTGATTTCAGAACGAATGTAGATATAAATAGTGAGTCGGTTAAAAGAGTCCACCGGAAGTTAATTGAATCCGGAACTGCCTTGACCAGTACGTTGGCCATCTTTGAAACTCAAGCCAGAGGAATAGCCGATCAAAGAAGCCTTGAACTGTTAAGTCCTTTTTATGTAAAAGCCTATCAGAATCGGCGTAAGCGCATGGAGGAGAAAGGGGAGGATTGGTATTTCAAAAAAGAATGGCTAAAAAAATCCATGGCTTATGATCTGGCATTTTATCGGGCAGGGGGATTACTCTGCGCAGGGCCTGATCCCGGTTTGCATAATCTCCCGGGATTTGGAGATCAAAAGAATTATGAACTCTTCATTGAAGCTGGATTTGCCCCCGAAGAAGCTATCCAGGTTATGACCTCAAATGCCGCTACTTTATTGGAGAAAGAAAAAGTAGGTCAAATAAAAGAAGGCTATTATGCCGATTTGGTTCTGCTTGATGGCGATTTGGAGAAAGATGCCCGTGTTATCCAGGATGTTCGAACAGTTTTTCGAAGAGGAAGGGCGTATGATCCTGAAAAATTGCTGGCAGGACTAGCGGGGAAAGTTGGGACTCCCCGAGACAATGATATGCTATATTTTGGGCTGGAAGCTCCCAAGGACCGACCAGAGAAACTGGCGCCCGACTTTATCAGTCTGGATAACCAATATGAATTTGGATCAATCTTCAACAAGAAAGGAGATGAATTTTACTTTGGCGTAGATGAGGGGGGAAGACCACGTATTATGTATTCTCGTTTGGAAAAAGGCGTTTGGTTAGCACCTGAGAATTTGATCTCCGATAACAAAATTGGCTACAATGATCCTATGCTTTCACCGGATGAACGTCGCCTCTACTTTATTTCTAATCATCCCAAGCAGGCAGGAGGAGAAGTTAGTGATATCGACATTTGGTACGTAGAAAAAGAAGCAAATGGATGGTCAGACCCAATCAATGCTGGACCAGAAATCAATTCCTCCTCCAATGAATATTTTATCTCCTTCACGGCGAAAGGAGATATGTATTTTTCCTCAAACAAAGCGGCTAAGCAAGACCATCGAAACAATTACGACATCTACCGCTCATCCCTTAAAAATGGGGAATTTCAGCAAGCTCAGGTTCTGGGGGAAGGAGTCAATAGTGTGCATTATGAGGCTGATGTCTATGTCGCACCCGACGAATCCTATCTGATTTTTTGTGCCATGAGGCCACAGGGCTATGGACAGGGAGATCTTTACATAAGTTTTAAGAAAAAAGATGGGACCTGGTCCAAATCCCGGAATATGGGGGAGAAGATCAATGATGAAGGCCACCAGCTTTGTCCTTTTGTTACAGCAGATGGTAAGTATTTCCTTTTTACCTCCAATCGGGATATCTATTGGATAAATTCAGCCATCATAGAAAGCTATCGATGAGAATCTGGGGATTTACTAACTTAGGGCTCTTAAACCCTGATTATGAAACTACGACTGACCCAACTACTATGCGGGATCTTTTTGATCTTTTTTCTCTCATGTGAAAACAACTCAACTCCTGTAATATCTCCTCCTACATCCGATAAATATGAAGACCTCGTTCAGCTTTTCAAAGATTGGCGGGAATTCGAAACCCCTCCCATGCGAGAAGGAGCGCCGGATTATACGGCATCAACTTTTGACAAGCGCTGGCCGGAGTTTAAGGAATTGCAAGCGAAACACCAGGCCATTGATCCCTCTTCCTGGCCTATTAATCAGCAGGTTGACTGGCACATTGTCCGGGCTGAGATGAATGGTTATGACTTTAACCACCGCATCCTGAAACCCTGGCAAAGAGATCCTGCCTTTTACAAAAGTCTGTGGATGTACCGTTCGGATGTACCTGCACATGAGGGACCTACCCATCATGGAACTACGGAGATTTGGATGTATGACTTCCCACTGACTGAGGAGTCAAAGCAAAATTTACTTGCTGATCTCAGCGTCATTCCCCCACTCAATGAACAGGCCAAACTCAACCTGACCGGAAATGCGAGAGACCTATGGGTTACGGGAATACGCGACATAAAAAGTCAAAGCAAAAGCTTGGGTAAGATAAAAGATTGGGAGGGAATAAAAGAACATAGTGAGGTGATATCTGCCATCGATGCTGCGATAGCTTCGACGGATGATTTGGCAAGCTGGTTAGAAGGAGAAGCAGATAAAAAAAATGGTCCTTCCGGAATAGGAAAAGAGAATTACAGCTGGTATATGCAACATGTACGCTTGGTTCCTTTGACTTGGGAGGATGAAGTCATGATTCTCAAGCGAGAGCTCAGTAGGGCCTGGTCTGCATTAAAATTGGAAGAACACCGGAATAGGAATTTGCCACCGCTCATAGATGCCGATTCTCCAAAGGCTTATGATGCTTTGGCAGAACGTTCGGCCCAAAGCCTGATGAACTTTCTGGAGAATGAAGATATCGTTACCGTCAAAGACTATTTTGAGCCAGCTTTGCGTGTGCATCTGGGGGCCTTCGTTCCCAAAGAAACCCGTAACTTTTTTTGGATAACAGCACATTACGATCCCCGCCCACTTTATTCCCATTTTTATCATTGGTTTGAACTGGCGAGAATGGATACTGAGCCTCATGCCAGTGAAATCCGAAGGGAACCTTTACTTTACAACATCTTTGACTCACGTAATGAAGGAGTCGCTACAGGTGTGGAGGAAATGTTTATGGATGCCGGCCTTTATGATGATGACCCCAGGGTCCGTGAAATTGTATACATCATGATCGCACAAAGAGCTGCCCGGGGTTTGGGCTCCCTCTATGCCCACGCCAATGAGATGACGATGGAAGAAGCCGGGGGTATCCATTCTGAATATACTCCCAGGGGCTGGATGAAGACCGAGAAAGAATTGCTAATTTTCGAACAACATCTTTATCTGCGCCAACCCGGATATGGTACCAGTTATATCACAGGAAAATATCAGGTTGAAGCTGCTATGGCCGATTATGCGAGGATCAAGGAAGTCAATGGAGAAGCCTTTACATTGAAAGATTTCTTTGATGAATTAAATGCGATGGGTTGTATCCCAATCTCACTCGGACACTGGCAAATGACGGGAGTAGATGAACATTTGAGAAGCTCAGGACTTATCAATTAGATTAGCTCAACCCAATACAACCAGCATCATGGAAACAAATTTTTGGAATGGAGATAGACTCATGAGTATAGCTGCCATCATCGTCAGCGTTGGAACTCTATTAGTCTTTTCCTATCAAACCAATCTTATTCGTAAACAACAGTACATGTCTGTTTATCCCCATTTAGAATTGGGGCATTATGGGACCAATTCCCTGAATTATAAGTACCTCTTGAAAAATGAAGGCATTGGGCCTGCTATGATCAAAGAAGTTAGAATCATGGATGCGGCTGGAAAAAGTTATGAGAAATTGGTGGATTATCTCGAGGATCATGTGTATATGGAAGACTCTCTCTTTTTTTACCATTCAGATATTTATTCTGGGCGCTTCATGGCTGCCGGGGAAGAGATTCCTTTGATAGGGCTGATAGATAATGAAAGCCTTAAAGATTATGGGAGCATCCGCAATACATTTGAGGGCTCAGCAAAATTGAAACAATATCTGTCCAGTGATAGCCTGGAATTTGAAATCGTGTATGAGTCGATTTATGAAGAGAGATGGCTCCTGAAGAATGATACTTATATGCCAAAGAAAAATTGAGATCTGATTTTGCTGGAAATGACTTTAGAGATAGCTTATTCTTCATTCGGGCATGGAAGAAAAATGAAGATTCATGAAAGGTGATGCCAGAAGCAAGTTTACTGCTTTCTTCTTAATATTGCTTGATAAAGTTCTGGGAACACATGAAAACCTATAAAATTAGCGAAAACGGACTCGACTTTCTGAAAAGGAAATCTATTATACGTAGCCTACCTTTTTTTCTTATAGCTATGGGCTTGGGAATTGTTCTAACTCAATACGGTCCAAATGCTGAAAACCAAAGCACGGAAGGGAATGCCATTTTTTATCCAATAATGACAGTGGTTTTAGGGATTGGCATAGTTATAAGCTTTAGGCGAAATGGAAGACTATTAGAAAGCTTTGAGATTGGAATTGAGGAAGAAGGAATCAAGCGGACACAGGATAAGACTCCTGAGGTTTATTTGAGAAAGGAGGATATTCAGGCAGCCTATACCTTGAAAGAAGGGGGGATCAAACTTCAGGGAAAATCGAAAAGAAGCTTTATTATGATTCCTCCTTTGATGGAAGACAAAGAAGAACTTGTTCAAAAAATAGGAGAATGGATAGAATTGGAAGCTTTACCGAAAACTACTCTCTGGGAAAAGCTATCTCGTCTCTTGGCTATTCCCTTTCTTGGGAGCATGTTATTGGTGTTTCTTGTCGAAAATAAAATTATAGTAGGCTTAGCCGGAGTATTTTTTGTGGGCTTTGGGATATGGTCTTTAATAGAAATTCGTAGAAGCCAACACTTGGATGAGCGAGTAAAAAAGGCAGCCTGGTGGATACTAATAGTTATCTTTTCTGTACTTTTTACCGTAATTATGAAAATAAGTACTTAGACATTTCAGAATTATGGAAGCCCAAAAATCATTTCTCAGAAACCTAAGGGATAAAAGAGTAGACCACATTCTTTCAGAAAAAGACATTAAGCCTTCCCAAATTTTCTATAGTCCTATCCTTATATGGCTGGTCTTTCTTTTTATTGTGCCAGGTATTTTGGGCTTAAGTCTCATGGGGTACTTTTTATTTTTCGGGGCACTAAATGTCTATCTGGCTGGCCTGTTTTTAGCCATTTCCTACCTCATAGCGGCCTACCTGAATAACAGCTTTGCTATAAATGGAGATAAGTTTTATGTAATCAATCCCAATTTCCCTTTCCGGACATTTCTGGAGTTTGAGTTCACTAAAATATATGTAGTAAGAATCAATAAGGCGAAATGGGGCTTGCTATTCTACCTGTTTGGCTTTTTTGGAAGGAATTATGTGGAGGTGGAAACGGCAAAAGGAAAATTCAGATTTTTCTGTTCGGGTCTGGAGTTGGATGTCTTTGAGGAAAACTTAACGGATTTAAGCCTTAATGATCTTTGGTCTAGTTTAGAAGAAAAAGAAATTCCTGTAGAATTTAAGCTTGGATAAAGGATTAGAGATTGTTTGAGGATTCCTTAATATTTCCCCAATAAGTGTTTTTGTTGGGGATTCTACACGTTGACAAAAAATAAATAAGTAGGGTAAAATATTTGCCCAGACATTTACTTTTAGAAATACTAGCACAAACCTAAACCAAGCATGAATAACACAATGATCCTTTGGGGCAAATATGCCTTAATTCTCACCCTGATTTTTTCCTTTCCAACCTTTCTTCCTGCCCAAGAATATAAAGCTGAAGTTTCTTTTGAGCTGGACCAGTTCGATACAGATTCGGCTGAGGAAAAATTTGAGATCATCAGCAATGAACTCCAGATTTTTCAAAGACAACTGGAAAAACTGTACACGAAAATAACTTTTGAAACCGATTTGGACGGTGAAAGAGAACTGGGATTGGAAGAAATTAGCTACATCATGCAAAAGGCTACTAAGCAATTTCTCGCACAGAATCCCCATGTTGTAGTCGATCCTGTCAAACACTTTATTGAATCATATAGCCTAAGCGAACTCAAAGAGCTTTCAGCTTTTTATCAAAGTGAGCTTGGGCAAAAATATTTACAAACAGAGAAATATCTGTATGAAGAGCTAATGGATGCTCGAAAAGAGTTGGAAGAAATAAAACAAAATATCTATGAAGGAGAAAAGGGGGGGAAGAAAAAGAAGATGAAGGAAAAAAAGAAGAAGAAACGGAAGTGATTCTTTTTCAACTTACAAACCTACAGCATTACCATGATTACACAAGACCGTAAGCCCCCCATACTCCTTCAAATCGTTGCGTATCTCTTTATTTTTGACGGCATTTGCGCAATCATCGAAATGGTCATTTCTCCTTTTTATGGCAGATTCTTTTTCGACTTCAACATCTTTTGTTTGAGGATCGGTAAAGGCATGCTAAAAGCTAATCCCAAATCCCGGGAATGGGCCCTGATATTTATCTATTTAGGATTCCTCCTGATACCTGCAATTTCCTGGGTATTAACAGATTTTTCCGGGACCTTCTATTTCAAACTATTTGGAATTAAGATTCAGGAAATTAACCCAGGGGTGTTCATTTGCTTTGCAATGGGTTCTTTACTGCTGACATTTTTTGAACTATACGTAATGTACAGAGCTGATACCCGTGCATTTTTTAAGCCGATTGATCCATGGGCTCCCATTGAAACCGAATTATAAAAATTAACCCCTTTTACAGTTCTGCTTACTTCCCCTTGTTCTTCAAGAATGAGGGGCTTTTTTTGCTAGGGAGTAATTTAGTTTATAAAGCTTTTCCTATATTCTGAGAATATTAGACCCGCTAGCATGAAGATCGGCAAGCAACTACTACCACTCATAATTACACACTGGCTGAGGCTCGTTCAAGAAGCTGGAGCAAAAAAGCAATTGCTTATTAAGTTGCTTTGCTTACCTTCATTTGTCCTTCTAATAGCGACGGTTGAATTTTGAATGCTAGAAGGAAAAGATGATCATCCCCCAAAAAGAAATAAGCTAATGATAAGATACACCTGGAGAGTTGTTGGAGAAGAAGAAATCCTCGTGAGTTCTTTCGAAAGAAATGAAGAAGAAAAAACCGAAACAGAAATTCTCTACAAAGCGGGCGGAATAGAAGAAAAGACCGTCAAAACCTTCAATGATTTAGGATTGCAGGTTGCTGAACATTTGTACGAGAATGAGCAATTACTGGAAGAATCTGTCAGTACCTATGATGCAAAGGGCCGACCCCTGGAAGAATCGCTCATGTTTGAGGGGGAAGTTTACCAGAAAGCTGTTTATACCTATGAGGCAAATGGAAATACGAAAACGGTTTATATAGAAGAGGAGGAAACGGAAAAAGAGGTGCACCAGGATTTTGAGTTGGGCTATAGTAAGGAGTTTTTTCAACATGGAGAAAAGGTGCAAAGTATCCATTGCCAGAAGAGTCCCGATCAGCGGATTTTCGATATTGAAGTTAAGGATGATAATGGGAATGTATTGGAAAAGGAGCGCCATGAGTTTGACCCCAAAGGAAAGCTGTTGAAGGAAGCTACCTTCAGTCCGGATGGAGAATTAATAGAAGAAAACCTTCACATTTATCGAAATGAGCTCCTGATTAAAATTGAAACAAGGGGAGCTAATTCTGAGCTGGCTGGAGAAACGACCTTCGAGTACAATCGCCACGGTAAACAAACCAAATTGGAAGGCAGAAATGTGAATGGGGATTTGATTGCTTTTCGATCTACCGATTATGATGAAAAGGGGCGAGAGATCGAACAACGATCCTTTAGTGCAGCTAATGCTTATTCCAATACCTCCGAAGCGCATTTTCTCTTTAGCTATGAAGATGAGTAAGGAGGAAAATTCAAGTGCATTTTCAAGATCAAACTCAAAACTTCTTGCACTTGAACTTATCCTAAATCAGAAAGACCACCACATGAATATGAGATTCGCACACATTTTAAACTTTGCCGTATTCAGCATCCTTACTCAGACCTTATTTGCCCAAAGCCTCATCCCTCTTGATTTGGGTAATCAATGGGTTTATCACCGCGAACTTCTCAAGGATGGGAAAGTCATGGAAAGAGATACGGTCAGAAACTGGATCGACATTTCTTTTGATATACAAGGAAAGGAATACTACAGCCTGCATGAATTTGGGGATGTATTCGTTGTGAGAAATAGCCGGAAAGGACAATTTGAAATTGATACCCTGAGTAGGGGCGAAGATGGTAAATTCCTGGAGGTTATGATGTTTCGCAAGCCCCATAAAAAAAAGATGCTCGAGTATCAGACCTTTGGGGAGGATCGGGTGAAAGTCTATCCCCAAAAGGAACGCATCCAAAGCATTGCTGGCGATTTCGACTGCATCAAATATGAAATCCTGCCCGGCAATAATCAGGAGCGAAAGATAGAAACCTATGTGGCTCCGGGTATAGGCATCGTGTTTCAAAAGTGGAAGCAAGGAGATAAAGAGGTGGTACATCGCCTGGCTGCCTACAGATTGCGCTAAGGGGGTATTCCTTTACATATGTAAATGACATACTGATTTAAAGAACCCAATTTTGTCTGAAATCAAACAGAAATAAATCAGACATGATCGGAACATATCTTCTTATACTCTCCACGGGTATTCTGGGAATCTTTCTGGGCGCCCAAATCACAGAAGCTACCTTATTTGTCCCTTACTGGAAATCATTAAAACCAGATGATTTCTTTGAACTGCATAAGACTTACGGAAAGAAAATTCATCAGTTTTTTGCTCCCCTAACGATTGCGGCCACCTTGATCCCTTTGACTACTGTGGGCTATCACATAATTCTGCATGAGGATAATCTGCTGACATGGGGAGTAATGGGCTTTGCTACTGTGGCTTTTTTCTCAACCTATTTCCTCTATTTCAAAAAAGCCAATCAAAGCTTTGCAGATAGAAGCCTTTCGAATGAAGCCCTGCCTGAAGAATTGAAGAAATGGGGAAATTGGCATTGGGGACGGATATGTTTTGAAGCCATAGCCTTACTTGCTGCTTTGGTTTTGCTACTGTAGTAAAAGCAAGAATATGAGGCTAACTTGTCTGCATGAGCGAATCCAAATTTGAGAAACTTGCGGAATTTATGAAGCGTGTTCCTGCTGTCAGCAAAGGTATTTCTCATGGAACTTCGGAAGACGGTAATTGGTGGGTGAAATTCTGGATAGATATCAATCATCAATATGCCTGGCATGCCGTTCAGGAATTTGCCTGCGTAGTGAACTACCTATCACTCAATGAGCGCTTGCCTACTCGCTTTTATCCCGTATCTCCCGCTCCTTACCTTAATGGAGGCCCTGAAGACTTCCTTTCCTGGATTATCGAAAGTACCGATCCCGGTTTTAGCCCGGATTTGACGAAAGATTGGTTGGAGTCGCGTTTGCCTAATCCGGTGGATGATCTTTCGGAATGGGAGATGGAGTAATTAAAGATGCTTGATTGGAATTGAATTCGAACAAATAAAAAAGCCCCCATCACGTGTATGAAGGCTTTTTATAGCTTGTTTCTGTACAAAAATAATTACCTTCTGTATCCAGCTGTTTGACTTCCATCCCAATCAATCGTTTCAAAGTATGAACGTTTTGCATCAAAGCTAAGTAGCATTTTCTGAGCATGCCCTGGTACAAAAAGTTCGACTTGATTTGAATTGATCTCTTTCCATTGAACGGAACTCCATTGTTCAAGTAATTCAATGTTTCCATTCGTTCCGAATCGGATGTTGAAATAATTTCCTTGATAGTAATACTGCCAGGTACTTCCTGTAAGATTTGCTGTCAGGCTTTGTGCATTAGTAGAATTTTGACTGCCTTTTAGCTCGTAATATCCTGATGCGAAGTAAAAACCTACTACCTGACCATTGTTAAGAGAAAAGGTGAAGGTTCTATGTCCGCTATCGAAGTATGGATTTCTTCGATCGGTTTGATATACTATTTCTCTGTCAGAAACCCTGATAGGTTGCTTTTCAAGTCCCCAGGATGCACCTGCCTCATTTGTCCATGTTAAGGTTCCTCCATCAAATCGCCCCTGATGCCAACCGTTTTGGTAGGGCTCTACTCGATAGGTACCAGAAAGTTGGCTCTGAGAAACACTCATTTTAT
>JBCBRM010000099.1:0-9177 GCA_039819665.1 Bacteroidota bacterium
TCTAAGTATGCCCTCAGCATCTGTTTTGATAAGCATTGGGAAACCATCTCCTGTATGCACAAGGTCTGAGAATGCGCCTTTGTAGTAAACTCTATTATATTGACTTGCGCTAATTAGATAGCCCCAATCATCTGTGAGTTGAATATTTGTAGCTGCGATGTTTTTGGTATTCTGGTGATCATAGGCCTCATAAACTTCTATCCCTAGAGGATCCAAATCACTTTGAAATCTTGCTAAAAAGGGCCTTTCTAAATCTCCTTGGTTTGGATCGACAACCCCTCCTGCAATGGCAAAGCCCCCATTTGGATGAGCAGCTAATGCGATTCCTCGGATATCTCCATAGGTATCGGCTTTTAGGATTTTTTTATCTAGTATCTGTCCTTGGGGAGAGACTAAAATTAGCGGCAATCTATTTTCTCCTGATACTTTAGCTCTTCCCGTGATTAGCAGATTACTATCTGCTAAGGCCTTAATTGTAAAGAGCTCTATGTCATCTAAACCAGCAGGAGAAAGCTCAGTTTCTGAGCTCCAGATCCCTTGGTTATTTAAGAAAATCAGGTAAGATTTACCTGCTTCATTTAAAAGCATAACCATGGAACCATCTGAGAATACATGCAAATCCGTCGGGATTTTACTTTGAAGTATATTTTTATTCCAAAGCGTATCTCCCTGCGCATCGAATTTTTGGGTTAAAATACTGCCTGAGGTGTAGCTCACTAAAATGGCGCTATTATCAGGTGTTCCTCTTAAAACAGCAGGGGTTCGAGGCCAGGCAGATGAAATATCTTTGAGATATTTTATAGTTCGATCCTGACCGATACGGATAAGTGCTGGATTTATATCGGGTGCAAATCCGTTAGGATTAATTGATCTTCCTTCTGTGGTAAATAGAATATCTCCATTTGATGTAAAATCAATATTTTGGACTGTAAATCTCGTATGTACAGTTTCTTTCAAACCCGTTGTTTGATAATGATAGGCCCCTGTTTGAAAGCCTAATTCGTCTAGTTCCATGACAAGGAAATTATTGTCGATGGTGTCAGTTGACATCCCTGCCCCCAGGATCATATAGGTTCCATCAGAAAGCTGAACTCCATGACCAGATCGTAAAAGCCCAGTATCTGCAGGAGCGTAGAGTTTACTCCAGGTCCTCGTAAAGGTAACCTGGATAGGTTGAGTTAACCCAAAAGAGGCTTGAAGCATCGTTTCACCAGCAGGGGTTAAATCGGTAAGGGTGGGATAAGCGTCCTGGAGAAAAAGGCCTACTCTATCTGCTGGAGCTGTTTGGCCATTACAAAGCTGCACCCCAGAAGGATAAGTAAAACTCAGGGCCTGAGAAGGATCTCCAGGAACATGTGAATGAATGGTTGCATTACCATTAGTTGAAGCATAGGACAAGGGGTGGTTATTATTGGTAACCTGAATCGGAAAGAGCTTTAACCACCAAGGAGTCGCAGGATCAGATAGTTTTATGCTATTACCAAAAAATGAGCCTGCTCCACCAGGATCTGTCATTCCCAATTCGTCCAAAAGCTCATAATTCATGGTTGAAACGATGGTTGGGGTATTGGTAAAAGTAGTCCCTATTTTACTAGCGGTTGTAGAAGATGAAATAAGTACTAAATCTTTACCGTTGGCATCTGAACTAGTTACTACATCGTCATCAATAATTTGAAGCTGCACGCTAGGCTCATTTTCCAAAGAGAGGGCAATGATATTATCCCCAGCATCCAAAGTTGAATCTCCAACCACAAAAAGGATATTTTGGGCACTTAGAGAAGAAATCGATAAAAGGAATAAACTGATTAATAAAAGGCTAGCTAATAAGCCTTTCTTATATAGAAATGCTGAATAAGTTTTCATATCAAGATTGTGTTTCAATCAAATGGAATAAGGAGGATGAATTAGTTGGAATTTGCGTAGTGATAGGTGTTTAGGGACCTAAGTTTGCCTTCATGGTCTACAATTTTTGTTAACCTACCCAGGTCATCGTAATGATAAAATAGCGGCCGGCTATTGGGATCACATTCTGTATGAAGTCTAAGAAGTTTATCATAAGAATATGTGCTCATTTGGGCGCCCTCTGGATAAAGTCTTAACTCATCAATCCATCCAAATCCGCTACTATTTCCTGAGATCGTCAGGGTACTATTTGCAGATAGAGTAAACTTAAGCTCGTAGTATCTCCAGCCATTACTTTGATATCCGTTGACAATCGTAGTATATGATTGGCCTGGGAAACTATAAGCATTTAGGTCTTTTGTTGCCCAAAAAGAAAGGATGTAATTGCCTCCATCGCTTACCTCTGTAGATAAGGATCGGCTATTATTTAAATCATATCTACCAAGCCCAACTTTTCCATTGCCAAGAGTTTCGTATCCCCCTGAGCCCGAAAACTCCCAGTTCCCGTCTTTATTATTTCCGCTCACTGGATCCAGGATTGCAGGATAGTCAAAACCGGTATAGGCAATGGAGCCTTCATTTGCATTGCTTACTTTAGCAATCGGCAGCGCATCATCATGCCCCCAGATGTAAGAAGTTGCAGGGCCTCCTGTCATTTTCACAGAAAGCAGATTGCCATGGTCATCATAGGAAGAAAAATCGACCCTTTCTTGATAGGGGGCTCCTGGAATGTGGGAGCTTCTGGTAGAAGAAAAATTAGCAATAGGGCTGGCCGTTTCAAGAATATGGGTTTTACCTTGGACGATGTGATTATCAACTATTTTAAACTCCGTAAATACACCGCTAACAACTTCTCCATCTATCTTTTGCAGCACCTCAATGGGTACATTTATGATTCTATCATCCTGCATTTTATCAATGGGATTTCCAGATGGGACGGTAAAATCTTCTGCATAAGCGTACTCTGTTGTACTTATACTTCCATCGCTATTGCTTACACTTTGACTTCTTAAATAGCCTGCTTCAGCTTCCGTAGGATATATAGGAAAACTGTGGTAGGTATAATCGGTAGTAGTTTCTACAAAAGAAGAAGGATTATTTTGATCATAGGCTTTCTGAGTGGATTTGGTCATCTTCCACCATTCGGATACCGTATCGTAGAATTTTGCTCTACCAGCAAAATGATCCAGGGTACCATTACACTCAGCATTGTATAGCTTGACTGCTTTAATAACAACCGTATTAAATCCTGGATTAGGGTCTTTGAGATCGGTATCATTAAACTTTTTCCCATTGTATTCATTTTCAGTTTGAGAGATGATCTGAAAAGATCCATCAGGATTCTTTTTATAATGGGATACCATACCCAATAAGCCATTGCTATTGTACATGCGGTTAGGCATATCAGGGAAAAAGGGCTCAGAAACTTCTTCTTCAGTATTGAAATACTGGTAAACCGTTTTTCCTCCTTCTGCGTTTTGACCCAAGATATGGGTAACCTGATCATATCCTACACTGGCACCTTGCGCTGAGCTACCTAAGGGATATTTGGAAGTCGAACTTCTAACAAAGGATTGGCAAATAGCATTGCTCGCACCTGGATTTGAAGTTCCTCCTGCTGTATAATTAAAATAAGAAAACTGTAAGGGGGACATAAGTTTTCCGCTGGATATAGTCTGCCCACTACCATTGTCTTTGGTGTACTCAAAGCTTTGCACCATGTCATTTTGAATAGAGATTCCGTCATGACTAGTAATCGTTTTAACCCTTAGTCCTCCTGCCAGCTTTTTAAGTAAGGGTTGAGGATTTGCTCCGGGAGTTTCAAATTTTACGGTCATTTTAACAAAGGCATCAAGAATTCCATTGGCAGAAAGGGTATAATCTCCTGCTGCTAAAAAATGGACGGTATTTGCTAAAAATGCTCCATTATTGTTAGGGTGATTTACAAGGTTTGCATAGGTCAGATTTAAAGGGACAGGACCTTGAGTTGCCTCACTAAGGCTAGCGTAACTAACGGCTACTTGAGAATCAAAACTTGCATCACATCCTGTAGGATTTGTAATAGCACAGTTGCGAGTTATTTGATGAGTAAGGAAAATAAAGGTGGGACTATGCAAAGTAAAATTTACACTACTACTACCTGTATTACATTCAAAGAAGGTTCCTGTATCTGCCTGAGGGCCACAAGATATAGCTACAGCTTCGGGTTGCTCTGTCCAGATATCCTCAGCTGCAAAATTACTATAGTCATGCGGCTCATATTCCATGGCAAGATGCCCGCCTGTTGGATACGTTATTTTTTTAAGAGTACCAGCTAAAATCTCCGTTGAATTTACCTCCCTCTCTGCTCCATTAAAATAAGTAGGCGGGTATAAATTATCCCAGGAATTATAGCATTGAACAGGATCATATTGCTGGGAATTAGGGAGACAATAAAGCAAAGCATCTGTATTATCCCAACCTAAATGGCAATAAATTGTCCCAACTCCTGTAACAGGTAGCGGATTCCCGGTTTTAAATAAGGCAGTTTTGGGGATAGTGCTGTTTAGCAAATAACTATTATCATAATCCTCAGGGAATTTTGCCCAATAGGTTATGTTTTCATTATTGGCCCCATTATTATATCCCCAATGATCCTGGGATTTAGAATCTTTATAAGGCAGTTCAGTTAATCCTCCCGATAGGAAATATTCGAACTCATGCTCAGGTATGGACTCACTTCCATTGCTTTCCTGAATTTTATCTAAACGTAGTCTTAATCTTTTTTCGGCCTCAAAAGTATTGGGGCCATTAAAATAACTGTAGGTAAAATCGATGCTTTTAACTTTTTCTGCTTGAGAGCTTCCAGTCTGCATCACGAAAACCTCCATTTTATCTAACTTTTGCGGATTAGAAGCATTAGACTCTGAAGGATCTTTGAGCATATCAATCCGATCACTAGTAGAAAAAAGCACATATCCGTTTGTATAGTCTATTCGCTCAAGGTATACATCATAGACGGTTCTTCTGCTAGCGTAGTAGGGAGTTTGGGCTCCGGACACACAGGGATTTTCAAGGCTACAGGCTAGAGGCCCAGAGCATGGTGTTGTGCAATAAAGCTGTGCCCGAACGATTTCATCCTGGGTTTCAGTAAAGGAAAGCAAACTGGAGGTCGCATGTAAATTAGTCTCATAAGTGAAAGTTACCTCTTCACCTAAAGGAGAGACAATTTTACTTAAATACCAGGTATTGGTCGTATATTCTTGCAAAGGGTTTGAAAACACATTGCTGGCCTGAGCTTCTGAATTTCCAGATCCCGAGAATGATTTTGTAATCTCTTGCTCTTCGAAAATATAAACAAATCCATCAGGCGTGGTAGCTTCCCAGCCTACAGGGCTATAATTCGAAGGTGGGGTAGGACTAGTGTATATATAACGAATCTTTACCCTTGAATCCTGAGAAAGAAGCTGACCTTCAGCTCCTCCATCAGCCAAGACAAACTTCCCGGAAAATCCATTAAAGTTGAAGTAAAAGATATCTGGCTCGCCATCGTATTGTTGATTACACAAGTTTTCAAAATACGTTTGATCTGAGGAAGTACTATTATCGATATCATAATTATTATTAGCATCAGATGGCGGCATATTGGTATACTGCTGCTGATAACCCGCTTGGCCTAGGTCATCCAGTCCGCGAATGGTTCTAGTAACCGTTCCACCAGCGATCAAACTCCAGCCAAGACCTACCCATGAGGCCTCTTCTTCAACTTTAATTCCACCTGCATGGTAGCTAAGGCTAATGGGGACATTGATATCTCTCGACTGAATTTGACAAAGGGGAATACTAATGCCAGGTACACCCGTATAGAAATTGGGACTTACATCTCCATATTCTCCCAATGAAGCTGCAGTTGGTCCAGGGGGAATAATTTGTGGGAGTTCAGCTCCTTGTGAGAATACTTCTAAAGGGAAGAGTAAACAACTTAGGCTAGTAATAAGCCAAGGTAAAAGCAAGTTTTTCATGATTAGACATATGTGTTTGACCGGCTCGTGCATAAAGCAAGGCTGGGGGTTAAAGTTTTTGTTTGGGCCAATTTGGGCCATAGCTATCCAGAGGCATTATTTCGCAGAAATATGCCGATTCATGGGGGTACTATCCCAAATTGTACATAATATGTTCAGATTAATCTCCCCGAGATTAATCCTGGAATAAAGAGCGTTTCACCTTTCGAAAATGAAAGGTATACACAGTATGGTCTTAGGAGAAAACGTTGAAGTATGAGTCTAAAGGATTGGCTAAATTTCCATAAGCTATACTCAGTAATTTTAAAACCAATTCCAATAGTTCATCCAACTAAACTTTTTTAAATATTCTATCAATCTATTTATCAGATCATTAGTTTTTAAAATTTCCATAAAAAAAATTCCCTTGCTCAAGATAGCGGATGAGAAATCTGTATATGACAACCAAAAACACAAGAGAATCTTTGCATACTCTATCAAAGTTAGTTGCTACTCAAAACTGATTGCTGAAATCTCTTGTTAAAGATAAGTCCAGCAAAATGCTGAACTTATCTACTGACTATTAGACAAAATTTGGATGGTTCTCTCAACATGTGAAGCCCACTTTTTGATTGCGGACTTTCAATATGTTTGGGAAGCAATATAATATGATGCTCAAGATAAGCTTATTTTCAAAAGCAGGAAATTCCTCGCTAGCTTTATTAGGACTATCCTCCTTCCTAAATTCATTCAGTCCAGCGGTCAGCCCCTTCGTGTCCTAGGACAGCAAGATGGAACGGGATGGCCGCTATGCTATCCTGTTCTTCTTGCTCTGCGAGGCAATTTTGGCAGCCCAAGGTATCCATTTTGTATCCAGAAGCTTATAAGTATTTGGGCATGAGTAGCAATTTGGATATAAAGAAGGATACAAATTAAGATTTGCTCTTTCAGTTGTCTTAAAAACGCAGGTTTTTGAGACTCACTCTACTCTTCTTTAATTATCCCTTTATTACCAATATATGTGTCTTAAAATACAGCCCTGAATCTTATGTCTCAAAAGCTGTTTTGGAATTAGGTTCTGGGACATATATCGGTTGAGTTTTATAATAAACCATTCTAATTTCGGACCCAGAATTACCTATTCTGAGTCAAAATTTAAACCAACTCATCAAAAAAGCGGTACTATTTCCCATTTATTGGACAAGACCCCTATTATCTCTTCCTATCCAAATCCTGGAAAAAGGCCTATTTTCTCAGAAACTTCGAAGAGAAATCTTCCATACCTATTCGGACTTTAAGTAGGTAGAGGCCCGCTTCTATATCTGAGAGATCTATTTCCAGGGAAAAGGGATTACGCTCTTTTAAAAACGTCTCCGATCTTATCAGCTCTCCGCTTAAGGTAAAGATCTCCCATTTAGCAAGGCCTGTTGCAAGGGACTCAATAGATACATTCAAGATATCTTTAACAGGGTTAGGGGAGATAGTGATATTTTCCTTTTCACTGGGAATAGTTTCCTGCATCCCATCTCCAGCTACAAATACAAAAAGCGAATCTTCACCAACTAAACCTCCAGCTTCTGCCCTGGCTTTAAAAAGCAGATCCCCGGATTTAGGTATTATAAATCCATAACTAAAAGGGGATTTTTGAGAACTTATAAGCAGCTCATCTCCGAGGTATAGCTTAAGCTCTCCCCCAAAATCTCTGGGGGTATCTAAGGCCGTTGTATCATCAGGGTGAATAAGAAGGGCATGCAGCATTAAGCTATCCCCTGCTTTATAGACGGGCTTATGATCTATAGATAAAGCAAGTCCCAGACCAGCCTCATCTCGAATGGCAAAGTTTGTAGATGCAGAGATGTAATTGTCCTTGTTTGTATAGGCCCGAATAATAAGCTCATAGAGGCCCGGTTTTTCTATAAGTAGGGAAAAGCTCTCCAGCCTTGGCAAAGATTTTAGCAGGCTGTCATTTAAAAGCACCGCAAGGCTATCTACTTCTCCGGAAAGGGCGCTTTCAAGTATTCTTAGGCTTACACCCACATTTTTGGGATAGCGTTTGTAGGTCTTTCCTGCTTTGGGCCTTGTGATGGCAATAGCCGGAGGATGAGGGGAGGGATTAGCTAGCCTAAAGGCCGTAAAATAGATGGCCCTTTTGATCAGCTTTTGAAAAAGGGGATTATTGCTGTAGCTAAGCGGGTCCTCCCCGATTGCTATATAAAAAGAGCGGGAGGAGTCATTTAGATGTCTATGGTTCTGATACCAGGCAATGGGCTTATTTTTGTAAGAGAAAAGCGACTGAATATTCGGTGAAGTAATTTCATAACGGGGCAGGTATTCTCCCGTTTTCCAGGGAGCAGGAAAAGCCTCTGTTATGAGGTGACAGCCTTCTTTTTCTAACTCCATAAGAGCAAAAGAATCAGCGGGAGCCAGAAGTTTTGCCCCTAGGAGATTTTCATAAAAAGGGAAATCATCAAAGGCCTTAGCCGCATGATGTATAGCGGCCACTCCCCCACCCTTTTTAACAAACTGCTCAAAATTGCTCCGCTTTTTTTCACTCCAATTTAGTTTGCCCCGACTTGCCAAAAGAAGCGCATCATAGGTATAGAGCTCAGCCAGGCTATCCAAAAAATCAGATTCATAGCTTATCGATAAAGTTAAGCGTGGATCGGAAGCCAAAAAATTGTAGATCTCAAAGGGTATTTCACTTGTGTCTCCTTCGACATATATTATACACTTGATAGGCGCTTTTTGAAGACTATCCTGAGCCCAGCTCTGAGCAATGGCCAATAGGCATACTAAGCATAAAAATATCTGTTTCATTGTTTGTTTGTTGTAAGTAAAAAATTCTATTTCCTAAGCTTTATCACTTTGCAGGGATTCAAGGCATATAAAGGCCCTTGTTTTATCTTTCTTACAAGAGAGATGAATCCACGTTCCAGCTCCTTTTCTGCGGGATTTAGGCCAGGGGAATCCCCCTCTCCTTGACGGGCCTTATACAGCTTTTCCTTTTCAAAGAGGATTGCACAAAGCGCACGGTACTCCTTTTTATCAAGTTTCAGGCTATACATGCTAGATATTTTGATCCGGTAGGATGTCTTCAAAAACTTCTGCCTGAGCCTCCAGGGCCTTGGCTCTTTGGGTCTGGATGTCCACTCCTTTTTGTGCTTTTCCTTTTTCCAAGGCAAGTTCCAGCATATGGGCCGCCTTTTCATGAAGCTCAATGGACTGAAGCATGGCATCTGAAGCAGCTTTTTGAGCCAAAATCCGCTCGCCATGGGTCATCTCCAAATTTCCTTCC
>JBCBRM010000100.1:0-9120 GCA_039819665.1 Bacteroidota bacterium
CTCAGAGCCAACTTTCTGGTACCTATCGAGTAGAGCCCTACCAAAACGGTTGGCTCTGAGAAACACTCATTTTATTCCCGGAAGGATAGGTAGATCCTTGCTGATTGGTATTTGTAGCTGTTTGAGAGGGGGGATTTGATTCTTTTTTACTTTGTGGAACAAAATCTGTGAAGTGCGCAAATTTTGTACTCATTTCCCAGGTATCAATTACTTCACCGCTTGCTCTTTTTAATTTGTAAACATGTGATAAGGTGTAAAGAGCTCCTGCACCATTTCCTGGCACTGTGAATTCCTTGCTAAGCGTTCTTTCTGTCATATCCTCGGTAGAATAAGTATTTGTTTGATCCAAGGCATATCCAACCGTAACGGAAACATTCACTCCATAGAATCCTGATTCGACGGTTGCGGATGTCTCGAAGGTTTCACTGATAGACTTCTCATGCGATTTTGTCATACCGGTAGTGTAGGAAAAAGACATAGTTCCATCAGTATCACTGTGTGAGGTGTTAAAATCCTGCAATTTGTAATAATCATACCTTTCAAGGGTGTAAATGGGGGTCTCTCTGACTTGTCGTTGCAGGTTCTTGGCAAATACAGGATCATTGATTGAAATACAAGGGAGGTAGGCAACTGTGGCTAATTTCATTTGCGTTTTTTCTGCAGGTTTCGAAAGGCCATTAAGTCTGGGTTTCTCCAGGCGTATGTTCTTATTTTGGGAGGGCATCTTTACTTTTATTGCATAGGCTACTTCTGAGCTGCTAAGGGTTCCATAAGAACCGTGGCCACAGAAAGAACCAGAAGTGACGAAAGATTCTTTATTGTCCCGAGAATTGCGGGGAGGGTTGATTTGCCAAAGAGAAACATCGCGATCTCCTCCAGATCCGCCATCATTCCAGATAAATTTTCCTACTGAGGCATAAGTTGTTAGATCGTTTCTTACACACACAACTTCATTCAGGGCTGGCTTCCCATGGGATCGCATAGATACAGTTCCCAATGCGCGGTACCCGGGAGGAGGAATAGGTTGCCAAAAGGAACCGTCCATATCTCCTCCTGTTCCCCCATCATTGTAAATAAATTTATAATCTGTAGGGAAAGCAAGAGCAGTAGGATCAATAGCTCTTACGGCAAGCATGATGGTTTGAGGAGCTCCATATCCTGATTTTGCATAGTGGCCAAGTGCTGAAAAGCCGGGAGCTAAGGTGGCTTTCCAGGTTGATAGATCTCTGTCTGCTCCTGTGCCGTGATCTGCATAGACATTGGTAAAGTTGGTTACAAACATCAATTCCAGTGCATCGGTTTTGATGGTTCTTTGTTGGGCAAAGAAAGCATTGGGCATCCAGCTAAAAGCTAAGGAGAGGGCCCATATAAGTGAATTTTTAAATAATTTCATGGGCAAGGAAAATTCGCAAGTGATTCAAAAGAAATGACAATAAGGAGGTTTAATACAGTTTGAGGCCGTAGCAAACAGGAGCGCTCGGAGGTTTTGAATAATTGGCATGTGCAAAGAAGGTGTTGGGAACAATCATTTTTGAATTCATCCCCGCTTTAATTTGCCAGAGAGATACATCCATATCCCCGCCTGAGCCTCTATCGTGCCATATCAGCGAGCCGATTTCTGCTGGTGCTACTAGATCGTTTCTCACGCAGACAACCTCAGACAAAGAAGGTTTTGTATAAGAATTCATTACCACCATTCCGAGTGCTACGTAACCAGCAGGAGGAATAGGTTCCCAGAAAGAAGCATCCTGATCACCACCCGTCCCACTGTCTATATAAATTCTTCTATAATCAATGGGATGACGCAAGGCATCGGGGTCTATCGCTTTGACCAGAGCCATCTCTGCTGTGGGCCTTGAGTAGCCTTGTTTAGCCATATGACCAAGGGAATAAAAACCGGGATTTGTGATGGGGCGCCAGGTAGATAGATCCATATCTGCACCCGTACCATGGTCTGCGTAAATGGCAGTATAGCTATTGGAGAATACGATTTCTAATGCGTGGTTCTTAAAAGTCTCCTGTGCATTTAATACCTGAGGGAGGCAAAAAAGAAAAAGTAAAATGGCCGGGAGTAATTGCTTGATTGAGATGTACATTGTTGTTGATATTAATAGATTGAATACATCAACAAAGGTATCTTGGGTGAGGGCATGTAGATATGAGGGATGGATAGGAATTTAGTAGGGTCAAGGCCCTAATGTTTTAAAAAATTTCAGGATAAATTTGCTACATATTTTATCTCATTTCGTACGTAAAGAAAAGCCTAATCCAAGCTTCTTATGGAAGAAAATTACCTCGCAAATGCGCGTAAACAATTTTTGTATTACAAAACCCTGGGAGATCGGAGTTTTGCACAATTATCAGATAAAGACCTCTTTTGGCAATACAATCCCGAGAGCAATTCCATAGCCATTACCGTCAATCATATGTGGGGGAATATGCTCTCACGTTGGACGGATTTTTTGACTTCTGATGGGGAAAAGACCTGGAGGAAAAGAGACCTCGAATTTGAGGATGTAATCAAAACGAGAACTGAGCTGGACGAAAAATGGGAAGAAGGCTGGGCCTGTTTATTCAAAGCCCTGGATTCCATCAATGCTGGTAACTTTCAGCAGAAAGTCTACATTCGAAACCAGGCACATAGCATCGTAGAAGCCGTAGATCGCCAGCTCGCACATTATGCCTACCATGTGGGGCAGATCGTTTACATTGGTCGCATGCTAAAAGGTGCAGACTGGCAGAGCCTTTCCATTCCCAAAGGAAAGAGCAAAGACTTCAACAAGAAGAAATTCGCCAAAAAAGATGAGAGCGGGCACTTTACAGATGAGTTTGTAGATAAATCCGAGTAGAGAGTTTGAGAGACTATGCCTGATTTGTGAGTATAGTAGAAATGCTATATATTTATGCATAGAAATTCTATGTATATCGAATTCGAAATGTTTCCCATAAAAATTTCCACCCTCATTTTACTTACTGTATTGATGCTTTCCGTTTCCTGCAAGCCATTACCGGGAAAAAAACTCTATCAATTTTCCCTAAATGCCACTTATAAGCTGGAAGGAGATAGCCTCAAGATAGATATATCTAATATCTTGGCTTGTCCCTTGCGACTCAATGCCTGGAGCAAATCAGAAATCATAGATGAAGTACTAGATGAGGATTTTCCCATGATTTATCCCGCGTTTACGGATACTTCATTCAGTTATTATGTAGGAGCTATGGAGCAGGATTTCAAGATCCATTTCCCATCAACTTATGGAGATACAGCTCAGGAAATTCTGGATAAAAAAATTGCCTATCCTTTCCCCAAAGGAAATGAAGTTCTGATTATACAAGCATACAATGGAGCATACTCCCACAATTCAGATTATTCCCGATATGCCCTGGACTTTGAACTCTTTGTAGGCGACACCATTACAGCCGTAGCCGATGCCTGGGTAATAGGAGTGATTGATGGTTATATGTATGGTGGAAAGGATCGAAAGTGGCGCCCTTATTCAAACTTTATTACTCTTTATCATCCGGAAAGTCATATCTATACCCAGTATGTGCATTTGAAGCATAAAGGTAGTTTTGTAGATGTAGGAGATTTCGTAAAAAAAGGTCAACCTATTGGTCTTTGTGGACTAACTGGATTTACGGATAGGGAGCATTTACACTTCAATGTTTTGCGCCCCAGCAAAGATGGAATGGAATCTATGAAAATTGAATTTGAAAATGGTGTAAAAGGGGAGGATTTAAAGCGTGGGATGAAAGTAAAGCATTAAAGAAGTGGCAACCTGCTGTTCTTCATATGCGTAAACCGGGACATAGATTTTTCCCTTGATTACACAATGATACGCATCATGAAAACACTGATTTACCTTTTTGCAATTCTATTTCTTTTTTCCTGTACTCCCAAAGAAATCCAAATCTATAGCTGTTCTATGATGATGAAAAGCATTCATGAAATAAAAGTGTGGAAAGGTTAAAATAGAAATCAGAATGAAAAACCCCATTAAGGGAGAGATATGTGGGCCCCAATATTTCAGCGTTGCCAGAATAATTCCTATTCCAATTATACTCATCAGTGAAAAGGGGATAGCATCAATGTAAAACATTTTCCAATTATAACCCTTCACTTCTTCTTGAAAAGATCTCACCTCATGAGCGATAGAACTACAGGCATGCCATAAACCAAAATATAAGGCAAAACTTAACATTAGTCCTAATTTTAGGGAAATCAGGGGAAATATAATCAGGTGTACAATTTCAAAAGATAATTGCTTTAGGGTAAGAGCCCCCGCTAGATAAAAACGTCTCATTAAAAGCAATATACTACTAGTAAGGATAGCAATTATTCCCCAAATAATCGGAGTTCCCAATGGTATAAGGTAATTAGGGGCAGCAAGAAAATCTCCAAGAATTTGATAAGTCGTTTCGATGTTTAACAAAACAATGATAGCAAGAATCCAGGTTCCCCAGAGCAAATACAAAATTTTTTTGGAAGGACTTCCCTCAGCTAGTTTAAGATAGCAAAATTGGCTTTGTCCAAAATGGTAGGCAGAAATTAGGATAAATACTATTAGACTCAATATTGGAAGAAAATACCATAAAAGGGCAAATCCCAACATTGCCATTCCATAAGTTCCCAGAAACTTTCCTAGTGAGAATGAAAATCCCTTTTTTTTCTGATTATAGGAAAAGATTACGTGATCGGTTGCTCCATGTGGTAATCCCAGTATGACAATAATGGTTGCAAATATGTAAATGTCTAGTTGATCTTCTGGGACGCTCTGCTGCCAAAATATACCTAACAGGAAAAGGGAAAGAAGGAGTACACTTATATATAATTTACCGAGATGGATGTTCATGAGCTTCTGATAATCTATTGTTAAAGCTTGAATTGAATAGTGGGAATCGTAAAGAGATTTGAGGTCTTGAAAGAATATAACTCAATCGTTGCAGGAATTCTCTTTGGATGGCTCTGAAAAACGGAGGCCAGGGAAGTCTGAGAAAAATAGAAGCTTCTTCCCATAGACTTGTTTTCTCATCTAGAAATTTCAGCACCTTCTCCGGAGAATTTTGCTTAAAAAGTGATAGGAATATATGAGGTATCAGTTCCGGCTGATATTTAATGATATTGAGTAATAATGTATCGTAAATGTTAAATCGACTTTTACTTTTCAAACTATATATTGGATCTCCATTCCTTTTCAAGGATGACACTATTACTTTTGATTGCTCCTGAATCCTATCAAAGGTATAGCCTTTACTTGATTTTGAACAGCCTCCTGTTGTTCCTAATAATATTTGACGCTTTCCATTTCTATTAGGAGAGAGCCTCTGGTTATACATAGGAATTATCCCGTTTTCCCTGTAACCAATCGTATAATTTCTTATTCCTAATTTCTCCTCGATGTATGCCTTTAGTTGACTTTCGTAGGCTTCCTCGCTAAGCAGTTCCTCCGAAAATACCGTGAATTCAACCAAGGCATTTTGGGAAGAGAAAGGAAGAAGGTAGAAGAAGCTGTTCTCCAATCCTGGGTGATTGAAGTCCATCAATTGCACTGTTTCTTTATCAAAGATTTCCTGCTGGCAGGAAATCTCCCATCCCAGAAAATGCTGTTTCAGGTAGTGATACTTTTGGGGCTCCTGTATGATCTTTCCTGGAAGACTGCTAAATACATAGGCAGATTCATAGTTGCCTCTATTTGTAGCAACAATCACCTTGTCTATTCCTTCTTCAATGTTGGTAATGCTAGCTTGTAAATAGCTGATATTGGAGGAAGTCTCTATCAATCCCTGGATTTCCCGATGAAAATCCAGGCTGTTGATATGAAAGTAGCTATAAGGGGAAATTGTGAAATTCAATGTATCGGACGTATTTCCCACAGCAAATTGATTCCATGAGACTTTCCCGGCACTTTTAAATCTGGGTATTTCCTGGCTCCAATAGCACCAGGTTTTGTCTTGTTTTGCCTTGGCATCCTTTTCAACTAAAAGTATACGTTTATCCCAGAAGTACTCATCCTGGAGAAAATAATAAGCAAGACTCATCCCTGCACAGCCTCCTCCGGCTATGATATAATCATACGAATCAGACATATTTTAACGCTTACTGCCCAATAATTTGGAACTCTACACGCCTATTCAGGCTTCTTCCTTCGGTCGTTTTATTGTCTGCAATGGGTTTGGCTTTACCATAACCTTCGTATTGCATGCGGTTTGAGGAGATACCTTGTTGAATCATATAGTTAACAACCGACCTTGCACGAGAAATGGAAATTTGGAGGTTTACTGCATCGCTTCCAGTGTTGTCCGTATGTCCTGAAACATTGAGTTTGATTCCTCTTTCTTTTAGGAGAAAGGGAATAAGCTCAGCTGTTAAATATTTTTTAGACTCAACAGTTAGTTGCGCACTTCCCAGGTAAAAACGGATAGGATCCAGGGCAATTTTTGTATTAACTACTGAAACAATTTCAGTGTCAGTACTCGTTTTGGCTGCGGGGATATTTGCTGTTTTTGAACTACTTGATGCGAGTCTTTTTTGATTCCTGTTCTTCTTTAGAATAGCAGCCAATTCTGCCAAAGTTGCATAATCTCCTTTAGGATCGTTATAAAAATTGAATGGATTATTGGTCTTATACAAGATGATGGAACCATTTTCTTTGCAGTTATCTGCATACCATTCTCCCCTTAGGGACTTATCTTCTTTATTGTATCTTAGCTTGGTAAATTTCAGGCACCAGTCAAAACCCGTCGGATTGTATTGTCGCATGATCCTCTTTTCCTGCAAAGTCAGGGCATAGTCTGAGACACTCCCAATCAGTTGCATGAGTCCATAGGCCTCACTATTTGCTACCTCGGTTCTGGAATTCCCTTTTATCATACCATTTTCTTCTTCTAATGTGATCCAATAAGCAAAATTATCGATCTGGCTGTTTCCCGGTTGGGAAAAAATGCCTTGCCAGGTACCTTCCAGTGATTTTGTGTCTATTTCTGCATAACTATTCTTCGGCTTTACCTCGATGGGCATGGTTTCGATTTGGTATAAGGCATCTATTTCTCGTTTATTGAGTGCGCGGCTGAAGATGCAGATATCATCTATATCTCCACTAAATGAACCCCAGAAATAAGGGTGACGTCCGATGAAAATGTCTTCCGCTTCAGCCTCTCCTGAATGGCTAAGAGTGGAGGAATGATTCAGTTGCCCATCAATAAAGTAAGATAGCTTGTTTGCTTCCTGTATCATCACGATATGATACCATTTATCTGTTCCCCACTTGTTTTTTTCGGTGGCAATGTATCCTCCTCCGGGACCACTGTAAATGGTATTGGAACTAGTCATACCATTCCATTTAATTCCATAATCATAATTCCGTAGCAGAATACATCCTGTATTTATGTCTCTGGGTCGTATCCAAAGAGAAATACTGTATTCCTTATTTGAAGACAAGTCCAAATTTTTGGAAAATGGGATTCTGATACTTGCTTTTTTTCCATCAAAGGAATAAGCCGAATATTCTGCGCCAAAACGATCCGTTATAAGCTTGGCCCCATTGACTATTCCATCATTTCCGTTGCTGGATTTGTCATCGGCGGTTCCATTGAAGGGATAGTATCCTTGCAAGCCGGATTCGAAATCAACCCTTTGTGCAAAACTATTTTCAGTTCCCAGAATGAAATAGAATACTAATAGAAGAAAGAAACTCCTTTTCATAGGTAGAGATTTAATTGGGATTATGTGTTAGATATGAAGGCCTAGGCGTGAATCATAGGTTCACCTATTTCCTCCTGATTTTCGAGAAGTGTTTCTTCTTTATAGCCATATACCTTTTCCTGATATTCGCGGGACGGGAATATGATGCTGAGGAATAGTACTATACTGAATACGATTTTATTAAAGATGTCTCCCAGATTATAGGTGATATCCAGGGCTTCGGGAGACCAAATATCATCCATGAGATTGCCTGGAATAGACATATAGGCAAATGGGTAGACATTCCATCCGACAAGCAGGATGGCAAATAGCGTGATATAGCCTCTGCGTAGGTTTTTATTGGGTTGATTAAGGACGAGGGGAATGCCCATGCCTATTTCATAGATGGCTCCAATCGCTCCTATGGTAGAAATTAATCCATATACAATAGAGTTTTCCCTATCTACTGCTTCTCCTATATAACCCCAAACAAGCATCCAAAGCGCATAGGCTATCATGCGATAGAGTTTACTCTTTTTAACTCCAAATGGTCTAAGAAGTAAGTAAAATTCAAGGCAAATCAAGGGGACTGTGAGTAACCAGTCAAAGTATCGAAACTCCGTAGGGGATACCTGTTGAGACACCCAGAAATCACGCATATAGATATAATTCAGGGCCGCAATTGTCAGAATCATTCCCATTACCAGTATTGAATTCTTTTGTTTCATGGGGGCAATCATGAATTGAAAAAAGAAGAAAATAGCCCCGGCACTCATTGCGATAGTAGTAAGAAAGAAGGTTAAGGCAACGTAATCCCCTTGTTGCAGGGTTCCAGGGAGAATTGCTGAGAGATCTTTCACAGTTTCCATTAAGATTAATTTAAGCGTGTAACATATCCGCGCCATTTTGTAAAGGCACAGAGGGGTTAAAAATTATCAGGCTGTGGTGAAAAAAGAAGAGCAGTCCGGCCATAAAAAATAGCCGTGCTTTCCTTAAGCGTTATGTGGTTTTGAACAAGACAATTTCGAGCAAACCGGAGACTGCTGAGATTAGAAAATTGATTTTTCCGGCTCTTGTCTTGAAGAAATCTTACGCAAATTATTAAATCTTCCCCTCTCGAAAATTGTTTCGAAGACCGAATTGTTGAATCAAAAGCTTGAATGGTAAGATATTCTGTGTCAATTAATAAAAAATCGAAAATTCCGAATAATCGTTCAAGATATTGTGTAATTTTTTGTTTATAAGATTAAACAAAAATTAATAGAGACAGAGTGAATTTTTTGATTTAAACAATTGATAACCATCTATTTATTTAGATATTGTTGATTTGGAAAAAGGTAATTTTGGATAATTTTAACTAAAAAATGTTAAACAAATATTCGCGAGCCAAATATTTCTGTTTGGGTGTATTTTTGGGGAGTTCAGGTGAGATTTTGGTG
>JBCBRM010000101.1:0-8651 GCA_039819665.1 Bacteroidota bacterium
CTAGGAGTAAAACTATCAATGAAGTTGGACAGGAAACAGCTTTCGATTGATTTTGGTTTATAATTGGCCAACCAATATTATAGTATTTATGTTTATACTCCAAATATTCCCAAAAAATGTATTAACCATAAGGCAATAAGCCAAGCCCCAAAAGCCCCGGCTTATTCTATCTTTCTACTTTATTTATTACTCTTTCAACACATTAGGCAAAATAGCTTCCCATGCATTAGTTCTTGGGGTAGAAAGTTCTAAAACGGAACATGCAGCTTTTTCAAATAGCGCATCTTTCCAGGTACCCAATATTGAGTTGATAAATTTTTCCTCTTTAGGCATCCCGGTGATGAGCAAGTCAAAGCCTGCAGATTTCTCGATGATCTTTGCCAGAGGCCTTTTATCCTGTAGTACCATGTAATGAGTCTTAGACTTACAGCTCTTGCCCAATTCTTTGAGGTAGCCTTCTTCTGCCGCCAATTCTGTAGGATCTGCCTCAGGAGCTGCAACTCGAATAAAGGTAATTTCTGCATTGAAAATTCGTGCCATATCATCAGCCGTGCTAACAACCAAATCCAAATGAGAACCTCTTTCCGGATACACGAGGATTTGTCTTATATAACGGACCCCAGCATCCCTGAAGAGAGCCATATTACAGTCCAGATGGGTCATCAACCATCGGACCGGATTCCTGATCCAACTTCCATGACTGGCGCGACCGGATATTCCCATAACCATCCACTCACAATCTGTCCGCTCACTGATGGCCTGAACGGTATCAAGCAGCTCGTGGGTCACGGAAGTATCAAACTCTATATTAATTTTCTTTTCCTCTGCCATCGCAGCCATCCGTCTATTCAAAGACATAACTGTCGGATTGTCTTCTATCATGGCCGTAAGCATGGTTTGTTCGGGCGCTTCGGTCAAATGAACTACCTGTACTTTCTTTCCATCTGCTAGTGCACCCGCAATCTCTGCCAGAGTTTCAGGCGAACGTTCATTTCCAAATAAGGGGACTACAATTTCAGCACCTTCAGAAACAGGGGCAATGTTCTTGCGGAAACGAGCACCTTCTTCCAATTCCATTTCTTTACCTTCTTCAGAAGTATATGTAGGCAAGAGGGCCGGTTTCTCTTTGGGGTTTAGATAGGCACGTTTTCCATATCGCTGCCATACTCCTTTACGGTCTGCATTCTTCTTGCCATAAAACTGATAGGCAAGGATACCAGATACCGTGATTACGATTGCTCCTGTCAAGGCTAACCCTCCCAGAAATGCAATCAGAACGATGCCCGAGATTACCCCAAATATCTGGATCCAGGGATAAAAAGGAGATCGATAATCCGGCTTATACCATTCGACCCCTGTCTCTCTCAAAATGATTACACAAGCATTAACCCCTACAAACATCATGATCTTGAAAGCCGATGCAAGCTTTACGATCCTTTCAATCGGGATAAACAAAATCATACAGGCCATAAGAGCCCCTGTAACCAGAATACAGATATAGGGAGTGAGATAACGCTTATTTACTTTATGAAACATGGGAGGAAGCAGACTATCTCTGCTCATGGCGAAAGGAAATCGAGATGCTGCCAATACGCCCGAATTGGCCATAGAAGAAAGGGTAACCACTCCCAATACAGCTGCAATATTCCCTGCCCATTCGCCCCCCAATAAATGAAAGAGGGTATAGATGGGCTTTATATCGTCCTTCAACTCAGAAACCGGAATATTCCCTACCAACACGAATACTACCAAACAGTATATGATTGTGATTATGGTCAGTGCTGCCATAATAGCTCTTGGTAAGTTCTTCCCAGGATTCTTTACCTCCTCAGCTATCGCAGCAACTTTGGTCACCCCCGCATAGGAAACAAAAACAAATCCTATCGCGGTTACAAATCCATCTGCTCCCTCCATAAAAGCCGGTTCTAATAAGGAACTATCCAGATTGATCAGGCCCATTGTTGATACACCAATCAGACAGATAAGACTTAAGGTCACAATTACTAACTGCGCTAAACCTACCTTTTTGACTCCCATGATGTTTAAACCTACAATAATGCTTAGCAAAACTAGAGAAGTCAGTTTGAGTGGGACGTCTGCCAAAACATTGAGATATGCACTTACCCCTACGAGCGCAAAAGAACTCTTCAACAAAAGGGAAAACCATAACCCAAATCCTGAGATGGTTCCCATCAAAGGACCAAATACCCGTTCGAGGTAGATGTAGGTTCCACCCGAAGTAGGCATAGCAGTAGATAATTCAGATTTGGAAAGGGCAGCTGGCAATACACAGATGCCTGCAACCAGATAGGCCATCCAAATGGAAGGACCTGTTTTCGCTGCAGCCAGTCCGGGAAGCACAAAGATTCCAGACCCTAGCATCCCTCCGATAGCAATGGCAACTACATAAGGCAGCGATAAGGTGCGTTCAAGTTTTTTCAAAGCGTGGAATTTTTACAAATATCTCTTCTCAACTTACAAAATAGGATATTAAGGGGAAAACCCCAGAAATCTCATCATTTCGACTTCTAACTGTTTTCCCCTTAAATTGATTCGATAAATCTGAATTTTAGCCTAATCCTAGAAAAAGGCAATCAAAATGTACAGGATCAGGCCCAGGAGAAGAACCATATGAAAGCGGTAATCCTTGTACCAGGGCATTCCTTCCATACCTTCTGATATCAAAGATTTTTTGAATGTATAGTCTTCGACCTTTTCTGCAGGTGGGGCTTCTGTACTATTACTCACAGCGATGAAGATCACAGAACTAATTGCCAGCATAATTCCAACATTGATGGTAAAATGGATAGGCCACATATCATATTGTCCCAAAAGAAAAATGATCGTTCCTAAAACTGTTCCGATAACCAGGGTCCAGAAAGCCCCTTCTCCATTTCCACGCTTATAAAAGACTCCCAGCAGAAAGATTGCGGCAATTGGAGGCACTACTATGGCAAACATTTGCTGGAGATAAGCCCAAAGTCCACCGAAGTTGGCAATCATTGGCGCCCAAACGGCAGCTACCACCATCAGGATCAGGGTAGACATTCTTCCATAATAGGCCGTTCGTTCAGGAGTGATACCGGGATTGCGAGGTTTTACAAAGTCAACCACCAGCAAGGTAGAAGCGGAGTTGAGGGTTGAGTCCACACTCGACATAATGGCTGAGATCAGACCTGCCAGTACCAAACCTATCAATCCGGCGGGCAGGACTTCAACTACGATGGTTGGGAACACTGCATCGGCATTTTCAAGTCCGGGAAATAAGCTGATAGCCATTGCACCAGGAATTACCATAATAAAGAGGGGAATTACTTTCAGGAAGCCGGCAAGGATAACGCCCCAACGTGCATGCTGTATATTTCTTCCTCCCAGTATCCTTTGTACGATATACTGGTTAGTCGACCAGTACCAGAATCCCAGAATTGGAACTCCCAGCAAGAGACCCGGCCAGGGTAAAGATTCATCACTCAAAGGCCTTACCATAGAAAAATGTCCCTCCGGAGCAGAAGCTACCACTGCATCCCAGGAGAAATCCAGTCGCTCAAAGAGCATATAAGTAAGGATGCTACATCCCATGATGAGAATGATTGCCTGTATGGCATCCGTATAGACTACTGCCTTTAATCCTCCAAAAGCCGTATACACACCCGCAATCAAGGCAAGCACCAAACAGGTCTGCCAAAGGATGAGATTAGGGAAGAAGGTTCTCAGGACAATGGCTCCTGCATAGAGTCCGCCTGCCGTATCTACCACAATGCTGATGAAGATGGTAATGACAGAAAAGATTACCTGCGACCTTCGATCAAAACGCCTTTCCAGAAACTCCGGGATTGTCGTGATCTGAGACTTTAAGTAGAGGGGAACGAAAACCAAAGCAGCAATGATCAGGGGAATCCCGGACATCCATTCGAAAACAGACTGAACGACGCCAGTACTATAGGCAGCTCCAGATAGTCCAATGATGGTTGAACTGGAAATATTTGAGGCAAAAAGGGAAAGACCAATAAGTCCCCAACCAAAAGTACGACCTCCTAGAAATAAGTCTTCCCCGGTTTTGGTCGAACGGGCGATGTAAAGCCCAATTCCTAAAACAGCAACAAAATAGATTCCAATGATCGATAGATCTAGTGTAGTAATTCCTTCCATAAAAGCAGCTCTTGCAAGTAGTAGATAAGTTTACAATGCTCGAATATATTAAGAACTGGCCGCATTTACCTCCTCTTTACTCATATTTCCCCCCCACTTTTGACTAGCATAGGTAGCATAATAGGAGCTGTTTATCAGTAGCATAGCTAGCATAACCGAAGTCTTTTTTTTCCGTATATCCTCTTTGTTGAATCCTAACACATCGTCTCTGTAACATTTCAGTTGGTCTTGTAAAGTATTCGCATGCAAATTAGAAAGCTGCTGCGATGGGAAGTCTTGTTATTGTTCAGCTTACTCTCCTGTCAAAGTGTAAATCCCTATTATCACCGAAAGGAAAAAGACTGGTCTCAAAATCGCCCCAATCCAAATTTGGAAATAGAACATACCATCTTCCTTATTGGGGATGCTGGCAAAGCCAAAGAGAGTGATCCCGTCCTTCGTTTACTCAAAAAAGAATTTCAGCAAGCAGGTATTCACAGTAGCGTCGTTTTTTTGGGAGACAATATTTACCCAAAAGGATTACCAGCTTTAGGAATGCCTGGCCGAGAAAGGGCAGAAGGAATCCTCGATGCCCAAATCAATACGGTGAAGGATGGATCGGGCCGAGCTTACTTTATTCCAGGCAATCACGACTGGACCTATCCTGACAAAGTTGGAGGCCGGAAAGCCATTCTTAGGCAGGAAGCATATATAGAGGAAAAGCTGGGGAGAAGCGATGCCTTTTTGCCAGATAATGCATGTGGAGATCCAGTTGCAGTGGAAGTGGAAAAGGATCTGGCCATCATTTTCATTGATTCCGAGTGGTTTATACAGAATTGGGAGAAAGAACCAGAAATGAATAAAGGCTGTGAAGTCAGAACGCGCTATGAGTTTCGAGAAAAATTGATCGAATTGATAGATGAGTATGATGGGGGTCATATTTTACTGGCTCTCCACCACCCTATCTACTCCAATGGTCATCATGGAGGCTATTTTTCCTGGAAGGATCATCTCTTCCCTTTAAGCAAACTCAATAAAAATCTCTTGCTTCCCCTTCCAGTGATTGGTTCTATCTATCCTACTTTAAGATATTTGGGAGTTTCTCCCCAGGACATAGGTCATCCACTCAATCAAGAGCTCATTCAAATATTACAGGATGTAACCTATAAAAAGGGCAATATCATCTTTGCATCTGGTCATGAACATGCCCTGCAATATTTTCGGGATGCAAGTACCGTAAGCGACAGGCATTACATCGTAAGTGGAGCAGGCAGTAAGGAACACGGATTGAGAAGAGGTGGAAGGGTTCGATTTACCTATGGAAAGGAAGGCTTTGCCAAATTGACCTATTACAAAGATGGCTCTGTTTGGTTGGAAATGGTCCGTCCGATGGGCAATGGAGAAAGAGGAGAAGTACTCTACCGTAAAAAAGTAAAGGAAAAGACCCTTTCTATTTCGCCCGAATCTCAACAAAATCCTTTACCTGAAGAGGAGGTACTAGCTTTTGCAGATACCATCTATCAGGCAGGAAAAGGTAAAGAATTCTGGTTTGGAAAGGTATATCGGGACCTCTGGGCGACCAAGCTTAGATTTCCGGTTATGGACATCAGTCAAATCAATGGGGGATTGAAGCCGGTAAAAATGGGAGGCGGCATGCAAACCAAATCCTTGCGCTTCAAAGCTCCTGATAAACGCCAGTATGTGATTCGATCTGTGCGCAAAGATGTTACCCGGGCGGTCCAATTTAATTTTCCCGGCATCCCACAAAACACCATTATCACAGAAATTGTGCAGGATCAGATATCCATGTCCAATCCTTATGCAGCAGGGGTAGTTCCTCCCCTAGCCAATGCGGTGGGAGTTCCTCATGCTGATCCTTCTTACTTTTTTGTACCCAAACAGCCGTTATTAGGGGATTTTAATGATAAAATAGGCGGTGAAATCTATCTTTTTGAGGAAAGGCCCACCAAACATACCCCGAAGGGAACTAGCTTCGGAGATGGAAAAAGTATCACCTCTACCCCTAAAGTACTACGAGCGATCAAGTCCTCCAATCAGCACAGAATCAATCAGAAAGAAGTCCTCAGAGCGCGTCTCTTCGATATGTTGCTCGGGGATTGGGATAGGCATGATGATCAATGGAGGTGGTTAGTGAATAAAGAAGGAAAGATCACCTGGTACCGTCCGATTCCGAGGGATAGGGATCAGGTTTTTTCTTGGGTGAACGGAGTGTTGCCCACCATCCTGAGTAGCAAATGGGCCCTGCGTTTTGTTCATAATTTTACCTACAAGACGCGGGATATTGTTGGATTAAACTTCAATGCGAAGTTTTTCGACCGAAGCTTCCTCACAGAACCCAGCAAAAGTGACTGGATTGCAATGGCTGAGGAGATCAAAGAAAAGCTGAGTAATGAAATCATTGAAAAATCCATCAAATCCTGGCCGAAAGAAGTTTATGACCTACATGGAGATACGATTACAAAAATCCTGATCTACCGCAAAGATCACCTCCCAGAGCTCGCAGAGGCCTATTATGAAAAATTGAGCAAAGAAGTAGATGTGGTTGGCAGTGATAAAAGAGAATTATTTCAGGTAGAAAGGAAAGATATGGGCATCACGCGGGTGCAGGTATTTCGCTTGAATAAGGAGGGTGAAAAGAAAGACCGCATCTACGATCGACATTTTTCTTTTTCAGAAACTAAAGAAATCCGGCTTTATGGCCAAAGAGGAGAAGATGTCTTCGATATTTCGGGTATTTCTCCCAAAAACAGCCTGATACGCGTGATTGGCGGAGGAGATGCAGATAGTATAGTTGATAATTCGAGGGTAAAAGGCGGTAGGCGAACGCATATCTATGATACGTATACCGGCAATACACTTCAATTAGGCTCCGAATCCAAGAGCTTGCTTTCCAATCGCATAGGTATCAACACCTATAATCGAATGGCCTTCCAACAGGACAAACACCTGCCTTTGGTGGTGTTGGGCTTTAACCAAGACGATGGATTAATCATCGGAGGAGGACTCAAATGGACCCAATACGGATTCCGCAAGGCACCCTTTAAGTCTGAGCAAACGGTTCTTGTGAAAGGATCGGTTACGACTGGCTCTTTGAATGGATACTACAAAGGAACCTTTAGTCAGGTCTTTGGAAAATCGGATTTCTACCTGGATTTCAGAGCTTTTGCCCCCTCTTTCATCATCAACTACTTTGGCCTTGGAAATGAAACGCCCTATTCGGATGAGATGAATGAGGATTTTGATTTCAATCGCCTTCGTTTCTCCAGAATTCGAGCATTTCCAGCCATTCAGAGAACTTTTAATGGGAATAAGCAGTTCCTTCGATTCGGTCCGGAATTCACTTTCACTCAAATCGAAAGAACGCCCAATCGCTTTGTAGACAATGATCCTACTCTCTCCGAAGAAGACTTTGAAGGCAAGTATTACGGAGGCCTGACCTTCAATTACGAACTGGATGGAAGGGATAATTCTATTCTTCCTTTGCGAGGTCTACACCTGAATTTCCTATCGAAATACCAGCTCAATCTACAGGATGGAAGTCAAGACTTCTTTTCCCTGAATGCGGATTTGGCAGCCTATTACACTTTCTATTCGCCCATACTGATCTCTCTGGCAACACGTGTGGGCTTTGGAAGAAACTATGGCAATTATGAATTCTTTCAGGCCCAAAAACTAGGGAGAAGAGATAATTTGAGAGGATACAGGGCTGAAAGATTTGCTGGAGATGCCATGTTCTACCACAATACCGAAATTCGAATTCCCCTCATCAAAATCAATAATCGCTTCATTCCATTTCGAACGGGATTTCTGGCATTTATCGATCAGGGCCGAGTCTGGTATGAAACTGAAAACTCAAGCAAATGGCACAGAGGATACGGTGCCGGGGTCATGTTAAGTCCGCTTTCTGTGACTGTGCTTACAGCTACCTACAACTGGTCCGAGGAGTTCAATATCTTCGAAATCAAATTTGGTCTTTTCTTTTAGCCCCTCCCCTACCCCATCGAAATCATTTTGCCTGTTCGGGAAATTTGCCTCGAACAGGCAAAACCTTTCCCGAGGCCCAAATTCGACTCAGAATCTACGATCTATTTCCAAACACCTCTCTAATCAACTCTTCAACCAAAGCCTCTTAGAACTCATTTTTAGGCGCCAGGGAAGCTAAGCAAGGGCTTATTGGTATCCTCTATCTACAATCAAGATCAATTTCCACACCCGCCTTCAGCCAAAGTATCCTATGATATTTAGTCCAATTCCAATAGAGAGTAAGCCAATCCATAATTTGATAAAGTGGTAGCTTTACTTGGAAATAAGGTTCAAATTTTTAATTTAAATCATTGACAATCAATTTTTAGAGTTTAAACGTTTAATCTCTTTAACGTTTTGTTGTTTTAACTCTTAAATTAAAAACAGACCTTTCGCAAAAAATAAATATATGCCAAGAATCATCACCATCAATTCCCAGAAAGGCGGCACAAGCAAAACCACGCTTTCTTTGAATCTAT
>JBCBRM010000102.1:0-8278 GCA_039819665.1 Bacteroidota bacterium
CTGCAGTTGTTGTAATGTACTCATCATCTCCATCTGTAAAAGACTCAACTTCAAAGCTAAGTCGATCCCTTACCGGATTATCTGCATCAGGCAAAGATTTATCCAGTACATAATAGCCTTTCTTCCGGGGGTTTAGCACAAAACCATTGGTAAGAAAAAGTGCTTCTAAAGCAGTATCAATTGGAGTAGGGGGAAGGTAGGCGCTTAGCTTACCACTAAGTCCGGGTCTACTTACAATCTTTATCCCGCTAAGCTCTGAGATTCTTCTTATTACCTTATACAGGCTATCATTTTTAAGATCTACAGATAAGAGTCCATCTTCAAAAGAAATATCCAAAGGTTTTGCTTCAGGCTCTGTTTCAATAGCAGGAGCTTCGTAGGGAATAAACTCCAGGATATTTCCTGTAGGTTCTATTTCATAGTTAAAAGATTTGCAGACAAAAAGAAGCACCGTTTTTACAGGCTCATTTACCAGATTATGGGTAATAATCTGATTAGGAGTTTCGGGTATGTAAAGGTTAACAGAATGCTGAATACCGATAGCCCTTAAATACTCTGCTAAACTCACATCCCTAAGTGAGATCGTCGTTTGTTCATTAAGTCCAGGAATATCTGCTGCCAATGAGTCCAGCATGACTTGCAGGTTTTGAATTCTATCATCGCTTTGAGCCCTTAGGCCAATGGAAAATAGTAGTAGCAGCAGAAAAAGGCTAAATCGTGATCTCATGAGCAGTTTTTTCGGGTGTTTTCTTTTCCTTTTCTTTTTTCTCTTTTTGTTTAATTCCGTTTTCGTAGATGAGGCCCTTTTTTAGTGCCCCATCTTTTTTAAAGTAATTTGCAGCTCCTTCTTTTTTGCCTTCTCTGTAGGTGATTACCCACCTAATTCTCCCTGATCTATAATAGCTTTTTTCAAGCCCTTCCTTAAGTCCAGCTTTGTACGGGATAATCAGTCTCTCTCCTCCGCTATCATAGTACTGAATCTCCTTACCGTCCTTAATTCCCATCTTCCAATCAATAGAGCTAATCAGATTGCCTTCCTCATTGAAAATTTCTTCTAATCCGTCTAACTCATTATCGCTGTAGTTCGCCTCATAAATCAGTACTCCTTCTTTATTCCACATGCTCATCCTTCCGTGTTTAAACTCCCTCTCTGACCAGTAGTCGTAGTAGTATTCATACTTCTTGGCCAGCTGGTTGGAGTTGGAGTGGGAGGTGGAGTGGGTATATATTTCTTCTTGAATATCATTATACCTAGTCTGTGTAAATAGATTAGTAAGAGTAATTATCCATATAAAGATAAAAAGCAATATTTTAAAGATGGGAAAAATCAATTTTGAAGCCAATAAATTATTGTGGAATTGTTGTTATGAAATTTTTGCAACTTATATAAGTTAATTTATTTTTAGGGCATCTGAAAAATGATTAAAAAATAAATTATTTTTCCATTTAGGCATCATATGCAACTCTGGTTTTATCGGGTAATGTGTTTTAAGCGTGTGCACTTCTGCATTGATTCTAGGTCCCTTTTCAACAGGCAAATCCAAAATGTTTAAGCTTTTAAATTTATACAGGACAGAATAGTTACTTTCATTGATTTTTACTCTTTTAGAAATAGTTGAAATAATTTTCAGTTTTGCTTTTTTAGTTTGCAAAAAAGATATAAGGTCAATATCTGTTGAAATAACATTTAAACAGAATTTTTCAGTAGGCCTTAAATGGCTAACTTTTTGCTCAAATCCTGAAAAGGTAATTATCTGTGAATTAAATGTCGCCGTTATATCTTCATATTTAATAGAATCATCAATTATAACTAGGTAATTCATCCAATAATTGCTAGTTGGAATATTTGCAAACCAATCTTTTTTATCTCTTATCAGGATAAGTCTCCAGTTACCAAGCCAGAGAAATACATCTATTGAATCTATATTAGTAAATGTGATCTGCAGGTTAGCATATTTTTTTGCATTATTTATATTATTGATAATTAGTTCTGTATGAAGGTCAAAAATACTAGAATCTACTCTTTCTAATATGTTACCTGACTGCGAATGCAGCTTTAATAGGGAAGAAAATAATACAATGGTAGTAATTATTAAATATTTCATAGTTTCTATTAAAATCATTAACGATTAGGGATTATAATAGATAATTATTTCTGCCGCGAATCATAGTTTTTAGCAGCTTCAGACATTACCAGTTCTAGCATGCCTTTTAGCAAAAGATTATTTTCCCTTTCAATCCCATATTTGTATCCATCGATCACGGTATCTTTTACTACTTGTTTATCGTGACGATGTTCTTGGCCTTGAACTGCTAAGTATATATGAGCGTATAGTTCATGGGCAGCCACTTCTGCTTTTCCTTTATCGCTTAATCCACTATGGACTAAAACCTCTGCATTACCACTTTGAGTGTCTATTTCGCCAGATTTTGGAATAATTGTTTGTCCAACTATTCCATTAGAAGATGTTTCATTTGTAGAGGGTACGCTACCTTCAGAACTTAGAGCTCTTACTGCATTTGCTTCTTCTTCGCCCATTACTCTTACTTCTGCTCCAAAGGAAATCGTGTGATCAACATCTCCTAATAGTGTTAGGTTCATCTCTGTTCCTAAATTAAATTCAATAATCATTGCGTCATCAGATATATCTGCCAAACGAGAGAAATTAAAATCATCTGTTTCTTGCGCCCTTTCTTGTATTTTAGCGTTATCAATAAACCCATTTTCATCAAGAACTACGAATGCCGCATCCTCTGCTGGGAGGGTATTTCTAATGACCTCAAGAGCAGCTTCTTGTGTAGCAGCATCAGCATTTTGCCCTCCTGGTCGAATTTTATTCCCATCAGGATCAATAAAGAAAATCGGATTATTTACTGCATAATTATAAGGACTAAAAGATTTAAATTCACCAGATTTTCTATCCACCCCATTCCACCTAGCGATAGAAGCATCATACATTCTAGCGCCATAGTCATACCAGTTGATGTCTAGATTATTTTGGAGTTCTTTCCCGTTATATAGGTAGTCATTAGGGGGATTGGCAGTTGAAGCAATACCAGCATCGAGGCTCATCCTCATCCCAAAGGGATAATAATGATCGGTTTGGAGTACTTCACTAGAAGTCTGGATAGTTCCATCATCATCCAGATCAGAGAAAGTGAGTCTTGCATTGCCCAGGTGATCATTGAGGGTAAACTCATATCGATACTCAGCGATGGTTCCATCAGGAACTAAACGCCCTTCTTCATGTGCAAAGAATTGTACGTTATTATTTTCATAGTGCACACCATTAATATAATCATTTGTCTTGGTGGAACCATCATTTATAATTTGTTGGAGCTTTGTTCCCGCAGCATCGTAGATATAGCTAATGGTATTGCTACCTTTGGTAATAAGGGTCGGCTTATTGAGGTGGTTGTAAGCAATGCTAATGCCTTTATTTTTATCTTCAGTTACATTTCCATTGGCATCGTAGATATAGTCATCTCCAGAAGTATTACCATCGAAGAACTGCTCAACACCAGCTGTTGAACCAGCATTATCTTTTACCCTCGCTAAGCGGTTACCATTGTCTGATTTATAGAAATAGCTTAGGCTATCCATGGTTCCAAAGGACGAGTTTGAGTCCTTGCCTTCTCTTAAGAGCTTACTGATATTTCCATTTCTGTCATAATCAAGACTCACATCATAGCGTCCTTGATTGATGGTATAAGATCCACCTACCCCATAATTAGCTGTTTTTAGTCGATTGACTTTATCATAACTAAAGCTATAGCTGTGCTTTTCATTATCCAGTGCTGTCTTCCAGCTCATACCAGCGATATTGCCATTGAACATATCTGTACCTGCGCCTCCTATATCTATGGAGTTATCATTATATGCTAGGCTAAACTCAAAAAGATCATCAGCTGTCGGGACTTCATTTATAGCTGTCATCCAACCTCGTATGTTGTAGGAATAGTCAACATTTTGCAGATAGGCTAAGCCGTCTTTGGAATGAAGCTTCTTTGTTGCCTGTCTTCCAAGGACATCGTACTCATAACTGGATAGAACAATAGGGGCATCGCTATTTACCTGGGAAGTAAGCCTTAGCATGCGACCGTTATGATCGTAGCAGTACTCCCTGGTTTGGATAATGGCTGTTGAGTTGGGACCATTGTGCTCGGTAACATTCTTTTCAATTTCCCCAATGAAGTTTAGCTGATATTTGGTGATATCATTTCCGTGGAGATGCTCCGACCTTGTTTCAATCTCTCTTCCATAATCATCATAGAAAGTGAGAGTAAGGAGCCATTTTTCAGGGGAGGAGTCCAGGACCTTGGTATTAACTCCCGTTATAAAGCCGCGGGATTTTTCGTTTGTGCCGGTCGCCTGGTAAAGGTGATCAGGGCTTCCGTCTCTATCAAAGTCATAGTCATCGTAATAGGTGATCGAGAGCTTTTCAGTATTAGTGGTCGGGAAAGCTGTATTTGAATAGCCATCGTTTCCACTTTGCCTGACTTCAAAGAGACTGGCGCCATTAATTTGTCCTTCTAAAACAGATTTAGCATTGGAAGAGGTGTAGATACCTGTTTCTACGGGTCTAGCAAATGCATCGTACTTGGTGTAGAGCCACTCATTATCTAATGTTTGGTTGGCATCTTGAGTGAGCACCAATTGATCGAGCTTATTGTAGATAAGCTCTACCCAACCTGCTCCGGGTACTTTTTTGCGGGCTACCCGATTTCGCTCGTCATACTCATACTGAAAACACCATGAGTCCAGTATGGTCTGACTAAGGACATCATTGCCTGTTTCAAAAATAGCCTTTGTAGCCTCTGGGGGAATGACATAAAGAATGTTTCCATATTTATCATAGCAGTAATAGGTCTCTGCGTATTCACTGCCTTCTATCTGCACCCGGGTGAGGATGTTTTTCCCCATCTTATCTGTGAAGGTCTCTGAGATGCCATCGTTTTCATCTGTAGTTGTGGTTTTGCTAAGCTCACCTGGAGCATAAGTTGCGCTGAGGTTAGTACCAGCTGTAACATCCAGGGGGATGAAGTATACTTCTCCTGCTTGATTTAGATCATAGGAGGTAATGACCGTATGCTCACCTGTTTCTCTTTGGCCAAAGGTGGTGCTGGATTTTGTTTCCCAGGGAACACCCGGTGCCGCAGTTTCTACTTCTCTGGATCTTTGGGAGGCTTCATACTGATGCTCAGTAAAGAGCCTTGTGGTTCCATAAGTTGGGAATTTAGCTGTATAAAAACTCTGCTGATCAGTTTGGGGGGAGTTTTGATAATCCCCATAAGTTCCCAGCGATTCATAAGGCATATATTCTTTGGGCATTCTGCCAAAGCCGTCGTAGATAGAGAAGGAGATGATATCTGCTCCATCTGCAGCGGACTGAGGTGCTATCTGCTGCTCAGGCCTACCTAAACCGTCTACATAAGTTACTGCCTGAACTAACTCATGTGCATAATCGAGTTTTTGAAGCTCCGTTTTTGCATCTGCACCTAAAGGCAAAGCAAGGGCTACTCTGGGAGTATAGCTGGCGATAAAGTTTTTTGTATCGTCAGGTGTCATAAACTCCAGACTAACCGTTGGGCATTCGGGCAGCTCAATGGGACAAGCAGAAGGAAATTCAGGCACACAAGGCTTGGTATTTTCCGTATGGGTATAGGCTGTTAAGGTAAAAGTATGATCGATGGTCTGCCGGTTTGCATTAGTTGTTGTTATGCTAATGGCTTGTGTGGAGATTTGGGCATTAGTAATTTCCTCACTTCTACACTGATAGCTGCCCCTGAGTTTACCCAAGGCATCTGTTTTTATGATAAGTCCTGGAAAGCCTGTATTTCCCGTAGCCGCGCTTATGATATATCCCCAATCAGCGGTCATGCTAAATTGCATGGCCTTGGCATCCACTGGAGCAATGTCCTGGTGATAAACCTCCATCCATTGCATAACTCCTGTTTCAGAAAAACGGGCGATAAAGGGTTCTTCCCGCCCATCAAAATTATGGCTTCGGGTTCCCCCCCCAATGACAAAGCCCCCATCGGGATGGGTGATCAGGCTATAGGCCATCGAAATTCCCCCCAAATCCAAGTGTTTTCCTGAGAGGTAGTTACCAGAAGGATCAAATAGTAACACAGCTGCTTTTCCATTTCCCTGGATGTCAAATTGTCCCGTAACGGCTATGTTTCCATTTGCCAGGATGTCTAGGCCATAGGTTTCTAATTTGTTTCCGTTTAGGTCATGCTCCTTAGACCAAAGGACCGTTCCTTGATTATCCACTTTCACCATCAACACTTTTGTGAACTTGAGGTTAGGGTCAGCTTCATAGGGATTGGCTCCCAGCATAATTGCACTTCCATCTGAGAGAACTTGCATATCTCTAAAAAGGAAGGTCCCCATACTCATGAACTTATCCCAAACTACATTCCCTGCCGCATCAAATTTATGGAGCCAGGTCTGAGTTTGTCCCACACTAAGGAGCTGAAAACCATTGTCTGAGGTGGCCCTTAAGGCCTGAGGGTAATTACAGCCTAGCTGTAATCTTTTGATGTATTGGACATTTCTGTTTTCATCCATCCGGACGATGATGGGGCTTATACATCCTGCCCAGGCAGAGCCGTCCCAATACCTGCCTTCTATGGCATTTATGATATCTCCATTGGTAGCCACGGCTGCTGTTTTCATGTTAAAGCGGCTCTCAGAGTCTTCCTGCAGATCAGGGGTATGGAGGGAATGAGCTGCTGTTTGAAGTCCTTCATCATCGAGCTCAATGATATGAAAGTTCCAATCAAAAGCAGGGGTCTGGCCTGAGCCAATTAACATATATCCGCCTGAAGGCTTTTTAAGAATTTTGTACTCGGCATCACCTGTAACGCCATATCTCCCCATAAAAGTCTTGGTCTCGTTGACCTGGATAGGATTGGTAAGGCCAAAGGAGGCTTGAAGCAGGGTTTGTCCCAGGGTAGTAAGGTCAATTAAAGATGCATAAGCATCCTGAAGGAAAAGTCCCACACGATCAGCAGGAGCTGTCATTCCATACATCTGAGATCCAGAAGGATAGGTAAAGCTTAGGGCCTGGCTAGTATTCCCCGGCACGTGGGAATGCATGGTGGCATTGCCATTAATTGTTGCATAGGTAAAGGGATGGGTGGAATTGGTTACCTGAACCGGAAAGAGTTTTAGCCACCAGGGGGTCGCAGGATCAGAGAGATGAATGCTACTTTCATAGACCGTTCCGGTTCCTCCAGGAGCTACCATCCCCAGCTCATCATAAAGCTCTCTATTATAGCAAGAGACAATAGTGGGGGTATTGGTAAAGGTGGTTCCGATCTTACCAGCTGAAGTAGTAGAGGAGATCAGCACCAAATCCTTGCCATTGGCAGCTGAGGATTGGATGCCGTCATCATCCTTAATCTCCAAAGAAAGTCCGGACTGATTTTGCAAAGACAGGGCGATGATTTGATCGCCAGGATCAAGCAAAGTATCACCCACAACAAAAAGCACATTCTGGGCAGTTAATAGATAGGGCGAAAAGAATAAGAGTCCAAAAATCAGGACAAAGAATGATTCCCTTTTATGCAAAGGTGCGACTGTAGTATGCATGGGGATTGTGTTTTTGATTAAGGGTAGTGTAGAGTTAGTTGAGGCTTACATCCTGGGAATTAGTCTTTTTTAGATCAGATCAATTCAAGATAAATCCAAGAGCCACTCTCCCAAGAAATTGGAATTGGTTTACGTTGGGTCCTCTGTTTAATCCATAGCCAATTTGAGCATCAAAATATCCTTTTCTGGCTATTGTCCTTTGAAATCCGATTACTGGGGCAACAGAGTATCTAGGCCATTGAGTTAAACCAAGTATTAAGGGCAAGCCTATATATGACCCAGAAAAATAATCAACTCTTTTGCCTTCGGCAATACGTTTGTTTTTCCAGGAATATATCCTGGGTTCAAGGGTGAAATTTGGCCAGATCGTGATACCCGATTCTGTAGCCCTATTTCTGTTTACCTGACCTGTGAACAAGCTAGTAGAAATCCTAGCAATGACTGATTTATTATCAGAAACTTTTTGTTCAATAGAAAACTCAATTAGCCCTAATCTAATGGCCCTTGATTTGTCTTCTATTCTATTTTTCTCGTCTTGAGCCATTATGGACTTTGGAAATAGAATGATCGAGGCAACTATACAAATTACGATCATTCTAAATAACACCACTCTTTCCAATTGATAAAGAATATTTTTCATTGCGGTCATATTAAACATTGATCACATATTTTTTGGGG
>JBCBRM010000103.1:0-7270 GCA_039819665.1 Bacteroidota bacterium
CATCCAGGTCGTAGGCGCTTGGATCTACAGGGTCTCCGATAAGTTGGGCTTGGGCTTGGGTTTGGGTAGGGAATAAAAGGAGTATACAGGCAAGTACAAGTAAAGAACCTAAATATTTCAAAAGACCTAATGCTTTATTGGCGAGCATTTTTAGCACGAAGGCTATCTTGCGCAAGAACGTAAAAAGCCTCGATTCTTCCCTTGATGTATTACGTAGAAATGAATTTTTCGTCAAAAATCAATACGTATGACAGGAATTTGTTACGAATCTGAAGAGCTAGGCTACTAAATCTTGAGGAATTTGCTGAATTGCATAGTAGGCTGATCCTCAATTGCTTATTTAGATCCCGTATCCCAAGTTTATTGGGTATCCACGAAGACTGATCCTCAATCAGCACTACAAGTCAGAGTGAAAGAATGCTTTTCGAAGACCTATGTTTTTCGAACATAGACCCTTGTACCTAAGCAATACATCAAGCTATGAAAAAGATTTTTAAATTCCTGGGGATTAGCCTGGGTGCCCTTTTGGGTTTAGTATTAATCGCCGTGACCACCTTAAATGTTAAGTCCTTACCCAATTATCAGCAAGCCTTTCCTGTTGAAAAAATTGACGTGAAATTAACTCCTCAAAGAATCTCAAATGGGGCTGAAATTTCTGCTGTATTATGTAATCACTGTCATGGAGATAAAGGGAAATTGGAAGGAAAATGGGTGATAACAGAAGAACCTTTTGGAGAAATTTACGCTCCTAATATCACGCAAGACGAAACTTTTGGAATAGGAGCTTATTCGGATGGAGAATTATATCGACTACTTAGAACAGGTATCAAAAAAGATGGCTCTCTGGCTGTCCCTATGATGATGCGATTTCCTACTGCAGCCGAAGAGGACCTGTACAGTATCATTGCATACCTACGCTCCGATGCCAAAGCCGTACAAGCTTCACAAAAAGAGATTCCTGCCTATGAAGCTCCTTTTCTGGCGAAGCTGATTTTTAACCTTGCCCTAAAACCTTTGCCACTTCCCAAAAAAACTATTCCCAAGCCTCAAAGGTCTGATAAAGGCTACGGACAATACCTGGCAAATAGCTTATATGCTTGTTATGACTGTCATTCCAGCTCCTTTGAAAGCAATGACTTTGTAACACCCGAAAATTCAGTGGGCTTCTTAGGAGGCGGTAATCCAATAGCCGTTGGAGATATGGAAGCCGTGATTTCCCCGAACTTAACCATGCATGAATCAGAAGGGATTGGTTCATGGACTTCTGAGGAATTCCTTGCTGCGGTAAAGTATGGAAAGAAGCCAGACGGAAGTAATCTGGCTTATCCGATGTTGCCCTATACCTTTTTAGATAGTAGTGATATTTTTGCGATTCATGATTACCTCAAGACTGTACCTATTCTTCCCAAAGGAGAAAATCTTGCCAGCCTTGAATGAAAAGATTTATTGATGCATGTAGCTGCCCGAAATCCAGGAAATGGGTTTCGGGCCATTCTTTTCTATGATTTTCTGTACCTTTATTCCTGAAAACACAATAATACACCGTGCAGGAACACAAATTACACCTCCTGGCACTGTCGCTTACCAAAGGCCTTGGTCCGGTTAGCGTCAGAAATATGATTGCCTTTTGCGGCTCCGCCAAAGCCGTATTTTCAACTCCCCGTTCAAAACTCTTGCGAGCACCCGGAATCGGTTCTCATGCCATTACCCTGCTGAAAAAAGAGCAAAGTATGCAAAGGGCAGAAGAAGAATGGGCCTTTTGTGAGAAAGCGGGCATCAACATTCTGACCTACCTTGACCCTGAATACCCCGAACTCCTTAAAAGCATTTATGATGCACCTTTAATCCTCTTTCAAAAGGGAGAGCTAAACCTCAATGCGCAGGAGAGCCTTGCAATCGTAGGAACCCGAAATGCTACAGATTATGGACTGGAACTGGCTGCAGAATTTGCTTCTTTTTATGCTCGGCAAGGAATCAATGTGGTCAGTGGTTTGGCTTTTGGGATCGATGTCGCTGCCCATAAAGCTGTTTTGCAGGCGGGGGGAAAAACTACTGCAGTCCTGGCTCATGGACTCCATACGATTTATCCTTCCCTTCACCGACGAAAAGCAGAAGAGATTACAGAGGCAGGTGCTTTGCTTACCGAATACCTGGGGGGGACAGAACCCGAAGCTCCATTTTTTCCTTCCCGAAATCGCATAGTATCGGGAATTTCTCGAGCAGTTTTAGTTGTGGAAGCAGGCCAAAAAGGAGGTGCACTCATTACGGCTCGTTCAGCTTTTGAGCAAAACAGACTGGTCTACGCCATTCCAGGTAGAGTAGGGGATGCCTGGTCGGAAGGTTGCAACCGATTGATCCGTGAGAATATAGCCAAGCTGGTCAGTCATCCATCCGAAATACTGGAAGACCTGGATATCCAATGGCAGCTCCATGAAGATAAGAGCAGTCAACTGGAACTCTTGCTGAAGAGAACTGATATCGTACTCAGTCCCAATGAGCAAAAACTGCTAGCCTTATTAGAGAAGGAAGATGTATTGCTGGATAAGCTGAGTCTTTTGAGCGGTATTCCTATTGCTAGCTTGAATCCTCTCCTGCTCAATATGGAGTTTAAGGATTTGGTGAAGCAGCTTCCGGGAAAAAAGTATAGAAGAAAATAAGGGGAAAAAGCCATCCGTTTCCCCCTTTGTAGTATGTTTTCCAATTATGCCATTGTAGGGATCTTCGGACCAGCTGCTACAATCTCTTTGCTGGCCTGATCTTCGTATTTTTTGAAGTTTACAATGAAAAGCTCTGCCAAATTCGCAGCTACTTTATCATAATCTTCTTCATTTCTCCAGGTGTCTCTCGGATTCAGAACTGCATTAGGAACATCCGGGCAGGAAGTAGGGATTTGTAGCCCAAAGATTTCCTGTGTACGATATTCAACTTCATCCAATTCTCCAGTTAGCGCAGCTTTTACCATGGCACGAGTAAAAGAAAGCTCCATACGACTACCTTCGCCATAAGATCCTCCAGTCCATCCGGTGTTTACCAGCCAGACATTTATTTTACCATCACCACTCTTGCTTCCTTTGCGGATTTTTTTACCCAGCAAGTCAGCGTATACAGTTGGGTGAAGAGGAAGGAAAGGTGCTCCAAAGCAAGTCGAGAATGTTGCTTCAGGTTCAGTAACTCCCTCTTCCGTTCCTGCAATCTTCGCAGTATATCCGGCAAGGAAGTGATACATGGCTTGTTCTACAGATAGTTTAGAAATAGGAGGTAGGACTCCAAAGGCATCACAGGTAAGGAAGAATATATTTTGTGGAAGATCCCCGCGAGAATTGTACATGATGTTGGGGATGTGGTAAATCGGATAGCTCACACGGGTATTTTGTGTGATAGAGGAATCCTGATAATCTACCGTATTGCCATCTTCTTTGAATTTAACGTTTTCGAGTAAGGCACCAAATTTAATAGCGTCCCAAATCTGAGGCTCTTTATTGGGGGAAAGGTCAATCGTCTTTGCATAGCAGCCACCTTCAAAATTGAAGATACTTTCCTTTGACCAGCCATGCTCATCATCTCCAATCAAACGCCTTTCCGGATCATTGGACAAAGTGGTTTTACCAGTACCCGAGAGTCCAAAGAAAAGCGCTGTATCTCCATTGCTGCCTACATTGGCTGAGCAGTGCATGGGAAGTACATTTCTTTCCGTCGGCAGAATATAATTTAATGCAGAGAAAATCCCTTTTTTGATTTCACCCGTATAGGCAGTACCTCCAATAATAATGGTTTTTTCTGTAAAGTTGATGATGGAGAAATTTTCTTGGCGGGTACCATCTGCTGTTGGATCAGCACTCACTCCGGGGAAAGAGTAAACGGTCCAATCTTCAATAAATGTACTCAGTTCCTTTTCCGTGGGACGAAGGAACATATTGTAGACAAAGATGTTTTGCCAGGGAAATTCAGTATAAACTTTGATTGCAAGTTTATAATTAGGATTGGCGCAGGCGAAAACTTTACGTGCATAAATTTCGTCCAGTCCATCCATGTAGCCTTTGATCTTGCCAAAAAGCTGAGAGTAACTTTCTTGTGAAATTGGCAGATTGATATCTCCCCAGTCCACACTATTTTCTGTAATGGCATCCTTTACAATGAATCGATCTTTAGGAGAGCGACCTGTAAATTTGCCGGTTTTTACTACCAGAGCACCTGTACTGCTGAGATGGCCCTGACCTTTGATGATGGTCTTTTCAACCAGAGCAGCAGGGGTAAGATTGGTACTGATTAACTTAGCCATAGTATTTAGTATGAATTTTTGAGTAAATAACTAGGTATATATTTATAAGATTGATAATTGACTTTCTGCTAAGAAAAATATTGCCAGACGTAAAGAACAAAAGACGGGAGCACCCTGGAAAATGACAATTGGAAAGAAAATACGAGCATATATAGCATCGCTAAAATATGCTGATCATGAGGTTTTTCTGGATGTATTTATCCCAAAACCTTTCTCTTTTCCAACTTATAGTAGTAAGACCCCGTCCTTAAAGTGTGTAAAACTAATAAATAGTCCTTCGATTTCATATCCTCAACACCTATTAAAATGGATTAATTACCGCCCTTTAATAAGCTGTTAATGAAGGCCTAAAATTTTTTAAACATTTATAAATAACCCTTAAAACAATTAATAAACATGGAACCCAGAAGTGACAAAAGTTTTCTCTTAACCCTCCTTCTCTGCTTTTTTGTAGGAGCTCTCGGGATACATCGCTTTTATGCGGGAAAACTTCTAACGGGAATACTAATGTTGATCACTGCCGGTGGATTTGGAATTTGGGTATTGATAGACCTGATTATGATTCTTATTGGAAACTTTACCGATGCTAGTGGCAGATATATAAAGAATTAGTCATAGTTTCTTTAGCATACAGAAGGCAGGCCGTTTAGAATTTTTCGAACGGCCTTTTTTATTCTCTCCCGATCTCACAATAATTGCTAACTTGGCCTACGATCATGGAGAGAAAAACCAACAGGGAGCAGTTTTACCAGGCAAGTCTGCGGCTTTTTTTCGAAAAAGGCTATAAGGCTACCTCTATGAGAAATATTGCTGAGGCCCTGGATATAAAGGCACCCACCCTTTATAACTATGTAGAATCAAAGCATGATATCCTGGAAACTATCCTTTTCGATATTGCGGGCCGGTTTCATAAAGGGATGAAGGATATCTATGGTTCCTCCTATTCTCCTACCGAAAAATTGAAGTCAGTCATTGCCCTCAATGTACGACTTACCACTGACTATCCCTATCATGTATATATGCTTGTGGCTGAGTGGAAACATCTTGTAGATGATAAGCGTGAGAACTTTCTGCAAAATCGTAAAGAGTATGAAAGTATGCTCCGAAACATCATAGCAGAAGGGATCGATAATGGCGATTTTAGATCCATGAATCTCGAGATTGCCATGGAAGCTATACTTTCTTCTATCCGCTGGCTTTTTCACTGGTACTCTCGGGATAAGGAAGAGGTCCTGAATCCTATTGAACTGGAAAAGCAAATGCTGGATTTTATTCTTTACGGAGTCAGCACCCAATCTTCCTAATCTAGATCTATGCTTTCACTTGCTTCTGAATTTCAAATCGCCTGGTATGAGTGGGTAATGGTTCTTTTTGCAGCCTTACTCGTTGGTTTTTCCAAAGCTGGTTTGAAAGGAATAGCTGTTGTATTTGTTACCATACTGGCATACGTTTATGAAGCGAAGGTCTCTACGGGTATACTCCTGCCCTTATTAATTGCAGCAGACCTATACGCGGTCATTTATTACCGAGACAAAGTTATCTGGAAGCATATTTATCGATTGATGCCCTGGATGGTTGCCGGAGTATTACTTGGAACTTGGGTGGGTAAGGATCTTCCAGAAGATATCTTTCGACAAGGAATGGCCGTAATTATCCTATTGACGGTAGGCTTAATGTATTGGTGGGATAGACAAAAAGAGGTGAGGGTTCCGGATGGTTTGTGGTTTTCGAGTATTATGGGATTGGCTGCAGGTTTTACAACCATGATTGGAAATTTGGCTGGAGCTTTTTCCAATTTGTACTTTCTGGCTATGAGGCTTCCTAAGAATGAGTTCATCGGGACCGCTGCCTATCTCTTCTTTTTCATCAATCTTTTCAAACTTCCCTTGCATATTTTTATATGGGAAACCATCAGTTGGGATTCCTTCAAGGTAAATTTGTACGTGTATCCCGCACTTTTTTTAGGACTGGTATTAGGAGTGAAGTTGATAAAGCTGATCAAGGATGATTTTTATCGGAAAATGATCATTTTCCTGACGGCTGTAGGGGCAATTGTGATTCTAATAAGGTAATTAGTGTTCTTCCCTGTGAAGCCCATTTCCTTTATTTGGTAAAAAATAGGAACAACTTCTCAAGCCAATTGCCCCAAGGAACCTATACACCCCTTTTGACAAAATTCCCGACAGAAACTCTTATCCATTTTTTAATAATTCAGGTAGTAACTCTTTTTTCACCCAAAGAAAATTAGGCTCAACCCTGAGGGCTTTTTCAAAGGTTTGTTTAGCCTTTCCCCATTCATCTTCTTCCTCATAGGCCTTCCCCAACCAGGCAAGTGCATGTAGATATTGCCAACTATTCGCTTTGAGTGTAGGATTGGCTTCATAAAGGGAAATGGCTTTTTGGAAACAATTGATAGCTTCTTCCATATCTCCTCCAAATAGGCGAGGAGCATGATATTTCAAATTTCCTTTCTCCACCCAGGCAGTTGGGTTTTTGGTATCCATATTCACCGACTCAGAAATATAGCTACTACATTTTGGTCCTAAAAACATCATCTGGGCAGGCTTTTGTTCAATTTCCATGGCGATCAATCCTCCCATGAGTGCGGAATATTTTGAAGACTCACCTTTTTCTTTCATGAGCTTCTTTAACATCTTTTGAGAATCCTCAATAAGAGAAACTAAATCTCCACAGTCTCCGGTCGTATTGCAATAGCCAATTTTTCCATATTCCGCAAGCAAATACTCATAAGCCAATTCGTGATTGGAAGGGTTGTTTCTGAGAGCAGTTTTTAAGGAAGCAATACCCGCTGACCAATGACTTTTATTGCCGGATATATAGCCTTGATACGCTCTAGCTTTTCCGTCATTGATGAGATTTCCTTGTGCAGGTAAGCTTATTCTGAGGAGGAGAATGAATATTAAACTAAGGTAAGTTTTCATAATTATATATTCCCCTTTGAACCTAATTTGGGGAAATTAGTTCAAAGGG
>JBCBRM010000104.1:0-7150 GCA_039819665.1 Bacteroidota bacterium
GTAATATTGGATACATTACTTCGATCTAACTGGTCTCGGAGCTTGGACATGCTGTTTGATATTTTGATTGATATTTGCAACTTTTTCTTTGCTGCGATCCCAGAGGGATTTTACTTTGGAAAATGCAGCTCTGTACATACTGGTAGTTCGCTCATGGCGATCTTTCAGGGACAAGACTTTATCACCAGCTATTTCCATAGCAGTGGTTCGGGTTGTTGACCTTTGGACAGATTGCATGAGATACCTTTTATCATCTGTATAGATCGAGATGCCAAATTTCCCTCTAGAGGCAGAGACATAAAACTGTTCTTTGGAAGTAGCCTTGCCCGAAGAAGAGCTTTGCATGATAAGCACCTTCTCAACAGATTTTCCCTGAGAAGCTGGTGAGGTGGTATAATATCCATGTGTAAAGTTTCGATAGTTCTTATCCAAAATTAACTCAGATTTACCCCGTGAGGCAAGAATATGTCCTTCTGGAGAAAAACCCTTCACAGATACGATTTGGCCATTATTGAGCCGTTTACGGTTCATATCAAAGCCGTTTTGGGTGATGCGTAACTTATCTCCCTCTGCAATGGGAATTTGCTCTTTCTGATAGACAGAGAATTTCTCTGCTTGATCCAAAGGAAGGATTCTTTCCTTTTTCTTTTCACCCACAAGGCGCAGGTTTCCCTGCGCATCTTTTCCAATCACATCAAATTTCTCACCTCGCTTGATTCCTATCGCATTTTGGTGAAACTGAATGGCCATACCGATTTGGTAATTCTCGGCATCTTTTTTCTGTGTTTCAGTAAAGGAGTTATTTTTCTGAATAGTATAGGCATGATCTTTATTTTCCAGAAGTCCTTTCTCTTTCAAGCCAGCCCTAATTGAATCCGTTACTGCTTTTCCCTGTGCGTGGGTTGTTGCCACTACCAATATTTTTTCTTTTTGTTCTACACTGGAAACATATTCAGATGCAACGGATTTTTTCAAAGATTCCATATCCACTACTTCTTTCACTGCTCCCATTTTATCTAGTATCTCAAATCCCCTGGCCATATTGCCTTTCGAAAGCTGTTTAACTGCATTTTTATACTCACTATTTTTTTGCCGTTGGATTTTAGAAATGCGGATGGGTTCTATACCTCCATAAGTTTCTAGTATGCGAAGGGCATCCCCTCGTTCAACTGAATTATGCTGCCTAGTATCTCCAGAGAGCAAAAGTCTAGCATTTTGCTTTTTAGCAAGGCCGATGAGGTCATTCATGGTTTTAATCCCCACCATTCCGGCTTCATCAATCCAAATCATGCCTCCTTTCACTTGCTTTTGTAACTTATCACTTTTTAAAAGAGCAGATATGGTATTAGCTCCTGTAAATCCTTCTTCTCGCTGGACGCCTCTGGAAGCATCAGCCGAAGGTGCAAAGGCATGGAATTTCATTCCCATTTCTTCAACACCAGCTTTTACTTCCTTAATGCTCCAGGTTTTTCCAGTTCCAGCCCCACCAGAGATAATGGAAATAAAGTCATGAGAGGAAAGACTTTTTCTGATTGCTAGACTTTGTTCCTCTGTAAGTTTTTCATTCTTCGGGACATAGCTTGGGTTAATGGGTTCATAACTTCCTCTTCCTTCCCTTGCAGATTGAATGAGCTGCTTCTCTTCAGCTAAAGCCTTTTCAGTTGTTATGATATTTTCTCCATTTCGCTCATTCCTCTTGGAGTAAATATCCTCCCGATTATTATAAGCTGCTACAATAGCTTCAGGTAAGACCTTACCTATGCCTTTTTTTATTGCCTCACCCAGAAGCCGTTTTTCTGTTATAACAGATATTCTTTCCATATGATGGGATAAAGTATATTCAAGAGAATCTTTGGCAACTTCTAAACTGTTATCAGGTGGGGTATTATCACCAGAATTTTTAACACCAGAAATCAGACTCCTTTCCTTTTCATCCAAACGCTTATCCCAAATCTTTTGAAGCTGTTCACCTAATAAATCCTTTCGCTTATGCAGCCTGGACTTACCACCCAAAGCAGCTTTATCTTCGATATAGGTAATGCCCAATTCTTTTGCCTTCTTTTCAATCTCATAGGTACGCTGAGAGAATTTTTCAATAGTTGACCTATCAAAGCCCCTAAGTTCAAAGTCTCTTTCATTTCGCTCAATTGCATAGCCATATTCCTGAAGATTCTTTGCTAGTCTGGAATTGAATACCGCTTCATAGTAAGGCGCATTTTCTTTGATAGTTCCCGTCTCTATAGCTTGAAATCTTTCCTTCTTTTGATTCCAGGTAGCATTGAAAATAAAGCAGTGTTGATGTAAATGCGGATCAGGTACATATGCCTTTCCTGACTTAGTTTCTACTTCTACAGGCCTAGCTCTAAAATGGGTAAATCCAGCCCAGGCAATGTTGCCAGTATTTTCATACCGCTTCTTTTTTCCTTGTCCAGCTTGGGTTTGCATATCTGCTTCCACCTCTTTCATGGTATCCTTGATGGCAGAATGAAAAGCCTTTAGAATGTCCTCATCCTGAGTCATGGCATAGACCAGTGAAACAGATTTGGGAGTGGAGAAAGTCGCATCATATCCAGCTCTTCGGTTAGGAGAATTGCGAACAGTTAGCTTCTCTTCACTTAAAGGATTTTTATTCGAAGCCAGTTTTTCAAAATCAGATTTAGTAACTTCGCCAGAGAGTCCAAGGCGCTGAGCAAGGCGACCATGCCAACTTCCATTTACCTCTCCTTTTTCAGAATAATAATCCTGTTTAGAGAGTCCTTCTTCAAAATATTTGGCAGCAGCTGCTGCGTTTTTACTAACAGTAATGCGTAGCATAAGAAGTAGTGAAATAAGTTGCAGGCGTCTCGTCTAAGCATAGCTTAGACTGAAAGAATTATGTTTTCAATAAGGGATTCAATTGAATATTCTTTAGCTTTAAACTATCGCTTACTTGTTCATTCTTGCCCTATGGAATTTTCTGATTTCGAGGAACACTATAAAAGAAAGCTTGGAGGGTTTATCGCAACGCTTGGAGAGCCTGTCATACCTTCTAGTGATGAAGTAAAAAGAGTTTGGGAAGAGCGAGTTAAAATCCTTCCTGAAAGATCATTGCTTTATGTCAATAACATAAAAGATCAAAAAACTCCTTATTGGTACAATTCAAAACTTTTAGGATACGAACCTGAGGAGCTTCAAAACTGGGATGACTTTAAACATCTTATCCATCCCAGCCAGCAAAGAATTCTTTGGTATATCTATACTAGCATTTTCCAAATCCTGCAAGAATTCAAGCATGAATTATCAAGTATGAATTTCTATTATACTGTGCTTCGAAGTATGAAGGATAAATGGGGACGCACTTGGCTTGGATACCAAAACTCAGAAGTCTTTCAATTTGATAAAGACTATAACATCGTCTCATATATCACCCAGTTCCAAATAATTTCTGAGTATTCAGGTGAACCATTGGTAGTAAAGTTCCACAAAAGGTCAGATTCACTTAAGGAAACATCAGAAGTCGCTGAGTCAATGAATAAAGAGATCAAATCCCGTTTGAAAAGTGATGAACTCCTAAAGCATCTTGGATATACCAGGTATGAGCAAGATATCCTTTTTCACATAAAGATGGCTTCATTTCCCGGCGATAAAGAGCTTGCCAAATACTTTAGGGTAACGGTAAAAGCAATCGAGGGAGTTAGCACTAGAATCATAAAAAAAACAAACGATTTGTTTCCACTCGATTCTGGATCAGTTAAAAAGAGGTTCAAATCAAAAAATGATATAGTCCTTTTCTTCATAAAGATGAATATCATTTGAGAAAAAAGAACCCCTACCTACCTGGACTTCTACCATCAATATCCTTGAAATCGCTCAAGTTCCCTTTACTTCTCAGATAATCAATCTGCGCTTGTTTAATCTCCTCAATCCAGGAAGATTTGCTCGATTCTACTAATTCTTCAAGCTTCAGGCGAAGATCCAATCTTTTATCAGGAATAAGCCTTAAGGTTGCAAAATGGATTTTCCTCTCAATTAATTCCGCGTATTTTTCATCATCATCAAGGAGTGGAAACCTTCTCAGGTCAGTCATAATTGCAGATCCTTTGACTCCTTTTAATGTTTTTGCTAACTGCTCTTCATTTTCAATTGGCAATCTATACTCCATCATTACTGGTTAATCCACATTAGCACTTAGAATAATTAAAAGCCATAAAAGAATATTCAAATACATAAAGAACGATTACTTATCGATGGCAAAAAGGCCAAAATTCGAGAGAGAAAAGCAGGGGATACCCTACATATGTATGGTGTCCCTACATAAGGTGACCCTAAATATCTAGGGAATCCCTTATCCAATTGTTGGCATTAATTATCACTTTCAGAAAAAGTCAAATAATTACATGCAAACAAGAAAACCATTTTTACCCCTAGACCATCCCTTACTAAAATTCTCCCATGATCCATTAGAATGGTGGACGGTAAGGGATGCTGTGAGAGGCCTTCAGATTTTCGGAGGCATAGGAAGCGGAAAGAGTTCTGGTAGTGGTAAGACCGTTGCAAAAGCATTCCTTAAAAATGGATTTGGGGGAGTCGTACTTTGTGCAAAACCAGATGAGAGAACCAATTGGGAAAAGATTGCTAAAGAACTTGGCCGATCAAATGATCTAATCATTTTCAAGGAAGGCTCAGAATATGAATTCAATCCACTTCAATATGAGATGACTCGAGAAGGTAAGGGCGCAGGAGAAATTTTTAACCTGACCAATCTCTTTATGGAGATTTATAGGATGGGTAACCGTTTTTCAGGAGGAGGTGGAAGTAGCGAAAAAGAGAGGTATTGGGACAATGCACTAAAAAGATGCATTAATCGAATAATCCAACTACTTCAACTCGCTAATGAGGAAGTTAGTGTAAATAATATGAGCAATATCTTGGCATCAGCTCCTACCCAGAATGAAGTGAAGGAAATGTTTAATCTGCATGAGGACAAGATCGGTGAATTGAGCCAATCGAATTATTGGCTTCAATGCTTCCTGGAAGCTGGTGCAAAAGAAGAGACTGCTGAAAACATAGATACTTATAGGCTTGTACATAATTACTTTACGAGAGAATTTGCTTCCTTGCCTGAGAATACGAGACCAACGATTGTTGAGAGTTTCCAAGGGCTTGCAGAACCCTTCAATTCAGGTATTCTGAAGAAACATTTTTCAGGAAGTATCAGTCCAGAGATCAGGCCTGAAGAAACTCATCAGGGTAAGATTATCATTCTCGATTTTCCTGTAAAGGAATATCTACAAGCGGGAGTCTATGCCCAGGGGATTTATAAGTACCTATGGCAACAAGCAACTGAAAGAAGAGATCCTAACCAAGATTTGTTGCCTGTATTTCTATGGGTTGACGAAAGTCAGCTATTTTTATCGGACTACGATCAAATTTTCCAAACCACAGCTCGAAGTTCTAAGGCTTGTACAGTATATATCAGCCAGAATATTAGCAACTATTATGTATCCATTGGAGGAAGGTTTCCTCAGCCCAAAGTGGATAGCTTATTGGGGAATCTAGGCACGAAGATTTTCCATGCGAATAATGATTCAGTAACCAATGAATGGGCAGCTAAAACAATTGGAAAGGCTTTCCAAAATGTAACCAGTGTAAATGTAGGTAAGCATAGCTCATCAAGCTCAGCGCAACAATTACACTATCAGGTTGAACCCAGGGTATTCACCACATTAAAAAGTGGTGGGCAAACAAATGATCTCAAAGTTGAGGGGGTAGTCAGCATTGCGGGAAAAAAATGGTCAGATGGATTGAATTATAGGGTTATCTCTTTTAAACAAAACATATAATGGCATTACAATCAGAAAGAAGATTTACAGATCGAACAGCTTATAAAAGACTTTCAAAAGGCATTTCGACAGGAGTATCCAGAGTTACTGGAAGTAATTTTTTAACAGAATTGTTTTCAGGAATATTCTACTTCTTTGTCGGCTTAGGAGCCTTTAGTGTAAGAGCTGTTTTAAGGCGGAAATTAGGAGAACGAAGTTTTGGAATATTTACCATTCTACTTACATATTTCTGGATAAGACTATTTTATGCATGGAACTACCTGGAGTACCAGCCATGTGATACATTCTTAGGTATTGAGTGCGGGGCTCTGGGGTATGGTCTTTATTATTTTTTAGTACCCATTTTCTTAATCGGAAACATTTTATTCCCTGGAAACCTAGATTTTGTGAAGGCTACAGAGGGGTTTGGTAATGCATTTAATCCATTCAACTTTGATTTAGGAGAGAGCATGATAGGTTTATACAGTGTTTTCTTCCTGATCTTTGCCTTCATTGCTTTGGGAGAGTCTATTTATAGAATCTTCAAGAAAGTACGCTGGTATTCCTACTACAGGGGTAAAAGCTCCCTATTTGATTGGTGGCTTACAGGTAAACGCCTAGGCAGTTTTGTTATAACCGAGAGGATCATCTGGATGATCATTGAGCCTTTAACAGTTAGTATGATCGCTGCAATATTCTCATTGATTGGTGATGTCTTATTTTCTCAGATACTCATGATAGGTGCCGTATGTCTCTTTATTGAAGAATACGCTGATTATAAAGAAAAAAGAAGTGTAATCCTCAATGTTATTGATGGAGAAATCATTAATGAAAGAATCATACAGGTAAAGACAGAGTACAGTCCTGACCAGGAACTACACTACAAAAATGGAGATAAAAAAGAAACCTTAAGTTCAGAACTCACTATTTAAATTATGGAAAATTCATCCTTACTTTGGACTTTAATCATATTGGTTTTTATCCTCATGTTTCTGAGGATTTTTGGCAGGAATCTTCCTAATAAGATCAGTTTAAAGAAAATATATAATAAATGGATTTATTTAGGGGGAAGTACATTTTTAGTTGTACTTATAAGCATTGGTTTCAGTTCCTGGTTACCAGAAGATTCTCAAAAGTATAAAGATCCTAGAAAACCTGGATTTTTTAAATACCATAATACTTTATGGAATATTCGTAATTCTAATCCCAGAAAAATAAAAAGTATTAAACAAGTAGTTTGTATCGCCCGAGATTCTTTAGGGGAGATAGTTGGCGATGAGTTAGAAAACTCAGCCTATTTCGATAACGAGTCAATAAAGTTTGATAGATCGAGAGCGTCGTGTAGGGAA
>JBCBRM010000105.1:0-6175 GCA_039819665.1 Bacteroidota bacterium
CAAAAATTTCTTCCTGAGAATGAATTTGCTCACACGCACAATCTTTTTCCAGGAGGGCAATGATTTCTTCCTCTGATTTTTGCCTGCAAGCCATAACTAATAGCCATAGCAAAAGAAGGATCCAGAGATGAGTAAGAATTTTCATAGAAAGAACTTAGAATTTAAAAATTAAGGAACACCCCACTGATAGCTGATCCATGGGCGATTTGAATTCACTCCGATTACTCGCTAAGTTGAGTAGAAAAATTCCATAGCTTCCCGACAACTGGAGATTTAAAAGGTCATTGATATAAATATCATGACTATACCTGATAAGGGCACCCCAGTCCCTAACTCGTCTTCCATCATAGAAAATTTCAAATCCATTTACCCCCAGGAAATAGTTTTCATAGCCTGTTCGCAAAGCTGGTCCTAAGAACAAGGCGCCAAAGCTCCGTTGTTCTTCTCTCTGTTTAAATCTCCTGCCAATTAATAGGCTAAAAATCCTGTAATCAACATTAACGGGCTTGAATAAATTAGCCTGCAAGCCCCCAGAACCTCCGAAATCGATTTCCTTATTGCACTGAGAACAAAGGCTTATTATATCAAACCCAGAACGAATGAGCCATTTTGAATTATTCAAATAGCGAGCGTATGAGAAGCTCAGGTGATAGGGGCTTGACATTTCCCAAGTTGATAGATGACTGAAGTTCCACCCTATAGATAATCGGTTTTGTCTTCCTTTTTCAGGGCTTCCTATTTGTGCCGATGTTGAAAGCGAAAGTGAAAGCAAACCGCTCAGAGCTGTAAGATATAATAAGTAGCTTTTCATACATGAATGCTTATCGCGTGATTTGAAGTTTTTGAGTATAGGATAGCTGGCCTTTATGAAGTTTAAGGAGATAAATCCCAGGCTCCAGCTCAGAAAGATTAAGTTTTTCTATCTGACTGATATTATCCTTAATTATCAGTTCTTGCCCTGCTAAATTAAATATCGAATATTTTCCTCCCAGCAATTCATCGCCAAGCCTTAAGACCGAATAATTCTTGGCAGGATTGGGATACAATTCCATAATATAGGAACTTCCATTCCTCTGCTGCTGTAAACAGGGCCTTATCGTAAATGAAAAATAGTTCGTTGCAAGCTTTCCTTGATAGTTAATTCTTACCCCAATATTCCCAGAACGAGTACCTCTAGGAACAGAAAGTAAAGACAAGCCCTCTCCCCTACTCCCAGTGATTCTATATCTCCAGGACGATGGAAGTAACCACTGCACAAATGCACCTGCAGGTGCATTTGCATAAAAGCTACCTAACTGAGCGGATGCATTGCAGTCTAACAAAACATTTGATCCCGATATCTCTACACAGAGATTGTTCTTTGTTCCTATTCCTACAGCTGCAAAGGCCATTTTCACTGCATATTCTTCCGTTGAACATGGGCCATATATCATTCGGGCAACTGAGGTCCAAGCCGACCTGGCATCAGAAAAATCTGCATCCGATGATAAGTACCCATCTCTTAGTGCCCTAAATGCTATGTTCATAGCTTTCTCTGCTCCTATCCCCTGAACATCCACTCCATTTTGAGTGGGCCGATTACTCCCAACCAGGAGATTGAAAGCCCGGCCTATAATAGTGCTATTTACGTGTATCCAACAATTATCATTAGTCCTATCAAATCCATTACAATTTTGAGGCACATAAAAGTCATCGCCGAGTATTGCAGGATTCTCCGAGGCGTTGGGATCTTCCAAATTTCGGATAAATCTTGCTCTATTTGCTACATCTGAGCATAAAGCCCAATTAAATTGACCTCTTACACTTCGATCAACCATTGCACTAAAAATGTCACAATAAGCTTCATTTATGGAGCCCGATTCACCTTTTGAGTCCAAGTCAGCCGTATTAATAACCACTCCATGAAATATCTCATGCGAAAGGTGGTGGAAACTTGTCATAGGATTGCTTCCTCCATTTCCATCACTCAGGGCTCCAATAAGCACCAATTCCTTTCTTTTATGATAAGCGTTTACTGGGGCAGGTACTCCGCTGTGAGTAAGCTGCGTCAGAATCCTAATCCTCCTACCATATCCGTCAAGGCCATGCCAATTGAATGTTTGATCGAGATAATCCCATGTTTTCTGGGCAATCCATTGAGCAGAGGTTTCGATGCGATCATTATTTCCCCAATTGGCATAGTTATTCCAAACTTTAGAGATGTTTGACCAAGCTTTGGGCTCCAGATTACTTACCGGCCTAATACCTATATTTTTCTCAAAAACTCGGGTCTCGATTTTTCTTTCGCAGTCTTCCAGATGAAAACCGGGAGCAAAGAATCTATCCTTCATCTGCAAAGACTGAAGGCCATAGTACAAGGTGTTTGCTGAGCCTTGATAGGGATGACAATAAAAAGTATCCGATACTTTCTCCAACAAATCTCCTGTTTTAGCATCAATTAATACTTTCCACTCTTCAAATGGCAAAAGAGAAACTACTTCAAATTTCCAGGCCAATTTATAGGTATCCGTAATTCCATCCTTTACAATCAAAAGTTCCCCTCGCGGGAAATAGCTTGCATCTTCTCCTTCCTCAAATTTAAGGCTCTCCTCCCACTCAGCACTTTCCCAGGCGAATAGCTCCGAGTTAACAGATCGTATTGCGAGATCTCTTGCCTCTTCTTCAGACAGCTTTGGTAAGGTAGATAAGGAAAGTTTATCTGTCAGCTTTCCATTTGCTGAAAATACAATCCCATTTTTAGCATGAAGGGCAAAAGTATTTCCCTCTACCCTAATTCCTTTGTAGAACCGCTGATAAATTAAGTGGAGATTGCCTAGATCGTCCTCGCTTTGCCTGAATATTCGCATTTCATCTTCAGAACTAAGTCCAAGATCAACAGAAAATTTTTCAAAAAAGTTCTCCGATGAGGTTTCTGCCTCTTTATTAAACTCATAATAGCCTCCCTCTGCGTAGGAGAGATGGTCTTTAAGCTGAGCATAAACAAGTGATGAGCAAGCGCATAAGTATAGCAGTAGTATAATCCTTTTCATAGAATGAAAGCATTAGTTTTCTTGGCCTTTGAAAAAAGCCATAACCGTATGAAATTCTGATTTGTACTTATGGGTTGCTTGGGATTAAGTAAAGAGCTTTTTAAGATAAATGCAACACTTTATTTATATATACTATTTAGCCTCATTAATAATAATTAACCGAAAACTAACTTATATATATAATTCATATATACATTTTTGATATATCCTCATTCTTTTCTAGCTTAAGGCTTAGAACCTAAGAATTTGTCTATTCTATGACCGAGTACATTCTAAAATTTAGGGACAGGCCTGAGCTAACTAAGTATGGGACTGCCAAAGAGATCTGGCAATACACAAAGGAGATTAGCTATAAGGGAGATACAAGCGTTGTAGACGGATATCCTTTACCCAAAGGAGAGGATGTTTCCTTAGAGAAGACCCATGAGAAAAAAACAGGTGCAGTTAGAATTACCCATAAATCCTGGTTTCAGATAGAAGAGGCCATGAGGGATAAGAACAAATTCAAAACGCAGGCATCAGTTATTGAACATGGTCTAAAAGCCTTAAAAATCGCCGAAGCTTTTGGACCCGTCTATGCAACTACTCCAGAAGGAATCAAAGAGTTTCCCTCTCTTATTGAGCTCATGATTCTTAAGCCCTATTTTGATGCGGTGGGATTTGTGCCGGTGATTTCGCAAGAGAAGGGGACCTTAACATAATTTTCCTTAAAGCTTTAAGCTGATAATTTAAAATTTAGTTCATTCTTGACTTTCTCTGATTCTATTGCACGCCTCTCTTGATTAGTCTTAATCTCTTCTTCAATTTGCTTTGTGTATAATCGATACCAATAGGTTGCCGGAATCATTGCTCCGCTATGGATTTCCAAGCGATACATCAATTCGATGTTGGGATTCTCTTTTGCGTTAATTATACGGCTTAATTTGGTTCTATGAATACCTATGTCCCTGGCAAATTGAGCGTGTGAAAGCCTTAGTAGTTCTATGTATTTCTTTAATTGATTAGCAAGGGAGAAACTGGCTAGAAATTCGCTCTGCTCAATATAGTCTTTCATCAAGAGTTTCATTCGGATTAGTTCGCTTTGCAAAATTTGCTCATCTGACATGGATGCTAATTTTTCCAGACGAAGTTTTTTGAACTCAGCATCTGCATGTAATTTTTCCTCTTCAGTCATTTTACTTCTCAATACATAGCTTTGAGCAATTTCTTCGTCTGTTAAGGACTTACTTAGCTGTTCGTATGTTGGTTCATTTTTTTTACTCATCCCCTAAAAATTTATTAATTAGTATTCGCGAAGATTTGCCTTCAATTCCCAGGTATCTGCCATATTGACTGAAACCATAATTTTTTTGGTAGTGTTCAATTAAAAGAGTCTTCGGTTCTAATGAAACAAATCCATAGTAGCCTCTTTTAAACGCATTCTCTGCAGCAAAGGCAATTAAACAAGCTGCGATATTATCTATTGATTTGTTCCGGCCTTGGTTGGATTTTGAAACTTCCAATAGATTTAGATGAATCCTATATTCATCAGGGCGGTCTATCAGGGACATTATTCCCAAAACATTCCGGCGATCTTCAAGCAAGAAAATTTTGTAAACCTCATAAAACTGCTCTGTTGACCAGTCAAAGGAGAATTCGCTTGAGCTTTCTATCCATCCTAAATCTTCTTCCTTAATTTCTTCGATACCTGCATCCAAGGATTTCTCAGATACAATGTGCAATAGCTTCATACGCAACCCTTAGGATTACAAAATACGCATTAGTGTTTACGAAAACAATAAACTTCGGTTATTATTATCACTTCAAATTGTTTGTTAACAATGAGGTGCACGGCATCTGCATATCCGAAACAGTTTCTTGTACCCCCTTTTAGGTTTCTGCCTATCAAAAAGGGAAAAAGTGCCACTTATTTTCACATAAGGGATTAGGAATCAATTCTACAGGGTAAAATCAGCACATCCATTTTTTAACTCATTTTGAGGGTTAATTATTGAGCTTTAAATAAATGCCTGCATTTGTCATTCTTTTGAAATAATCCTTAGCAATTAAGTATAAATTTTACTTGATTTTCGATATAAAACAAAGGGTCGATTTTTATTAAAAAAAACGTTTTGACCCAGAATTGGGAATTATGTGTCAGAAGACTCGAACTTAAAATCAGAATTGATTTACTTGTAAATGAAAATACTTTAGATCAGATAATAGTGATGCATATTGTCTTAAAAAGGGTCGTTTTTGAGATGGTTGATTCCTCACTTGCAAGCTTAAATATTCCGAGGCAAAATTGGCGTCCTTCCATAAAACCAGAATGAATACAGTTCGGTTTTATAGGAGGACATCAACTTAAATAAATATTCAAAAACTGTCTAATTAAACTAGTATAAGACCCATATATTTATTCATAATTCGGTGTGCAAATTTGTTTTAAGTCTTCTATTGGACTCAAACTTAAAGACCGTATTTGATCCTTACTTAAAGGAGAAAGCTTACTTGTTTCCGAATGAACATAAAAATTATTTTCAATATCAGAATTAGTAATCCAACAATTTTTTTGCCTATAAAAATCAAGAATTGGCCCTGATTCAATATCAGCATATCCTTTATATTCAATATTTTTATATTCATTCACTTTTCCCTCAAAATTAAAAATAATGAAAACTCGGTCGACACCTTTTAATGCGTAAAAGTGATCACTTCCATAACAGTATTTGTTTAGAGAATCTTGCCCTTGAATGAAGTCAGAGTTGATGAGGTTATACCTATCATTATCTTCTTGATCATGAAGATAGTCTTCTGGAATACCAAATTCATTTATTAACTCAGGGTTTTTTCTTAATATGTAAAAGTTAGTTAAACTGTTGTCAATAAATGGAGTTTTATCTCTAAGTAAATTCTTTGAAGATTGGCTGATCATAAAGGTTCTACATAATATATAAAAGTCATCTGGCTTATTAGGAGGCAGAAACTCATATACTAATGTCTTGTTCACAATTTGATTTCCTACTTGATGCCTCATCTTTTTAGGAAACATAAAGCATGCAGTCGCAGAAAAATAAATAATAAATATTTGTAATAGAACGAACTTAGTCATATGCATTTAATAATTTTGGTTTTCTATAGTCAGAAGTTTTTATTAAATATTGGAC
>JBCBRM010000106.1:0-5488 GCA_039819665.1 Bacteroidota bacterium
CAAACATATCCTGGAAAATGGAGGATCGGCTGTGCTAATGTCTCACCTCGGCAGACCCAAGGACGGTCCTGAAGATAAATTCAGCCTCAAGCATGCGATTTCTACTTTACAGAAATACGTGGATGCGCCCATTCATTTTGGCGAAGATTGCATCGGAGATGAGGCCTTTGAAATGAGTACCAATCTCAAACCCGGCGAACTATTGCTTCTCAACAACCTTCGTTTTTACGGAGAAGAGAAAAAGGGAGATGAGGCTTTTGCCGAGAAGCTTTCCAAGCATGGAGACTACTACGTGAACGATGCATTCGGTACAGCACATAGAGCCCATGCAAGTACGACCATCGTAGCCCAATTTTTCGAAGAGAAATATTGTGGCTTCCTCTTGAAGAAAGAAATCGAAAATGCCGAAAAAGTAGTCAACAATAGCGAGCGTCCGGTGTGTGCGATCATGGGTGGGGCGAAAGTATCTGACAAAATTCAGATCATTGAGAACCTATTGCCGAAAGTGGATTACCTACTCATCGGTGGAGGGATGGCCTTTACCTTCCTACGAGCCAAAGGATACAAGATCGGAAAGTCCCTGCTCGAAGCCGATAAAATCGCCACAGCTGCTTCGCTGTTGAAACGTGCAGTCAGAGAAAACACCCAAATCCTGACGCCGGTTGATTCGGTAGTTTCGGATGTATTTGGCGAAGATGGAAGAGTCGACATTGTGCGCAATGAAAAATTCCCGGATGATATGATGGGACTGGATATTGGCCCACAGACTTTCGACTACTATTTCGACACCATCGTCAAGTCCAAGGTCATCTTGTGGAACGGCCCCATGGGTGTATTCGAAATGGAGAAATTCGCCAAAGGAACCCTGGCCGTAGCCGAAGCCGTGGTGGAGGCCACCAAAAACGGCGCCTTCTCCCTCATCGGGGGGGGAGATTCCGCAGCTGCCATCGCCAAAGCCGGACTGGAAGCCGAAGTTTCCTATGTGTCTACAGGTGGAGGAGCTTTGCTGGAGTACTTGGAGGGCAAGACCTTGCCGGGGATTGCTGCCTTGGGTTAGGATTAGATATACTGAAAATCAGAAATGCGTCATTCCCGAGGGGGGTGGCGCATTTTTGTTTGGGGGGATGAAATTTTGTAGTATTGGAATAGTTCATAGGGGAGATGATGCCTTATTACAAAACTATAAATTATTCTATTGTTGCATTCTTGAACTACTAATTTGAATATATACAAAAGGTTCGTAGAGGAATCAGTTCATGATACCAAGATGAGAATGCTAATAAGCCACCCTAGCCATTGGACATCAAAAAAAGAAAAGCAATAAATGGAACTACAAATTGAAACCATAAGTTTTGGAACAATAGTCAAAGATTTGAAGCTAAAAGAGTATGTTGATTCAATTGAATTGTATAAAAGTAATTTTAAAAAGACTTTAGAGCTCAAAGAGGAAACTCCAATTTTTATAGACACCAATATATTGTTAAGATATTATAGCATTTCATTCTCCAATCGTAAAATTCTATTTGACTTTTTCAAAAAATATAAGAGAAGGATATTTGTAACCTCACAAGTTCAAAAGGAGTTTGTCAAAAACAGAGAGGATATAATAGGGAGGTTTTTCAATGAAACCTTGGATAAGCTTGAAGAAAATTTCAGAGATGAAATCAAAAATAAGGTACAAAGTTATATTCAACGTAATAAAATTCTTCTTAATGATTTTCCAATTTTTGAGGGACAGCTTTCTAAAATTAATAGTGAATTAGACAATACTCAGAAACAACTTACTTTAGAAATTGAGGGCATAAAAGAAAAGTTGAATGATACAAAATATGAAGATGAATTTTTAAGTCTTATTCAAGAAATGAATCTGATTGCTCCTTTAACTCAAGAAGATTCCAAGTTTTTAATTAAAGAATTTGATTCCTTTCTGAAAAGAATTGATGTTTCTAAAATTAAGAGTGAAATATCTAAACCTCAGAATGCTTTCCCAGGATTATCTGATGTAAAAGCAAAACCTCAGAATCCATATGGAGATTACTTAATTTTTCATGAAATGATCAAATACATGAAGATAAATTCTAAAAATGCTATTTTTTTAACATATGATACAACAAAAGGAGATTGGATAAAGGAAAATAAAGAACCACATAGCCATTACATTCAAGTAGTATATGCAGCAACTGGGAAAAGTTTGTTTTTTGTAGATGCGGAACGATTTTTTGACTCACATTTACAGAAACATTTCAATTCAATTATACCCAATCGGAATTACTACTCACCAAGATCTAAATATGAAAAAGACTATATTTCGGAATTTGAAGGATTTGAGAGTATAATCAGGACGATAGCTGAATTTGTTGTGATTGAAAATTATGAAGACGCTCCTTTATTTAAACTCATAAATGAATTTCTGGAAAGGAATTATATTGACAAAGAATTCAAACGTGAATTTTATGACTTAAATTATTTTAAGAATTTCCTGATTCATACATATAATAGGTCAAAGATAGATTCTGTTTCTGATGATGTATTTATCAATTTTCTCGAAAGACTTGACAACGCAATTTCAACTATGAATAGTTTATATAGCACTCTATAAAAAGAGAATCAAAGCTCAAAAAGACCTAAGTTCTATACTATTCTAGTAGTAAAACTAGTCTTATTAGGCTAATCCCAAAGAATGACTGTTTTACTAGCATTTGTTGTATATTTCAACTGCATTTGAGTTAAAGGTGAATAATTGGATATGGCTAGTATTTGGAAATCATACGAGGTAGTAGATCTTTTCTGTGGTGTGGGTGGACTCACACATGGATTTCAGAAGAAAGGTTTTAATGTTATAGCGGGTTTTGATCTTGATGCTTCCTGTAAATTTGCTTATGAAAAGAATAATGATTCTGTGTTCATTGCAAAAGATGTAAAAAAAGTCAAGCCAGAAGAATTATTAGTTCTATACAAGGATCGAAAAAAGAAGGTCTTAGTAGGCTGCGCACCTTGTCAACCTTTTTCAAGTCTAACTAATAAACAAAGTATTGAAAAGAAAAAATGGGATTTACTTCTATCTTTCTCTGATTTGATTACAGCAGTTCAGCCAGAAGTTATTTCAATGGAAAATGTTCCAAGGCTCCTTCGCTTTAATAATGGAGAAGTATTTGACAATTTTAAAGTAAGCCTTCTTGAAATGGGATATTTTATCGATTATCAAATCGTAGACTGCCGAGATTATGGCATCCCTCAGCGGCGAAAGCGATTAGTTTTACTTGGATCCAAGCTTGGTCCAATTAAATTGATTCAACCCACCCATACTCCAGAAAATTATGTAACAGTTGCTGATACAATTAAAGATCTACCTCCAATTAATGATGGTGAATCAGCTCCTGCTGATCCACTCCATAAAGCAAAAAAGCTATCTGATTTAAATAAAAAAAGAATTATTTCAACTCCAGAAGGAGGAGGATGGAAGGATTGGGACGAATCTTTGAAACTTGATTGCCATAAGAAAGAAACTGGTAAATCTTATGGAAGTGTATATGGGAGAATGAAATGGAATGAACCTGCTCCGACAATGACAACTCATTGCACTGGTTTGGGGAATGGAAGATTTGGTCATCCTGAGCAAGATAGGGCAATATCGTTAAGGGAAGCAGCCCTTTTCCAAACATTTCCTCACGATTATGATTTCATTCCACCAAACATAGGCTTAATAACCACAAAGGTTTCTCGGCAAATAGGTAATGCTGTACCTGTTAAACTAGGAGAAGTGATTGCAGAAAGTATAAAGGAACATCTACTTGATTTACATGGAGACAAAAAAGTATAGAATGACTCTCAGCCTAAATGTTTTGAACCATTTAGGACTTAATTTATATAGTAATATTCCATCAGTCCTGTCTGAAGTTGTAGCAAATTCGTATGATGCCGATGCAACGGAGGTATCCATTGTAATTACGAATAATCGAATTATAATTAAGGATGATGGGAACGGAATGGATGCGGCTGAAATAAATGCGAAATATCTATTAGTTGGATATCAAAAGAGGCTCAATGGTGAAGCATTTTCACCTGTTTATAATCGCCCTGTAATGGGTCGCAAAGGAATTGGAAAACTATCTTTATTTTCGATTGCAAATACTATTGAACTTCATAGCCACAAAAATGGTAAAGTAAGTTCATTAAAAATGAATAAAGAAGAAATAAAGCGTCAAATAAAGGAAAATAATGGAACTTATTTCCCCGAAGAGATAGCCCCGCTTCCGATCGAAAAAGGGACCACTATAATAATATATGATTTAAAGAAGGGGGTAAGTAAAGCGAAATCATTGAAAAAAAGGTTGGCAAGAAGATTTAGTGTAATTGGAGAAGAGAATAAATTTTTAGTAAAAGTAAATGAAGAACCTATTTCAATCGCGGATAGGGATTTCTTTAATAAAGTAGAGTTTTTGTGGTTAGTTGACCATGATGATAAACTTTATCGAAGAAAATTTAAGAATATTAAAAATTTTGACTCTTTAAATGGTCGCGTTTTAATCAATGAAAAAGAATATCTAATCGAAGGTTGGATAGGTACTGTAGAATTACCAAGTCAACTCAGCGAAGATGGTACTAATAATAATAAGATAAGCATAATCTGTAGAGGAAAACTTGCCCAAGAAGATATATTAGAAACCTATACAGAAGGAGGCATCTATGCCGATTACTTAATTGGAGAAATTAAAGCAGACTTTTTAGATGATGATAGTGAAGAAGATATTGCCACAAGTAGTCGACAAAAAATTAATGAGGATGACCCTCGATTCATTGCGGTCAAGAAGGTAATTTATAGTTATTTAAAGGCAATTCAATCCCAATGGACTCAGCTAAGAAATGATAGAGCCACTGATAAAATATTAGGAGAATTTGAAGCTGTTAAATCGTGGTATGAAGAGTTAAAATATGATAGTCATAAAAAACAGGCCCAAAAACTATTTAAAACGATTGATACATTACACTTTGACAAAGAAAATATTGATGAGAAAAAAACTCTTGTAAGACAAGCAGTACTTGCATTTGAACAACTCAAAATACGAGAAAGTCTTAATCAAATTGATAAAATTGAAACTACAAATGATATTGAGTTAATTAATGTTTTTGGCCATCTAAGTGAAATAGAAGCGATGCTATATTACGATATTGCTTCAGGGAGAGTAAAGGTTATTAGAGAGCTAAAGGAGAAAACGGAAAAAAATGAATTAGAAGCAGTATTACAAAAACATATCTTTGATAATCTTTGGTTGCTTAATCCTTCTTGGGAAAGGGCAACACAGGCAACTGAGTATATGGAGTCAAAGATAGGTAAAGCATTCGAAGATGTTTCCGACAAACTCACAGATGAACAAAAAAGAGGTAGAATAGATATAGGGTATAGAACTGCCGGAGGAAAACATATAATTGTTGAATTAAAAAGATATAAGCCATCTTATAAAATCACTCCATTTGTTTTGGCAGAACA
>JBCBRM010000107.1:0-4778 GCA_039819665.1 Bacteroidota bacterium
CACCAAATACTTTTCATTCAAATCCCATAATCTCGCACTACTATCAGCTGACCAACTAAGCATATAGCTCTCATCATCAGAATACATAGCTCCATTAAGTGCGTCTCCATGAATGAATTCAGCAAGTAAGTTTCCGGAAATATCCCAGATTATGGGGTAGTTTGCCCATCGCGTAAAAAAGGTCAAGTTAGGGGAGCATGTATAGCCTTTCTAAATTCCCTATCGGTATCAATAGCGGCAGTTTGCGTGTAAATCTGAGTAGTTTGTGGCTGCTCATGCCCTAAAAAAATCTGTAGATGGTCTTTGCTCATACCCTGTTCGGCTAGAAAGGTAGCTCTAGTGTGTCTGAGTGTATGTGGAGTTACTTCAATAGCGGTTATCTGAGCATTATTAGCAATTTCCTTGACAATCTGCTGGATTCTTCGATTGCTAAACCTTCCTTGTCTTTGGGTCCTAAACAGAGGGCCTGTTTTTCTTTCTTCTAAATGAGTAGCCAAGAGCCTGGCCAGGTTCTGTTCTATGGGCACCTCCCGTCTTTTACCTCCCTTTCCGGATTTTATGATAATTCTAAGCTGCTCAAAATAAATGTCATCAGCATTGAGTGCAGTAAATTCATCAACTCTCGCTGCGGTTTCGAATAGCGTTTGCATCATGAGCCCATTTAAGGGGGATTTTTCATATGCTTTGTCCAGGAAAACTTGGCATTGTTTGCGGGATAATCTTTTGACTGTCCCCTTAGTTGGTTTTGTGGGTTTGAGCTCTAGTTTCTTTCGGACCTGTTTAAAAATGTACTGCGACTGAGTATAACTGATATTGTTTTTTGCAAAATTTTTGGCAATCAACTGAATAATTGGCTTTAGTTCAGACTTATCCATAGTTTCGCATTTCATTTTTGGGGAGCGAAGAGTTGTGTCTTTTTAATAAATTCTTTTATCAATTCAGGCCCCGATTGGGCCCAAGATTTCGCCCTCTGCCTCTTATGCGAAATCCCAAATCAGCGTCTTTGCTCTCCTTACTCTATTTTAATTCTACTTCTACTTATTTATGACCAAGCAACTAAGCATCCTTTCTCAGGATGAAATTAACAATTTATACTCCCTTCCCAAGTTTGACCCAGAAAGCCGAGCCAACTACTTTCAATTGAATGAGCAAGAAACTGCAGCCATGAAACAATATGGCAGGGCTTTAACTAGGCTCTATTTCATTCTCCAACTGGGGTATTTTAAAGCTAAGACTCAGTTTTTTGTTTTTGACCTTGAAGAAGTATCATCAGACTCCCGTTATGTTTCCAAACATTATTTCCCTGAGCATATTCTTCGCCTGCAAGGACGGATATCTAAACCCACTCGCCTTATGCAACAGCAGGTGATTTTAACTATCTCTGGCTACAAAGTGGCCGATAAGAAAATTCGCAAGGCCTTGCTTGACAAAGCAGAAAAACTAGCACGTATCCATTCCAAGCCCATTTATATCTTTCGTGAGATCATGAATTATCTCGAGCAGCAAAAGATTCTCCTGCCGGGCTATAGCGTAATGCAAAAACACATTATTGCCCAAGGGTTAATTCACGAGCGCCAAAGATTAGAAGCGTTCATCGATAAACATCTAAGTCAAGAGGACAGTGAGCGGCTGGAAAACTTGCTTGAAAATAAAAGTATGGGCATTTATTTACTTACATATTTACAACAAGAACCCAACTCTTTCATGTATTATCAGATGCGCTCTCAAATGCTTCGAAAAAAACATATGAAGCAAATCCATGAGCTAGCCCAAAAATTGATTCCCAAGATGGAAATCTCTAATGAGAACATCCGATACTACAGCTCCTTGGCAGGGCACTATAGTGTTTATAAACTCAATCGCATGAAGCGAAAGATGGTCTATATCTACCTCATTTGCTTTGCCTACAGCCGGTATCGCCATATAAATGACAGCATGGTCGAAGCTTTCAAGCATTATGTGCGTAGCTATGAAACAGAGGCGGAGGCCTGGTCAAAACAAAGCATTTACACCTATCAACTTGAGGGAATGAAACAGCTGAGCAAAGTGCCTCAAATCCTCAAACTCTTCACAGATCAAAAGATAGAAGACAGTCTTCATTTTGGTCTGGTACGCAAAAAGGCATTTAAAATCCTAGCCAAGAATTTCTTTCTCACCTTGAGCGATTATATCACGAAAAACAGCTTGGATAAAAAGGAGCTCAAGTGGGTGTTTTATGAAAGCATCCCGCGCCAAATTAGCCTTAACCTGAGATCCTTGTTTATGAACCTACATTTTGAAGCTCTTGCGGGTCATACTCACCTATTGAATGCAACAAAAAAACTCAAAGAACTGCTGAGTAAATCTAAACCCCTGACCAAAGTGAGTCCAGAGCTATTCCCTTGTCAATTCATTGCCCCCCATTTGAAGAAATATCTCTATAAGAATGGGATACTACAAGTAAAGAGATATGAATTCTTGCTTTTGCGAAGCCTGCGTAATAAAATTGAAAGTGGCGATATTTTCATTCCAGAGAGCTTCGGCTTTAAGAGTTTTGATCAAGATCTGATTTCTAAATCCTACTGGGAAGCTAATAAGACTGATATCATCGCTAGACTAGATCTTCCCAAACTAAAGCAATCCCCGAAGGAAATACTCAGTGAATTAGAGAGTAAACTAGAGCAAAAATTCAAAAAGGTTAATGATGCTATTCTAAAAGGGAAGAATGAATATGTGAAAATTACCGGCCAAAAAGCAGATGGGTCTCACAAATGGCAATTGGATTATCCCAAGATAAGTGATAAAGTAAACCACAGTTTTTTTGATCAGTTCTCATCCATTCCTATAGCTTCTCTCATGGACTGGGTGGATCAGCAAACCGGATTCCTGGCTCAGTTTAGTCATATCCTGGGGAAAAATGTATCCCAAAAAATCCCCAAGCATCAACTGATTGCCTCAATCTTAGCCCTCGGCACCAATCATGGAGTGGGTAAAATGGGACAAATCTCTGATCTGACATCTCAGCAACTCAGAACAGCTCGTAGTAATTTCCTACGAGCAGAAACCCTGGAAAAGGCAAACATAAAGATTGTGAATGCAACCAGCCGTCTGCCCATGTTCAAATACTACAACATCGAAGAGGATGTGGTCCATTCAAGTAGTGATGGTCAGAAATTCAAAACCCAGTTTCATACCTTCAATTCTCGATACTCTCCTAAGTATTTTGGGTTGGGAAAAGGGATTAGTGATTATACCCTCGTTGCAAACCATATTCCTGTCAATGCCAGAATCATAGGGGCTCATGAACATGAAAGCTACTTTGTCTTTGATTTACTCTTTAATAACCAAACCCAGATACAGCCCGAAATCCATTCTACAGATACCGATGGTACCAACCAGGTTAATTTTGCCATCCTCGATTTCTTTGGCTACCAATTTGCCCCCAGATACAAATCCATAAGCTCAAAAGCCAAAATACTCTACACCTTTAAGCACCCGAACCAATACGATCAGGGGTATCTCTTAAAATCAACACGCAAAATTAAGCTCAAACTCATTGAAGAAGAATGGGACAATATCCAAAGAATTATTGCCTCTCTGGCTCTAAAGACAACTACACAAAGTACCATCATTAAGAAACTCGCTGCCTATGCCAGAAATAATCGCACGCGAAAAGCCCTCGTTGAGTATGACAAAATCCTCAAGACTATCTATCTGCTTGAATATATAGACTCCCCTTCGCTAAGAAGAAATGTGCAGAAGGCCCTAAACCGTGGAGAAGAATATCATCAATTGAAACGGCATATCTTTTATGTACATGGTGGGAAATTTAGGGTACATACTATGCAAGAACAGCAACTAATTGCTGATTGTACCCATTTGATTGCCAATGTCATCATTTATTATAATACCTGGTTGCTCTCTCAAAACTTGAGTAAAAACCAGAAAGGAGGGGACGAAATAGAAATCGAAAAGATTAAAAAAATTGCACCTGTGGCCTGGCAACATGTCAATGTGTACGGCACCTACAAATTCACAACAATGGAATTCCCGCTTGAGTTTGAGCAGATTCTTGAAAATGCAACGGCTCCTTAATTACATCCCATAACTTGACCTTTTTTACGCGATGGGCAAACTACCCCATCTTCATTATTTGTGACATTTCCTATATCAAAGCCCAGAATTTGATTGGTAGCGGCAGATCCACTCACACTAGGCGTTATTGCAACCGGAGTTCCATTTATAGTTCCAGCTATACTCGTGATAATTTCGCCGCCATTATAATCAGCCACAGCGGAAATTCTTGCAGACTGAGAAGGGGAAGAAATATATTGAAATCCTGTTGGCAAGGTATCTGTAAGAAGCGGATCTGTCCCATTTTCTTTCGTCAAACCTTCTGGAAAGGTAACCGCAATTTGATAGGTTAAAATTTCCCCTATCACAGCCTCTGAAGATGAACTATTCACATCAGTAGAGCTTAACAGACTTTTTACCATTGAGGGAACTCCATCAGTGTAAATACTCTCGGTATTCGTACGAGTTACACTTCTCTCTTCCGGAGGAGTATTCGTTTGAGTAGAGGCCGTTACGATACCTTGATTCGAAAAAGTGGTTCCAGTAACAACCCCATTTTTAACCGCAACTTTAAATTCAAGATCCATCCTTCCTTCAGCAGCAGTAAGGGTGTCTTTAGTAAATTTTACCACAGGGTTATTATAGGTATGTATGGCGTCAGCAAAAAGTGAAACACTAGCTTAGTTGTAATTTTACGGTGTGCTTTTTCATAAAACACTTAACTT
>JBCBRM010000108.1:0-4670 GCA_039819665.1 Bacteroidota bacterium
CAACTCACATTCCGTCCCCTAAGTGCTCGTTTCATCTTCTGCGCGCCTCCATGTGAGCAGTAGACTCTTGTTGGGCTCGAATGTGAGTTGGCCTTCTCTGATCGTTTCGATTTTTTACTCCACTTTTTTCTAAAAAAAGTGGAAAAACCCCCAAAATCCCATCAATGAAAAAAGTATTACTGCTCCTAATATCAATAAGCCTACTAATCGCTTGCGAAGCCCCCAAATCAGAACCTTTAGCTGAGCCCGATATTAGTGCTGTACCAAGCTGGGCAAAAGAAGCCATCTGGTACCAAATCTTTGTAGAGCGCTTTCGAAATGGCGATCCGTCGAATGATCCTACAGCAGCAGATATCGTACAGGCATATCCAGATTCCATTCCAGCAGATTGGCAACTAACGCCCTGGTCCTGGGATTGGTACAAGCCAGACCCCTATTTTGAGCATCTTGCCGCATACCAGAATACTTTTGGCAGCAAAGCCCAGCTTCGTCGCTATGGAGGGGATTTGCAGGGGGTTTTGGATCAATTAGATTATTTGGAGGAACTGGGCATCAATGCCATCTATTTCAATCCCCTTAATGACGGGCCCTCGCTGCATAAATACGATCCTCGTCATTACCGGCATTTGGATCGAAACTTTGGCCCTGATCCGAAAGGAGATAAAGAGATAGCCAAAAGCGAAGATCCGGCTGATCCTCAGACCTGGAAATGGACGAGTGCAGACGAGCTCTTTTTGAAGATTGTCGAAGAAGCGCACAAAAGAAACATTCGCATCATCCTGGATTATAGCTGGAATCATACGGGCCGCGATTTCTGGGCCTTGCATGATGTACGGGAAAAAGGGGAAGCAAGTCCTTTTAAAGATTGGTATTCCATCCAGGCTTATGACGATCCCAATACGGAGGAAAATGAATTCGAATACGAATCCTGGTTTGGCGCCAAGACCCTACCTGTATTGAAAAAGGATACTGTGGGAGAATTTAGGGGCTTGCCCTTTGAGGGAAATTTGACTTCCGAATCCTTAAAAGCGCACATATTTGCCGTTACAGAGCGCTGGCTTGATCCTAATGGCGATGGAAATCCCGAAGATGGAATAGATGGATTTCGACTGGATGTGGCCGCAGAAGTGCCCCTGGGCTTTTGGCGTGAATACAGAAAAGTAGTGAAAAGCGTGAATCCGGAAGCCTATTTAGTGGGAGAAGTTTGGTGGGATGAATGGCCGGATAAGCTCATGGACCCTCGACCTTTTTTGAAGGGAGATGTCTTTGATGCCATTATGAATTATCGCTGGTATCGCAAAACGCGTGGCTATCTTTCTAAAGGAGGTCCGGTATTGACAGCAGAGGAATATGTCGAAGAAATCGACAGCATCAATCGCGGCATAGAGGAACAGTACACCTATGCCATGATGAATGTAGCAGCCAGTCATGACTCCCCTCGCCTACTCACTTCCCTGGCCAATAAGAACAAATACAAATATCACGCAAATCCCCGCGAGAACAAGAACTACATCATTCACAAACCGGATGCGGAGACAGACAAGATTCATCGCATGCTATTGCTTCAGCAGTTCACCTATCCGGGTGCTCCCCATATCTGGAACGGCGACGAACTAGGCATGTGGGGCAGCGACGATCCTAATTGCCGTAAGCCCATCATTTGGCCTGATCTGGAATTCGAGGATGAAACCTATCATCAAGAGCTAGGCTTAGAACGTCCCCGAGATGAGGTAAAAGCCAATCTGGATTTATTGGCCTACTACCAAAAGCTCAGCAAAATGAGAAAAGAGCATAAAGTCCTATCTCATGGCAGCTTTACTTTCGTCTACGCCAATGACAAAACGGATTGCCTGGTGTATAGAAGAAGTTGGGAGGGAGAAAACATCTATGCAGTATTCAACCCTTCCAAAGAAGATAAAGAAATCACCTTTGCGGTATTAGAAGATGGCAGCTACAAGGATATGCTTGATTCCAGCAAAAGTTTCCCTAGCAATGAAAAACAATTGATGGTAAAAATTCCTGCCCAGTCTGGGATGGCTTTGAAAGTGAAATAACACATTTCGATTTAGGAGAGGAAGAAAATTTGTTAGGGAAAAGAATTTTAGGCCCCTCGACTGCACTCGGAATGACAGGCTTATTGGTTCCTAAAAAAGAGCGACCGGGCCCTGTCGCTGCATGGGGTGAGGGGGCCGGAATGTGTGTTGGCGCGGTTTGCAGCGACTTGATTTTTTGCTTCTTTTTCATCTAGGGAAAAAGAAGAAAGACCATAATTAGAGATCAATGAAAACAACAGAACATAAACTCATCATAACAGGCGCTACCCGTGGCATTGGCCGCTCCCTCATGGCCCGCTTCCACAGCCTCGGAAATCAAATCGTAGCAGTAGCCAGAAATAAAGAGCTATTACAAAAACTACAAGCAGAATTCGAAGGAATTAGTTGTATCGCCTGCGATCTGTCCAAAGCTAAAGAAGTTCAGGAACTGATAAAAAACCTCCAGCAAAACCACAGCGACAGCAACATCCTCATCAACAATGCCGGCATACAGGTCGGCTTCACAAATGGAGAACGATTTTCTGATAAACCCGAAAGGCTATCAGAAATCGCAGATGAAATACAAGTCAACTTCTCCAGCCCTATCACTTTGTCCCAACAGCTCATTCCCCTACTCCTCCAAAATTCAAATCCCGTTCTGGTCAATGTGAGTTCAGCTCTCGCCTTTGTTCCCAAGAAATCGGCTCCCGTTTACTGCGCCACAAAAGCCGGCCTCCACAACTTCACCAAAGCCCTTCGCTACCAATACGAAGATACGCCCCTCAAAATCTTTGAGATCATTCCTCCGCTCATCAAAACCGACATGACCAAAGGTCGTTGGGGAAATGCTCCTACGCCCGATGATCTGACCGATCAGTTTTTCAAAGCCTTCGAGAAAGATCAGTATGAGGTGAATATTGGAGTAGCAGGAAAGCTGCGTTTGCTCCACAGATTTTTCCCAAGGAGAGCTGAGAATAAATTGAAGCATTCTTGATTCTGACATTCCGCACAGTTTGTGGCACCCTGAGCTTGTCGAGGAGCCCAAGCCTTTACCTTTCAGTCTCTCCCAAGCCTCTCTTTGGGCAGTGGAGAGAATTGAAGGTTAAAATAAGGTGCTTCGTAAACTCAGCATGACACAGCTATTTAACTCGACCTGCAAGCGATAGCAATCGCCTGCTACGACCTACGGTTTCCATACCAAAAGCTAACGGTTTTCCGTAGGTAGGCCTAATCACAAAACCTTGAATTCTCATTGATAATCAAAGTATTACAGAAGATTTCCTAAATATGTAATAAGGAAACGTATTTTTCCTTTAGCGGAAATATTCCATATCTTGATTTAAAACAAACACGCAACACTATTTTTTAACCTAATTCGAATACTATGAAAGCTTATGCCTTAGCCCTTCTCTCTTCATTAATTCTCTTTGGGACTTCTTGCAATGTAGTACCCAATCCTGGCCCTCCTGGAGATATTGATTTTTGTATTTGGGATAGAAGTATTAGTGAAGACCTTGCAGATGATATTTTCAAAAATTGGAAAGATAAATGGGATTTCACCACAGGTGTCCCTGATAGCTTTATAGTAGATAAAAATAGCCTCGAAAATCTTGTAGGCAAAAATTGCGGATTTAGGGCTTATTACGCACTAACAATTCCAGGAGATATGCGTTCGATGGGCTTGGTATTATGTGCGGTCAACACTTGTAGGACTGATTTGGTTGTTGAAGCTTCCGATAAAATCTACTTCACACAAATAACAGGTCCTAATTCACAGAATAACTATAAACCTAAAAAAATTACCCTTGATGAAGCCAAGCAACTTACTAGAAATTGGAGACAATACAACCAGGTATGTTTAGAATCAGATTTATTGGGTAATAAAGTCTGTAATGAAGAATTAGATATTAACAGACCTATTCCTGCGAGAGGACACATTGATACAGCCTTGGTGCAGGTTGTTCCGCTTGGCCAGACTTTTACTGGATGGGAGCTATTTGATATCCTGAAAGACGAATATCCTAATGCAACTGCCTTTGTTTTCTACAACAGTATGTTCTCAATTAAGGAAGGAAGATATTTAAAAGGATACCGCTACGATCTTTATATAAAAGGATATGTTCCAAAAGGTAAAGAAGGAGAATTTTATGGTCCGGTAGAGATCATAAAGCCTGATGAAAATGGATATGCAGTAGATATTTCTGGAGGCTGCCCCTTTGATTGTGATACAATGGATCTATTGCAAGCTAATTAAGATCATACTCCTCCTCATACTGACTTCTCGTAAAAAGAATGGATTTATATATCATCAAAACGATCAGTCCATACTTTGTGCTTATCCCCTTCATTATTGGACTTCTAAAATTGAAATCTTTAAGCAGAGAGCAGAAAATTTTATTTAGTGCAATATCATTAGGTGTTTTAGGAGAAATCTCAATGAAGCTTGCAATCGCCCTTTGGCAAAACAACATGCCAGTCATGCATATTTATACATTGCTAGAGTTCGTATTGCTTTTATCTGTTTTCCATCTAGGAAAGCCCAATTTAATCACCCGCAATGTTTACATCTCTTTCCAAATTCCACCAAGGAAAAGAATATCGGCAAACCATATAAAAGTGAAAAGTATTAAGAAAGAG
>JBCBRM010000109.1:0-4559 GCA_039819665.1 Bacteroidota bacterium
ATCGCCAGCTATACCCCCAGGGTAGCCGTTGCTTTGCCTTTAGGTGCAGATGCAAAAACAGAGCTTCAAAAACTCGATTATGCACATGAGTTAGTTCAGGCGGTAACTTATGTAGACGGCTTAGGTAGGCCTGAGCAGCAGATTGCCCTTCAGTCTGCTGCAGATGGAGCAGATATCATCTCTTTCTCTATCTATGACGGCTTTGGCAGAATGCCCAAAGAATACATGCCTTATGAATCGCTGGGAACTTATGGGGATTATCAAAACTCCCCTCAAAGTGATCAGCAAAGCTTCTACTCTGCCAATTTTATTACGTACGGAACCACAAGGCTCTTTACTGAGCATCAGTATGAAGCCTCCCAAAGATCCAGAGAAGTAGAAACTGCGGCACCGGGTGTTCCCTGGGAAACCAAATCCAGCACTACCTTTGGCCAAAGAGAATCAGGTGAACATACGGTCATTACTTCCTATGATTTAAATCAAGCAGGAGAAGTGTATTTTATTCCTTTGGATGTTACAGTTGGCACTAATCTTAGCGCAACCTATGCTCCGGGGGAGCTTAGCAAAACCACAACTACAGATGAAAATGACGGCATCTCAGAGACCTTCACAGATAAGATGGGGAAAAATATCCTCACCCGGGTGCAGATAGATGGCAGTGAATACGCAGAGACCTATTACGGCTATGATAAATATGGGAACATTCTTTATGTCATTCCCCCAGAGGCTACAAAGGCTATTTTTGAAACAGGCAATGATGTCCTTAGTCAGACCATACTGGACTCCTGGTGTTTTCAGTATGAATATGACGAAAGAAATAGAGTAGCCCGCAAAAAAGTACCCGGAGCAGGTTGGGTAGAGCTTATCTACAATAAGCTCGATCAATTGGTCCTCACGCAAGATGCCAATCAAGAGCAGGCTAGTACAAAAACATGGCTCTACACCAAATACGATGCTTTTGCAAGACCGATAGAAACAGGTATCTATACTTCTTCCAATGCGAAATCTGTTTTGCAAGGGCAGATTGACGGTGCCAGCCTCTTTGAAGTCAGGCAAAGTGGAAACGATGGCTATTCTAATACGGCCTTCCCGACCACCAATACTGAAAAGCTCTCGATCACTTATTACGATGATTATGACTTTGATAGAGACGGAAATCCTGATCATCTTTATCAGGCAACAGCCGCCAATGAAAAATCAAGAGGCTTTATAACGGGAGTTAAGACCAAGGTCCTGGACTCCTCCCCTGAAAAATGGCTGCTTACCCTCACTTTCTATGACGATTATGGAAGAGAGATAGAAACAAGATCGGAGCATCTTCATGGAACCGATATCACCAAATATCAACTAAACTTCATCGGGGAAATTGAAAAGAATGTAATGGAGCATAATGGCCCCAACTCAACCGCTATTATCCAAACAAGAGAGTATTGCTATGATCATAACGGCCGTATGCTTAGAGTTACCTCTCAGGTAAATTCTGATGCCCCGATTGTTCTATCAAGTTATGAATATGATGTGCTTGGAAGACAGGCAACAAAGAAGCTTCATTCCAAAGACGGTTTAGCCTATCTGCAAAATGTTGACTATTCCTACAACATCCGAGGCTGGATGACTTCTATAAATGAAGCCCCGACAGCTGATGATCTCTTTGAACTCACCTTAGCGTACAATGATAACTCAATAGACATAGGAGGCGCAGGGGCAGATATGTTCAATGGTAATATCTCGGGAATGAGCTGGAAGACAGCACTGGATAATGAAAAGCACAGCTATAGCTTTAGTTATGATAAAACAAATAGGCTCAAAGATGCTAATTATGGGGTAGGTGGATCCTATACCATAAATCAGGGGCGATATGATGTGAGTCTCGATTATGACAGAAATGGAAATATCAATAAGCTCTTAAGAGAAGGCAAGGACTCTAACACTTCCTTTGGCACCATGGATAGCCTAAGCTATTTCTATAAATCAGATAGTGGAAACCGATTGGCAAGGGTAAAAGATAATGCTGGTTCAACTGCCGATGTGGAGCAGTTCCTCGATGGAAATACCTCAGGGGATGACTATATCTACGATGCCAATGGGAATGTAACGGAAGATAAAAACAAAGGAATCAGCATTAGCTACAATCACCTCAATAAGCCTACCCTTATTACCAAAGGAAGCAATACCATCTCCTATGTTTATGATGCAACAGGAACCAAACTTCAACAAATCGTAAATGATGGTTCCACCAAGACCAATGATTATATTAATGGAGTGCACTATGAAAATAATGCCATACAGTTTTTCCAGCATGAAGAAGGGCGCCTGGTTCCAGATGGTACCATCGCAGAATACCGATATGAGTTTACCTTAAATGACCATCTGGGTAATGCAAGACTAACTTTCTCAGACCTTAATGATGATGGAGCTATACAGACTTCTACAGAAGTACTCCAAACCGATCATTATTATCCCTTTGGGATGAGGATGAGTATGGATGTTGGAGTGGCTTCAACTGCGACTCCGCCTAATGATTACCTCTACAATGGAAAAGAGCTGCAAACAGAGCTCGATATCAATTGGTACGACTATGGAGCCAGAATGTATGATGCCTCTATTGCTAGATGGAATGGGGTGGATCCATTAGCTGAAAAATTCGCAAGTTTAAATCCTTACAATTACGTATATAATACTCCAATAAACGCAATTGATCCTGATGGCCGTCAAGGCTTAGCAATAGTTAGAAGGTTATTCGGAAGGCGAATAGTAGTGAAGGCGACTATATATACTTATGGGAGAGGGTCAAATGAAGAAAGGGCACAGCAAATAGCTCAGAAAATACAAAATGATTGGAATGCAGCAAACGGAAAGGTTAGCATTCGAGGGAAAAAATTCAAAGTCAAATTTAAAATTAAGGCGAAACACCTTGCAAGAGACGAAGCTTCGCACATGATGGAAGATATTAATAAAAAAGGAGGAGACCCAACTGCAAATTTCTACCTAATTGAAAGGAGAAAAAACTTAACTAGAACAGCCGTTAGGAATGGGGGAGGAATGCCTCTTTCTTTTAATACCGGAAATTCTGGAGTACTAACACTAGAGGACCTTGAAACATCTCTTTCAACTGCAAGTCATGAATTTGGGCATGGATTAGGATGGTTCAACAGAAGGATGCAATTTTTAGATCCAGATCCAGATCCAGATCAAAGAGGTAGGCACGACATACTGGGTACCAATGGAGAGCCTGGAATTATGACGACTCGAGCAACAATCACTAATTCCTTTCCCGGATCGACTCCTGGAGATAGAAAGGTTAGGCAGTCAGATATTGATAATGTTTTTTTTCCTGGTAATTCTCTTAATCCAAGGGATGCAAAAAGCAAAGTCACTAAAAATCTTCAACATCAAAAAAGATTTATATTAAGCCCCGGAAATGATGGTGGTTTGATAAGGAGTTATTTTGATAAAACAGGACATAGAAAGGTAGTCAATAAAAGGGGTCTTAAAAATCCTTAATTTTTCAATGATTTTTTATTGCTTAATCGGTAATTCTTAAAATGAATAATTTATTATAGCCAACGAACTAATATTAGTAAAATTCTTAATTCCTTACCACTTACTAAACATAATATCATGAAATATGGTAGAAATTTAATCCCTTCTAGGAGCACTAAAATACTAATTCTATTTGTGCTAATCGTGGGTTGTTCGACTGCTTTTAAGAAAGCAGAAGTGAAGAATTTAGCGAAACTTGAAAAAGATTGTTACGAGCTCGAAAAACACTTTTCTCTAGAAATGCAGAAATTATGGAAAGGAGACAAGAATAATGCATTAATTAATCGAAGGAAGTTCTATAATAAGTTTCATCATTTATTAAAAGATACTCTTTTCTTAGGGTATAGAGTTGACTGTATAAAAAAAATTCTAGGTTCCCCTGACATTGAATTCGATCCTAAGGTAGCTACAAAAAAAGAAACTAAGGAAGGAGAGTTCCTTAGTGACAAGGATTATCCTTTTATATCGAATAAAGAATTAAAAATCGCATATATTTTATATATGCCCAATAAGACCGAAGGTCAGAGGGATTCTTCCATTGTATTTAATATATTTTATAGAAGAAAAAATAAAAAGATAATTCGCACAAGATTGGATGTAGGAGAAGATATTCATTTCAAGCCTTTCGTAAACGAAAGTTTAGGCAAAGAATGTTTAGACTATATTTCCAAGCTATATAATGAAAGTAATTGGAAAAAAGAGACTCTCCTAGATACGAGTATAATAGGATATAGGAAGAATTTTCCGTTTAGAAGTGTTGGCAATGATTTTAACAAAATAACCCTGCCTTGCTTTGAAAAAAAATTCGGGAAAGCAGATCAATATCTATACGAATATGGATCAAACCAAAGACTAATTTATGCAACCTATGTTCTTCAAAGAGGGAATTATATCATTAACCAAGATATTTGCTTCAATATGGATGACTTAAAGTGTGTTAGTAAAATAACTATACCAATAAATTAGCACACAATAATCCATCCAATTTGTCCGAATATTTTTAGGTTAATGATATA
>JBCBRM010000110.1:0-4535 GCA_039819665.1 Bacteroidota bacterium
ATTATTATATACTTCGTAGTCTTGCATTTTCCATTTATCCCATCTACAAATAGTCGGTTTAAAAACCTCTAGTTCAAGCAATTTTAATACTATAGGGATAAATGGAAAATGCAAGACTACGAAGTATATAATAATATAGCTCTTCAAAAAATACGAATTGAAGATACTACAATTGGTTTGAGACAAATCGGTAAGGGGAAAGATTTGGTTTTTATTCATGGATTTCCAACTCATGGTTATACCTGGAGAAAAATAATTCCCAAACTTTCTGAAAGATTCAAATGCCATATAGTGGATTTGCCTGGACTTGGAAATAGTGAATGGTCTGAAAAAACGTATTTCGATAGTAAATTTCAAGCGAATTACCTTATTGATTTATTAGACGAAATAGGTATAACAATATATAGCTTAATTGCACATAATTCTGGAGCAACAATAGCAAGAGAAATAGCCATTCGACAAAATGCTTGTGTTGAAAATTTGATAATGTTTAATACTGAAATTCCCAATCATAGACCCCCTTGGATTCCATTCTATCAACAAATTGGACTCATTCCTATGGTTCCATCAGTATTTAGGTTTTTACTTAAGCAAAAATGGTTTAAGAACTCATCAATGGGCTTTCGGGAATTTTATACCGATAAATCAATGTTGGATATAGAATCAAATATTTTACCTTATACAAAACCTGTTATAGATTCGTACGAAAAAGCAATTGGAGCACTCAAATATCTGAAAGGGATAGATTGGGAATTAGTAGATGATTTTAAAAATCTACATAAGAAAATAAATGCAAGAACTTTGTTTCTGTGGGGGGAAAATGATAGGACGTTTCCTATAGAATTAGGAAGGCAAATGATAAATCAATTTGAGTGTGAAACCGAGTTTATTACAATAAAAGATGCTTCTTTGTTACCTCATGAAGAAAAACCAAATAAGGTAGCGGATGAAATACTCAATTTCTTGGAAAGGGGAAATACCCCCGAAGAAAGCGTATGAAATTTATTTCGATCAAAAGCTCAAAATGGGCATTTTTGCCCCTATCCCCGAAAAAGATTGATAAGCCATACATTACCGAAACGAGAATCCTACCATTAGTAAAAACCCATCATGGCCAAAATACGGCCCTGTTGCAAATAATAAGGATTGTATCTTAGATGGCAAATCAACTCTATAAGTTTAGCATTATGAGCGCCTTCAAATACCGCCATTTTCAGAGAGAAATTATTCTTCAATGTGTTCGCTGGTATTGTAAGTATGGAATCAGTTATCGGGATTTAGAGGAGATGATGGAAGAGCGTGGGGTTCGAGTTGACCACACAACTATTTATAGGTGGGTTCAGCGCTATGCTCCTGAGCTGGAGAAGCGAATGCGCTGGTATGTGAAGTTTAGCTCTTATAGATCCTGGAGGGTAGATGAGACCTATATAAAAGTTAAAGGCAAGTGGAAATATCTATACCGGGCGATTGATAAAGATGGAAGAACCATTGATTTTTACTTGTCTCATACTCGGAGTGCTAAAGCAGCAAAACGCTTTTTACAGAAAGCAATCAAGGGTTTCAAGGACTGGCAACAACCTTACGTTATCAATACAGATCAGAATGCCAGCTATAGGAAAGCCATTAAACAATTAAAAGAAGAGAAGCGCTTGGAAGAATCGGTGGAGCATCGAAAAGTCAAGTATTTGAATAATATTGTTGAAGCTGACCATGGAAAGCTCAAGCGACTAATCAAACCTACGTTAGGATTCAAATCCATGAAAACTGCCTATGCGACAATCAAGGGATTTGAGGTGATGAGAATGTTCAAGAAGGATCAATTTAAATTCTGGATGTACGGGCGGGAAAGTATGCTCATGGGCGAAATCAGCCTCATTGATAGGCAATTCGATTACTATTAAATTTCGGACCTAACCTAGCATTTCTTTGTTTGATCGAGTTCTTTGCAACAGGGCCTTTAAAAACAGATATGCTTATAGGATATGCCAGAGTTTCTACAGATGATCAGAACCTTTCTCTGCAAAAGGACGCCTTGGAACAAATAGGCTGTGAAAAGATTTTTGAAGACCATCAAAGTGGCGCTACTGCTTCCAGGCCAGGATTGGATCAGGCACTTGCATATCTTAGAATGGGAGATACCCTGGTAGTATGGAGGCTTGACAGGCTTAGTAGATCTCTCAAAGATTTGATTGAAATGGTCAATACTCTGGAGGATAAAGGGATCCAGTTAAAATCTTTGCACGAATCGATGGATACCTCTTCCTCTACCGGGAAACTGATCTTTCACATTTTTGCTGCTCTGGCTGAATTTGAACGAAACCTTATCAGAGAAAGAACACAGGCTGGACTCAAAGCTGCAAGAGCTAAAGGAAGACTAGGAGGAAGGCCTTTTGCCCTGGGTGAGAAGAAGAGAGAAGTAGCCGTAAATCTCTATGACAAGAAGGAACACAGCATTGCCGAAATTTGTGAAATGATGGAGATTTCTAAACCCACTCTTTATAAATATATCAGGGCTCATAAAGCAAAGTAAAGAGCAAATACGTGAGTGAGGAGTGACTATCAGCACCCTATATATAGAGAAAAGCTAATGCGTAGCGTAACTTTCTGTAGAAATGCCCCCGCTACCCCTATTTGATGAAATTTCGTAGTTGGGCAATATTAGAGATAAAAAATCTCAAAAAGTCATAGAGCCTGCGAAGCGATTTATTTAGCCCTTTAGATTTCTTTGGTTCTATCATTTAGCGTAGCCATAACTTTTGACGAGAACTCTGTCCTTTTTGCACTAATTCCAATAGGTATAGGCCTGACCCAAGCCTAGTTGGGACCAGAAAACTTCCACTTACTATCTGGGAGTAGAAAACTACTTTACCACTCATATCATAAATCCTGATTAAAGTGTTCAGCTTAGTATTGGGGGAATGCAGTAGAGTGAGCTTACGCTTACCCTCATCATAATACCACTCAAATTCTGGGGCTCTTTCCCATGCTAATTGAAGTATCCTACTTATTTCGCTACTGCCATCTTCACTTTCATAGCGTATGCGATAGTAATATTGTTGCTGTTGGATTGTTGAGTCTCGGAAAGTATACGTTTTCTGTTCTCCTGTACTAGATTGAATTTCTCCTAATGTATAGAACACACGGGCATTTCCAGATCGCTCAATTAGAAAACGGGCTTTCTCCTGATACTCAGCAACAGTCCATGTCAATATTCCTTCACCTGGCCTGGCGATCCCCTCTAGACTGAGTAAATTCACAGAAAGAGGGTTCTGCTCGATTACACTAATTTCATCAAAATAGTAATAAGCATATCCAGATGCACTACTTGAAGTAGCAAACTGCTGAATAGTGGAGTTCGCGTCATTGCGAAAATTTCCAATACTGAGATGGGTGGCATTGTCAGTGGCTACAAAGGTAAAGCTAACCGTTTGCCAGGCAATATCGAATACTGCTCCGCTTGTCTCGTAGGTTGGTGTCAAAATAATGGGATCAGTTCCATTTTGTTGGGTCAAAGATCCGACAGAGAAATGAACCCCAAATTCTGTCCCATAGCCTCCATATCCCAGGATTGGATCAAAATCTCCATTGGTGAAGGAAAATGTGAGGGCATAGGTATTACCTATGACAAGGGGACTATTGAGTTCTACTTGAAGGTATTCCCGAAAATTATTGCTAAAGCCCAGCCAGGTGGAGAGCCCCATAATACCATTCCCTGCAAAAGGACTTACCTCTCCATTTAGGGTATTAGGGGTGCCGAAAAAGCCTGTACCACAGGTGTTGAAGTAATCTGGACTACCACTATTCCCATTATTACAGCCCTGGAAGCCATTTATGTTATCCCAGTCAGATACCAAAAACCACTGACAGGAGGTAGAGGGACAAGAAGTGAAGGTTTCAAAACCAGGATTAGGGACCAAATTTTGGCTCCAGCTTAGCTGCAGCCATAAAAAACTAAAGAGTGAAAGCATTAAACCCTTGACTGAAGTAGGCATAGTAAGTTTCGATAAGTTATTACTGCGAAAAAATACCTAAGCTGAGCCCTTTTTGTATAGCGTAAGATTTAAGACCCCAGATACTAACCTATTTTGGGCTATCTTGTTTCCAAACATATGGAGAGTTGGGGATAAATTGTTAGGTGAATCTTAGGGACTTTCGGGAAATAAGCAGATTTTGAGGATTTTACTTCCTAATGGTCCGTCTATCTAGTCCAAACTTGAGTTGTTTTTCAAAGCTTTTCAAGTTTGGGCCTTATATTTTTGAGATTTCTGATGCTTTTCTCTCTCATTGCTTAAGTATGGGCATAGCTATCCCCTCAAGTATTATGAGCTTGTATTTTAAATGATGATTTCAGGCCACTTTCTTTAGGCTTTTCTGCTGTATTCTTCTGCCTATATTGAGGGCATTGGCCGTGTGAATACCAAAGAAAATCCAGAGGATCTCGCTCTTTTGGGTTCTGGCCCTGATGGATTTTAGGAGGTAGTGATTCTTCTCATTGCCAAAGGAGCCTTCTAATCGGGATGCTCTTTCCTTGGCCA
>JBCBRM010000111.1:0-4237 GCA_039819665.1 Bacteroidota bacterium
CTGCAAATAAATACGAAAATCCAAAACATCAATAACCCAGGGGATCAGGATTGAGCTGATTGTTACACAATTTTTTTTTCATCTATTGATAATAGACGTCATGTTTGTAATATGACAATCATTATGGACAACAATCATTACATAGAATTAGGAAAGAATATTCGGAATAGTTTGCATTTTCTATCCATTCTTTCAAAAAAAGAAAATATCCTTTTCCATAAATGGTTAAAGTCTCAATCTGGAAAAGTATCCAGTGAAGAGTTAAAAGCCTACTACGCCCTCAATGATCCAAAAAGACCCCCCGATCCCGACGAAGCTTTGAAAGAATATTTTGGGGACAAGCATATGAGCAAAACCTACCTTAGAGCTATTCATAGTCGGCTGGCTAAAAAAATCAAAGAATTCTTATCCATTCAGACCCTCTCCAAACATCCCCTAAAAGATGTTTTTCTTTTACAGAAAATTAATCGGGAAAACAATCCTCTACTCTTTGATCATATTTACAAGCAAGTTGACAGGAGGCTCCAAAAACAGACCCAAAGAAGCAGCGGTTATTACCAAAAAAAATTCCTTATCGAAAGTGAACTACAAAAACATTTGTTAATTCATTATCCCAAGTCCCCTGATGTCCCTTTTGAACAAGCTGTTTCTTCCTTCGACCATTGGTGGATACATCAAAAACTTGTTTTGGCATGTTATGCAAGATCACAGGCTAAAATCAGACCCACCCAAACAGACTCCGTTTTGTTAGGTCCTTTATTGAACCTATTACACGCTTCACCTGAATTCAATAACTTGCCCGTCATCCGTACCTACCTCTGCCTGTATGACTATTTGGGCTCAAATGATCCAGACTTATTCAAAAACTTGTTAGACCTTCTGAACAAATATATCCAACATTTCGATCGGGAAGAACAGCACAATTTCTTTACGATAATTTACAATCACTATGCAGAGCGCTACCAGGAAAACAGAACCCTGGCAAATGCAAAGCTAATTCTGGCTCACTATGAATGGGGCATTCAGGAAAAAATCCTCTACCAGGGGGAACATATTTCCTGGGACTACTATCGAATCCTACTCAATCTGTGTATGACCCACAATTTACTACATAGAGCAGAAGAATACCTGAATGAAATGCAGGACAAACTAAGTAAGGCAGACCGCAAGGAGCTCATTCCCTATTTTCAAGGACTCATTCATTTTAACAAAGGAAATTGGGGAAAGGCAAAAGCTTTTTTAAATAGAAAGTTTGCTCACCCAATCCTGAATGTACCCGCAAGAATCATTCATTTACAAGCAGTATATAGTGAGAAGGAATGGATCAGAAAGGGGTTCTTGAGAAAACTCCATAGCTTGGAACAGCTCGTTTCACAGCATAAGCATCCAGGCATTTCGCAGCGAAAAACAAATTACTTACTCCGAATTACTTATTTCAGAGCCCTGGTCAAATGCCAGCAAGTGGAACATTATCGAAACCTACTAGAAGACCTAAATCAAGCTAACTCCTTCCCTGGCAAAGCATGGCTACTGGAAAAAATCCAAGCAGGGATAGTGCAAAAAGACTAAAAGACAGGAGAAACAGGCCAAGTGTTTCCCCTGTCAACATCAAGACATGCATCAATGCAGGAAAATCAGCCTGGAGATTATCCCCTTATTGGTCTCAAATAATACGTGGTAATATCCTCGACTCAATGCCTTCACCTCCATACTTCTCCCTGCCTTTCCGGGCTTCAGGATTTTCACATGACTCCCATCCATACTCACCCAGGTACTAGATATGATTCGCTGATCAGCATCCCTACCCTCAAATGAAAATAAAATTCGATGTTCAGCGGGATTCGGGTAAACCTTCACTGCCATTTCTCCTCCTCCTATCCTCGCATCAATATCAATGGGCTCTATGATGATGCCCTTTAGATAAGCAATCTCTCCAAAACCACTCCTAGCTTCATTAGCCCACAATTCCAACTTTATTTTCCCCGCAGCAGCATCAAATACTAGAGAAGATTCACAATTTCCTCCGCTGCACAACCAGGAGTCTTCCAAAAGTGCATAAGGAACAGAAGCCGCTGCCAAAACATAATCCTCCGGCTGAAAAACCAGGACTATGTGATCGATCGCAGTCGAACTTTCATACGAAGCCTTCGCTTCCAGGTCATCCCCTTCGACATAATAGTCATAGGTCTGAGCCTGTAAAAAGGAAGGAATGAGCATTCCCGTCAGGGATAAAAATAGCCATAGGCCGACTGGGCGCAAAGCATAAGCCTGCGCATAGGTAATACAGAAACCATTCATAATGTTCTCGGTTTAAAAGATGAATACATGGATATGAATTGGCTACCGTTGCCTAGGATGGCGGCGGCCGGTCTTAGGAGCTAAGGCCTTGCTTTTAGTGTGCACACTAAAGCAGGAAAAAATTTCCTGTGGCTTATCACTCAAAAAACAGATTCTTGTTATATGTCATATAGATAATTCGTTTATTCACAAAGGGCATCCGGATAGTTCCCGATAATTCGACTATCCCCTGAGTCATAATCCGCCAGTGGATAGGCAGGCACTGTGTTTTGTTGATCAATTATCAGAATTGAAACAAATACAGCCCCATATTTGGCACTATTGATTACCAGACACTTACAAAAGCGCGTCCATCAAATCGAAGTAAACAACTAGCAGGAATTGACGAGTAAATAAACATAGGCCACAATAGATTCACCCTTAAGCCTTCCCTACAATCCCCTATCAAGGGAAACAACCCCGCAAAAGGAATCCAGGACTCAGGCCTAAGGGAATTGCATTCATAAGGGATGTAGGCACGCGGCGAGGGCTTCCCATTCGATCTATCTTCTACCATACCACCATACTCCTTATTTTTTGCGAATCTAACCGATGCAATCTAAACCGCTCACAATCAATCGATTAATACAAATCATTCGTTTTTTAACCCTATTTTTCTCTCCCTCAAGCTTCGCAAGTCTCCTTTAACTACGATTTTCCGTTCCTTTTTGCGAAAGTAGCCGAAAATACCTCTTGTAAGTCCCTGATAATCAGCACCCATTTTTAGCCAAGCTTCGCAAGTCTTCTAGCTTCGAAAAATTCTCTTGTGAGTTGAGAACCTGGAATTTAGATTAAGTGCCTATCTTTCAGTGATTTATGCTTTTGACACCCTCGATTTTGGGCAAAGTGCTTAGCGATATTCCGGAGACTTGCGAACCTTGGATAAATCAGCCAGCATTCGCTTTATTCGTCCTTTTTTGTATATTTGTACCTGAGTAGAAAATCTAAATTGCTGATATTCAACTCCCTCTGGATAGATGACAGCCCTGCGGGGTATTGAGACATTTTCTTTAAATTTCCCATAGAACAGTTTTTATTTTCCTCTGGATAGATGACAGCCCTGCGGGGTATTGAGACCGAATGCTATTTTTTTCATTTCAGAATAATTTTTGTCCTCTGGATAGATGACAGCCCTGCGGGGTATTGAGACCGATAATCTTTTGGCCTTTTTTGACTTTAACTTTCCCTCTGGATAGATGACAGCCCTGCGGGGTATTGAGACTTTCTCATGTCTTTATTTTTTATGTGATTGATCTACCTCTGGATAGATGACAGCCCTGCGGGGTATTGAGACAGTTCTTTTATTTGGTTTTCAATAATAGTGATTGGCCTCTGGATAGATGACAGCCCTGCGGGGTATTGAGACAATACAATGTTTTTTTTCTCATAATAATTTTTTGTCCTCTGGATAGATGACAGCCCTGCGGGGTATTGAGACTCTCAAACTGGGTTTCTGTCACAAGGACAAAGATCTGCCTCTGGATAGATGACAGCCCTGCGGGGTATTGAGACGAAGATTTTTCATCTGTTCAAATATTTATAGTGTCCTCTGGATAGATGACAGCCCTGCGGGGTATTGAGACAGCAGGGTTGCGAAAACTTGAAATTTCTTCATTTTTAAATCCTCTGGATAGAGGACAGCCCTGCGGGGTATTGAGACAACTTTTATGTACCAGACTGTTTTCATTATACCCTCTGGATAGAGGACAGCCCTGCGGGGTATTGAGAACAAGAAGCGAATTTCCATTGATCTCAACGTATCGACAAATCCTTATCTTGAATTCCCTAAAAAATATAGATGGAAAAAATATTGCTCTCATGGGTTTCAACATACCATGACTACGAAACAGAACAAAGTGGCAGAAAATCTGTCAATTACCAGGGACCTACCTTTCACCTG
>JBCBRM010000112.1:0-3819 GCA_039819665.1 Bacteroidota bacterium
AGCGATATTCCGGAGACTTGCGAACCTTGGATAAATCAGCCAGCATTCGCTTTATTCGTCCTTTTTTGTATATTTGTACCTGAGTAGAAAATCTAAATTGCTGATATTCAACTCCCTCTGGATAGAGGACAGCCCTGCGGGGTATTGAGACACTGTTGATCATTTGATTTCCAATTAAATGTTTGTCCTCTGGATAGAGGACAGCCCTGCGGGGTATTGAGACTCTCTTCTTTAATAGGTAGACTAATCCAGTTTTCCCTCTGGATAGAGGACAGCCCTGCGGGGTATTGAGACGAAATAATAAGCGCATAATAAAGGTTATTTATATACCTCTGGATAGAGGACAGCCCTGCGGGGTATTGAGACAGTATTACTGGTGAAAAAATAATGTGGTTTTTCATAGACCTCTGGATAGAGGACAGCCCTGCGGGGTATTGAGACTGGAGAATGTGTTTCTTCTTTACATAATCTTTCCCTCTGGATAGAGGACAGCCCTGCGGGGTATTGAGACCTTCGTGCCATTTTTTACAAATTTGGCGGTGGAACCCTCTGGATAGAGGACAGCCCTGCGGGGTATTGAGACACATCTAAAAGAATAAAAACACATTGTTTCTTGCTTTGACCTCTGGATAGAGGACAGCCCTGCGGGGTATTGAGACCATTTAATATCAATTAATCGCCCATGAATTATTTTTGCCTCTGGATAGAGGACAGCCCTGCGGGGTATTGAGACACGAATCCTATAAGGTTAAGTATAACTTTCATTTGCCTCTGGATAGAGGAAAGCCCTGCGGGGTATTGAGACCTGAAGGTGAATGCAATTCGCCCTTATGCCTTCTTAGGTCAATTATTTGATTTGAGGGCTTGGCTTTCTACTCCTAAGGCTTTGGATTGCCCTTTTTATTCCTTTTAGCTCTCCCTACCAGGAGTATTAGGAATAACAAGAAGATCATGTCAAAAAAAACATTCAACAAACTCTGTGAATCTGCCACGCTTTCTGAGGCATGGCTGCATGTGGCCGAAAGGGGTGCTCGTGGGGGGATAGATGGGACAAGTGTCAAAGCTTTTGCTGCACGGGCAAACCAGTATTTACAAGCGCTGGCAGAAGATCTCAAATCTGGGAATTATATCCCTGAGCCCTACCTGAGTGTGAAGGTAGATAAGCGAAGTGGCGGAAAACGGGAATTGGGCTTACCCAGCGTCCGGGATAAGATCGTCCAGCAGGCGGTTAAACTTCTGATAGAACCCAAGCTAGATCTCCATTTTCTGGATGTCAGCTATGCCTATAGAAAACACAAAAGCACCTACAAGGCGGTTCAGCGGGTGCGACATATCATACGGACAGAAAAGAAAAACTGGGTCGTCAAAGGGGATATATACAAATATTTTGACCACATCAACCACAAAATTCTCCTGGATTCCCTGAAGAATTTTGGCATAGAGTCCGCCATCATTCACCTCATCGAACTCTGGCTAGGGATGGCAAAAGTAGGACATGACCTCGTTTGGAAACCCAGCAAGAAAGGCATTCCCCAAGGCAGTAATATCTCCCCCCTACTATCCAACCTTTATTTGCATCCCCTGGATCAACTCATGGTCAAAGAAGGATATGGATTTGTGCGCTATGCAGATGATTTCCTGATCCTGTGTCGAAATAAATACGAAGCTGAGAAAGCCCATACCTTACAAGCCACTTTCCTCAAAGAAGAACTAAAGCTAAGCTTGAATGCACAAGCTCGTAGCATACAGTTGGCAGAAGAGGGCTTGGATTTCCTGGGGATCAGGTTGTTGGGGAGCGAGGTTAGTTTGAGCAAGGAAAAACTGGAAAGGCTCAAAGAAACCCTGGCCAGAGGTCTCTACCTCAAAGGCATTCGAATCAACAGTCAGTATTTCGGTAAACTGAAAACCATGATGGCCTACTATGGGAAACTTTTGCCCCAGGAAATGCTGGAAGAACTGGACAATCGTTTGTCTGAGGTATTGATCGAGGCTATTCGCAACTGGCTTCGAAAAAGGCAAGTAAAAATAGAAAGTGTGAATCAACGGCTACTTCAGGGCTTGCCTTTCTTTTCTACCTCCTTTCGTCAAGCAAGAAACAAACATATACAGGCAATCCTCAAGCAAGGAAAAATCAGGCCCAGAGCTCCAAGGCCCGACCATCAAGAAACGAAAATCGCTAAGAAGCAAAAAGAATACGAACAGAGAGCCGCTGATGCTCGTGAACTTCTGGTAAGCAGTCCGGGAGCCTTTATTGGGAAAGCCTATGGTCAAATTGTTGTTCGAAGACAGGGGGTAGGTATACAAAGGCTGCCGATCAAGCCCTTGAAAAACATTACCATACAATCCCGAGGTGTCAGCATATCTTCAGATGTGCTCTATTTGTGTAGCCAACAAGGCATTAGTATAGACTTCCTGGGATTTGATGGAAAACCCTTTGGTAAATTCTCCTCCAACCGACCCTTAAGTGCAAAAACAGGTATAGCACAGCTGGAAGCTTACCAAAATGGCAAAGGCTGGCAATTGGCCAAAACATTTGTCCTCGGGAAAATCCGCAACCAACTCAACCTGATCAAATATGCCAATAAGTATGATGCAGAAAGCAACAAGGCCTATAGAGCCTGGGGCAAAAAGACCATTACAGACATGGAGCAACAGCTCCTGCTGATTCAGGGAATGAAAGAAGGAATTCTGGAAGAAAAACGCATGGAGCTTATGGGAGCTGAAGCACGGGCGGCTTTGCTATACTGGCAATTCGTTAAAAGGTATTTAAGTGCCTACGTAGATTTTCCTGGCAGAGAACAGCAAGGCGCTCTGGACCCTACCAATCATGCCCTCAATTACGGATATGGGATTTTGTATGGAAGAATCTGGGAGTCATTGGTCAAAGCCCGTTTGCATACCAGTCTCTCCTACCTGCATAGTCCGGCTGAAGCCACTCGCCCTAGCCTGGTATTTGACCTTATCGAAGAATTCCGAACGCAAGCCGTGGATCGCCCTGTGTATGGACTGATCCGCAGATCTGCGATTCCTCAACTAAAAGAAGGAAGACTGGTAGAAGCCTCACGAAAACGCATAGTCAAAGTAGTTTTACAGAGACTCAGTAAAAAAGAAAAATTCAGAAAGCGTTCCCTGAGTCTATCAGAAATCATCATGTTTCAAGGCAGAAGTTTAGCTTCTTACATCGAAGGTCAGCTCCCCCGATATAGGCCTTATATTCGAAAATGGTAAACCATGGCCAGAAAAAAGCTATACATCATTTGTTATGATATAGAGCATAACAAAAGGCGAACAAAGTTTGCCAAATTCCTGGAAGATGAAGGAGGTGAACGCTCAAATTACAGCGTGTTTGAATTGATGCTAAGTAAAAAGGAATATGCCCGTATCTTGACAAAGGTTCCAGAATACATATCTCCCAAGCGAGACAGGATTGCCATTTATCCCGTTTGCAAACAATGCTATAAATTTACGGAGTATATACCCGAATTTGGGCCCATGCCTGCAAAAGCTATCATCGAGGCCTAAGCATCAAGTGTAAGCCAAATATTTCACCTTTTTAGGCTATAGGATAAAAGCTCTCAAGGGTCATTTTTTTGCGAATTTAGACAAAACCACTTATCCTCCTAATAATCAACCACTTAAGAAAAATAGCGTCACAAATGGCGCTATTTTTTTGCCATTCAAGCTTCGCAAGTCTCCTTTTACTACGATTTTCCGTTCCTTTTTGCGAAATTAGCCGAAAATACCTCTTGTAAGTCCCTGATAATCAGCGCCCCTTTTTAGCCAAGCTTCGCAAGTCTTCAAGCTTCGAAAAATTCCTTT
>JBCBRM010000113.1:0-3457 GCA_039819665.1 Bacteroidota bacterium
CATTACTAATCATAATAAGTTCGACTTAGAAGAATTTAAAAGCCTAAAAAAAAGAGGAAAAAAGTCTGGTATATTGCTCTTAGCAGGAGTTGAATTATCTGTAAATGATGGAGCTAATGGAATTCACTGTCTTATAATATTTCACATTTCGATGAAAACTAAGTAAAAAATAAAATTCGTAAACTCGCTGGATGAAAATAGAACGAGTAGACGATATACCCTTGCTAATAGCCCAACTGGAAAAAGTTGGTTTAAGTGATAAATTAAACCATTATTTTCCAAATCATGGCAATTGGAAAGGACTCGACGGAGGAAAAGTCCTCGTCGGTTTTTTGACATACATATTGTCCTGTGCAGATCACCGCTTAAGTCATGTAGAACCTTGGGTTGAAGGTCGGCTACATATTCTAGGGCATTGTCTGGGTCATCCTGAAATTGAGCCAAGTGATTTTTCTGATGACCGCTTAGGTTCTTTATTAGACAGATTAAGTGATAAAGATCAATGGGATGCTTTTGATTCATCCGTCAATAAATCACTTATTCGCCTACATCAATTACCCACAGTTAATCAAGCAATTCGCTTAGATGCTTTTATTGTTCAAAGTTTTCGTTCAGAAGGGGACTTATTCAAATTAGGCTATTCCAAACAACATCGTTCAGATTTACCTCAAATTAAGGCGATGGTTGCGACCTTAGACCCATTGGCAATGCCTTTAGCAATTGAAGTTGTTTCAGGCGAACAAGCCGATGATGGCTTGTATATTCCCGTAATTGACAAAGTCAATTCCGTGCTTGACCAATCGGGCTTATTCTATGTTGGAGACAGCAAATTAGGGAGTCAAGACAATCGAAAACACATTCATTCTCAAGGAAATAAGTATTTAGTTCCATTGAGTAAGAAGCAATGTTCTTCGGAAAGGCTATCCAACTATTTGACACAAAAGCCCGCTGAGGGGGATTCTAATTTTTATCAAATATTTAAAGAGGAATCAGCTACAGAGTTAATGGCACAAGCCTTTGAGTTGGAACATACGATGAGTGTAGATGATTTAACTTGGACGGAACGCCACATAGTCGTTCATTCTACGGCTTGGGCACAAACACAACGTAAGAAGTTTGAGCAACGATTAGATAAAGCGGCAATGGAACTTAGCCAAATCTTGGTTCGAAGACAGCGTAAAAAAGTACCTAAAACCATGGAAATGATAAATCTTAAAGTTCAACAGATTTTACAAAAACATCGTGTAGAGGATTTTTTTGAAATAGATATTGAACAGATCATTCGTCAAATTCCAGTTCGTGCTTACAAGAGCAAACCTAGTCGAATGGAGGAGAAAACAGAATTCTCCCTACACATCAAAAGGCTCAACGCTTCAGTTGAAAAACACATCAACCAATTAGGCTGGAGAGTCTATGCAACGAATATTGAAAAAGAGCAACTTTCAGCAGTACAAGCAGTTTTGTGTTATCGACAGGAATATAAAATTGAACATAAATTCAATCAACTCTTGAATAAGGTCACTGCTTTAATGCCTGTCTTTTTAAAAAAAGACCACCGAATTGTTGCCTTAACCAAGTTGCTTTTATTCGCCTTAAAGTTTGTATCTACTACGCAAGACCAAATTAGAAAACAGCTGCAACACACAGGACAATATTTGAAAGAACTTTTTCCAGGTAATCCTGGTCGAAAAACAGACAAACCGACTACAGAAATGATTCTTGCTGCTTTTAAGGATATTTCTTTAGTCATCTTGCCTGTTCATAATACCTTTCAAGTCAAATTAGCTAAACTCAAACCCATTCAACTCAAAATCCTTGAACTTTTGGGCTTCAATCAAGAGCTTTACCTTGAATTGGAACGAATTTCATTTTTTAATCAAAATTTCATCGAAACGTAAGAATAGGGGTAAAAAAATCAAAAAGTTCAAAAAAAGGCACGAAAATAGAGGTGAAAAAGAATTAGCGAACTAAAAACTCTATATCGTGCCAGTATATTTGAATAGTACGAAGTTAACAGAAATTTTCATAGAATGTGACGATTTTATCAAAGGGATAAAGGAATTTATGGCTTCACAAAGCTTGCCTTGTCCAGATGAAAAGAGCAGAAATCGTGCGCGCCAAATGAGTGAAAGTGAGATGATGACTATCGTAATTTATTACCATTATTCAGGTTTTAAATGCTTCAAATGGTATTATAAATTTGTTATCAAAAAGCTATTCAAATCCTATTTTCCAAATGCGTTTTCGTACTCTAGATTTATTCAATTGATGGCAGAATTAAATCTATATTTGGCGTTTTTCATGACAGCTTGTCGCTTGTCCGTACCAACTAAAGGCAACTATATTGATTCGAAGAAATTGGTGGTTTGTCATAATCGTAGGATCAAAAAACATCGAGTGCATAAGAAGTTTGCCAAAAGAGGAAAAAGCTCGACGGGATGGTTCTTTGGTTTTAAATTACATCTGATTATCAATCACTTAGGCGAAATTGTGTTATTCAAATTAACCGCTGGAAACGTCGCAGATAATAATCATAATTTACTAGAATCTATTGCCGATAAACTGCAGTGTTTTCTTTTTGGAGATAAAGGGTATATCTCTAAAATTGCCGCTTCTCTGAAAATGAAGGGATTACATTTATTCACTAAACCTAGAAGTAATATGAAATCAAAAGGTGATTTGAGTCCTGAGCAAAAATATTACATGAAACACAGAGGATTAATCGAATCTGTTTTTGATATTCTTAAATCGGTCTTGGATATTGAGCATAGTCGAAATAGAAGTACTAAAAATTACTTCGTCAATGTCTTGGCTGCTTTGGTCGCTTATACTTTTTTAGATAAAACTCCAGCTATTCCTACATATACCCCAAAAATGTCTAAACAGCAATTTCTTGATAACCCTTTTATTGTTGTGTGAGGACATCGCTTATCCAAAACTCACGTTAACACAAGAACAGAACTGGCACAATCGAAAAAATGGTCTCCGATGGTAGGAGGCAAACTGACGGCTACTTGCAAAGTCATGAATGTTGCTCCAACGGGTGATCCTAGTGTAGCAGCTACGCACTCTGTAGTCATTGGTCAAATTCACAGTGCGGATGGACATGAAAATGAACCACTCAAAATCTTCTACAAGAAATTCCCAGATCACAGCAAAGGTTCTGTATTTTGGAACTATGAAATCAATACCGCTGGTGAGGACAATTCAGGTAGATGGGATTACTCCTATCCGTTTGGGGTCATGATTTTTCTGTTGTGGGAGCAGACGAAAACAGCTATCCAGAAGAACCCAAAGATGGTATCGAGTTAGGCGAGGAAATGACTTATGAAGTCGAGGTCAAGGACGGCATAATGACCGTGAAATTTATAAGTGAAGGACATGAAACAAAGACCTCCTTTTCCAAAAAATTAATCGAATCCGAATATACAACAATAGCAATTGTTCCAGAACAATT
>JBCBRM010000114.1:0-3452 GCA_039819665.1 Bacteroidota bacterium
GTTCCATAACTGAACATCATATTTTAATTCTCGTCTAAATAACGTTTTTCCTTTCCAGGAAGTCTTTTTAAACTTCACGCGAACCCTCCCATTTATTAATTCGAATTCTTCTAGGCTGGGAATAGATTCTCCAGTATATCGAGAGAGGCTATACGAATGAATCATTTCACCTGTCTCTGAAAAGGATATGAAATGTCCAGGTTTCAAAATATAAAAGGCCTTTTCACCTACTATAGATATTCTATTTCCCTGCTTTGAAAAGAAGTCGAGTTTTTCAGGAGTATCCATGTCAAAGGTCAGAGAATCCTTCTTAACAATGGGCTTTAAATATACGGTATCATCTCCAAACCAAGAATTATAGGGTTCCCATTTGTGCAGACTTAGTAGCGCTAATGAATCTTCCTGTGTATTTAGCATAAATTCCTCTTTTGAAAGTATTGCTGCTTGCAGAGAGATTTCCTCCTGTGGTTTATCAGGTTGAATGCATGAACAAAGTAGGATCAAAACGAAGGGTATATTTTTCATTTTTTAATCACTAACGGCTAGCTATCCTTAGTTCGTAGCGTTAGCGGAGAATTAGGGATAGGTTTTGTTATCGTTTTTTTCAAGGGCACATTTCCATATGTCCAGAGTAAGCAATAATATTTTGATAATTCTTATCAAATAATACCCAATACTCTAGAAAACAAGCATATTGATCATTCCAAAACTTTCCGTCTACCGCTACTTCACCTTCCCTGAAATAACAAGAGAGGAGTTTCGATCCAGGCGTTTGAGTTATTCTAATAACCAACTCTATATCCTTAGTCCGAGAAAAGTTCGTTTCCTCATAGGAGCTCTCATCATACTTTCCATATTCACAATGGATTTCTATGTTCTCTAATAATGTAGTTAATATTTCTTTTTTGCTGGTTGCATCAGTTACAGTTATATCGACCAAAAGGGATTCTATTTTCTTTTTTGGCTTTGCAGAGAAATTCATTGGCTCGCAATACCCAGAAATCAGAAGAGATGGCTCCCAACCTTTATAAAAGTCCACTGCTATAAATTTTGAATAATCTGATTTAGTTTTCACACTCATCAGATCTTCATAATAATTTTGAAGAAATGAATCCGTAACTAATAATTGAATTACAGCATTTCTTATCCTTAATTCTCTTTGATAGATTTCTTCAGTTGAATCTTTTTCAGAACAAGCATAGAAAATAGGGAAAGAAAGAATGAGCAATAAAGAATTAAATAGTGTCAGCTTCTTCAAATTTCAATCATTTAGATATTTCAAATAAACTATAAACCCACAAACTGCTCTTTATATTAACAGATAACGGCTAGCTAGAATCCGGACAGCCACTTTAGAGGCTGACTGGGGTGTAGCTGATGTTACTGGTTTTTTATGTTTTCAAATTCAAATATCTGGTTTTCAGGGTAGACTGCATTTAGATAAGTAATCCATTGTAATATATTAGCTTCTGATAGGCTTACCTTAAAAGAGCTTTCTTTAATTTCCTCCAAAGATTTTGAATCTGATAAATGCTTTTGAAGATCTAAAACTTTTTCTTTACTAGGGAAATAGCTTAATTCTGTATTTGGGTCGCAGAAATATGAATGGATTCTTCCGTCTTTAATATCTCTTTTACCGACGAGTAAATAGAATTTACCTTTCTTAAAATATTCATAAAAGGCCCTTTCATGAAAGTCAAAAATTATCTCTGAGTCTAAATTTCCTTTCCAATAATGAGCAATAGATAGCTTTAATCGAACTACCTTATTCCTTTTTGATTTACTGAGAATCTTACCTACAAAAATTGCATCATATTCGCCATACCCATTTGTTATACCTCCAACAGTCTCTAATAATGGATTGCACCAATCCTTGGGTTCTAAAAATAATTTGGCATTTGTAATCTGGCTTATCGGAAATAAGCTTATCAGGGATATACAAAAAAGGAGAATATGGCTCATATTTTCTTTTTCATTAACCAGTAACGACTTGCTAGAATCCGAACAGCCGCTTTAGAGGCTGGCTGGGGTGTAGCTTGTGTTATGCCGATTTCTTTTTCATTAATTCTTCAAACCCAGATTTAAGAGCAATTCCTTGTCTCCCATGAATGCAATTTATTCCATGGTGGGAGAATCGATATGAGTTTTCATAATCTTTTATATAATCAAACGAATGTGCAACTAGCCAACATAAGGTAATATCTGTGACATGAGTAAGTTGAGTTGCAAATTCAATTGGCGTTTTTAACTTTCCATCAATAATTTTCACATCTGTAAATGGTTGAGGAAATTCTTCATAAAATCCGAAATATGGAATCCCATTTTTCTTAAAAGTTTCCCATACATTATCTAGAATTTTTAAAGTGGACTTTTCATCTGCTCCAATCTTCCACCAATAATCACTCCCCATTTTAGGGCTAAGCCGAGACCTTATTAGCAAACTTGCGTGTGTCAACTTTTTCAATTCATACTGACCTTCCCATCGCTCAGGAAGGTAGTTTGGATGTATTCCAACTTCAACACAAAACTCTCCTCCATATTTATTAACCTGAAATCCAATCACCTGAATAATAGGAGAATTGCCGTTTATTTTTTTATAGTGCATTCCTGACCCTTTCCATCCAAGCTCTCGAAGCCTCGGTGCAATATGAGTAGAAATGAGCTTTTTCAACTCTGAAGCTTTTAATGGTGGTCCTTTAGGTTTTCTTTTGAAAAACATTCAGCCAGGTATTTTTTTAGTTCGGCATAACGGTCAACTATGCGACTGTCGAAGGCTTTAGCCGAAGACTGGCGTCGTAGTTCTTGTTATGTGTTTTTTTTAAGTTTCTAACTAATTTATTCAGTTCCACATAATACTAATATGATCATATGGCACGCCTTCTCTAACTAAGGCGATTCCAGAACGTCCCATTAAACTTCCCCAGGTATTAGGAGGTGAACTAAATTGCCAAAACTCATCTTTGGCCTTCAAATTGTGTAAAATAGCCTTTACACTTTCTGAATAAAGATCATGGCTTAGTAGTTCCAATGCCTTTACCTTAGTAATTTTTTTTGTTAACCAAGAATTTGGTATCTCCTCAGGTCTATGGAATTTCCAGTGTTGATAGTTTTTAGGAGTAGGGTATTCTAATCCGAGGTCCGATAGTATTTTATAGATTTCTTTTAATGGGTAACTCTTCATTCTTAGGTAAGAGCCACGACTCAATAATTCAGATAATATTTTCTCATTTTTCTCCCAAAATTGAGACCAAGGTTCAGCCTTATCATCATACTCGACAAGAGCTTTGAAATATGAGATGTATTCTTCCATTTCATTAATACATAACGATAGTGCAAACGACGTTATGTCGGTTACACACTATTATACTATTATCCCAGGCTCTCAGAGCCGATTTATCCTATAAACCGAAACTCAAGCAGGTGCCGTTTACACGAAAATTATTGATTTTATA
>JBCBRM010000115.1:0-3408 GCA_039819665.1 Bacteroidota bacterium
CTAAACTTTTTTGAAGAATACGAGCTAATAAATGAACTAGACCACAAGCACTTGATCGACTCATCCCAAAATTAGTTGATAGAGCATCCATTGTGGGATAAGCTTTGAAATAGTGCAAAATGAAGACGAGTTTATCATCTATACTAGGTAATTTTGCTTTACGCCCTCCTCCGCGAATGCGTTTGCGATCTTTATCTGGTTTAGTCACCGATTGATGAAACATTAACCATTCTTGCTCAAATGATTTGCGCAAGTAAACATATAAATCCCATCCTACTCCTGTGTAGGAGCGAAAACTACGTTCATCCTGAAAACTTTCTGATTGTAACGTTTTGCGGTGAATAAAAAAAGCCATTGAAAATGCTTATCTTTTAAGTGCGAACTAAAAAAGATAGAAAATCAATGGCACTTAAAAATAAGCAAAATCGAACAATAGTTCTAAATTTCACCGAAAAGACGTACGATTCGTTCATAGAAGACCAAGCAATAGCACATCAAATCATCAAAACCAACTATCATCAACATCCAGAACTGTTCCCCAAAGAGATGGAAAATGGCTATATGCTGAATGGGAAAAGCAGAATATCTAAAAAGTTAGGTATCCAAAAACGCAAAATAAAAGTAGCTGGCATTAGTTATCGGATACATCCAAGTTATGTTCTGCCTTATTGTCGAGGCAAAACAGAAGAGGTATCTGGTGGTTTATTTCTACTCAAATTTGGAGTTCCTTTCTGGGCATTAGCTCATGTTTTTGGTAAAGATGCCATGTGGTGGTATCGGCTTTATCTTATGTTCCACAGCTATAGTATAGTTGGGACAACTATCAAAGATAGGTCTAAAATACCAACAGATTTACTAGCCGACGAGCACCATATTAGGGTCAAAGGAGAAAAAGCTTATGTGGCGACCACTTGTGGAGTCAATTGTTTTTTAGGAATGCAGGTTTGTCCAAAAGCAGATCAAGTCTCTTTAGAAATAGGTTACGCCAATTTCAAAGAAGAAGCAGCGGATTTAAACCCTGACTATCAACCAACTAGCGTTAATACGGACGGTTGGTGGGCGACTCAAAATACTTGGCAAAGCCTTTATCCACAAATCAAAGTAATTGAATGTTTTCTACATGCCTTTTTGAAAGTAAGGGATAGGGCTACCAAGAAACTTAAGGAACATTTTGACCTAGCCGCTGACAAAATTTGGGAATGCTACCGAGCAGTGTCCAAACAAAGCCTAGCTCAACAAATTAGACGACTTAGAGAATGGGCAGAAAAACAGTTACCTGACTGTCCAATGCGTGCTAATATTCTTAAGCTCTGCAAAAAGAAGCATAGATGGATGGAACACTTGGATTTCCCGAATGCTCACAAAACATCCAATATGATGGATAGATTGATGAAAGCAATGAATCGACATGCGTTTAATTCGCAAATGTTTCATTCCACTATTTCCTGTACTTCAAAGAACTTTAGAGCATTTGCTCTACTTTATAATTTTTCACCATCTCATCCTAGTGCTTGGGATCAGTCAAAAAACTTGACCAGTCCTGCGGCTAGATTAAATGAATTTGTTTACCATGATGATTGGTTGCAAAATTTGTTGATTTCCGCCTCTTTAGGTGGTTTTCGCAATCACCGCAATCCGTTATAATCAGAAATTTTGTATTGTAAGCTTTTCGAATGAGCGAGTTCATTGACAAGGTTGAATTTGATTTGATTAATTCAAATTGGTAAAGATTCAAAGCTGCCAAACTCATATTGAAATGGAAATCTAATTTATCTTCATCTCGTGCCTGACAATGGGTTAGTCCAGTAAACTGTTTGGCATCTCGAAAGATAAATTCGATTTTGAATCTCAATTGATAATAGGTTACAATCTGCTGAGCATCTTGGGTTAAATCAGTTGAGAAAAGTACTGCATATCCATTGGTTTTGATGTTCCAAACAAAAACGACTTTTAAATTTCGTTTGAACCTAGGACTATACAACACTTGTGTATAGAGCCTCAGATGGGGATATTTTTGGTCTTGTCCGACATAAATCCATTTGTCTAGATTCAAGGCTTTCCAATTGACTTTACCATCATATTTTTGATTGCCATGGGCATCAGGGTTTTCCGCTCTGTCAAGAATGTAACGCAAGTTAGCGTCAGGACGGAGTTTACCAATCAAATGCTTGTTCTGAGCTATTATTACATCCAAGACTTTCTTTTTGGAATAATAGCCATCTGCCGTGTAATACAAGATTTGTGGCAATTGGACAAAACAATCCAAGAGCTGTTCAAGGTAAAAATCTATTCGAGTATAATCTTGTCCAGTGCCTTCCTTGGAAGATAAACCCGAAGGGGTTTGACGAACATCGAAACTCCAAGCTTTACCTGTGCTGACATTGATCACACAGACCAAACTGATTTCTAAACCTTTTTTAGCTCGCTTGGCAACACCTGACCAAAATTTATCTAAACCGAAAGTTCTTTTGCCAGCTTTGCTAATGTAACTACAATCAATTGCGCCAATGACTACCTCTGCCTCATGTAAAAAAGCAAAATGAATAATCAAATAATTAAATTTCAACCAATCAAAGAACTTGCTAAAGTGACGACGAAAGGTCACTTCATTATAATTACTGTATCGAGCCATATTGGTAAAGTTCAATCTGCCTCGAATACAAGGTATAATTTCAAATAATTCCGTTAAAAATTTGCGCTCAGGTTTGGCTAAATCTTCAAATCTTGCGAATATTGTTTCGAGTGTTCCTTGAATGCTCAACATGGTCGTAAGTTTTTGTGTCGTTACTAAACTTTACGACCTTTTTCTTTGCTATCCAAATCTCAACCAAATTTTGAACGGACTATTGATATATATATAAATGTGTGATAAAGTAGTACGTGTAATTAATGATAGATTGTCTAAGGAATTAGACAATCTTTTTTTTGCCTTTGACACGTCCAGATGTTTCGTAAGATAAATCCTCTCTTAATCTTTATGTTTGTATTTTTGGCAAAAGTAAGTAGTCTGATAAAAATGAGTTTGAATTTTGACAGGGCTAAATTTTGATTCAATGGAGGCGGAAATTTAGGATGATAGCCGTAGCTGTCAAGTCTGAATTTGTAACAATTAGTAAGCTAAAAAGAAGCCCTAATCCATTCAGATTAGAGCTTTCTTATGATCGAGTGATAAATTTTTATTGTCTATATCAAAATTCTCCTCCTTCACCACCCCCATCATAGTCTCCACGACCACCTCTTCTGCCGCCTCTACGCTTTTTCTGATTTAAGCGATAATTGAAAGTCAAAGTCGCTTGTCTAGCACGTCTTTGGAAGACATTCTCGGAATAGAAGTCTTGTTCTTCGATGACATAGCGATACTTTCTAGAATTGAACAAGTCACGTACACTCACCTTGAGTGTTCGTGAC
>JBCBRM010000116.1:0-3364 GCA_039819665.1 Bacteroidota bacterium
CACGATCTATAATTGGATCTGAATACCGATTATAGATTATTTCTCTTGAAACAAATCCATTGATATCATAATGTAGCTTTTCTGATAATCGTTTCTCCTTTGTATCTGAGCTATATGTATGTACAAATATTAAATTACCCATTGTATCATAGGTATTATATTTAGCTACAGTATCCACAATAAGGGATTTTTTCATCATTGGTAAGGGCGCATTAAAAATTAGAATCGCACTCTCTCGACCTAAAGTGTCATAAACTTCCTTATAGAGTAATCCAGTACTGTCTTTGTAACATGAAATGGATTTAAGCTTGATATCTTTCCTCAATTTTTGCTCAAGCTCTTTCTTCGCAACATCTAATAATCCATTATACTGTGAATGTGCTTGATTGAATAATGCTAATCCCAAAACAAAAATGGAGGCGAATACCCTTATAAGATTATTTCTATTCATCTCGCTAGCTTATGAATATTTTACCAGTAACGGTCTCGGCTAAACGGCGTAGCCAGCTTTTGCTGGCTATGAACGTTTTAGCCATTGTTGGCGACAGGCTCTCTTTTTTAAGAATGCATCATTATTAAATCAATTGCTTTGCTAATCTTTTTATCAATATTTTTAACCTTATTCATTGAATGAATAATATGACGCTTTTTTCCCATTGTTAAGTCGTCAAAAATCATTTTTAAGCTTTTGTCTTGCTCCAGAAGTACTTCTAATTCTTCTGGCATAGCTACCCCCAAAGGATTTGGGTCTTCTATCAGATAAAAGTCAATTTCATTACCTAATTGTTTGGCTAATTGTTTTAATCTCTTGCTGCTTAAAATAATAAAAAAATTACCATCCCCTAAATGATTTAAACCACACTGAAAGGATATCTTATTCTCCAGTGTACATATAAATCTGGTGTATCGCTTCTTTGGAAATTGATTGACTATTTCCGCTGCTATTGAATAGCTTGAAGACTTGATGGCTTAATACTTTACTAAACATTGGAATATGTTTTTTACCAATATATTTTTCTTCATTGGAGTCTATTCCTATTGATTCAATGTCAAATTTGACGGTATTCTTAGCAATTTTATGGTAATCCTTTCCTGAGAATGTGTCTGGCAAGAAGTTTAAAGCGAGGGTAATCAATCGATCTTCCATTCTTTTTTCATATATGGCTAGTTTTGGTTGATAACCTATTTATATGTTTCCATGAACGATCAACTATCCGACAGTGGTGAAGCTTCAGCGAGCCATTGAGGATTGTTTGCGTTATCGGTTTTTTATCTTTTTATTAAAGCTATATCATTAAGTTACCTTCTTACACTTTTATCTCTTCAAAAGTGAATTTCTATGTAAAAATTCCTATTTCTATATTATTAACATTGTTTATCTTTTTTATCTATTGGTCACATTCGAATTCTAAAGACGATTATTCCAAGTTATCCAATTGTGGATATCTTTTAAATCTAGTTCCTGAATCTTGGAAAACAGATAGTTTAGGTTGTAATAGCGAAAGAGAGGAATTTGCTCTGGTTTTAGACACTCTTGATTTAACAAGATTTAGCTTTGATTGCATTTTACAAGCATTTGGAAAACCAAATTCTACTTTTGAACACGAAATGGAATATATCATATGGCAAAGATGCAATTCAAATCCTATAGGTGATCGGAGATGGCTAGTATTAGTTTTTGATGGCTCAAAAATACTTCGCACTTCCATTATGGTTGAATAGTAAAGAATAATCCAAATTAAATATTACCGATAACGGCAAGCTATGCGTTCGGTCGGAGGCTTTAGCCGGAGACTGGCGTCATAGTTATTGTTATAAAAATTTTTAATGACTCAGTTAGCCAAGGCTTTTTCCCAATCTGATATTTCAAATTTCTTAATTATTCGCCCTTCTCTGTTTATTAGATAACATACCCTTGAACAATAGTCCTCCCGATAGCTGTTTTTTAGAGACTGGTTTCCTTGTGAAATTATGAACTTTCCCTTTAAATCAAGATTGTCAATGTTCCTTTGGAGTACACCTGGAGATTCATCGATTGCTAATATTTCTAACTTTCCTAAAAACTTCTCACTCAATTCTTGGTAATATTCGTAACTCATTTTTGGAGAATAACATGCGGTAATGTTTACTATCAACAATTCTTTTCCCTTGTAATCACTCAATTTTATCGAATCATTAGAAGTTGTTACACCTTCAAATTGAGGAGCAAGGAATCCAACTTGAGTTCCAATCAAATTACTCACGTCTTGTGTTTTTATTAAGCTAATGGTCTTGCCGCTTTTAGATACCTCTTCAAACTTGTAGTATGCATTTCCAATCTCCAAATATTCTCCTATTTCAAGTCGTTCACTTAATAGCAAGGAATCTTTTTTTTCTCCATTTTTAGATGTGACACTAAGAATAGGACTTTCAAAGCCAAACCTGAAAAATGGCTTGAAATTTATGACTTGGATTTCATATTGTTGATTCTCAATGTTAAAGGTCGAGACCAAGTGCTGTGCTGCCGAAATACTTGGAGTATTGTTAGCATCCAGACCGACTCTTATCCAACTAGAATCAGCAGCCATCTTTCTTCCATCATATCGCTGATAATGGAATTTCACTAGCTTTTGTTTTGTCGGGATGACATTGATATCTCCCAATATTCTTACTGTATCATCTCGAAAGTCATTGTTTCCATTAGAATCTACGATATATACCTTCGATTTTCCTTTTTTACCTAAAATCACTTTCACAGTATTTTCTTCCCATGAAGGGATATTTGTTGTGTCGATTCTCCCAGGGTAATTCAATTCTACGAATTTTGGCAAAAAATCTCGGTTGTTCTCAAGGATATTCTCGTAGGTAACCACCGTCCAATCTAGATAGTCAACAGCTAATTGAGCTTCTTGTATATCTTCTGGGATCATAGCGATCCACTTACTTTCGTTGGATATTTCGTGAATATTTAATCCCGAATATCCAGTGTCAATAAATAGTCCATAACCTTTTTTCTTAGAAGTTTGTAGCCAAAGCGTATCATTCTCTGCTTCTACTGGCCGTGCTAAGGAACTAAGTGGTTGAATTATCAACACCATCAGAATGAAATTCAATATTTGACTTGAGGTTTTATTCATGGTTTTATGTTTTTTATAACGCCAAGCTAAACGCCGTACGTAGCGTTAGCGGAGTATGGAGTTTAGGTTTTGTTATCGATTTTTGTACTACTGGGCATTTGTTTGATTTATAAAGACTTCCCCATAAATACATAGGCTATTATAGTCATCTATCATATCCTCCATTAATGACTGGTTAGCTTTTATTACTCGTTGACGTACTTTATAAGAACAAGGAAAGTAGGATTGGCTTTGAAGCGAATCCAAAA
>JBCBRM010000117.1:0-3336 GCA_039819665.1 Bacteroidota bacterium
GTTTAAAGTTGCCTCAAGAAGAAATGGAAAGACTTACTCAATGTATTTTTGAGTACGAATTGAAAGAAAAAAAATAAAAGACGGCTGACAAAAGCTACAACTCCATCCAGCAGCTAAAGCAGCTGTCCGAGGCATAGCTTGGCGTTGTGGTTAATTAAAAAATGAAAATCATGAAGCATTTACTTCTTTTACTCTTTATAAGTGTCTCTTTGCAATCTTTTTCAAATTCAAAGTATAAGAGCACTAAAAGAGCATATACAGAAATCATTTCAGCTACAAATAAAGCTTTAAATATCAAGGTCAATTACTTTGATTTTTGGAATGATGATGTAAATCACAGTGCTTTATACTTGTTTTTTAAAAGTCAAAGTCAAAGTCTTGATATAGAATCAATAGAAGGGGGCAGCAAATTCTTTGAGATAAAAAAAACTACTGATTCAAAAGGATTTTATTTGATTTCCACAAAAACTAATGATTCTGAAAGCTGCGTTGACATCAATATAGTTTTTAAAGGAAAATATCAAGATGTAAAGCCATATTGTCTTGAAATGGTTTACATCCCAAAAGGCGAATTTACTTTAGGAAGTATTAAGTCTTTTGATTATAGAAATACGAAAAGTACAAGTAGAGGCTCATCAGGAGCACCACTTAATGCCTTTTTTAAATCGGGGTCACAAGGTGAATTTAACGGAGCTTATCGAATAGTCTCAGAAGATGAAATGACACTTGGCAATTGTGAAGGGTGTCTTAATGTTTTGGATGCAGAAATTACTGGTGTAAATACATTTTCAGGAAATAAAAAAGGCTTATTACCAAAGACTTTCCCAAAAGGGTTTGAAGGCTTTTATCAAATGCGATATGAACTTACAGAGCAACAATTCTGTGAATTCTTAAACTCTTTAAGTCCTGAACAAGCAAAAGACCGCATAGACTTAGACGCTACCTTTCAAGGTACAACAAGAAAAGATTATGGTAACTTCATAGAATTTAATAGTGGGAAATTCATAACAACAAAACCTAATCAGCCTTGTAGCTTTTTGTCTTGGAACGATTGTTTAGCATATTCAGATTGGGCTGGAATAAGAATAATGACAGAATTGGAATTTGAAAAGTCTGCAAGAGGTTTTGATAAGCCAAAATTTAGAGAATTTTCTTGGGGCGGAAGTGAAATCACCAACGAATACTTTTTAGATAAAACACTTTATAAATGCGATGATAATAATTACTGCGTTGATGGAAATATCCACGTTAACTATTTAGGCTTTAGCAATTTTAATGATGTTTGCACAAAAAATGGTAGTGACAAATCCTACATAGGGTGCAGAACCCTATCTGAAGACATTAAATATCGTGGTCCATTAGAAAGTGGGATACATTCTAAAGGAAAAAAATCGCTGAATAGAATAAATACAGGGAGTGGATATTTTGGCACTCTTGATTTAAGTGGAAATTTAAGAGAGCCTGTAATACCAATTGGAAGTTTAGAAAGTAGAAATTATTCTGGAAGTTGTGGTGATGGTATAATCACAAGAGAAGGAAAATCGGATAACAAAGATTGGTATTATTCCAGCGAATCAGATTTAGTTTATGGTTACAGAGGCGGTTGTTGGGCTTTTCACGAAAACCATGCACGAATTGCAGATAGATTCAATGTTTATCGCCAAGGTCTTGATATTAGAAAACCTTATTCTGGGTATCGCGGAGTTAAAAATTAAAATTAATTAAATATGAAAAAATTATCTCTAATAGTTATTATTCTAATTGCCTTAACTTCTTGTAAGGAAGAAAAAGGTAATAAAAAAGAAATTGACAATAAGTCAAAAATTCAGCTTGAAATCGCTAAAGTCAAAGAGGAGAATTTTGACCTGCGAAGTGATTCTATAATCTTTAATTCAGCGACAATAGAGAATTTTGACAAAAACGGGAATTCGATTGATGTTTATTGGATTGGACAAGAAAAAGATACAGTACTAAAATTCTATCGCAAATACGATAATGATATGAAACTTATTGGAGCTGAATATTACGAACAGGGTGATACAGAACCAAGCAGAGACACTGTTTATATAAATTCAAATGGATTAAAAGTTGAAGCGTCACTAAATTCAGAGAATCAAATTTCTTGGAAATCAATCATAACCACAGACGAAAATGGCAATCCAGTATTGAAGACTTATGAAAATGGGAAAGGGGAATATCGTGGCTTGGACAGTCTATTTTTTGATAATCAAAATCGAGTTATCAAGGGATTTTATAAAAATTCAAAAGGCAAAAAATACAGTACCAAAACATATGAATATGTCCAATCAGATGACCAAGGAAACTGGACAGAAAGAAAAATGTTTAAGAATGATACTCTAAATCAAAAACAAGTGCGAACAATAACCTATCACGAATAAAAAAACTAACCACAACAATGTACATGACGATCATGCTCCTAACGTCGCACGCCGCATGTACTAACCGTTATGTGGAAAGAAATAAAATGAAAACACTAATACTTTCACTGATTCTAATTGTCGGAATAGCCTGTTCAGTAAATTGCCAATCCGACACAGTATTTGAGAAGATATTCCAAAATAAAGACATCGGATCTGATTTAGGCAAAGAATTAGTTTCAGATAAAAAGCTTATTTTTTTATATGATCCTGATATTGGATTAAGTGCCAAAACTTATTTAAGTATCCTACATTTAACAGGAACCGGATTCTCAATATTTATAGAAACTGTTCCAAAGGAAGAAGGAATTAGGTCTGATAGTCTTAAGAATTTCAATAAAGCCGTTTTACAACAACTAGAATCTATTTATGGACCAGGAAAAGGTTTAGGCAGATTGGAATGCAGGATGTTTCCTGGAGAATCTACTTCAGTTTATTCGAGGTATCCAATAATAGAGTATTTTAAGGATACAAATCAGTTGACCGAGAACTCAAAGTGTATTATTGATAAGTTCTATGTCCCTTTAATGAACCTTCCTATCAATGGCAATTGGAGGCTAATTATTCATAGCGAAGGTTTAGGAGTAAGAGACATTGCCCAAAAGAGAAAAAGAGCGAATCATTTAAAAAATTACCTAATTGAGAAGGGGATATCTAAAGAAATAATTATTATAACTCCAGGTTTGTTAAAACCTGAATCCGGGTATTATTATCAAGAATATCTTTTGGGTTTAGATATTGAAATCTTAAAATGAATCCACATAACAAAAGCTACGACTCCAGCCAGCAGTCAAAGCAGGCAGCTGTCCGAGGTATAGCTAATCGTCAGACTGTGCAAAAACCCTATCAATTGGCCTAAAAATTTTGCACCTTAAGTTCAGAGAAAATAAGTACAATT
>JBCBRM010000118.1:0-2398 GCA_039819665.1 Bacteroidota bacterium
GAGAAAACTCCAGGCCAATATAACCCCCACCAATCACAATCAGGTGCTCAGGCAATTCTTCCAAATCCAGCAGGCCTCCGCTATCCATCCAGGGCACCTCTTCTATACCTTTGATGGGCGGAACAAAAGCACGGGTCCCCACATTGATGTAAATTTTCTTTCCCTCAATGACTTCTTCTCCTACTCTTATTTGCTTAGGCCCCTCGAACTTCCCCCATTCACGGATCAATGTCACATTGAGAGTATTCTCCATCCAATTCGTCAAACCATCTTTGGAACCGTTTCGGATGTCGTTCATGCGTTCGCGGATGCGATCATAATCAATTTCGATGGGTCCCGTACTGAATCCAAATTCTTCGCCTCGACCGGCTACGTAGATGGACTTCGCACTGGCCACCAAAGCCTTGGTAGGCGTACAACCATAATTCACGCAGCTTCCGCCTACTTTTCCTCCTTCGATGACCGCTATGGAGTCGCCGGTGGGGATGAGTTTGCCGAGGAGAGTTCCGGTGGCTTGGCCTGTACCGAGGATGATGTGGTCGTAGGATTGCATAGGGATGGTTTTGGGGCTGAAGGTCTGAGATTATTCTCAGAGGGAATATCGGCTTGCGGACAGTGGGATGCAATAGTTTCCAAGGAGAAATCCGACAATATGATTTTTTTTTTGAAATTTTTCCGCACCGATGTTGACATGACCCTATGCGTTGGGTACTAATATAAATAAACGAGCAATTTCATAGCTCAAGGAACATTCTGCTTACTACATCAAGGACATGGACAAGTTTCTACCTTACATAAATCTTTTTGACGAATCGCTTTCGCTTAGTTTGACTCCACGCATAAATGGAAAGCGCGTATTTTCCGAAGAAATGTATTATATTGATTCTTTGGTTCGAAAGCAGACTGTCATGGGTGCGGGTAAAAAACTTGGGGGAAAGGATCTCAAACTTATTGCTCAGATTAAAAATGGCGGGCTCGATCGCGAGCGTGCCATGAGTCTCTTATTTAAGAAATTCAAACATTTCGTTCATCGAGGAATGAGTCGGTTTAAATTAAGTGAATCTGAGGCTCAGGAAGTATATCTGGATAGTCTCTTAGCACTCTCTTCAGCGATCGAAAGGGGGAAATTCATGGGAGATAGCAAACTTTCGACCTACCTTTTCAGAATTTTCGAAAACAAATCAAAGAATAAGATTCGTGATCGCATGCGTAATCATGTATCTCATGATTGGATTGAAGATATTCCCGGGCTTCCTTATAAAGCTCAAAATATGTTGCAGGAAATGATCCAGGAAGAAGAGATGGATTGGTTAGAGAAATTTCTGGATAAAATGGGGAGTCGTTGCAGACAGATTTTAATCATGCAGGAATTTCAAGGGTACTCTATGGAGGAGATTGCCAAAGAATTAGGTCTTAAATCTGCGCGAGCAGTCTCTACGTCTAGGTACCGTTGCATGGAGAAACTGAAGAGCATACTTGGAAATTCAAAGCGTTTCAACATTAACACAAAATAACCATGGAAGAACAAAGTTATGATATAGAATTGGCAGATCGCTACCTGAGCGGAAAATTAGGAGAAGAAGAGAAAGCAGCATTTGAAGCTTTAATGGATTCGGATGAAGAATTAACGGCATATGTAAAGGAAATTCTACGGGCAAAAGCCACAACCCATATAGCTGGCAGAGAAATCTGGAAAAAAGGGATGAGAGGAGAATTTGTAGCCAACAGTTCGCAGCGAAATAAACTTTTAGTCGCTGCAATTTTCATCCTACTCATAGGGATAGGTGGGATACTCTGGTTTCAAAAAAATTCAGCTCAAAATCAAGAGGAGCTTTTCGCCACCCAGCATGAATTTGTCCCAGCACCTGAAATGAGGGGAGAAGGAATTGATTCCTTGCTTCAGGATGCCTATATCACTTATAATCTCAAAAACTTCCCTTTAGCTATTACCAAGTTTGACAAGATCCTGAGGATGGATAGTGTTCCCAATCGGGACGATGTGCATTTCTTTAAAGCTATGGCACTGATAGAGGTTGGGGATTTGGAAGGGGCTAGAGAAGCGCTGGAAGAGGTGAGAGGAGGGAGGTTTTTGGAGAGTGCTGAGCAGATATTCAAAGACAATAAATAGTAAATACGCTATATAAATTCATATTTTTCAAATTTTAATCTTCAACAACAATATGGAACATTACTCAAAGAGACTATTATGTTATTTTGTATTTACTCTATCGATTTATACATCATTCTCACAGATTATTTCACTAGAAACTAAACATGCTAAAAAAGGGGGAGGAAATGGAACTCCTTGTTTTATTTGTTTTCAACAAGTTCTTAATGATATGGAAATAAAATTTGTTCCTGATCATTATCCATTTAAGATTGATAAAGTCATTTACTC
>JBCBRM010000119.1:0-2382 GCA_039819665.1 Bacteroidota bacterium
TGATCTTTGGGTTGAGTTGGCAAGTACGGCTAAACGAAGAGCCCTAAGAAATAAATATCAGATTGCTTATGGAAATACTGGAAGTTCGGATGCGACGACTGTAGAGATTGCCGTAGATTTTGATGATTACCTCATTCCGCTTTCCGCTAATCCTGCTTGGTCCCGAACCGAAGCTGGCAATGTATATGTATGGGAATTTGCGAGCATAGATGCCTTTAGCTCGGGAATGATAAATGTAGTAGACTCAGTTTCATCTGCAGCTTTCCTCGGCTACAATACTACAACTTCCGCTTCCTTCAATGGAGTAAGTGCAGATTGTGATTTAAGTGATAATACGGATACCAATCAGGAAATAGTAGTTGGCCCGATTGATCCCAACGATTTGATTGTGATGCCAAAAAGAGATATCCGAAGAGGAGAGGAATTGATCTATAGAATCCGATTCCAGAATGTAGGAACCTACCTCGCAGAGAACGTTTATTTGGTAGATACGCTATCTCAATACCTCGATCCGGAATCCATGTCTATACTTGGAGCCAGCCACTATTATGAAATGGAATGGTTGAACGATCAGGTGGTCAAATTCAATTTTGAATACATCATGCTGCCCGATAGCGGAATCAATGAACCAGAAAGCCACGGCTATGTAGAGTTCAAAATCCTTCCGCATAAGTTTACGCCTTCAGGTTCAGTGATTGAAAATCAGGCAGCAATTACCTTTGACCGGGAGCAACCTCTTCTGACCAATATTACTTCCAACCGCCTATTGGATGTGCTTGTGATGGAGGAAGAAGAGGATGAAGAAGAGGAGCAAGACGATTCATTACGAGTACCGGATTTAGGATTACAGTTACAGCAAGGTCCTTTGGTCTCTGTCTATCCCAATCCTGGTGAAGGCCAACTTTCCCTGAAACTCATTCATCTGGAAGAAAAAACTTACCAAATCCAGATCACCAATGATATAGGGATGCGGATTTATAATAAAAAGATACGAGCATTTAGAGATAATCTGACTTTACCATTTGATGCAGAAAATTGGTCCGCAGGAATTTACAAAGTCATGCTCAGCTCTGACGATACAGTAAGTAGTTTCAAGTTTGTAGTTAAGTAAGGCTGAAGTTTAGGGAAAAAACTATTTCATATTACTTAACTAAGATTAATCGGCTCCGGAATCAGATTCCGAGCCGATTTCTTGTTTAATACATTTCATAGCTTGAAATTCGTAGTCCGTAATTCTTCTTAATCCCAAATTTCTTTATGAGTACCATAGCCATCCTTACAGTTGTCCTTTATGCTGTAGGGGCTGCTCAGGGAATTGTTTTTGGGAGCCTTTTGTTGGGAAGTAAAAAAGAAAATAAAGTAGCCAACAAATTTCTTGCTGCCATCCTCTTTCTACTAGCTTACAGACTGATTGTCCAAAGTTTGCGGATTTTTGGACTCGGGCACTTTGATACCTGGTATTATTTCATGCTGGACCTGAGTTGGGCGACAGGACCGCTGATTTATTTTTATGTAAAGGCTTTACTCTATCCCTCCTTCCAACTGAAAAAACGAGACTACCTGCATTTTTTGCCTGTGCTCTTTCAGTTGTGCTTTAGCATTTTTGTTCGGCTGCAAAATCTATATTGGGAAGAAGGGAATAGGGAAAGTCTAAGCTGGCTAGGCTATTGGGGTTATGTAGTCTGGATGAATTATTCCACCATTTACCTCATCGCCAGTATCCTGATTATATTCTATGCCCGCAAGGCACTTCAATTGTTGAAAGAACGGGGAAAGGTATTGGAGATCAAAAAAAGCAGGTCAAAGTGGATTAACACCATTCTTTCAGCCTTTATGTATTATTTCTCTGTGGTTCTCCTGATTCTGCTCATTGATTTATTCATCGTCAGGGTCTCTTTCGGTACGGACTATTATTACTTTACCCGTTTCTACTATTATCCCTTTTTCGGAGGCATTTCTCTGCTTACCTATTGGATTGGTTTGGAAGGATTTCGGAGAAAAGATGAGGCGGGCATCATCCTGAAAGAAACCCTTCCCGAAGAGAAGAAAGTCCAATTAGAAGCCATTGCTGAGAAACTCAAAAAATTGATGGAAGAAGAAGAACTCTTCAAAGATCCGGAGCTAAGCCTCGCACGTACCGCAGAGAAATTGGAGGTCAAACCCTATCTCCTCACTCAATGCCTCAACAAAGTCTTTTCCCTTCGCTTCAATGAGTATGTAAATTCCTTGCGAGTAGAAAAATTGATAGAAGTTTTGCAAAAGGAGGACTCGGAGAAGTATACTTTGCTGGGATTAGCGCTTGAAGTGGGCTTCAATTCTAAATCTTCTTTCAACCGAGCCGTCAAAAAGCAACTCGGCCTGTCTCCCAGTGAGTTACGGGCG
>JBCBRM010000120.1:0-2362 GCA_039819665.1 Bacteroidota bacterium
CTTGTGATGGCCCGTATGGGAGCAGGCCCAGGAGCTGCAAGGAGGACTATAGAAGAAAGTTCGAAAGGACCGACTTTAGCCAGGGGGACCTCCATGCTAAGCGCTAGCACTTCCCCCGCATCAAGCCCCTATCAAAGGCAAATTCCCAGACCGCCCAGCTTAAGCTATAATAGCTCCCATCCAAGGGTCAGCTATAAACGTTCAGATTCCCCTTCTTCAGATAAAACAGCTAACCATTAAGAGATGAAAGCCTTGATAGACCAACACCAAAGATATAAAGAGCTTAGGCTCATTGCCCTTGTGAGTTTAGGGATGCTGATACTTTCCAATCTGGGCTGGGCGCTTATGCATATCCAGCAGCTATCGGCTGCAAGTGAGGGGAAGGTATATGTGGTAAGTCCCGGGGGGAGTTTCCCTGCCCGGCTTCAGGATCAGGGAGAGACAAGCATCTATGAGGCCAGAAACCATATCGAGGCTTTTATACGGCTGATGTTTTCCCATGATGAGCTTAGCTATGGGGACCATATAGAAGCTGCGCTTCACCTGATTGAAAAAAAAGAAGGGGCTGCAATTTTTGAGGATTTTCAAAAAGGCCAGGTGCATGATAACTACATCAAATACGGCTCCCGCTCAGAGGTAGAGATAGACTCCATTGCTCTGGATATGAAGGAGGAGCCTTACCTCGGAGCTGTTTATGGGAGGCAATATGTGATCTATGGAAAGGAGAAAAAGGCCCTGCCCATAGGAGCTAGCTTTCGCCTGACAAAACGGCCCAGGAATGAGAAGAATCCGCACGGGCTCCTGATTCAGGATTGGAAGTTTGTGCTTTATGAAAATCAATTTTTAGGTGAAAAAGAATAAGCTAGTTAGGAGATGGAGAAAAATAAGATAGGCTCAAGTGAGCGAGGAATGATTGTACTTTGGATGCTATTAAGTCTGGGACCCTTTGCAGGAAGGGCCCAGCTTAATCTTAGCCCTCATCAGCTAGATACAATCTTTGTATCAGAGGTGGGAACTACGGTTATGATCTTTCCACAGGCCTTGAGTTTGGTGGATCTGGGAAGTAATCAATTCCAGGCCTCTACCCATGAGAAAGTGCTTTTGCTAAAAGCAAGACCTGACAGCTATGGGATATTACCTACTACGCTTTTTGTCCGCTACGGCTCCGAGGGCTATTTCCAGGGCTTTTTAGCTTATGATACAAAACCCCAAGAACCTTTTTTTGATTGGCGAGCCATGGAGCTATTTAGCCCCAAAAAGCGCGAGCAGGACCCTTCTATAAGAAATGCCGCTCAAAAGGAACATGAAAGGGGCAAGGCTCCTTTAGAAAAGGTGGAAGCTCTGGGGGAGCTAAATAAGGCAGAGAGTAGTTATTTCCAAGCAAGGATAGATAGGATAAAAAAGCTGGGGAGAGAGCAGCTTTCGCCCAGGCAAAAAAGAGATGGGCTGGAGCTTAATCTGCAGGCTGTAAGGAATGATAGTTTATATACCTACCTAAGGCTGGGATTAGTAAACCACTCTTCTTTGCCCTTTCGAATAAAAAAGCTGGAGCTAAGTCTAAGAGAGCCTGTAAGGGGGAAGTCTTTGCAGGATATCCAAAGACTGATTGAGCTTGCTTATAAAAAAGTGCCCCTTGTTTTAGAGCCTTATGGAGAAGAGGAGATTTGCCTTGTCTTCCCCCATAGCCCGAGCAGAAAAAAAGCCCGGCTTCAGGTTTTATTACAAGAGCTAAAAGGCAATAGATCCCTGGAGCTTGTTATCCCCTATACCCTCATCCTTAAAGCCCCAATACTCGATGAATAAGCCGAAACTTAAACACCTTCTTCTTGGAGCAGGGGAATTGAAAGCAGATAAAGGGGAGGATACCAGAGAGCTTCAAAGCGGGAAAAAAAGACGGCTAAGGCTTTATGTATTCCTTGGCGCTGGATTATTGCTTCTTATTCTGGCCGCTTTATCGATAGCTTATCTAGAATATATCCAAAGAGATAGAGCGGCTAAAACGCCTATTATAATAAATCCCGTCTCATCAGAAGATCCCGCTAAGATTAGGCCCCCTTCTAAAAAGGAGCAGTATTTAAAGGAGATTCGAAACAGAAAGAAGAATGAGAAGAAAAAGGCACTGGAAGCTGATCGTCTGGAGAGGATTTCTATGTCCTGGGAGAAGATTTATAGGGGAATGGAAAAGGAAGGAGAAGATACTCCCTCAGTGGAAAAAATCAGGTATGAGTCGGAAGAGGAATCAGTATCTGAAATGAAAGCCATTGATAAGCTTACTTATAGAAGGAGGAAAAGCGGGGAGATTCGCACCTCCCCTGTAGATGCTGTTAGGGAAAGGCCTCGAAACTCAGAGGCAACGAAAAAA
>JBCBRM010000121.1:0-2236 GCA_039819665.1 Bacteroidota bacterium
CTATAACCTATTATGATGATTATGATTTCGATTTTGATGGAACGCCTGATTATTTCTATAGCTCCATCTCTCCCAATGAAAATGCCCGTAATTTTGTAACGGGAGTAAAAACTCGTGTTCTGGGTTCCTTAAATTTTCTCCTTACCCTTACTTTTTACGATACCTATGGCAGAGAAGTGGAGACAAGAGCAGAGCATTTACACGGAATCGACCTAACAAAATACAGCTTAAACTTTATTGGAGAAATTGAAGGAAATAATACCCTTCATAACGGCCCAAGTGCTACGACTATTGATCAGACCCGTGAGTACTGCTATGACCATAACGGTAGACCGCTTAGAATTACCTCTCAGGTAAATACAGATCAGCGGATTGTTTTAGCAGCTTATGAATATGATGTCTTGGGAAGGCAAAAGACAAAAAAGCTTCACTCCAAAGATGGAACAAGTTTTATTCAAGGTATAGATTATAGCTACAACATAAGGGACTGGATGACCAGTATTAATCCCATTAAAGCCAGTACAGATCTTTTTTCTATGAAGCTTTTCTATAACGAAGGTTTGCTAACTGGCCATCATAATGCTGCCCCCTCTTTTAATGGAAATATCACAGGAATGATTTGGGAGACAGAGTTAGATACAGAAGAGCACGGCTACTCATTTGCTTATGATCAGATGAATCGCTTGAAATCTTCTGTTTATGCGTCTGGTTCCGCCATGACAAATAATACTGGCAGATATGATGTGAGTTTCAGCTATGATAAAAATGGCAATATCAAAACCTTAGATAGATATGGTAAGGCCACTTCTGGCTATGGGCTTATGGATGACCTTGATTATACTTATGATGGGAATAGACTTGATAGAGTTGAAGAGACCTCTACTTCTTCTGCTCCTGTAGAGCAGTTTATTGACGGCACACACTCGGGTACAGATTACCTCTATGACTTTAATGGAAATGTCAAAGAAGATAAAAATAAAGGCATCATCACTAACTATAACCACCTAAATAAGCCTACACTAATAACTAAAGGAAGTAATACCATCACATATGTTTATGATGCTGCAGGAACTAAGCTTCAACAGATCGTAAGTGATGGTTCTACCAAAACGAATGATTATATTAATGGAGTGCATTATTCTGATAATATCATTCAATTTATTCAGCATGAAGAAGGAAGGTTGGTGCCCGATGGAACCATTGCGGAATATAGATATGAATATCATCTAACAGACCACCTCGGTAATGCAAGAGTTACCTTTTCTGATATGAACGATGATGGGGTGTTAAATATGACAACAGATGTTCTACAAACGGACCATTATTATCCCTTTGGGATGAGGATGAGTCTGGATGCCGCAGTCTCTTCAACGGCTACTCCAGAAAATCAGTACCTTTATAATGGGAAAGAACTCCAAACGGATCTTGACCTGGATTGGTATGACTATGGGGCTAGAATGTATGATGCCAGTATTGCTAGATGGAATGGAGTAGATCCCCGGGCGGAAAAATACTTAACTCACTCTCCATTGGTTTATGTTTATAATAATCCTATGGCATTTATTGATCCCACGGGCGAGGAGGGAGTAATTACTATCAATAAAGAAGAAGGAACAATCACGGTGCAAGCAAAATTTTATTACGATTCTTCCGATCCAAATTTTGATCGTAAATATATAACAAAGGAAAGACCATATATGGTCAATCAACCTTGGCCAGCCTATATCAATGCGGATAATGAAGGTTGGGAAAGTTCCTCAGGCGTTACAGTGATTGACGATGATGGGAATGAGTGGACCGTTTCTTATGAAATTGAAGTAATTGGTTTAGAAAATGAAGAAGCTGTAGATGAGATGCTTGCAACCGATCCTACTGCAAATAAGTTGGCGCTTTCAACTAAAGGTCTTAATAGATATGAACCTTCAAAAAGAACTTTAACTTTAAATATTAATAGAACGGGAGCGGATAAGTTTGGAAAAACTTGGACCCATGAAGTTGGGCATTCTCTTGGATTAACTGAAGCTACAGCCGTGCCTGAAAGCGGCGATTTTTTTAAAACAGATGAAAGAAATGGAATTGTATTGGGAGGTAAGGGTTACAATGGAAACGATAAAAAGAATGGTCCAATTATGAGTTATGCTAAAAGCAGAAAGATCTATCCTTATGAACACAAATTAATTGTTAATGACGCAATCAATCTATCTCGGAATGTAAACAAAAATAGTGTCCAATATTT
>JBCBRM010000122.1:0-2045 GCA_039819665.1 Bacteroidota bacterium
CTTTGGGAGCAGGGGGTCGCAGGTTCGAATCCTGCCACCCCGACTTGATTATCAAAGAGTTATGAATTAATTTTCATAGCTCTTTTTTTATTTGCACGCAATTTGCACGCGGATTTAGGCTGAATATGGTCTTATTTGATGCTATTTGATTTCTCAAAACTTTAACACTTTTTCCTGAAAAAATTCTCAGTCTTGCCCCGTTTTTTTTCTCAACATGAATTTTGGGAATAAAAAAGTATGACTTTTGACAGTCTATTACAATTAATTAAGACTAAGTCATGAGATTTGAGCCTCATTTTTGTTGCCTGAAATGATAATGATTTAGGTCAATTTTCCCCTCATAATTCACTCTTTTTTGAATTTTACAAAAAAAAGGTTTTTATAAACTCAATATCATCATTCATACTTCGCGGGGATGTATGAACAGAATCATACCAAAAGAGCCTAAATCAGTGTGATTTAGGCTCTCTTTTTATCAGAATTATTCATACTCTACTGATGAGAGTATGAAACGTATCCAGTAGCTTTCACGTAAATATAAAAATTCATAATCTAAAAAGCGCAATACAGCTATAGATGGGTGCAATTCAAAATTTCGCATAAGGAAAGAAAAAGTGTATTTTGAGGGAAAAAATCAAAATGGATAAAAAATCATTCATGGCACTATGTGAGTCTCGGTGGAAAGAAATAGATGCACTATCAAATCGAACTAATTTGTACGATTTGGAGAAAGATTTTTCACAGATATGGCAGACCTTAGGACGTTCTGTATTAGAACAACGAGTAGGAGAAGTTCCGAGTAACACGCGTAAAAAAAAGCCTAAGTAGCACATTTGGTCGTATAGAAATTAGTAATGATAATGAACTGCTGCATTTAGCCACAGGACATCGAGTAAGCCCATTATTGGGAGAAAAGATTGCTTACATTGGTCAATTGGACAGCTATGAAAAAGGGAGCGAGATTGCTTTACAATTATTGAATTTGGAATTAAGCGATACTAAGATTTATCGCCTTACGGATGCTATTGGCAAGTGTGCAGAGGAATGGTTAGAAGAAGAGGATTTACGTGATAATATAAGTGATGAATCTATTATTTATGCTCAAATGGATGGGAGTATGATATTGACAAGAGAGGACTCGTGGAAGGAAGTAAAGCTAGGTCGAGTATTTGGTTCAGATGATTTACATGAAGAGACAAATACTCGTAACTGGCTGAAAGACAGTGAATACGTAGCATATTTGGGAGACCATAAGACTTTTGAAACTGCTTTTTCAAAAATATTAGACAACTATTCAGACAAAGGAAAGGATTTAGTTTTTATCAATGACGGTGCAAAATGGCAATGGAATTGGATCAGTGCTGAATATCCAAAAGCTACTCAAATTTTAGATTTTTATCACGCGATGGAACATATTGGCTCGTTTATATCCTTAGTCAAAAGTAGAGCGGAAAAAATGGCTTATATGGAACAAATAGGACATTGTTTAAAAGAAGAAGGGGTCAAGGCGTGTTGGCAACAATTAGAACAGATAGATTGTCGAACAAAAACGCAAATCTTGGAAAAGCAAAAACTTAAAACCTACTTTGATAATAATTGCTCAAGAATGGATTATCCTGCTTATTTGAAACGAGGCTTACTCATCGGTTCAGGGGCAATAGAATCTGCGCACCGAACAGTCATTCAAAGAAGAATGAAATTAGCAGGACAACGATGGTCTGAAAAAGGAGCAAAGCATATGCTCAATATCAGAGTCCTTAATATGAGTGGGCATTGGGATAGAGTACAAACCTTTTACCGAAATGCCGCTTAATGCGAAAAAATGAATTGCACCCATATTTCTACTATCCATTCGATTTAAACCAATCATTAATATAATTTTTCTTGTGCCCTATTTCTTAGTACAAATACTCTCAGAAAACAGAAGCATACGAAGAGATAAATTTTATTCATATCTAGAGGTTTTAATAAAAAAACTCTTCTCAACTGAGTAAAGTTGAAGTTTTAGGCTATATTCAGACCCATTTTCTACGTCTACTAAAATG
>JBCBRM010000123.1:0-1867 GCA_039819665.1 Bacteroidota bacterium
TTTTCATAAAACACTTAACTTAAAAGTCTTATGGCAAAGCCTAAAAAATCCAAAGTATCCTCCCGCATTTCAGAGATCAAGCGTCGTACTCGTCGTAAATTCAGTGCAGAAGAAAAAATCCGGATCGTCCTGGAAGGAGTTCGAGGGGAAGAAAGTATAGCCGAGATCTGTCGCAAGGAAAAGATTCATCCCAATATGTACTACCGTTGGAGCAAAGAGTTCCTTGAAGCAGGAAAGAAGCGATTGACAGGTGATCTCAAACGAGAAGCCACTAGCTCAGAAGTTGATGCACTCAAAGATGAGAATGCTCAGCTCAAAGAAGCCCTGGCTGAAGTGATGCTTAAGAATCGACTTTTGAAAAAAAGCTTGAAGGGATTGGAGTAAATACCGGCAGATATATGCGTTATTCTCAAGCAGAAAAATACGAGCTGATTCAGCTGGTAGAGCAGTCCGGCATGAGTGTTCGACAGACGCTCAAGGAACTCGATATCCATCCCAGTACTTTTTACAATTGGTACAATAGATATCTGGACAAAGGCTATGAAGGTCTGGCACCCAAGAAGGGCAGACAGCGGGGATTTTGGAACCGCATTCCAGATACTCAGCGAGCAGAAGTAGTTGAGCTGGCTTTGGATAAACCCGAGCTTTCTCCCAGAGAAATTGCTTTTCATGTCCAGGACAGCAAAGGCTGGTTTATCTCAGAATCGAGTGTTTACAGGATTTTAAAAGCTAGAGGATTGATTACTTCTCCTGCCTTTATTCTGATTAAAGCTGATAAGGAATTCAAGGATAAAACCACGCAAATCAATCAAATGTGGCAGACTGATTTTTCTTATTTCAAGGTATTCGGTTGGGGCTGGTATTATCTCTCAACCGTCATGGACGATTATTCCAGATTTATCCTCTCATGGAATCTTTCTCCTACGATGAGAACAGAAGATGCTGAAAAGACCATAAAGCTGGCGCTTGACTTTACGGGTCTAAGTAAAGAAGAAGCTCCGAAGTTGCTTTCTGATAATGGTTCAAGCTATATCTCGGGTCAGTTCAAAGAATTCCTGGAAGAAAGAGGCTTAACCCATATCCGCGGCAGGCCCAATCATCCCCAAACTCAGGGTAAGATTGAACGCTATCACAGGTCGATCAAAAATGTCATCAAACTGGAAAATTACTTCTTCCCTGATCAGCTTAGAGAAAACATCAAAGCTTTTGTCGATCATTACAATTACAAGAGGTATCATGAATCCCTGAGAAACCTCACTCCGGCTGATGTGTATTGCCAAAGAGGGGAGAAAATCCTGAGAAGAAGAGATCGCATAAAAACCAAAACCTTTAAGCACAGACGTTCTTTATACAAGCAAGCAAAAGCTGCTGCTTCAAATTAATTGTTTATCTTTAATCTAAATGAAATTCACACCTTAAATATCTTTCTTCTGTTCCACTTTCCTTTGACGATATACACTGTTCAATAATCAATATTATGTTAAGTTTTCTGGGTTAAATAATTGACTATTAGCTATTTAAGTTGGCAATATATATCATTCATCTTCTTTCAATACCATACATCCATTCTCTATTAGAGGATTTTGCTCTAACTTCCTCCAGCTCTTACTCCAAAGGCTGAAAAAGAGATTCAAAATGGCTAAGGTCTACGGGGACCCGAAATTCCATATTTCTCCATTTCCTGCTTCGATAAAGGCGCAATAGGAGCTCTTCGTAAATATTGGAATATACCCTTCGGAGTATACCAAAGGTTTACCTCTGTTAAAGTTGTTGTGAGAAGTCGATTTTGCTCCTTGTCAAAGCTGGCACCTATAACTCCCCCAAATCCTATATCAGGATGAATATACTCTGCCAATAAATTGCCGTC
>JBCBRM010000124.1:0-1306 GCA_039819665.1 Bacteroidota bacterium
CCCTTTCCCTAGGCGGAGCCTGTTTTTGAGCGGAAATTTCTCTTTTTTTATTTTTTGAGGAAGAAGAAGGAGGACTCATAGAGGCTTCCAAAGGAATATTTATATATAGGGGCTTAAAATTAGAAGATGGGCCAGATTGTGTTAAATGGGTGTTTTTAGCTTTTGTAGCTACTGCCAGCTCTTTTGCTGGAGGCATCTTAGCTCTGCAAAGCAGATCGAGCCCTTTTTCAGAAAGTTTGAGCTTATTAGCTCTATTAAGAGAGCGTTTTTCTTGTAAAGTAATTGTAATGAGCCCTGCTTCTTTTAAGGCCTTTAGGTCTGAAGATATCTGTGAAGGGCTTACGCTGAATTTGTCGGATAGATAATTAAGGGCAGATAAATGAGGAGCTAAAGCTTCTAGTCCAGCGTAGCGGTGAATGAAACGAAGCAGCTTTGCTCTTCTTCTTTTAACCTTTATAGCAGTAGCTGGCATAAAAGTGCATAGCTCTTTTTTGGCTTCTTCATACGATCTTTTACGATAAAACTGCCAAAGCTTCAAGCTGCTGCCTTGTATGGCTTTTTTGAGCAGATAGATGAGAGTTCCGAAACCTAAACGCAAGGGAGGGGAAGGGGTGTTCCGGCTAATACTATCTATTACTTTTGAGAGCTTCTCTTCGGCCTGAAAGGATTTATAGGCAGGGGATAAAGAGGCAAGTAGATGGAAAAGCTCTTTGGCAAGGCTTAAGTGAAAGGTATTTAGAAGCGCATAGGCTCCTTGTAACCAGGAGGTATAGGAAGAAAAAAGAGCAAGGCCCTGATCGCGTAGCTTTTGGTAGATGGAATAAAGCAAATGATATTCCCTGCTTTCTTTTCCTAAATGGCCATAAGAACGATCCTTATTATGAGAGGCTTTGAGCTTACAAGCAGCCCTAGGTTTAATTGGGCAGGGGAGGGGAGAGGGATTGAAATAAATGTCTGGATCATAAGAAAAATATCGAAGGCGATTGAGATTAGCCCCGGAGGGATCGTGGCAAAGGCCGAGGTAATTATCCAGGTAGCTTGCTACCGTTTCATAAATGATGCTATGATTTACGAGACTTAAGTGGGGCAGATATACAAAGGCGCAAAGGCCTTTTCCTGAAATTGAGGTATAGAAAAGAGATATCCAGGGAAGGCTTGAAAGTTGGTCTTTTGCTTTTAGAAGCTCTGAGCTAAAGAGATTATCATACTCAATGGCTAGAAGCCCAGAGTGAGTGGAGCAATTTGCCAGATTCTTGTTCTTTTCCGGATCAATTCTAGCATGCGGCAAAAAAACAGGAAAGTTAGC
>JBCBRM010000125.1:0-905 GCA_039819665.1 Bacteroidota bacterium
CCATGAATACCATCCGTAGCTCCGCTGTGTTGAAACTCAGCAATCATAATTCCCTCAAGGTTCCATAATCTTGCTTTATCATCATTCGACCAGATGAGGATTTTATCACCTTTTTCATTGAATATAGCTCCTTTGATATAATCATTATGTGAGAGGTTTTTTGATTGGGATAAATGTAAATTCCACAGCCTTGCCCTGTTCTCTCTCCAACTCAACATATAGTCTTCCTTCGAATTAAGAATAATTTCTTCTGCAGCTTCTTCCTGCTGAACATATTCTATTAATCCTCCAGAATAATCCCAGAATTTTATCATACTATCCGGCCCCCAACTTACAATCCGCTCACTATTTTGAGTGAACATTACTCTTTTTCGCCTAATACTTTGCTTGTCTGTATGAGTAAACTCGGCTAGCTTCTCTCCTTCCAGGTTCCAAAGAATAGATTTACCATCATCAGCCAGGGTAAGAATTTTATCCTCTGTTGGATTAAACATAGCTACTCTCAATGCATCTTGCCCAAGCGAAAATTCCTGTAGTAAAGCCCCATTGATATCCCAGATGTAAGCTCCGTCTCGGGTCCAAGCAAGGATTTTATTCCCATCTTTATTGAATACGGCAGATCTTATGCGTTTATCAATAGAAAATTGCTGTAAGAGATCCCCTGTATTATTCCACAAAGAAAGCTCATCTCCTTTGGGCCAGCTCACTACATAGCGCCCTTGATCTGATACGACAGTTCCAAGTATTTCATCATCAGATTCCCTAGCCAAATCAAACTCTTTTATAAATTCGCCAGAGGTATTCCATAAACGAAGCCTTTCTCCACAGACCAATATTTGTTTGTCGGAATTAATAAAGAACGAATTAGTGTTACCGTATACCGAATCATTTAAGGATAATTTCAC
>JBCBRM010000126.1:0-872 GCA_039819665.1 Bacteroidota bacterium
TGGTTCATAATGGCATAGGAGGTTATGCATCGGCCAATATCAGCGGCATGAATAGTCGTCGCTATCACGGGCTATTGGTCGCTTCGCTCAATCCTCCTACAGAACGACAAGTCTTTGTGTCCCGGATTGAAGAACGAGCGATTCTGGCGAATCAAGAAATTGATCTTGCAACCAATCAATATCCCGGTACTTTATTCCCCAAGGGCTATACCTATTTGAGTAGCTTCAAGCGAAATCCCATTCCGGAGATGACCTTCGAGTTTGAGGGTCATAAGCTAAAGAAGCAGGTATTCATGCCTTATGGGAGTAATACAACTGTAATTCGTTATGAGAATCCATCGAAAAAGTCTTTCGAATTGCATGTGCGTTTGCAATTGAGCTATCGAAATCATCATGCGATTTTTCGGGAAGATGAAGCCTTTGATTTTTACCGGGAACATAGGAATGACTATGAAGTTTTTTATCCAGCTTTCAAGAAAGAGCCTTTATTCTTTCGGCAGAGCAAAGGTACTTATGTAGAGGATCGACATTGGAACAAAGACCTTCAGTTTCATCGGGATAAAATGCGGGCTCAGGAATTTGAAGAAGACAGCTATTCACCAGGTTATGCAGTCATAAATTTAAAGGCAGGAGAAGAAGTCTTTCTGACCTTCTCTTTAGAGGAAGCGCAAATGAAAAGGAATCCTGCGAGCTTACTCAAAGAGGAAATCAAGCGGCAGAAGAAATTGGTGAAAGGCTTCCCCAAACAGCCCTTCTTGCAGGACCTTATCAAAGTTGGAGATCAATTTCTGGTGGATCGTGCTTCAACAAAGGCTAAAACTATTTTAGCGGGTTATCATTGGTTTACGGATTGGGGAAGGGATACGATGATT
>JBCBRM010000127.1:0-820 GCA_039819665.1 Bacteroidota bacterium
TGCCTTAATAGCACTACCGAACTGACACACTATGGCTTCCGCTCAAGATGAGAAATATACACCTGAGTCGTCAAACTATATGCTGCAAGCTATTGCATACAGCCTAGATGCTTTGATACCTGGGCTATATATTTGGGCAGGGCCTTTTATTCTTCGCCTTGGCGGTAGTCAACCAGAGGAGAATTATTCAGGCACAATTCATAGCAAGTTTGGAATAGCACTAGTGTTGCCAGGTTATCGGATTTATAGCACCTATCAGGATAGCTATGACCCTCGATAAACATTCACTGGATGGTATTGAGCAGATCACTGAAAAGACATTGCCGATTGAAGAATTTGAGAAGTTACTCATTGATGCTGGATACCAGCGCCTAGGTAGTGCTCCTGCTAAGGGCAAACGAGTCAAAATATGGTAGCGACACGACACATATCGACGTATCGAGTCAATTTATAGTCCAGATGAAACAGTGGCTATTACGGCTACCATGTTGCAGAATCGTAAGTAGCAATGAATATAACCACAGTAGACTGAAAAATCTTGCTCATTGCAAATGTAGTCTTCCCAGTGACGACATTGCCCAAGATTTTGTTCTCTTTGCCTTTGGCGTGCTTGAGAAGCAGTTCGATTGATAGTTATGCTGCGCTGTCATGCTGAGTGATCTAGGTTTGGATTAGCCGTAATCTTATTAAACAATCGGAGTCATCAGCTGGTAGGGTTCACAGAGAATGAAAATGAGTTGGTAACAGAGCAATTGCATCTATCGAGAATGGATAGTTTTCTTTGAAGGAGAAACGCTAGTCCTTTAGAAAATATGATGTT
>JBCBRM010000128.1:0-788 GCA_039819665.1 Bacteroidota bacterium
CGACTCAAAGGAATATCCTTTCCCTATGTTTTTCTGGAGAAAAAAAAGATCAGGAGTAATTTGGGAATCTATCTGATAATAGATTTTTAACTTTTTCTCCAGAAAAACATAGGGAAAGGATATTCCTTTGAGTCGAAAGGATTAAAGGTTCTAATATTTAAGGCCATTTTAGATTTATGCCATTGTGAATGGAAAAACATAACTAACTATGATACCATAATATCAGAGCAATTTTATATTCAGGAAGTACAAAAAATCAAAAGATTTAAAAAAAGGGACGGACACTTCTTTGAGAACTATAAGGCAGATTTCATGCAAAGTAATACTGTAAAAGAAGTTTTAGCTTTAATAGGTATATAGACTGTATTAAAAAATCTGAGGGATTTATTTTTTTACTGTAAAAACACCAAACTGCTAACACAACCTAAACTCCATACTCCGCTGACGCTGCGTACGGCGTTTAGCTGATCGTTGCCTGATAATAGAAATAAAGAAGAACCAGGCTTGGATGTGCTAAGCTTTGTATTTTGAAACGAGTGTTCGGACTCAGATTAAAGGAAAAATCAGGCAACAAAAGCTACAGCACCAGCCAGCAGCTAAAGCAGCTGTCCGAGGTATAGCCGTGTCGTTAGGCGAACAAAATAAAGATCAGGATCATGAAAAACACGAAACTTCTTAGTGTACTTTTATTAATACTTATAAATTTATACTATTCCGTAACCTTAGGGCAGGAAGTCATATCTGGGCCTGAACAAGTAAAAAGCCCTGATAAATGCTTGGAAATCCAG
>JBCBRM010000129.1:0-754 GCA_039819665.1 Bacteroidota bacterium
TGATTATAATCAAAACATTTTAAAGTTTAGTGTTGTTTATAAAAGTAGATACATAAGATCATTTCTCTAGTAAAGTGATACTAAAAAAGAGGAGTATCTGAATGTTTACTGATATTATTTACTCATTGCATTTGTGAGAACCTGTTCATTCGCTATTACTTAGAAAGTCCAACCTTATTTCAATTCCGCTGTCTAGTAATATGTTTAAATTGAACAGGTTCTCACAAATGCAATGAGTAAATAATATCAGTAAACATTCAGATACTCCTCTTTTTTAGTATCACTTTACTAGAGAAATGATCTTATGTATCTACTTTTATAAACAACACTAAACTTTAAAATGTTTTGATTATAATCAAAACACGTTAAAGTTTATTGTTGAACTAGAAAGTTTCATGATTATAATCAAAACATTTTAAAGTTTAGTGTTGTTTATAAAAGTAGATACATAAGATCATTTCTCTAGTAAAGTGATACTAAAAAAGAGGAGTATCTGAATGTTTACTGATATTATTTACTCATTGCATTTGTGAGAACCTGTTCAATTTAAACATATTACTAGACAGCGGAATTGAAATAAGGTTGGACTTTCTAAGTAATAGCGAATGAACAGGTTCTCACAAATGCAATGAGTAAATAATATCAGTAAACATTCAGATACTCCTCTTTTTTAGTATCACTTTACTAGAGAAATGATCTTATGTATCTACTTTTATAAACAACACTAAACTTTAAAATGTTTTGATTATAATCA
>JBCBRM010000130.1:0-707 GCA_039819665.1 Bacteroidota bacterium
TTTCTATATGAATCGATCCTATTAGATTATTATCAATTATCCAGTTCAAGTACATCCCAATATGGGTCCCTCCATTTTCTGATGGTAGGCCATCTGGGTAATCTCCACTGGAATGCCAATCGACTCTATCAATACTTGCCATTTATATTATATTTATTTGAGCACAACGATTAGCTAAACGCCGTACGCAGCGTCAGCGGAGTATGGAGTTTAGGTTGTGTTGTAGCACGTTTTATTCATTTTTCTTGGTGATACCATTCATTTGATTTAACCAAATTGCTTCTGGTATATGTTTTATTGTCTAATGCTATTGTGTTTGAATCAATTACATTTAAGCTCCATTCTTCTGACCAAAGATAGCCTGTTATATCAAGTTTTGTTATAGAATCACTTACGAGTATATCAAAAAATACAAATGAGTAACTCCCATGATCTAAATAACAAATCTTTGCTTCCCTCTCCTTGCTTGAGTATGTGAAGTATTCAAGGTATCCATCTGCATTGAAACTGGAGTCATTCATTACAAAACTCATTATAAAGCGATTAGATTCCTTACATTTGTTTTTTTCATAACCAACAGCTTCTCTTTCCCATTCTCCTTCTAATATTTCTTTTATTGAAGTCTTATCAAACTTATTTCCAATTGGTCTTTCCTGTGGAATTAAGAAAATGAATAGTAAAAATATTAGAAGGAGAATGGGAAAGAG
>JBCBRM010000131.1:0-696 GCA_039819665.1 Bacteroidota bacterium
TGAAACGATAGTATTTATTTGTAAGAGCCTAAAAATAGAGCCTTCTCGCTTTATTTTTTTTAAGCTTTACGCGAATAGTCAAATTTTGAGCTTAAGCAGAACCCTTCCATGGAAAAATAGATCATGCATCATGTATAGCTCAGTGGGCCCAAATCAAATCAGGTATATCGAAAAAAAAGCCCTTAGGAAAAGGGCTTTCAATTGGACTATAAGTAAGGTTTTGACTAATCGAAGGTATATAAAAAAGCCAGGATCATTATCCAGACCTTTTATGTACTCTGTTAATTTTTGCTTTCAGAGTGAAGGGAAATTACTAAGCTAAATCATAATCGAAGCTAAAAACTGTTCAAATAGTCAAATCTTTTGATTGTTTGGAACTATTTGCCAGTAAGTTCTCTGCAGATAAGCGATAAAGAGCCTCCTGTAAGAGCAGGTATTTTTAATAGCCTTAGGTTCACATACTCCCCTAAACGGCAACTTTCTATTTTTTAACCTCTATTTCTTATTTAATCGAATTCTATTATTTCTATTTTATATTTTGTATTTGTCATACATTTTTGTCATAATTGTTCGTTCGGCTTTTCGAACTACCTGGCTAATTAGCTAGTTGATTGCTTCGGCTTAAAGTTTCCCCTATAAGGACTCTTTAAGCCCTGAAACTCATTTGACAAAAACATCATGTTTGGGAAATCTTCC
>JBCBRM010000132.1:0-655 GCA_039819665.1 Bacteroidota bacterium
AAAGGAGAATGCAAAGAGAATGATTGAATTATCTTTTGTTCCTTATGAATCCTTTTTATTTGAGGCAGAAAATTATATGGAATCTAAGCTTTATGATGACTTTCTCTATCTAGATCAATTTACAATTGCGATTGGGTTTGGAAGTTTTGTCAAACATGGCAAAGTCCATCATTCATTTAAAGAGCATATGATCTACTCTCTAGAAAGAGCATATAAGCCTAAAGATATTAAATGGGAAAAATATAATGAGGCGGAATTATTATTCGAAAGATTGCGCTCAATCGTCGAAGTTTAATAAAAGCCTGTAACAATAGCTAAGCTCCATACTCCGCTGACGCTACGTACGAAGTTTAGCTCGGCGTTGTGTGAAATTAATAATGAAGACAGTAACAAATCATCGATAGCATTATGCTTGTTACTGTCTTCATTATTAATTTCACACAACGATTAGCTAAACGCCGTGCGAAGCGTCAGCGGAGTATGGAGTTTAGGTTTTGTTGGCAAGATTATTTTTCCCATCCCGTTACCAATAAATTCTTAGCTGCTTTCAGTCCGCACTTTTGATATTTGGAATAAGCCTTAGCTGCTCTTGTCCAAATTTGAGTGTTCGTTTCTCTATTTATATATCCCGTCAAAGCGTCATGAATAGTGTATG
>JBCBRM010000133.1:0-639 GCA_039819665.1 Bacteroidota bacterium
GTCATACCAAATAAATGAGACTAAAGTTTTAAATATAAATCTAAATCAATATGGTAAAGACTTAAATTTACCTTGGGCTTGTTTGCGATTTGACAAAAAAGGAAAACTGATAGAAAGGGAATAACTACACACAACAAAACCTAAACTCCATACTCCGCTAACGCTGCGTACGGAAGTTTAGCTAATCGTTACCTGAAAATAAAAAACAAGATTTGGAATACTTTAAAATCGAATATGAAGACAAGGAGTCTATTGTTGGCACAAACTGGAATCAGATAACCTTGGGCAATGCCTATCCCAAAAATTCACTAAATTCTATTTACGAATTAACCTCAAAGAATTATGGCAGTTTCGACCTTCACAGTACTGGGATTATTTTAGCCAAAGGTTCAATTCCTACAGACTTTATGCACCAAGTATTTTGTACTAATGGGATAATAGTCAGCCAGAATGTAAAAGATATTTTACAAGATTATCCGCTTCCTTCTCATCGCTTTTTTCCGCTGAGCTTGAATTATAAAAAGAAGCCATTTAAAGCTTATTTATTATATATATCGATGGACATTCTGGATTATGTTTTATGGTCAGAGTCAGAATTTCTCGTAAGAAATGGTCTCATGGAGGAGAGAATTCATAAAA
>JBCBRM010000134.1:0-634 GCA_039819665.1 Bacteroidota bacterium
CAAAAGGTAAATTTCTATCATAATAAAAAGAAAACCTTATTAGATAGTTCAGGAATGCCTAAGCCAGGTTTCATTAAGCAGGCCATTCAACTAGACAAAGATTCTATCACTTTTTACCGATATAAGAATTTGACCTTAAATAAATTCATATCTAAATTTTCCCTTATCAATGAATCGTCGAATTTTTATGTCTCTAAGTCTTTAAAAGACCAATTCGAAAAATCGAATGTGTCAGGAATAAAAATGAAATCGACCCCTGCATTAAAAATAAAATCAGGTAACATCAGCTAAGCTCCAGCCAGCAGCTAAAGCAGCTGTCCGAGGCATAGCTAACCGTTATGTGTAATTGTAAAAAATATGAAAATTAATACCTCAGAGAAATACGAAGAATTAGCAGCAGAATGGCAATTTCAAATTCTTAAGGTATTAAGAGAAAAAATGCTTAAGCATAGAGTCCCCTTTGAAACAGCAAAAGAAATATGTGGCGAGTTTGCATTTGACATTGCTATGCTTCAAGATCAAGGGGAAATAAAAAGTAATGGAATCGAGTATAGACCTGTAATATGTTTTGATGACTTAGTAGGAGAACTGTATTATAATTCTGACGAACAATTTCAACTTCACGATTACGCAT
>JBCBRM010000135.1:0-607 GCA_039819665.1 Bacteroidota bacterium
AATCTGTCATATGATCATGCATATAGATTGAATCCAGAACATTTCTAAAATTATTAGACATTTCAATTATCGAATCCTCAAACCGTATACGGAGCGACTCAATTTTCTTCTTTCCCGAAAAATGCTCTGGTAGTGTAAGAACAACTTTATCATAATCTATATATCCAACCTTGGTCTGTCCAAAACAAGACAGACCACAGAGTAAAAATATTAATAGATAGACTACTTGCACTGACTTTATTTTTTTATATGCTAACGACTAGCTATACCTCGGACAGCTGCTTTAGCTGCTGGCTGGAGTTGTAGCTGATGTTAGCGGCTTACTTATTGATCTGGGAAACATTGTGCCCCAACTGCTCCTCCTCCATATTCAAAAACGATATTTTTCTTAAAATAAATGTATGTACAACCATCATTAAATTTTTCGATTTCACTGTCAGATAAATCATTATCAAAGACTTTGTAAAAGTATTTTCCCATACCACTTCTCGCAAAACCTATTGTAGTTATCTTACCGTTATCTATTGACACACAATTGGCTTTATACAATAATTCTTTGATTTCATTCAGTGTTTTTGGATTCCACAATATGGTGCTTATAATGTCA
>JBCBRM010000136.1:0-592 GCA_039819665.1 Bacteroidota bacterium
TATATTATTAAAAGCATTGCGTTATTCGCGATGAATGATAAACTCTAGATTTGTTTAAAAAAGCTGCTTCTTTATCGCAAATTTACAGAACCATTTTGCCGACTTCCCTTACCCACTTTTCTCTATTAACCAGAGGCTTTTTACCTTGGAGACCTGATGCGGTGATTAATATGGAGAAAGTTCAATGACATTTAAAGAAGCAGCTTTTTTAAACAAATCTAGAGTTTATCATTCATCGCGAATAACGCAATGCTTTTAATAATATATAATCCGATCTCAAAGCAAACTTATTCATGAATCATAGTAATTTGAATTAGAATGGATTATATATTATTAAAAGCATTGCGTTATTCGCGATGAATGATAAACTCTAGATTTGTTTAAAAAAGCTGCTTCTTTAAATGTCATTGAACTTTCTCCATATTAATCACCGCATCAGGTCTCCAAGGTAAAAAGCCTCTGGTTAATAGAGAAAAGTGGGTAAGGGAAGTCGGCAAAATGGTTCTGTAAATTTGCGATAAAGAAGCAGCTTTTTTAAACAAATCTAGAGTTTATCATTCATCGCGAATAACGCAATGCTTTTAATAATATA
>JBCBRM010000137.1:0-588 GCA_039819665.1 Bacteroidota bacterium
CCTTCAACTTACCTGAAAACAAAAAAAATTAAAGACCAAAAAATTACTTCACTTTCACTTCACTTTCACTTTTTCACTTCACAACGATAGCGGGGATCAGAGAAAGTTTTAAAGTAAATGCAGCACGTGCAAGACTAGCGCGGGGGTAGAATTTTACAAAAGAAATCCCTTTAATTTTTTTCTGAAATCGCCTTCAATTTTCAAAAGAAATCCCATTAAAAAAATCACCTCCAATTTTATATAGCAAATCCCTTGGAAATTTTTCAAAAAATCACAAGTTGGAGACCATTTTTGAAAAAAGTCACCGTAGTAGTGTGATTTTGAAAATTCTTGAAAATTTCTCCAACTTGTCCAAAATTTAACACCCATAAGAAAGTTGTTGTGCACTTTTTTATACCTATGTTGTTATTACCCAAGACCCCCCCTTCAACTTACCTGAAAACAAAAAAAATTAAAGACCAAAAAATTACTTCACTTTTTCACTTTTTCACTTTTCACTTTCACTTTTTTCACTTCACAATCAGAGAAAGTTTTAAAGTAAATGCAGCACGTGCAAGACTAGCGCGGGATTTCTTTTATAAAACCCGC
>JBCBRM010000138.1:0-565 GCA_039819665.1 Bacteroidota bacterium
ATGCCTTGGCGGTAAGAGTCGATGAAGGACGTGGTACGCTGCGATAAGCTACGGGGAGGTGCGAACAGCCCTTGATCCGTAGATTTCCGAATGGGGAAACCCACCTTAGATGACAAGAACTTCGAGCTCGGTTTTCTGAGCTTCGGCCTGGGCAACCGGGTTCGGATTTCTTGTTATCAATAAAAGGTATCTATCCCTGAATATATAGGGGAATAGAAGCAAACCCAGGGAACTGAAACATCTAAGTACCTGGAGGAAAGGACATCAACCGAGACTCTGCTAGTAGCGGCGAGCGAACGCGGACCAGGCCAATGCTCTTGCAACGACAACTGGAACCTTCTGGAAAGTTGGGCCTTAGCGGGTGACAGCCCCGTACAGGTAATGCCGAGCAAGAGATTTGAGTAGGGCGGGACACGTGAAATCCTGTCTGAACATGGGGGGACCACCCTCCAAGCCTAAGTACTCCTTACCGACCGATAGCGCACAAGTACCGTGAGGGAAAGGTGAAAAGCACCCCGACAAGGGGAGTGAAACAGACCCTGAAACCGGACGCCTACAAACGGAG
>JBCBRM010000139.1:0-546 GCA_039819665.1 Bacteroidota bacterium
CTGGATCGGATCAAGCGCAAGAAGGGCGTTTGGTGGATGCCTTGGCGATAAGAGGCGATGAAGGACGTGATACGCTGCGATAAGCCGTGGGGAGCTGCGAATAGGCTTCGATCCGCGGATTTCCGAATGGGGCAACCCACTTGTCAGTTGTTAGTTGTCAGTTATCGGCCGTCAGTCTTGTACTGACTGCTGAGAACTGACATCTGACGCCTGTATCAAGTATTTAAGACCTGAATATATAGGGTTTTAAAAGCAAACCCGGGGAACTGAAACATCTAAGTACCCGGAGGAAAGGACATCAACCGAGACTCCGCTAGTAGTGGCGAGCGAACGCGGACCAGGCCTGGCTCGAAACAAGAAGAACGCGTTGGGAAGCGCGGCCGAAGAGGGTGACAGCCCCGTATTTGTAAAAGAGAGCCTGTTAGAGTAGGGCGGGACACGTGAAATCCTGTTCGAAGATGGGGGGACCACCCTCCAAGCCTAAGTACTCCTGATCGACCGATAGTGAACCAGTACCGTGAGGGAAAGGTGAAAAGCACCCCGACG
>JBCBRM010000140.1:0-537 GCA_039819665.1 Bacteroidota bacterium
GAACGTCGAGCGCTTGCGCTTGGCAGGCTGTCCGCAACCCTGCTCCAGGGAAACGGATGAGTTTTCGGAATGATCTTCCTCTTCACGATGTCTGATATGCCGTCTGCGGGCGATGCCCGGACGGAAACTGATGTCTTCTTCAAGTCACAGAAGTGTCTGGTGGAGCCAGTCGGGATCGAACCGACGACCCCCTGCTTGCAAAGCAGGTGCTCTCCCAGCTGAGCTAACGCCCCCAAACGCCGATCCAACAGCGTCAATCCGACAGCAGAGCCAGATGGTGGGTCGAGGAGGACTTGAACCTCCGACCTCACGCTTATCAGGCGTGCGCTCTAACCACCTGAGCTACCGACCCATTGGTGGAGCGTATCGGGATCGAACCGATGACCCCCTGCTTGCAAAGCAGGTGCTCTCCCAGCTGAGCTAACGCCCCGTCAGGTCCGCGCCTTAGCGTGAAACCCATGATTTACTGAAGAGATATGAGGACGGCCTGAACCGTATGATGTGTTCCTGCAAAGGACAGGAACTTGCTAAGTGTTC
>JBCBRM010000141.1:0-525 GCA_039819665.1 Bacteroidota bacterium
AGGTAATTACCACAAGTCTAATATTTAATGGCAATCCTATACTTAAGGATACCTTAACTCATTCAGATAGAAGGTTCTTTTTGGGTGATTTAGAAAATGGCAATTATAACTTACTTATCGAATCATTCGAAAAGGAGAACCCTGAGAAGGAAAATATCGCATTGATAATCGCAAACTAAAATCTCATAACAAAACCGAAACTCCATACTCCGCTAACGCTGCGTACGAGAGTTTAGCTTATCGTTATCGGTAAACAAATTGATCAAATGAATATAGAAATTAGAATCAAAGTTCTTCAAAGTTCCCTAATATTAGAAGGTAGGTTAAATGAGATTCTAATATTCCTATTAAATATTAACAAAGAGAATATAAACACGCTTGGTCATAAAAGCAGTGCACTATCTTTCAAATCGAAAGCAGACTTATTGTATGAATTGGTTTCTGATTTGCATAAAGAGAATTAGTTCTTTGTACAGATCCTTTGAAATTATCTCAATATCATACAATAAGTCTGCTTTCGATTTG
>JBCBRM010000142.1:0-511 GCA_039819665.1 Bacteroidota bacterium
TTTTTCGATATATACTTTATATTTCATCTGGTTTAATTGCTAATTTTAATGCTTATTGCAAGCTCAAGATTTTTTATAAAAAACTTCACTAATTTCATAGAATTCTCTTTCTAATTTTTCTTCTACCAGCAACAATATATTAATTATGTTAATTTCAAGTAAAAATACTGAAGTAGCTTGTTAATAAATACTAATAAAATTGACTTTTCGCGATTGTAAAGTCTATATGAATCCAATATTTACAGATTTATCTTTTTTTCACACCTCACTATTAGTAGGTATCGTTTTTTTATTCACGGGTATCGCAAAACTAATAGAACCCTGGAAATTTGTAGACCATATTTCCAAACTACAACTTTTAAAATCTAGACAGTCAACTGTATTTACAGCTCTTATATTTACTGCAATTGAAACTGCTTTAGGAGTAGCTTTAATATTAGAAGTCCTGCCAAAAATAATCATTCCTGTCAGTATTTTATTATTAATTGGTTTAATGATTCTTACTTACTGG
>JBCBRM010000143.1:0-509 GCA_039819665.1 Bacteroidota bacterium
GGAAAAACCTACTCACTTATAATATGTTCTACCATTTAGAGCATCACCTTTTCCCCGCAGTTCCGACCATCAAATTGCCGGAACTAGCCAGAAGAATAGATAAGGAAGTCCCAGAACTGGTAAAGAAAAGTGTTTTTTGAATTTTCTAATTAAAACAGAAATTTAACAATACAATGGGAAAGAAGAGTATCATATACGATGGTGGGTGTACCCTTTGCATTCGTTCCAAAAACAGTCTTTTGAGACTGGGATTGGCCGATAAGGATTATACCTGGGCCTACCAGGAAATGCCAGATGAGTACCTGGCTGCGGTCGATTACGAACGATTCAGAAGTGAAATGGCTTTGATCGATTTGGATGGTGGTGAGACTTTATATGGACCTGATGCAGTAGTTCATCTGCTTTCCTCGAAATTATGGATCTTTAAATGGCTGTTCTCCATTGGTTTTATTTATCGAATTTTATAAAACCAGGCAAAAATTCGATAAATAAAACCAATGGAGAACAGC